>CAVZCI010000011.1:0-545401 GCA_963773815.1 uncultured Acidobacteriota bacterium
GGATCGAGCGGATCAGCCATCCGAAGGGAACATCCGCCATCAGGTACTGGACGCTCTCGAACCCCTCCGAGGAGCTCGGGCGGTAGTACAGCAGGAGGAGGATTCCGGTCGCGACCTGAACGAGGAAGAGAAAAAGGGCCATTCCGCCGAGGTAATAGAAGAACGTGTAACGGTGGATCGGGATCTCTTTTTTCGCCGCGAGGTGCTGGATGTCGTCAAAGCCGAGCGATGCGTCGGCCCAGCGGCGCACGTTCGCGAGCGGTCCCGGCGGGTTTTCAGGCCCGCCGGAGGACGATCTTTTCTCCCCGGACATAGACGTTGAGGGCCGTCAGGGGCCGCGGTGGCGGGCCGGAGACGTTGACTCCCTGCAGGTTGTACGTTCCGTTATGGCAAGCGCACCAGATGTCGGATCGTTCGGCCCTGTATTGAACCGTGCAAGCGAGGTGCGTGCATGTCGCCGTGAGTGCCTTGACGTCTCCGGCCAGCGTGCGGAACACGAGGACCGGTTTTCCCCCGAACGGAACGATCCGGCCCGAGTTCGGAAGGAGCTCCGACGCCTTGAACGGGAGCTCCATCTCCGAGAGGGACGGCTCGGTCGCGACGGGGGGGATGAGGTATCGCAGGACCGGGTACAGAAACGAAACGAGCGTCGCGCCGAAGCTCGTCGCGAGGAACACGGAAAGCCAGCGCCGGCGGGACTCGTCGACCCCGCCGGCAGCCGTCGAAGGATCTGTTTCGTTCACGCGACGCTTCGGGCTACTTCTGTTCCTTCCCGCCGGGGTAATCTTTGAGCCAGTTCAGGTCGACGTCTTTCGCCTTGTGTTTTTCCATCTGGGCGACCAGGTACTTGCCGCGATCGTTGAGCTGTTCTTTGGCGTGTTCCTTCTTCGGCAATTTCTCCGTATGGCAATACATGCAGTTCTGCGCGGGATAACCAAGCTCTTTCGCCTGCTTGACCCACATGGGCTTGGCGGACAGGGTCTCGACGCCGAGGATCGCCAGGTACGCCGAGGCAATGCTTCCGAGGATCATCTTGCTCGATTTCATAGTTCTCCTTTCCTCGCAGTTTCCTTTATACGCCCGGCGTCCCACCTGATGAAAATGGATCAACTTGTTTTTGGTACCACGGTATCATTATACTGCGGTTGTGAAGCTCGTCCGCGGCGAGGAAGAAACGAAGGAGGAGGCAGTGGGATGAAAGAAGACGCGCAATCGGTTCCCGAATTCGTTGTCGAGCGGGTCCAGACGGGGGTCCGGATCGAGAAGCGAATCCTGAAGGTCCTCAAAGCGCTTGCGGAGATCCTCGACCTGTCGCTCGGCGACCTGCTCGAGGGCGTCGTCCTCCACACGTTCGAGGGAAAGGCGCCGTTCGAAAAGGACACGCTGAAGAAGATCGCGGAGCTCAAGAAGATCTACGGGTTGGACCTCGACGCCTCCGCGAGCCACCGGATGGAGGAGAGGTGAGCGGTTACTGGATCCGAACGCGTCCCGAGAAGCCTTCGTCGTAGCCGTGGAAGAACTCGAGCGAATCTTCGGGCCATTTCCAGCAGAAGTACCCGGAGCCCGAGTCGAAATCGATGAGCCAGGGGCCCTTCACCTCGATTCCGAGCGCCCGGACGCTGTTCGCCCACTCGCCGAGGATTTCGGCGGTCGCGCTCTCGAAGGCCCGCTCAGCCTCGTCTTCCTCTTCGGAGGTTTCGATTTCCGCGTGCGCCGCGCCGATTCGTTCGATCGATTCGCGCGTGAACTCGCGCACCTCCGGCAGGAGGCGGCGCGCCTCGTCGAACGTGAAGATCCGGGAGGTCTCGGCCATCGCGGCAATATTACACCGGGGTCGGTGTGAGATAATTTTCGCCGAATGAGCGGAATCGCGACGACCCTGCCGGAACCTTCGCCCGAAACGCCGCACTACTGGGCGCGTCACTCGGAGAAGCTCCGCGCTCGCCTCGCCCGCGAAGTTCCCCACGACGAGCTGAAAAGGCTCCACCAGAAAAAGCCGTGGCGCCATTTCCTGATCGCGGGGCGGCAGTTCCTCCTTCTCGCGGCCGCGACGTGGGTCTCGGCCCGGTTCCCGAATCCGCTCGTCTGGATTCCCTCGGCCGTCGTCGCGGGTTTCACGATCTTCAACTTCACGGTCCTGCTGCACGACGCGCTGCACAACGCCGTGTGGATGGGCCGGCGCGACGCGGCGACCCGCTGGCTGATGACGCTCTACGCCGTTCCGTCGGGCATCTCGGGCACGCAGTTTTCCCGCTGGCACCTGACGCACCACGCGGAGCTCGGCTCCGAGATCGCCGATCCGAAACGGCATTACCTGTCGCCGAAGATCAACGCGCGGTGGCTGAAGATCCTCTACTTCACGCCCGCGCTTTTCGTCATCTACTTCCGCGCCGCGGCGAAAGAAACGGCGACGTACCCGGAACCGGTCCGAAAGAGAATCGCCCGGGAACGGACGGCGACGATCGCGATCCATCTCGCCGTCCTCGCGGCCGTCTGGGCTCTCGCGGGTTTCGCGGTCGCCGCGCGCGTTTACCTCGTGCCGTACTTCCTCGTCTTCCCAATCGCGTTCGCGTTGAATCGCCTCGGCCAGCACTACGACATCGATCGCGACGATCCCGCGAAGTGGGGAACGCTCATGAAAGGGTCGTGGTTCTGGAACTTCGCGTACCTGAACTCCAACTTCCACCTCGAGCACCACTATTTTCCCGCCGTCCCGATGTATAACCTGCCGCGGCTGAACCGGCTGCTGAAATCGTTCTTTCGCGAGATCCACCACGTCGAACGGACGTATCCCGGGCTGTTCTGGGACTACATCGTGCTCAACAAAAAGCCCCACACGGACTGGGACCTCGCCTAGCCGGCGCGGACCATCCTCTCGCTGCGACGCACCTGCTCGCCGCCGGGAACCGAAGATGGCGGAGGAGGAGGGATTCGAACCCCCGGTACCGTTTCCGGCACAACGGTTTTCAAGACCGCCGCCTTCAACCACTCGGCCACTCCTCCGGGGACGCGGTTTATCTTAGTCCCCAGACCGATGTCCAGGAAGCGCGGGCGCGGGGAAACAGGCCTGAGGGGCGCCGGCGCGCGGTCAGCTCAGAAGAACGCCTGTTTGAATTCGGCGTAGAGGGCTTCGGGAATGGGGCGGGGCTCCGCGGAGCCCTGGGCCTCCGCGATGAGAACGTGCTGCAGCCCGGGGACGTCGTCGTAGGTTTCGTGCTGCTCGATGCCGCGGAACGCCTCGATCGAGCTCTCGCGGTATTTCTCGAAGCGGATCGTCGCGAACCCCGCCGCCCGCAGAACCGTCTCGAGCATCGCCCGGTTGTAGAGGAACTGGTGCCCCCAGCCGTGGAACGCGCGATTCAGGCGCAGGGAGTCGACGATCGCTTCTTCCTGGGTCGCCACGGACGTGCCGTGGTAGTGCGTCAGGATCACCCAGTCGAGGTTCGGGGTCGAGAGCCGCAGGACGCCGTCCGGCTTGAGGATTCGCCGGCAGTCGCGCAGGAAAGAGAGCCCTTCGTCGATCGTCAGGTGCTCCAGAAAGTGCTCGGCGAAGAGCAGCGCGACGTTGTCGAACGGAAGTCCCTTGCGCACGTCGAGCGTGAAATCGAGCCCCGGAACCGGGTAGAGATCCACGTTGATCCACCCGGGAAGGAGGTTCGGGCCCGAGCCGATGTGAACGCGCTTTCCCGGCCGATCCATTCGCGCGAGCCTATGCCGCCGCGCTCCGGCTTGTCCATAGGGGTCCCCTCAGGGTCCCGTGATCTCGGTCCGCCCTCCGAACCAGGGTCGAAGCGCCTCCGGAATCTCGACCGAGCCGTCTTCGCGCTGGTAATTCTCCAGGATCGCGACGAGCGTTCGTCCGACCGCGAGCCCCGAACCGTTCAGCGTGTGAACGAATTCCGGTTTCGCGTCCGGAGTCCGGCGAAAGCGGATGTTCGCGCGCCGCGCCTGAAAATCCGTGAAGCTGGAGCAGGAAGAAATCTCGCGGTACGCGTTCTGCGCCGGCAGCCAGACTTCGAGGTCGTAGGTCTTTGCGGCGGAAAAGCCGAGATCGCCGGTCGAGAGAGTGACGACCCGGTAAGGGAGACCGAGGCGCTGGAGCACGCGCTCCGCGTCTCCCGTCAGCCGCTCGAGATCGCGGGGAGAATCCTCCGGCCGGGAGAACGTGACGAGCTCCACCTTGTTGAACTGGTGGAGGCGAACGAGGCCGCGCGTGTCGCGTCCCGCCGCCCCCGCCTCCGCGCGAAAGCAGGGCGTGTAGGCGGCATACCTCAGCGGAAGCGACGAATCCTCCAGGATCTCGTCGCGGTGGAAATTCGTGACGGGCACTTCCGCCGTGGGAATCAGGTAGAGGTCCCGCGTGCGGAACAGGTCCTCTTCGAACTTCGGAAGCTGTCCCGTGCCGAAGGCGGACTCGGCGTTGACGAGAAACGGCGGCAGCATCTCCGTGTAGCCCGCCTCGCCCGTGTGCAGTCCGAGCATGAAGTCGATCAGCGCGCGCTCGAGCCGCGCGCCGGCACCGAGCTGGACCGCGAATCGGGCGCCGGAGATTTTCGCGGCGCGCGCGAAGTCGAGGATGCCGAGGCGTTCGCCGATCTCCCAATGAGGCTTCGGCTCGAAGGAGAAGTCCCGCGGCTTTCCCCATTTCCGTTCCTCGCGGTTCGCGGATTCGTCGGGACCGCGCGGCACCGTCGCGTCGGGAACGTTGGGAACCCGTTTTTCGATGCTCTCGAGGTCCGCGTCGCAGCGACGCTCGTCCTCTTCGAGCGCCGCGATCTGCTCCTTGAGGCTCTTGATTTCCGCGACCTGCTCGGCGGACGGGCGCTGCTTTCCCGAGGTCAGGCGGTTTCTGTCCTGGCGCAGCGCCTCCAGCCGGGTGACGACCTCGCGCCGGCGCGACTCGAGAGTCGCGTAGCCGTCGAGGTCGACGCCGGAGTAGCGCTCCGGCATCTCGCGCGCGAGGCGGGCCGCGTTTTCCCTCAGAAATGCGCGTGCTAACATGAAGCGCGGATTGAACAACGGAGACGCTTTGAAGTCAATCTCGGCCATCGTCGTCAACCGCAACGGCGGGAGCGCTCTTTTCCGCTGTCTCGAATCGCTGATCGGCCAGGAAGATCCCGCTCTCGAGATCGTCGTCATCGACAATGGTTCGAAGGAACCGGAACGGGACGAGATTCGGCGGCGATTCCCCGGGGTCCGGCTGATCCCGTTTTCGTCGAATCTCGGGTTTGCGCGCGCGGTCAACGAAGGAATCGCGCGGACGAGCGGCCGATTCGTTCTCGCGGTCAACAATGACGCGCGTCTCGCGCCCGGCTACGCGGAGCGGCTCGCCGCGGCGCTCTCGGCCGACGATCGCCTCGCCGGCGCGCAGGGGATCGTGCTCTCGGCCGACGGCTCGGCGGTCGACACAGCGGGACTCTCGTGGAACTCCCGCGGGGAGGCGATTCCGTTCCTCGCGGGGCGCGACCCGGCGGAGGCTCCCGCCGGACCGGTCGAGGTCTCCGGAATTTCGGCGACGGCAGCCCTTTACCGCCGCTCCGCGCTGGAAGGCGTCGCGGAGCGCGGTTCCATTTTCGACGGATCGTTCTTCGCCTACTACGAGGACGTCGACCTGTCCCTTCGCCTCGCGCGCGCGGGATGGCGTTTTGCCCTGGATCCGCGAGCGGTCGCTTTCCACGAGGGGTCGCTGACCGGCCGCCGAACGCCGTGGAAGCGGGCGCTCTGGACTTCCCGGAACCGGTGGAGAACGCTGCTGAAGAATTTCGACGGATCCTTCCTCCGCCGCCGGCTCGGCAGCCTGCTCCGCGCGGACCTCGCCCATGCGCGAGCGGTCGGCTGGGCCGGCGTCGCGCTTCCGCTCCTGGTCTGGCCGGCGGCGGCGGCGCGCGCGCTCGCGACCCGCCCCGAGTCGACGCGGTTGACGCGCTTTCCGGTTTTTTCCGCCGCGGGGAAGTGAAGACGATCTCGACGGTGATCGTCTCCTGGAATTCGGGAGAGGATCTGGTCGAATGCGTGGCGAGCCTCGCGCGCGCGCGCCGCGAATCGGGGTTTTCCCCCGGCCGGATCGAGCTCGTCGTGATCGACAACCATTCCGATTCGTTTCCCGAACGCCGCGTTCGCGACGCATGGGCCGACGTCCGGATCGCCGTGCTCGGCGAAAACGCGGGGTTCGGGCCCGCTGCAAACCACGGAGCGGCGCATGCGCGCGGCGACGTCCTGCTGTTCCTGAACCCGGACACGCGCGCTTCCGGCAATCCGTTCCCCGCGATCGCGGATGCGTTCGAATCCCACGCCGACTGGGTCGCCGTCGCTCCTCGGCTCGTGGAAATGGGCGGGGCAACCGAGCGGGACGCGGGCGACGACACCCAGGAGGAGTTCCAGCTCCGCCGGCTGCCGCGCCTCGGCAGCGCGTTCCGCGAGCTCCTTCTGATCGACCGCCTCTTTCCCCGGAACCCCGGACGCCTGCGCGACCGGTATCTCGACCGCGACCGCGAAACGTCGTTCGAGGTCGAACAGCCGGCCGCCGCCGCCCTGGCCGTCCGAAAATCCGCGTTCCAGAAGGTCGGGGGCTTCGATCCCCAGTTTTTCCCCGCCTGGTGGGAGGACGTCGACCTCTGCCGGAGACTCGCCGCGGAGGGACGGATCTTCTACATCCCCTCGGCTCGCTTCGAGCACGGCGGAGGGCGCGCGATGGAACGGCTCGGCTACGACCGGTTTCTGCCGCTTTACTATCGGAACGCGATCTCCTACTGGAGGAAGAGCGCGGGAGCGCTCGCGGCGCTCGCGTTCCGGGCGCTGCTGTTCGCGGGCATGTTGCTCCGTCTCGCGCTGTTGCCGTTCCGGCGGGGCGATCCGCGCCCGAAGGCACAGTCCCTGCGCGCTTATCGATCCGCGCTCGCGGTCGCGGTGTCGCGTCGGTGAGACGCGCGAGGATGCGTCGGTGAGACGCGCCGGGACGTATCCGTGAGCGCGGTCGACGTCTCGATCGTCGTCGTTTCCTGTGATTCCGAAGACGATCTGAGGATCAGCCTGCCCGCCGCTGCCGCGCAGGCGGGAGTCGCGACGGAGCTCATCGTCGTCGACAACGCTTCGCGCGACGGTTCCCGCCTCGCGGCCGAGTCCGCCGGCGCCCGCGTCCTGGCGCTCGGCGTCAATCGCGGGTTCGCGGGGGGAGCGAACGCCGGCATCGAGGCGTCCCGCGGAAGATTCGTTCTCATCCTCAATCCCGACTGCCGGCTCGATCCCGGCTTCTGCCGGGCGCTCTGCGGCGCGCTCGACCGGCAGGACGCGGCGGACGCCGGTTCGGCGTCGGGAAAAATCTTTCGCGCCGAAGGGGCGGACCTTCGCGCCACGAGAACGCTCGATTCGACCGGCCTGATCTTCACCGCCTCCGGACGACATTTCGACCGGGACTCGGGTATTCCCGAACGGACGAACGGGCGGCCCGCGGGAGAAGTTTCCGGAGTGACCGGAGCGGCGGGCTTTTACCGCCGCGCGGCCCTCGACTCCGTCCGGATCTCGACCGGATGGTTCGACGAAGATTTTTTTCTCTACCGGGAAGACGCGGACCTCGCTCTTCGCCTCCGCTCCGCCGGCTGGCGCTGCCTGTACGCGCCCGAGGCGGTCGCCTTCCACCGCCGCCGGAATCTGCCGGAGCGGCGGCGGTCGATGTCGCAAACGGCGAACCTCCACTCCGTCAAGAACCGGTTTCTGCTTCGGATCAACAACTCGCCCGTCGAGGAATTCCGAACGCTGTCCGTGCTCGCGCGGGACCTCGTCGTGCTCGGCGCGTGCCTCACCGCCGAGCGGGAGTCCCTTCCCGCGTTCGGGTTTCTCTGGAAGAATCGGAAGCGGCTCCGCGCGAAGAGACGGGAGGTCCGCGCGCTTCGCGGAGCGCGGGGAGCGCGGCCGTGAAGATCGCGATTCTCGGGACGCGCGGGATCCCCGCGAACTACGGCGGCTTCGAGACGTTCGCGGAGGAGCTCTCGACGCGGCTCGCCGCCCGGGGTCATCGGGTGACGGTCTACTGCCGGTCGCACCACACGAGCGGGGATCTTCGCGAATACCGGGGAGTTCGCCTCGTCGTTCTCCCAACCGTCCGGTCGAAGTACTTCGACACCGTCGTCCACGCGTTTCTGTCGTCGATCCATTCCGTCCGGGAGAAGTTCGATTCCGTTCTCTACTGCAACGCGATCACGGCTCCCTTCTGCTGGATTCCGAAGCGCCTGTCGGGGGCGCGCACGCTTTTGAACGTGGACGGGCTCGAGCGGAACCGGCGAAAATGGAACGCCGCGGGGCGGGCCGCCTATTCGATCGCCGAGCGGCTATCCACGATGTTTCCCGACGCGGTCGTGACCGACGCCGACGTCATTCGCCGGTATTACCGCGAGGAATTCGGCATCGAGCCGCTCATGATTCCGTACGGCGGCGACCTGCGGCCTCCCGAGGGTCGCGAGACGCTCCGGAGGCTGGGGCTCTCGGAGAACCGGTATTTTCTCTATGTGTCTCGCCTGGAGCCCGAAAACAACGCGCTCGCGGTCGTCGAGGCCTACCACCGGGTCGGCGGAGACGTTCCTCTCGTGATCGTCGGGGACGCGCCCTACGCGGCTGCCTACATCCGCCGCGTCCGGAGCGCCGCCGACGCGCGGGTTCTTTTCCCGGGTGCGATCTACGGCGAGGGCTACCGGGAGCTCCTGTTTCACGCGCGGGCCTACATCCAGGCGACGGAGATCGGGGGCACGCACCCGGCCCTCGTCGAGGCGATGGGGGCCGGCAGGGTCGTCGCGTACCACGACTCCCCCGAGAATCGCGAGGTCTGCGGAGACGCGGGGATTCCGTTCGACGCCTCGCGCCCGGAGACCCTTTCCTCGATCCTGGGCGCCCTTCTGGACGATCCGGCTCGCTTCAACGTATTCTCGGAGCGAGCCCTGCGCCTGGTTCAGGAGCGCTACAAATGGGAGGACATCACGGATCGGTATGAGCGAGCCCTTCAAAGATAGCGGATACGGGCGATGCTGAAGCAGCGGGCCCGCGTTCTCGCGAGCGGGCTTCTGCTGGGGGACCTGGCCCTCACGGCCGCCTCGTTCGTGCTCGCGCACGCGCTTCGCGGGGGGCTCTTCCGGACTCTCTGGCCGTCGGCTTTCCCCGCGCCTCTGTATCCGCTGACCCGCTACCTGCCGCTGCTCGTCGTCATCCTCCCCATCTGGACGGCCTGCCTGTTCTCGGCGGGTTTCTACCGGAGCCGCCGGACCCTTCCCCTCTGGGAAGAGATCTGGGGAGCCGCGAAAGCGGTCTTTTTCGGCATCGCGATCCTCGCGATGGCGGTTTTCGCTTTTCGGCGCGTGGACGTTTCGCGGCCCTTTCTCTTTCTGTTCGCCGTCCTCGACTTTGCCCTTCTGTCCCTCGAGAAGCTCGTGATCCGCGCGGTCGCCCGCAAGGCGCGCGCCCGGGGATTCAATTTTCGAACGGTGATCCTCGCCGGAACCGCGGCGAAGGCCCGGGCCCTCGGCGAGTTTCTCGAGAATCACCCCCACTGGGGCTTTCGGGTCCTCGGCTACCTCGACGACGGAAACGGAGGGGAGATTTCCCGCGACGGGCGATGGAAGAAGCTCGGCGATCTCTCGGACCTGGGGTCCGTGCTCGCTCGCGAAATCGTGGACGAAGTGATTTTCGTCGTCGGACGGGGGCGTCTCGCGGATTTCGAAGAGGCGATGCTCGCGGCGGAGCGGCACGGAGTGCGCTCGCACGTCGCGCTCGACCTCTTTCCGCACGTGATCGCCCATCCCGTTCTCGAAGAGCTCGACGGCGTTCCGCTGCTGACGTTCACGACCGTTCCTTCCAACCCCGCGCTGATCGCCGTGAAACGGGGAATCGACCTCGCGGTCGGCGCTTTGCTCTTCCTCGTGACGCTGCCGATCCAGCTCGCGGCGGCGATCGCGATCCGCTTTTCGACGTCGGGCGACGTTCTTTTCCGGCAGACGCGCTGCGGCCTGAATGGACGCCAGTTTCGTCTCCTGAAGTTCCGAACGATGGTTTCCGGCGCCGAGGAGCGGCTCTCGGAAATTTCCCACCTGAACGAGATGTCGGGTCCCGTCTTCAAGGCGACGAACGACCCGCGCCTCACGACCGTGGGAAAGCTGCTGCGCCGATTTTCGATCGACGAGCTTCCGCAGCTATGGAACGTGTTGAAGGGCGATATGAGTCTCGTCGGTCCCCGGCCGCCGCTGCCGGAAGAAGTCTCGCGCTACGAGGCGTGGCAGAGGCGGCGGCTCTCGATGAAGCCGGGGCTCACGTGCCTGTGGCAGATCTCGGGCCGCAACGAAATTCCCGATTTCGACCGCTGGATGGCGCTCGACCTCAAGTACATCGACACCTGGACGCCGCTTCTCGACTTCAAGATTCTCATGCTGACCGTGCCGGCCGTGATCGCGGGGCGCGGAGCGCGCTGAGGCTGCGGCGCGAGCGGCGGGGTGTTCCGGGAGGGAAGCGTAACTTTTCGAGCCGCTCACCCGAAGTCGTTTTATTCAGACGTTTTCGCGAGAAAAGTTGGCCGAGCGACGGCCCAGGAAGTAATTCCATCGCCGTGGCCGTTGCGTCTTCCCGACGGAACACCCCGCCGCTCGCGTTGCCCGGCAGCGAGAGCATCGTCCCCGCTCGCCCTAGTGGTTGCCGTCGGCCGACGACTTCGCCCCGAGCTTTTCTTCCTCGTCGTTTTCCTTGTAGAGGTACTTGATGGAGTGCTTCGGGATGAGCAGGTTGGGTCCCTTTTCCCGGTTCACTTTCAGGCAGGACTTGTCGTACCACTCGATCCAGCCGTGGATCTCTTCGCCGTCGTTCAACATCACGACCATGGGAGTCTTCGATCCCATCTGCTTGAGATAGTAGAAGTTCTCCGCGTTGGTCTGTTCGGGGGGGGCCTGCTTCCGCTGAAACGGACGGGTCGGATAGCGGTCCTTCACTTCCGCGAGCGAAGGCCGGATGAGCTTCCTCGTCGTGGGGGCGAGCTCTTCGGGCGACGGCGAATTCGACCCTTTTCGGTCTGGCATTTGAAGTCTCTCAATGGCGGGCTTCCGGCCCGCGCTGACAGGGAAAACGCAAAAGCGATTTAAAAAATTCTATTGGAGTGGCCCCGGGGAATCAAGAGGCGCGGGCGGCGTCCTCGTTCTCGTAGGCGAGACAGCACATCAACCGCCCGCACATTCCGGAGATTTTCGACGGATTCAGCGACAGATTCTGGTTTTTCGCCATCTTGATCGTGACCGGGTGGAAGGATTCGAGAAACGTCGAGCAGCAGAGGGTCTTGCCGCATGGCCCGATTCCGCCCCGGATTTTCGTTTCGTCGCGAACTCCGATCTGCCGCATTTCCACCCGGAATCCATAGGCCTGGACGAGCTCGCGAACGAGCTGCCGGTAGTCGATCCGGTTCTCGGAAGTGTAACAAACGGAGAGTTTACGCCCGTCGTAGCTCAACTGGGATCGGACGAGCTTCATCGGAAGAGCGAGCGCCGCCGCGCGGTCGTGGATGAAATCGAAGATCTTCTTTTCCCGCTCGAGCTTGTGACGATGGCCTTCGAGGTCCGATTCGTTCGCGGGCCGGACGAGCCGCCGGGCGTCCTTGACCTGGCAACCCTTCGCGATGATCGGGTGAAGCGTCGTCACCTGGGCATAGTCGAGCGTCCCGTTGTCCGGCGATTCGACGACGAGCCAGGCGGACTTTTCGAGCTTCTGACCGGCTGTTTCACAGAAAACAACGCGGCCGTCCTCGTTTTCGTTGAGGCGGATCCCCACGTAAGCGCCGCCGGAATTGTATTTGTTGCCGACCGAACACCCGGAACAACCACCCATCGTCTTATTCCTCAAGGCGGGCGAGCCGCCGAATTGTCGCGTTCGACCGAACTGTACCAGATTATTCGCCGAGATGCCGCCGGAGATCCTCCAAAACCGACGCGGGGTCGAGCGGGAGAACGGTTCCGGGAACCGAGGAGTTTCCGACCTGAAAGAGGGGTGGCCAGGAGCCGCCCTCTTCCGCGAGGAGCGCGGCCGTCTCCGTGGCCGAGCCGCCGTCGAGGAACAGCACGGCGTCGATTCTCCGGTTGCGCGACAGCGTCTCGATCGCCTCGTCGGCGGTCGAACAGCGGAGCAGCTCGAGGGAGGGCGGGGCGGCGATCGGGTCGCGCTCTCGCGAACCGACGAGAAGCAGAGTGATCATGCTAGATTTCGGACATGGGCGCGACAAAGATCCATTTCGGGACTTCCGGCTGGCGCGCCGTCCTCGCCGACGAGTTCACGTTCGGCAACGCGCGAAGGGCGGTCGCGGGGATCGCGAAGTATCTCGAATCGAAAAACCTTCACGGCCTCGTGCTCGTCGGACACGATACACGATTTCTCGCGGACCGTTTCGCCCGGGAGGCCGCGAATCTCCTGCGGGAGCGCGGCTTCTCCGCGGAGGTCTCGAATCGGGCCGTGCCCACTCCCGTGCTTGCGTTCGAAACGGTCCGGCGAAAGGCGATCGGGGCGCTGAACTTCACGGCGAGCCACAACCCTCCGATCTACGAGGGGCTGAAGTTCTCGACCGGAAACGGAGCTCCCGCGCTTCCGGAGGTGACCTCCGCGATCGAGGCGGAGATCGCGAAGGCCGGGGAAGTCGCTCCGGCGGCCGAAGCGAAGCCGAAAACGTTCGATCCCGCGCCGCCCTATCTGGAAAATCTCCGGTCCCGCGTCGGGTCGCCGAGCCTCTCCGGGTTTCCCGTCGCGCTGGATTTCCGGTTCGGAACCTCCGCCGGCTACCTCGACGCGTTCTTCGAGTCCGCCGGAGCGAACGTCGAGAAAATCCACGCGAACGCCGATCCGCTTTTCGGGGGACAGTCGCCCCAGTGCTCCGCGAAAGAGCTCGTCGAGCTGTCCGCCGTCGTGACGCGCCGCCGCTCGCGCCTCGGGCTCGCGACCGACGGCGACGCGGACCGATTCGGCGTCCTCGACGAAAAGGGAAACTATCTGTCGCCGAACTCGATCCTCGCGCTCGTCGCCTGGGACCTGTTCCGCCGCACGGGGTCGAAAAAGGGGATTGCCCGGAGCGTCGCGACGACGCATGCTCTCGACGCGATCGCGCGGAAATTCGGGGTTCCGCTGATCGAGACGCCGGTCGGGTTCAAGTACATCGGCGAGCTGATCCTCGAGGAAAAAATCCTTCTGGGCGGCGAGGAATCCGCCGGGCTCTCGATCGAAGGCCACGTTCCCGACAAGGACGGCATCCTGGCCGACGCCCTCGTCGCGCGCGCCGTCGCGGAAGCGGGGCGCCCGATCGGCGAGCTCCAGGCCGACCTCGAGAAGGAGATCGGCCCTTTCGTCTCCGACCGGCTCGACCTTCCCATCACGGAGAAGGAGAGAAAGAAGCTCGCGGACTGGAGAAGCTCGCCTCCGGGCCGGGTCGGCCCGCTGAAGGTCGTGAAAACGGACCGAATCGACGGCATGAAGTTCCTCTTCGAGAACGGGTCCTGGATGCTGTTCCGCGAGTCGGGCACCGAACCGGTCGCGCGGTTCTACGCCGAAGCGCAGAGTCGGGGCGACCTCGACTCGCTGATGAAGCTCGGAAGGGGAATGTTGGAGGGATGAATCGCCATGTTCCTGATTGAGGAGGTGTTCGCCCGGGAAATTCTCGACTCTCGGGGGAATCCGACCGTCGAGGTCGAAGTGCTTCTCTCCGGCGGAGCGGAAGGACGATTCGGCGTTCCCTCCGGGGCCTCGACCGGATCGAGGGAGGCGCTGGAGCTGAGGGACGGCGATCGAAAGCGGTACGGCGGGAAGGGGGTCCTGCGCGCCGTCGGAAACGTCAACGGCCCCATCGCCGAAGAGCTCAAGGGAGCCGACGCGCGGGACCAGACGCTGATCGACCGGGTCCTCATCGAAGCCGACGGGACGCCCGACAAGTCCCGTTTCGGGGCGAACGCGATTCTCGGCGCCTCCGTCGCCTGCGCGAAAGCGGCCGCAAACGCGTCCGGGCTGCCGCTCTACCGGTATCTCGGCGGCGCCGGAGCGAGTGTCCTGCCCGTTCCGATGATGAACGTGATCAACGGCGGGGCGCACGCGGACAACCGGCTCGACCCGCAGGAATTCATGATCTGCCCCGTGGGGTTTCCGAGCTTCGCGGAGGCGCTGCGGGCGGGGGCCGAAACGTTTCACGCGCTGAAATCCCTGCTCAAGAAGAAAGGTCTCTCGACGGGCGTCGGCGACGAGGGGGGGTTCGCTCCCGACCTCTCGTCCGCCCGCGAGGCGATCGAGCTCGTCCTCGCCGGCATCGAGTCCGCCGGCTATGAGCCGGGCCGGGACATCGTGCTCGCGCTCGATCCCGCCGCCTCGGAATTCTTCGAGAAAGGAAAGTACGCGCTGAAAGGCGAGGGCAAGAGCCTGTCCACCTCCCAGATGATCGAGTACTGGTCCGGTCTCGTGTCCGACTATCCGATCGCCTCGATCGAGGACGGCCTCGCCGAGGGCGACTGGGAAGGGTGGAAGGAGATGACGAAGCGGCTCGGCGAGAAGATCCTGATCGTCGGCGACGACGTGTTCGTGACGAACCCGAAGATCCTCGCCCGGGGGATCGCCGAAGGGCTTGGCAACGCCGTGCTCGTCAAGCTGAACCAGATCGGAACGGTTTCCGAGACCCTCGAAGCGATCGATCTCGCGCTGCGCTCGGGGTACAAAGTCGTGATCTCTCACCGCAGCGGCGAGACGTCCGACGACGCGATCGCCGACCTCGCGGTGGCGTGCGGATCGGGGCTCATCAAAACCGGTTCGGCGTCGCGGGGAGAGCGGCTTTCGAAGTATAATCAGCTGTTGAGGATCGAAGAAGAGCTCGCTCCGGCTTCAAGGTTCGCCGGAGCGGCCGCCTTCCGACGATGAAGTGACTGACGCGGCCTCGAAACGTCCCGCTCCCAGCCCCGCGAGGGCTTTCCTCATTTCCGTTCTCTGCTCGTCCCTCGGTCTCGGGGTTCTCCTGCTGGGAGACCGGGGATCCTCCGCCTGGCGGCGGGCGCAGGAGGAGTCCCGGACCCTGAAAAGCCAGATTGCCTCTCTCGAGGCGCAGAACGCCGCGCTGTCGGCCCGCGCCCGCAGCGCGGAGCTGGGCACGTACGAGCTGGAGAAGATCGCCCGGGAAAAACTCGGCCTCGTCAGGGCCGACGAAGTCGACTTCGTCCTTCCGGAAGAGAAGTCCCAGACGCCGAACCGGTAGTAGCGCGCGAGCGACACCCCGTCGAGCGCGATCACGGCCGCCAGAAGAATCGCTCCGAGAAGCCGCCCCCGGCGCGCGAGCAGGAGCCTCGCGAGGCCGGCCGCCCAGAGGCCCGTCAGGGCGATTCCCGCCGGAAGGAAGTAGCGGTACGAATCGTAGTGCGGATGAATCCGCTGGAGGCCTTCGGCCGCGAGGAGCGCGCCGGCGCCCCAGTAAAAGAGACATCGGCTTCGATCCCGCGAGAGAGCCGCCGCGGCGCCCAGAGCGAAGAGCGCGACGGCGAGCGAAAACCCCGCGAGGAACAGCGCGCGGGGAGGAAACGAGTACCCGGCGTTGGGGGAAAAGGCGAGATAGGAAAGCACGCGGCCCGCGCGCGCGGCCGTTTCCGCCGGCGCGGCCGCGACGGACGGGCGCCGGGCGGCCCGCAGGACCGTCGGGATCCAGGGGGAGAACGCGGCGACCGCGAACAGGCCCGCCGCGGCCGCGAGCCGCGTCCCGCGGCGCGCGCGCCCGCGGGCTTCCGTGTCGCCCGAGAAGGAAGACTCGGCGGCCATTCCCGCGCCCGCGACGGCGAGCGTGACCCCCGCGAGATAGAGAGTCGACAGACAGCCCGCCGCCGCGGCGGCGAAAAGCGCGGCGCGGCGCAGGTTCGGACGCTGCAGGAGACGGTCGAGGAGGTAGAGCGAGAGGCAGAGGAGAAGCGCGCCGAGCGCGTAGGGGCGCAGGCGGCGCGTCTCGGCCACGTGGTACGGCGCGAGGGCGAGGAGCGCGGCGGCGAGCAGGCCGGCCGCGCCGCCGCTGCGACTGCGCACGAGCAGGCCGAAAAGGCCCACGGTCAGCGTTCCCCAGACGAGGACGGGAACGCGGTGCGCCAGAGCGGCCGGAGAAATCGAAAGCACCGCGCGGTCGACGAGATAATCGAGGGGAGGATGGACTGCGTCCCGGCGAAGGCGCTGCCAGAAGGCGTCGGGCGAGGAGCCCGCGACCTCCATCTGAAAGCGCTCGTCGTGATCGGCCGGAAATCGGGGAAGAGAAAACGACCGGACCGCCCCGGCGAGGAGCACGAGCGCGCAGAGCGCGCCCCGGAAATAGATTTCGCGGTCTGTCTTCATGTCCGGGCGGCAAATTACCACGCCGCGCTCCGGGCCGCAGGGTTTAGAATTCGCCCAACGGACGAATGAAATGACGATCGACCGAAGGGAGTTTTTCGCTCTCGGCGCCGCCGGGGCGGCGCTCACGGTTGCCGGCGCGTCTCTCCGGACGCGGACGGATCTCTACGGCCGATCGATCGTCGTGGACGGATGCGGCGGCCCCGGCGATTTCTCGACCGACGCGGATCACCCGCTCTCGGACGCGGCCGTCAACGACGCGCGGGCGTCGGGCGTGACGTGCGTCAATCTCACCGTCGGGCCCGTGGGAATCCCGTCCGACGCGGCGGCATTCGAGGGGATCGTCCGCGACATCGCGTTCTGGAGCTCGGAAATGGCCCGCCGTTCCGACGCGTTCCTGTCGATCCAGAGCTTCGCCGACGTCGCCCGGGCGAAATCGTCAGGCCGCCTCGGAATCGTCTTCGGGCTGCAGGACGGCGTCGCGTTCGCGGCGGACCTGTCGAGGTTGAAGGTCCTGCACCAGCTCGGAGTCCGGATCATCCAGCCCACGTACAACCGTCGCAACCTGATCGGCGACGGATGCCTCGAGACGGCCGACGCGGGGCTCTCCCGTCTCGGCCGCCAGGCGGTGGAACGGATGGACCAGCTGGGCATCCTCATCGACCTCTCCCATTGCGGTCGGGCGACGACACGCGACGCCGTCGAGGCATCGAAGAAACCGGTTGCCTTCACCCACACCGGCTGCGCGGCGCTGACCGATCATCCGCGAAACAAGACGGACGAACAGCTTCGCGCGCTCGCGGCGAAGGGCGGAGTCGCGGGAATTTACTTCATGCCGTATCTTCGGAAGAACGGCCAGCAGAAAGCCGAGGACGTGATCGCTCACCTGGAGCATGCCCTCGACGTGGCCGGCGAGGACCACGTGGGAATCGGAACCGACGGATCGATCTCGCCGACGGAGCTCACGCCCGCGTTCGTCGCGGCGTTCCACAAGTCGGTCGAGGAGAGGCGCAAGGCCGGGATCGGGGCCCCCGGCGAAAACGACGACGTCTACACGTTCGCTCCGGATCTGAACGAGCCGCGCCGGCTGGAAAAGCTCGCCGGCCTGCTCCTCGCCCGCGGCCATTCGACCCGGCGCGTCGAGAAGATTCTCGGCGGGAACTTCAGCCGTCTGTTCGAGGAGGCCTGGCGTTCGAGCTGAGCGAAATCAGGGGCTCGCGGTCGCCGCTCGCTTGATCGCCGTCCAGGAAAAGGAGAGCTCCGCCGCGCGGGTGCCGCGCCGGCCGCCTCCGCCGGAAATCGAGACCCCGTCGCCGTCGTCGTGTTGCCGGAGTTTCATTTTTCCCGTCATGATCGTGCCGTTGATGGCGCCGCGGGCGGTCATCGAGCCGGTCTTCTGTTCCATCTGCCAGTAGATTCTGCCGCCCGTGACACGGACGCTTTCCAGCTCGCGGACCTCGCCGTCGCGCCCGAGATAGGAGCCGACGACAGCCGTTCCGTCGAAGGAGAAGTGCAGCGTTCCCTCGACCGTGTGGCCTCCCTCCTTCATTTGAATTCCCCATTCGCCCGCGATTGCCGAAGCGGCGTTCCTGTCGATCGCGTCCGCGCTCGGGACCGACGCGCACCGCGCGAAAGAGAGAAGAAGGACGAAGGAGAATGCGGATCGAATCGCTGATGTGCTCACGCGGCCTCCCGGAGCGGATGTTAACTCCATTCGGCCGAGGTTAAGATCGCGCTCATGAAGAGCGTGTGGGTCGTCGTCGCCTTTGCGTCCACGCTGTCGGTCTGCGGCGCGGCCGGCGCCCCGCACTCGCCGGACCCGTCTTCCGACTATCTTCCGGACACGGCAGCGCAAAAGACGGTTTCGATCTCCGCTTCCGGCACGGTCTCCGCGGAGATCGTCGTCCTGACCGAGGGAATCGCAATCCGGGAGACAGGACCGAAAGAGGCGGTCAAGACTTTCGGCGAGACGTACCAGTTCGCGCCCTCCTATTTCGCGGTCCGACGCGATGAGCCCACGCGAATCGAGTTCTGGAATCTTCAGCCCGACGACGAGCACGACGTCATGCTCTTCGACCCGGACTGGAACACTCTCCTGAAGCAGACCCCTTCCCCCTCTGAAGAAACGCTCCTGGATTTTCGATTTTCACAAGGAAGGGCTGTACCGCTTCTATTGCACGGTCCACCTTCCCGAGATGGCGGGCCAGATCCTCGTTCTTCCGCCGCGAAAGCGGTGAGCGAACCCTCCGCCGGCTTCGGCCGCCCTGCCTCTATAATTCAGCCTCGATCGGAGGTCGCTTGAGTCTTTCGCGCCGCGGAATGTTCTCTCTGATCCTCGCCCTCGCCTCGATTTCGGGGTCGGCCGCGTCGCGGACGTTCGAGAACCGGCTCCTCCCGGACCTGCGCTGGAGGTGCATCGGCCCGTTCCGCGGCGGACGGGCACTCGCGGCCACCGGCGTTCCGGGCGAGCCCGATCACTTCTACTTCGGCTCCGTCGGGGGCGGGGTGTGGGAGTCGCGCAACGCCGGCCGGACCTGGTCGCCGATTTTCGACTCCCAGCCGGTCGCTTCGATCGGCGCGATCGCCGTCGCACCGTCGGATCCCCGCGTGATTTACGTCGGCTCCGGCGAGGCCGACATGCGGTCGGACATTTCGTACGGAAACGGCGTGTACGTGTCGACGGATTCGGGCCGCAGCTGGACGCGAGCGGGCCTCGCCGACTCGCATCAGATCGGAAGAATCGCGGTCGATCCCCGGGACGCGAAGGTCGCATTCGTTGCGGTTCTCGGACACGCGTACGCTCCCAACTCGACCCGCGGCGTCTATCGAACCTCCGACGGCGGGGGCACGTGGAGCCGCGTTCTTTTTCAGGGCGACGACGCCGGCGCGATCGACATCGCGATCGAACCGGGCCGCCCGGACGTCGTGTTCGCCGCCCTGTGGCAGACCCGCCGGCCCCCGTGGAACACATATCCGCCGTCCAACGGCCGCGCTTCGGGGCTCTATCGCTCCTCCGACGGCGGGATCCACTGGTCCCCGGTCGCGGGGAACGGTTTTCCGACCGAGGGGCTCGGCCGGATCGGCCTCGCGTTCGCGCCGTCGGCGCCCGGCCGCGTTTACGCGATCGTCGACGCGAAACAGGGCGGGCTCTACCGTTCCGACGACGGGGGCCGTTCGTGGACCCGACGTTCCGGGGACCCGCGGATCTGGCAGCGCGGATGGTATTTCGGCGGCGTGACCGTCGATCCGAAGAACGCCAACGTCGTTTACGTCTGCGACACCGCGATCTACCGGTCGATCGACGGGGGCGCGACGTTCACTCCGTTCAAGGGGTCGCCGGGCGGCGACGATTACCATCGCCTCTGGATCGACCCGTCGGATCCTCGGCGGATGATCGCGGCCGTCGACCAGGGCACGACGGTGTCGGTCGACGGGGGCAAGACGTGGAGCTCCTGGTACAACCAGCCGACAGCGCAGCTTTACCACGTCACGACCGACACGAGCTATCCGTATCGCGTCTACGGCGCCCAGCAGGATTCCGGCGCCGCGAGGGTCCTCTCCCAGGGCGACTGGGAGGGGATCCTGCCGTTCGACTGGAGACCGGTCGACGTCGGATACGAAAACGGCTACATCGCCCCCGATCCTCTCGATCCCCGGACCATCTACGGCGCGGGAGTGACGCGTTTCGACGCCGAGACGCTGCAGAACCGCAGCGTCGATCCGGCGCGCGCCCATCCCGACCGTTACCGGCACACATGGACGCTTCCGCTCGTGTTTTCGAGGCGCAACCCGAAGGTCCTGTATTTCGCGAACCAGCGCCTCTTTCGCACCGAGAACCGGGGGGAGCACTGGGAACCGATCAGCCCCGACCTGTCTCGCGACGACCCGGGCGTGCCGGAGAATCTCGACGCGACGACGGCGAAAGACAGTCCGGTCGCCGGGCCGCGGCGCGGCGTGATCTACACGATCGCCCCGTCGTACGTTCGCGACGGGGAAATCTGGTGCGGGACCGACGACGGCCTGATCTGGCGGACGCCGGACGAAGGCAAAAAGTGGATCAACGTCACGCCGAGGGGCCTGACAGCCTGGTCGAAGGTGTCGATGATCGAGGCCTCCCGTTTCGACGCGGACGCGGCCTACGCGGCGATCGACCGGCACCGGCTGGACGACTTTCGTCCCCATATCGCCCGCACCCGCGACGGGGGGCGGACCTGGACGGAGATCGTGTCGGGCATCCCGGCGGGCGCGTTCGTCCATGTCGTCCGCGAAGATCCCGTGCGCCGGGGCCTCCTCTACGCCGGGACGGAGATCGGCGTGTTCGCTTCGTTCGACGACGGAGAGAGCTGGCAGCCGCTGCAGCAGAATCTTCCGACGTGCTCGGTCCGCGACATCGACGTGCACGGATCCGACGTCGTGATCGCGACCCACGGCCGCTCGTTCTGGATCCTCGACGACGTTTCGCCGCTGCGGCAGCTCGCGCCGGAAGTCGAGCGATCGCGGGCGTGGCTCTTTTCTCCGGAGCCCGCCGTGCGGGTTCATCCCGCTCCGTTTCAGGGCACGCCGCTTCCGAAAGACGAGCCGATCGGCGAGAACCGCCCGCGGGGCGCATTCCTCGATTACTGGATCGGGCCGGGAGTTTCGGGGCCCGTGACGCTCGAGATCTTCGATTCGGGGGGAAATCCCGTGCGCCGGTTCTCGAGCCTGGATTCCGAACGCGCGCCGGATCTCTCGCGCCTCGTCGTGACCGGCGATTGGATCGCGCCGAAGCTTCCCCTTCCCGCGAGCCCCGGCATGCATCGGCTCGTCTGGGACCTGCACACGGCGACGCTTCCCGGGCTCTCCGAAAGCGAAGACTTTCGCAACGAAGGGCTCTGGGTTCCGCCCGGCCGCTACAAAGTCCGGCTCGAGGCGGGCGGAGGTTCGCTCGAACGGGTCCTCGAGGTGCGGAGGGATCCCCGGATCGGTGCGACCGACCAGGACCTGGTTGCGAATTTCGAGCTCTCGCGAAAAGTCGAGCGGGAACGACACCGCGTGGCGGAGGCGGAACGGGAGGCCGGTTCCCGCCGTCGGGCGCTCGAGAGCCTCGAGGCCGCCGGGGGAAGTCGCGCGGCGGAGGCCGCGAAAGCCCGCGCCGAGCTCGACGCGATCGTCGGTACGGCCGACGAGTTGACGCTCGCCTCCACCGGCGGCGATCCGGCGACCCTGCAGGGCGCGTCGACGTCGCTCCGGGATCTCGCGGGCGGGCTCGAGAGCGCGGACTCCGCTCCTTCGGCCGACGACTTGCGGGGAACGGAGCTTCGAATCGAGGATGCGGAGCGGCTGCTCGCGATCTGGGACCGGTTCAAGCAGACTGTCTCTTTTTAGCGCCGGGCGAACCGCATCCCGACGACCACCGCCGCGCCGGGAATCGGCTTCGATTTCATCGTTCGCGGGTCAGGATTCGAAACGATACTTCGCGACGACGACCGTCACGTTGTCCTTGCCGCCGGCGTCGAGCGCGCGGTCCACGAGCGTGCGGCACGCATTTTCGGCGGGGCCTTCGGCGCGGAGGATTTCGGCGATCACGGCGTTCTCGAGCATGTCGGTGAGGCCGTCGGTGCAGAGCAGGACCTGGTCCCCGTCCGCGAGCGGAACGTGATGGAGCTCGACCGGAATTGTCCCCGATTTCGTCGTGATGACGCCGGTGAGGACGTGCCGCATGGGGTGTCGGGGGACGTCCTCCGGGCGGATCGCTCCTGCGTCCACGAGCGACTGGACCATCGTCTGGTCGCGAGTGAGGACGTGCAATTCTCCTTCGCGGAACAGGTACGCGCGCGAATCGCCGGTGTGGCAGACGATCAGGTTCGCCTCGAGGCTCAGGGCAAGCGTCATCGTCGTTCCCATGCCGGTGAGCCTGGGATCGGACTGCGCCTTCTCGTGAAGGACCTCCTGGAGCTGCTGGAATCGCTGGTTCATGCGTTCGAGAACCTGGCCGGCGTGTTCCTCGTCGAGCCGCATGATCCAGTCGGGGGTTTGAATCGCCAGATCGATGAGAGTCTGGATCGCCGTTCGGCTCGCGACCTCCCCCGCGGCTGCGCCTCCCATCCCGTCGGCGACGACCATGCCGTGGGCCGTGTCGGTGTGGAGAGCCGGAACGGTGCCTTCGGGAAGATTCGTGAGCACCGTTTCCATCGTGCGCCGGAACTCCATCACGAGGAAATGATCTTCGTTGTTGGGCCTTCGCCGGCCCGGATCGGAAAGAGCGCCGATGTCGACTTGCACGCTGCCTCCTGTGGGAACCGGGAACGATGTGGCGAGTTTAGCCGAACTGAACGGATCGTCGCGTGAAGGAGCCGTAGGCGAACCCGGTGATCGGAAATCGGGTTTCCGGGGAGCCCTCGATCGCGGCGCCCATCGCCGCCACGACCGGAACGAAATGTTCGTGCGTCGGCAGCGCGAGCTTCACTCCCGGCGCGAGCCGCCGGTACCCGAGGAGGGCGCCGGAGTCGCGCCGCGAAAGGACGCCGGCGATCCACTCGTCGAAATCCTCGGCCCACGCCGGCGTCGGGGACGTGCCGTTCCAGTCGATCGTGTGCATGTTGTGGGTCAGGAATCCGCTTCCGACGATGAGCACGCCCTCCTGCCGGAGAGGCGCGAGCGCTCGGCCGAGCTCGAAGAGCTCGGGAGCGTCCATCGTGGGAAGAGAGACCTGCAGGACCGGCACGCCGGCGTCGGGGTACATCGCGACGAGCGGGACGTACGCGCCGTGGTCGAGGCCGCGCTCCGGGTCGCGGACGACGGGGCGCTTTCCGGCGAGAAGGCCTTCCACCCGATCCGCGAGCGCAGGCGCGCCGGGTGCCGGATACTCGACCTTGGAGTACCTCGGGGGAAAACCCCAGAAGTCGTACAGGAGCGGGACGGTCTCCGTCGCCGCGAGAGTCACGGGGTTGCGCTCCCAGTGGGCCGAGATCATGAGGATCGCCTCGGGGCGCGGCAGGGAGTCGGCCCACTGCTTCAGCTCCGCGACCCAACCCGCGTCGTCGAGCAGCATCGGGTTCCCGTGCGCGAGAAAGAGAACCGGCAGGAGTCCGCTCATGCGCGTCTATTGTCCCCCCGATCCTGACGGATCGCGTGTCCTCCCGATCTTGACGGATCGCGGGCGCGGGCTTAACGTGTCGCGCATCAAGAGCGCCTTTTTCCTCGTTCTGTGCGGGTTGTACGCGTCCTGCCGAGCGGTCCCGATTCGTTCGGCCGCGGCGACCGGAATCGACCGAGCGGAGCTCGCCGGGCGCGTGCGCGCGGAATTCCTCACTTGCTGGAGGGCGTACGAAAAATACGCCTGGGGGCACGACGAGCTGAAACCCGTTTCGCGGACGTCGCACGACTGGTACGGCGTTCCGTTCCTGATGACGCCCGTCGACGCGCTCGACACGATGGTCCTGATGGGCCTCGACGGCGAGGCCGCGAAGGCCCGCGAGCTCATCGCCCGGGACCTGTCGTTCGAACGCGACGTCTCCGTGAAAAATTTCGAGGTCACGATCCGCCTCCTCGGCGGTCTCCTGTCGAGTTATCAATTGACGAGAGACGAACGATTGCTTCGTCTCGCTTCCGACCTGGGAAGGCGGCTGCTTCCGGCGTTCGATTCGCCGACGGGCATGCCTTACATGTACGTCAACCTGAGAACGGGACGCGCGAGCGGCGCGAAGTCGAACCCGGCCGAAATCGGAACGCTCCTTCTCGAGTTCGGGACTCTTTCGGAGCTGACGAAGAATCCGGTGTTCTTCGAGAAGGCGAAGGCCGCGCTCGTCGCGCTTTTCGAGCGTCGCTCGAAGATCGGCCTCGTCGGAGAGGAAATCGACGTCGAGACCGGCCGCTGGCTGAGCCCGACGAGCCATGTCAGCGGGGGCATCGATTCGTACTACGAGTACCTCTTGAAGGCGTCGATTCTCTTTCAGGATGAGGACTGCGCGCGGATGTGGAGGGAATCGATCGACGCCGTGAACCGATACCTTCCGGAGCAGTCTCGCGGCGGACTCTGGTACGGGCAGGCGGACAGGGAGACCGGGCGGCGGCTGTCTTTTCAATACGGCGCTCTCGACGCGTTCCTGCCCGCGGTTCTCGCTCTCGGCGGAGATCTGGGCCGGGCGGCCCGGCTGCAGGACTCCGGGTATCGGATGTGGCGGCTTCACGGCGTGGAACCGGAATCGCTCGACTACAGGACGATGACGGTGGTCGAGCCGGGCTACCCGCTGCGGCCGGAGATCGTCGAATCGGCTTACTACCTGTACCGGTACACGAAGGATCCGAAATATCTCGAGATGGGGAAGACGTTTTTTGAAGATCTGGAGAAATTTTGCCGGACGGAGAACGGCTACACGGTCTTGAAGAGCGTCGTGACGAAGGAGAAGGGCGACCTGATGCCGAGCTACTTTCTCGCCGAAACGCTCAAGTACCTCTACCTGCTGTTTTCGCCCGACGACGCGGTCGATTTCGCGCACGTCGTTTTCAATACGGAGGCGCACCCGCTCCGGCGGACCTGGTAGTTCCGAATGCTCAAAGAATTGCGGCCCCGGCGAGGTCGCTCGGGGCCGCGGAATCCAGGACGTTACGAAAGGCGGTCAGCGGTTTTCGTGATCGCGATCCCGATCCCGATCGTGGTGCCGGTGGTGATGCTTCTCCCTCCAGCCGCGATAGTCCTCTCCCTCGACGACGCGCTGGTTGGACCAGTGGCCCGGCTCGTACCGGTAATATCCCGAGTCGCGAACGTAGCGGGGTCTCACCCAGACGACGCCCCTCTCGACCGGACGGTCCCATCGGCCGGGCACCCACGTCCAGCGGTCTCCCTGCCAGTCCCAGGAACCGCGGATCCAGACGTAGCCCATCGCGGGGCGCCGGGGAATGCGCTCGTGTCGCAGGCGCGGCGGGCGCGAGTGCGAAATGTGGATCTCGAGATTCGGCAGCGGAGGCACGGGGATTTGCGCCGCCGCGGGGATCGAGACGAGCGCCGCGACGGCGATCGGCCCGAGAGTTTTCAAGATTTTGCTCACCATTCCATGACCTCCTCTAACAGGAGGGAAAGCAATCTACATGCCACGGATGGCGGCGAGCGTCTTTCCGAAAGCGGCCCCGCCCCCGAGAGCCGGGGGCGGGGATTTTCATTGACGCTTCTTCCTGCGCTACGGCCGCGACGGAGCGCTGCCGAGCGGAATCGGCTCGAGCTTGCGGGATTTCATCTCCTCGGACAGCGGACGAAGATCGCGCAAGACGACCTGGTCGAACTCCTTCGAGACGTCGGCGAGCTCGCGCGCGAGCGCTTCGACGCGTGCGACCTGGTACGGCGCGGGCTTGCCTTCCCAGCTCATGAGCGCGCCGTAAGCGTCGTCGAGGTGTTCGCGGATCCGCTCCTCGCCGGTGATCGCCCCTCCCTCCTTCGTCGCGACGATCTTCTTCTTGACTCCGTCGAGCTCGTCGGCCGCCGTCTCGAGCTTCTTCTTCAGCGCGTCGGAGGCGGCGAGACCCTTCGCCGCGCGGAGCGCGGCTCCGCGCGCGGCGTCGATCCGGTCCGTCAGCGAGCTCATGTCGTTGAAGAGCGCGACGGCCTTCATGACCGCGTCGAACTGTTCCTTGCGCTCGGCCGCGCCGTACGGCGCGCGGCGGTCGACGACGACGTCGATTTTCTCCTCGATCGTGTCGGCTCCCTTCGTCAGGCGCACCGTGTACGTTCCCGGAGGAACCCGAGGACCGAACGAGGAGTAGAACGCGAGCTGCGCCGCGCGCGGCACCCGCGGCGGAGGGACCTGCATGGACCAGAACACCCGGTTGATCCCCCGCCGTTTGCTGGCCGGGATCGAATCGACGACCTTGCCGGTGCCGTCGAGGATCTCGATCTTGATCGGGCCGAACAGGTGCCGGGTCCTCTGGTAGTACGTGATCGTGGCTCCCCCCGCGGGGTTGGGCCCGACGAACGTCGCGTCCCCTTCGACCCATCCGCCGCTCGAGGGCATTCGCTGCTGAACCGGGCGGCCGCCGAGGAAGGCCGCGTTCTTCGAGAGCGTGTCGGACGCGAGGTTTCGGAGCGGCGTGATGTCGTCGATGATCCAGATCCCCCGCCCGTGCGTCGCGAGCACGAGGTCGTTGTCGCGCGGATGGATCCTGAGGTCCCGCACCGCGACGTCGGGGAAGTCTCCTCCCTTGAATTGCGCCCACGTGGCTCCTCCGTCCGGCGAAATCCACAGGCCGAATTCCGTTCCGAGGAAGAGGAGGGAGGACTTCACCGTGTCCTCCTTGATCACGTGCGCATAGCCGCGGACCCCTTTGTCGGGCCCGACGATTCGCGTCCAGGTCTTTCCGAAGTCCGTGGTGCGGCACGCCCACGGCGTCATGTCGCCGGACATGTGGAAGTCGAAGGCCGCGTACGCGGTCCCGGGCTCGAAGCGGCTCGCTTCCACCCAGCGCACCCACGGATTCGGCGGAAGGCCCTTCACGTTGCCGACGACGTTGGTCCAGTGCGCTCCGCCGTCCCGGGTCAGCTGCAGGTTTCCGTCGGAGGTTCCGACCCAGATGACCTTGCCGTCCTTCGGGGATTCGCTGACCGAGAAGATGTTCGTGTATTCCTCGGCGGCGGAGTTGTCGACCGTGACCCCGCCGGACTCCTCCTGCTTTTGCTTCTCCGGGTCGTGGGTCGTGAGATCCGGCGAGATCCGTTCCCAGCTGTCGCCGTGGTCGCGCGACCGGAAGAGAAACTGCGCGCCGAGATAGATCGTGCCCTTCTCGGTCGGCGAGGGGTAGATCGGCGCGTTCCAGTTGAAGTGCAGCCTCTCGTTGTAGCCTGCTTTCGGCTGAATGTCGCGCGCGGTGCCGGTCTTTCGGTCGTAGCGCGTGATGTGGCCCCCCTGCGCCTCGGAGTAAACCGCCTCGGGGTCGGAGGGATCCGGAATCGTCCAGAATCCGTCGCCGTTGGGGATCGCCGTCCACCGCGAGTTCGTGATCCCGCCGGGATACGCGGAATCGCCGAACCAGGAGCTGTTGTCCTGGAGACCTCCGTAGACCTGGTAAGGATCCCGATCATCGAGCGCCACATGGTAGAACTGCGAGATCGGCAGATTCATCGAATGCCGCCACCGGTTTTCGCCGTCCTCGGAGATCCACAGCCCCCCGTCGTCGCCGGCAACCGCATGCTTGACGTCGGCGGGGTCGATCCAGATGTCGTGCCAGTCGCCGTGGCCTCCCCCTCCGGTGTACGAAAAGCTCTTCCCCCGTCCTCGCTGACGATCAGTCCGCCGCCCGGCTTGAAGACGTGGTCGGCGTTCGTCGGGTCGACGACGAGGCGGCCGAAGTAGAACGGCCGCCAGACCATGTTCTGACTGTGATCGCGCGCCTCCCAGGTCTTTCCCCCGTCGCCCGACCGATAGAGCGCCGAGTGCGCCGATTCGATCAGCGAGTAGACGATCTGAGGATCCGAGGGCGCGATGACGGTCTCGACGCGGCCCCACGGCTTCGCCGGTAGACCGGCGTTCGTTTTCGCCGTCAGCTCCGTCCAGCTCCTGCCGCCGTCCTCGGAACGGAACAGGCCGCTGCCGCTCGGCGCGTCGGGGCCGTCGCCGCCCGAGCGGAACGTCCAGCCCTTGCGCCGGAAATCCCACATGCCCGCCATGAGCACATCGGGATTCTTCGGGTCCATCGTGACCGAGGAGCAGCCGGTCGAGAGGTTCGCTCCCTTGAGCACCAGCGACCATTTGCGTCCGCCGTCAGTCGTCTTGTACAGCCCGCGGTCGGCGCTGTCGCTCCAGAGCTTTCCCGGGACGCATGCGTAAACGGTGTCGCTCTGCTTCGGATGCACGAGCACGCGGACGATGCGCTCGGAATTCGGCAGCCCCATGTTCTTCCAGGTTTCGCCGCCGTCGGTCGACTTGTAGATTCCGTTGCCGACCGAGACGGAGTTGCGCATCCACGATTCTCCCGTTCCGATCCAGACGATCTTCGGGTTCGACGGATCGATCGTAATTGCCCCGATCGACTGCACGGGCTCCTTGTCGAAGATCGGCTTGAACGTCGTGCCGCCGTCGAACGAACGCCACACGCCGCCGCTCGCGGCGCCGACGAAGAGCGTCGTCTTCCCCCCTTCGGTGCGGCCGGTGACGGCCGCGACGCGTCCGCTCATCGCCGCGGACCCGATGTTCCTCGCGCCGAGCCCCGAGAGAGTCCCGGAGTCGAAGATGGGCGGACGGGCAGAGACGGGGGCCGGAGCGGACGAAGCCGCGGCCGCCGCCGTTTTCGGCCCGGCCTTGATCGATTGGACGATCGGTGTCCCGGCCGGAGGGAAAGCAAACAGAGAATCGTCGGCGTCGACGTTGGCCTCGGCGCTCTCGACGCTGTAGCGCTGCTTGCCGCCGCCGCCCGGCTGGCTCTGCTCGAGGGAGAAGGGGAACCACACGCCGTCGACCTGCTGGTAGCTTCCGAGGTCGGTGTCCGTGATCGTTTCCGCTCCCCGGACGCGGGTGACCGTTTCCGTCCGGATCTCGAGGTAGTAGTCGGGGTCGAGGTAGATGTATTCGGTGTTGCCCCCCTTGAGGTTGACGCGGAGCTTCAGCGCGAGTGTGCCGTCCACGTCCTCGGTCCCGAGGGATTCAACGACGTGTCCCTTCTCTTTCCAGTCGACGAGCGGTCCCTCGATGTCCGCCTGCTCGGCGAGCTGACGGGTCTCGTCGGCGGATTCCTTTTGCGCGTCGCGCCGCCCCTGGAACGGCTGCAGATTCCAACCCTCTTTGCCGTCGGACGCTTCGACCGCCGTCAGGCCCTGCAGAGTCGTTTCCGTCCGAAAGAGGCCGGGGCGCTTCTGCAGCTGGCCCCATCCCGCCTCGATCTGGTTGTCGCCGAACGAGAAGGAAACTTTCCCGGTGAGGCGAAGCGATCGGATCGCCTTCAGGTTCGCCTCGCCTCCCCGCGCCGCGATGTTTTTCGCGACGATCTCGTCGACCGTCAGGGCGTGCAGGGTGCCGGGAAGGGTCAGAAGAGCCGTCAGGAGCGCGATTACGAAACGCATGAGGAACCTCCGCAAATCATTGATTCAATGGCGACATCTCGTCCACGACTGTCCGTCGAGGGCGCAATTCGGCGAAAATGGGCGCAGTTCTCCAGGGTTCTCCACTGGCAACTGTTACGCATCGGGTCGAAGAAGGTTTTTATCGCCCGAGGCGTTTCAATTCGCTCTTCGCCTGGGAATGGCCAGGTCGAAGCCTCAGCGCCTCTCTCAAGGCGTCGGTCGCCTCGGGTTTCCTTCCGAGTTTCTCGTACAGGAGCGCGAGCTGGCACTTCGCGTCGGCGAGCTCCCGGCGTCGATACTGAACGGGGCCAAGAATCGGGCGTCGACGGCGAAGAGTCTTCTCTTGCCGTCGGCGCCCGCGCCGGGCCGTCTCAGCTCTTCGGGCGGTGCGCCTTCGACGTCGCCGGCGTGGCCACGAGGCCCCGCTGCTCGAGCAGCGGCTGAACGATCGGATCGCGGCCCCGGAACGCCCGGTAGAGCTTCGCGACGTCGTCGGTGCCCTCCCGGGAAAGAATCATGTCGCGGAAGCGCTGGCCGTTCTTGCGCGTCATCCCTCCGTGCTCGCTGAACCAGTAATACGCATCGTCGTCGAGGAGCTCGCTCCACATGTATGCGTAGTAGCCGGCCGAATATCCGCCGTCCCAGATGTGCGAGAAGTACGTCGTTCGGTACCTCGGCGGCACTTCGGGCAGGTCGATCTTCAGCCGCGCGAGAGCCGCTTTTTCGAACGCATCGACGTCCTGCGGCGGCGCGTCGGCCGGAAGCGAGTGCCACGCGAGATCGAGCAGCGCGGCGGCCAGATACTCGGTCGTCATATAGCCCTGGTTGAACGTCTTCGCCTTCCGGATCTTCGCGACGAGGGCCGGGGGCATCGGCTTTCCGGTCTGGTAGTGCCGGGCGTAATGCGCGAAGACCGAGGGCTCGAGCGCCCAGTGCTCATTGAACTGGGAAGGCATCTCGACCCAGTCGCGGGGCGTCGCGCCGAGCGTCGGGTACTTGATGCGGGAAAACATGCCGTGCAGGGCGTGCCCGAATTCATGGAAGAGGCCGCCGACTTCGTCGAACGTCAGGAGCGCCGGTTTTCCCGGCGCGGGCTTCGGAATGTTGAGCACGTTGACGATCACGGGCCGGGTGCCGAGCAGCGAGCTCTGGTCGACGAAGCTGTCGTCCCAGGCGCCCCCGCCTTTGTTGGGTCGCTGAAACCAGTCCGCGTAGTAGAGCGCGAGGGACTTGCCGTCCGCGTCGAAGACCTCGAAGACGCGGACGTCGGGGTTGTAAACGGGCAGGTCCTTGCGCTCCTTGAACGTCAGGCCGTAGAGCTTGTTCGCGGCGAAGAAGACGCCGTCGCGAACGACCCGTTCGAGCTCGAGGTAGGGCTTCACCTGCGACTGGTCGATGTCGTAGTCGGCCTTTCGGACTTTTTCGGCGTACAGCTCCCAGTCGGCGGCGCCTAGCCGAAAGCCGCCTTTTTCGGCGTCAATCACCTGCTGCATTCGCGCGGCCTCGCGCTTCGCCTTCGCGGTCGCCGCGGGGACCATGTCGGTCAGCAGCTTCTGGGCGTTCGCGAAGGTTTTTGCCATCTGGTCGTCGAGGACGTAGTCGTCGTAATTCGCGAAACCGAGGAGCTTCGCCCGTTCGGGCCGGATCTGGGCGAGCCGCGCGACGATCGACTTCGTGTCGTTCGGTCCGCCGTGGTCGCAGCGGGCTTCCGACGCGGCCAGGATCCGTTGGCGTACCGCCCGGTTCGTCAACGAGGCGAGCGCCGGCTGCTGCGTCGTGTTCTGGAGGTCGAGAATCCACTTGCCCTCCATGCCGCGGTCCTTCGCGCGGCCCGCGGCCGCGGCGATGTCTCCTTCGCTCAACCCCGCGAGCTCGCTTCGGTCCGAAATCACGACCGAAGACGCTTTCGTGTCGGCGAGCAGGAGCTCGGCGAATTTCGTCGTGAGGTTCGCCTCCTCTTCGTTGAGCTTCCGCAACGTCGCTTTGTCCGCGTCCGAGAGCTCCGCGCCGGCGCGCACGAACGACCGGTGGTAGCGCTGGAGCAGATACGCGCTCTCGTCATCGAGGCCGAGGGAGTCGCGCTTCTCGTAGAGCGCCTTGACCCGCGCGTAGAGCTTCGGGTTCAGGAAGATCGCGTCCTGGTGCGCGGCGAGCTTCGGGGCTTCTTCCGCGCGGACCTTTTGCATCGCCTCGTCCGTGTTCGACTGCGCGAGGTTGAAGAAGACCTTCGCGACGCGCGTCAGCAGCTCGCCGGAGCGCTCCATCGCCTCGATCGTGTTCGCAAAGGTCGGCGGCGCGGGGTCGTTCGCGATCGCCTCGATCTCGGCGATCTGCCGTTTCATCCCTTCTTCGATCGCCGGCCCGTAGTCGGAGTCGTGGATCTTGTCGAACGGCGGCGTCTGGTACTGAAGGGGGCTTCGCTCGAAGAAGGGGTTGGGGTCCGCCGCGCGGGCGCGGGCCGCGAGCAGGAGCCCGGCGGAAACCGCGAGAAGTGTCGATAGCGCTCTGTTTTTCATCCGTTCTCCTCCGAAAAAATGGGGTCCGGGTTCTTCTCAGGCCACGCGAACCCTGCCGCGCGGCGTCGGGGCGACGCGAGCCTCGGGAGTGAGGATACCCTGAAAGTTCAACGGATCGGCCGCGGACACGATCAGGGGAGACGCGGCCGACGCGTCGTCGCGGCGGCGGATTTCGCGCAGAAGCGCGACCGCCTCCGGGCGGGCGTATTGCTCTCCGTCGAAGCCCGCGACGAAACGGCCTCCCCGGATCTCCCCCCGGGCCTCCAGCCGGCGGCAGGCGCGGGCGATCTCCCGCCACGGCAGAGTCTGTTTTTCCCGGCCGAGCGTCTTGCGGAAAACGACTCCGGTCCGGTGGAGCAGCCGCCGGGCGACGAATTCCGCGAGCCTCTCATCGAGGGGAGGCTTCCCCTCGGACGCCTCTGCGGGAGAAACGCCTCGTTCGAGGAGGCTCCAGCGGCCCGCGGTGAGAATTCCCGCCTTGCGCCGCGCCGACGGGACGATCAGCCAGCGAAGGCCGCTGAACGAGTCGCACGTCGCGAGACCCTGCCCGACGAGGGAGGACAGTCCCTCCTCGACGAAAGCCTGGGGGAGCCGGGATTCCCGCGCGAGCTCCTGGAGGAACATCGCGCCCCGCTTCCGGAGAGCGTCCTGCAGCTCCCGGGCGTTGCCCGACGGCTCCCGGACGGTCTCCCGGCCCGGAAGCGAAAGCCAGCTCTCGAGGTCCTCACGCATCACGAGCGAGATCGGCGTGCTGCGGATCGGCCCGGCGCCCGCTCCCCAGAGCCGCAGCCACGCGACCTCGCCGGACAGCGTCAGCTGGTCGAGCCACTCGCGCTTGTAACCGCGCACGCGGGCGGGCAGGACGGTTCCCTCCCACGACGCCGCGCCGACCTCGAAGCCCGACAGTTGGGCGACGACTTCGGCGACCCCGCGAGGCCCCTCCAGCCGGTGGCCCGGGTCCGCATGCTGCCAGCATCCGAGAAACCGGAGAAACTGCCGGGCCGTGACGGGCTCGATTTCGCGGCGGAGGCGGTCGAGCGTGTAGCGATGAATGCGCGCGAGCAGCCTTCGGTCGCACCAGGCCGGCCGGCCGCCGATGCGCGTGCGCAGCACCGCGCCTTCCGACTCGAGCGCCGCGAACAGCGGATCGTTGCTCTCGACCGGCCCGAGAGCCTCCATTCGGCCGCGCAGGATCGCGAGGGGGTCGCGCGGGGCTTCCACGGCGAACCAGCGATCGCCTTCGCGCACGATTCGCCCGGCGGCCGAGAGCTCCTCGAGCCAGGGCTCCCAGTCCGGCGCTTCCCCGGCCGTGACGTAGCCCATCCAGAGCAGCGCCTCGTGGACTTCCTCGACGTTCGCCGGGCGCGGCCAGGCTTCGTCGCGCACCCGGGCGATCGCGTCCGGGTCCAGGTCGCCGAGCTCGTCGACGGTACGGGCGTCGGCGGTTCGCCGGGACATCACGGCCTGGGTGCGCCGTTCTTCGAGGGGCGCGTCGTCGAGAAACGCATACGGCTGCGCCGAGAGGATGCCGCGCGCGAAAGCGGACGGTTCCGCGACGTCGACGGCGATCCGCTCGATCGCTCCGCTGCGAAGACCGCGCAGCACGTCGAGGAACCCTTCCAGGTCCATGGCTTCCGTCAGGCAGTCTTCGACCGTCTGGGCGACGATCGGGTGATCCATCGGAACGGCGATGTCGCCGGGCGGGCGAGTCTCGTTGCAGGCGAGGACCTGCGGAAACGCGGCGGCGAGCAGGTCGTTCCCGCGCATGCGGAGCAGCGGCGCGGGGACTTTTCGGCCGCCTCGGGACCTTTCGAGGAGAAGCGCGCGCTGCGCGTTCCATCGCCACCGGGTCTCAAAGAGCGGCGACGCGAGAACGGCCTGCACGAGGACGCCGCGGGCCGTGGACGGGTGGAGGAAATCGAACACGTCGGCGAGCTCGAAGCTGTGCTGCGGGCCGAGGGAGAGGATGATCGCTTCCTCGTTGGCGGCCGCCTGGAGCTCGAAGCCGAAGCCCACGCAGAAGCGCTTCCGCAGGGCGAGCCCCCACGCGCGGTTGATCTTCGAACCGAACGGAGCGTGCACGACGAGCTGCATTCCGCCGCTCTCGTCGAAGAATCGCTCGAGAATCACGCGCCGCGGCGTCGGGACGGCGCCGAGAGCGCGGCGGCCGGATTCGACGTACTCCGCGAACTGGACAGCGGCCGCCTCGCCCATCCCGGCCCCGAGCTCTTCGATCAGGAATGTTGCGGACGTTTCCTCCCGGGCGGCGCATTCTTCCCGCAGGGCGCCGATTTCCGCCGCCAGCTCGCGCGTCCGACCGGGAGCTTCCCCGAGCCAGAACGGGAGCGACGGGGGCTGTCCCCGGGCGTCCGCGACGCGAACGATCCCGGGTTCGATCCGCAGGACGCGCCAGGACGCGTTTCCGAGCTGAAAAATGTCGCCGTCGTTGGACTCGACGGCCCAGTCTTCGTTGACCGTGCCGATCAGCGTGCCGTCCGGTTCGAGCCGCACCTGATAATCGGCGGAATCCGGAATCGCCCCGCCGGAGAGCAGCGCTGTCAGGCGCGCGCGTTTCGTCGCGAGCAGGCGGCGGTTCACGCCGTCGCGGTGGAGGAGGGCGCGGCGCCCGTCGGTGTGGAGCGCGACGACGCGGTCGAATTCCTCCCGGCCGAGGTCGCGGTAGGGCCACGCCCGCCGAAACACCGCGAAGAGCGCGTCCTCCTCCCACGGCCCGGACACGCACGCGGCGACGATCTGCTGCGCGAGGATGTCGAGCGGAGCGGGCGGCATCGGGGTTCGGTCGAGAATTCCGCCGCGAATGCACCGCAGCAGCGCGGCGCCCTCGACGAGCTCGTCCAGCGTCAGGGGAAAGAGCCGTCCCTTCGGGATCTTTCGGAGCGCGTGCCCGGCTCGTCCCACGCGCTGGAGAAACGTCGCGATCGACCGCGTCGCGCCGACCTGAATCGCCAGATCGACGTCGCCGATGTCGATCCCGAGCTCGAGCGAGGCGGTCGCGACGAGCGCGCGGAGCTTCCCGGTCTTGAGGCGCTCTTCGGCGTCGAGCCGGCGCGCCCGCGAGAGGCTCCCGTGGTGGCTCGTCACGGCCTCCGGCCCGAGGAGCCGCGTCAGCTCGCCGGAGATCCGTTCCGCCATCTTCCGCGTGTTCACGAAGACGAGCGTCGTGCGATGCTCGCCGATCAGCTCCGCCATGCGGGCGTAGATCTCGGCCCACTGTTCGTGGGAGCAGACGGTGGACAGCGGCGAGGGGGGGACCTCGATCGCGACGTCCAGCTCGCGGAACGTTCCGGAATCCACGAGCACGCACTCGCGCGCGGCGCCCGCGAGGAAACGCCCGACTTCCTCCAGCGGCTTCTGCGTGGCGGAGAGCCCGATCCGCTGAACGGGGCGTCCGGCGAGGTGCTCGAGCCGCTCGAGCGAGAGCGCGAGATGGCTTCCCCGTTTGTCGCGGACGAGCGCGTGGATCTCGTCGACGATGACCGTGCGAACCGTCCCCACCATCCGGCGACCGCCCTCGCTCGTCAGGAGCAGATAGAGCGATTCCGGCGTCGTCACGAGGATGTGGGGCGGGCGTTTCGACATCGCGGTGCGGTCCGCCGCGGACGTGTCGCCGGTGCGCACGAGGACGCGGATTGCCGGAAGCGAAGCGTCTTGCCCCCGAATTTCCTCGAGCGGCCCCTGCAGGTTCTTCTGGACGTCGTTGGACAGCGCGCGAAGCGGCGACACGTAGAGAACCCGCGTTTCGTCGGGCAACTCGGGCCCGAGGCGAAAGAGCGAATCGATCGCGGACAGGAAAGCCGCAAGGGTCTTGCCGGAGCCGGTCGGCGCGGCGATCAGCGTGTGTCGCCCCTCCCGGATCGACGGCCAGCCGTCGCGCTGCGGAGGTGTCGCCTCGCCGAACCGGGACTCGAACCACCGCCGCACCGCCGGGTGAAAGCCGGAGAGAGAGCTCACCCCCTCATTCTAACGAGATCGATTCGCCTTCGCAGGAGGCCGCCTCAGATTCCGTTCTTGACCCACTTCGCGGGGGCCTCGTCGAACTGCGCCTTGTGATCCGCGCCGCAGAAGAAGTAGGTCTTGCCCTTGTACACGGACTTCGGCGACCGGGCCCGGTCGATGTCCATTCCGCAGATCGTGCAAAGGGGGTGCTCGTCCGTCGAGACGAAGGCTTTCGCGTAGGCGTCGTTCGACGCCGCGTCGGTCCAGCCCTTTCCCTGGTATTCCATGTAATACGCCGTGCGATCCACGACGGCGTGGCCGAAGTAGCGCTCGACCACGTGGAGGGCGAGATCGATCCCGGATGACAGGCCGCCGGCGGACGCCAATCGTCCCTCGTCGACGAACCGCGCTCCCCGCCGAAGCCGGACGTCGGGAAAATCCATTTCGAACTGGTTGTAGGAACCGTGGTGCGTCGTCGCCGATTTCCCCGCGAGAAGGCCGGTCCGGGCGAGCAGGAAGGCGCCCGTGCAGACCGACATCGTGACGTCCGCCGTCTTCGCGGCTTTTCGGATCCAATCGAGCGTCGCTTCGCTTTTCGCGCTCTGCGCCGGAATCACGACGACCTTCGGCGCGGGAGCGGTCTCGTACGTGTAGTCCGGGATGATCTTCATCCCGGCGCTCGCCTGGATCGGTTTCGTCGTCTCCGCGACCGTGTAGAGCTGGAATGCCGCGTCTTGCCGCCCGGGGATGTAGGCGTCCTGGAAGACCTCCCACGGCCCGCAGAAGTCGATGACGACGGCTCCGTCGGAGACGAGGAAGGCGACCGGGATGCTGCCCGTCGCGGGAGCCGGGAGGGGGGCTGCCGGCGGCGCGGCCGGCCGGGCGGCCCGGGCTGTCGCGCCGCGAAGCGCTCCCGGAATCGCGGCCAGAAGGCCGAGCGCGGCGGACTTTTCGAGGAATTCCCTTCGTTTCATGCGGTTCTCTCCTTTCGCCACTCTTGTCGATGTTCTACAGGAGATACGATGGAGTCCGGAAAAGGTTTTTCCGAAAGGAGCCGGCGAGATGCACAACGTCCCCGTCGTCGTGACCGGGCTCGGCCCCGTGAGCGCGATCGGATGCGGCCGAAACGCTTTCTGGGAAGCGCTCGAGGCGGGCCGCCACGGGATCGGGCCGATCACGCTGTGCGACACCGCGGCGTCGCCTTCGAAGATCGGGGCGGAGGTCAAGGGCTTTCGCCTCGACACGTTCGTCGAGAAGGGCGGCGTCCTCGGCCGCCACACGCCGCGTCCGATTCAGCTCGCGCTCGCCGCGTCGGTCCTCGCGCTGCACGATGCGGAGCTCGACCTGGACGCGTGCGATCCGGACCGGCTCGGAATCCACATGGGGACCTCGGTCGGAAACCTGGGCGACATGTTCCGCCTTCGGGACCACTCGGAAGCCGAGGGCCGGCTTCCGCCGCACGCCGCCTTCCATGCCTTCAATCACTCGGCCGCGTGCGTTCTGTCGTCGTTCTTCAACATTCGCGGGCCGATCCACACGACGAGCTCGGGCTGCAACTCGGGGCTCGACGCGCTCGGGCAGTCGCTGCGAATGATTCAGGCGGGCGCCGCCGACGCGATGCTCGTCGTCGGCTCCGACTGCGAGCTCGTGCCGGAGGTCATCCTCGCGTTGAACGCGTCCGGGTCGCTCGCGACGCGGTACAACGACCGCCCCGGCGCGGCTTCGCGGCCTTTCGACCGAAATCGCGACGGGAACGTCATCGGCGAGGGAGCCGCGGCGCTGCTCCTCGAGGCGGAACCGCACGCCCGCGCGCGCGGCGCGAGGGTCTACGCGCGGATCGCCGGCTACCAGGTGTGCTCGGCGGGTCGCAACCGCCAGTACAGCCACGACGCTCCCGAAATCGACCTCCGGCCCTGCGTGCGCGCTTTCCGCGGAGCGATGGACGAGGCGGGCTGGCAGCCGGCCGACGTCGATCTCGTCAACGCGAACGGGTCTTCCTCCGTGATCTACGACCGCCTCGAGGGCATGGCTCTCGCCGAGGTGTTCGGCGAGAGCCTTCCGAAGGTTCGCGTGCACTCCATCAAATCGATGCTCGGCCAGCATGGAGCGGGATCCTCCGCTCTCCAGGCGGTGACGGCGTGCCTGTCGATCCGGCGGGGCACCGTGCCGCCGACGATCAACCACGATGATCCGGACCCCGCCTGCGGGCCTCTCCGGATCGCCGCGCGCGCGGAGCGCGTCGAGGTCGAAAAGGTCCTCGTTCACTCGATCGGCCTCGGCGGCTTCTATTACTCCGTCGCGGCGTTCGAGAAGCCTGGAGAGCGGGCGGGGATGACGGGACTGATGAAGGTCGAATGGAGCAAGGACGGCGGCGAATCGAAGTTCCACCCGAGCGAAGAATTCCAGAAGCCTCTCGTTCCCTGGAGCCCGAGGGAAGACTAGTGTCCCGTAACGAAAATCCCTGAGGCGTCGCGCCTGCGGCTTGCGGGCGAGGTCAAGGCGCGGCGAGGGGACAGATGCCGTAGCGATCGGACCCGAGCCGCAACGCCGAGGTCGCCCGCAATGTGCTGGCGCCCCTTGGGTTCGGGCGGCGCTGCGCCGTCTGCGTCGTTGCCGCTCCTCGACGATGCTTCGGCATCGCCTGCGTCGCGTCGCCTAGCATCCAACCCAACGGCGCTCCGAACGACGCTCCAGCGATTTCCGTTACGGGACACTCGTCCTCAGGGCCGCCATCGCAGGCGCGAGCGCCGCGTCGGTTCGAGAACGACGAGCTCCGGTTCGCCCCTGAGCATCTTCGTGGCCGACAGTTCCCGCGCCGACCGTTCCGCGAGCGGACGGAAAACGCCCTCCAGCGCCGGGTCGCCGGGCAGGATGCCGAGCCACACGAGAAAGGGGCCGTCGGTTCGGACGGGGAGCCGCGGAAAGTTGTTGGGAACGTCGAGCGTCGCGAGGACGCCCGCCTCGCGGACTCCCGCGGCCCGGTAGGCGGCGAATTCGGACTCCGCGCGCCGCGCGAATGCGTCGACTTCGCCCGCTTCGACGGCGAAGATCTGGGCGACGACGATTCCTCGATCGCCCTGGATCTCGTGGACGGGATCCACCGCGGGAAGGACGACGATCCCCCGATTCGGGCCGATCGGGTGGAGCAGCAGAACGTTGTCGCTGTCGAGGAGGATGTCGTTCATCGTCGTCCGATGCTCTTTCCAGAGAGGGCCGTCGTAGAAAGCCCCGTTGACGGCGGCGCGGTCTTCGAGCGTATGAAAGCCCCGGAGCCACGTGAATCGCGACGGGTTGTCCCGCTCCCGGAACTGGCCGAGCGCGATCGCTCCGAGCTGTTCGAAAGCCTCCGGGAAGAAGCTCTCGAAATAGTCCGCGAAATTTTGCCTCTCTCCGGGCTTGATCAGGTACCGGCGGAATTCGACGATCGGGAAATTCCCCAGGTGCCGGACCGTCTCCATCGACGTGTCCGCTCGCGCCGCCATTGCGCCGACCGCGCCGAGGAGGAAGCCGAATGCCAGATTCATGCGGTCCAGTGTGCGGCGCCGATCGGTCGGTCGCAATAGCCAATTCTGTTCGATTCGGCATGACCATTGCCGACGGACGGGCGAAGGGTCTTCGGCGGGTCAATGCGCCTTTCCCGATACATCCGCCACCCGCGTCTGGTCCGTGATCCAGTTCACCTCCCACGTTTTGCCGCCGTCGTCCGAGTACGACTGCTCGAAGTGAGGAGTCGGCGTATCGGTCTTCGACCAGATGAATCGAACGTAGACGGCCCGACCCTTCCAGAGCTCCTGGTCGTAGAACTCGCCGCGGCCGTCTTTGAATTCGCCGATCATCGGCGTGATGGGCTGGCCAAGCGCCGGATCCTTGCTGTTGGCCCAGTAGATGCTCCATTGATGGGTTTGCGGGTTGTACACGCGCAAAGTCAGGCCTTCGATATGACTCGTCTGGCTGTCGCTCTCGAATTCATTGAGGTTGGCGCCGACCCCTCCCAGACTTTTCGCGTGACCGAGGTCCCGTCGAAATCGACCCATTCGTGCGATCCCGCGAGGCGGTCCTTGAGGCGCTTGAGGTGGATCTTCCAGCTTCCGACCTCGAAATCGAAATCGTGCTGCCCGTCGCTTCGGGTGACGGCCGGGGCGGCCCCCGCCGGCGCCGGATCGGCGCTGAGAACTCCCGGGCTGCACAGAATCATCAGAGCCGCCAGCAGTCTTGCCCAGGAGCGGGTCCTTTCCTTCGTCGTCATTCGTGTGCCTCCTGCGAGAAGACTCTGACTCTGCGAGAGGTCTGCGCCAATAGCCATTTATATTCGAATCGCCATAGCCATTTCGGTTGAGCGCGCCAAACACGATCAATGAACGATTCAGCCCACCCATCGATAATGGCTGCTTGTCGCCTTTTCCCGTCACCAGATTTTCACGCGCTGTTCCGGCGCGATATAGAGTTTGTCGCCGGGCTTCACATCGAACGCGGAATACCATCTGTCCATATTGGGAAGAAGCCCGTTGACGCGCATGAAGGGCGGTTCATTCGAGCCGGTTGCGATCTGGCTTCGAACGAAGGACTCGACGAATTTCGCCCGCCACATGAAGGCGCGGCCGAGAAAGAAGCGTTGATCGCCGCTGTAACCGTCGAGCTGTGGGGCCGAGGTGCCTCTCAGGGACGAATGATAGGCGTCGAGAGAAATTTCCAGGCCCGCGAGATCGCCGAGCGCCTCATCGGCGAGCAGCTCTCCTTGAGGGGGAATCCGGGGATTTGCTCGACTTTCGAATATTGATCGGCGATGAGCCGGCTCATCTCAGAAAATCTTGCTGCCTCATCACGGGCGAGCCACGGGTTCAAGTGTCCATCCGTATCGAAATTCAGTCCCTGTTGCATGAAGAACGGGCTCGCGATCATCGCACCGATGATCGTTCCGGCGCTCCCGTAATTGACGGCCGGGTCGGCTGCGACGTCGAAGAATGGCGGCACGAGGAGAGCCGCGGTTCTCGACCGTGTTCGACGTGGGGGTGTAGCTGAAGTCGGTACTCGGCCGTACCGACCATTGCGACTGATCATACGGCCGCCGAAGACGGTGAACGAGGACCTGCCATTGGTAGGCGGCGGAGCGCACGTAATTGCCGTAAAGGTCGTGGTCGTCGATTTCGAGCCCCGCATAGTCGTCGAAATGTTCGGGATATCCGATGAGAATATGCATCCTGGCCAGCTTCTCGCGTGCCTTGGCCCGGCTCGCGGGACCCATCCATGAAAGCGCCTGGAGATGCGCGTCGAGAGCCTGGCGCATGTTCTCCGCCATCGCTTGCGCGATCGTCTTGACTCGAGGCGAAGAGTACTTGGCGACGTACAAGCCGGAAACGATGTCGCCGATGACCATTTCGCTCGTCTTTTCGGCTCGAATATTGCGCGGCGCGCCGCCCATGAAAGCGCCGTTGCCGAGCGCGTTTCCGCGAAACTCGTCGGCTGCGCAGCAGTTCCGAGTTGAGAAAATAGACGCCTTCATCCGCGACGCCGAAGGCTTGACGGGCCTTCGAGCTCGATGGGGGCGGCGGCAAGATGGCGGCGATTTCGGAAAGGCGCTCTTGGCATCGATGACGACTCCCGGACACGAGCGAGGGCCGCCCGTCATGAAGGCGCGCCAATCGATCCGGGCGAACTCGCGAGGTCGCGAATCGTCAGGATTGTAGGTCTGACGGAATCGAGCATCTGTTCATGCGACCACGATCGGCGACAGTTTCAGATCGAGAACTTGCTGGCGCGTTCTCGCGCATCGGGCCAACCGACGAGCGTCAGCACGCGTGCGATGTAGGCACGTAGGCTTGCGCAGTCGGCGATGCGCTCGAGATAGTCCGGGGCCGGGAGCAGAGACCGCCCGCCCCCAGGTAAACGGCATACTCCGGGATGGCGAGGTCTGGTTGATGTCGTCAAGCGAAAGAAGCCCAGCCGGTGTCGGGCGAACATGATCGCGCGAACGTTAGGACCGGCGACTGGATGAACGAGGAACTGCGAGACGGGGAGGAGAGAGGGGGAAGGGGATGAGGAACGGGGCGCCGCGCCGGTTTCGACCCGTGTCCAGACGAGCGGTTCGAACTTCCGGAAATCGAGGATGTGCGTGACCTTTCCTCGTTCGTCGCGCACGAAGATCCATTCCCCGAGACTACCGGAGAAGACGAAGGCGTCGGGCGTCAGCGGAATGAATTCTCTCAGCTTCTTCGGGTCTCGTCCTCCGTAGAGCTTTCCGTCCCTCAGCTCCACCGTGAGGGTCCATCCATTCGGCAGCAGGCGATAGCTCCCCGCGAGCGCCGGCCATCCGGCCTTCGAGACGTTCTGCGCCGGAGGATCCTGCGTCACGACGGAGCAGTGCGAGGCGACCATCTTCCAGGTGGGGCCGTCGCGCCGGAACGTGTCGGTCACGCGATACTTCGTTTCGAGCTTCTGTCCGAACACCTCTTCCCCCTCGTCGAGGCGGCATCGGACGATCGCGAAGTCACCGAATTCCTGAACGGAGAGGTCCCGGATCGCGATCTGGCCCCTGAGCCCCGGGGGCAGTCCGGTCAGCTCCGCGAGGAACTCCTTCTTCGGCGTGACCTCGCCCTCCTCGGAAGTGACGATGCAGCCGGCGTCCATCACGCGGTCATAGACAGACTTGTCGCCCTTCGCGATCGAATCCACCAGTTCCTGCTCCGTCTTCTGGAACCACTTCACGGTCTCCGGGGACGCGGCTCGCGACGCGCCAGGGGTCTCAACGCCCGGTGCGAGCCCCACGAGTGCCAGAAACGCGGCGGCGAAGGAGACATATCGACGCGAAATCATCACGCCGGCGCGGCTCAATGCGCCTTTCCCGATTCATCCGCCACCCGCGTCTGGTCCGTGATCCAGTTGACTTCCCACGTCTTGCCGCCGTCGTCGGAGTACGACTGCTCGAAGTGAGGCGAGGCCGAATCGGTTTTCGTCCAGAGGAACCGAACGTAGACGGCCCGACCCTTCCAGAGCTCCTGGTCGTAGAACTCGCCGCGGCCGTCTTTGAACTCGCCGATCATCGGCGTGATGGGCTGGCCGAGCGCCGGATCCTTGCTGTTGGCCCAGTAGATGCTCCATTGATGGGTTTGCGGGTTGTACACGCGCAAAGTCAGGCCTTCGATATGACCCGTCTGGCTGTCGCTCTCGAATTCATTGAGATTGGCGCGACCGTCCCAGACCTTGCGCGTGACCGAGGTCCCGTCGAAATCGACCCATTCGTGCGATCCCGCGAGGCGGTCCTTGAGGCGCTTGAGGTGGATCTTCCAGCTTCCGACCTCGAAATCGAAGTCGTGCTGCCCGTCCCGTTGCAAGGCGGCCTGGGGAGATCCTGACTTTGATGCATCTGAATTCTGCTGCGCGAGTCCCTGAAGCGGCTGCAGGGCGACAACCAGACCAAAGACCAGGAGATGAGTCCTCGGATGTTTCATTCGTCGCTCCTCTCACGGGGGACTTTGCGCCCGGTGGAGGTCAGCGACAATAGCCATTTGTGTTCGAATTGTCATAGCCATTACCATCGACGCCGTGAAGAGAACGCCTCCCGCGCTCGTTCCCGTCGTCGCGATCGATCGGGCTTCTCCGACGCCGCTCTATCGGCAGCTCTACGAAGGTTTTCGCGACGCGATTCTCGATCGGAGGCTGAGGGCGGGCCAGCGGATCCCGTCGACGCGGACGCTCTCGGCCGAGCTGAGGATCTCGCGTCTTCCGATCCTGAACGCGTTCGAACAGCTCGTCGCCGAGGGATATTTCGAAAGCGGCGTCGGGTCCGGGACCTTCGTCGCGAGAAACGTCCCCGGCAAAGCCGGCGCGCCGGACCGCCCGAACGCGGAGGATCCGGAGCCGCGCCGCGTCCGGCGCCCCGTCTCGCGCGAGACCGATTTTCTCATCCCGAAGGAAAAGAGTCCCTGGCTCGGGGGGCGGGGAGCGTTCCGGGTCAGCGAGCCGGCGCTGGACCGTTTTCCTCTCGGCATCTGGTCGAGACTCGTCGGCCGGCACGGGCGAGCGCTGCACCGGAGGCCGGAAATCCTGAGATACGGCGATCCGATGGGATATCTCCCTTTTCGGGAGGAGGTCGCGGCGTACCTGAGAACGGCGAGGGCGGTCCGGTGCGAGGCGGACCAGGTCATGGTGGTCAGCGGCTCGCAGCACGCCCTGGATCTCACGGCCCGGGTTCTTCTCGATGCCGGCAGCCCCGTCTGGGTGGAGCAACCGGGATACGGAGGAGCCCGGGACGTCCTTCGCCTGCGGGGCGCGAAGCTCGTCGCCGTGCCGGTCGACGACGAGGGATTGAACGTGGCCGCGGGGGTCGAGCGGTGTGCGCGGGCGCGCGCCGCGTACGTCACCCCCTCGCACCAGTACCCGATGGGAATGACGATGAGCGCGTCGCGCCGATTGCAGCTTCTGGACTGGGCGCGCCGGAGCGGTTCCTGGATCGTCGAGGACGACTACGACAGCGAATACCGGTACGAGAATCTTCCGATCGCTTCGCTTCAGGGGCTCGACCGGGATTCGCGGGTTCTCTATGTCGGAACCTTCAGCAAGGTTCTCTTCCCCGCGCTGCGCGTCGGATATCTCGTCGTTCCGGCCGATCTCGTCGCGCGTTTCGCGGCGGTTCGCGCCGCGACGGACGATTTCCCTCCGACTTTCCTGCAGATCGTTCTGACCGATTTTCTTCGCGAGGGCCATTTCGCCCGCCATCTTCGAAGGATGCGCGCGCTCTACGGCGAGCGGAGGGCCGCTCTCGTCGATGCGATCGAAAAGGATCTCGGCGACGTCTTGAGCGTCTCCGGAACCGAAGCGGGAATGCACCTCGTCGCGGTGCTTCCGAAAGGACAGTCCGATCTCGACGTGTCGCTGCGCGCCGCCCGGCGGGGACTCTGGGCGATGCCGCTCTCCTCGTGCTATTCCGGAAAGGCAACGCGGCAGGGCTTCGTCCTCGGATTCGGGGGCACGACTGTTCCCGAGATTCGCGACGGCGTGCGCCGCCTTCGGGAAGCTCTCGGCCGCTGAGGGCCGGCATCGCGTCCGTCGCGACGGCGGCAGATGAGGAAACGATAGACTCGAGGGCGGGAGGGCTGACAGATGGAAGAGAAGAAGGTCATCGCGGTGATCGGCTCGACGGGAGCCCAGGGCGGAGGACTCGTCCGGTCGATCGCGGCCGATCGATCGGGAGCTTTCGCCGCGAGAGCGATCACGAGAAAGCCCGAGTCCGAAAACGCGAAGGCGCTCGCGAAACTCGGCGTCGAGGTCGTCGCGGCCGATCTGGACGACGAATCGAGCCTTCGCCGGGCGTTCGACGGCGCCCACGGCGCATTCTGCGTGACGAATTTCTGGGAACATTCCTCGCCGGAGCGGGAAGTCGGGCAAGCGGGCAACATGGCACGGGCGGCGAAGCACGCGGGGATCGCGCATGCCGTCTGGTCGACGCTCGAGGACACTCGGCTCAAGGTCCCTCTCTCCGACCAGAGGCTGCCGACTCTCAAGGAGAAGTACAAGGTCCCGCACTTGGACGGCAAGGGCGAGGCGGACCACGTTTTCGCCGATCTCGCGGTGCCGACGACCTACCTGCTGGCGGCGTTCTACTGGGAAAACTTCATCGGGTTCGGCATGGGTCCCCGAAAAGGGCCGGATGGAACGCTCGTTCTCGCTCTGCCGCTCGGAGGCGGCCGGCTTCCGGGCATCGCGGCGGAGGACATCGGCCGCTGTGCCCACGGCATTTTCCGCCGTGGCGCCGAAACCCTCGGGCGGCGGATCGGAATCGCGGGAGACATCCTGTCGGGCCCGGAGATGGCGGCGGGCTTTTCCCGCGCGCTCGGCGCGAAGGTCGAGTTCTCCGACGTCCCGTTCGACGCGTACCGCGCTCTCGGTTTTCCCGGGGCCGACGACCTCGGGAACATGTTCCAGTTCCAGGCTCTGTTCAACGACGAGTTCTGCCGGAGCCGCGACGTCGCGCTCTCGCGATCCCTCGACCCGCAGCTTCTGAACTTCGCCGCGTGGCTCGAGACCAACGGCGCGAAGATTTCCGTGCAGTGAAGCGCGGACGGCCGCGGGATCTGACGAAGCCTACGTCCGGCCGCCGAGAACGCGGGACGGGCAGGAAAAACAGAGCCCGGAGGAACGCGAGCACGCCCTCGACCGCGACGCCGACGATCCGGAACGGCAGCAGCAGAAGCCAGACGATCGGGTAAAGCACGAGCGCGAAAGGGCGAGCGGCCAGCACAACAGGAGAAGCAGCAGCCAGAGAAGGAGCTTCATGGAAAGCCATACGAAAGAACGGGCTCGGAGTTGCCGCGCGTGTGAAGGATTCGCGTAAAGGGGCGCGGCGTCAGGACGCCGTCTTGAGCTTTTCCAACGCCTGCTTCATCCTCGGGATGCTTCCTTTCTGCGAGGGAGGAACATTCGCGAGCGCGAGCTCCCAGTTCGCGATCGCGTTTGTCCGGTCGCCGGCCGCCGTGTAGCCGCGCGCGAGGCCGAGCACGGTCCAGAACTTCTCTTCCGGGTGGCGCTTCGCGTTGAGCCGGAAGACTTCGAGCGCGGCCGCGTTCTTTCCCGCGGTGAGACGGCGCGATCCGTACTGGTAGATCAGGAACGCGGACGTGCCGGGGAGTCGCAGCGCCCCTTCCATCAGAGACTCCGCCTCGGCGTCGCGCCCCATCGCCTCGAGCACCGCCGCCTTTGTCTGCAGCGTCGAGAAGTCCTCGACGCCCATCGTGGCTCCTCGAAAAGGCTCGCGGATGGCCTTGTCGGCCCAAACGAGAGCCTCGTCGAGATGGATCTTGTGGTCGGCGCAAAACTGGGCGGCCGTCTGCCAGTTCTGGTAGTTGAACCCGGGCCAGCCGAAGAGCTCCTGGCGCATCTGCGCGACGTACAACTCGTTGACGTCGGAGACCTCGATCTTCAAGGGCACGCGCTTCTTCTCCCACTGGAGATACGCAACCGCGGAGTCCGCCCGACGCTCGTCGAATCCGTATGTCAGGAACTCCGTGTAGGGAGCGTTCTGCGGCGCGGCCTCGACCTTCGCGACCTCGTCCTTCGGCTCGTACTGATAGCTTCCCCAGCCCGGCTTGTCGGAGAGGATCCAGCTCCAGGGGCCGCTCGGTGCGAGCTCCAGGAAGAGCGCGTACGTGCCGGCCTTGACGGGCTTCCCCTCCACCCGCACGTCGTGCGAGAACGTGATTGTCGTGCTTTCGTTCGCGCCGGCTCTCCACGGGGCCCCCGCCGTCGGCCCGAATCCCTCGTCGTAGAGGCCGTACGGGATCAGCTCGCCCCAGATGTGGTCCGTTCGGTCGGCGCCCCTGCCGTGGACGTTGGGGCTGTGATACCCGATCGTGACTTTCACGGGGCCGATCCACTGCGAGACTTCCGCGCGCTGGCTGACCCCGTTTCCGCCGGGCGGAAGGGAGAGCTCCGAGAGCTCCTGCCCGGACACGATCCCCCCCGCGACGCACATGAGCGCGCCGGCGGCGATCCACTTACCGATCTTTTCATCGTTGCCTCCGCCGCTCACATTAAGAGAGGGCCGGGGAGGCTCGCTACCGGGAACTTGCTCGGGCGGCCGCGGCCAGCGGGCAGCGCAGGCGTCGTGCGACGTCGGGCGAACGGTCATTCGCTCGGGCGGTTTCATCATGCTCACGCGATTGCCTTCGGTGTCCGTGAACGCGACGTATCTTCCGACTCCGGGGATGTCCATGGGGTCGCCGAGGACCTTGCCGCCGGCCTGCTCGACTTTCTTCATCGCATTGTCGATGTCGTCGACCGCGATGACGACCGAGGGATATTGCCCGGGCTTTTTCGGGTCTTTCAGGAAGAATCCCCCGTTGATCGCGCCCGGTTTTTTCGGTCCTCGTCGTCGGTCTCGGTTGTCGTGACCACGACATACTCGCCCATCTCGGGGCCGAGCATCCGGGTCTGCCAGTCGAAGGCCTTCTCGTAGAACGTCGCCATGCGCTGCCGGTCCTGCGCGGGCATTTCGAAATGGATGACGGGATTCATGCATCGCCTCCCTTCGCGAAACCCGAAGATCGCCGCAAACGCCGTGCCAGCGAAAGCGGTCGAGCCCCGCGTTCTCCAGCTGCCCGCTGTGGACGCCCTGAGCGATCCGCTGCAGCTGGTTCTGTTTGCGCTCTCGCCCGCGTTCGCGGTGGCCGCGGCGATCAAGATGATGGCTCCGAAAGTCGTTTTCATTTCTCCCTCCAGTCGTTCAGACGAAGGGCTCAGGGCCGGCTATCCCAAGAAAACGCTTTCGTTATGGAACTGCAGCGCCGAGGCGGACGGCCGAAAGAGGGGTTGACCAGGTTCACGCAGGGCACGCCCTGCCATAGCGTAGTAGTCGCGGCCATTTTCGAATTCTTCTCGGATGCGCTTGCTGACGACGAGGCGAAGGTCCGGGGTCACGGTCAGATAACCCGAGTCGAAGAGGCGATGCAAATCTGACCTGAGGAGCAAACCGTTCGATGGATGGTGAGTACCGTTCCTCGCGAAGGGTTGGATATGCGCGGCCTCCAGGGCAGGAAGCGTTCTCTCGCCAGTGACGGAGCAACGACGGTCGTAGGCATCGGTCACGATTGCCCGAAAGGACCCTTGGCCAAGCCTCGGAAGAACGAGAATGGGCTTCCCATATCGACTCTCGCCTTCCGCCACCGCCATCGGTTCAAAGGCAGCCGACTGGGGTAGCCTTTTCAAAACGGCATCCAAGAGTTGTCTCCCGGCCGCGTCGGAGTCGTCATAAGTCTTCCCCTGCACGATGCTCGGGGCCCACTCCGATGGAGCGGGAATCCAGGATGCCCGTGGAAAGAAGAACGGCTGCTCCAGGAGGACACACCCCACGTGGGCCGTACCGTCAACTCTTTCGTGCCGCCGCTTGCTGATTTGCAGGAGCAGGTCGGGGAAGCTCGCAGTGCCGTTCTTCTTCCCGAAAAAATCCCATGCCATCGCGATTGGTAGCCGGGTGAAACCGGCAAACAAACCTCCGCCGACGATGAAGTTATCGGGGCTATGAAGTTTGAAGAGAAACAATTCCGATGGCTCCAGCGCTCGAAAAGGCGTCTCTCCACCCGGCCGCCAAAAATTCACTTCGTCGATCCCGGGCTGGGCCAAGAGAAACTCGAACCAGGCTCTATCCGTGACACCGACGTAAAGACGCATGACTGCGTTGATTCTAACGGCGATTCGGCCGGTTCACTTCCGTCGAACGCGACGTCGGTCGGGCGGACCGCGGTGGGCGGCCGGTTTCCTGGGTGAGATCGAGGGGCTCGGCTCGTCATGTTCTGCGGAGCCTCGTCTCATCGGTACGATGTTTCTCTCAAGCTCGTCACCGAGATCCCGGCGAGCGGAGCGGAGCTCGAACTCCATCTGGATACCAAGCCACAGCTCGGCGCTCGAGCCGAAGAGACGAGCAAGCCGAAGGGCAGTGTCAGCCGTAATTCCACGGCGGCCCCGAATGATCTCTGAGATACGGCTCACCGGAACGTCGAGTCGCTTGGCGAGGGCATTGGCCGAGAGATCGAGGGGCCACAGGACATCCTCCTCGAGGATCTTTCCCGGATGTACCGGCTCCGGTCCAGTAGATCTCATCTGTTTCTTATACCGTTTAACGGTAAACGAATCAACAGCCCCGACTACGAATCCAATTGTAGACTCCCCGCATGACCCGGAACCGCCTCGAGGCGTTCAGCGACGGGGTGATCGCGATCCTCATCACGATCATGGTGCTGGAGCTCCGCGTGCCGCGCGGCGGCGACGTCTCCGTCCTTCGGCCGCTCCTGCCGGTCTTCCTGAGCTACGTGCTGAGCTTCGTTTTTCTCGCGATCTACTGGAACAACCACCACCACATGCTCCACACCGTCGAAAGGGTCAACGGCAAGATGCTCTGGGCGAACGTCCACCTGCTCTTCTGGCTGTCCCTCATTCCTTTCACGACGGCGCTGGATGGGGGAGAACGGCGCGGCGCCCGTGCCGACGGCCGTCTACGGCGGGGTGCTCATCTTCGCCGCGATCGCCTACACGATTCTCCAGGGCACGATCATCGCTTCGCAGGGCCCCGGTTCGAAGCTGCAAGGCCGCCGTGCAGGGCGACTCGAAGGGAAAGATCTCGATTCTGGCGTACGCGGCGGCGATCCCCGCGGCGTTCGTCGATCGCCGAGTCTCGATCGCGCTCTACGTCTTCGTCGCCTTGATGTGGCTCGTGCCGGATCGGCGAATCGAGTCGAAGCTCGGTTCTTAGGCTTTTCGGCGATTCTGGCCGAGGAAATCGGAGACGATCCAGGCCGCTCCGCCGATCGCGAGAGTCTCCACGGTTTCAGACCAGTTTCCGAACGTGTGCGGATCGGCGACACAAACCGGCACCCACACCAGCGGCAGGAAGGCGATCATCATCGCCGTGAGGAATCGAGACGCGAAGAGGGCTGACCACCCGGAAATAATCGCCACGGCCGCGAGGACGAACGCGATCGTCGTCGCGATCGCCCAGAACATCTGTCCCGGAGGAATCCACGTTGGAACGAGGCTCGCCGTTCTTTTCAAGAACTCGAGTTGTTCGACCCCGAAGGAAAGGAGACAAATCGCGAAAACGATGCATCCGACCCGGGCTTCCCGTCCTGCCCCCTCCGGTTCAGTGCGCCGAAACGACGCGTGGACGATCAGGGCCGCGGAGACGAGAGACAGCTCGTAGAAGCAGTTGAGCCAGCGATACAATCCTCGAGGTTTCGCAACGATGGCCGGAGTCAGGAGCAGCGCAAAGATCAGATAGATGGCGCCGAGCGCGATCGCCCCGGCGCGCGCCGTTTTCGGCGATTGAATCGCGACGCCTCCGAGGATCTGGACCGCAGCGGCGATGTAAACGAGAATCTGAAGGCGGGGGTCGGTCCCGAGCGACAGAAGCTGTTGCCAGTGGCGCGGGTCATGCCAGATCAAAGCGACGACGCCAAGAGCGGCGGCGCCCAATCCGTACACGTGACGCCCGAATTCGATCTTCTTCATCGTCGCATCCTGCCCTAAATCTCCTGAAGTGGCGAGGCGTCCACCGGATGTCCAGGATGCCCCCGCCGTTCTGGTCATTCGGATTCGAAGAGGCCCCGCCGGGATTGCTCCCGGCGGGGCGAGGAAGGAAACCGGAGTTTGCGGGCCGGTCTAGAAGCTCAAGCGGGCTCCGAAACGAAGAACGCGCGGGCTCGTGCGTTCCTCGACTCGATTGCCTTTGCCGCCGCAGCTCGTGGCCGTGTCCGCCGCGCCGCACGGCGTCGTGCTCAACTGCGCGGCCTGCTGGAGGATCGTGTCGCTGTTCAAGGCGTTGAACATGTCGATCGAGAGCGTCATGTCCGCCTTCTGGAACAGGGGAAGGACCTTCTCCACCCGGAGATCGAGCTGGTAGAGGTTCTTCAGCCGGTGATCGTCGGCCGAACCCACGATGACTTTGCGGGAGCCGAGGGACGTGCCCGTGTCTCCTCCGCTGACCGTCGCGAAGTACGGCTCGAGATATCCCTGGCGGCCGAACAGGTTCGCGGCGATGTTGAAGTTCCAGGGAAGCTGATACAGGCCGCTCACGTTGAACTGGTACTTCGAGCTGATGTAGACGTCCGCTTTCGAGCCGGAGCCCGCGGACTGCAGAAAGACCTGTCCCCCGTCGTCACAGCTCGGTCCGTTGGGCGTGAGAACGTTCGTGGGACCCTTGTAGGTCGGCTGAACCCCGGTGACCTGGGCGCGGCATCCGTTCGCGCCGCTGACGTTCTGCGTCCAGTCGGTGTACGCGACGGAAGCATGCGCCATCCAGCGGTTGGAAAGCCGCTTCGTCAACTGCAGCTCGACGCCGTTGTAGTCCGTCGAGTAGCCGTTGAGGTTCGTGAGAGTGTTTCCGCCGTTGAAACCCGCCGGGGCGATGAAGTCGTAGTAGTTCCCGGTCTTTCCGATGAGATTGCCCTGCTGGTCATAAGCGTTCAAGCCGCTTCGGCTCGGGTCGAGGACGAAGTCGGACGCGTCGACGCCATTCTGACGGAAATCGATGTAATCGGAGCGGTGGCGGTGCGTGTAGGTCAGGCCGGCGACGAGCTCCGGAAGGATCTGATGGTCGACGCCGACCATGAACTCGTCGGTCTTCGTGTTCTTGAGATTCGATGCGATCTTGTTCGGTGACACGACGCTGTTCGGGTTGCCGGGGTCGATTCCGCCGTAAGCGTACACGGATCCCAGCTCTCCCGGATCCGCGAGACCGTTGTGGTTCGCATCCGTGAAGGGATACGTCATGTACGTGTACCCGACCGGGTTATCGTTCCCACAAAGGCCGTGCCGAGTTGATCCGCGAATCGCGCGTAAGACGCGCGAAGCAGCGTGGACTTCTGGGCGCCGAGCGAGTAGGTCAATCCCACGCGGGGCTCCCAATCCTTGAAATGAATTTCCGTTGCTGCTCCCCCGTAGGTGAGCGCCGGGATGCACGGGTTTCCGAGCGAGAAGGCCTGGCTCGGGTCGCAGACCGAATTGTTTCCCGGAGCGTTCGAGCCCGCATTGAAGCCCTTCTGATCGTCGTAGCGAACGCCCACGTTGATCGTGAAGATTGTTCGCTGTCAGCGTGTCGCCGATATAGGCGTCGGTGTAGCTCATCGTCTCGTTGACCGCGAGATTGCGGAAGAGCTTCACGTACGACTGTCCGCTGCCGTTGTAGTTCAGATAGTTGACGTCCTGATTGCCGGGCCACGTCGTCTGAGAGCCTCCGATGATGTGGCGATAGCCGAATCCGAATTTGAGCTCGTGTCCGACCGACCCGGTGTTGAAGAAGTACGAGGCGTTCGCCGTCGCCTGGTGCTGGCGGACGGTAGGTGCTTGAAGTCGAAGAATGTGCCCTGCCAGACTTCATTCTGGTCCTGCACGATGTTGGGCCCGAGACCCGCCTGCGGCGCGAGGTGGAAGCCCGTGCGGACGTAGTCATAGGCCGCATTGATGACGAAATTCGGTCCGAGAACCTGCGAGTCGTCGGCCTTCCAGATCGTCGTCGGGCCCGTCTGATTCCACGCCGTGCCCTGGCCGCGGTTGGAAACCGCCGTGCGGCCGTTTTTGATCTTGTCGCCGCGGAAGTAGAACATCGTCGCCGAGTTCGATTCGACCGGCTGGATGTTCAGCTTGCCGGACCAGTTCTCGAGGGTCGTCTGGTCCGGGGCCGCGGAAGAGAGCTTGACGAGATCGATCTGGTCGCGTCCGTAGCTTCCCCACAACCACGCCTTGTCGGGCCAGAGCGGTCCGCCCGCTTCCACGCCGTAGTCCTGGATGTGGTCGATGCGATTTCCGCTGCCGACGCTGAGAGAGCTCGGCCCGCCGAGATCCTTGTCGTACGGTCCGACCGCGGAGCTGTTCGCGCGCGCTTCGGTCTCGTTCGGCGTGTCGAAGATACGCGCCGAACCGTGAACTTCGTTCGTGCCGCGCTTCGTCACCATGTTGAGCGTGACGCCCGGAATCGCTACCGAAGGATCCGATCCGCCCGTCGTTGCCTGCATCTCCTGGAACGCGTCGAAGTCATAGTAAGTGGAGGAAGCGCCGAGCGCCGACATGTCCGTCACGCTCACGCCGTCGACGAGCCAGGAATTCTGCGTCGAATCGACGCCCTTGCCGATGTAGACCGACTGCTGGCCGCTCTCGCTGCCCGCCACATTGGCCCGGTCGACCTGAACGGAGGGCACCTGCTGCAACACGACCCACGGGTCGCGCGCCGTCGGAATGCTCTTCAGCTGGTCCTGCGTGAAGTCCGAGCCCGAGCTGACCCGGCGCGTGTCGAGCAGCGGCGTCTCGGAAGACACCGTGATCGTCGTCGCGACCGAGGCGATCTTCATCGGAATCGCCAGCTCCGTGTTCGACCCGAGGCTCACCGTCACGTTCGTGCGCTCGACGGTCGAAAAACCGTTGAGCTCCGTTTTGACGGTGTAGCTCCCGGGGGCGAGGTTCAGGAAGCGAAATTCTCCCTGCCCTCCCGTCGTGGCGGTTCTCGCGCCGCCCCCGCCGGACAGCGTGACGGAGACCCCGGGCAATGCCCCGCCCGATTCGTCCGTCACCTTTCCGTAGATGTTGCCGTACGTCGCCGACGCTCCCTGTCCGAACAGGGGCGCGGCGCAGACGGCTGCCATCAGACAGATGGCGAGAAATCTGAACACCTTCATAAAACTCCTTCCCGGCCTTTCAGGCCGCTTTTGACTTCGGCGTCGCACAGTGGCGCGAGCGAAGCCGAGCTTCGGAAAGAGCAACGCCGCTGCCACGGCGCGGCGCGAGCGGTTTCAACGAATTGACATTCCTCCGCTGCGCGCGTGTCCCGCATTTTTGGAGTTGGCTCCGGCATTCTGAAGTTCGTTGAATGTGTCTGAAACAGAGCACAGTCGACAATGGACAGTGTTGCACAACGGATGAAACTTTCGGGAATAGTCGCAATGGCGACAATAGGCGACGGGACGGACAGTCAGCGAGCAGTCGACAGTGGCGCCAGCGCGCGCTGCCGGAGGTCGTTGATCAACTCATCGATCTCTTCCTCGGTCAACTCTGCCATCAGCGAGAGGATCCTCGACGCGCTGGCGGGTCTGCGCTGCAGGAAACCGAGGACGCTTTCGGGAACGATGCCCGCCGCCCTCCGCAGATCCTCGGCGTCGGCGTTCAACGCTTCGGCGAGGCGGGCGATCACGTCGGCGCTCGGCGGCGGAACGCGGTTTCGCTCGATTCGGGAAAGGTAGGAGGGGCTCAGGCGAGTCGCGCGCGCGAGAGCGCGCAGGCCGATTCTCCTCGACTCCCTCCGCCACCGGATCGTGTTGCCGAACGACAGAATCGAAGAGTGCTGCATCGCGGGAGAAGTGTCGGCCGCGAAGCGGTCGGCATCAATAGCCACTTGCGCGAGAGTCGATAAGACCACTAATCTTCGCGCATGAGGAGCGTTCCGCCGGGAATTCTTCCCGTGATCTCGATCGACCGCGCTTCGGCGCGTCCGCTCTATCGCCAGCTCTACGACGGGTATCGCGAAGCGATCGTCGAACGGCGGCTGCGCTCGGGACAGCGGCTGCCCTCGACCCGCGAGCCTCGCGGTCGAGCTTCAGATTTCGCGGATTCCGATTCTCAACGCCTTCGAACAGCTTCGCGCGGAGGGATATTTCGAGAGCCGCACGGGCTCCGGCACGTTCGTCGCGAGGGCGCTTCCCGAAGATCTCCTGACGCCGCCTCGGCGGTTCTCTTCCGGGAAGCCGCCCGCTCGAAGGGCGCGCGCGAACGGTCGCGCGCCGCGCGAAAGCGCTCCTTCCGGAAGAGGCGGGACCCTGGTTGAAGGGGCGGGGAGCGTTCAGCGTGGGTCCTCCCCCCCTCGACACGTTTCCGTCGGGTGTGTGGGCGAGGCTCGCGGCCCGCCACGCGCGTGGCGCGGACGAATCCCTCCTGCACTACGGCAACGCGATGGGGCTCGAGTCGCTTCGGGCGGCCGTGGCCGACTACCTCAGGACCGCGCGCGCGGTCCGCTGCGAGGCCGAGCAGGTCATGATCGTCAGCGGGTCCCAGCAGGCGCTCGAGCTCTCGGCCAACGTGCTTCTCGACCACGGCAGCCCCGCGTGGATCGAAGAGCCGGGTTACTGGGGAACGCGGAGCGTTCTCAGCCTGTCGGAGGCCCGCCGGGTTCCCGTTCCCGTCGACGACGAAGGGCTCATCGTGTCCGCCGGAATCGCGCGATGCCCCCGCGCGAAGGCCGCGTTCGTGACGCCTTCCCATCAGTTTCCGCTCGGCGTGACGATGAGCGCGTCCCGGCGCCTCCAGCTGCTGGACTGGGCGCGAACGAACGGCTCCTGGATCATCGAGGATGATTACGACAGCGAATATCGGTACGGGAACCTGCCCGTCGCCTCTCTTCAGGGACTCGACCGGGACGCGCGCGTCATCTACATCGGAACGTTCACGAAGATCCTGTTTCCCTCGCTGCGGCTCGCCTACATCGTCATTCCGGCGGACCTCGTCAGGCCTTTCATCGAGGTTCGTCGCGCGATGGACGTCTTTTCGCCGACCTTTCCGCAGGCGGTTCTGGCGGACTTCATCCGCGAAGGGCACTTTGCGCGGCATATTCGACGGGTGCGGCTGCTCTGCCGCGAACGCCGGATCGCTCTCGTCGAAGGCCTCGGCCGCGAGCTGCCGGCCCTCGAGGTGCTCGGCGACCGGGCCGGAATGTTCCTGTCCGCGGCTCTTCCCAGGGGCTTTCACGACCGCGAGATCTCGACGCGCGCCGCGGGCGAAGAGCTCTGGGCGGCGCCGCTGTCGGACTGCTACCTGGGGAAAGCCCGGCGCCAGGGTCTGATTCTCGGTTATGGCGGCGTGAGCGTGCCGAAGATCCGCGCCGGCGTGGGGCGGCTGCGGCGCGTCATCGATTCGTGCGCGCGGACCGCGCGGCGATGAGAGCGATCGTCAGGCCGATCAATACCGTGTGCGCGAACAGTTCATCGAGGAAATCGATCAACAAAAACGGGTGTTTCTTCTTCGAGACGTTCGAGAGCGGCAACACGACGCGATACATGAAGGCGTAGGCGCCGAGCCCGAAAACGGGCCCCGCCAGCCAGGGCCAGCGCACCATCAGAGGAATCTTCGACGAGAGCAGGTAGTAGACCGTCGCCGCTCCGACGGCGATCAGGAGCTGGAACACGGCGCCGAGAGCCACGGACCGCCAGCCGAGCTGGAACGACCGGGCTCCGAGAAGCCCGCTTGCGATTCCCTGGAACAGCCGGCCCGGCGCGACGCCGAACGCAAGCCCGTAGAAGATGAGGGCGTCCAGCCCGTCCAGAGCGCCCGCCAGCAATCCCCCGAGGACGACCGTGGGAACGAACCGGGGTGTCAATCCTTCTGTCAACGCGCCTCCTCTCCGTGCCGGCCCGAAGTCTGGAGGTTCGACGCCGGACGAACAATAGCCGCTTCGCGCGTTCTCTCCATGGCCACTTTCGACGGGCTCGCGGCGGACGCGGGAGTCGGCGTTAAACTGGTGCGGTGAAGAGCTGGGTCCTGGCTCCGGTCGCCGCGGCGGCCGTGGCCGGATTCGCCGGAAAGGGCGCCGCGGCCGCCGACGAGCCGGCCGAGCGGGTCCGCGAGAGCGTCACTGCCGAACGGGTCGTCGTGGACGTTCGCGTCATCGACAATCCGGGGAACCCGATCCCGAACCTCGGCGTTTCGGACTTTTCGTTGAAGGTCGACGGCCGCCCGGCGCCGGTCGAGTCGGTGGAATGGATCCCGGGAAACGCCGCCCCGCCGCCGCCCGCTCCCGCGACGGGAGCGGCGCCGGGCGCCGTCTTCCGGGCCGCCCGGCCGCCTCCTCGTCCTCTTCTTCCAGACCGATTCCGAGTTTTCGCGAATCACCGGCCAGATGCGCATGATTCGTCAGGCGCTCTCGTTTCTCGACACGTGCGGACCCGGGGACCGGCTCGCGGTCCTCTCCTACGATTCGCGGCTCAAACTCCGCCAGGATTTCACGGACGACCGGGAAAAGCTTCGGCGCGCGATTCGCCGCACGATTTACGCGGACGACTCGCCCGATCCCCCGGCGGGCGAGTTTCCGTCGCTCGCCGCGTCCCTCGATTTCGCGGCCGCGCGGCGGGCGTCTCTCCCGGAGCACGCGCTCCGCGTGATCGGGCAGGGCCTGTCGGCGCTGCCGGGCTCGAAGTCCCTCCTTTTCTTCGGCTGGGGTCTGGGAAATTTCGATTCGATGATGGGGCTGATCCTCGACCACAACTACAGTCTCGCGCGCGCCGCGCTGCTGCGCTCGCACACTTCCGTATTCGTGCTCGACGTCACGACGGCGGACTTTCATTCGATGGAAGGGGGCCTCGAAGCGATCGCCGGCGACACGGGCGGCCTGTACGTCAAGACGCACGTCTTTCCCGGGTTCGCGATGCAGAAGGTCGCGCGCGCGATCTCCGGCGAGTATCTTCTGAGCTTCGTTCGGCCTCCGCTCCGGCGAGGCAGGCACGAGATGTCGATCCGCGTTCCGGGCCGCCGCCAGGCGACGGTCCTCGCGCGTCCCGACTATTTCGACTGACGATCCCGCGAGCCGGCTCGCGATGCGGTTAAGATTCCCTTCAAGCCATTGAGATTCGAACCCGGCACGCGCCTCGGCTCGCTCGAGATCCTCGCTCCGCTCGGCGCGGGCGGGATGGGGGAGGTGTATCGGGCGCGCGACACGAAGCTCAGCCGGGACGTCGCCGTGAAGGTCCTGCCCGAGTCGTTCGCGAACGACCGCGAGGCGCTCGCCCGGTTCGAAAGGGAAGCGCACGCTGTCGCGGCGCTGAACCACCCGAACATCCTTTCGATCTTCGACTTCGGTACGCACGACGGCACGGTCTATGCCGTCATGGAGCTGCTCGAAGGGGGAACTCTCCGCGAAAAGCTCGACGGGGGAGCTCTTCCGCAGCGCCGTGCCGTCGAGGTCGCAGTCCAGATCGCGAGGGGGCTCGCCGCCGCGCATGAAAAGGGCGTCGTGCATCGGGATCTCAAGCCCGAAAACGTCTTTCTGACGGAGGACGGCCGCGTCAAGGTCCTCGACTTCGGTCTCGCGAAGAGGGTCGGCCCCTCGTCCGCCGAGACGAACGCTCCGACGACGCCCGCCGGCACAGAGCCGGGCACCGTCATGGGGACGGTCGGCTACATGTCGCCGGAGCAGGTTCGCGGGCGAGACGTCGACGCGCGGAGCGACATCTTCTCTTTTGGCGCGGTGTTCTACGAGATGCTCTCCGGAAAGCGCGCGTTCCGAAGAGATTCTGCCGTCGAAACGATGAGCGCGATCCTGAAGGAAGAGCCGCCGGAGCTTTTGGAATCCGGACGCATGGTCTCCCCGGCGCTCGACCGGATCGTCCGCCACTGCCTGGAGAAATCCCCGGCTGCCCGGTTCCAGTCGGTGGGCGACATCGCATTCGATCTCGAAGCTCTATCCGGGACGTCGCAGAGCCAGCCGGCGTTGGTGGCGCGAGCGAAGCCGGGGTTTCCGTGGAAAATTCCTGTGGCGATCGCGCTTGCGGCCGCGCTCGCCGGAGCTGGACTGTGGATCGGAACGCACCGGGCGCCTTCGACGCCCTCCTACCAGCAGCTGACATTCCAGCGCGGAACGATCGTCGACGCGCGTTTCGCGCCGGACGGGAACACGGTCGTCTACGGGGCCTCCTGGGCCGGGCGTCCGTTCGAGACGTTCACCGTGCGGCCGGAGAGTCAGCTCTCGCGCTCTCTCGGCTTCGGAGGAGATCTGCTGGCGATTTCGCCGTCCGCGATGATGGCGATCTCGCTCGGCCGGCATTTCATTTCGTCCTTCGATTCGGCCGGCACGCTCGCCGACGTGTCGCTTTCCGGTGGAGTGCCGCGGCAGATCCTGGAGGGCGTCGAATGGGCGGACTGGGGCCCCGACGGGAAGACGCTCGCGGTCGTTCGCCGCGCCGAGACCGGCGACCGGCTCGAATATCCGGTCGGAAAGACGATTTTCCCGTCGACGGGCTGGGTGGGCCGCCCGCGGTTCTCCCCTTCCGGAGATCGCATCGCGCTCGAGGATCATCCCTTCTTCGCGGGCGACAGCGGCGACGTCGTCGTGATCGACGTGGCGGGAAAGGTCCTGGCGCGCTCGAATCGCTGGAACAGTCTCGAGGGCCTCTGCTGGTCGGCCGACGGAAGCGAGGTCTGGTTCACGGCTATTCAGACGGGCGGGAACCGGCGCCTCTGGGCGATGAGCCGGTCGGGGCGCGTGAAAGAGCTCCTGCAGGACCCCGGGATCCTCACGGTCCATGACGCCGCTCGGGGACGCGTCCTCCTGGCGCGCGACGCGACGCGTGTGGGCGCGTACGGCCAGATGGCCGGAGACATCGCCGAGCGGGATCTCTCGTATCTCGACTACACGGCCGTCCGGGACCTGTCGGCGGATGGAAAGACGCTTCTCTTCGACGAAGATGCCGAGGGCGGCGGTCCGATGGGCTCGATCTACGTGCTTCATGCGGGGGATCCTGCGCCGATCCGCCTGGGCGACGGCAATTCGTTCGCTCTTTCGCCGGATGGCAAGTGGGCTCTGTCGCTTCCGGTGCACCTGTTGGCGGAGGGCAATCACTTCATTCTCGTTCCGACCGGTGTCGGAACGCCGGTCTCGCTTCCGCCGACCTCCGGAACCGTCCTGTGGCTCAATTGGACGCCGGACGGAAAGAGCATCCTGTTCGCCATGAGCGAGAACGGCCGTCCCTCGCGACTCTGGCTGCAGGACGTCGCGACCGGAAAAACGCGCGCATTCACGGCGGAAGGCGTCGAGATGCTCCTCTATTCGCACGTGATCTCTCCCGATTCGAAGTTCATCATTGGCCGGGGGTCGGATCGTGCGCTTCACCTTTATCCGCTCGCGGGAGGCGAACCGCAGCCGTTGCCGTACATTCAACCCGGCGAGCAGCCGCTCCGCTGGAGCGCGGACGGCGGCTCCCTCTATGTCTACACCTCCGGGCCGCCTCCCGTGCGAGTCGATCTCGTCCGGCTGTCCGACGGAAAGCGGGAGAAGTGGAAGGAGCTCGTGCCTTCCGACACGGCGGGCGTCGCGTTCATCCGCCCGCCGCTCATCACTCCGGACGGGAAGCACTACGTCTACAGCTACACGCGCGTCCTTTCGGAGCTCTTCCTCGTTTCGGGGCTGAGATGAGCGCCGTATTGCCCCCGAGTCCCGATCTTCCCTCGGGCGTCCGCCGCTTGCCCCTTGCCGCCCAGCCCGACGAGCGCGGCGTCTTCTGCGAGATCTACCGGGCGGAGTGGGCGGCGAAGGACCCCGCGATCCAGTGGAACATCATGCGGTCGGGCGCGGGAGTCATGCGCGGCGTTCGCGTCCACCTCCGCCACGAGGATTACTTCGTGGTTCTGGACGGCTCGGTCCTCGTGGGACTGCGCGACATGCGCCGCGGCTCGCCGACGGACGGAAAAGTGTCTCTGCTCGAGCTCGGGAGCGGCGACCTGTCGGCCCTGACGATACCCGCGGGGATCGCCCACGGGTTCTATTCGGCAAAGCCCTCGTTGTGTGTTCTCGGGGTGACGCGGTACTACGAGACGTCCGACGAGCTCGCATGCCAGTGGGACGATCCCGAGCTCGGGATCCCGTGGCCGATTTCCTCCGCGATCGTTTCTCCGGGAGACGCGAACGGCCTTCCGATCTCCGAGATCAGGGAGATCGTCGCCCGCTCGGTCTGATCCCGGCGAGCGAGCGCAGCTCTTCGATCAGCGCCACGACGGCGGCGCCCTCGCGCGCCGGGCTCTTCGGGGGCGCTCCGCCCCGGACGTAGCCGCGGAAGGCGCGCAGCTCGCGGTCGAGAGGAGGTTCCGGGGAGACGGGGCGAGTTCCCGCCCCGGAAATCTCGATCTCATGCTCGCGGTCGAGCGTCCAGCGGGCCTCGCCCTTTTCGCACACGAGCTCGACTTCCCGGCGCCGGCTCGGCGCGCGCGCGGAAACCTCGAACGTGAACGTCACCCCGCCGCTCTCGCATTCGGCGGAGAGCGAGTCGCCATCCGGCCCGGAACTCGAGCCCCGGGCCCGGATCGCGCGCGGCAGCGCGCCGAGAATCTCCCGGGCGATCGAAATCTCGTGCGGCGCGAGGATCCACACGGCGTCGACGTCGTGGCCCGTGACTTCCGGCTGGACCCTTCTCGTCCGGAGCGTCCGAGGCTCTCCGAGCTCGCGGGTTCGGGCGATCCGCGCGAGCTCCTCGACGGCCGGGTGGTAGCGCCATTTGTCCATCACGTAGAGCCGCTCGTGCGCAGCCGCGAGGCGGCGGGCGGACTCGGCGTCGTCGGTCAGGGGCTTCTCGCAGAACATCGGCACTTCGCGCGGCGCGAGGCTCTCGATTACTTCCGCGTGGCGGCGCGTCGGCACGGAGACGACCGCGGCCTCGACGGGCGCCACTCGCGACACGTCGTCCTCCACGCCGGCGGCCCCTCCTGCGAGCGCCTCGCGCCGCGCTTCCGCCGACGGCTCGACGACCCACACGCGGTCTCCCTGCGCGACGAGCGCAGCCAGGATTCTGCGGCCCCATCGTCCGCACCCCGCGAGCGCGACGTTCATCGGCAACCCGCTCCCTTCGACAGCTAGGATTGTATTTCCGGCGCGGTAGGGTGATTGCGGCGTTCGGCGCGTTTCGGGGGAGAGTGATGCCGCATGCTTCCCGTCGTTCTCGTCCTGACCGCGATGTTCCTCGTGCTGCTGGCGTTCCGGGTGATTCGGGGCTGGTGGAGCCGGCGGACGGGCGGCCGGAAAGGCTCGGATTGAAGGACGATTCCGCCGCAGCGCCGCCCCGCGTCTGGCCGGGGGCGTTGATCGCCCTCTGCGCCGCGAAGCTCCTGCTTCACCTCTTCACGAGCGTTCGCCGTTACGGGTATTTTCGCGACGAGCTCTATTTCCTCGACATGGCGCGCCACCTCGACTGGGGATACGTGGATTCCGCGCCCCTGATTGCCCTGTACGCGAAGGTCGCCCTGCTCCTCGGCGGCTCGCTCGCGGCCCTTCGAATCCTCCCGGCTCTGGCGGGCGCGGCGCTCGTCGCGATCACGGTTCTCATCGCCCGCGAGCTCGGAGGGGGTCGATACGCCCAGTTCCTTGCCGGACTGGCCGTGCTGCGTGTGCCCGGCGATGCTCCTGAGGACAGCCTGCTGACGATGAACGCCTTCGAGCCGCTCTTCTGGATGGGCGCGATTCTCGTCGTTGCCCGGATCCTGCGGACCGGCGACTCCCGCCTCTGGGTGTGGTTCGGCGTTCTCTGCGGGCTCGGGCTCGAAAACAAGCACTCCACGCTCTTCTTCGGATTCTCGGTTGCCGCCGCGCTTCTGCTGACCCGCCATCGGCGGGAATTCGCGAAACCGTGGATCTGGATCGGGGCCGCGGTCGCGGGCGCGCTGTTCGCCCCGAACGTGGTCTGGCAATTCCTCCATCATTTTCCGACGCTCGAGGACCTGGAGAACGTTCGGCGCGAAGGGAAGAACGTCGTCTTCGGTCCTCTCGCCTTCATCAAGGAGCAGGTCGTCGACATGCACCCGATCCTCTTCCCGGTCTGGATCGCCGGGCTCGCCGCGTTCCTCCGCAAGGAGCGCTGGCGAGTCCTGGGCCTGACGTTCCTGATTTTCTTCGCCGTCATGGAGGTCGCTCACGCGAAGAGCTACTATATTTTCTCCATTTATCCGATGCTTTTTGCGGGCGGCGGGGCGGCCATCGAACGATGGCTCGCGGGCCGCGAAGGGATGGACGCGCGCCGCCGTGGTCGCGGTCATTGTCCTGGCGTCGTTGCCGACGATTCCGCTGGCGACGTGGATGCTTTCGCCGGAGCGATTCCTCGCCTACGAAGGGGCGATCGGTTTCAAGCCGCGCAAAGCCGAAGTTCACCACGAGGGGCCTCTCCCGCAGCCGATGGGCGACCAGTTCGGCTGGCCGGAGATGGTTCGCGAGGTCGCAGGGATCTACGACTCGCTGCCTCCTTCCGACCGGGCGAAGACGGGCATCTTCGCGAACAACTACGGCGAGGCGGGCGCGATCGATCTCTTCGGGCCCGCGCTGGGTCTGCCGCGCGCCTACTCACGGCACCAGAATCACTGGTTCTGGGGGCCGCCCGCGCAGGACTATCGCAACCTCATCGTTCTCCAGGGGGACGCCGAGGACATGCGCCGCAGGTGCGACTCGTTTCAGGCGTACCCGCATTTCAACCGGTTCGGCATGGCCGAAGAGAACATGCCGATCTACGTCTGCCGGGGCCTGAACGTCGACTTGCGCAGGATCTGGTCGGGACGAGCACCACTGGAACTAGCGGTCCCGTAGCGGAAATCAGCGGCGGCCGAAAACGAAGCGTCGCTCCGGCGGAGCCGGAGGAAGCGGCGTGGGCGAGAGGACCGGCCTCATGCCCATCGGAACGCGGCGCGCGGCGATCGGCCGGTGAAAAGGACGCGAGCCGAAGCGACCCGGTCCGGCCGGGGCCGAATAGCCTCCGACGATCGGATACCCGTATTCGGCCGCGGGAACCGGCTCGTACTCCGGCGCCGCCGGAGTCTCGATCTCCGGAGGGCCCCAGGCCGCGCCCGAGTCGCCGATCTCGATCGCCGCGACCGACGCGAGGTACGCGAGGACGGGCTTGCCCGTACCGGCGCGGCGAAGACGGTCCACGGTTTCGAGGTCGACGACGACGGGGAGTCGGGACGCGTTGGAGCGCAGATACGCGAGCAGAGCCGCGTCCGAGCCTCCCGATTCTTTCATTCGGATCGCTTCGGACAGAACGGGCGACGCCGAGGCGGCGCGCGCGAGCTCCGGTTTCTTCTCGGGGGTCGTGAGGGTTTCGGTTCGCTCGACCGAGATATCGCTGCCGGTTCCCCGGATCGTCACGCGGCGATGCGTTTCGGTGTCGGCGTGCGCCGCGGCGGAAAGACCGATCGTGATCAGGGCGACAGGAATGAATCGGCAAGACCGAAGAAATCCGGACATCGCGGCACCGCCTGAACGCATTCTACTCCCTGGGTATGCCCCGAAACGCTCGCCGCGTCCGAAATTCATTTTTCAAGATCGGCGCTGGAGCTCGGTCATCAGTTGCACGGAAGACGAGCAGCCGAGGCGCGTCGCTCCGGCTTCGACGAGCGCGAGCGCGAACGCGAGCGATCGGATGCCTCCCGCGGCCTTGACGCCGAGGCGGCCTCCGACTGTCGCGGCGAACAGACGCACGTCTTCGGCCGTGGCCCCGCCCGGGCCGAAACCCGTGGACGTCTTCACGAAGTCCGCGCCGGCTTCCTCGGCGAGCCGGCACCCGAGGATCTTTTCGGTATCGGTCAGCAGCGACGTCTCGAGGATGACCTTCACGGCGGCTCCGGCCGGGCGCGCCTCCCGGACGACCGCCTCGATGTCCGCGAGAACCGCATCGCGCTCTCCTCCCTTGAGGAGGCCGATTGCGATCACCATGTCGAGCTCGCGCGCCCCGGCCTCGAGCGCGCGACCCGCTTCGTGGGCCTTCGTGCCGGACAGCGTGTCCCCGTGCGGAAAGCCGACGACGGTGCAGACGCGCGAAGAGCTGCCCTCCAGCAATTCGGCGGCGAGCGAAACCCAGATCGGCGCGATGCACGAGGTCGCAAAGCCCCACTCCAGCGTTTCCCGGCACAGCCGCTCCACGCCGGCGCGGGTCGTTTCCGGCTTCAGCGCGGTGTGGTCGATGAGCCGGGCAAAACCGGCCTTCGTCGCGTCGTCTCGCACTCGGCGTTCCTTCCCTCCCGGGGAGATATCATGCTCCCCGGAGACGGGCGATGGACTACCTTCTGAAAGCCGAGCCGTCCGAATATTCGTTTTCGGATCTCCGCCGCGAGCGTTCCACCGTCTGGAGCGGGGTCTCGAATCCCGTCGCGGTGCGGCACCTGCGGTCGATGAAGCCGGGCGACCGCCTCGTCGTCTACGAGACGGGGGCGCGCAAGTGCGCCGTCGGGACGGCGAGCGTCGTGTCGGTGGACGGCTCCGATCCCCGCAACCCGGTCGTGAAGATCAAAGCGGGAAAAGAGCTCAAAACGACGGTGTCTCTCGCCGAGGTCAAGGCGGCGCCGCTGTTCGCGGATTCCCCGCTCGCGCGCCAGGGGCGGCTCTCGGTCGTGCCGCTCACGAAGGCCCAGTACGCGTTCCTCACCCGAGGGTGATCTCCGTCAGGGTAGGACGACGTTCGTCAGGATCTTCCAATCTCCGTCGGCCTGTCGCTGCCAGACGGTGAGGAATCGCCCGCCGCTCGCCGCCACCTTGCCCTCGTTGTTGGCCTTCCAGCCGATCTCGGCATATCCCGACTCGTAAGCGAGGTCTCCGTCGACGACGAGCTTCCGGGATTCGATTTTCGTCGAAGCCGCGGGTCCCCGGGAGGCGAAGCGCGCGCGGTACATCTTCTCGATCTCGGAGCGTCCCTTCGTGCAGCTGCCGTCGAACCCGACGAAGACCGAAGCCTCGGTGTAGGGAGCGGCGATCGTCGCCGGGTCGCCCGTTTTCATCGCGGCTGCCCATTCCGAGTTCGCTTTCTCGATCGCCCGGTCGAGCTTCACGTCGCCGGAGCGCGCGGCCGGAAACACGAACGACGCGGGGAGAAGCGTCAGCGCGGCCAGGATCGGAAAGAAGAGAGCTTTTCGATTTTTCATGTTTCGAATTCTACCGGTTCGCGGAATTGATGCGCCGGCCTCCTGCGTCGGTCGAGAACGACGCGCGCCACAGCTGGCTGAAGGGCCTCTCTCCGGAGGAACGGGGGAAGATCGACGAGTTCTACAAGACGAGATACGGGAACTGACCCTCAGCGCCGATTCTTGTCGACGATGGCCGCGAGAATGACCGCGAAGGCCGTCGCGCGAAACAGAAACGCGGCGGCGCCCACATGGGGAAACGAAACCACGACCCGGTCGATGCTCAGCAGCACGAACGCGATCCCGAAAAAGAAGAAGAGCCGGTCCCGGCTGTGGCGCCAGAATCGAAAGAAAAAAAGACTCACGACGGCGTATCCCGTCATCAGAAAGCCGTAGAGGAATCCCTCGAGAATGGTCACCGCGCCTCCCAGACGAGGCCGAAAACGAGGGCAGCCACGCCGGCTGCCGCGGGAATCGTGCGGAGAACCGAGAGATCCGTCCGGGGCAAAATCGTCAGGTCGACGACCAGCAGCATGTTGTTGAGGGCGAGGCCGACGAAACAGAGGCCGCTCCAGAGCAGGAGGCGGTCGCGCCCTCGCTGGTAACCGCGAAGGAGCATGTAGGAGCACGCCGCGCTGAGGACAGCGCAGGTCAAATACACGAAAGTCGCGAGGCTCATTTCTTCCTCAAGCGAAAAGCATCCGCAAAGCGGCGGAGGCGGTCGAGGTTGCCCGAATAGATCGCATTGATGACTTCCGTTCGCCGGTTCCGATACTCGCGTCCGAGATCTTCCACGATTCGCGAGACGTCCCGATCCGCGGGAGCATATCGGAAAGCCGTTCCGTCGAATTCGAGCAGGCCGTCCTCTTGAAGGGAGTGGAGCGCCCTTTCGGCGGCTTCCTCCTCGATGCCGATCGATTCTCCAACTTTCGTCGCCGTAAGGGGCGAGGAGCCGTTTTCCGAGAGGAGAAGCAGCGCCTCGAGCCTTTCGACCGACTCGATTCGCGAGACGAGGAATGCTTCGATGTCGGCGCTCAGACTCATCGGAAACTCTGCGGTTTCCATCCTAGCATCGTTTGAGGTCAAACGACTTGTGGGAAACTCCTTCGGAGCCGCAGCGACACGTTGACCAGCCCGATGAGGACGGGAACTTCGACGAGGGGGCCGATCACCGCGGCGAACGCCGCGCCGGAGCCGATGCCGAACGTCGCGACGGCAACCGCGATGGCCAGCTCGAAGTTGTTGGAGGCCGCGGTGAACGAGAGCGTCGCCGTCTGCGGGTAGGTCGCGCCGGCCTTCCGGCTCATCCAGAAGCGACACCGTGAACATCACCACGAAGTAGATCAGCAGCGGGATCGGCGATGCGCACCACGTCGAAGCGGGAGCTGCACGATGGCCTCGCCCTTGAAGCGGAACATGACGACGATCGTGAAGAGCAGCGCGACGAGCGTGATCGGGCTGATCTGCGGCACGAAGACGCGGTGGTACCAGTCGCAGCCCCTTGAGCTCGCCGAGGACGCAAGCGCGTCAGGAAGCCCGCGAGCGAAGGGGATGCCGAGGTAGATGAAGACGCTCTTGGCGATCTGGCCGATGGTGATGTTCACGACCGCGCCCTGGAAGCCCGAGCCACGCGGGCAGCAGCGGTCGCGAAGAACCAGGCGTAGACGCTGAAGAAGAGCACCTGGAAGATCGAGTTGAAGGCCACGAGGCCCGCGCAGTACTCGGTGTCGCCCTTGGCCAGGTCGTTCCACACGATGACCATCGCGATGCAGCGCGCGAGGCCGATGAGGATCAGGCCCAGCATGTACTCGGGCTTGTCGCGCAGGAAGAGCGACGGCGAGCCCGAACATGAGGATCGGCCCGACGATCCAGTTCTGCACGAGCGACAGCGCCCAGCACCCGCTTGTTCCGGAAGACCGGTGCAGCTCCTCGTAGTTCACCTTCGCCAGCGGCGGATACATCATCAGGATGAGGCCGATGGCCAGAGGGACGCTCGTGGTTCCGACGCTCCAGGCGTTGAGGGCGCGGGGGAACCCCGGGAAAACGTAGCCCAGCAGGACGCCGAGTCCCATGGCGAGGAATATCCAGAGAGTCAGGAACCGATTGACGAACGAGAGCCGCTTGAGCGTCGTCACGAGCGGGGCTGCGTCGAGAGCCATAGCCGGATGCGCTGGATCAGATCCTTCGCGCTGTTCTCGAACGCCCGTCGCCTCTCCTCCTCGGTCCCGGCCGCCCCGGCGGGGTCCGGCAGGCTCCACCGAATGACTTCCGGAGCGCCCGGGAACGTCGGGCAGACTTCCGCGGCGCGGTCACAGACCGTGATCACGTAGTCGAAACGGTCTCCGAGATAGCCGTTCATGGACTTGGGATGCTGGCCCGCCATCTCCAGCCCGAGGACTTTGCGCACGGCCTCGCGGGCGAGCGGGTTGATCTCGGGCCGCGGGTCGCTTCCCGCGCTCCGGACGTCCACCCTGTCCTTCGCGAGGTGGCGCAGGATCGTTTCCGCCATCTGCGAACGGGCCGAGTTCCCCGTGCAGAGAAAAAGGACGCGCACCGGCTCGGGCATCATCGCGTGGCGGTCTCGCCGGGCGACGTTTTCGGCGAGCAGCAGGCCGATTTGCCGTCAACGACCGGCAGAGAATCCACGTCTTCGAGGACGTTGTAGACCTCCCAGCGGTTGCCGTCCGGGTCGGTGACCCAGAACTTGTCCTGGCGCGCGTAGCAGCACGTCGTGTTGATCTCGTCCTCGAACGGCAGGCCGCGCTCCTGCACGCGGTCGCGCCATCGGCGGACTTCCGCATCTGTCTCGACACGGATTCCGAGGTGCGAAAGGGCTCCGGCGGGCGGAGCCGAGGCCAGCGCGGGCTGCATCGCGAGGTGAATGACCGGGTTTTCGGTCACGAACTTCGCGTAGTCGGTCTTCAACTTCGCCGGTTCGCCGAAAAGGCGGCTGTAAAAATCGACCGACCGGTCCAGGTTGGAAACGTTCAGGGAGATGTGCACGGACGACATGGACCCCTCCTTCTATCAATAGATCGAAATGAATCGAACAGTCATCGCAAAAAAACGCCTCAGACCGCCTTCGCGATCACGTCCGCGAGGCGGGCGATCGCCGCTTCGTTGCGCCGGTAGTAGACCCACCGGCCCCGCTTCTCGGCCTCCACGAGCCCGGCCCGCCGCAACAGAGCCATGTGGTGGGACACGGCCGCTTGCGAGAGCTTCACGGACTCTTCGATGTCGCACGCGCAGAGCCCCGGCTCGGCGCGCGCGATCAGCTCGCAGCACGACCGCCCGCGAGCCTTCAGCAGAGACAGGATCTTCACGCGCGTCGGGTCGGCGAGCGCCTTGAAGGCCTCGGCGACTTTGGACTCATCCATACATTGAAGAATATAGATGTGTTACGCGCCCCTGTCAAGGGGACTTCGGCGGGTTCCGGGGAAACGGGACGGCCCTCAGTAAACCGCTCGTTTCTGGACCTTTTCCTTGTGGCGAGGCTGAAGCGGTCCTCCACGGGGCCGCCCTCCAGGATGCGCGCGGTGACGTATTCACCCATCGCGGGGCCGTGCTTGAAGCCGTGGCCCGACCCGCCGCCGACGAGCCAGACGTTCTCGCGCTCGGGATGCCGGTCGATCAGGAAATCGCCGTTGGACGTGTTCTCGTACTGGCACACCTCGCTCTCCGACGAGCGGCGCGTCTTTCAGCCCGGGGAAACGCCGGGCGACGAAATTGCGGACGTCGGCCAGCGTCTCGGGCGTGATGACGCGCGAGCCCGTGTCCGGATCGAACGGCGGGCCGTGGCGGTCGGGCGCGACCTTGAAACCGCGCCCCTTGAAGTCCGGGAGCCCGTAGATCTCCTCGGCGAAATCCACCCAGACGGGCATCGCGGGGGGGCCGGAAGCGCGCGTCGCCCGAAGGCGGGCCGAAGTAGAAGACTTCCTGGCGGGTCGGAAAGATGCGGTCGCCGAGCAGGTCGGGAAACACCTTCGGCAGCCAGGGACCGCACGCGAAGACGAACGTGCCCGCCGGAATCGTCTTGCCGGACCGCGTCGCGACCGAGGCGAGCCGCCCCTTGCCCGCCGGCGGGACGACGGCCTCCTGCAGGTATTCGACTCCCTTGCGCGTCCGCGACCTGCGACGACGCGCCTGGACCGCGTGGAAGGCGAGCAGAGAAGCCGCTGTCGGGCTCGTGGATCGCCCAGGTGACCGGACCGAAATCGATCTGCGGCCAGCGGCGCTCGAGCTCGGCGCGGTCGACCCGTTCGTGGCACGGCGCCGAGCTTCTTCAGCGTCGCCAGCGTCTTCGTCGTCAGCGGGTCTTCGCCGCGCGCCATCCACAGCACGCCGGCCTGTTGGAAGAGCGACGGCCGGCCGATCTGTGCGAGGACCGACTTTCCAGAGCTCCAGGGAGTGCATCGACCAGCGCGTGTAGATCTCCTTGTCGCCGTAGCCCATGCGGATGACGCGCGTCTGGCCGCCGGAGCTCGCGCGCGCGGTTGCCGGGGCCGTACGCGTCGAGGAGCGCGACGCGGCGTCCCGCTTGCCGGAGGGAGTAGGCGATCCAGGCGCCGAACACGCCGGCGCCGACGACGGCGACGTCGTAGCGTCGCCGCCGAGCGACGCGCCGGGGCTTCGTCCGCCGGCCAGTGCCGGCAGCGAGCGTCGCGCCGACGGCCACGGCTCCCGTTGTCCTCATGAACTGGCGGCGCGTCGTCTTCATCGCTTCTCCTTGCGGAATCTGAGGGCGATCATACCGCCGGAGAAGAGCGGCGCGCGTTCGGGAGGGATAGAATCGCGCCCACTGGAGAAACCCTTGAACCTGTCCGCCGGCACCCGCCTCGGCCCCTATGAGATTCTCGCGCCGATCGGCGCGGGGGCATGGGCGAGGTCTACCGGGCGCGCGACTCGAAACTGGACCGCGACGTCGCGATCAAGGTGCTGCCCGAATCCGTCGCCGCCAACCCCGACATGCTCGCCCGGTTCGAGCGCGAGGCCAAGGCCGTCGCTGCGCTGTCGCACCCGAACATCCTGGCGATCCACGACTTCGGAAGCGAGAACGGGCTCGTGTACGCCGCGATGGAGCTGCTCGAAGGCGCGACGCTTCGCGCAGCGGCTCGAAGGGGGAGCGCTCCCGCCGCGCAAGGCGATCGAGGTCGCGCTGCAGATCGCTCGGGGCCTGGCCGCCGCGCACGCGAAGGGCATCATTCACCGCGATCTCAAGCCGGAGAACGTCTTCGTCCTCGCGGACGGGCACGTGAAGATCCTCGACTTCGGGCTGGCGAAGATCGAACGGCCGGAGAAGGCGGAGACTTCCGCGCCCACGATGGCGGCGCAGACCGAGCCCGGCGCCGTGATGGGAACCGTCGGCTACATGTCGCCGGAGCAGGTGCGGGGCGCGGTGGTCGACCAGCGGAGCGACATTTTTTCGTTCGGCGCGATCCTCTACGAGATGCTCTCCGGGAAGAGAGCATTCTCCGGAGACTCGGCCGTCGAGACGATGAGCGCGATTTTGAAGGCCGACCCGCCTGACCTCACGGCCTCCCGGCCGGAGCTTCCGTCCGCTCTCCAAAGCGTCGTCGCGCACTGCCTCGAGAAGAGCCCGGGCGAGCGATTCGAGTCCGCCCGCGACCTCGCGTTCGCCCTGCAGGCGGTTTCCGGTCTCTCGCAGACGTCCGGAGTCGCGCCGGCTGGGACGAAGCCGGCTGCGGGGAGACGTCGAAGGACTATCGCGACGGTCGTCGCCGGCGCCGCTGCCGTCGCGGTTGTCGCTGTCGTCGCGTTCCTCGCGGGCCGCGGCGGAAAAGCAGACCTCCCCCGTTTCGAGCGGTTGACCTGGCGCCGCGGAACGGTGCGAACCGCCCGGTTCTCGGCGGACGGGCGCGCAATTTACTACGGAGCTCTCTGGGACGGGCAGCCGGCCGACGTGTACTCCGCCGAGCCGGGACAATCCGAATCGACGAGCCTGGGCCAGAAGGGCGCCTCGCTCATCTCGGTTTCGAGCGGCGGCGAGCTTGCGTTGCAGCTGCGCCCCCGGATGTGGAACGGCAGTCTCTCGGGAACGCTCGCCCGGTCGCCAATTTCCGGAGGCGCCCCGAGGGAGATCGCGGACAACGTCATCGACGCGGACTGGACGGCCGACGGCCGCCTCGCCGTCGTGCGCGACACGCCGGACCTCGGCTCCCAGATCGAGCTTCCGGAAGGGAACGTCGTCTACAAGGGAAAGACGCATATCTGGCGGATACGCGTCTCGCCGGACGGGACGCCGCCTCGCGTTCATCGAGGCATCGGGCTCCGGAGCGAGCGTCGTGAGCAATGCGCTGTGCGTCGTCGATCTGAAGGGCGCGAAGAAGGTCCTCGCGCGTCTCGCGGGCGACTCGGGGATCGCGTGGTCGAAGCGGGGAGACGAGATCTGGTATTCCGAAGTCGACGGCGACCAGAGCTCGACGATCCACGCGGTCTCGACGGCGGGGCGGGACCGGGCTGTGCTTCGGCTCGCCGGAACGTTCCGGGTTCACGACCGGTCGGGAGACGGCACGCTTCTCGCTCGAAGCGGTCGAATTCACGAGCAACGTCCTCTTCCGGGAGAAAAAGACGCCGCCGAGCGCCCGATCGGCTGGCTCTCGGCCTCTTATGCCTCACGACATTTCGCCGGACGGCCGGGCGATCCTCCTCAACCAGTTCGGCGGGGGCGCCGCTGCGGCGGGGTCGATCTACATTCGCCCGACCGACGGCTCGCCCGCCGTGAAGCTCGGCGAAGGCTTCGCGACGATGTTTTCTTCCGACGGCCGTTTCGTCATTGGCAGCCCCTCGGGGGAGTCGATCCGCGCGGCGACCGTCCGACAGAACAGGGTCGTGCTCACGCCGACGGGCGCGGGAAGCCCGCGCACGATCGAGATTCCGGAGCTCGAGATGCTCCGGAGCGCCTGGCTGTTCCCGGACGGCAAACGCATGCTGATCCTCGGCAAGCGCGCCGGCGAGCTGCCGCGATTCTTCGTGGCGGACATCGAGGCGCCGAAGCTCCGGCCCGTGACGCCGCCGGGCTATGACGGGTTCTTTGGCAACCGGCCGATCTCGCCGGACGGCTCTCGCTTCTTCGCGATTCACGGCGACCCGGGCAGCATGTCGTTCCAGATCTTTCCGATCGACGGCGGACCGCCGAAGGACCTGGCGGGAGCCGAGCAGCAGGATGTGATCTCCGGCTGGAGCGGAGACGGGCGCTCCATTTTCGTCTACCGCCGAAACCAGCTCCCGATTCCCGTGTACCGCCTCGACGTCGAGTCGGGCCGACGCGAGCTCTGGAAGGAGCTTTCTCCGTCCGACCCCGCCGGCGTCGAGGGTGGCTACGGGCTCGTGGTCGCGCGCGACGGCCGCGCCTACGCGTACGACTTCGACCGCGCGCTCTCGACGCTCTACCTCGTAAAGGGCGTGCGATGACTCCGGGGCGGGCCGGCGCCGCCCGCCGCCTCAGGAGGCCCGGGCCTTTCGGCGACTCGGCGTCGGGGCGGGAACGGGCGCGGCGATCTCGTCCGCGACGAGGTCGCGTCCCCATCGCTCGATCGCCTCGGTGACCTTCTCGAACGCCCGGCCTTTCGCGGTGAGGGTGTAGGAAACGCGGACGGGAGGCCCCGGTTCGATCGACCGCGCGATGAGTCCGCGCGCCTCGAGCGCTTTCAGGCGGCCGGAGAGCGTCTTCGGTCCGAGGCCGCGCGAAAGCTCTTCGAGCTCGCTGAAACGCAGCGGCCCTCCCTGCAGCAGGCCGAGGATGAGACCGTTCCAGGGGCGGCTCAGAACCTGGATCGCGCTCTGGAACGCGCGGCACTGGGGATCGATCCGTTTTCCCATCTCGTTCGCATTCTAACACTTATGCTATCCATTTGGAAGTCGCTTGACAAAGGGAAGTGCATCTGGCAACATCACTATCGAAAGGCAAGCAGCTACCCAATAGATAGCTGCAGGAGGTAAGCATGGATCTCGGAATTTTGGTTTTGCGTCTGGTCGTCGGCCTGACGCTGGCGGCCCACGGGAGTCAGAAGCTGTTCGGGTGGTTCGGCGGGCACGGTCTCGCCGGGACGGGCTCGTTCCTGGAGCAGCTCGGATTCCGGCCGGGACGCGTGCAGGCGGCCCTTTCGGGTCTCGCCGAGGCGGGGGGCGGACTGCTGCTCGCCGCCGGCTTCGCGACTCCGCTCGCGGCGGCGGCGATCGTCGCCGTGATGCTCGTCGCTGTCGTCAGCGTGAATCTCGCGAAGGGTTTCTTCGTCCAGAACGGCGGCTACGAATATCCTCTGGTCCTCGCCGCTTCGGCCGCTCGCGGTCGCGTTCGCGGGCCCCGGGTCGATTTCGCTCGACGGCGCGCTCGGGATTTTCGGGTCGGGCGCCGGGTGGGGATTCGCCTCGCTCGCGGCCGGGCTGCTCCTGGGCGCGGGCCCGCTCGTCCTTCGTCGGGCCGCCGCCCCGGCGGCGGCGCAGAAAGCCGCCTGAAGCGCTTCGGATAGGGCCGCGCCGGGGAGCGGCCCTTCCCGGCGCGGCGGTTCCAGCGTCTTTACAACTCCGCTAACCGCCGGAGCTTCTCTTCGACTTCGCGCAGGATTGCGGCGGGCAGAGGCTTGAAGCGCCGGGCGAACCGCCGGTTGTCGATCGCGCGGCTCTGGTCGATCATGATCTCGCAGTGCTTCGCGATTGCCAGCGATCCGGCGGGGCAGCGAGACGCGGAGGATGTTGTCGCCGGCGAGCCGCGTCGTGCAGGGCAGGATCCACGTCGAGGGATGGCCGACCTCGTTCAGCAGATCGGTTTGGATGACGAGGACCGGGCGGAGTTTGCCGGGCTCCGTACCGAGGCGGGGGCTGAGGTCTGCCAGGTAGAGCGATCCGCGCTCGACCTTCACGACTCGTCGAGCCCTTCGGAAGCGAGGTGGTCGAGCTCCGGGAGCTCCTCCACGAGCGACGCGCGCGTGGAGAGCGAAGCGTTCCGGTAAGCCGCTCGCAGGCTCTCCCGATCCGTGGCTTCCTGAAGCATCCGAAGCCCCCGCCGCACGACTTCGACCTTCGTCTTTGCCTTGAGCTTCGCCTGGAGGGAGACGACGAGCTTCAATTCCGCCGGCGGAAGGGTGATGCTGGATTTGGTATGAGAGTTCATACTCAAATCATACCACCGAACGAATCGGCCACCCTACTCCAGCGTGAGCTGCCCCGCCCCGACGTGCGCGTGCAGGCGGTAATTGTTCCCCGGGAAACGGGGAAGCGTAGAATCGTCCCACAGGAGAAATCCACTGAGCCTCCCTGCGGGAACGCGTCTCGGGCATTACGAGGTCCTCGACCCGGTCGGCGAGGGCGCGATGGGAGAGGTGTACCGCGCGGAGGACCGGCGGCTCGGGCGGCGCGTCGCGCTGAAGGTCCTTCGCGCGTCGTTTTCGCAGGACGCCTGGGTGCTCGCCCGTTTCGAGCAGGAGGCCCGGTCGGCCTCGGCCCTGAACCATCCGAACATCGTCACGATCTACGACATCGGCCGGGACGAGGGCTCGTTCTTCTTCGCCATGGAGCTGATCGACGGCAAGAGCCTGCGGGAAATTCTCAGCGAGGGGCCGCTGCCCATTCGCCGCCTCCTGAAGATCGCCGCGGGGATGGCGGAGGGGATGGCCTGCGCGCACGACGCGGGGATCTTCCACCGTGACCTGAAACCGGAGAACGTCATGGTCGGCCGCGACGACCAGGTCAAGATCCTCGACTTCGGGATCGCGAAGCTCGCTCCCGAAAAGCCGCTCGCCGCGAAATCTCCGACCGTGCGGGTCGTCTTTCCCACCGAGCCGGGAATGATCGTGGGCACGGTCGGCTACATGTCGCCCGAACAGGCGAAGATGGAATCGGCCGACCACCGGTCCGATCAATTCTCCTTCGGCGCGATCCTCTACGAGATGGCGACCGGCCGGCGCGCGTTTCAAAAGGACACGGCGGTCGACACGCTCGCCTCGATCCTTCACGACGAGCCCCGGCCGATCGCGGAGGACGACGCGTCGGCGCCGACGGCCCTCCGGTGGATCGTCGCGCGGTGCCTCAGCAAGCTGCCGGGCGGGCGCTACGCCTCGACCGACGACCTTTCCCGGGATCTCGCGATGCTGAGGGATCATCTGGCGGAGGCGCTGCGTCCCGAATCGTCGCCGTCCGCGGCGGCGTCGGCGGAACCGGGCAGGTCTCGCCGCAAATTGCCCGCGTGGCTCGCGATCGCCGCGGCGCTGCTGACGGGCGCAGGCATCGCGTGGCTCGCCGGCGGCCTCCGGCGGATCGGCGGCGCGCGGGGCGGACCTCTCTCGACGGAGTTCTCCGAGCTGACGTTCCAGCCGGGGCTCGAGACGTTCCCGAGCCTTTCGCCCGACGGGCGGACGTTCGCCTTCGTGAGCGCGGCGGCCGGAAACAAAGATGTTTTTCTGCAGCGGATCGGAGGCCGAAACGCGATCAACCTGACCGCGGATTGCCCGTTCGACGACGATCAACCCGCGTTCTCGCCGGACGGCGAGCAGATCGTGTTTCGATCCGAGCGGCAGGGCGGAGGCCTGTTCCTGATGGGGGCCACGGGCGAGTCGGTCCGGCGCGTCACGGATTTCGGGTTCAACCCTTCCTGGTCGCCCGACGGGTCGAAGATCGCGTTTGCGACCGAAGGGGTTTTCGACCCGTCGATCCGCCGGAGGTCGAGCGATCTCTGGGTCCTCAACGTTGCGACGGGCGAGCGGCGCGGTCTTCCGGCGGGCGACGCGGTTCAGCCGAGCTGGTCGCCCCACGGCGATCGGATCGCGTACTGGGGACTGCCGAACGGCTCCGCCCGGCGCACGATCTGGACGATTGCCGCCGGCAAGTCCGCCGGGGACCCCGTTCCGGTGACTTCCGACGACGCCCTCAACTGGGACCCCGTCTGGGCGCCGGACGGCCGGAGCCTTTTTTTCGCGAGCGACCGGGCCGGGACCACGTCGCTGTGGCGCGTCGCGATCTCGGAGCGAACGGGGAAGGTCGCCGGTCCCGCGCGTCCGATGACGCCTCCCGCGATGTGGAGCGGGCAGATGTCGGTTTCGAAGAACGGCCAAAGGATCCTCTACGCGGCGATGGAGCGGCGGATGGCCGTAGAAAAGGCGAGGTTCGATCCGGCCGCCGCCGCGCTGACAGGCCCCGCCGACCGGGTTTACGAAGGGTCGCAGGGGATCGAGAGCCTGAGCCTGTCGCCCGACGGGCGGGCGGTCGCCTTCACGTCCGCGCAACCGGCGGAAAATCTGTTTCTCGCCGGGCTCGACGGCTCGGGACTTCAACAGTTGACGGCGGACAGATTCCGCCGCCGGGGCGCGCGTTGGTCGCCGGACGGCCGCTGGATCTCGTTTCACACCAACCAAGACGGCGGCGACTATCAGATCTGGAAAATCCATCCGGACGGAAGCGGATTGACGCGCGCAACCTCGCTGCCCGGCGGAGCCGTCGAGGCGCGATGGTCGCCGGACGGCTCACGGCTGCTCGTCCTCTCGGCCACCGACACGTGCATTCTGGAAACAGCCAAGCTCTCCGGTTCGGCGCCGTGCGTTCCGCTGCCGAAAGTCGACGCCGCGGGCGACACGTTTTTCGCGAGCGACTGGTCGCCCGACGGGGACCGTCTCGCGGGCGAGGTCTGGCATGCGAACGGAATCGCCGTTCCGGGCGTCGTCACGTATGCGCTCCGCACGCGCGAGTTCCGTCCGATGACGCACGCCGGAGATTCGCCGGTCTGGCTGTCCGACAGCCGCCGGCTGCTCTACCTCAACGAAGGGCGCCTCTGGCTTCTGGACACGCGGGACGGCCGGACAACGGCGGTCGGCTCGCCGCCGGGCCCTCCGCGGCGCGATTTTCGAATCGGCGCGGACGGCGCCTTTGCCCTTTCGCGGGACGACCGGACGCTCTACTTCGTGAGGGACGCGAGCCAGGGCGACATCTGGCAGATGACGAATCCCTGAGAGTCTAGGAGATCCGGACGGGGCTGCCGATCAGCGCGAGGTGGTAGCGCTCGAGCGTCGCGGCGCCGAAGCGGTTCCATCCGGCGCAGAACGCGTGTTCCGTCGTTTCGACGTCGCAGCAGACCCGCGCCCCCGTGGCCTCCTGCCGCTTTCGATGTTCCAGGAACACGAGCGCCTCGAGCGCCTGCCTCGGCTGTCCCTTGCGCGCGCGCACGATGCCGCCGGCCCGCTCGCGGAACTCGGCATCCGTGAAGCTCCGGAATCCCTTGCAGAAGATCCCGAGCCGGCCCGCCGTCTCGCACACGCAATGGTCGCGCTCGGCCAGTTTCTCCAGCCGCGCGCGCAGTCGACTGATCACCTCTCGTCTCGAGACCGGCTCGATCGGGAGGACGATCTCCTGGGTTTCCTCGCAGCAAGCGTTAACGCTCATGGGCCAAGCATCGCTCCGAACGCGTCCGGAAAACTCCTCCAAATGCATCAGATGGGAGGGGAAGGATAGAATCCGCGCCACAGGAGAACCCACTGAGCCTTTCCCCGGGTGCCCGCCTCGGGCCCTACGAGATCCTCTCGCCCCTCGGCTCGGGCGGCATGGGGGAGGTGTACCGTGCGCGGGATACGAAGCTCGACCGCGATGTCGCGATCAAGGTGCTGCCGGAGTCGGTGGCCGCGAATCCGGACGTGCTCGCGCGCTTCGAGCGCGAGGCGAAAGCGGTAGCCGCGCTCTCCCACCCGAACATTCTTTCGATCTTCGACTTCGGAACGGATCACGGCGTTTCCTATGCCGTGATGGAGCTGTTGCAAGGCCAGACACTCCGCGACCGGCTCGATGCGGGCTCGATCTCCCGAAACCTCGTCGTCGACTACGCAACCCAGATCGCGAAGGGCCTCGCGGCGGCGCACGAGAAGGGGATCGTTCACCGCGACTTGAAGCCCGAGAACCTCTTCGTCTCGAAGGACGGGCACGTGAAGATCCTCGACTTCGGCCTGGCCAGGCAGCAGGAGCCGCCGCCCGCGAAAGAGGAGACGAGCGCGCCGACGGCTTCCGTCTTGCCGGGGCGTCCCGCCGGGGCCACGGAACCGGGCACCGTCATGGGAACGCTCGACTACATGTCGCCCGAGCAGGTCAAGGGCCTGCGCGTCGATCACCGTTCCGACATTTTCTCGTTCGGGGTGGTTCTCCACGAGATGCTGACGGGCAGGCAGGCGTTCCACCGGGACACGGCGGCCGAGACGATGTCCGCGATCCTGCGCGACGATCCCACCGAGTCGAGCAAGGCCGCGACATCGTCGCCCGCCCTCGATCTGCTCGTCAAGCACTGCCTGGAGAAGAGACCGGAAGACCGTTTCCAGTCCGCGAAGGACATCGCGTTCGGCCTCGCGCAGATTGCTCCGGCGACGGCTCCGGACGCACCTCGGGCCGTTCCCCCGCCGGCTCGTCGCAAGCTCCTCGTTCTTTCGGGCGCGAGCCTGGCGGCGCTGCTCGCGGCCGTCGTCGTTCTTGTCGTCCGGCACAAGGCGCCTCCCGCGGCTGCCGGCCCGAAGCGGATCGCCGTTCTCCCCTTCGAGAACCTCGGCCCCGCGGATCAGGACTATTTCGCCGACGGTATGGCCGACGAAGTGCGCGGCAAGCTGACGTCGCTTCCCTCTCTCGCCGTCATCGCGCGCGCGAGCTCGATTCCTTACAGGAAGACCACGAAGACTCCGCAGCAGATCGCGCGGGAGCTCGACGTGGCGTACCTTTTGACGGGCACGGTCCGCTCGGAGAAGTCGGGCGGCGGCGGGACCCTCGAGGTTGCGCCAGAGCTCGTGGAGGTCAAGGAGGACCGCGCGCCGGTCTCGCGCTGGCAGGAGCGCTTCGATGCTCCGCAGACCGACGTGTTCAAAGTCCAGTCGGACATCGCCGCGCGGGTGGCCAGCGAGCTGGGCGTCGCGCTGGGCGGCGCGGACGCGAAGAGGCTCGCGGAGAAGCCGACCGCGAACCTTGCCGCGTACGACGAGTTTCTGAAGGGCCAGGAATTGTCGGCCCGAACCGACGGCCCGAGCGTCCAAACGGCGATCGGACATTTCGAGCGAGCCGTCGCGATGGACCCTTCCTTCGCCCAGGCGTGGGCGCACCTCGCCATTTCGCGGAGTCTCGGATACGTGAATCTTGAGCCGACGGCCGGAGCCGGCGCGGCCGCGAAGGAAGCCGCCGACAAAGCCGTGGCGCTCGCGCCCGATCGGGCCGAAAGCTATCTCGCGCTCGCGAACGTCGAGCGGCTGGTGCGCGGCGACAACGTCCGAGGCCTCGAGCTCTTCGAGCAAGCCCGCCGGCTCGCGCCCTCGAGCGCGGAGGCGATCGAGTCGGTCGCCGTCGAAAAACAGGCGCTCGGCCGATGGGATTCGTCGATTCAGGATCTCAAGGACGCTCTGCGCGCCGACCCGTTGTCGGTGCTGAGCCACCGGAGGCTCGGGCTGACGTACATCTGGCTGCGCCGCGCCGTCGGACGCGCGCGCGCCTCTCGACCGCGCGCTGGTACTCGACCCGGGAAACATCCCGGTCCTCGAGTACCGGGCCATGGCGGAGCTTTCGGACGGGAACCTCGAAGCTGCGCGAGCCGTGATCCGAAACGCCGGCCCGCAGGTCGATCGCACCGCGATCGCGGCGCTCTTTGCGAATTTCTGGGACCTCTTCTGGGTCCCCGATCGCGAGGACCGCGACCTCCTGTTGCGCTCGACGCCCGCAGCATTCGGCGGCGATCGGGCGCTGTGGGCTTTCTGCCTCGCAGAAATCCGCGCGCTCGACGGGGATGCGGCCCGGGCCCGCGAGCTCGCGGCCGAGGCCGTCGATTTGCTGAAGCGGCAGCCCGCGGCCGCCCCGATGGTCGGCCAGCATTCGAATCTCGGCGTCGCTCTTGCGCTCGCCGGGCGGAAAGAGGAAGCGATCCACGAAGGAATCGAGGGCGTACTCTCGAGGCCGATCTCCGTGGACGCCATCGACGGCGCCACCTTCCAGCACGCCCTCGTGCGCATCTACATCCTGACCGGCGAGTACGGGAAGGCGATCGACACGCTCGAGCCGCTCCTGAAGATTCCGTACTACCTCTCGCCGGGGTGGCTGAAGATCGACCCGGACTTCGATCCGCTCCGCGGGAACCCGAGGTTTCAGAAGCTCGTCGGAAAATAAAGCCAACGGAAGCCAGGCGAAGGCGGATGGCCTGCCCGGCGCGATTCGAACGCGCGACCTACGGCTTAGAAGGCCGTTGCTCTATCCAGCTGAGCTACGGGCAGACGCACGAATATTACGGGAAATGGGAAACTGTCGCGCGGTTCGAATCGAGATCCAGATGCGCGACCTACGGCTCGGACCGGATCATTCACGGTCGCCGTACCGGAACCCGCGAGGGATCTTTTGGTCGGGCCAGGAAGCCCGACGAATGCGATGCCGGAGCATCGGGAGGAGGGCTGACGCCGCCCGGACGAAGAGGTCCGCGGGACGGGACGGGTCGATCGTGAATGGTGCGGTCCTCAAAAGGCCGTTGCTCTATCCAGCTGAGCTACGGGCAGACGAGCGAATCCGCGAAGTTCGGGGAGATGGCCAGGAAGATGAGTCGAGAAAAGTGTGACGCGGCGAGAACGATGCGAGACGACGCCCGCACAGCCCGAGCGACTCCGAGGCGTACTGAACAAGTACGTCGCAGGGCCCGAGGCCGAGCAGGTGCGTCGCAGCGAGAGTTATCGCCGCGCTAGATCTTTTCCGCGATCGCTTTGGCCTGGGTGAACAGGTACAGGTACTCCCGGCCCCCGGCTTTCGAGTCGGTGCCCGACATGTTGAAGCCGCCGAACGGGTGCGCTCCGACGAGCGCGCCCGTGCACTTGCGGTTGATGTAGAGGTTTCCGCAGAAGAGGTCGCGCTTGCCCCGCTCGATCCGCTTGGCATCCCGAGAGTAGAGCGCGCCCGTCAGGCCGTACTCCGTGTCGTTCGCGATGCGGATCCCCTCCTCGAAGTCCTTCGCGCGGATCACGGCGAGCACCGGCCCGAAGATCTCCTCTTTCGCGATCTTCGCGTCCGGCGGCACGTCGTCGATCACGGTGGGCTGGACGAAGAAACCCTCCGCCGGCCCCGGCCCGCCCCCCGCGAGGAGCTTGCCTTCCTTCTTCCCGGTCTCGACGTACTCGAGGATCTTCTTCTGCGCGCCCGCGTTGATGACCGGGCCGACGTGGGAGGAGGGGTCGGCCGCGTCGCCGAGCTTGAGCGCCTTCGTCTTCTCGACAACTTTTCGGATCAGGTCGTCGTGGATCGCGTCCGACCGCGATCAGCCGCGAGCAGGCGGAGCACTTCTGCCCCTGGAAGCCGAACGCGGCGGCGACGACTCCCGTCGCGGCGGATTCGAGGTCGGCCGTCTCGTCGACGAGGATGAAGTCTTTGCCGCCCATCTCCAGGATCGCGCGCTTGATCCAGATCTGCCCGCTCGGGACCTTCGCGGCCTTTTCGTTGATCTCCAGGCCGACGGCCTTGGACCCCGTGAACGCGATGAAGCGGACCTTCGGCGATTCGACGAGCGCGTTGCCGACTTCCGCCCCTGGACCGGTCACGAAATTCAGGACTCCGGAAGGCGTTCCGGCCTCGACCGCCGCCTCGACGAACATCGTCGCGATGCCGGCCGTGTCGGACGCGGGCTTCAGGACGACCGTGTTGCCGGCGACGATCGCGGCGCGTCGTCATCCCCGCCAGGATCGCGAGCGGAAAGTTCCAGGGGGGAATCACGGCGCCGACGCCGAGCGGAAGGAATTCGACGAAGCCTCTCTCGCCGGGCACCGGCGTGACGGGCTGGGGCTGGGCGAGGCGCCACATCTCCCGGGCGTAGAACTCGCAGAAATCGATCGCCTCGGCCGTGTCGGCGTCGGCCTCGGGCCAGGTCTTCCCCGCTTCGACCGTCATCATCGCGGAGAACTCGTGCTTGCGGTTTCGGAGGATCGCCGCGATCCGGACGAGGAGGTCGCAGCGCTCCTTCGCGGGAACGTTCTTCCATGTTTCGAAAGCGGCGGCGGCCGCGTCGACCGCGCGCACGGCGTCGGCGCGGGCCCCCTTCGCGAAGCGTCCGATGACGTCGCTTTTCCGGGACGGGTTGAAGGACTCGAAGGTCTCGGGCTTTTCGATCCACTCGCCTCCGAGGAGGAGCTTTCCGCGAAGCGGCAGGCGGGCGGAAACCTTTTTCAGCGCCTCGGCGTAGCTCCGACGGCTGTCTTCGTTCGAGAAGTCGGTCAGGGGCTCGTTCCGGAATTCGGGAAAGTTCAAAGCGACCTCCAGCCGACGGAATTTATCAGAAACCCCGATGCCGACCAGGCATCCCAAACATTGATGCCGGCCGGGCATCAGCGCCGACGTCCCTCTGACGCTCGCGGATTTGTAGGGGCCGGTCGCTACGGGGGGCCCCTTCCCTCACCCGCGGCTTTGCCCGCCTCCCGCGTTACGCGGCTTCTTAAGGCTGCCCGCGGGGAGAGGCGGCAGACGGGTGAGGTTAGCGCGAAGTCTCGCCCGGCGCCGCTCGGCCCAGGCGTAGAACGCGAATCCCGCGACGAGGAACACGAGCGATCCCCCGAACACTTTCAGGAAGAACCCGAGCTTTCCGGCTTCGTCCGACGGGGGAACGAGGGCGAGCACGATCGCGAGGAGCGTCGTCGCGAACCCGATCCCGTTGACGAGCCAGCTTCCCGCCGCTCCGCCCGGCACGGCGATCGCGCCGGGCGTCTGCGCGATCTCCCGCCGCAGCCGGATCGCGGCCGCGAACATGTAGAGGTACGGAATGAAGTAAACGATCAGCGCGCCGTCGACGAGCATGAGGTACGCGGAGTGGACGGTGGACCCCTGCGTCGCGGCGAGGATGAAGAGCGCCGAAAGCCCGGCCTGGACGAGCAGCGCGACGTAGGGAGTCTTCCACTTCGGGTGCGTTTTTCCGAAAACGGGAGGGAGGTAGCGGTCGAGGCCGCCGACGAAGAGGAGGCGAGCCGTTCCGATCAGCCACGCGCCGAGGCCGCCGAGGCCCGCAATCGTCATCAGGAGCGCGACCGGCGGCCCGAGCCACGGGAGGCCGTGAGCCGCCCCGGCCTGCGCGATCGCCTGGTTGACGCCCGCGATGATCGAGACTTTCGACGACGGAAGCGCCCACATGAGCGAGAGCGTGCCGAGGATGTAGCACGCGGCGATCGTGAGGCCCGAGATCCAGATCGCGCGCGGAAAGGTCCTCTTCGGGTCGTGCACCTCGCCCGCCATCATCGGCGCGAGCTCGAGGCCCGCGAACCCGAAGCAGATCTGCGCGAAGAAGATGATCGTGTCGCTATGGGCGAAGGAGGGGAGCAGCGCGGCCGTCGTGATCGGGGTCGCCGAGCCGGAGCTCGCGAGCGCGACGATTCCGACGGCGAGCAGCACGGCCGACGGCAGCCATTGCGCGAGTCCGCCGATGTTCTGCACCCACTTGCCGGTCTTCAGCCCGACGATGTTGAACGCGAGCGCGATCGCGAGCAGGATGAGCGAGGCGCCCGCGGCATACGCCCGGTTGTTCTCCAGCGCCGCGAAACGCAGGTTGAAGATGTACAGAGCGAAAACGACGGTCGAAAGCGTCAGCGTCGGGAAATAGAGGATGTTCGAGGTCCAGTACAGCCAGCCGGTGACGAACCCCTGCCGCGGCCCGAACGCCCGGCTCGCCCAAACGTAGAGACCGCCTTCCTCCGGAATCGCCGAGGAAAGGGCCGTCACCGCGAGCCCCTGGGGGATGAAGAACGCGACCGCGGCGAGGAGCCAGAGGCCGAGCGACGAGGGGCCGGAATGCGCGGCGAGCGCGACCCAGCGCATGCCGACGATCGCGGCCACGTTGAACAGGACGAGGTCCGACGTCTTGAGCGTTCTCTCCAGGGACATTCGGCGTATCCTACGCCATCTTCAGGGCCGTCCGGGTCCGGGCGCTCCTTTTCGGGCCGACATTTCGTGGAAGGCCGCGCCGACGGCGGGGCCCGTCACGTAGTTGTCGAAGATGAATCCTTTCCATTTCGAGTCGCCCGCGAAGCGGCGGCGCAAATCCGTCAGGTCGACGTCTTTGCGCGCCTGTTCGAGCGTCTCGCCGCGGGAGACCGCTTCGCCGACCTTCGTGTCGACGAACGTCATCAGCTCTTCCATCCGGGCCAGGTACGAGTCGTCGCGGAGCACGGGGCCGTGCCCGGGAACGTAGGCGGAGGCGTGCAGCGTCCGGAGCGCCTTCAGGCTCGCCGCCCAATCGGCGATGTGCGACTGCGGATCTCCGATCAGGGGAATCGGCGAGACGACGAGGTCTCCGGTGATCGCGATGTGCTCGGCGGGGAGGCTCACGACGAGGTCTCCCGCCGTGTGCCCGGGAAGGTGCAGGATCTCGATCGTCCGTTTGCCGCGGTACAGGGTGAGCCGGTCGTCGACGGCGATGTCGGGGAGGATGATTTCCGCTCCGGGGACCTCGGCCATGTAGCGGTCGACGAGTCTCGGATCGCTCGCCATGCCGGCGCGCTCTTCGTCGGTCAGCTCGCCGCCGATGAAGCTCTTGTTCTTCGCGAGCATCTCCTTTTCCTGCGCGGCGAAGCCGGGAGCTCCTTCGATCATCTGCTTCCGGTTCGCGAGCCCCGTCGTCGGGAGGTAGTCGCGGAGACTCCGGTGCCCGATGAACGAGACGCCCGGGAAAGCCTCGCGGTAGACGTGGTTGCCGGTGATGTGGTCGTCGTGCCAGTGCGTGTTGATCACGTACCGGACGGGTTTGGACGTGATCTTGCGCAGCGCCGCGAGCATGTCTTTCGACGCTTCCGGAGCGTCGACGACGACGACATCGTCGTCGTTCACGATGAAAACGCTGTTTCCGTCGACCATCAGCCCGGGGGGATAGTTGCGGACGAGCGCGTACACGCCCTCCGCGAGCTTTTGCACGTCGAAGCTGTTCGAGTAGGGGTCCCGCGCGTCCGGCGAAGCCGCCGCGATCCCGACGGAAAACGCCGACGCGAGCAACGCGCTGGCGATCGTCCTTTTCATGCTCATTCCTCCTGTACCGGCCGCGATTCTCGCCGGAGCCGCCTCCGGGGTCTTGAAGAAATGAAACCCTGGGGCTGGATTTTCGTCTTGTAGACGAAGGATTATGAGGACGGTGAGCAATCGGTATTCGCTGGAATCGCCGACCCTGGGCGCGACGGTCCGTCAGGCGTCGGTGGACGGCTTTCGCCTGACCGAGTCGGCCCACCCCGCCGCGACGCACGTTTCCCTCCACGCGCATCGGCTCGCGACGATCTATTTCACGCTGAGCGGTTCATTCCTCGAGGTCTCGGCGGGCCGCGAGCTGGAGTGCGAGCCCCGGAGCGTCGTGTTCCGGCCCGCGGAGAAACTGCATGAAGACCGGATGGGCCGGTCGGACGTGCGGTTCTTCATCCTCGAGCTCGGCGCGGAAAAGCTCTGCGGCTTTCCTCCCGACTGGATCGAGGACACTTCCGTGACGGTCGGAACGCTGTCCGCGTACGCATTCGGCCTCTACGACGCGTTCCGGTCGGGCGACTCCTCGCTCGCTCTGCGCGCGGAAGAGCTCTGCCTCCAGTTTTCGCGGGAAGCGCGCTTCCGGACCCCGGACGCGCGTTCCGCTGCGGCGCGCCGCGTCCGGGCCGCGTGCGAATACATTCGCGAGAATTTTCGGCGGCCGCTTCGCGTCGAGGAGATCGCCCGGGCCGCCGGCGTGCATCCCGTCTACCTCGCGCGCCTTTTCCGCCGGCGGTTCGGATGCTCGATCGCCGGTTTCCTGCGGGCGAGGCGCGTCGACGACGCCGCCCGGCGGCTGCTTCGGGGAAAGGAGTCTGTCGCCGAGATCGCTCTTTCGACCGGCTTCTCCGATCAGAGTCACTTCACTCGCGAATTCCGCCGCGAGGCGGGCCGCTCCCCCGCGCCGATTCCGCCGCGCCGCGCGAAGGCTGTCGGTCTGCGCGCCCGCGCCTCCGGCCGCGCGCTGATCCGCGGCGGCGCGAGGGTTATGATCCGGGCATGCGAATCGTCGGCTTCCTCGTGGTCCTGCTCGGCGCGGCGGGCGCTCTCGCTTTTTCCACGCCCGACCTGCGCTGGGAGTCGGTCGGCGCCGCGGTCGTCGGGGTCGTCCTGATTCTCAGCGCGAAGCCCGCTCCGACCCCGTAGGCGCGCCGGCGGCGCGAATTCCCGAGAGCGCGGCGTCCAGGTCTTCGCGGAGGTCTTCCGGATCCTCGATCCCGACGGAAAGACGAACGAGATTCTCCGAAATTCCCGCCGCGGTCCGCTCTTCCGGGCTGAGGTGGGGAAAAACCATTGACGCGGCGTGCGCCGCGAGCGTCTTCGTTCCCCCGAGGCTCACGGCCCGGCGGACCAGCCGCAGCCGCTCGTGAAATCGCGAGCCTCCTCGTATCCGCCCGCGAGCTCGAAAGAAAGCATGCCTCCGAAGCCGCTCATCTGACGCGCTGCCAGGGCGTGCTGCGGGTGGGAAGGGAGGCCCGGGTAATGGACGCGCGCGACCTTCGCGTGGTCTTCGAGGAAGCGCGCGACTTCGACGGCGTTTCGGTTGTGCTGCTCCATCCGAAGCGGAAACGTCTGAAGCCCCCGGGAGAGCAGCCAGCTCTCCATCGGGTGGAGCGTCATGCCGTAGACGATCAGCGCCTCCCACAGGCGGTCGAGCGCGTCGCGGGCGCCCACGACCGCGCCGGCCGTGACGTCGCTGTGGCCGGATAAATCTTCGTCGCGCTGTGAACAACGAGGTCGATCCCGAGCTCGATCGGCCTCTGATTGTGCGGAGTGGCAAAGGTGTTGTCGACGCACGTCCGGATCCCGCGGGATCGGCCGAGCGCGGCGACCGCGGCGAGATCCGTGAGGGCGAGCGTCGGATTGACCGGCGTCTCGGCGTAGAGCAGGCGGGTGTTCGGACGGATCGCGGCGTCGAAATTGCCGAGCGTCGGTCTGGTCGACATTCGTGGTTTCGATTCCGAGCACGGCAGCCACCGCGTCAGGAGCTTGACCGTCCCGACGTAGTGGGTCTTCTGCGCGACGCCGTGGTCCCCGCCTTCAGGAGCCCGAGGAACACGAGGCTGATCGCTCCATTCCGGAGCCCGTGACCAGCGCCGCTTCGGCGCGTTGGAGCCCACAGCGTCCGCTCGGCTTCCAGGAAGTTCGGGTTGCCGTATCGCGGGTGTAGTAAGTCGCCGGGTGGTGCGCGAGGCCCGCCTCGGCGATGTCCTCCGGGTTGTCGAACCCGAACGTCGCGGTCTGCCAGATCGGCGAGGCGAGGAAATAGCCGGCCTCTCCGTCGGCCCGGGACGGAAAGCCGGAATGGACAGCGCGGGTCGCGGTTCGCCACGAGGAGGGGGACGCTTTTCTCGCTCATGTTCCGGAAACTAGACCGGCGCGCCGCGTCGGTCAACGGCCACCGGGCGGAAAAGTGGACAGGTTCGAAACGTTCAAGAAGCGGCCGTCCCCTGGGCCGACAATTGGAGCCGTGCAGATGGGCGAGATCGAGCGCGGCATTCCCAGCGTGCGGGGCGAGTGCTTTTCCGAGCCCATTCGTCCGGTTGTCGAGATGGAAGTGCACGAATCTCGACCCGGCGCTGACCAGCGAACGGCGCCACAGTTCTCACGTCATGGCGTTTCCCGACCGGAAACCCTTCTTTTTTCACGGGAGGCGGGGCCCGGTCGTCACAGGACAAAACGAGGTGATGCTGCACAACGCGTTCTCTCCGTTTCCGCACGAGCCATCCCTTCGGGTGCGGGGACACGGGTCGCATCCTGGCCCTTCGAGCCGACGTTCTCGCCGGCATCGCCCGGCGCCACGATCTCGCCGCCGCGGAATTCCCGACGCGCCGTTTCGGGCGGAGATCGTCCCCGGACGCCGCGCGCCCAGCTTCTCAAGAACATCCTCTTCCGGCGGGCGGAAGATCGGGATGCTCTCTCCGTCGAAGAAATTGCGATCGAGCTCGGCGACGAGGTCCTCGCGGCCGGGGTGCGCGAGACACCTCCGGCCCGGAGACCGTCTTCGACTCGAGCGGAGACGGTGGAGGCCGCGAAGGCGCTTCTTTCGAGCCGCCTCGGAGAGCCGATGGGCTGAGAGCCTCGCGGCGCACCTCCGGTCACGCCCTACTCCCTGATGCGGGCTTTTCGGCATTCGACGGGCACTACCTGCACCGGTACCGCACGCGCGCCCGCCTTCACGCCGCCGTGGAGCGCCTGCTCGGGGGCGATGCGGACCTCGCGCAGATCGGCGTCGATCTCGGCTTTTCCAGCCACAGCCACTTCACCTGGTCGTTCCGCCGCGTTCTCGGTCTCACCCCCTCGGAGCTGCGGCGGCGGGCGTTCCAACTTCGACCCGGGGGGCCCGCGAGCCGGTGAAGCGCGTTCCTTGATTCCCGGGCCGGGCTGACCCGCCGCAAGGTTAGAATCTGCCGACCTCACCCTCCTGTAGGTCCTCACCCCCGACCCCTCTCCACAAGCTGTGGCAGCCGTTGGATCGACAGGTGAACGCGGGAGGGGTGGCGACGGAACCGAGCCGGGGTGAGAATTGCCCGAGGGGGTGGCCGGAGGCCGGGGGTGAGGTGAAACCCTGGCTCTCCGCGGCCGTAACTAGGCTCTTGAAAAGGAGATCTTCCATGCGCATGCTCGCCCTCGGCGTTTCCTTCGCGGTCCTCGCCTCCTCCGCGGCATTCGCCGCCGAAACGGCCCCGGCTCTCCCCCCGCCGCTGTGGGCGGGCAAGCCCGACGTCGCGGCTTTTCAGAAGATCGAAGACGGCCACATCGACGCCGCGAAACGTTCGATCGAAAAGATCCGGGAAGCCCAGGGTCGCCGGACGATCGAGAACACGCTCGTTCCGTACGCGACGCGACGCGCGAGCTCGATTCGACGTTGTACTTCTCGTACCTGATGGAAGAGGTCGCGGCCGACGCGGCTTACCGGGATGCCGCGTCCGCGATGACGCGGAAAGTCAGCGCCGTCCAGACGGACCTCTCGCTCGACCGCCGGGTCTACGACGCGCTCGCGGCGCTCGACCTCGGCGGGTCGGATCCGGCGACGAAGCATTACGTCTCCCGCCAGCTCGTCCTGTACAGGCTCGGGGGCGTCGACAAGGACGATGCGACGCGCGCGAAGCTGAAGAAGTTGAGCGACGACCTGACGGAAGAACAGTCCGCGTTCGAGCGGACGATCTCCGACGACGTGCGCACGACCGACGCGGACCCGGCGGAGCTGAAGGGCCTTCCCCAGGACTACATCGACCGGCACAAGCCGGGCGCCGACGGCAAGGTCAAGATCACGACGGCGTATCCCGACGCTGCCGGCCCTGAAGTTCGCGGAGAGCGCGGCATTCCGAAAAAGACTGTTCGAGGCCTTCGACAGCCGGGCGTACCCGAAGAACAAGGACCTGCTCCTGAAGATGGCCGCGACGCGCGCGGAAATCGCGAAGCTCCTCGGATTCGAACCTGGGCGGACTCCAACGCGGCGGCGAAAATGGCTTCGACGTCGGCCCGCGTCGCCGACTTCATCCGCGACGTGAACGTCGCCGCGAAGCCGATCATGGAGCGAGAGTACGGAATGCTCCTCGCCGAGAAGCGCAAGCACGATCCGAAGGCGACGGAGGTCTACGACTTCGAAAACAGCTACCTGACCGAGCAGCTTCGCCGCGCCGGCTACGATTTCGACTCGCAGACCGTGCGGCCCTACTTTCCGTACACCAAGTCCAGAAGGGCATCATCGCCACCGCCTCGAAGCTGTTCCGCGTGCGGATCGAGCCGGAGGCGGGCGTGACCGGGCTGGAATCCCGCGGTCGACACCTCCAGGTGTTCGAGGGCGACCAGCGGTCGGGCGCATCTACCTCGACATGCACCCGCGCAAGGGCAAGTAAGTCGTTCTCGACACCTCGGTCACCGGAAGGACGGCGTCCCGCGGCCAGCAGCTGCCGGATGGCGGCGCTGGTCTGCAACTTCCCCGGTGGCGATCGCCGGGGATCCCGGGCCTGATGGAATACGGCGACGTCGTCATGTTCTTTCACGAGTTCGGCCACCTCGTGCACCGGACGTGATCGGCCGGCAGACCGCTTCGCGGGCCGGCGAACCGCTGATCCTCGAGGGGGACTTCGTCGAGGCTCCGTCGCAGATGCTCGAGGAGTTCTTCCACGACTACGGGATCATCGCCGGATTCGCGCAGCACTACCAGACCGGCGAAGTGCTGCCGAAGGAGCTGTGCGAACGCATGGTGAGCGCGCGATCCGCGTACGGGCGCGCGGCTGGGATCGACGCAGGACCGCTGCTGGCCACGGCGGTGTCGCTGCGACTTCCACACCGCGGACCCGGCGAACTGCGGACTTCGACGCGATTACCGAAGACGCGTTCCGGATAGGTATTCGAAGCACCGCCCGAGTTCTTCCCGGGCACGCACTTCTGGTCGGCGTACGCGCACCTCGAACGGCTACAGCTCCAACTACTACACGTACGTGCTGGGACAAGGTGATCGCGCTGGATTTCGTCGCGCAGTTCGACAGTCGAAGGACCTCGCCGGCGGCCCGACGATGCGCTATCGGAAGACGGTGCTTGCCCCCGGCGCGACGAAGCCGCGCCACGAGCTGGTGCATGACTTCCTCGGCCGCGCGCAGAACATGGACGCGTTCAAGAAATGGATGAACGAAGAATTCGAGACGACAGCGACCGAGAAGTAGATTCTTGCCCCGAGCGAGCCCCGGGGTACAGAGGGGGTTTGGGGAGACATCCCCCAGGAGTGAAGCTCGAAGTCTCTTCGGCTCCCTCGGCGCGTGGGCGGGACGGCCGCTCTCACGCTGTTGCTCGTCTCCTATGCCCGGCGGGCGGGGCCGCTCGCTCTCGCGCGACCGTCGACCGTCTATACGAACGGGCACCCGGCCCAACGACGATGGGTGCCCTACATGTCTTTTCTGCACGAAGCCGGCGCGCGTCTGCCCCGGGGCGTGACGGTCCTTCTCGTGCAGCCGGGCGGCACCGACCGCTGGACGCTGGAGTATCGATGGCTGCTCGCCGAGGCGGAACTCCCCGACCAGAACGTCGTGCCTGTCACGGCCGCGCGGATCGAAGCGCGAAGCCGCGCGCTCGCGCCGTTTGCGGTCGACGACGCCGGCACCGGGCCCGGCCTGGCCGGATATCGCCTCCTCGAGCGGTTCCCCGGGGGAAGCTCTTCGTGCGCCGATGAGCGGTCTTTGGTTCCTCGCCGCGCTCACGCTGCTTCCGGTATTGGGATGGTGCGCGGCTCCGCTCCTTTTCTGGCACGCGCGCTCGCGCCGCGGCGGCCTCGCCCTGCTCTCGGCTCTGGGGATGGTCGCGCTCACGCTGGCGATGCTGTTGCAAACGTGGGTTCGCGTTCCGTGGACGATCGTGGGACTGATCGCGCCTTTCTTTCTCGTTCGCGTGCTTCTCGCCTGGCGGCGCGAGCCGAAGGGGCCGCTGCGCGGTTGGGTGCCCCCGCGTGCCGCGATTCCGGGCCTCGTCGTCGCCGGGCTCGGACTCGTCCTCTGCGCGTACGTCGCAGGTTCCGGACGTGCCACGAGCGACGACCTTCTGCTGTTCTGGGGACCGAAGGGGCAGCACTTTGCGCAGGCGGCGGGATCGGATCCCGCGTACCTGACGAGCCGGTCGCAGTTCGTCCTGCGTCCGGACTACCCGCCGCTCGTTCCTTTTCTCTATGCGTGGGGAGCGCTCTTCGCCGGCCGGCTGCCGTGGCTCGCCGCGGTTCTCACGCTTCCCCTGTGCGTCCTCTTGAGCGCGCTCAGTTTCTGGAACGCCGCCCGGGAGGCGATTCCCGCCCGGCAGGCGGCGGAGGGGACGTTGCTGCTCGTGACGCTGCTCGCGTTTCCCCTGGGGGTGTCGCTGTGCGCCGGAAACGGGGAGCCGCCGCTGCTGTTCTTCGAAGTCCTCGCGCTCAGCGCGCTGACGTTCTTGCCGGCAGAGCGGAGCAGTCTTCTCGTCGCGTCGCTCGGCCTCGCGGGGGCCGCGCTGACGAAGGTCGAAGGGGCCGCGTTCGCAGGCCTCGTCGTCCTCGTTTACGGCGGCTGGCAGTTTCTCCGGACGCGATCGCTTCGGCCGGCGCTTCTCCTCGCGAGTCTGCCGGCGGCGTCGCTCGGCCTCTGGGTCGCCTACGCGCACGGGCACGGCATGGTCGAGTCGTACGGCGGCCAGCCGAACGGCCCGTTCACGCTGCGGTTCGCGCGGACGGTTTTCAAGGGGATCCTGGCGAACGCGGACTACCACTCGGCCTACGCGCCGTGGATCGTGGTCGCGGTGATCACGATCTTCGGCGCCCGGCACAGGGCGTGGCGGGCGCCCGCGCTCGTCGCGGCGGGGTATTTCGGGTTCATCGTCTATTGCTACCTGCACGGCGGGGAGATGGACCCGTCCCTCTGGATCAGCTGGACCGCGCCGCGCCTCCTCCTGACGCCGCTCGTGTGCCTGTTCTTCGCCGCCACGGCGCCGGGGAGGGAAAGCGAGAAGATCGAGCCGTAGCGTCGCCGTCGGTGGCGACACGACGGTGTGAACGCGGTCGAGAACCCGGCTGTTCGTGGGATAATCACGTGATGGTTGCGCAGGTGGTGCGGGGGTTCGACCTAAACGATCGAGGCAAAGGCCCGGTGGTTTCGCGGATTGACGATCGAAGAAAGGCTTCGCGCCTTCGACACGTTCTACCGTCTCGCCGCAAGACTCAATCCGAAACTGCGGGAGGGCGCCGATGCTCCAAGAGCTGCTACCTCTGTTCGCGTCCTTAAACTCCCATAACGCCCGATACCTCGTCATCGGCGGCGTGGCCGCGATCTCCTACGGCGTTCCTCGCCTGACGCTCGACCTCACCTTCTCATCGAACCGACGAACGAGAATGCGAACGCGGTTCTCGCGGCGTTTCCGATTCCGGCCTCGGAACCGCGGTGCTCACAACACCCGAGGTCTCCTTGCGACGGAAATCACGGTTTTTCACGGGTGCGGATCGACGTGCAGACCGGACGCCCGGCATCGAGTTTTCCACTGCGTACGGGCGCCGCAATGCGATAGAGATCGACGGCGTCACGGTACCGCTCGTTTCCCTGGCAGACCTCATCGCGAGCAAACGAGCCGCGGGGCGACCGCGGGATCTGGAAGATGTTCGGCTGCTGGAACAGTCGGAAGAGGGCTGAGGCTCGAAGACGGAAGCTAGGTCTCCAAGAAATGAGAACAATGCCGTCCCCAGACCCCTTTGCTACCTGCACGGGGGAGACGTGGACCCGTCCCTGTGGATCAGCTGGACGGCGCCCGCCTCCTCCTGACGCCACTCGTGTGCCTGTTCTTCGCCGCGACCCTTCCCGCTAACCCGGCATAAGCCTCCAGGGATTCACTTGACAATCATTACACCTTTGGGTGTAATGTACGACATGGATCGGCTCTCCGACGTGCTGACGGCCATTTCTCACCCCACCCGGCGGGCGATCATCGGGCAGCTCGCCCACGGGCCTGCCCGATTCCTGGATGTCGCGAAGCCGTCAGAAACCGCGTGAATGCGGTGACCAAACATCTGAAGCTCCTCGAGAGGGCGGGCTTGATCGAGCGTCGGAAGCAGGGCCGGGAAGTCTTCATCTCGTTTCGGGCCGAGCCGCTTCGCCAGGTCGCCGGGTGGGTGCACGAGTACGAGCGGTTCTGGAACGAACGCCTCGACACGTTTGAAGCGTACTTCAAGGAAAAAAAGAAGAAGGAGAAGAAGTGATGGCGAATACCCAAGAGACCCTCGAGATCAAGTTGGAACGAACGATCCCCGCGTCCCCAGGCGAGGTCTTCGATGCATGGCTGGATCCCCAGGTCGCCGGCAATCCCTGGAATGCGGCCGAAAAATACATCCTGGATCCGAAAGTCGACGGCCTGTTTTACTGGGCTCTCCGGGGAACGGCGCATTACGGCCGATTCACGGAGGTCCAGCGGCCGGGTCAAATTCAGCACACCTGGGTGTCGCCGAACACGCTGGGAGAAGAATCGACGGTTACCGTGACGTTCGAAAGACAGGGAGAAAGCACGCGGATGACGCTCGTGCATTCCGGCCTTCCGGATGACGCCCGGGGAAGGTCGCACGAAAAGGGCTGGAACTACTTCCTGGAAATTTTTCGTGAGCGATTTGGAAACGGCTCGAAGAAATAGGAACGCAGAAGAGGAGAAGACGTGGCTAAAGTCATTTTTGGGAATCACTCGTCGGTCCTGGTGCCGCTCCAGGATCGAGACCGCATTCGGAAGTTCTATTGCGACATCCTCGGGGGGAAGGTCACGAGAGCGGACCCGGAAAGGGACTTCGTTCGCCTGGGAGACGATTTCTATATCGCGTTCCTTTACGGGGATGTCCCGGATCAGAGCGAGTTCCTGCGGAGCGCAAGATCAGTGTGGCTGGAAATCAAGTCCGACAACGTGGACGAAACGCGTCGGCAGATCTCGAGTCCGGTCTCGTTCGGAAGCTCGAGGTCCCGAGCCCTCTGCTCTACTTCCAGGCGCCGGGAGGCCAGTGCCTGCGGTTGGTCGGAATCGACGACGACCTCTCCTCTTACGAGGGAGCCGGGAAGGCCCGGACGTGGCGAAGGTCAAGGAGGCGCTGAAGAAGGAGCAATGAGAAAATGAGCTGAAAGGAGAACCCATGAAGCGATTCCCGAGACTCTTCTTCGTTGCAGGATCCGGAATCGTTGCGGTCGGGCTGGCCGCCGGCGCCCCGCCTGCCCGGAAGCCCGCCCAGGAGACTCAGAATGTTCAGAAGACTTCGATGGAGGGATCGCGAACGAATCGGTCGGAGGTGACGATCGAGGGATTGGTTCGCGATGTCGCCTGCCCGATTCAGAACCTGGATGGGAACGCGACGAGCATGAGCCTGAAATGCGTGACGGATTGCCTGAAGGGCGGGTCGCCGATTGCGATCCTGACGAAGGACGGCTTTTTTTGATCTCGGCAGATGCCGGTCTTGGTCAGACGGAGAATTGATGCCGTTCGTGGGCAGTACGTCGGCTGATGGGATCGCGTTTGACGGAGGGACGCGGGCGATTGTCTTTCGCATCCTGGATTGAAGGATGTGCAGGTGAGGATGAGGGGGAGTGAGTTCGCTGCGACGCTCGCTCGATCCGCTAGGGACGGCCCCGAGGTTCGTTCACAACACCTTCTCGTCGCGGGCGCGAAACTCGCAGCATTTTGATGGCCTCGCCATCCGCGGTTCCCGACTGCGGCTCGGCCATATCCGGTCGCTCAGACAACGACGCCCGCTCCTCGAAGGGTTGCTCGCGAACCCCTGGGCCCGATCCCTGCCGACCTTCGCTCCGGGGGTGGCGCTGGCGCGGGTGGCCCGGGGCGAGACCCCTTTTGCCGCTCGCAACGCGGGTGTAGCAAAGTCCTCTGGCTCGCGGCGAGCGGAAAAGTGGGGCGAGTCCCGCCTGCGCGGCCGAAGCCGCTACGGCGCGGCGAAGGCCCGTGACAGGACCCGCGCCGGCGCGAATCCCCGCTGGCAACCGGCAATCTGGTCGCCGGAGGCGCGTCGCTAATCCTCGGGAGGGAGAAGGGTCTTCGCGCCCTCGACGGCCGACCGAAACTGCTCCTTCTGCCGCTCGTTCTCGGCGATCCTTTGGCGGAGCGCCTCCGCCTCGGAAGGAGTGAGCACCTTCTCTTTCGAAATCTCGAGGTCGGCCTCGATCACGCGCTCCGATTTCTCGACGATTCGCTCGAACGCGTCAAGCGCCGAGCGGGCGATCTTACGGACGAACGCGGGCAGCATGTGTGCGTCTCACCAGCTCCCCGAAGCCCCTCCGCCGCCGAACGAACCGCCTCCCCCTGACGAGCCGCCTCCACCACCGCCCCCGGCCCCCGCCGCGAGGTCGAGCGATGTCACCGCCGTGGCCAATCCGAGCTTCACGACGTCGAACCCCGTTTTCTTCACGGCGTCCACCGCGATCTGCCCCCGCGTCTCGTGCTTCCTCTCGCCCGCCGCGATCGTCTCGCCAACGTCGTGGAGCCATGTCGAAAGCAGCCAGTACACCACGCGGATCGCGGCGTAGATGATGAGGACGAGAACCGGGAAACCGACGAGAAAGTCGACCCTGTCTTTCGGCCAACCCTCGGTCGATCCCACCAGGGCGAGGACCCACATCACCGCGCCGCCGACGAGGATGAAGGTGAGCGCGGTGCGGCGGGATCGGCGGGATCGGCGGGATCGGCGGCGAGTTTTCAAGATGGGCAAAACGATACCACCGAGCCGCGAGCCGCCGGCTTTACGCGTGAGGCGTGAGGCGTGAGGAATGAGGGGATAGACTCGGGGTGATGGAAAAGGAGCTTGCCATGCGAAATTCTCGTCTCGCAACATCCTGTGTTCTGGCTCTCGCGATCGCCGTTCTGGCCCTCGCGTTCGCCGCCGTGCCGGCTTCCGCCGCCGAACCGGCCTACACGGTCCGAAACGTCGCGCTGCCGGGCGGCCCCGGGCCGATCCTGATGGACTACATCGCGTACGACCCCGCGACGCGTTCCGTGTGGGTGCCGGCGGGAAACACCGGCCTCGTGGACGTGATCGACGCCTCGACGCACGCGATCCGCCAGATCCCGGGCTTTCCGACCGCCGAGGTGGGGACGGGCGATCGCAAGCGCAAGGTCGGGCCGAGCTCCGTCTCGATCGGCGACGGCGTGAACTACGTCGGCAATCGCGGCGATTCGTCGATCTGCGCGTTCGACGCGCGCACGCTCGCGAAGAAGGGATGCCACACGCTCGACGCGATGCCGGACGGCGTCGCGTACGTCGGAAAGACGAAGGAAGTGTGGGTGACGACGCCGCGCGACAAGTCGATTCGCATCCTCGACGCTGCGACGCTCGCGGAGAAGGGGAAGATGACGTTCGAGGGGAGTCCGGAGGGCTTCGCGGTGGACGGCAAGCACGACCGCTTCTACACGAACCTCGAGGACAAGGACAGGACGCTCGCGATCGACCTCGAATCGCGCAAGGTCGTCGCGACGTGGAACCCAGGATGCGGCGAAGAAGGGCCGCGGGGTCTGCGCGTCGATCCGGAGGCGGGGCAGCTCTTCGTCGCCTGCACCCAGCGCGTCGAAACGCTCGGCACATCCAACGGCGCGACGCTCTCGTCGATCGACACGGGGGAAGGCGTCGACGACCTCGACTTCCGGCCGGACACGCACCTGCTCTACGTCGGGGCGTCCCGGGCGGGAAAGCTGACGGTCGCCCGGGTGGACGCGAAGGGCGGGCTGTCGCTCGTCGCGAGCGTGAAGACTCCCGTCGGATGCCGCAACCCCGCCGCGACCGACGCGGGCGCCGTCTACCTCACGCACACGGCCGGCGGGGAAGTCGTCGTCGCGGAGCCGGAGAAGTAGGGGCGGCAACGACCGGCGGCCTCTTCGCCGTCGACTGGCGTTCCGGGTGAACCCGGAGTCGCGGCCTTCTTCCCGGTCGCGGCATGCGAATTGCTCCCTCGTTCTCGGGTATGAATACCGTTGAACGCGAGGCGACCGGCCGGCGCAAGCATCACGCTTTTGGCGAAGGGCTTGCTCAGGCGATCGCGCACTGGACGGGGAGCTCGGCGGCCTTCCTCATGGCGGCGGGAATCATCCTCGTCTGGGGGATCACCGGCCCGCTCTTCCACTTTTCGGACACGTGGCAGCTCGTGATCAATACGGGGACGACTGTCGTGACGTTCCTGATGGTGTTCCTGATCCAGCGGTCGCAGAACAAGGACGCGATCGCGATACAGGTCAAGCTCGATGAGCTGCTCGCCGCCATGGAGGGCGCGAGCAACCGAATCGTGAGCGCCGAGGATCTCTCCGAGGAAGAACTGCGGAGCCTGAAGAGCCGATACCAGTCCTTCGCCGACCGGTCCTCCGCCGGGCCTGCGACGCGCGCCGCCGGGAGCGTCGAAGACGTCGAGGATTCCGACGCGGCATCGGATCGCCCGAAGCCAGCGAAGAGGCCGACGAACCGACGCGCGAAGCGGCGCGCAGTCAGGCAAAGTGCCTCTTGATGAACGCGCGCCCCGACCCGGACTTCAGGTAAGCCTCGGATTTATCGCGCCGTAGCGTCGCCATCGCAGATGGCAGGGCGAAGGCGGATGGCTGGGAGGCAGGGATTCGAACCCCGATACCGTGGTCCAGAGCCACGTGTCCTACCGTTGGACGACCTCCCAAGAGGACCCGCGATTATTTCCGCAACCCGCTGCGGCGTCAAGGTCGACGATTCGCCGGTTCTCGCGTCCAGCCGGCAGGAGTTGAATTCCCGGTCCCTCCTTCGCGATTCTTTGTGATTTTTCCCGTCCTTCCGCGAATAACGTATCGAAGCCATGACTGAGACTTCCGACCAGGATCGGTTTCTTGCCCTGCTCGAGGAGCACAAGAGGGATCCTCTACAGGATCGCGGGTTCCTACTCCCGGAATCCGGCGGACCGCTCCGATCTGACGCAGGAAATCGTTCTTCAGCTCTGGCGCTCCTTCGGGCGGTTCGACGGCCGGTGCCGCTTTTCCACCTGGATGTACCGGATCGCGATGAACGTGGGGATCTCCTTCTCCCGGAGCGAAAGCCTGCGGTTGCGAAGAACGGAACCGGCCGATGAATCGACTTTCGAGATCGCCGCTCCCGGCGGGACGGCGCCGGAAACCTCCGATGGCGCTCGAAAGCTCGATCGCTTCATCCAGGACGAGCTCGACCCGCTGAATCGGGCGCTCGTCATCCTGTATCTGGACGGCAACAGTCACGAGACGATCGCGGAGATCCTCGGGATCTCGGCGACGAACGTCGGAACGAGAATCGGCCGGATCAAACAGCGGCTCCGGCAACATTTCGATCGCGCCCGTCACGATGGAAAAGGCGCGGTGGAGAAGGAGAAGAGATCATGGAGCTCGACGAACTGAAGATCCACTGGGCGGACGACGACAGGAAGCTCGATCAGATCATTCGGATCAATGCGCAATTCCTCCGCGATTCCCGGATGCGGAAGACCGGTTTCCGCTTGAAATGGGCTTTCCGCGGCATCCTGTTCGAGCAGCTCGCGAGCATTCCCGCGATCGTCCTGCTCGGAATCTTCCTCTCGAATCACTATTCCGAGCCGCGATATCTCGTTCCGGCCGCCGTGCTGGATCTCTTCGCGATCCTTTCGGTGGTGTCGTGCGGTTATCAGCTGGGAACGCTCCGGGACATCGACTACGGCCGGCCCGTCGTCGAGATCCAGAAGAAACTCGAGAAGGTGAGGGTTCTGCGGCTCGCGACGGCGAAATGGGCTTTCCTGCTCGGGCCCGTTCTCTGGATTCCCCTCGCGATCGTCGCGCTCCGGGGTGTCTTCGGAGTCGACGGCTACGCGCTTTTTCCCGGCCCGTGGCTGGCCGTCAATCTGATCGCGGGTGCGGCGATCAGCGTGCTGCTGTACGGGCTGTCCCGGCGGTTCGCGCACCGAAGGGAGGTCTCGCCGCTCGTTCGCCGCCTGATGGACGACATCGCCGGGCGAAGCCTGAGCCGGGCGGTCGCTTTCCTCGACGGAATCTCGAGCTTCGAGCGCGAGGAAGGGCTCGAGTGAACGGCGGCTATTTCTTCGGCCCGGCGGCCCCGGCTCGCGGACGAGGGTGTACTTGCGAAGCGGCAGGCTCTCCACGGTCTGGACCGCTCCGGACGGCCAGCGGATCTGGAGCTTCCTGAGCTTCGCGTCCGCCCCGAGGCCGAAGACGACGCGCGGGTCGCCCGAGGAGAGGTAGCTCGAGCCGGCCTTCACGTCTTTCACCTGCTTCCCCTTGTCGGTCTCGAGAATCAGGGAAGCCCCGATCCCCTCTCGGTTCGAGCGCGTTCCCTCGAGCTTCACTCCGACCCACGCGTTTCCGTTGCCGCCGTTGCGCAGCAGCTCGAACGGCCCGCCGGAGTTCGACACGGCGATGTCGGGATACCCGTCGTTGTCGAAATCGCCGACGGCCGATCCGCGGCCGACGAGCGGCCGCGAAAACGGATCGCCGCAGCCCTGCTCGTGGAAATGCCCGGTCCCGTCGTTCCACATCAGGAACGGCTTCTCGGCGTACGTGACGCCCTGCCGCGTCGGGGATTCGGACAGGTGGCCGTTCGCGACGAACGCGTCGAACGTTCCGCGGTTCGCGGCGTCGAACAGGTTGACGCCGAACGCGAGGAAGTTGAACGAGGGAGGTCCGAAACCGGACGACACGGCCGCGTCCTCGTAGAGGTTGTCTCCGAGGTTGCGGTAGAGGGAGTTGATCTCGAAGTCGAAGTTCGTCACGACGATGTCCGGCTTTCCGTCGCCGTCCACGTCGGCGGCGTCGACGCCCATGCCGGCCTGCGGCTTCCCCTCCGAGCTCACGGCCGCGCCCGACGGGACCGAGATGTCCTCGAACTTCCCCCCTCCCGTGTTGTGGAAGAGGAAATTCAGCACCTGGTCGTTCGCGACGTAGAGATCGGGCTTTCCGTCGCCGTCGGAATCGAAGAAGAGGACGCCGAGGCCCTTTCCGACCGCACCCACGCCCGCTTCCTTCGTGACGTCTTTGAACGTTCCGTCTCCGTTGTTGTGGAAGAGCGTTCCCGTCATCCCGGGAAAGACGTCCGGGTGGCAGTACTCCCGCTTTCCCGTGACGGGATCGCCGCAGAAGTAGTCGTGATCCACCCGGAAGTCGACGTAGCGCGTGACGAACAGGTCGAGGAGTCCGTCGCCGTCCACGTCGGCCCACGCGGCGCTCGTGTTCCAGCCCGAGCTTCGAATTCCGGCGCGGTCGGTGACGTCGGTGAACGTCCCGTTGCCGTTGTTGCGGTACAGGACGTTCCGTCCGAACGCGGTGACGAGAAGATCGGTGAAGCCGTCGTTGTCGTAGTCGGCGGCGACGGCGCCCATTCCGTACACCTTCGTCGCGAGGCCCGCCTTCTCGGTGACGTCGGTGAACGTCCCGTTGCCGTTGTTGCGGTACAGGCGGCCGGTGTCGCCCTCGGGGAGGCGGCCCGACTGGACCACGAAGAGGTCCATCGATCCGTCGTTGTCGTAGTCGATCCAGGCGAGTCCCGAGCCCATCGTTTCCGGCAGGCGGCGCTGTTCCGTCGCGCCCCGCTCGTGGACGAAGCGGATTCCGGCCGATTGCGCGACGTCTGTGAAGACGACGGGGCAGGCGGCCTTCGCGGGCGGAGCGGCGGCAAGCAGGGCGCGGAACAGAAAGACGAGCGCGATCACTTCTTGTCCCCGTTTTCGGAGTATTCGCGCGCGATCTGCGCGCGGATTTCGTTGTCCTCGGGGGCGAGAGCGCTTGCGCGCTCGAGCGCCCGGATCGCGTCCTGGTGGCGTCCCAGCCGCGAGAGGGCTTCCGCCTGTCCCTCGAGCGACGGGACGCTCTCCGGAAGGTTCCGAAACCGTCCGAGAGCCTGCTCCGTCCTTCCATGCCGGAGGTCGTCGAGAGCGCCGTTGAGCTCGACGCGGCGGGAGCTCGACTCGTACTGCGCTTTTTGCTCGGCGTCCTGGCTTTTCTGGAACTGGGCGAATTCCGCCGCGGCCTCCTGCGGGCGTTTCAGCAGCTTCAACACGATGCCATGGGAGTAGTGGAACCGGGACGACCGGGGCGCGAGCTCGACGGCCCGGAGAAACGCCTTTTCGGCGCCGTCGAGATCGCCACTGCCCTGAAGGGCGCGGCCGAGGTTCCACTGCGCGGGAGGCGAATCCTCCTTGATCCGGACCGCTTCGCGAAGCACGGTGGCCGCTTCGGCGGGCTTTCCAGTCCAGAGCAGCAGGCGCCCGAGCTCGAGCCGCGCGGGAAAGTACGTCGGGTCGATCTGGACCGCTGCCGCGAAGCATCTCGTGCGCCTTCTCCATCTGCTGCGACTCCCAGTATGCCCCTCCGAGCCCGACGAAGAACGGCGCGTCCACGTGCCCGAGCTCGCGCACGCGGTTGAGCTCGTCGATCGCGCGGAGAAACTGGAGCCGGTGCAGAAGCGAGCGGCCGTACAGCAGGTGGAGCTCCGCGTCGTCCGGCGAGAGGCGGATCGCCTCTTCCATGATCTTGTCGCCTTCCGCTTCGTCGCCCTGTTCCCAGAGGAAGTTCGCGAGGTCCACCCGGGCTTTGAGATTCTCCGGCCAGACTTCGATGACCTTCTTGAGCAGCGGAACGGTTTCGTCGTCGTGGAGCCGCGCCGAACAGTCCGCGAGGAGCATCAGGATCTGCCGGTCGCGGGGCCGCGCGGCGAGGGCTTTGCGAAACTCCCGGCGCGCCTCGACGAGCCTTCCCGCCGCCTCCAGCGTCGTTCCATACCGGACGCCGTAGGCGACTTCCCCGGGCGCGAGCTTCGCGGCGGCGGCGGCCTCGGCAACGGCTTCGTCTCCCGCTTTTCCGGAGAGCGTCAGCACGATCGCGAGGTCCGAGTGCGCGCGCGCGGATTTCGGCGACCTCCGGACGGCCGCGCGAAACGCACGCTCGGCCCGCGGCCAGTCCTGCTTTCCGAGAGCGGCTTCCCCCTCCTCGAGAAGCGCCGCGGCTCCCGGCTGGACGGGCGGCCTCGCCGCGGCGGCGTTGATGTTTCGCGGTAATGCAACAATGCGGCGACAGCGAGCGCCAGCAGAACCGGCGCGGCCGCGAAGATTCTGACGTTTCCCACGGCGCCGAGATTAACACCGCGGACGAATCGCGGAGCGTCGTTTTCGGGTTGAGATCGGGCGCGGGTGCGCGATATGGTCGTACTTTACTTTTCGAGGAGATCCACAATGAAGAAACTCTGGTCTCGTTTCGCGGTCCTGGCGCTTCTCGCCGCCGGCGGCCTCCTTCTCACCGGCGCCGGAAAGCCGGCGTCGAAAAAAGCCTCCGCTTCACGGAAGGCCTCGGTTCCCAGGATCAACGTTCCGGACCCCGACATCGGGGAGCAGACGCTCGCCGCGCGCAAATCCGCGCAGGAAAAGACGCGCAAGGATTTCCACGTCGACACGAACTTCAAGTTCACCGACCGGCAGCCGGAGAGCGGCATCACGTTCCAGCAGCACATCACGGACGACTCCGGCAGGTTCTACAAGGCCGTCCACTACGATCACGGCAACGGGAGTCGTCGCGGCCGACGTCGACGGCGACGGGCTGGACGACCTCTACTTCGTCAGCCAGATGGGCGGCAACGAGCTGTGGAAGAACCTCGGCCACGGAAAGTTCCGCAACATCACGCAGTCCGCGGGCGTCGCGCTCAAAGGCCGCGTCGGCGTCACCGCGACGTTCGTCGACGTCAACAACGACGGCCACCCGGATCTCTATGTCACGACCGTCCGGGGCGGAAACGCGCTTTTCCTGAACGACGGCCACGGGCGCTTCAGGGACATCGCGAAGGAGGCGGGCGTCGACTACGTGGGCCATTCCTCCGCGCCCGTGTTTTTCGATTACAACAACGACGGCCTGCCCGATCTCTTTCTCGTCAACGTCGGGAAGTACACGACCGACGAGAAGGGCGAGGGCGGCTATTACGTCGGTCTTCCCGACGCGTTCCATGGCCACCTGTTCCCGGAACGAACCGAGTACAGCGTCCTGTACAAGAATCTCGACGGCACGCACTTCAAGGACGTCTCGGAGGAGACCGGCCTTCGCGACGGCAGCTTCAGCGGCGACGCGAGCTTCTGCGACGTCAACGGCGACGGCTGGCCGGACCTGTACGTGTTGAACATGCAGGGGAAGAACCATTTCTACATCAACCACGAGGGCAAGACGTTCGAAGACAAGACGAAGGACTACTTCCCGCGAACCCCGTGGGGCGCGATGGGCATCAAGTGGTTCGACTTCGACAACGACGGGAAGATGGACCTCTTCCTGACCGACATGCACTCCGACATGGCGAAGCTCGCGACGCTCGAAGAGGAAAAGCTCAAGCCGGCCTCGACGTACAGCGCTCACATGCTCGGCGGCGAGAACGACGAGTTCATCTTCGGCAACGCGCTGTACCACAACCTCGGCGATGGCAAGTTCGAGGAGATCTCCGACAAGATGGGGGTCGAGAACTACTGGCCGTGGGGCACGAGCGTCGCGGACCTCAACGCCGACGGCTGGCAGGACATCTTCATCAGCTCGAGCATGAATTTTCCGTTCCGTTACGGCATCAACTCCCTTCTCCTGAACGACCAGGGCGAAAAATTCCGCGACGCGGAGTTCCTGCTCGGCGTCGAGCCGCGCCGCGGCGGCCGCACGCGCAAGCCGTGGTTCGAGATCGACTGCTCGGGGCCGGGCCGAGGCCGGCCGGTGTGCGAAGGGCGGACGGGGCCGCTCGTTCTCACGGGGACGGTCGGCAGCCGGTCATCGATCATCTTCGATCTGGACGGGGACGGCGATCTCGACATCGTCACGAACGAATTCAACGATCATCCGCAGGTGCTCATCAGCGACCTCGCGCAGCGGCGCAAGATCCACTACCTCGAGATCGACCTCGCCGGCCGGAAGTCCAACCGCAACGGGCTCGGCGCCTGGGTGCGCGTGACGGCGGGCGGGAAGACCTACACGCAGTACAACGACGGGAAGTCGGGATACCTCTCGCAGAGCATCCTGCCCCTGTACTTCGGCCTCGGGAGCGCCGCGACGGTCGAGAAGATCGAAGTCGACTGGCCGTCCGGGAAGAAGCAGGTCGTCACTTCCGGGATCAAAGCAAATTCCCGGATGAAGATCACGGAGGAATAAGCCGGCGACGGGGTTAGCGGCAAGCGCTAACCCCGTTTCCTTCCGGCGCTGCGTTCTCCTCGCAGCCGGATGAGAATCCCCAGCAGCTCGTCGATGCGGCCCTGGCTCGGGATGCAGTAGGCCGCGGCCGAGCCGGCCTTCGCGCCGATGCGAATGGCGGCAAGCTTCGCGGGTTGCTCCAGGGCGAACGCGTCCTCGTCCGTGTCGTCGTCGCCGACGAATATCGCCGCGTCGCATCCGAGCCGCTCACATTCCCGCTGGAAGGCGGTTCCCTTGTGTGGCGATCCCTTCGGGAGGATGTTGACGACCTGCAGGCCGCCGATCACCCGGACCTCGCCGAGGCGCCGGGCGACGCCCAGAATCGCCGCCCGAGCGTTTTTCTTTTCCCGCGACTGCCGGTAGTGGACCGAAACCGAGAACCCCTTGTCTTCGATCTTCACACCCGGAAGCCCGGCGAGGCCCGCTTCCAGGATCGGCCGCCAGCGATGCACCCGGTCGAGCAACCGGCGGGAAGCCCCGTGGGGTTCGACGCCGTGGTTGCCGACGACCGTCATCGACGAGTTTTCCGGTAGACGGCGGAGGACGTCGGCTCGGGCCCGGCCGGAGATCACGATACAGGGATAGTGTCGAGAGAGCTCCCCGAGCAATCGCGCGGTCGTCGGCCGCATCCTCGCCCGTTCGGGATCGGGCACGATCGGCGCGAGTGTTCCGTCGAAATCGAAACCGAGCAGCACGTTTGCCCGCGCGAACTCTTTCAGGGTCGGCCGATGGGCCTGCGAGCAGGACGTTCTTCATCGAAGGGCTTCGGCGGACGCGACGACGTGATCCGTGAGCCGATCGGTGAGCCTCTCGCGGCTTCGGAGTCGCGCCGCGTCGGCAAGCATCCGTCCGGCCCAGCGATAGACGTTGAATTCCGCGAGAAACGCCCGCATCGAGTGCATCCGCTCGCGCTGTTCGCCGGGCGACATTTGAAGGGCGGTCGCGAGCGCCGCGCTCGCTTCGTCCAGGTCGTAGGGATTGACGATGAGAGCCTCCGTGAGCTCGCGAGCGGCGCCGGTGAACTGGCTCAGGACCAGCACGCCGCGTTCATCCTCGCGGGCCGCGACGAATTCCTTCGCAACCAGGTTCATGCCGTCGTGGAGGCTGCTCACATAGCACACGTCGGCGGCCCGGTAGTACCGGAAGACGTCCGGCGGCTCGTGGTGGGTCCGCCGCAGGACGATGGGGCGATAGGAGCCCCGCCCGAATCGCTCGTTGATCCTGTCCGCGACCCGGTCCACCGTCTGGTTGAGCTGCTGATAGCGCGGAATCGCCGTCCGGCTCGGCGCGGCGAGCTGAACGAACGTGAACCGCCCGCGAAGCGCGGGAGCCCGTTCGAGCAGGCGCTCGACGGCGAGGAGCCGTTCTTCGATCCCTTTCGTGTAGTCGAGCCGGTCGACTCCGATTCCGAGGAGGGCGTCCGCGGCGAGTCCGAGCTCGCGGAGCACGCTCGCCCGGCACTCTTCGACGGGGGGAGTCGTCTTGGAGCCAGCGGGTGGGCCATTCGATCGAGATCGGATACGGGCGCACGAGCGTGCTTCGGCCGTCCTGGACGACCGCCTTCTGCTCGCGGTCGATTCGAGCCTCGAGCAGTGTCCGGACGGAGTCGAGGAAGTTGTTGCAATGGAATTGCGTGTGAAACCCCAGGATGCTCGCTCCGAGCATTCCCGCCAACAGCTCGTCGCGCCAGGGGCAGATGCTGAAGCGCTCGGAGTTCGGCCACGGGATGTGCCAGAACATGATGATCGTCGCGCGGGGCAGCCGCTGCCGAATCAGGCGCGGCACGAGCGCGAGGTGGTAGTCCTGAACGAGGACGATCGGGTCTTCGGAGTCCACTTCCTCGCACAGGGCGTCGGCGAACTTCTCGTTGACGGTCTGGTAGTGTTTCCAGTCCTCGGTTCGGAAGACGGGACCGGCGTGCGCAATGTGGCAGAGAGGCCAGAGCCCTTCGTTCGCGAACCCGTAGTAGTACCCCTTCTCCTCGGCGGGCGAGAGCCAGACCCGGCGGACGAGGTAGGACTCCTCGCCCGGCGGGACGCGCACCCGTCCGTGCCGGTCGGCGGTTTCCCTGTCCGCGGAGCCGCTTCCGTGGGCGATCCAGACTCCGGAGCACGCTCGCATGACCGGTTCGAGAGCGGTGACAAGGCCGCTCGCGGGGTGAAGCACGTTGACCGTCCCGTCTGCGCCCTTCTCGTGAACGTAGGGCTCCCGATTCGCGACGATGACGACCCGTTCCCCGTGCAGGTGGCGATTCAGGGTCTGCTTGAGCCGCTGAGGCGTCCATTCGCCGCCCTCCCTGTCGGCTTCCTTCTCCGTGACGATCCGATCGACGAGGTCCTGGACGTCCCGGAGGATGGGACGGAATTCGGGCCGCTCCGGTCCCCCCTGGAGAAAGCTGCGGAGCTCTTTGCTCCACCCGCGCCACGACAGGCGCTCGGCAACGATCGTCACGACCGACGCGGCGGCCACGAGAAAGCCAAACACCAGCAGCAGGAATCGCTGAGTCTTTTCTTCCCTCCGTTCGACGAAGTTCAGGTCGTGGATCAGGACCACGAATCCGAGAGGCCGATCCCCGTCGAACATCGGGATCGCGCTCACATAGGCGTTTCCTCCCGGCAGCGAAAGGGCGCTCTGCCACAACGACCAGTCCTTCACCGACTTGCCGGACGCGGATCGGACCCGTTCGGCGAGCTCCCGGCAGCCGAACTGGCCTGGATAGTCGCGAGTTTCCGTGAGAAGGTTGAAGTCCGCCGTGCAGGCGGCGGCCGCCATGATTCGCTCGTCTCGCGTGATCTCGGACAGGAGATTTCGCAGGTCGGTCCGGTGCTGCGGGTTCCAGTCCGAAACCAGGATCTGGCGGGCGCCATTGACGACGAGCTGCGCCCGCAGGCTCACGTCCTTTTCGAACCAGGCGCGCGTGGTTTTGTGGACCGCGACGTATGCTCCCCAGGTGACGAGCGCGAGCCCCAGGATGAGCGCGAAGAGAAACCGGAACCGGCGGGCCATACCCGAACGATTCAACCACAGGTTTTCTTTGCGGGCCAGGCAATGTCTGCTAACTTTCTGTTTGCGATGAGTTATCTCCCGATCGAGCACCACGGAATCATCGGGGATCTCCACACGGCGGCTCTCGTCGGCATGGACGGGACGATCGACTGGCTGTGCCTGCCGCACTTCGATTCGCCGAGTCTCTTCGCCTCGATTCTCGACCATGCCCGGGGAGGTTATTTCCGCGTCGCGGCCGTATCCGCCGAGGCCCGCCGAAGGCAGATGTACCTGCCCGATTCCAACGTCCTCGTGACGCGGTTTCTCACGTCGGACGGCGTCGGAGAAGTCGTCGACTTCATGCCCATGGACCGGAGCGGCGAGCTCCCGCGAGGCGAAGCCAGCGCCGTGGTCCGGATCGTCCGGGGCATCCGGGGCTCCATTCCGTTCCGCATGGAATGCCGTCCGGCCTTCGACTACGCGCGCGAAAAGGCCCGGATCGAGCCCCGGGAAGGCGGGTTTCGATTCTCGGGCTCGGGCTGCGCGGTCGACCTCCAGACCACGCTCGAATGCCGGAGGGACGAGGACGGATTGTCCGCCGAATTCGTCCTGGAGGAAGGGGAAGAAATTCCCGTCGTGCTGTCCGTCGCCGGCCGGTCGCCGCTTCCTCCGGTTCGCGATCTCCTCGCCGGCCGCCAGGAACAGTTCCGTTCCACCCTGAAGTACTGGCAGGAATGGATCGGCCGGTCCCGATACCAGGGGCGCTGGCGAGAGATGGTCAAACGTTCCGCGCTGACTCTCAAGCTCCTCACCTTTGCGCCCACGGGCGCGATCGTCGCCGCGCCGACGGCGAGCCTGCCCGAACGGATCGGCGGCGACCGGAACTGGGACTACCGGTACACCTGGATCCGAGACGCGGCCTTCACGGTCCACACGCTGCTGCAGATCGGTTTTGCGGAGGAGGCGGAGAAATTCATGGGATTTCTCGAGGGCCGCTTCCGGGAAACCGGCGCCGGGGAAGGCCTGCGGGTTCTCTACGGGATCGACGGGCGCCTGCTCGTCCCGGAAATGACGCTCGACCACCTGGAGGGTTACCGGGGCTCCGCACCGGTCCGCGTCGGAAATGGGGCGGCCCGCCAGTTCCAGCTCGACATCACCGGCGAGATGATGGACGCGGCTTACCTTTGCAACAAGTACTCTCAGCCGGTCTCTCATGGTTTCTGGCTGAGGCTGAGAGGGCTCGCGGACTGGGTGTGCGATCACTGGCAGGAGCCGGACGACGGGATCTGGGAGATGCGCGGCGCCTCCCAGCAGTTCACCTTCTCGAAGCTCATGTGCTGGGTGGCGCTCGACCGGGCCGAGCGAATCGCGACCGGACGCAGCCTGCCCGGCGCGCGCCAGCGATGGTCGAGTGTCCGGGACGAAATCTACGAGACGATCATGCGGCGGGGCTTTTCGGAAGAGAAGGGGTCGTTCGTTCAGTCGCTCGATTCGAGCGCGCTGGACGCGTCGATGCTGCTCGCGCCTCTCGTCAAGTTCGTGACCCCGTCGGATCCGCGCATGCTGGGAACCCTCGACGCCGTCAAGCGAGAGCTGGAGAGCGACCACCTCGTTCGGCGGTACGATCCCCGCGTTTCGTCCGGACGGAATCGGAGGGGACGAGGGGACGTTCTCGATGTGCACGTTCTGGCTCGCCGAAGCTCTCGCCCGCGCCGGCCGGCTCGAAGAGGCCCGTCTCACGTTCGAGAAGATGCTGGGTTACGCGAATCACCTCGGGCTGTACTCGGAAGAGATCGGGCTGACGGGGGAGGCGCTCGGGAATTTCCCTCAGGCTCTCACGCACCTCGGGTTGATCTCGGCCGCTGGCAGTATCAGCCAGCTCCTCGATCGGGAACAGGCCGGACGCCAGTCCTCAATCTCGGAGATCTAGCAGGCTGCGAGGGCAGCGCCGAGGCGGGCCTCGGGGCAAGGGCGGTTGCTAGCCTCTTCTCTCGAGGACCCGGCGAGTGAGCGGCGCTACCGTCAAGCCCTGAACGACGATCGAGAAGACGACGACGCCGTACGTCGCGAGGAGAACGGCGCTACGTCCGGGGAACGCGCCGAGGGAAAGCGCCATGGCGACAGAAATCCCTCCCCGGAGCCCTCCCCAGGTCAGCAGCAAAAGGTCACCGGATTCGAAGCGATAGCGGCGGCGCAGAAGAAGCACCCCGGCTCCGGTCGAGATCCATCGCGCGAGGAGAACCAGCGGAATGAGCAGCACGAGCGCGAGAAGATCTTTCCCGGCGGACCAGAGGAGCAGGGCCTCGAGGCCGAGCAGCAGGAAGAGGATCGCGTTCAGGACGGAATCGATGAACGACCACACCTGGTCCAGGGCCTGGCGGGTCGGTTCCTGCATCGCAAAGCGCCGCCCACGGTTGCCGATGAAGAGGCCCGCGACGACGCAGGCGAGCGGGGACGAAGTCTCGATTTTTTCCGCGACGAGCGTCATCGCGAGGACGAGCCCGAAGCTCAACAAAACCTCGACGTTGGGCTCGTCAATCCGTTTCATTGCCTGAAGGTGATCAGGCCGGCGGCCAGGCCGAGGGCGATTCCGCCGAAGACCTCCCGCACGAACAGCAGCAGCGTCGAGGCGGCCAGCTCCCCGCCGGCCCCGTGGCTCCCCGCGCCGGCCAGCGACAGGAGGACCGTGAAAACGACGACCCCGAATCCGTCGTTGAAAAGACTCTCCGCGGCGATCCGGATCTCGAGCGACTTCGGCGCCTTCAGTGTCTTGACGATCGCGAGGACGGCAACCGGATCGGTGGGAGAAATCAGCGCGCCGAAGACGAGGCAATAGCCGAGGGGAACCCCGGCGCCAATGAGCCGAAACACGCCGTAGCTCGAGAATCCCACGATCGCCGTTGAGAGCACGACGCCCAGGAACGCGAGGACGAAAACCGGCACCCGTTCGCGGCGAAGATCGTCCACATCGAGGTGCATGGCTCCCGCAAACAGAAGGAAGCTCAGAACGCCGCTGAACAGAAATCGCGAAAAGTCGATCTCGCCGATCATTCGGCGGGCATCGGCGGTGACGTCGAGCGAAGAAAAGAAATGATTGAGGCCGAGGATCAGGGCGGATGCCACGAGTCCGCTCAGGAGCAGGCCGATCGTGGAAGGAAGGCGAAAAACGTAGCAGTTGACGAAGCTGAACATCGCGGCGGCGATGACCAGGAGGGCGACGGTTTCGAGAACTTTCACGGGAAGCGTTGCCATGCTAAGCCGGCGCTCGCGCCGGCGTCAATGTCCCGGCGGCGAAACTTCCGACTCTGCCCGAGGTGTCGAGGTTACGGATGGCCCTCCGGCGAGAAATCTCGCGATCGCCTCATCCGAGGTCGAGGCGACGATGAGGAGCTTATCCTTCGGGCGCAGAGTGAGATCGCCACGGGGGAGGAGCGTATGTTCTCCCCGGAAGACGGCGACGATCTCGAAGTCGTCCGGGGGCGCCGCGCCGAGGCAGGCTCCAAGCGTTTGCCCGACGCACGGGCTTTTCGACTCCAGAGACCGAAGCGCGAACCGCTTGCCGTCGGTCAGCTCGACGGAGATGCCCGACGCCATCAACGCCCGCATTCCGACATGCCCGGCGGCCTCCGGCAGCCGAGCGCCGCGCTCTTCCAGCAGGCGTAACGCGACCGTCAGATATTCGGTTCCGTGGGACGGGGAATTGGCCAGACCCGAGACCTGGGCTTCGTAGAGACTCGGATATCGGGACCGAGCCGTCAGTATGCGCTGAATGAGATAACTCAGCATCACGGCGAGCGCCGCCGGAACCAGAAGGCGGTAGCCTCCCGTCATCTCGGTCACCATCAGGAGCGTCGCGACGGGGACGCGGGCGGCCGCCCCGAAGACTGCGGCCATGCCGACGACCACGAGGGGAGCCGCTGGCGCGTGCATCAACTCCGCGAGGACGCCTCCGACCATCGCGCCCACGAACAGGGTCGGCGCGAAGAGTCCGCCCGAGCCTCCGGAGGATACGGTCAACGCGAAGGCGATCAACTTCGCGAACACCAGAGCCGCCAGCACTGAAAGAGCGAGACGCCGGTCGATCGCCATTTGTATCCAGCCGTAGCCGCCCCCGAGAACCTGGGGAAACTCGAGTGCGAGAATTCCGACATCCGAGACCTCCCAGGGCCGGTTTCACGGCGTTCGGGAGCTTGAGGCGGCGGAAGAGGTCGCGAATGCCGTAGAAAACGAGGGGCAGCAGCGCGCCGATGACTCCGGCGAGTATTCCGAGAACGACATACCAGGCGTTTCCGAGCAGACTCGGAGCGCCGCTTTCGGGAGGCACCCGGAAGAGCGGCGACCACCCGGAAAAGAGGCCGTTGACAGAATACGCGACGACGCTTGCCAGCATCGTGTAAAGGAGGGCTCCCCCCTCGAACTCCATGCCGCCGTAAAGGACCTCGACCGCGAACAGGGCGGTTCCGATCGGTGATCGGAAGACGGCGGACAGGCCTGCCGCCATGCCGATCAACATCAGGAGTCGCCGGTCCTCCTCCGAACGGCGGGTCACCGTCGCGTAGGTCGACCCGATGCCGGCCGCAATCAGCGCCGTCGGGCCCTCGCGTCCCGCAGCTCCGCCGGAGCCGATCGTGATCGCGGAGGCCAGGAGCTTCAGCGGCGCGACGCGGGCGCGGATGAGGCCGCCCGCGTTGTGAAAGGCGTTGACCACCGTGTCGGTGCCATGCCCCTCCGCCTCGGGAGCAAAGCCGTAGACGAGCAGCCCGGCGGCGAGCCCCCCGAGCGTGGTTGTGAGCGGAATGAGCCAGATACCGTGAGGAGCTGTCGAAACTCCCGGCCGGAAAGATTCGCCGGGGAGCCCCGGGGGGCGGTAACCGGAGATCCCTTCGAGAAGGAGAGACTGGGCGATTCGAAGGAGAAACGTGAACGCCTGGGCAGCCGCCGCGCCGATCACGCCGAGCAGAAGAGTGTCAAGAAGGAGTCGCCTCTCCTCCTTGAGAACTTCAAGTGCCCCGCGCAACGGACGGACCGGGGGTCGTTCCATCTCCGGTTAGAGATTAGGCCAAAAAGAGGGTATTTTCGAAGAAAAGGGTTACTTCAAAGCGCGAGTCGAGCCGACGGATCGATGCTCTAATCCGCCGCTTCGACGCGGTCGGCGACGCTCCGTTTCGGACCAGCTCCGACGGCCCGAGCTTTCATGCGACCCTTTCCTTCGGCCTTTGCAACGTACAGCAGGGCATCGACGGCCTGAATCATTTCGTCGATCGATGCCGGCGCTCGGAGAAACGTGGCGAGACCCGCCGAAACGGTGAGCGCCAGATTTTCGCCGTCGAAGGCGGCGCGAATTCCGAGAAAGAGTCGATCGACGATTTCCTTGGCCTCGGCTACGCCGGTTTCCGGCAGCACGAGGACGAACTCGTCGCCGCCGAAGCGCGCGACGAGGTCGATCTCGCGAAGGAACTGACAGCTCGCGACCGCCAGAGTTCGCAGAGCTCTGTCGCCGGCAACATGGCCTCGGGAGTCATTGAGGCGCTTGAAGTCGTCTACGTCGATGAGAGCGACGCTGAAGGACCGGCCGTATCGGGCGGCGCGAACCAATTCCTGGTGAGCGCGCTCTTGAAATGCCCGACGGTTCGCGAGTCCGGTGAGCGGGTCGGATCGGGCGGAGGCCTGTTGAATCTCGAGCTGTCGCCGGAGCTCTGAAAGGAGGAGCGAAACGACGAGAAAAAAAACGAATTGAACGACGGCGTACCACGGGGGTACTCCCGCCCCGAAGTGGGCTCGAATCGCCGCCTCGTAGGAGTTCCCGAGAGCGGCGGCGCTCGCGGTCGCGGCCAGAACGCCGGGCCATCGCCCGAGAAACCACGTGGTCAGTCCGATCGGCAGGAGGTAGAAGAGCGAAAAGGAGAACTCCCATTGGGACCGGAAATCAACGATCGCGATCAGGGCGATCAGCGACGCCGACGCGAGGCCAATCCGCGTTCGGGTGCTCAACACGAGCTTCCGCGGAATGCCCGCGAGGACGGCCGACCGCCAATCCTCACGTCGTCAGAATCGATTCCGGATACTGCTTGGCGGGATCCATGCCGCCGACCATGTGATACGTCGTCGCCTTGTCGACGATGAGGTGCCCGTCATTGGAGATCCAGATTTTCGCCCGATCGAGCGGCGACGGCGCGGGGCCTTCGAAATTCATTCCGTTGATGTAGTAACCCGAGCCGTGGCACGGGCACTTGAACTTTTTCTGGCTCTGCAGCCAGTTCGGGACGCAGCCGAGGTGCTTGCAGATGGCGATGAGCGCATAGAACGCGCCGTCGGCCCGCCGCACGATCCAGACGCCGTACTTCTCCTTCCAGCGGGTGTCGACGATCCCCGGCAGATAGGACGTGGGCATGCCCGCGTCGAACTTTGTCGGCGGCTCGAAGAGCACGTTCGGGAACATGAACCGGACAGCCGCGATTGCGCCTGCCGAAGTCGCGGCGGTGAACCCGAGCCAGGCCGCGACCAGCCACCCGCGGCGCGTGACGCCCGGATCGGCCCCCGGGGCCGTTCGGGCGCGGCCCGAAACGATAACCGGTTCTCGAATCATCGGAAACGCCTCCTGCCAGAAAAAATAACGCTCCGTGACGCCGGGGAATTCCCTTATCATTCCCGATGATCGTTTGAGCTCAAAGTACCTGGCTCGAGCGGAGAAGGGGGCCCGTGCGGTGAAGCGGCAGCGGCCCGGGAAGGGCGGGAAGAGAAAGCGTCTCGGCGAGCCGGTCGAGTTCCTGCGGCTCGTCTGGGCCGTGGATCACGCGCTCCAGACGACGTCCAAGCGCATGGCGCGGTCGCTCGGAGTGACCGGCCCGCAGCGCCTCGTGATCCGCATCGTGGGGCGCGTCCCGCAGATCTCCCCGGGAGAGCTCGCCGGCATTCTCTGCGTTCACCCGAGCACCCTGACGGGCGTTCTGAGGCGGTTGATCGCGCGCCGGTTGATCGCGAGCCGGCGGGATCCCGGGGACCGGCGGCGCGCGCTCCTTTCGTTGACGGAAAAGGGGCGCGAGCTCGACCGCCACAGCGAGGGAACGGTGGAGGCCGGCGTCCGGCGGACGCTCGCGGGGCTGCCCGGCCGGGAGATTCAAGCGACCGCGAGGGTCCTTCGAAAGCTCGCCGCGGCCCTGACGGAAGACGCGTGACGGAAGAACGCCGGTCGATGCTCGATCGCATTCGGGCCGCGAGCCGGCGCTTTCTTCTGGCGACGCAGGTCGCGATCGGAATCCTTTGCGGCGTCTGCGCCTACATCTTTCACGAGCTCATCGACGTCGTTCGGAAACTGATCCTGGCTCCCGGCCTCGCGCAGCAGGGGTTCGTCCGGGCCGCGATCGTCGTCGCCGTGCCCTCGGCGACGGCTTTTCTGATCGCGCTCGTGATTCGCCGCTGGGCGCCGGGAGCCGGCGGCGCGAACCTGGCTCGCGTTCGCCGCGCCTATGGACAGGATCCGGGGCTGCTCGACGGCCGAAGCGTGACGGCGACGTTTCTCCTCACCCCGATCTCGCTGGGATCCGGCGCGCCGCTCGGCCCGGAGGGTCCGATCGTGGTTGTTGCGAGCGGCATCTCCGCCGGCTTCGCGCGGACGCTTCGCCTGCCGCGCAAAGTCGTTCGGGGAATGATCCCCGTCGGAACGGCCGCGGGGATCGCGGCGATCTTCAACGCGCCGATCACGGGGGTCGTGTTCGCTCTGGAGGAGGTCCTCGGGACCGCCGAGAAGGGCGTTCTCGGCGGGGCGATCGTGGCCGCGGTCGCGGCGGCGGTCGTGGAACGTTTTCTGCTGGGCGGGCGGCCGGTGCTTGCCGCGCCCGCGGGGACCTGGACCGACGCGCGGGAGCTCGTCGGGTTCGCGCTCGTGGGGGTCCTTGCGGGAGTCGCGTCCGGCCTCGCGATGCGGGCCATTTCCCGTCTCAAGCGCGAAGCCGAAAGAAGAATTCCCAACGCGGCCGTTCGAGGCGGCATTGCCGGGGCGCTCATCGGCGTGCTCGGCTTGATCTCTCCGTCGATTCTCGGCGTCGGCTACCAGGCGGCCTCGAACTGGCTCAACGGAGGCGGCAGCCTCGGCGAGGCCGGGCTCGCGTTCGGCGCAAAAACGATCGGTTTCGTCGTCGCTCTCTCGTCCGGCGTGATCGGCGGGACGTTCGCTCCTTCTCTTTTCCTGGGCGCGGCGCTCGGGTCCACGATCGGCCATGCGATGAAGCTCGCGCTCCCCGCGCTCGCGATCGAGCCGCGCTCTTACGCCCTCGTCGGGATGGGCGCGTTCTTCGCCGGCGTTCTGCGCTGTCCGATCGCCGCGGTCCTGATCGTCGTCGAGGTGACGGGGGACTATGCCCTGATCCTTCCGCTGATGCTCGCGATCGCCCTGGGAATCACGATTTCTCGGCAGATCTCGCGGATCAACATCGTGGAGCAGCAGATGCTCGAGGAAGGCTTCGGCGAGGCCGAGAAGGGATCTGACCCGCTTTCGGGCCTGAAGGTCTCGGACGTGATGACGCCGCAGACGGTCTCGGTGAGGGAGGGGATGTCGGTGATCGACGCCGCGAGCTCGCTCGCGGGACATCGTCATCGTTTCTATTCCGTCGTCGACGATCAGGGCGATCTGGTCGGCGTCGTCGAGGCGGAGTCGATCGACGCCGCCGCCCGAGACGGCGACCTCGACCGGAAGATGGCGGAGCTTTGCCACGCGGCCGAGATCGTCGCGACGCAGGACATGTCGGTCACGGAGCTCGTCCGCCGGATGGGGTCCGGCGGTTTGACCCGGTGTCCGGTCGTCGCCTCGGCGGGTTCGCGCCGGCTCGTCGGTTTCGTGAGCCCGTCGGATCTCCTGAGGGCGAGAATCCGAAGCCTCGGCGATCCCGCCGAGGAGAGGGAAGGATGAGCGCTCTTCAGGGGGCGCCGAAGCCCGCCTTCGGCGTGCCGGGGCGGCTTCCGGAGGACCGGCCGCTGCCGGCTCGGTGACGACGGTGTATTTCCGCAGCGGAAGGCCGTCGAGCGTCTGCACGGCGCCGGACGGCCAGCGGATCTCGAGCTTTCGGATCTTCGTGTCCGTTCCGAGGCCGAAAACCACGCGGGGATCTCCCGAGGAGAGGTAGCTCCCTCCCGACTTCACTTCGCGCATCTGGATCCCGCGGTCGGTCTCCAGAATCAGGACGGCCCCGATGCCTTCGCGGTTGGACCGCGTCCCGCGCAGCCGCACGCCCGCCCACGCGTTTCCATTTCCGCCGTTGCGCAGCAGCTCGAGCGGGCCGCCGGAGTTCGACACCGCGATGTCGAGGAACCCGTCGTTGTCGAAATCGCCGGCGGCGGAGCCGCGGCCCACGAGCGGGCGGGAGAACGGCGTCCCGCAGCCGCGCTCCTCGAAATGGCCGCGGCCGTCGTTCCACATCAGGAACGGGCGCTCCGCGCGCGTCGCCACCTGGAGTTTCGGCCTGTCGAGCACGTGGCCGTTCGCGATGAACGCGTCGAGGCGGCCGCGATCGCCGAAGTCCGCGAGATTCAATCCGAACCCCGAATACGCGAAGGAGGAGCCCCCGAATCCGCTCGTCGCCGAGACATCGTCGAAGACGAGGTCGCCGAGATTGCGGAAGCTCGAGTTGATCTCGGACTCGAAGTTCGTGACGACGAGGTCCGTTTTTCCGTCGCCGTCGACATCGCCGGCGTCGACGCCCATTCCCCCCTGCGGCTTGCCGTTCAGGTTCACGCCCGCGCCGGACGACAGCGAGGCGTCCTCGAACCGGTTCGATCCGAGGTTGTGGAACAGAAAGTTGATCGTCGTGTCGTTCGCGACGTAGAGGTCGGGCCGGCCGTCGCCGTCGAGATCCGAAGCGACGACGCCGAGGGATTTTCCCTTCGCGGCGGCGACGCCCGACGATTCGGAGATGTCCCGAAACGTCCCGTCGCCGTTGTTGTGGAACAGGAGCATCGGCGCCGGCGGGTACAGCTGCGGGTCGCAATAGTCGCGGCGATTGACCGAGCGGTCTCCGCAGAAAAAGCCCGGCTCCGGCGTCGTGTCGACGTAGCGAACCACGGCGAGGTCGAGAAATCCGTCGCCGTCGAAGTCGGCCCAGGCCGCGCTCGTGCTCCAGGCGGATCCGCGCGCGCCGGCGCGGTCGGTGACGTCGGTGAAGGTCCCGTTCCCGTTGTTGCGGTACAGGACGTTTCGGCCGTACCCGGTGACGTAGAGATCGACGAACCCGTCGTTGTCGTAGTCGGCCGCGGCCGCGCCCATTCCGTACAGCTTCGTCCCGACGCCCGATTTTGCGGTGACGTCCGTGAACGTTCCGTTTCCGTTGTTGCGGAAGAGCCTTCCCGTGTCTCCCTGCGGGAGGGCTCCCGATTGCACGACGAAGAGGTCGAGCCAGCCGTCGTTGTCGAAATCGAGCCAGGACACGCCGGCCCCGATCGTTTCAGCGAGGCGGTGGGCCTCCGTGGCTCCCCGCTCGTGCCGGAAGGAAATTCCCGCCCGGGCGGCGACGTCTTCGAACGAGACGGGACACGGCGCGGGCGCCCGCTGCGCGGACGGCGCGGGGGAAGCGGACGCTGCGCCGAGCAGAAGGCCGAGGACGAGCGCGGCGGGCTTCATCGCGGCCGCGGGACCGCGGCCTGCAAGCGGGCGAGCGCGTAGTCGAGCGCGCGATCGTCGGGAGCCAGGGTCTTCGCCTTCTCGAGAGCGCGGATCGCGTCGTCCCGCCTCCCGAGCCGCTCGAGCGCTTCGGCGCGTCCTCTCCAGCCGGACGAGGAAGACTCCGGAACGCTCTCGAACTGCGTGAGCGCTTCGGCCGGCCGGTTCATCCGGAGCAGCACCCAGCCCTGGGACGCGCGGGCGGCCGAGCCGCGGTTTTTTTCGGCCTGCTGCTCTTCGCGGTCGTAGAGCGACCGGCTCGCGGCGAGCTCCGAAGCGGCTTCCTGCGCCTTTCCCTCCGCCCGGAGGATCCGGCCGAGCGTGAGGTGTGCGGCGGCGCGGTCCGGCTGCAGGCGGATCGACCGGCGGCACGCTTCCTCGGCCTCGGCGCGCTGGCCGTCCGCCGCGAGCGCCTGCGCCAGATCGAGCCACGTATCGGCCGAGGATTGTTCCGCGCCAACCGCGAGCCGCAGCTCCGCGACGGCTTCCCGCGGGCGCGCCGTCAGCTTCAGGAGGCTGCCGAGGACGTGGTGCGCGGGGCCGGCCGAGGGAGATTTCATCGGGTTGCGCCGCGAAGAGCCTGCTCGGAGCCCGGAAAGTCTCCCTTTTCCAGCCGCGCCGAACCGAGGCAGAACAGCAGGTCATAGTCGGGGCTTCCTTCCCGGGAGGCGCTCTCCAGGATCCTGCGCGGCCTTCACGAAATTTCCCGCTTCGAAGAGCCGAAGCGCCGTAGTAGCGGAGAAAGCCGGGGCGGGGATGGCCGCGGGCGACGAGCCAGTCCATCTGCGCCTCCGCCTCCGTCGCGTCGCCCGCTCCCCAGAGATAGTCGGCGAGCCTCGGCTCGGAGGGACGGCGTCCGACGGGCGTTGCCGGATCGCGTCGAGGTACCGATCGCGGGCCCGCGCGTCGCCGGCGCGAGCGAAGTCGCGAGCCTCGCTCACGAGGGCCGAGAAAGGGCGGGGGCTCGCCGGCCGGTCCCGCCGGGGAGCCGCGGAAAAGCCGGCCGCCGCGAAGAGCGCCGCGGCGGCCGCGAGGCCCGCGCCTCGAACCTTCATCCGGCGAGCGCGGTTGCCGGGCTCGGGCCGCGCGTCTGCTCCTCGTAGCGCCCGATCGATTCGAGCGCGCGGTCGCACACGATCTTGCGGCGCTGCGCCCGGTCGCGAACGGCCGGGTGCGAGGAATCTTCGATCATTCCGAACGTCACGTTCATCGGCTCGAAAGTCTTCGTTCGCGGGCGCTGCGAGCAGTGACGGGAAAGGGATCCGAGCGCGGTGTCGAACGGCGCCGGAACCGGATCGGTCCCTTCGATCAGCTGCGCGACCGTCCGGCCGACGTAGAGGCCGGTTGCGGCGGACTCCAGGTAACCCTCGACGCCGGTGATCTGGCCCGCGAAGAAAACCCGGGGATTCGCCTGCATCCGGAAGAACCGGTCGAGATGGGCGGGGGAATGGATGTAGGTGTTCCGATGGAGCATTCCGAATCGCACGAAGTTCGCGTTCTCGAGCCCGGGAATCTTCCGAAAGATCCTCTTCTGCTCTCCGACCCGGAGCTTCGTCTGGAACCCGACGAGATTGTAGTGCTCCGAGGCGAGGTCGTCCTGCCGCAACTGGACGACCGCGTGCGGACGGCGGCCGGTTCGCGGATCTTCGAGCCCCATCGGCTTGAGCGGCCCGTGCCGCAGCGTCTCGGCGCCCCGCTCGGCCATGACCTCGATCGGAAGGCAGCCCTCGAAATAGATGCCCTTCTCGAAATCGTGAATCGGGACCGTCTCGCCCGCGAGGAGATCGGCAACGAATTCCTCGTACTGCGCTCGGTCGAGGGGGCAGTTCAGGTAGTCCTCGCCGTCGCCTTTGCCGTAACGCGACGCGCGGTAGATCTTCGCGAAGTCGAGCGAATCGGCCGTCACGATCGGCGCCATCGAATCGTAGAAATAGAGCTCGCCTTCGCCGAGGAGCGCCCGAATTGACTCGGAGAGCCGCGCCGAAGTGAGAGGGCCCGTCGCGAGGACGACGATTCCGCCGGGCGGAAGGTCGGGGCATTCCTCGCGGACGATCTCGACGCGCGGCTCGCTTTCGATCGCCGCGGTGATCGAAAGCGCGAAAGCGTCGCGGTCGACCGCGAGCGCGTCGCCGGCCGGCACGGCCGACTTTCTCGCGCACGCCATCACGAGCGAGCCGAGGGCCTCCATCTCGCGCTTGAGGAGCCCGACCGCGTTGTGCGGGTTGTCGGAGCGAAAAGAGTTCGAGCAGACCATTTCCGCGAGATTCGCGGATTGGTGCGCGGCCGTCGGGACTCCCGGACGCATCTCGAAGAGCCTCACGCGGTGACCCCGCCGGGCGAGCTGCCAGCAGCACTCCACACCCGCAAAACCCCCGCCGACGACGATCGCTTCCACGAAAGTTGAGGATATCCGCAAAGAATCCAAACTTATGAATCGACGTTCAAAAAACGAGAGAAATGGCGCCTTGAGGCTCGTCTCAGCAGATCCGTAAAGAGCTTTTAATAAAAGATTTATTGGTAGTTTGCAATTTCGACATCATGGCACAATAATAGCTTCACTCGCTCAGTTTGGATCTCTAGGAGTTTGCGTTGATGGCCCTTTGAGGGGCCGGGAAGGAGTCTTAGGATGAAGGTGTTCAGACTACTTGCCATCTGTCTGATGGCAGCCGTCTGCGCCGCGCCCCTGTTCGGGCAGGGCGCTTCGGCGACGTACGGCAACATTTACGGGAAGGTCACCGACGAATCGGGCGGCGCGCTGCCCGGCGTGTCGGTGACGCTGTCCGGCGGCGGCGCCGCGCGGAGCAGCACGACGGGAGGGCAGGGGGAATTCCGGTTCCTCAACCTCTCGCCGGGGAGCTACACCGTCAAGACGGAGCTCAACGGTTTTTCGACCGTCGAGCGCACGAACGTGACGGTGAGCCTCGGATCGAACACGGAAGTCGCGATTCCGATGAAGATCGCCTCGGTGGCGACGACGATCACGGTGTCTTCCGAGACGCCGCTGCTCGACACGCGCCGGGTGAGCTCGGGTTCGGACTTCACGCAGGAACAGCTGAAGAGCATTCCGACGGCGCGCGACCCCTGGGTCGTGCTCCAGCAGGTGCCTTCCGTCCAGGTCGACCGCGCCAACGTGGCGGGCAGCGAGAGCGGCCAGCAGTCGAATTACATCGGCAAGGGCGTCGATGCGACGCAGAACGCGTGGCTCGTCGACGGCGTGGCCGTGACGGACATGTCGGCTCTGGGATCGTCCTCGACGTACTACGATTTCGACGCGTTCCAGGAAATGCAGGCGACGACGGGCGGATCGGATCCTTCGATCGCGGTCCCGGGCGTCACGCTCAACATGGTGACGAAGCGCGGCACGAACGAAGTGCACGGTTCGGCGCGCATCTTCGACACTCCGAAGGAGACCGAGGCGCGGCCGAACCGCTCCGCGGAGGGCCCGTATAGCGCCTCTCTCGGCGGACCGTCGGCGCTTCATGTGGGCAGCGGTAACTCGATCGACCACATCCAGGACTACGGCGTGGAAGCGGGCGGACCGCTCTGGGCCGACAAGGCGTGGTTGTGGGGAAGCTACGGGCGCGATCAGGTCGACCTGATCAAGCTCTCTTCCGCCGCGCCGGATCTGACGACCCTCGAGAACTGGGCCGGCAAGTTGAACATCCAGCCGGTCGAATCGAACTCGGCGACCGCGTTCTACTTCCGCGGCGACAAGATCAAGCTCGGCCGCACGGCGGTCTCCAACCGCGGCCAGGGCACGGCCTGGAACCAGAGCGGACCGACCGTGATCTGGAAGGGCGACGACTCGCAGGTCTTCGGACCGAACTTCGTCCTCAACGCCTCGTACAGCTACGTGCGCGGCGGGTTCAACCTGGCGCCTCAGGCGGGCCTCGGGCCGAACATGGTCCAGGACCAGAATGAGGTGTGGCAGGGAACCTTCTACAACTACGGGACGTACCGTCCGCAGCACCAGGCGACGGCGAACGCCTCGTACTTCTTCAACACCGGGTCGATCGGCCACGAGCTGAAGTTCGGGTTCGGCTACCGCCACATCATCGGCGGCTCGGCGACGACCTGGCCCGGCAACCAGGACATCACGTACCTCAACTACAACGGCAGCGGCCAGTCGTACGTGAAGCTCGAACGCAACCTGGCGGTCAACGAGACGATGACGTACTACGACGCCTATCTCGGCGACACGCTGACGGCCAACAACCTGACGGTCAACGTCGGCATCCGCTACGACGACCAGAAGGGCTTCAATGCCCCCTCGGGCGCGCCCGCCAACAACTCGGCGTGCGACCCGAGCCAGGCGTTCTCGCTCACGAATCCGTGCATCCCCGCTCTGCAATTCCCGGGCGGGCCGACGGAGCTGCACTTCAAGGACTGGGAGCCGCGGGTCGGCATCACTGTACGCCCTCGGGCCCAGAAGTCGACGCTGCTGCGCGCGTCTTATGCGCGATATCGCCGATCAGCTCGGCACCGGCAACGTCGCCTTCGACAACCCGGTCGGCTACACGTACATGACGTATCCCTTCACGGACGCGAACCACAACGGTCTCGCGGATCCGGGCGAGCTCGGAGCGGACTACTTCTACACCGGCATCGACCCGGACGAATCCGAACAGCCTGGCCTCGCCGAACAAGATCGCTTCGGGCATCAAGAACACGAAGACCGACGAGTTCATGTTCGGGGTCGACCACCAGCTCCTTCCGGAGTTGGTCGCCGGCGTGACGTACACGCACCGCCACCGCTCGGACTACATCGACACCCGGTACATCGGCGTCAACGCCTCCGATTTCGTTCTCGATCCGAGCCGAAGCGGCTTGAACGCCATATGACCAGCAGGGCAACTCATCGGCAAGACCGGCAACTACTACGATTCATCGCGCCTGCCGGTTTCAACGGCGGAGTCATCCTTCAGAACAACAGCGGCTTCACGACCGACTACAACGGGGTCGAGCTGCAGTTGACGAAGCGCCTCTCCAACCGGTGGATGGCCCACGGTTCCGTCGCCTACACCAACTGGCAACAGAACGTGAGCGGCAGCAACAGCTGCCTCGGCACGGCCACGTCCTGGAAGGGTCCCACGAACGTCCTGACCTCCGGCGGCGCGAGCTGCGGAGACGGCGTTCAGAACTTCCAGCAGTCCCTCGGTTCGGGCTCGAAAGGTGATGTGTTCCTGAGCTCGAAGTGGCAGTTCAACATCAGCGGCCTGTACCAGTTGCCGCTGAACTTCAACATCGCGGCGAACCTGTTCGGCCGCCAGGGCTACCTGCTCCCCTACTACGCTTCGGTTTCCGGCGCGCGGACGCGAGGCAGTTCACTCGACGCTCTCGGTTCCCGATCCGTGATCGTCGGCAACAGTGACAACCACCGCCTGAAGGACGTCTATCAGCTCGACCTGCGGGTGGAAAAGGTCCTTCCCCTGTTCCAGAAGGCGGACCTGACGCTTTCGATCGATATGTTCAACGCCTTGAACAACGATGTGATCATCCAGCAGTCGGCGCAGTTGAGCGGACGACTCCCTGCGGCGCGGCCGATCCGGACGACGAGCTGCCCCGGCAAGGGCAACCGCGTCGAAGAGCGGATGAGCCCCCGGGTCCTGCGGTTCGGAGCTCGCTTGAGCTTCTAGCCCTTCTCCGGTATCGTTTGACCCCGCCGGGAATTTCTCCCGGCGGGGTTTTTTTTTAACTGACGAGGGAGAGGGACAGATGCGCCGAAAGACGACCTGGGCAGCGGCTCTCCTCCTCCTGGCGGCCGCCGCGGGCGCCCAGGAGTGGAGACAGGGCAAAGGACGGCTCGAAGGAACGGTCAAGAATCCCCAGGGCGAGCCGATTGTCGGCGCCACGGTGAACCTGAAATTCGACGAGCTCGGCCGGGGACCCGACCTGCAGACCGACAAGAAGGGCTACTTCGCGATCATGGGCCTGAACGGCGGCAAGTGGGACGTCGACGTCTCGGCGCCCGGGTATCAGCCCTTCAAGACGTTCGTGAACGTGACCGAGCTTCAGCGCGTTCCCCCGATGAACATGGTGCTGCAGCCCGAGGTCAAGCAGGAAGCGGCGAAACCGGTGATCAGCGTCGGCGGCCAGAAGATCAGCAAGGAGACGGCCGACGCGATCGAGAAGGGAAACGCCGACTGGGCCGCCGCCGAGAAGGCCGAGAACGACCAGACGGCTTGCGCCGGGGACAAGGCCTGCGCCGACGCCGCGAAGAAGGCGCGCCAGGACAGCCTCGTGTCGGCGATGGCCGCCTACGAAACCACGCGCGCGGAGCTGCCCGACAACGATTCGATCCTTCTCCGGCTCGCGGTCGGCAACCTCTGGCTCCAGAAGAACGACGCCGCGCAGAAGTACGCGAAGCAGATCGTCGCGAAGGACCCCGAAAACCCGACGATGTGGCTGATGATCGCCCAGATCGACCTTCAGAACGGCAAGTTCGAAGAAGGAAAAGAGGCCCTGTCGCACGTGCCCGACGAGAGGATCACGGATCCGACGCCGTACATGAACATGGGCATCCTGTACTACAACAAGAACAAGCCGGTGGACGCCGAGTCGTACTTCACGAAGGCGATCGCGAAGAACGCGGAGACGATCGACGCCTATTACTACCGCGGCCTCGCGCGCTACCAGCAGAAGCACATGGCGGATGCGAAGGCCGATTTCCGAAAGTACCTGGAGCTCGCGCCGAAGGGTGACAACGCCGAGGTCGTCCGGGAGATCCTGAAGACACTGAAGTGACCCCTTCCCGGTCCCTTCTCCGGGGAGCGCGGCTCCCGGCCCTCGGGGCGGCGCTCCTCCTGCTCCTTTCGTCCGGCTGCCGGAAGGGAAATTCCGCGGGCCGCGGGTTCGGCTCGACCCCGCCCGACGTGGTTCTGGTCACGGTCGACACGCTTCGGTACGACGCGCTCGGATTCACGGGGAATCGGCGGGTCAAGACGCCGAACCTCGACCGCCTCGCGGAAGAGGGGCGCTGGTTTTCGCAGGCCCACGGGCAGAACGTCGTGACCCTGCCGTCTCACGTCAACATCCTGACGGGCCTCTACCCTTACCAGCACGGGGTGCGCGACAACGACGGGTTCCGGCTCGCGGACAACGTTCCCACGCTCGCGACCCGCCTGCGGGCCTCGGGATATCGGACCGCGGCCTTCATCGGGGCATTTCCCCTCGACGCCCGGTTCGGACTCTCGAAAGGCTTCGATGTGTACGACGAGAACTATCCACGCGGCGCCCACGCGTACGACTTCGTGATGCCCGAGCGCCGCGCGTCCGAGGTCGTCGCGGCGGCGCAGGCTTGGCTCGCGTCGGCCGGGACTTCCGGCGCGGAGAAACCCTTTTTCCTGTGGGTCCACATCTACGACTGCCACGCTCCCTACTCGCCGCCGCCGCCGTTTGACCGGGAGTATGCCGACGTCCCCTATTACGGCGAGGTCGCTTCCGTCGACGACGCGCTCGGACCCCTGTTCGAGAGCTTGCGGGCGAAGCGCGGCGGCCGGCCGACGCTGCTCGTGCTGACGGCCGATCACGGAGAGGCCCTCGGCGACCACGGCGAAGCGACGCACGGGCTCTTCGCCTACGAGGCGACGCTGCACATTCCGCTGATCCTCTGGAGCCCCGGACAGATCGCGCCCGGCGTCGACGGAGCGCTCGCGCGGCACATCGACATCGTGCCGACGGTGCTCGACGCGGCGCGGGTTCCTGCCTCCGCCGACCTTCCGGGAGTTTCTCTGCTTCGGGCGCGCGCTCCGGAAGTGTCGTATTTCGAGGCGCTTTCGACGACCTACAACCGCGGCTGGGCGCCGCTGCGCGGAGAGATGGGAGGCGGCTACAAGTACATCGACCTCCCCGTGCCGGAGCTCTACGAGCTCTCGGCGGATCCGGGGGAAGTGAAGAATCTCTTTTCTCCGGACTCCGCGGCGGTCCGCTCCCTCCGCAGGGCTCTCCCCGCCGATTGGCGCTCGGCCCGGAAGGAGCCGACCTCCGAAGAGGCGGCGAAGCTCGCGAGCCTGGGATATCTCGCCGGGAGCGCTCCCGCCCGGGAGCGCTACGAACGGGAGGACGATCCGAAGGTGCTTCTTCCCATCGACCAGAAGCTTCACCAGGTCGTCGATCTCTATCAGCGAAAACACCTCGCGGAAGCGTCGGCGCTGGCCCTCGAGATCGTCCGCGCCCGCCCGAGCATGGGCGTCGGATACGATTTCCTTTCGTTCCTGCAGTCGCAGGCCGGCGACGATCGCGCCGCGATGGCGACTCTCGAAGAGGCGAAAAAGCACGGGGTGCTCGGCCGGCCCCTCGCGAACCGGCTCGCGCTGCTCGAAGCCTCGAACGGGAGGGCGGCCGCCGCGGCCGCCCTCCTGAAACCGCTTCTCGACAAGACGGATCCGGAGATCTGGAATTCTCTCGGGATCGCGAAGGCGAGCGGCGGGGATCTGGAAGGAGCTCTGGAAGCCTTTCGCGGCGCTCTTTCGGTGGACCCGAAGAACAGCGACGCGTACCAGAACATGGGAATCGCCTTGCTCCAGGCCGGCCGCACCCGGGAGGCGATCGACGCCTTCGAGAAGGCGTTCGCTCTCGACGAGAAGCTCCCGAGGGCGTGGAACGCGTACGGCGTCGCGCTGGAGCGGTCGGGCCGGGACCCGGCCGCGATCGACGCGTGGAAGAAGGCGTACGCGCTCGATCCCGAGCAGGTCGACGCGCTGTACAACATCGCGCTCGTCGCCGCCCGCTCCGGAGACCGGGCGACGGAACGCGACGCCCTGCAGAAGTTCATCGAGCGCGCGCCGCCCCAGCGCTATTCGGCGGAAATCGATCGCGCGCGCCGGCTGCTCGCCGGAGCGTCGCCGTGAGGCGGGTCCTCGCGGCCGCCGCGATCCTGGCGGCGGGAGGGATCTTCGGCGGCCTCGCCGGCTGCCGGAAGAGCTCGGACCGGTTTCCCGGCGCGCCGGTCGTGCTGATTTCGATCGACACGCTGCGCGCGGATCACCTTCCCGCCTATGGCTACAAGGACGTCGCGACGCCGGCCCTCGATGCGCTTCGGGACGATTCCATCCTCTTCGACAACGCGATCAGCCACGTTCCGCTGACGCTGCCGTCGCACACGACGATCCTGACCGGGCTCCTGCCGTTCCGGAACGGCATTCGCGACAACGTCGGTTTCACCCTGCGCCCGGAGATCGAGACTCTTCCGGGCCTCCTTCGGGCCAACGGCTACGCGACGGGGGCCGCCGTTTCGAGCGTCGTGCTCGCGCGAAACACCGGCATCGCCACGGGATTCGATTTCTACGACGACACGATGGAATCGGTTTCCCCCGGGGAGAGCATCGGCGAGATCCAGCGTTCGGGCTTCGAAACCGAGGCCCTCGCGGAGAAATGGCTCGCGGGAAGATCGGAGAGGCCGTTTTTCTTCTTTCTCCATCTCTACGAGCCCCACACCCCCTACGAGCCGGCCGAGCCGTTCCGGGAGCGTTACCGCGATCGCCCGTACGACGGCGAGATCGCGACGGCCGACGCGATCGTCGGCAAGTTCGTTTCGTTCCTGAAACAGAGCGGCGCGTACGATCGCAGCGTGATCGTGCTGCTGTCCGATCACGGGGAGGGCCTCGGCGAGCACGGCGAGGACGAACACGGGGTGCTCCTGTACCGCGAGGAGCTGCACGTGCCGCTCTTCGTGAAGCTTCCGGGGAATCGGCGCCGCGGGGAAACGGTCGGAAGGCCGGTCGGGCTCGTCGACGTCTTTCCCACGGTCGCCCGGCTCGTCGGGCTGAGCCCGAAGACGAAGCTCTCCGGCGAACCGATGCTCGCCGCCGACGCGCCGCCGGAAGGGGAGATCTACAGCGAGACGTACTATCCCCGCTTCCACTACGGCTGGAGCGAGCTCGCGTCTCTTTCGACCGGGACGGCCCAGTACATCCATGCTCCGAAAGACGAGTTCTACGACTACCGCGCGGACCCCCGGGAAGCGCGCGATCTCGCGCCGTCCCTGCCCGCCGGCTTCCGGGCCCTCCGCAACGCGCTCCTCGCGATGGATCGCCCGACCCAGCAGCCGGGGACGACCGATCCGGAGAGGCTCAAGAAGCTCGCCTCGCTCGGGTACATCGGAATGACCGCCGCGCCGGCCGACGCCTCGAATCTCCCGAACCCGCGCGACCACATCGGCGAGATCGGAGAGATGAAGGCCGCCGTGGAGCTCTCGCATACCCGCGGAACCGAAGCGGGCGTCTCCGCGCTGAGGGCGCTCCTGAAGCGCAACCCGAAGATGTCGGACGCCTGGGCCCAGCTCGCGACGATGCTCCACGAGGGCGGCCGGGACCGCGAGGCGCTCGCGGCGCTTCGGGAAGTCGACCGCCTGAACCCCGGTTCTCCGTTCGTCCTGATCTCGTTCGCGAACATGTGCCTCGAGATGGGAGATCTCGCCGAGGCGAAGTCTTTCGCCGAGAAGGCCGTCGCGGCGGCCGACACCCCGGCCACGCACGTGACGCTCGCGCACGTTCTGTTCGTTGCGAAGGACCTCGACGGCGCCGAAGCGGAAGCGAACGCCGCGCTCCGCGGAAACGAGGGCCGGCGCCTCCCGCGGGTCGTCCTCGCTCTCGTGAAAAAAGCGCGAGGGGACCTGCCCGGCTCTCTCGCGCTGCTCGACTCCGTGAAGGGGGGCGAAGGCGTTCCGCCGATGAGCGGCGTCGAATTCCAGCGCGGAGACGTTCTCGTCCGAATGGGCCGATACGCGGATGCCGAGGCGGCGTTTCGCGAGGAAATCCACGACTTTCCCGCGTCGCTCGTCGCGTGGCGCGCGCTCGCGGCGCTGCTCCACGACGAGAACCGGCCCGAAGAGTCGATGCGGGTTCTCGACGAGATGGCGAGGTCGAAAGGAAATCCCCGGGCGGCCGCCGCGGCGAGCGAAACGCGACGAATGCTTTTCGGCGGCGGCCGATGAAGGCGCGGGCAGCCGCCTCCGTCGCGATCCTCGCGGCGCTCCTCGGGGCTTCCGCCGCCTGCCGAAGGGAGAGCGGGCGGCCCCCGTCATCCTGATCTCGATCGACACGCTGCGCGCGGACCATCTCCCCGCCTAGGGCTACGGCAAGGTGGAGACCCCCGCGATCGACGCGCTGCGCCGCGACGCGGTCCGCTTCGCCGACGCGTACGCCATGTCCCGTTGACCCTTCCCTCGCACGTGTCGTTCCTCACGGGGCTGCTGCCGCCGCAGACGGCGTGCGCGACAACATCGGCTACACGCTCGACACCGTCGCACCCGACCCTGGCGAAACGTCTGGCCCGCGGTTACGCGACCGGCGGCTTCGTCTCGAGCGTACGTCATGCGCCGGGAACCGGCGTCGGCGACGGCTTCGAGGACTACGACGCCCCCGAACCCGGACCCGGGCCCAGATTCGACCGGGGCGCCCCGGCGACCGGGACCGTGGCGGCAATCGCGGAAACGTGGATCGCCGGCCACGAAAACTCCCCGCTTCTTCTACTCTTCGTCCACCTCTACGAGCCGCACACTCCGTACGCCCGCCCGGAGCCGTACAAGTCCCGCTACGCTTCCGCGCCGTACGACGGCGAGATCGCGACCGCCGACGCCGCGGTCGGGACGCTGCTCGACGATCCTGCGGAAGCGCGGGCTCTACGACCGGGCGGTGGTGGCGCTGGTCTCCGATCACGGCGAGGGCCTCGGCGAGCACGGCGAGGTCGAAGCACGGCGTCTTCCTCTACCGCACCACGCTGCACGTCCCGATGCTGATCAAGCTTCCGCGGGAGCGCCGGGCGGGCGAGCGGATCGACGCGCCGGTCGGCCTCGTGGACGTCGCGCCGACCGTTGTCGACCTGACCGGAACCGGGAAGCCCGAGGGCCTTTCCGGCCGCTCCCTGCTTTCGACGGGTCCGGTCCGCCGGATCTACAGCGAGACGTTCTACCCGCGCTATCATTTCGGCTGGAGCGATCTCGCGTCGCTGACCGATCCGCAATTCCAGTACATTCACGGAAGCCGCGACGAGCTCTTCGACATCGTGTCCGATCCGGCCGAGCGGCGCGACCTTGCGCCCGGCCTGCCGCCGGCGTTTCGATCGATGCACAACGAGCTGACGGCCATGGATCGGCCGGAGCAGGCGCCGGGCGCCGCCGACGCCGAGCAGGTTCAAAAGCTCGCCTCCCTGGGCTACCTCGGCGCTGGGCGCGCGCCGGCCGTCTCCGGTCCGCTGCCGGACCCACGGGACCACATCGGGGAGATTCGCGAGCTCAAGAACGCGATGAAGCTCGACGCGGAGCGCAAGCACGGCGAGGCCGTGACGGCGCTGCGGGAAATGCTGCGGCGCCATCCGCAGATGAGCGACGGATGGGGGGCTCTCGCGAATTCGCTGCACAAGCTCGGGAAGAACCGCGAGGCGATCGAGGCGCTGCAGCGGCAGGACGCTCTCCAGCCGGGAGATCCGAACATTCTCGCGAGCTTCGCGACCGAATACCTCGAGCTCGGCGACACGGCCCAGGCCGCGCTGTACGCCGAACGGTCGATCGCGATTCACGGCCCGGCGGAAGCGCACCAGGTCCTCGCGACCGTGTACCTGACCCAGAAGAAGTACGACGCGGCGGAGCAGGAGGCCGAAAAGGCCAAGGGCGGGTACCGGAGCCGCCGCATGCCCGACGTCATCCTCGCCCAGGTCCGCAAGGCCCGCGGGGACCTGCCGGGCGCCCTGAAGATCCTCGATTCGATCGAGTCGGACCGCCACGCCGCCGGAGAGGGCCCGATCAGCGACGTCGCGGCCTTCCGGGGCGACCTCCTGGCGCGAATGGGGCGCAACCGGGAGGCCGAGGAAGCCTTTCGGGGGGAGCTTCGCTATTTCCCGAACAACCCGAGGGCGTGGACGGGGCTCGCGATGCTTTACGCGAGCGAGGGGCAGGGATCGCAGGCGCGGGCCACTCTGGAGGAGATGATTCGAAAGTCGCCGACGCCCCGGACCCTCGAGGCCGCGGCGCAGGCTTACCAGGTGCTCGGGGATCCGGCGGACGCAAAGAGGGTGCTCGCGCGCGCCCGGTCCGGCGGCGGAAAATGAAGGAAAAATAAAGAACGATGGTTCGCGGCCCTGCGGGCGGAAAAGGTGTAGATTATGCGTAGCGTCCAACGCGGCGCCGGGATGATGAAAAGGGTCTGGTTCTTCGCGCTTCTTTCGACGCTGGCGACGGCATGGGCGATCGCCCGGCGGGCCGACGACACCGTTCGCGAATACTCGTCGGTTTCGCTCGTGGAAGTTCCGGTGAACGTGACGGGGCGCGACGGCAAGCCCGTTCGAGGGCTCACGGCCGCCGATTTCGCGCTCGAGGACGAAGGCAAGCCGCAGGAAATCTCGGCCGTCGACGTCGTCGATCTTTCCCACATGACCGAACGGTCCGGCTTGCCGGAAAATCTGCCGGCGGCCGGCCGCCGCCATTTCGTGCTTCTCTTCGATTTGTCTTTCGCCAAGCCGATGGAGCTCGTGCGGTCGCGCGAAGCGGCGCTTCACTTCGTCCAGAACGCGATGGCGCCGTCGGATCTCGCCGCGGTCGCGTTCACGTCGGTCGAGACGGGGGCCCGGCTGCTCCTCACGTTCACGTCGGACCGGAAACAGCTCGAAAGCGCGATCAAGAACGTCGGGCTTCCCGGCACGATGGACCAGATTCGAGACCCGCTCCAGTTCGCCTTCGACCTGCCGGGGGGCGGCAATCCCTACTTTAAGGACCTGGCGACGATCACCGACGACAAGCCCGGCAACTCCGGCGAGTTTGCGATCACCATGAAGGTTCTCTCCGTCGCGGCGCAGAAAGACGCCGATCAATATTCGATCAGCCGCGTGACCCGCCACCTCGGGGAGATGAGCTCGCTCGCGTCGGCGCTCGACACGATCGAAGGCCGCAAGACGGTCATCTACTTTTCGGACGGGTTCGACGGCAGCCTTCTCACCGGCAACATCGATCAGAGCGCGGAGCATGCGGCCGCCGACAACGAGGCGATGTTTCACGGCCTTTACTGGATGACCGATATCGACAAGCGCTATGCGAACAATTCGCTGCAGAGGCAGCTCGACGACACGCTGACCCTCTTCCGTCGTTCCGACTGCGTCATCTATGCGATCGACATCGCCGGGTTGAAAGCGGCGGGCGACGTCAGCCTGTCTTCGGAAGCCGCGCGCGGAGAGGCCGCGCTCTTTGCCTTCGCGAACGGAACGGGCGGGGAGCTGATCCAGCACGCGAACGATCTCGACGCCCAGATGCGGCGCGTGCAGGAAATGACGAGCGTCACGTACGTGCTCTCCTACAGCCCGAAGAAAATTCTCGGCGAAGGAAAGTTTCACAGGCTCAGCGTGAAAGTCCGCCGAAAGGGTATTCGGGTGTCCGCGCGCGCCGGGTACTACGAGACGCGCGGGTTCAGCCGGCTGTCGCCGCTGGAACGTTCTCTCGCCGCGGCCGACGTGATCACGCACGAGAAATCGAAGGGGGATTTCCCGATCGACGTGCTCGCGGTTCCCCTCGTGGAAGGTCCGGTCAGCCGAATTCCGATCTTCGTGCGGCTGCCGGGCCCGATCGGCGGAAAGGACGCCGCGGACGGCCTCCGCCGGATCGGCATCTACGTCTACCTGACCGACGAGACCGGCAAGCTCGCGGACTACTTCACCCGGCTGGCCACGATCGACCCGTCGCGCGACGGCGGCCGTTCCCGCGGCGGCATCACTTTCTACGGGACCTGCCGCGCTCTTCCGGGTTCTTATCGCGCTCGCGTTTACGTTCGCGACGAGACGACGGGGCTGTACGCTTTTCGGGTCGTTCCGGTCACGATCACCGCGCCCGGGACCGCTGGCCCCGACGTGCTGCCCCCCGTGTTTCTGGACACGGCGGCGCGCGGGCTCTTCATGCGGGACCCGTCGGCGGGAGGCGCGGAGCCGGAGCCTTTCCAGATCGGGGGCGAAGTCGTGACGCCGACGCCCGCGCCCGTGCTCGAGCGCGACGGCCACGCCCGAGTCTGCGTTTTCCTCTACCAGGGCCATGCCGGCGCCCCAGAGTCGCCGTTTCAAATTTCGGCGGAGGTCCTCGGCGCGGACGGCCGGGACCGAAGCCCGGCTCAGGTGAAGTTGATCGGCCGGAGCGCTCCCGACGCGCGCGGTTTGACGAAGGTTCTCCTCGAGTTCTCCGCCGCCGGCCTCCCGGAAGGCGCGTATTCCCTGAGGGTCAGGATTTCGGATTCCGACGGAGATCGGCTCTCCTCCCAGAACGAAACGAAGTTTCGGGTTTCGTGATTCTCGCCGGTTCCAGCCGTCTCCGGCCTCGGGCCGCGGCGATGCTGGCCGTCCTGTTCGCCGCGGGCCTCGGACGGGCCGCGGCGCCGGAGGACCGGACCCCGGAAGCGAAACTGGAGGCCTTCCGCGCGAGCGACGCCTCCCGCCATCCTCCTGCTCCCGCCGACGCGTCGCGGGAGCTGACGGGGATCGGCGCGCAGATTCTCTCGCGCGGCGAGGCGCCCCGAGCGATCGAATTGCTCGAAGAGGCCGTGGCCCGCGATCCGGAGAACGGAGACGCCCTCGCGTGGCTGACGCTCGCGTACCTGCGCAACGGCGACTTTGAATTCGCGGCGTTCTATCTGGATCAGGCGCTTCACTCCTCCACGCGCGCCGAAGGAGCCGAGCGGGTCTGGGAGGAGATCGGGAACCTGTGCGAAAAAAGGGGACGTCTCGACGACGCGCTCGAAGCCTGGGAACAGGCCCGCCGCATCAAGGGAAACGACGCCGCTCTCAACGCGAAGATCGAGCACACGCGGCGCGAGTGGGCGTACGGCCACGGCCAGCGGTTTTTTTCCGGCGACGAGTTCGAGTTCTATTTCGATCCCTCGATCGACGTCGCCTCGGTCGAGGCGATCGACCGGTATCTTCACCAGAGCGCCGCGTCGCAGGCCGACTTCTTCATGGTTCCCCTGAAGGTCCCGCAGGTCGTGATCCTGTACCGCGACCGCCGCTATTTCCGGCTCGTGGAGACGCCGGACTGGGTCGCGGGGTTCTTCGATGGCAAGATCCACGTGCCCCTCGACGAGGCGGGGGGAGTTTCGGAAGCGTTCCTCGGGCTCCTTTCGCACGAGCTCGCGCACGCGTTCCTGCAGGAGGTGGGCGCTCACCGCGCCCCGGCGTGGCTCCAGGAGGGCCTGGCCCAGTTCGTCGAAGGCCGCCGGGTGGACCGCGCCCTCGCCGCGGCCGTGGCGCCCCGCGACGGGTCGTGGATCTTCGATTCCGACGGAGATTTTCACCAGCGAGTGGATCGCAACCGCGCCCGGCGAGCCTATGTCCTTTCGCTCTCGTTCGTGCAATTCCTCGTCCAGCGGTTCGGCCAGTCGGCGCTCGTCTGTCTCGTGAAAGACCTGGGAGGAGGAAACACGCTGGCGGCCGCATCTCTGGACAACCTCGGCGCCGACATCTTCAAGGTCGAATCGGAGTGGCTCTCCGGGGTTCGCCAGCCGTGAGTCCCGGGCTCCGGAGGGCGGGGTTCGCCGCGTCGGCGGCGATCCTGGCCGCCGCGCCGGCAAACTCCCTTCCGAAAGCGCGGGTCGCGGCGGCGGAACAGATCGCTTCCGTCGCGCGGGCCGGGCCTCCCTGGCCGGCCGAAACCGTCAACGATCTCGCGCGGCGTCTTCAGGGGGACCCCCGGCGTTTTTACCGCGATTCGAGCTACCGGCGGAGCGCGCTCGAAAACCTTTCCCGCGCGTTTCCGGCGGACGGCCCGCCGCTGCTGCGCGAAATGCTCCTCTTCCGCTTCGCGAGCGGCGGAAAGATGCCGTACGACGACCTCGAACGCCTGGAGTTCGACTGGGGCGCCGTTCCGCGGCGCAGCGCCTCGCGGCGGGACCGGTTCGCGGCGGGACGATGGCGCTTTCCGGCGGACGACGCCGGCCGCATCGAGGCTTCCATCTACAGCCTGCCGAGCGACTACCTGCCGGCGGATGCGGTCGAGACTTTCCTCGAGGCCGTCCGAAGGCCGCGCCGAATCGCGCGACGCTCGTGTTCGTCGACCCGGCCCGCCGGATCGAGCTCGAGGCCTTCTCGCGCGACCATGGAATCGTCCTGCTCGACACGGTCGGCCGGGACTACACGCCGTGGCCCCGGGACACGTTCAGCCTTCTGCGCGGTCCGGCGGGAGCGGTCCGTATCCTCGTGCGGCCGCCGGCGATCCTTCAGGAAGCCCGGCGGGACGACAACGCGATGGGACGCGAGCTCGTCAAGGATCTGCCGGACGTCCTCGACCGGGCGTGGGGCCGCCCGCGATGGGCCGTGTCGCCCGTTCCGTTCCACAACGGCCAGGTCCTCCAGGTTCCGGCCGCGGCGTGGATCTCGATTCACACGATCGAACCGAGAATTCTCCAGATGCTCGGCGCGCGGCGGGTACCGGTCGAGTCTTTCGCCGCGCCGAAGGGGGTTGCGCGATACGTCGCCGCGGCGCGGCGCGCGGCCGCGGAGCTTTCGACCCTGTACGGCCGCCCCGTCCGGTTCATCCATCCGCTCCCCGTTTCCGGAAGCGCCCGGGAGCAGAGCGAGCTCATGGCCGCGATCGGCGGCGGCGCGGGGTTCGACCTCGATTCGATCGTGACGCTCGTCTCCCGCGGCGCGAAGACGGAGGCCTTCGTGGGGGACGTCGCCTCCGGCCTCGATCTCCTCCGGGGCGCGGACGAGAAGGATCTCGACGAATTCCGGAAGGGGTTCGGGCTGACCGGTTCGGCGTCGTCCCTGCGGACGGCGCTCCTTTCGTACAACGCGGCGGGGCGGGCCGCGAGCCTCGGTCGCTTTCTCGATTTATCCGCCGAGCATCTCCGCCGCGAGGGACTTTCCGTGAGCAGGCTGCCGATGTTCCTCGTCCCCGACGAGGCGCTCTCCGACTCCGGATTTCCGGCGGCCGCGGACTTCTCGATCAACTGGAACAACGTCGTCCTGGAGAGCGGGGACTCGGGCTGCCGCGCGGAAGGGTTCGCGAGTCTCCTCCGCGGGGGCGACGAGATCGCCCGCCGCACGTTCGAGGCCGCGGGCTGCCGCCTCGTCCTCTATCCTCCGCTCGTCGGGAGCATCGTCCGGAATGGAGGGTACCGCTGCGCTTCGAATCATCTCCGGACTGAGGTAGAGTCGTCCCCGTGAAGCGCTCGCGCGGGTTCCTCGTCGCCGCGGCGGCCGTTGCGGCTTTCTCCTGCCGGAAGAAGCAGCCGGCGCCGGATATTCTGATGATCCCCTCGCACCAGGAAACTTCTCCCGGCCGGCGACTCTTCCGCCGCAGCGGTCAGCTCCGAGGGCAGCGTCGAGGTCGCGGGCGTCTCTTTCTCCGTTCCCCCGGAGTGGCGCCGGGAGTCTCCTTCTTCGCCGATGCGGAACGCGCAGTTCGCGATTCCGGGAGCCGGAAACGAGAAGGACGCGCTCTTCGTCGTCTACTTCTTCGGGAGCGGCCAGGGCGGCGGCGTCGCGGAAAACATCGAGCGATGGAAGGGCCAGTTCCTCGACGCGTCGGGGCAGCCCTCGGCCGGGAAGGTCAGCTCCGACCGACGGAACGGCCTGACGGTCACGATCGTGACGGCGGAAGGAACGTATTCGTCGGGTTTGCCGATGGGCCCGTCCGCTCCCGAGCCGAATTCCGAGCTCTGGGGCGCGATCGTCGAGGGCCCTCAGGGCAACGTCTTCTTCAAGGCCACGGGGCCGAAGGCGACGCTCGAGCGCTCGAAGGCCGGGTTCGAAACGGTGCTCGCCTCTCTCCGGAACGCATCCACCCGGATGTGAGGGACTCCCTCGCGAAGCTGTCCCGGGAGATCGTCGGCTGCCGGCGCTGCCCGCGGCTCGTGGCCTGGCGGGAAGATGCTGCCCGACATGCGCCCGCGCGCTTTCGCGGCGAGCGTTACTGGGGGCGCCCTCTTCCGCCTTTCGGCGATCCGGGCGCCCGGCTCCTGATCGTCGGCCTGGCCCCGGCCGCGAACGGAGGGAACCGCACCGGCCGGGTCTTCACCGGCGACGCCTCCGGGGACTTCCTCTTCCGAAGCCTCTGGCGTACGGGTTTCGCGAACCAACCCCTCTCGGCCTCGCGAAAGGACGGGCTTCGGATGACCGGCGCCCTCGTCAGCGCCGCCGTGCGGTGCGCCCCGCCCGACAATCGCCCGACGCCGGGCGAGTTCCGAAACTGCCGCCCCTATCTCGCGCGGGAAATCGCGGTTCTTCCCGGGCTGGCCGCGATCGTCGCGCTCGGGGCGCTCGCGTTCTCGTCCGTTCTCGAGGCCTGGAAGGCCCTCGGGCGCGAGGTGCCGCGTCCCCGGCCGAGGTTCGGCCATGGAAGCGAGGTCTCGCTCGGAGGGGTGGCGCTTCTCGGCTCCTACCACCCGAGCCAGCAGAACACCTTCACCGGCAAGCTGACGCCTCCCATGCTCGCGTCGGTCTTCCGGCGCGCGAAACGCATCTGCGAGCGATCCCCCGTATAATCCGCGCGGCAATGCGCGACTTTCGGGTTCCCCTCCGGCGCCGGGAGAGTTACGCGCCCGGGCTTTTCTCGATCGGGTTCGACGTGCCGGAGCTCGCTTCCTCCATTCTTCCGGGGCAATTCGCGATGCTCGGCGTGCCGGATCGCAGCCGGCCGTTTCTGCGGCGCGCCTTTTCGGTCGCCGACGCCGACCCCTCCGGGGGAACGATCGAATTCCTCGTCAAGACCGTCGGGGCCGGCACAGCCTGTCTCGAGCGTCTCGCGCCCGGCGACGCCGTCGACATCCTCGCGCCGCTCGGGAATCGGTTTTCGACCGGCGGCCTGTCGCCGGCCGACCGAGTCGCGATCGTCGCGGGGGGCGTCGGGGTCGCGCCGTTTCCGCTGCTTCTCCGGGAGCTCGGGGAGCTCGGCGTCGCGGCCGATCTTTTCTTCGGCGGCCGGACGGCGGCGGATCTCGAGTACCGGCGAAAGATCTCCGCTCTCGTCGGCCGGACCCGGGGCGACGATCTCGCCGCGACCGAAGACGGTTCTTTCGGGGAAAAGGGGCGCGTGACCGAGCTCCTCGTTCGCCGGCTGGAGGCCGGCGCCCGGTACGCGCGGCTGTACGCCTGCGGGCCGACTCCGATGTTCCGCGCGCTCGCGCCGATCGTCGAGCGCTTCTCGCTCGCCGCGGAATTCTCGACCGAAGCGGCGATGGGATGCGGATTCGGGGTCTGCCTCGCGTGCGTCCTGCCGAAGCCGGAGGGCGGCTACCTCGTCTCGTGCAAAGAGGGCCCGATCCTGGCCCCCGATCGCGTCGCGTGGGGAAAGTGCTGATGGACCTCTCCGTCGCGCTCGGCCCCCTCCGCCTGAAGAACCCGGTCGCGACTGCTTCCGGGACGTTCGGGTACGGGCTCGAGTTCTCCGGCGTCGTCGACCTGTCCCGGATCGGCGCGCTCTTCACGAAGGGGCTCTCCCTGCGCCCGCACGAGGGAAACCCTCCGCCCCGGATCTGCGAGACGCCGTCGGGCATGCTCAACGCGATCGGGCTTCAGAACGTGGGGGTCGAGGCGTTCGTCCTCGAGAAGCTCCCGAAGCTGGCGGAGGCGGGCGCCTGCGTGTTCGCGAACGTGTGGGGGACGAAGAAGAGGAGTACGTCGCGCTCGTGCGGCGCCTCGAGGGAAGCCCGGGGCTCGCGGGAGTCGAGCTCAACATCTCGTGCCCGAACGTCTCGAAGGGCGGGATGCTGTTCGGCAACTCGCCCGCGCTCACGAAGTCCCTCGTTTCGAGGGTCCGCGCCGCGACGAGCCTGCCGCTCGTCGTCAAGCTCTCCCCGAACGCTCCGGATCTCGTCGAATCGGCGCGCGCCGCGCGCGAGGCGGGGGCCGACGTGATCTCTCTCGTCAACACGTTCGTCGGCATGGCGATCGATCCCGAGACGGGCCGGCCGCGGATCTCCTTCGGAACGGGCGGGCTCTCGGGCCCGGCGATCCGCCCGCTCGCCGTCCGCATGGTCTATCAGGTGCATCGCGCGATGCCCGACGTGCCGCTGTGGGGAATCGGCGGCATCGCGGAGCTGTCCGACGTCCTGGAATTCCTGTCGGCCGGCGCGTCCGCGGTGCAGGTCGGGACCGCGAACTTTCGCGAGCCGGGAGTCTCGGAAAGGCTCGTCCGGGAGCTCGAAGCGTACTGCGAGGCGAAGAAGATGGACGCGCGCGACCTCGTCGGGCGGACCCCTTGAGCGGGAAGGGTGGCGCGGAGGACCGGATCTGCCTCGCGCTCGATTTCCCGGCCGGCGACGAAGCCGCTGGCTTCGCGAAGCGATTCGAGGGGAAGGCCGGCTGGTTCAAGATCGGACTCGAGCTGTTCGTCGCGGAAGGTCCCGCGGTCGTCTCCCGCGTCGCCCGGCACGGAAAAGTCTTTCTCGACCTGAAGCTGCACGACATTCCGAACACGGTCGCCCGCGCCGCCGGCGCGGCCGTTCGCAGCGGCGCCGCGATGCTCAACGTGCACGCGTCGGGCGGCCGGGAAATGCTGGTCGCGGCCCGCGAGGCGGTCGCGCGCGAGGCTTCCCGCGCGGGGATCTCTCCGCCGGCGCTGATTGCCGTCACGCTCCTCACCTCGCTCGACGAATCTTCCCTGCAGGGCCTTCCGTTCCGCGGGCTTCCGGTCGAGATCGTCGCGCAGCTGGCCCGGCTCGCGGCCGAGTCGGGCCTCGACGGCGTCGTGTGCTCGGCGGGCGACCTGGATGTCGTCCGCCGCGAATGCGGGGTGAAGTTCCTGACTGTCGTGCCGGGCATCCGCCCCGCTTCGGCGGAGGCGGGCGATCAGAAGCGGATCGCGACTCCCGGCGCCGCGATCGCCGCCGGCGCGTCGCTTCTCGTCGTCGGAAGGCCCGTGACCGGCGCGAGCGATCCGGAGAGAGCGCTCGAAGCGATCACGCGCGAAATCGAAGCCGCGGGAGCCTGATCAGGGGATCGCGATTTCGATCGGCTCGGACGGCAGGACGACCGCGACCGGCCCTGCGAGCACGATATCCGCCGAGTATCGGCCGTGATCGTCGAGCTCCCGGGAGACGATCTTCACTTCGACCTGCCCGGCCGGAAGCCCCTGGAACTCGAGGGGCGACGGCTCCGCCCCGCACGTGAAGTTCGAGAGCTGATCGATCGCGACGCCTCCAATCGTGACGATGCCGAATTCGCACTTCTCCGAGCTCTTCGGTCCGGGCTTGACGCGGACGACGAGCGGCCCGCCCGGAGGAAGCAGGACGGCGCTGTTCGCTGCGTAAATCCGCGCCGCCGGCAGGATCGTCAGGCCGGCGGCGGCGTGGGAGAGATAGACGAGCTCGGCGTCCCCCGGCCTCTCGGGCGGGTGGCAGATCCCCTCCTCGTCGCATTGGAAAAAGATGCGCGATCTTGTCGCGGGGTCGAACCGGTAGTACCCGAACGCGCCGGCGGCCGGCGAGCCGTCCGGAAGGAGGGCCTGAAAGTCGTTGCCCTCGCTCTTTGGAGAAAGGTCGATCTCGAACGGCTGCGGCTCGTCCCGGTCCTCGATCGTCCAGTCGGCCTTCGCATTCACGTATTCCTTCGCGAAGGCCGTTCCGTGAAACGCGCCCGCGGGGATCGATTCGATCGTCAGCTCGCCGTTCTGATCGGCAGCCTGGCTCTGGGAGCCCTCCGAATCGATATAGGCGAGCTTTGCGCCGGGAATCGGGGCGTGCGTCTTCGCGTCGCGAAATGCGACTTGCAGGGTGTTTGCGCTCAACGCAAAGTCTTTTTCCTGCTCCGGAGCATCCGTGGTGACGAGCTGGAACCGGGAAGGAGAGGAGCTTCCTGCTAAGGGAGCGACGCGGACGCGGTAGAGCGCTCCCGGCCAGACGCGCGCTTCGTAGTCGCCGGACGTGTCGGATTCGGCGGACGCGGACGTCGACTTCACGCCGGGCACGGACGGTCCGCTATTGGGATCGAACGCGAGCGCCGCGTCGACTCCCTCGCCGGCGCGAGTCACACGGCCGTGAAGGAGAATTTTGCGGAAATCGAAACGGACGGCCCGGACCGAGGGGAACCCGTACTCGACGCGCGTCTCGCCCCCGATCGTCAACGAGACGAGGTAGCAGTCGAGCGGAACCGCCGGAATCTCGAAATGGTTTCCGTAAAACGTCCGCGCGGCTCCCACTTGTCCGGCGGGTTGCGGCGGGCATCTCGTCAGGGGAGCGAGGTGGCGCGGAAGCGCGTCGAGCGACGAGTCCGTGACGACTTCGATTTCGAGCGCGACGAGCTCCGGAGTCTGCGCCTGCGCGGACGCGGCGGCCTGGTAGAGGTACATCGAAACGATGATCGAGAGCAACGTCCAAGTTTAGAACGAGACGATTTTAGAGCGAAACGAGCGATTCTCGAACGAGTCGGGGCCGCCCTCTCCTGCGATAACATGCGCCTGCCTTGGAAAGCATCTGGACCGAACCGCACCCCCTGTGGATCGTCGGGCACCGCGGCGCGCCCGGCGGGCGCGGGAGAATACGCTCGACAGCTTCGACTTCGCCGAGTCCCTCGGGGCCGACGCGATCGAGCTCGATCTCCGGCAGACGCGCGATTTCGACCTCGTCGTCTTCCACGACGAGCAGATCCCCATCGGCACGGAGCTCCACCCGGTCCGGGGCATGCCGTCGCACGACGTGCGCGAGCTTCTTCTCGATTCGCCGCTCGGGGAATACCGCATTCCCACGTTCGAGCAGGTCCTCCAGAGGTACGGCGCGTCGATGCGCTACGTCGTCGAGATCAAGACGAGCTCCTCGACCGACCGGGCTCGCGTTGCCGCCCGCGTCGTGAATTTGCTCGGGGCGTTCGGCTGTCTCTCCCGCGCGCTCGTGGCCTCCTTCGACCCCGACGTGCTGCGCCGCGTCCGGGAGCGGGAGGCCGGCGTCGCGCTCTCGTTCCTGATCGACCGCCCGCTTCCGGCGTCGGAAGGGGAGATCCCGCCGTGCGAGGCGATCGGGCCGCGCTTCGACCTCGTGGACGCCGGGTTCGTGGAACGGATGGCCGCGACCGGACGGTCGGTTCACCCCTGGACGGCGGATTCGCCCGAGGAAATCGAGCGCCTCGCGTCTCTCGGCGTCGCCTCGATCACGACGAACGAGTGCGAGCTGGCGGCGCAGGTTTTGCGCGGCTGACGGCGACGGGCGGCACCGGGTCGAATCCCCCTTTCACGAAGGGGTTGCACCGGGCGATTCTCCAGGCGGCGAGCGCGCCGCCCCGAAAGAACCCGAATCGCTCGATCGCCGTCCGTCCGTAGGCGGAGCACGTCGGCCGGAACCGGCACGCGACGAGGCGGGTTTTCGCGAGAATCGGCGAAGCCGACCCGCGGTACGCGTCGATCGCGAACAGCGCCGCGTGCGCGCTCCACTGTTCTTGCGGGGGGTTCAAGGAATCTCCGAGGCAGGCGCACAGGAGGCCGAACGCGAGGAGCGGCGCGGCCCCTCTCACCTGATCCTCACCCCTGACTCCTAGAATTTGTCGGCAAGGCCGGAGAGGTACGGAATCACGAGCCTCTGGCCATTCAAGGCCTTCACGATTCCGAGGACGATGAGAACGAGGTAGAGAAGCCCGACCATCGGCATGAACAGCGAATAGAGGCAGCCGAGAAACGGGATGACCGACACGACGAACACGTCGATCATGAAGAGCACGACCCACGAGCCGAACAGCAGCAGGCCGTTCCGGGCGTGCCACTGGACCTCCTTGTCGTTCTTTTCGACGAGAAGCGGCACGAGGGAGAGCGCCCCGAGGTACGCGAGCACGAGCATGATCGTGCGGTTGGAATCGGCCGGCGGAGACGGGGGCGCTGCCGGCGGAGGGGGTGCGGGCTCGTCGGGCATGGTCACGAGGATATCAAAAGCACCCGGGGCTCGGTGTACTCGAGAATCGCGGAACGGACGCCCTCGCGCCCCGCGCCGGAGGCTTTGACGCCGCCATAGGGGAAGTTGTCGATGCGGGTCGACGGGGGCTCGTTGACGAGCACGCCGCCCACCTCGAGGGTCGCGTAGGCGAGGCGGATCCGGCCGATGTCGCGCGTGAAAACCGCGGAGTGGAGCCCGTACGGAGACGCGTTGACGCGGCGGAGGGCTTCGTCGAATTCGTCGTACGGCTCGACGACCGCGACCGGGCCGAAGACCTCCCGGCACGAGACCTTCGCGGAATCTGGAACGGACGTCAGGATCGCCGGCGGATAGTACGCGCCGTCGCGCTTTCCCGACCGGACGGCCTTCGCGCCGGCCGCTTCCGCCTCCCGGACCCACTCCTCGACGCGGCGCGCCGCGTCTTCGTCGATCAACGGGGAGAGCACGGTGCGGGCGTCTTCGAGCGGGCCGGGCGGGAGAGCGTCGGCGGCTCGCGCGAAAAGCCGGAGGAATTCCTCGAAGACGCCGCGGCGAACGAAGATCCTCTGCGCCTTGATGCACACCTGACCCGAATACGCGAACGCGGAAAGCGCGAGCTTTTCGGCGGCCGCCGGCAGATCCGCGTCGTCGTGGACGATCGCCCCGGCGTTTCCGCCGAGCTCGAGGACGACGCTCTTGCGGGGCGACTCTTCCTTGATCTTCCATCCGACGGCGTCGGAACCGGTGAACGACACGACCGCGATCCGCCCGTCTTTCCACAGCGGAGAGGAATCCTCGTTGGCGCAGACGACGAGCTCGAAACCTGCCCGCGGGCCACTCGGTTCGCGCGATTTCTTCGGCGAGCAGCGCGGCCGCGGCGGGAGTGCGCGGAGACGGTTTCGCGACGACCGGGGCATCCGCACGCGATCGCGGGCGCGACCTTGTGGGCGAGCAGGTTGAGGGGAAAGTTGAAGGGTGTGAGCGCGGAGACGACTCCCCGCGGAAACCTCTCGACGACGCACCAGGAGCGCTCCGACCGCGGATCGAGGTCGACCGGGAGCACCTCTCCCGGCCGGCGGGTCGCTTCCTCCGCCGCGAGCCGGAACGTCACGAGGCAGCGGTCGACCTCTCCCGACGCGAACCGGACGGGCTTGCGCGCCTCGCGCACGATCGCGTCGGTGAACTCGGCCCGGCGCCGCGAGATCCCGTCGCGGATCTGCAGGAGGATTTCCGCCCGCTTCCAGCCCGGGAGCGCGCGGGTCGACTCGAAACTCGCCGAAGCCCGGCCGATCGCTTCGAGAATCTCCGGCGGGTTCACGGCGTCATTTCGCGGCGGCGCGCTTGCGGAAGGCGTCGGAAAGGGGCGGGAGGTTGCTTCCTTTTCCCGACGCGCGCGCGTAGGCGTCGAAGAGACCGGACGGCCCGGCCGCGAGCGCGAGGATCAATTCCTGCCGGCCGAGCCGCTGGAAAATCCCGTCGGCCAGGAATGCCGCCGCGCCGAGCGCCGGATCGCCGCGAAGTCCCGGCCGGCGAAGGGAGGCGAGGACCTCCGCCCGCTGGGCGAGATCGGTCTTCGGATCGGACAGCAGCGTCGCCTCTTGGTTCAACGCGTCGATTCCGCGAAGCATCGGGTCGTGAAGCCATCGGGCGAGCGGAAAGAAATTCCGATCGAACGCGTAGAGCGCGACCGGGGCGCCCACGGCGACCGCCCGGGCGAGCGGCTCGAGCGCACCGAGAGGCGTCGCCTTCTGCCAGCCCGGCGCGGCGGCGCGATACGTGTCCCACGCCGCCCGAAAGGCCTCGCCGGCGATCAGGCGCGCGAGAGCGTCGGAGCGCTCTTCCCGGGTGTCTCCCGTCGAGGTGCTCACGGTGTGGCCGAGGTCGACGAGGATCCGGATTCGGTCATCGCCGTCGCGCGAGACGGCGTGGTCTTCGAGTCCCGCCATCGCGAACGTCAGTTCGACGCTGCAGGAGAGCTTCACGGGCACGTCCGTCGGGAGAAGCGCCGCGGCCCGGCGCGCCGCGAGACGGGCGACCGCGTCGCCGTCGGCCTTGAGACCGGCCAGGGCGACTCTCCACCGGTCCTTCTCGAGCCGGATCGATCGCAGGTCGAAAACCGACGGGCGGCTCTCTTCCAGGAACGCCGACGCGAAATCGCGGTCCCAGTCGGCGGGGTCCTTCCCGGACTCGGTGATCTGGTCGCGGACGGCAGAGAGGGCCCGGAGGGTGGAAGCGTCGCCGGGTTTCGGCTTGTCCTGCGAGAGCGCCTCGAGGACCTGTTCCGCGGCCGAGAAGTCGATCGCGACCCGGATCCTCTCCGGCTGAACGGGTTCCGCCTCGTACGGGGCGTTCCCGAACGCCGGTCCCGCGTCCCGCGGCGCCGCGGAGACGACCGCGGACGCCAGGACCGAAGCGAAGAGGGCGAGCGCGCACGAAACGTGGCGCCTCAAGCGAGAATCGCCTCCGCGACGCGCGCGGTGTCGCCGAAGTCCGCGAACAGGTGGTCGGGATTCTCCCGCGCGAGGCGCTCGGCAGAGGTGAGACCGGAAGCGACGGCGACCGATTTCACGTTGATCGCGCGGCCGCAGGCGACGTCATGAATCGAGTCGCCGACGATCACGACCTCCTTGCCCTCGAAATCGCGTCCCGTGTGCTCCCGGGCCCGGGTCACGGCGATCGCGGGCAGCTCGTAGCGGTCCGCGTGGTCGCTGCCGAAGGCGCCGAACCCGAAGAATTCGTTGAATCCGACGGGGGCGAGCTTGACGCGAGCTCCGCGCTCGTGATTCCCCGTGAGGAGCGCGAGCGTCACCCCGGGGGCCGCGGCGAGCCGGCGCAGGAGATTTCCGGCGCCCCGCTTCGGCGTCACCGCGCCGGGGCCGATCCGGCGCTCGAGGCTCTCGAGGTAGAACGCGAGCGCGAGGTTCGACATTCGCTCGACCTCTTCAGCCGGCGCCCGCCCGGCGAGCAGCTCGCGGATGATCTGGGGATCGGTTTTCCCCGAAAACTCGTACCCGTCGAGCAGCACCTCGCCGCAGCACGCCTGCAGAAACGCTTCGGAAAGCGCTTCCCTCGATGCGCGGCCCGCCGAGAGGAGCGTTCCGTCGATGTCGAAGAGCACGAGTCGCGACATGGTGAACGTCGATCATAACGAGTTCAAACGGTGATGTCTTTTCGGGTGAAAATGACGAAAGCCGCGGCCAGCGCCGCCGCTCCCCAGGCCGCGAGATTCCAGACGGAGAACGCGAGCGTCATCCCGTCGACGGGAGGGGGGGACCCGGAGAAGTAGTCCGGCAGCGGAAGATTCGTCACGAAGATGTATTTCGAGAAATCCCAGCCTTCCGCCACCCGGGGAAGGATCGTGCCCGCGACGAGGCAGGCGAGCATCGTGCCCATCGCGGCCGCGGTCGTGCGGAACAGGACCGAAAGCAGCAGGGCGAGGGAGCCCACGACGAGAGCCGCGAACCACCCGAGGCCGTAAACGTGGAGAGCGTCCCGCCACAGCGGGGTTTCCCGCACCCCGGTCACGTCGAGCGAGCCCGCCGCGAAGCGAAAGCCGGAGAGAACGGGCGCGCCCCAGCCCCTGTACCCGAACGCGATCCCGGAAATCAGGTAGGAAAAGAGCGCGCAGGCGGCCACCGTGAGCGTCACGCACGAGAACAGGGCGAGCGTCTTGGCCGCGAGGACCTTCCAGCGCCGGGCGGGCCTCGTGAGCAGGATCTTGATCGTGCCTTCCGCGAGCTCCGACGAAACGAGGTCCGACGCGAAGAGCGTGACGAGCAGCGGAACGAGGAGGAACGAAGACGCGTTGATGAAATTGCGGCAAAAAACGGGCCCGTTGATCGCGTTGGGGTCAAACCCGTGGTCGAGCGAGTACTGCAGGCGCTTCACCTCGAACCCCATCCAGCGGCGCATCGAGGGGGGGAGACCCGGGTCGCGCAGACGGTTCTGGAATCCCACGATCCGCCTCTGCGTTTCGACGGTCCACTGGCGTGCGCCCTGGCGCGCGGTCTCCCGGGCGCGGGTCTTCCACTGCGCGAAAACGACGAGCGCCGTGAGGAAGATGAGGATCATCAGCACGACGCGGAATCGCTTCCGCCGGAAAATCTTCAGCATCTCGTTCTCGACGAGGGAGAGCATCACGACCTGTCCGGCCCTTTCAAACCGTCTCCCCGTGCGTGAGCTCGAGGAACATCTCCTCGAGCTGCGGGCGCTCGCGGACGACTTCGAACACGGGGATGCCTTCGGCCGACAGCGTCGTCAGGGCGCGCGGAATCTCGTCGTCGGGCATCTCGGCGCTCACGGCCTCCTCTCCGAGGATCGAGGGTTCCTCGGAGGCGTGGCGCCGGAGCGCGCGCTGCGCCGCGGTCGGGATCGGCGTGCGGAAGCGCACGCGCGATCCGCGCGAGAGGAGCGCTTCGACGCCCTCGACGGCGAGGATCCTGCCGCGGTGGAGGATCGCGACGCGGTCGCACATGAGCTCGACTTCCGCGAGCAGGTGGCTCGAGACGAAAACCGCGAGCCCCCGTTCGCGCGCGAGCCGCTTCAGGAGCTCCCTCATCTCCCGGATGCCCGCGGGGTCGAGCCCGTTGGCGGGCTCGTCGAGGATCAGCACGCGCGGCTCTCCGAGGAGCGCCTGGGCGATTCCCAGCCGCTGCCGCATTCCGAGCGAATACGTGGAGACGCGGTCTTCGAGCCGCCCGTCGATCCGGACGAGGCGCGCGAGGTCTTCGATCTGGGAGCGGGCCCCGCGGCCGACCATCGCCGCGAACACCTCGAGGTTCTCGCGGCCGGTCAGCGAACGGTAGAGATCCGGCGATTCGATGATCGCGCCAACGTTTCGCATCGCGGCCTCGAAATGGCGCGAGAGGTCGATGCCGCAGATCACGACGCTGCCCGAGTCGGGACGGATCAACCCGGTCAGCATCCGGATCGTCGTTGTCTTGCCCGCGCCGTTCGGGCCGAGAAATCCGAAGACCTCCGATTCGTTCAGATCGAAGCTGACGTCCGAAACGACGACCCGCTTCCCGAGCGTTTTCGTGAGGTGTTTCGCCGAAAGAGGAATCATCGCGATAATGTTACCGGAAGCGCATGAAAGGGTTCTGGAGGCGTGTGCCGCTGTTCGTCTCGATCCTGCCGGGCGCGGTGCTGCTCTGGGGGTTTCGCGAGGCCCTGCGGCCGGCGGGCGGGAAACCGGTCTCGGAAGCCGCGATCGCTCCGGCACCGGCCGCGCGGCCGGGAGAGTTCCTCGTGCTCGCTCTCGGCGATTCGCTGACGCGCGGCGCCGGAGAGGGACCCGGCTACGCGGCCGACGTCGCGGAGCGGCTGAGGGCTTCCCATCCGGGTCTCCGGATGGAGAATCTCGCGATCGACGGTCTCGAGACCGAGGGCCTCCGGGAAGTTCTCTCCCATCCCAACGCGCGCGCCCTCGCCTCCGCGGCCAGCCTGATCCTTCTCTCGATCGGGGGCAACGACCTGTCGCACGCGGCGCCGCGAGATTTTCGGGCGAGCCTCCCCGACGAGATCGCCCGGTCCCGCGAGCGACTGGAAAAGAACCTCGACGAAATCCTTTCGACTCTGCGCTCGGCGAACCCGTCCGCTCGCATCGTGATGCTGGACCTCTACAACCCGTTCTCTTCGACGGTTTCAGGAGACGCCGCGTCGGCGATCGTCGTCGACTGGAACGCGGCGATTGAAAAGATCGCCCTGCGCCACGGCGTTCGGACGATTCCGGTGTTCGACCTCTTCGAGAACCGCCCGGAACGCCTTTCGCCGGATCGCTTTCACCCGAACCGCAAGGCCTACGAGATGATCGCGGACCGGGTGATGCAGGCGCTCTGACCTCACCCCGGCCTTCGGCCACCCCTCTCCAGGTGGAGAGGGGAATTCCCGGACCGAAGCCGGCCAAGGGGCTGGGCGCGGGTCACAGGTGCACTCCCGAGAGGAGCGTAAGTTTTTTCGCCGGGACCATCGCGCAAGTTGGAAGAGGTCGATCGCGAAAAAATTTGCCCGAGGAGCGCGCACGGATTGATGCCACCGCCGCGCGCGCTGCGTCTCCTCGAGGGAGGCACCGAAGACCCGCGTCGGGAGCCCAGGAGGCCGGCGAGGGACGCTCTACGGCTGGATCGCCACGTGCGTGCCGCCGTAGATCTCGATCGACGCTCCGGTGATCCCCGCCGCCTCGTCCGACGCGAGCCAGAGCACCGCGGAGGCGACGTCCCGCGGGCGGAGTTTTTCGGCAAGGGGAGCCTTGCGCGGGACCGATTCCTCGTCCGGTTCCCTGTTGTTCGTGGTCCCCGGGCAAACGGCGTTGACCGTGATGTTGTGCCCGCGCAGCTCCTTCGCGAGCGACTGGGTCAGCCCGATCAGCCCGAATTTTGCGGCGCAATGCGCCGAGAGGTTCGCGTCGCCGTGCAGGCCGTGGATGGACGAGACGTTGACGATTCGGCCGCTCATCCGCGCCGCCATTTCGGGGATCACGACCCGGCAGAAATTGAACGCGCCCGTCAGGTTCGTCGCGATCACCCGATCCCACTCCTCGGGCGCGAGGCTGAGGAACGGCTTCCAGAGAAAAATGCCCGCGTTGTTGACGAGGGCGTCGACGGGGCCGGAATCGGCGCGCGCCCGCGCGACGGCGCTTTCGACCTGGCCGCGGTCCGTCACGTCGCACGGGTAAGCCGCGAGGGATCCGCCCGATTCCGTGTTTCCGGCCGCGGGAAGATCTCGCGGAACGGCCGAGCGCGAAAACACCGAGACACGGGCGCCTTCCGAAGAGAACGCGAGCGCGATCGCGCGCCCGATTCCCCGGCCTCCCCCCGTCACGAGGACGTGCTTTCCCGCGAAGCGCGTCAAACGCGGCCCAATTCCCGAAAGAGGCTGATCGAAAAAAGCGCCGCGGCGCCCCGCCCGGAGAAACGCGGGCCGCTCGAAATCGAGATCGAAACCTCGCCGGGAAGGGGCCGATCCTCCTTCACGCGCACGACCTGGAGCGGAAAGATCCTCTTGTCCGGCGAGCTTCGCGAGACGAGCGCTTTTCCGGCGCGAGCCTGGATCGAGACGGAAGCCCCCGCGTCGAGGTACAACAGCGTCGCGCCCCGCCGGCGAATGAGGTTCGCTTCGGTCATCGATCCCCCGGAAACGGCCACGGCGATGCGCCCCCGCGAGAGGGCCCGAACCTCCGAGAGCGTCAACAGCGCGGCGCGCGGAATTCCCTCGGGATCGCAGGTCAGCAGGGAGAGGATCAGCCTGCGGCGCAGGCGGAATCCCGCTCCTCCGAGGAGCCGGGACAGGTGCTCGGGAATCCTTCCGGGCTTCTCCACGAAAAAACCTTATCATGGCGATTCGGCGCCGCTTCGGGTCTAGAATCGGAACATGAAGAAGCTCGTCTTCGCGTTGCTGTTTTCGGGCGCCGCGGCCCTTCTGTCCGCGGCGCAGGATCCGAAGGCCGTCTCCGTTGCGGAGGCGATGATCTCCGCGATGGGGGGCAAGGGCGGGTGGGACAAAGCCCGCTTTCTGCGGTTCGACTTCACGGTCGTTCGCGACGGGAAGCAGATCGTCTCCTTCTCCCACTGGTGGGATCGCTACGACGGCCGTTATCGGGTGGAAGGCGTCGACCCGAAAGGGGGTCCCTGGAAGGCGTATTTGAATGTCGGGACCCGGCAGGGCGAGTTCTTCGTCAACGGCACGCGCGCGGAAGGGGACGTGAAGGCGAAGGGACTCGAGAACGCGTACGGCAGGTTCATCAACGACACGTACTGGCTGCTCGCTCCGTGGAAGGTGTTCGACCCGGGAGTCAACCTGCAATACGTTGGCGAGGTGAAGACGGCCGCGGGCCAGGACTGCGACGAGATCCGGCTCTCTTTCGAGGGCGTCGGACTCACGCCCAGGGACGTCTACTGGATGGACATCGACCGATCGACGCACCTGCTCGACCAGTGGAAATACGTTCTCAACGGCTCGAACGACCCGCCGACCGTCGTCGCCTGGAAAGACTGGCGCCGCTTCGGCCCGATCGAGTTGTCGACGTCGAAGCCCCTGGCGGCGAAACCGGTCGAGATCCGGTTCGAAAACGTCGCGGTTTCCGAGACTCCCGACGACGCGGCTTTGAGCCCGCCAAAGTAGGGGCCGACGCCGGCCCCGCGGGCTCCGTAGAATGATCCAGGGGGCACGCCGATTGCATCCCCGCGGATGGAAAATGCAGAGTTCTCTTCACGGGTCCTGTGGCAAGTTCCACCTCAAGGACGGGCGGAAGCTGGTCTTCTATCCGGTTCCGCAATCCGGCTTTCGGCGGCGAACCGGCGAGGTGATCGCCGTCGCGATCGTGCTGATCGCCGCGGCGCTGGCCGCAACGCTGCTGAACGCGAGCCGGGCGCCCCGTCGCCCCCTTCGCGCCGACACGAGAAGCGTCGCGATCCGATGAGGCGGAGGGGAATCGGAATTCTTCTCGCGCTCGCCGTCGCGCTTCGTTGTGAGGCCGAGCCGCCCGGCCGGCGCGAGGAATCGTTCGCGAGCGCGTCGCTCGGCCGGAAAGCCGCTTATTCGGTCTTTCTGCCTCCCGGTTACGCGTCGGAGACTCGGAGCTACCCGGTTCTCTACTTTCTGCACGATGGTTTCGGCCACCACGACGTCCTCTGGCGCCACGGCGTCCCGGGCCGGCTCGACCGGGCGATGCGGAGCGGCGTCCTGCCCGAGTTTCTCGTCGTCTGCCCCGAAGGGGGACGGTCTTGGTTCTCGAATTTCCACGACGGGTCGAACCGGTACGAGGACCTCGTTGCCGAGGAGCTTCCGCGCGAGATCGAGCGCCGTTTCCGGGTGTTGCCGGGGCGGCAGAACCGCGCGATCACGGGCATTTCGATGGGCGGTTACGGCTCGGTCAAGATCGCGCTGCGCCACCCCGCGGAGTACGGATCGGTCTCCGCGCTTTCCGGGGCGATCATTCCGATGGGTTGGGACGACATCGAGAAGGTCTTTTTTCTCGCGCGCCGGCAGCTTCATCGGGTCTTCGGCAATTCGCGAACGGACAATTCCCTCGCTGAAAATGACGTGTGGAAGATCGCGCAGAGCCGGGAAAGCTGGCACGATCCCTTCGAGGCGTTCCTCCTCGCGGGAACCGAAGACAAGTACCACCTCGACCACGTTGCCGCCCAGTACGCCGATCTCCTGAACCGCCGCGGGATCCGGGCGACCGCGCGTCTCGAGCCGGGAATCCACGACTGGCCGTACTGGTCGAACGCGTTCCTCGAAATCGCGGCCTGGCATGCGGGGAAGTTTCGCGGCGAGGACGCGCGAAGCGCCAGCGGAACGAAGTGGAGCGAAGGGGCTTGCAGAAGGGGCTTGGGGAACACATTCCCCAGGTCAGACGTCCAGATTTGTCCGAGCAGAGCGAGGACGCGCGAAGCGCCAGCGGAACGAAGTGGAGCGAACAATCTGGCGGAGAGGACGGGATTCGAACCCGTGGTAGAGTTTTAAGCCCTACGGCGGTTTAGCAAACCGCTGGTTTCAGCCACTCACCCACCTCTCCGTCGGGGACCGAAATCTTAGCACGTCTCCCTTCGCCAACCTTTCTCGTTGCCGCTCGTCCATTCCGCTGGGGGAGGCTCCCATGAAGGTGCTCCGCATCGCTCTGATCCTGATGGCGGCAACGACCTGGGTCCTGCCGCGCTCTGTCTCCGCCGCCTATTCCCCGTCCGCGATGGACGGCTGGGTGCCGGGTGTCGGGCACGCTCCCGGCTCTCTCGGAACGTTCGTGACCGACCTCTGGATCTACAACCCCTCGACCGACACTCCGACCGACGTCACGGTGACGTTCCACGTCTCGGAGGCCGACGGGACGTCCGGCAACTCGGCGACGGTCGTCGTCGCGCCGCGCGAGACGCGCTTCTTTCCCGATTTCCTGCCGGGCCTCCTCGGCTTGAACGGAAGCCTGATCGGCAACGTCCGGTATGTTTCGGACGCCGTGCCCGTCCTCGTGTCCGCCCACATCTACCTGAGCCAGCCGGCGGGGACTTACGGGGTGTTCGAATCCGGAATTCCCGCCTCCGAAGCGCTCGGGAAAAAACTCGCTTCCGACGACACGGCGACGCTGTGGCAGATGTACGGGCTCGCGAACGATCCCGGCTTCCGCACGAACGTGGACGTCACGAATACCTCGAACGCGCCGATCACGGTCGTCCTGAACGTCGTCGAGCCGGAGCATTCGTTGATCGTCAACAACGGGGGAGCGGGAGCGACCGCGACCGTCCTTCCGTACTCGAACCATCGCTTTTCCGACGTTCTATCGAACCTGGCCGCGGGATATCAGAACGCGCCGGGCCTCCGCGTGACCGTCGCGATCCCGGAGACCGCGAGCTCCTCCGCCGCGTGCTTCGCGGTCGCGTCCGTGCTCGACGTCCGCACGGGGGACACGTACGTCTTCCCCGGGCAGCGGCAGTAGGGGCTCGCTCACCGACGTCGCAACCAGCCTCCGGGCGGCGCTCGGCAGTTCCTCGCTCGCCGAAAAGAACTCGCAACATCGGGCTTCGCTTCGGCATCGTCTCACCGTGGGGGGCTTGTACGCTTCGAACGGAAGACATCCAGCTCAAACACACTTTTCGTCTCCTCAGAACCGCCTGCGCGCCGCCTCAGAGGGCCGGGCCGCTCCGCCGGTCTCGCTCGCGGGCTGAGTGAGCGGCCTTATAATTCGCCCGTGCTGACCTACGGCCCCGTCCCGATCGACCCGCCGCTCGTGCTCGCCCCCATGGCGGGCATCACGGACCGGCTCTACCGCCGGATGCTGCGCCGCATCGGGGGCGTCGGCCTCGTCACGATGGAGTTCATCTCGTCGGAGGCGATCACGCGGGGCAACGCGCGGCAGCTTCGAAAGCTCGTCTTCGACGAAGAGGAGCGCCCGCTGTCGATCCAGATCTACGGCTCGAGCGTCGAACGCATGGCGGCCGCCGCCGACATCGTCGAGCAGCTTCACCCCGACGTCTGCGACATCAACATGGGCTGCCCGGCGAACAAGGTGCTCAAGGGGTGCGCCGGCGCGGCGCTGATGGGAGATCCGGCGCTCGCGGGCGCGATGATCCGCGAGGTGAAGAAGCGCCTCTCGATTCCGTTGACCGTCAAGTTTCGCCTCGGCCTCGATGCGGACCGAAAGAATTTTCTCGAGATCGGAAAGGTCTGCGAGGGAGAAGGGGTCTCCGCCGTCGCGATGCACGGCCGGACCGCGCGGCAGATGTACACGGGAAAGGCGGACTGGTCGGCGATCGCGGAGCTCAAGGCCGCGGTCTCGATCCCCGTCGTCGGAAACGGGGACGTCGAGACCCCGGAGGACGCCGCCCGGATGTTTCGCGAAACGGGCTGCGACGCCGTCATGGCAGGCCGCGCGACGATGAAAAACCCCTGGATTTTCCGGCAGACCGCCGATCTGCTCGCGGGAAGGCGGCCGACTCCGGCGACCCTGGAAGAGCGCCGCGACCTGATGCTCTGGCACTTCACCGAGATCGAAACGGACTCCGAGAGCGCCATTCACGCGCTCCATCGCCTGCGAACGATGACGGGCTGGTACACCCACGGCCTGCCGAACGGCCGGGCGCTGCGCGTGCGCATCTCGCAGCTGCAGACTCCGGAAGATTTCCGCCGCGCGGTGGAAGAATTCTTCGCCGTCGACGCGATTGCCGCTTGAGGCCGGGAATATCGGCCGAAACCCGCACATTATGGCGTTCATGAAAATCCGATCGACGGCGCTTTCGGCCGCCCTCGCGGCGACGCTCTTCGCGATGCCCGTCCGAGCCCAGGTCCAGACGTCCGAAACGAAGTTGAAAACCCCCGTCAAGAACTTCAAAGTGGAGACGTCGGCCGCGTATCTGGGCTCGATCGGCGACAAGACGGTCGTGCGGATTCGCCTCACCTCGCCCGAGATCGCCGCCGCGATTCTCGGCAAGGGCATCCACCAGTACTCGATGACCCTGCGGGGCTCGATCCGCGGAAAGCTCAACGGCGCGACCGAGGCGCTGAGCTACCCGTTCTCCGGGAAGCTCAGCGAAGGAGAGCCGCTCTCGTTTTCCTTCCTTCGCTCGCTCGCCCCGGGCGCGTACGAGGTCGAGATCGACATGGGAGATTCCGTCAAGACTTATGCGTCGTTGAAGTTTCCGATCGACGTTCCGGAGGTCGGCCAGCCCTTCCGCCCCGAAATGGCGCCCAACGACGGATCGACGCTCCCCTCGGCCGAAGGGGTCGTGATGACCGCGCCGGAGAGATTCGCGCCGAAGCTCGACGCGGGAGCTCTCGCGGCCGCCGCGCCGCGGGTCAAGATCCTCCCGCCGGACCGGGAAGCTCCGGTCGGTCTCATCCGGCTCTCCGCCACCGTCGAAGCCGCCCGTGACGAAGGTCGAGTTCTACCTCGACGAGAAACTCATCCTCGCGCGGACGCGCCCTCCGTACACGGTCGAGATCGACCTGGGTAAGATTCCGAGGCGCCAGACGGTCCGCGCGGTCGGCTTCGACGCGCTCGGAAACCTCATCGACGAGGATGCCTGGGCGATCAACGAGGGCGACGCGAAGGTGGCCGTCCGGATCCTTCCGATTCCCGCCCGGGGCGCGGCGTCCGGCGTCACCGTTCGGCTCGCGGTTCAATCGATCAACGGCGGAACGGCGAAGACCGTGGACCTCTTCGTCGACGACAAGAAGTTCCAGAGCTTCGCGGGGCCTCCTTATGTGACGATCATTCCGGCTTCGCAGTACGCGAAAGCGAGCTACCTGCGTGCGACGGCGGTCACCCCGGAGGGACAGGAGGCCAACGACATCCGGTTCCTGCGCGGGCAGGGAACGGCGGTCGAGAACGTCAAGGTGGACGTCGTTCAGCTCCACGTGTCCGCGCTGGATCGGGAGGGCCATTTCGTCAAGGGCCTGGCGGAGCCGGACTTCGCCGTTTCGGAGGACGGCCGTCCGCAGAAACTGCTCTCGTTCGAGATCGCGCAGAATCTCCCGCTCAACATCGGGCTCGTGATCGACGGATCCGGATCGATGCGCAAGGCCATGGAGTTCGTCCACGAAGCGGGCAGCTCCCTGTTCCGGGACATGATCCATGAGAAGGACCGCGGCTTCGTGATCGAGTTCAACGAGGTGCCCACTCTCGTCGCCCCTCCTTCCTCGAACGTCGCCGAGCTCGTGAAGGCCGTTGTCAACACGACGGCCACGGGCCAGACGGCGCTCTTCGATTCCGTCGTGCTCGGCCTGTACCAGTTTCGGGCGACGACGGGGCGAAAGGCGCTCGTCGTGATTTCGGACGGAGGCGACAACCACTCCTGGGTCGACTATCCGACGATGCTGCGTTATCTGCGATCGATCGGCGTCCCGGTCTATGTCATCGGTGTCGACCTCTCGTTGGCGGAATTTTCGATCCGCTCAAAGCTCAAGGAAATGGCTTCGGACACGGGGGGGAGATCTTCTTCACGTCGGACGCCAGGAAAATCCCCGACATCGTTCGCCAGATCGAGACCGAGCTGAGGTCGCAGTACATCCTCTCCTACCGCACCGATTCGACGAAGGGCGACGAGGAGTTTCGGTCCATCGCCGTCGCGTGCAAGAAGCCCGACATTCGTCTTCGGACGATGCGGGGCTACGTCCCTTAGCGCGAACGGCCGTATGCTAAACTCCGCCGCGATGGGCGGAGACAACAGGCGGGGGTGGGCGCTCGTTCTGGGCGCCTCTTCGGGGTTCGGGGAAGCCTGTTCGCTGGCGCTGGCCGACGCCGGATGGGACATCTTCGGCGTCCACCTCGACCGCAAATCCACGCTGCCGAAGGTCGAGGAAATCGTCGCTCGCATTCGGGCGGCGAACCGCCGGGCGGAATTCTTCAACATCAACGCGGCCGACGAGGCGAAGCGCCAGGAAGTCGTCGGCCGGATCCGGGAAGCTCTCGCGGACGCTCCGAAATCGGAGAGGGTTTCGGTGATGCTCCACACCCTCGCTTTCGGGACGCTCAAGCCCATGTTCGGCGAGACCCGCGAAGGCTCTCTTGCGAAGACGCAGATCGAGATGACGCTCGATGTCATGGCGCATTCGCTCGTCTACTGGACCCAGGACCTCTACTTTGCGGATCTCTTCGCCGACGAGGCGAAGATCTTCGCGATGACTTCCGCGGGCGACCACATCGTGTGGCCCGCCTACGGAGCCGTTTCGTCGGCCAAGAGCGCGCTCGAGTCTCACATCCGCCAGATCGCCGTGGAACTGGCTCCGCGCAACATCACGGCGAACGCGATTCGAGCCGGGGTGACCGACACGCCGGCGCTGCGAAAGATCCCCGGAAACGAAGCCATGATCGAACGGGTTCTCGCCCTTCATCCGGCGCGCCGGCTCACGACGCCCGGGGACGTGGCGGGCGCTCTCGTCGCCCTCGCTTCGGGACGAACACGCTGGATTTCGGGAAACGTGATCGGCGTGGACGGAGCCGAAGATATCGCCGGCGGCGGCTGAATCAGATCTCGATCGGAGGACTCGATGGCGGCCCCGAGCTCGCCTGTCCCGGTTTTTGACTTCGTCAAAGAGCGCGACGGAATTCGCGAGTGGCGCCTGCGCGCCAACGGAATGCAGGTTCTCCTGCTGCGAAACCCGGTCGCCCCGGTCGCGACGTTCTGCCTCGTGTACCGGGTCGGGTCCCGGCACGAAGCGGTCGGCCACACGGGAGCGACTCATCTGCTCGAGCACCTGATGTTCAAGGGCACTCCCGAGTTCAATCGCGAGGCCGGAACGCAGATCGCCGCGACGCTCGAAGCCGTCGGCGCCCGCTTCAACGCGACGACGTGGTTCGACCGGACGAACTACTTCGAGACCGTTCCCTCGGATCAGCTCGAGCTGGCGGTGCGAATCGAGGCGTCCCGCATGCGCGGATCGTTCATTCGCGACGGCGACCGCGTTCCGGAGATGACGGTCGTTCGAAACGAGTTCGAGCGGGGGGAGAACAGCCCGTTCCAGGTGCTGTACAAGGACACGTTCGCGATCGCGTTTCGGGAACACCCGTACCACCATCCGACGATCGGGTGGAAGAGCGACATCGAGGGAATGCCGACGTCGCGCCTGAAGGAGTTCTACGACACGTTCTACCATCCCGAGAACGCGACGGCGATCGTGCTCGGAGACTTCGAGGAACCGGAAGCGCTTGCGCTCCTGGCGCGGCATTTCGGCCCCATTCCCCGGTCCGAGTCGCCGATCCCGCGGATTTACACGGAGGAGCCGCGCCAGGAGGGCGAACGGCGGTTCACGGTTCGCCGCGCGGGCCAGCTCGGGTGGGTCGGCGTCTCGTTTCGCTCCGTCGCCGCGGCGGACCCCGACACGTTCCCGCTCGCCGTGCTCGCCAACATCCTCGGCGTCGGCGTCACGTCCCGGTTGTACCAGGCCCTCGTCGAGCCCTCGCTGTCGATCTCGGTGTCGGCCATCAACTGGCAGCTGCACGATCCGTCGCTCTTTTCGTTTTTCACGACGCTCGCTCCGGGAACCGGGCACCAGCGCGCGGAGGACATCCTTCGCGCCGAGATCCGGCGCGTCGCGAGCGGCGGCGTGACGGAGGACGAGCTCCGAAAGGCGAAGACCCAGATCGAGGCGGACGTGATCTTCGAGCGCGACACGACGGACCAGGTCGCGGGGAGCCTGACCGAGGCCATCGCCGTGGCGGACTGGGACTGGTACGTCGATTACCTCCCGAAAATCCAGGCGGTGACCCGGGAAGACGTCGCGCGGGCGGCTGCGGCCTGCTTCCAGGACGATTTCGCGACGGTCGGGTGGTTCGTCCCGAAGGCGGACGGGGAGCAGGCATGACGAGGCTGTCGTTTCGCGAAAGGACGGCTCGCCTGCTCGACGCCTCCGGGGCGAGGTACCTTTCGCTCGAGAACCATTTCAATCCCACGATCGCCCTGTCGGGCACGCTGCGCGCGGGATCGGCCTATTCCCCGGATTCCGATCCGGTGCTCGCGTCGCTGACGGCGCAGATGCTCGACAAGGGCACCCGGCGCCGGACCAAGATGCAGATGGCGGCGGACCTCGAGAGCCGGGGAATCTCGATCTCGTTTTCGGCCTCGGGGGGCGACCCCGACACCGCCGATATCTCGCTCTCCTGCCTTTCGCGCGACCGGAACCTCGCCTTCGAGGCGCTCGTCGAGATGATGACCGAGCCGGCGTTCCCCGAGGACGAGCTGTCGCGCGAGAAGGAAAGGCTGATCGGCGGAATCCGGCAGCTTTCGGATCAAACCGGCTGGCGGTCTTCCACGGCGGCTTCGCGGCTGCTCTATCCGCCGGGGCATCCCTATTGTGCGGACACGCCGGAAGAGATCATCGCGGCAATCGAGCGTTCCACCGCGAGCGACCTGTTCGCGTTCCACGGGTCGCGCTACGGAACGGCGACGATGGTTCTCGTGGCCGTCGGAGATCTGGACGCGCAGGCGACCGTCGAGCAGTTCTCCGAGCTCCTGTCGGGGGCGCCGGCCGGGTCGCCGCCGCGGCTCGACGTGCCGCCGGTCGGACCGGCGCGCGCGACTTCGGAAATCGTCTCGATGAAGGACAAGGTCAATGCCGACGTTCTCCTCGCGCACGACTCGCGTCTCGTGCGGGCCGATCCCGACTATCTCGCGACGACGCTCGGCGTCGCCGCGCTCGGGCAGTCGACCCTGTCGTCGCGGCTCGGGCTCCGCGTGCGGGACACGGAGGGCCTGACCTACGGCATCAACGCCCGCGTTTCGGCGGGGCGCTACTCGGGGCCCTTCTCCGTCTCGCTCACCGTCGCCCCCGCGAATCTCCGCCGCGCGGTCGCGTCCGCCCGGGCGGTCCTGGAAGAGTTCGTCTCGGGGGGCATCACTCCCCGGGAGGTCGAGGACGAGAAGCGCTCCCGGGTCGGGAAGTTCAAGGTCGATCTCGCGTCGAACTCCGGAATCGCGGGGGCCCTCGACATGGCGGAGACCTACGGCCTCGGGATCGACTACCTCGACGGATTTCCCGCCCTCGTCGACGCTCTCACGAAAGACGAGATCGACGCGGGAGCTCGCAAGCACATCCGCCCGGGCGAGCTCGTCGAAGTCGCCGCCGGGGATCTGTAGGAACGGAACGGGAGGCCCCCTGGAGGGCCTCCCGGATCATCTCTTACGAGACCGAGATCGTTCCGGCTCGGGTGCAGGTGACGCCGCCGGCCGACACCGTGAGGGTCCAGTGGAAGAGTCCGCGCTTTCGATAGGTGTGCGACACATTCTGCGCGGAGGAGTGAGCGGCGCCGTCGCCGAAGTTCCAGTCGAAAGCGGCTCCGGATGAGCAATTCGAGAGCTTCACGGTGGACTTGAAGGAAGCGGCTCGATTGAGCCTCGCGGTTGCGGGAACCGTCGCGGTACATGCGACCGAGCAGGGCGACGTGATCACGATCGTTCCGGTGCGAGTGCAGATCGCGCCTCCCGAAGACACCTGGAGCGTCCAGTTGTAATTCCCCGCCCGCGCGTAGGTGTGTGTCGGATTTCCGGTCGATCCGTGAGGCGAACCGTCGCCGTAGTTCCAGTCGAAGCTCGCTCCTCCGGGGCAGCCCGTGAGGGTAGCCGAGGCCTGCAGGGCGACGGCGCTGCCCGCTGCGGCTGTGGCCGGTACCGTGGCGGAACAAGCGACGGTGCAAACGACGTTCTGAACCGTCACGGTGCCGGAAGCGAGGTTGGAGTTCGTGTAGCCGTCCCAGGCCGCGAACGTGAATCCCTCCGTTCCGGTGAAGTTGGGCTCCGGGAAGTACGTTGCGGTGTTGCCCGACAGACCGACGGTGCCGTGGATCGGCTGCGAGACGACGCGGAACGTGAGGGGGTTCGCGTCCGGGTCGCTTGCCTGCAGCGCAATCTGAACCGGGGTCGCGACGGCGGTGGTCAGAGGACGTGTTCTTCGCCACGGGCGGACGGTTCGTCGTCCGCGATTCGCTCGAGGGACCGTTGTGGCAGGCATAGCAGCTGACTTGAAAACCGCGCCAGAGGGCGAGGGACCCGAGGCCGGTCGTGATCGAGCGGTCGCCGAGCGCCCGTGAGAGCACGGTCCCCCGATAGTCGCTGCCGTGACACCGCTGGCAGGACGCCGTCCCCGCGGTTTCCGCGAAATCGGAGTGCGAGGTTGCCCAATTCTGGCCGACAGGATGCATGCCGTGGGGCCCGCCGAGAGTGGGCTCGGAAGGGCGCCGTGGCAGGTGTCGCAATCGGAAACCATCCCCGCGTGGCCCTGGAGCTCTATGCTCTGGACATTGTCGTTCGGGTGCGAGCTTGACCATTCGGCGTGAGTGGATCCGTGACAGGCCTCGCATTGCAGGGCTCCGTGCCCGGTCGAGAATCGATAGAGCGAGAGGTTCGCGGCAGGAGTGTTCGGATTCGTGGCGAAGGTCGAGTCTGCGGCGGTGCGGGTCACTCCGGCGCTCGAGAAGACGGAAGTGTAACGGAGGCTTCCCGAATTGGACGTTGCGGTTCCCGTGTGACAACTCTGACAGTTGGGCTCATTGAACCATCCCAACCGGTCGGGCGATCCGACGGCGTTCATTGTCCCGTGGCAGTTCTGGCACTGAATCGCCATTGAGCCGTCCAGCGCGACGGAATTTCCCATGACGCCCCGAAGGCACCGGGTCGCGGCTCCGGGGTGGCATCGGTAACAGGCGAAGCGGTTCTGGCTGGATTCCAGAGTGAGCCCGTTACTGGGATCGACGACGGACGCATGGAGGGCATGCATCGCGCTGGTAAACTGCATGACGCCGGGATAGCCGGCGGTGCCCAGGGCGTTGGAAGCATGGCAGCTTGCGCACAAAATGGGCCTTCCCAATTGGGTCGCCGTCGCATAGAGCCCCGATGGGCTCGCCTGGATCGACGCCAGGGCTCCCCCATAGGTCGAATCGTTCGCCTGCAGATCGTCGTGGAGTCGCAGGATGTTCAGCTTCACGTCTCGATTCGGGTCGGGATCGTAGACCCACCCGGCGACGGGTTGTGCCGGCGGGTTCGATCCGGAAGCGTGGCACGATCGGCAATCCATTTCGTCGGAAATCGGCAGGACGATGTCTGTCGTTGCGAGAACATTGCCGGAGGTGTCCCGGGCCGTCAGCCTCATCATGGGGTAGAAGTTCTTCGATGGCGGCGTCACACTGAACGCGCCGTCGGGAAACGGCGTGAGAGGAATGCCCTCCGCGGTGAACCACGACCGGGTTGTGTCGAAGGTCATCGGCCGGGCAGTATTCGCGGAGCCGGGCATCGAAAACCCGGCCAGGCCCGTGTCGGGAGCCGGCGAGGCTCCGAAGAGTGCCTTCACCCACGACCAGAAGTTGGTCTTCCCGATCGATGTCGTGTTGAGTGACTGGTCGGCATCTCGGACGGCTTCGTAGGTCACGAGAATGCCCGAGGGTTGCGTCACAAGTTTCCCCGAAGGGTCCATGATCTGGGCATGAATCGTGTTGTAGGGGGGCAGCACGGAGAAAGTCGAAAAATCGAAACCGTCCGTGCAGTGCATTCCGAGATCGTTCCATCCAATCAATGTCCACTGTTGCGCCCGTACAGGAACAGTGAATGCCATTGTGAAGATCACCGCGAGAAACACGGCCGAGGCGACAGGCCGAGCTCGAACGCCGTGGCGCCTGATCATGATGGGCCTCCTTCTTTTTCGCCGGCATCCGGGCCGGCGGCGGATGACAAATCGGTCATTGTCGACGCTACTCGCTCGGTTGTGGAAAATCATGAGACAGTCGCATCATTTCGGGGCTGCGACGGGATCTCCGAAGCGGAACTGTCAGATCGATATTGTCGGAATTCCGCGGCGTGTTTCGCTATAGACTCTCGCTCCAGGAGGAACAATGGCCAACGACATCTTCAAGACAGTCGACAATCTCAAGAAGGGAATCGAAGACCTTCAAAGACAGCTTTCGGGCCTTCAGAAGACATTCGGACGGGCGGCGTCGCGGGAGATCCATCGAGGGTCGCGTCGAACGCGCGCGGTCGTGAAGAAAGCCGTGTCCCGGGTGCGAAAAGAATCGTCCGCGCAGGTCAAGAACATGCGCAAGCTGCAGGGGAAGTACATGGGCCTCGTCCGCGGTCTCAACAAGGCGCAAAAGGCCCAGGTAAAGAAGATCAAACAGTCGAAAGGCTACAAGGCCGCGTTTGAATTGGCCGGGAGACTGAAGAAGGCCTGAGGGACGCGCCTATCGCCGGGGCTTGCCCTTCGCCTCGGGAAAAACGTTCATCCTCGCCCAGCGGATCCTTCGATAATCGAAAGACCCGTCGGCAATCGCGTTGAATTTCACGATCTCGAAATACGGGGAAAGGTCGAAGTCCCTCGGGACGATGAGCGTCGGGTGGCGAGCATGGAAGAGGCCGGTGTAGGCTCGCCGCGCGCGGCGCCCGAAAAGGGCGGCCTTGAGCTTTTCCGACGCGGTCCGGGGCTTCTCGGGCCGGAAATCGGCGAGGATCGGAAATCCGACCTTCTGGAACGCGGCCGCCGTCATCGAGGAGCAGATCGTTTCGGTCGCGACGCCGCTTCCCAGGTGCAGCGCGTCCTCCCGGAAGCGGGCCGGAATCCAGTGGAACGGAAGCAGGTAGCGCATCAGGTCCGTGAAATTCTTGACGTCGTAGCGATTTCCGATCTGGGAAATCAGGTCGTCGAGGACCGTCTCGGCGTCGTCGGCGCGGAGACCGGACGCGCGGCAGATTCGAAGGTTGAAATCCAGGTACTTGATGAGGGGAGAGACGACGACGCCCGTGCTGACGAGCGCCTCGATCACGAGGTGCCGGGCCTCTCTTCCGAAGCGGCGTTCGACTTCGTCCCGCATCGGGTGGTTTCGGCGAAGGAGCTCGTCGCCGATGTAGACGCAATTGTGAGACCACGAAGACATCGTGAGGGTCTTGATCGCCTGCGAGACGCGCTGGTCGCCGTCGACGAGGATCACGTCGCACTTGCGCACGTGCTTCTTCAGCTTCGCGACGTCGTTCGCGCCGTAGCGCCGATAGATCCGGCGGGGCTTCGTGACGACGGAAATGATCCAGTCGGTGAGAATCGCTCGCGGCCGCCTCACGCCCGCCGCCGCTCAGAAGAACAGAAGGAATCCGTCGGCGAAGACCACGGCTCCGGCGGCCGCGATCGCGAGCGAAAGCATCCACATTCCCCGGTTTCGGGAGAGGGCGGCGATCGCGGAGAGGGCGACGGCGATCTGGAGGAGCGCGACCGAAGCGGCAAAACGGTGGTGGCGATGGATCAGGTGAGAGGCCTCTTCTTCCTCGTCCTGTGACGTCTTCTCGAGCTTCCGATTCGCCGCGGAGATCTCCGCCTGTTCCTTCTGATAGCGGGCGAGGTCGGCGTCGATCGACGGCTGCGGAACGCGATCCATCGAAATGAGGATCTGTTTCTGCGCGGAGAGGACGGCGGCCTTGATTCCCTTCGCCTGATACTGAGACCAGCCGTCGAATGCCGACGTGCCCGAGGCGATCGAGGCGTTCTTCTTCAACAATGCCTCGTTGATCGTGCTTCCGGCTTCGAGCGCGGCGATCGCCGCGACGACCGCGATGAGAGCGGTCGAAAGCGCGACGAACCGAAGGAAGCGGCGTCCCTCGTTCTCTTCTTCCGCAATCTCGTGGACCGATTCCTGAAGTCGGTCGAATTCGCGTTCGAGCTCGGGCCCTTCGGGCATGGACGCTCCCTTCTCTCCGCCGAGGAGACTATCGCGATTGGAAAGAGGATGAAAGTTGGCCTGTATAGTGGAGTCGAGATGAGAAGAGCGAGACGCCGGGAGAGCCGGTCATGAGGCGGGGAGTCCTCGTCCCGGCGGCCGTCGCGCTCGTCGCCGCGGGGACGGCGGCGTGGTTCTTCTGGAAAGGTCGCCCCGCGGGCGACCTCGTTCTTTCGGGAACGATCGAGGCGCGGGACGTCGACGTTGGATCGCTCGTGGGAGGCCGGGTCGAGACGGTCCACGTGGACGAAGGGGCGTCAGTCCGTGCGGGGCAGCCGATCGTGACGCTGGAGCCGGACCTTCTCGACCGGCAGATCCGCGAGCAGGAGGCGCGAGTCGGGAATGCTCGAGCCGCGCTGGCGAAAGCGCTGAACGGCCCCCGCCGCGAGGAGACGGAGCGGGCGCGCGTCGAATGGCGGAACGCGGAGAAGGAACGCGTCCGACAGGAGGCTCTCCTGCGGGAAGGGCTCGCTCCGCAGCAGCAGTACGACAATGCGGCCGCGGCCGCTCGCGTGGCGAAGCAGTCATACGACGAGCTCGCGAGGGGCAATCGGCCGGAGGACATCGCCTCCGCCCGGGCCGGTCTCGCCGAGCAGGAGGGGCAGCTCGGCTACTTGCAGCGGCAGAGAGAGGAGCTCGTCGTGCGCGCCCCGGCCGACGGAATCGTCGCCACGATGGACATGCGTCCCGGGGATCTCGTCGCGGCGAACCAGCCGGTCGCGACCCTCCTGGAGCCCGGCGAAATCTGGGTGCGCGTCTACGTTCCGGAGCCTCAGCTCGGTCTCGTGAGGGTCCGGGAGCCGGTATCGATCTCGGTCGACACCTTTCCTCACCGGACGTTTCCGGGAACGGTCGTCGAAATCCGCCAGCGCGCGGAGTACACGCCGCGAAACGTTCAAACGCTGGAACAGAGGGGCGACCAGGTTTTCGGGGTCAAGGTCGCGATCGGCGCCGCCCCGGAGCTCAAACCCGGGATGGCGGCTCTCGTGCGCTTCCGGCGATGAGCGAATCCGGCGAGCTCGGCATCGAAGTTCGAAACGTCACGCGCGATTTCGGCTCGGTGCGGGCTCTCGATTCGGTTTCTCTGTCGGTGCGGCGCGGGGAAATCTTCGGGCTGCTCGGCCCCAACGGCTCCGGCAAGTCGACGCTCATTCGCATCCTCTGCGGGCTGCTCGTCCCGACGGGAGGCGAAGCCTTCGTGGACGGCCTGAACGTCGCGACATCGGGCGAGGAGGTGCGTCAGCGGATCGGTTACGTGCCGCAGCGGTTCTCTCTCTACGAAGACCTGACGGTGCAGGAGAATCTCGAGTTCTTCGCTTCCGTGTACGGGTTGTCCGGGGAACGGGCGAGGAGACGGCGCGAGTGGGCCGTCGAGCTCACGAGCATCGGGCCCTACCGCGACCGCCTCGCCGCGCAGCTCTCGGGGGGCTGGAAACAGAGGCTCGCGCTCGCGGCGTCTTTGATGCACGAGCCTCGCGTCCTCTTTCTCGACGAGCCAACGGCGGGGATCGACCCGGTCGCGCGCCGCGAGCTGTGGAACCTGCTGTTCGAGCTCGCGGCGGGAGGCGCCACGGTGATGGTCGCGACCCACTACATGGACGAGGCGGAGAGGTGCGGCTCCGTCGCCTATCTGTACCTTTCGAAACTGCTCGTCAACGGCAAGCCGGACGACCTCACCCGCCTGCCGGAGGTGACGCCCGCGGGGATGCGCCGGATCGAGGCCGAGTGCGAGCAAGGCGTCGCGGCGCTGATGGGGCACGCGCGCACGCTGCCCTACGTGGAGGACGTGACGATCTTCGGAAACTCCCTCCACATCCTCGTTCAGGGGGACCGGAGCGACGAAGACATCGCGCGCGACCTCGAACAGGGCGCCGGTTCGAGAGTCGGCGTGCGGCCGATCGCGCCGACGCTGGAAGACGTCTTCGTGCGCCTCACGAAGATCCACGCGGCGATGGGCGGTTCCGCCCGCGAGAACGCCGCGTGAGGGGCCTTGGCGCCGTCCTGCGCAAGGAGTGGACGCAGATGTTCCGCGACCACTGGACCCTTCGGATGGCGTTCGTGATCCCGATTCTCGAACTCGTCCTCTTCGGCCTGATCGACACGAACGTCCGCCACGTCCCGACCGCGGTTCTCGACGAGAGCCGCACCCGGGAGAGCCGGGAGCTCGTCACCCGGCTCGTCAACACCGGCTACTTCGACATCCGCGTCCTCGCGTCGTCGACCGAGGAGATGCGCCGGAAGATCGTGGCCGGCGACGTGTCCGTCGGCGTCGCGATTCCGCCGGATTTCGCGCGTCGGCGCCTGAACGGCCAGCCCGCGGATTTTCAGGTTCTGATCGACGGTTCGGACTCCACGATCTCCTCGCAGGCGCTCGCGGCTGCGAGCGGCGTCGCTTTCCAGCAGTCCCTGGAAGAGCTGGCGCGCCGCGCCCATGCGCCGGACGCTCCGCTGCGGATTCATCCGCTTCTGCTCTTCAACCCCGATTCCCGGAGCGCGAACCTTCTGATCCCCGGTCTGATCGCGATCCTCCTGACGTTTTCGGCGACCTTTCTCGCGGCGTTCGGCATCGTGAAGGAACGCGAGCGCGGAACGCTGGAGCAGTTGATGGTGACCCCCGTTTCGCCCGTCGCGGTCGTGATCGGAAAGCTGCTTCCTTACCTGGCTCTCGCCTTCGCGCAGTTGATCGTGATCCTCCTGTTGATGGTGACCCTGTTTCGCGTGCCGATCCACGGCAGCGTGCCGCTGCTCTTCGGCCTGTCGACGATCTATCTCTTTTCGCTGCTCGCGCTGGGCCTGCTCATTTCGTCGCGGGCGAAGACGCAGATGGAGGCGATTCAGCGGGCGCAGGTCATTCTCCTTCCCTCCTTTCTCCTCTCCGGGTATTTCTTCCCGATTTCTTCCCTTCCGGCGTGGCTTCGCCCGTTCGCCTACGTGCTGCCGGCGACCTACTACATCAAGATCGCCCGCGGCATCATCATCCGCGGGGCGAGCTTCGTCGATCTCTGGCACGAGGTCGCCGCTCTGCTTTTGATCTCGGCGGTCCTCGTCGCGGCGAGCACCCGCGCGTTCAAGAAGACGATCTCGTAAGATTCCGTCCGATGTGCGGGATAGCCGGTGTCCTGGAAATCGCGGGCGGTCCCGTGGATCGCCCGCTGCTCCTGAAGATGCTTCGGCGGATCGAGCACCGCGGGCCCGACGGGGGCGGCTGGCTGGAGGACGACGGGGCGTCCCTTCGCGAAGGCCCTCGCGAGAGTGTTTCCGAACGCGCCGCGAGGCCGGTCCCGGGAGGCCCGTTCCCCGACGGCCCGCGAATCGGGCTCGGGCACCAGAGGCTCGCGATCACCGATCTCTCCGATTCGGGGCGGCAGCCGATGAGCCGGGCGAACGGGCGGTGGTGGATCGTCTTCAACGGCGCGATCTACAACGCGCCGGAGCTTCGGGACGAGCTTCGGGCGGAAGGGGAGGAATTCGCCAGTTCCGCCGACACCGAGGTCCTGCTCGCGGCCTACGTGCGCTGGGGGGCGAAGGCCCTCGAACGGTTCAACGGAATGTGGGCGTTCGCAATCTGGGACGCGGAGCGCCGTGAGCTGTTCTGCGCGCGCGACCGGTTCGCGATCAAGCCCTTCTACTACACGGTCGCGGGCCCGCGGTTCGCGTTCGCGTCGGAGCCGAAAGCGCTTCGGCCGGTGCGGGCGGCGGAAGCGAACCGCGAACGGGTTCGTGTTTTTCTCGAGGTCGGCTCGACCCTGGATGGCGAAGAGTCGACCTGTTTCGCGGAGTACAAGTCGCTGCCCGCCGGCTCGATCCTTCGGGTCGATTCGCGCGGGCTCCGCGTCGAGCGCTGGTACGACCTGGACAGCAACGCCTCTGCGGTCGCCGCTCCGTCCACGTTCCAGGAAGCCGCGGAACGGCTGCGGGAATTGCTCGAGGACGCGGTCGCGATTCGGCTGCGCGCCGACGTTCCGGTCGGGCTCTTGCTCTCCGGCGGCGTCGACTCTTCGGGAATCGCGGGGATTCTCCGCCGGAACGGGAGCGGGACCGCTTTCTCGGGACGCACGATTTCGACGCGCTATCCGGCGCGGCCCGACATCGACGAAAGTTTCTATATCGGAGAGTCGCTCCGCGCGACGGACTTCTCGGGAGAGTTCGTCGAGCCTTCGGCGGATGGATTCGACGAGGACCTCGATGAATTCATGGATTCCATCGAGGACCTGATCCCGAGCTCGATTTTCTACGCGGAGCGCCTGCTCTATCGGGAAGCGCGCCGGCTCGGTCTGACCGTGATGTTGAGCGGGCAGGGCGCCGACGAGCTCTTCGCCGGATACGAGCCGTGGGACGTCTTCGTGGCGCAGCTCTGGAATCGGAACGAGCGCGCTCGGGCCGTGAAAGAGGGTTTTCTCTCCGGCCGCCGGCGCTGGGGAACGATTCGGGGCATTCGGCACACCCTTGGCGTCGTGAGGACGGCGCGGCGGCCCTTGCCCTGCGGTTGCCCGATCGACGGCACCCTGCAGGCGCACCAGAGACACCTGCTCCTCGCCGACTACCTTCCGGCGCTTCTCGCTTTCGAAGACCGCAATTCCATGGCTTCGGGAATCGAAGCCCGACTGCCCTTTCTCGACTACCGGGTCGTCGAGTTTGCGCGGTCCCTGGGGGACGGCTTTCTTCTTCGAAACGGATGGACGAAGGCGGTCCTCCGGGCCGCGTTCCAGGGACTCGTACCGGCCTCGATTCTGACTCGTCCCCGAAAACTGGGTTTGCCGGGGCCGCTCGAAGGAACGGCCCGCCCGGCGCCCGAGCTCGTCCGCGAGGCGTGGCGGCGATTGGCGGTCGACGGATGGACGCTTCCCGGGGTATCCGCGGAAGACGCGGTGTTCCGGCCCGAGCTCGGTCTCCGCGCGCGGATGCTCGACGCCTGGGTTCGCCGCTGCCTCCGAGCGGATTCGTGATCCCCGAACGAGCGGACGGGCGCCGAATCAGCGGCTGAACCGGCGGCGGAGCGACCGAAGGCCGCCCCCGAGCATCCTTGCGTCGATTTCCGCGAGCTTCCCCTTCCACTTTCGGAGGCCCGTCGGGTGCCTGGCGAGCCGCAATCGCCGGACGTAACGCGTCACCGCCTCCGCGAGGTCGCTCCGGCCGTGAGCGGCGAGGCCGGGAATCAGGGCTTCCCAGAAGTTTAAGATGTCGAGCGTTCCCACCTCGAGGCGATCGATGCGATCGGGAAGCAGGCCCTCGAGGAGAGGAAGAGTCTCGGGCTGGGGAGCGCCGACGGAGATCAATTCGGCCATTGCGCGGAGGCACTTCCCGCAGACGCCGCAATTGGCGGTTTCCACCGGCGAATTTCCGCAAACGAGAAGGCCGCGAAGCGCGAGCGGCCACGCGAGAAGATCGCGGAATTTCTCGAGCCGATGTGTCGCGGCGCCGACGTGCTCGATCGACATCGCGGCGGTTCCCAGGAGGGGGTCGAGAAGCGGATGCGTTCCCCAGGGCACGAGATTCCGGTAGTCGTAGGACGAGCCGAGGAGCACCGACGAGAACCGCCCCGACAGCGCCTGCGCCGCGGCCGCGAGCGGCGGCGCAATGTATTCCCAGGCCCAGAAGCTCGTATCGGGCTCGAGCGTTCGAACGTTCGTGTCGATCCGGATCAACCCGACTCCGGCGTCGCGGGCGATTCGCTCGAGGTAAGGAGCGATCGCCGCGAGGCGCCGGGCGGCCCGGGGAGTGTCCTCGAGGCCCGGGATCTCGAGCCCGAAGACGAACAGGGCCTCGCGAACGCGGCCTTCGTGATTCGCCGGGTAGAGGCGGTGGTTCTTCCAGAGCGCATGGAGGGAATCGATCCCTCCCGTCAGAAAAGAGGCGGTGGAATCGGCCGGAGGCTCCGGGGAGGCCTGCCAGCCGTGCGCCGGCTCGATCCGAGGCGGCGTGAGGCCATACCAGAGCTGAAACAGCCGGCCCGCCCCGAGCAGGCCGTCGCGCAGCCGGGGACAGACGGGGCCTTCCAGCGCGATCCGGCGCTCGCCGTGATGCATCGCCGGGAAGAAGCCGGCCAGGAGGAATGCTTCCGGCGCCGCCGCAAAGTCCGGCGCGAGGGATTCGTCTACCCGAAAATAGACGTCTGCGGGCGGCCGCTCGGAGTCCTCCCACTCGAAACGACCGCGGGCGGAAACCCGCCCGTCCGCGGAATCGAGCCGAACGTCGCGAATTCTCAAGTCGCCATCTTCCTTCGGCGCCTCCGCGCGAGCAAACGGCCGCCGAGCCAGGCGCGGTCGATCCGCCGGAGTCGACCTTTCCAATTTCCTTCCGCGTGCCACTCCGCCGCGGTCCGGAGGCGCCCGATCCAGTCGTCGATCGCGGCGCAGAGATCGGCGCGATCCCGCAACTCTCGCCGGAGGTCCACCCACCGTCGGATCGCCGAAGCCTCGACCGTGCGGAGACGCCGAATCGAATCCGGCGTGACGTCCCGGACGGCGAAAGTCGACGCCCGCGATACGGCGCCCACCGCCAGGAGCTCGCAGAGGGTCCTCATGCATTTCTCGCATTGGCCGCAATTCGTGACGCCGGCCGGCAGGGGGGACTCGTTGCAGACGATCAGTCCACCCATCGCGACGTCCCAGCGCGAGAGATCGCTCACTTTTTCGAGTCGCGCGAACTCGTGGCCCGCGTGCCGGATCGCGATCGCTCCCGACCCGTAGAGCGGATCGAGGAGAGGGTGGGAGCCCCAGGGACGGTAATGCCGCCGAAGGTCGGCCGAGGAAGCAATCGAAGCCGAACGCAGGGCGCCCGGGAAAAGGTGCGCCGACGCCGCGAGCAGCGCGGCGTGGCTCTCGGCGATGAAGAACTTGCGGTCCGGCTCGAAGAGGCGAGCGTCGGAATGCACGACCGCGAACGCGAGGCCTTCGGCGCCGGCGATCCTCCGGGCGCCGTCCGAGGCGCGTTCCCACAGATTGCGAGCCTCCGCATCGTCGGCGTCGCCCGCGTACCCGAAAGAGCGGGCGTGGATCGCGACTCGAAAGAAGCCCGGATGCGACGGGGGAACGACGAGGCGGTTGCGCTGCAGCATGTGGAGCGAGTCGACGCCGCCCGAGAGAAACATCGCGGCGACGGGCGAGCCTCGCGCTCGCGCTCGAAATCCCCCGGCCGCCTCGATCGTCATCGCGGCGCGCGATCCTCCGTACCAGGAATCGAGGAGCGCGAGCGCCGAGCGGAGGCCGTTCGCAAAAACGGAGCAGAGGCGCGCCGCGACGTGCAGGCGCCTCTCCCCGGCTCGGCTGGCTGCCGATGCCATCGAAAGGACAAAGGCTTCGGGCGCGGGTTCGAACGCCCCCGCAAGATCGCCCTGGGTCGAAAATGTGAGCCGCCGGGGAGGCCTCGGGGAATCTTCCCATTCGACCGCCGCGGATCCCCGCAGGGCTCGGTCTCCCGTGTCCAGCCGGAAGTCGTGAATTTTCACGGCCGCGCGCTCCATCGACGCCTCCACGCGAGCAGACGCCCCCGGAACAGCGACCGGTCGATCTTTCGGAGTCGTCCCTTCCAGCCGCGGTCCGACCACCAGTCTTCCGACCGCCGGAGCCTGTGAATCCATGCGTCGATCGCGGCAACGAGGTCGGCCCTGCCGGCGAGGGCCCGCCGAAGATCTCTCCAGAAGGTGATGACGTCCGAGCGAGCGATCGGAAGGCTCCGAATCGCGTTCGCGGTGACGTCGCGGATCGGAAAGCCCGCGGTCCGTTCCAGCGCTCCGGCGGCGACGGAGCTCGCACATCGTTCGGACGCATTTCTCGCATTCCCCGCAGTTGAGAAGAGCGGGGTCGATCGGCGTCGTCCCGCAAACCTGTAACGATTCGAGCGCGATCTCCCACCGGGAGATCTCCGCGACCCGTTCCACCCGTCGACGGCCGGCGCCCTCGTGGCGGATGGAAACACTCGAGCTCGAATACAGGGGATCGAGGAGCGGGTGGGTTCCCCAGGGAACCAGATCGGTGACGTCGACCGAAGCGGCGATCGCCGCCGACCGGATCACCCCGGGAAAGAGGTGCGCGGCGGCCGCGAGCTGAGCGGACTGCGTTTCCAGGCCGAAGAGCGACCGGTCGGGGTCGAGGCGGCGCGCGTTGGATTCGACGAAGAGAAGCGAGAGATTTTCCGCCCTCGCGACCGGCGTGATCGAGCGCACCGCCCGCCGGAAGATGTTTCGCGAGGCTTCGTCCACGGGCCCCTCGACGAAACTGAAGGCGCGAAGATGAATCCCCACGCGAAGCGAATCCCGATGATCGCGGGGCAGATCCAGCCGATTTCGGCGCAGGACGTAGAGAGAATCGACCCCGCCGGAAAAGAAGAAAGCGGCCGATCCCTCTTGCCGGCGCGCGCGAAAGCCACCGGCGGCCTCGATCTTGAGGCGGCCGCGCGATCCGGCGGACCATGAGTCGAGGAGCGCGAGCGCGCTCCCGAGACCGTCGGTGAAGACCGGGCAAATCGAGCCTTCGACTCGAATTCGCCGTTCTCCGGCCCGCGCGGCGGCCGCCGCGGCGGCGAGGACGAAGGCTTCGGCGGTCGGCTCGAGCCGGCCGGCGATTTCGCCCTCGGCCGCGAACACGACGATCTGGGGAGGGCGGCCGGCGTCTTCCCACTCGACGCAGGCGGTCGCGCGCGCGCCGCCGTCGAAGCTCTCTCGCCGAAAGTCGCGGATCCTCATGGCGAAACTCTCATCGGCCGCCGCTCACCGGTTCTCTCGAGCCTCGCGATCGCCAGCCGCGCGCCAGAGATGAGAGGCTGCCGCCCAGGAAACGCCGGTCGAACCGGCGCAGCCGGCCCTTCCAGTCCCGCTCCGAGAGCCAGTCGTGCAGTCGTCGCGCCTCGGCGACACGGCGAGCGATCGCCCGCGAGAGATCGAGCCTTCCTTGCTCGTGGAGAATCCGCGCCATCGGCTCCCAGTAGTGGGCGAACGCGTGCGGATGGTATCCCACCGGCATCTTTTCGATCGACTCGACGTCCAGCCGCGCGGTTCCGAAGACGGCAAAGCGGTCGAGGTCTCCGGCGACCGAGAGCGCCGTCATCGTGCGAAGGCACTTTTCGCACCGTCCGCAATTGAGGCGCCCGTCGGGAAGAGGCCCTTCGAAGCACACCATCAGCGACTCGCGGGCGGGCTCCCAGCCCGCCAGTTCGCGGACTTTCTCGAGCCGGGTATAGCCGATTCCCTCGTGCAACACCGCGAGCCCGCTGCTGGCGTATGCCGAATCGAGCACCGGGTGGGATCCGTAGGGCTGAAGGGCCCGCGGCGCGTCGAAGCTCGACGCGATCGAAACGGTCCCGATGCGCCCCGAGAGCGCGTGCGCGGCGGCGATCAGCGACGCGCCGTGCGCCTGGAGGACGTGAAGGTCAAAGTCGGGCTCGACCGCGCCCGCATTCGTTTCGACGACGGAGAGCTCCAGGCCGGTCCGTTTCCGGAGCGCTTCGAGCGACTTCCTCTGGCGGGAGGCGATGTTGCGGGCGCGCTCGTCGGGGAACGGGTCGGGGAAGGAGAAGAAAGGCACGTAGACGGCGTCGCGAAACGCGGAAGCGTGATCGCCGGGAAAGATCCGGCGGTTCGTCAGGAGCGCATGGAGGGAGTCCACGCCGCAGGAAAGAAAAAGGCCCGCTCGCGGGGCGCGAGTCGGAAAGGCGCGAAGGCCCTTCGCGGCCTCGATCACGATGTCCGATCGGCCCCCGTACCAGCCGGCCAGAATCCTCATGGCCGTCCGCACGCCGTCCTGGAGAAGGGGACAAAGGGAATCTTCGACGCGAATCCGGCGCTCGCCGCGGAATCGGGCGGAATGCGCGCACGCGACGAGGAACGGATTGCCCCCGATCGGCGCGAGGTCGTCCGGCGAAGACGTCGTTTCGAATCGAAGCTCGAGAGGCGGCCGGCTCGACTCTTCCCAGACGACTCGCGCGTGGACGGCCGAGCGGCCCTCCCGCGCTTCCTTTCGAATCGCCTCGATTCTCACCGCTCCGAGGCCTCCCGCCGTTCGCCCGGGAGGCGGCGCCTCAGCCGGAGGAGCGCGCCCCCGAGAAATCGGCGATCGAGCCCCCGAAGGCGTCCTTTCCATCCTTGTTCCGCTTCCCATCGGCGCTGCCGGCGGGCGCGGGAGAGGAACGCGTTCGTCGCGCGAGCCAGATCGGCGCGGCCGATCCCCTCGAGCGGTCCCGTCAGATCTCTCCAGAATCTTTCGGTCTGAATCTGCACGGGCTCGACGGCATCGATCATTTCCGCGGTCACCCGGCGCACGGGAAAGGCCGTCGCGCGATCGAGCGCGTGGGCGGCGAGGAGCTCGACCATCGTTCGAACGCACTTCTCGCATCGGCCGCAGTTGAGCACGCCGGCGGGAAGAGGGGCCTCGTGACAGACCATCATGTTCTCGAGCGCTTCGGGCCAGTCCGCGAGGGCTCCCAATTTTTCGAGCCGTGTGAAATCGACGCCGAGATGGCGGATTTCGACGGCGCTGGAGCTGTAACAGGGATCGAGCAGCGGGTGCGATCCCCAGGGCGGGAGATGACGCGTGTCCCAGGACGCCGCGAGCGAGGCCGAACGGATCGTCTGGCCGAGGGCGACCGAGGCGAGCATCGCGCCCTGCGTGTGCGTGGCCCAGAAATGATTGTCCCGGCTCAACCGGGCGACGTTCGATCGGACGCTTCGCAGCGTCAGGCCGCTCGACCGGGCGATGCGTTCCGAGCTCTGGAGACCGCGCGCGGCGAGGTTGCGCGGCCCGTCTCCGGGGTCGTCCTCGAACATCGCCATTCCCAGGAAATGGAGAGCCTCGCGGAACGCGTTCGGGTGGGAGGTCGGGTACAGGGATCGGTTGAGATGCAACAGGTGGAGCGAATCCGCTCCGCCGGAGAAAAAGAGGGCGGCCGGCCCTTCCGGCCGGTCGACGCGGAATCCTCCGGGCGCCTCGATCCCGGGCTCGGCCGCGGGCCCGTACCACGCTCGCAGGAAGCTCGCGGCGGCGCGCAATCCGTCGCGGAGGATCGGGCACACCGCCGCCCCCTCGATCCGGATGCGTTTCTCTCCGGCGCGAAGGGCCGGGACGAAGGCGGCCGCGAGGAACGAATTCGCGCCCGCCCGCAGGCCGGACTTGCCGTCCCCGTCGGACTCGAAATACGCGTCGAAGGGGGGAAGCCCGGAGTCCTCCCACAGGAGTCTCGCGGAAGCGCGCCTCCCCGTTGCCGTCGGCGCGAGCCGAAGGTCAACGATCCGCATGCGTCGTCCTCGAAGCCCGGCGAAGAGCGTTTCTCGCGGCGGCGAGGTGGCCTCCGAGGGAAACGCGATCGAAACGGCGGATTTGTCCCTTCCAGCCGCGCTCCTCGAGCCAGTCGCGATGGCGCCTCGCTCGATCGGCGACACGGCGAGCCGCCGCGGCGAGATCCTTTCGGCCGCGCGCGGCCAGAGCCTCCGCGATGTCCCGCCAGTACGTGAGCACCCAGTAGCCGGGAGAGATCGCGTCGAGATCCTCGGCGGTGAAATCGCGCCGCGGAAACGAAACGGCGGCCTCGAGGCCTCCCGCGAGATCGAGCTCCAGCAGCGTGCGCGCGCACTTCTCGCAGCGCCCGCAGTTGGGCTGGCGAGAATCGATCGGCGCTTCGCCGCACACCATCACGAACGGGAGGATTTCGGGCCATCCGAGAAGATCGCGGACGGTTTCCCGGCGCCGCCGATGGAGGCCGTCGTGCCGGACGTCGAGCGAGCTGCTCCCGAAGAAGGGGTCGATCAGCGGGTGGCTGCCCCAGGGGAACAGGTCGCCGGCAAAATACGACGATGCGATCGAAACCCGGGAAAGGGAGTGGAAGAGGTGCGCGGCGGCCGCGAGCCTCGCGCCGTGCCCTTGCGAAAGGACGAACTCGCGGTCGTCTCCGAGGACGTTGAGGTCGATGAAAACGGGAAGAAGCCGAATTCCGGCGAGACGGCATGCCGCATCCACGGAGCGCCGCTGGCGGCCGACCAGGTTTTCGACCGCGGAGGCCGGAACGTTCGGGCGGTTGACGGCGCCGTACAGGTAAAGCCCGTCGAGAAAGGAGCTCGGGTGGTCGAGAGGGAACGCCCGCCGGTTTCCGAAGATCAGGCGGAGCGAGTCGACCCCCGCGGAGACCAGCGCCGCGGCCCGCGGCGGGGGCGGGTGGCGGACCCGGAATCCCCCGGAAGCCTCGACGCGGGGCGCGAGCGCCGCTCGGAGGGACCACGAGTCGAGCGTCTGGAAGATTCGAGAGAGACCTTCGCGGAGCTGGGGACACAGGGGCGCCTCGATCCGGAGACGGCGTTCGCCGTCCCGGCGCGCCTGGAGCGCGCAGACGACGGCGAAGGCTTCGGGCGAGGCCGTGAACTCTCCGGCCAGCGCCGCCTCCGTCTCGAAGACCACATCCCCGGGCGGGCGGTCGCAATCCTCCCATTCCACGCGCGCGACGGCCCGAACTCGCGATTGCGTGCGTTCGAGCCGCGGCGCGGAAATTCGCATCGTCAGCTTCGCCCGGCGCCGCGAATTCGCCGGCTGGCGTCGAGCAGCCGTCCGCGGAGGAACCGACGGTCGAGGCGGCGAAGCCCTCCCCTCCAGCCGCGGTCGCGCAACCAGTCGGCGCGCTTTCGACCCTCCCGGAGCAGCCGCTCCGCGGCGCCCGCCAGATCGTCCCTGCCGCGCCGGCGGAGAGCCGCCGGGAAATCCTCCCAGAATGTGAGGAGCTGCGGCCGGAGCGCCAGTCCTTCCAGGTGCGCCGCGGTGACGTCGTCCCGCCGAAACGGACCGTCTTTCGCGAGACGGTCGACGAGGAGCAGCGCGATCATCGTCCGGACGCATTTCTCGCAGCGCCCGCAATTCGTCACGCCCGGCTCGACGGGGCCTTCGGAGCAGACGAGGAGGTAGGGCAGGGCCTCGTCCCATTGGGCGACCGAAGCGACCCTTTCCGCCCGGGTCAGGCCGAAGGCCTCGTGTCGCACCTCGAGCGAGCTGCTGCTGTAGTTCGGATCGAGCAACGGATGGCTGCCTTCGGGTGCGAGATCGAACCCGTCGAAGCCCGTGGAGATTGAAACGGAGCTGAGAAGTGGGGAGAAGAGATGTCCGGCCGCCGCCAGCTGCGAGCCGTAAGAACACCCGCTCGAAAATGGGGAGTCTTCGCCGAGCTCTCCGGCGAGGAGCGACGCGGAGATCACGCGCAGTCCCGTCCGCCGGGCGATCTCGCAGATCGCGCGCTTCTGCCGCGAAAGGAGATCGACGACGCGGGGCGACGAGAACGCTTCCAGCCGCATTCCGAACGTCGGAACGAAGATCGCGACACGAAACGACAGGGGGTGATTCGACGGGTAGTTCTCCCGGTTCGTTCTCAGGACGCTCAACGAGTCTGATCCTCCGGAGAGGAAAAGGCCCGCCTTCGGCGCGGGCTGATGAAGCGCCCGAAATCCGCCCGTCGCGTCCAGCTTCGGCTCCTCGACGTTCAGGGAGTACCATGTCCGAAGCGTGCGCAGAGCCGTTCGGAGGCCGTCGCGCAGGCGCGGGCAGAGCGAGCCGTGCACGAGCACGCGCTTCTCGTTGGCGTGAAGCGCCGCGAGCGCTCCGCGGATCGCAAAAGCTTCCGGGCCCGGCGATGTTTCCTCGGGCGAAACCCCCTCGGCTTCGTAGCAGACGGTTTCGACGGGAAGGTCGGAGTCCTCCCATTCGACCCTGGCGGAGAGGTGAATCGCGTCTCCGACCGATTTCTGACGAAAATCCGAGATCCGCATCGTGAGGGGGCAGCGTACGGGAGCCGCACGGGAGCGTCAACCCGCGCCCCGGGCGCCGCGAATCCGGCGGCTCGCTCCCAGCAGCCGGCCGCCGAGGTATCGCCGGTCGAACCGGCGAAGCTCGCCCTTCCAGCCGCGGTCGTCGAGCCAGTCGAGCTTGCGGCAAGCGTTTCGCAGCGTGACGTCGGCCGCGGCGGCGAGGTCGTCCCGTCCCTTCGCCCGAAGCGATGACGGAAGAGGTCTCCAATGACCGGTCGACAGGGGATCGAGAAAAAACGGGTCGATGAGCGAAGCATCCAGATCGCCGACCCCGAACGGCCCCTCCTCGGAGAGCGAATCCGCGAGAAACAGCTCGATCATGGTACGGACGCATTTCTCGCATCGCCCGCAATTCGCCTTTCCGGTCTCGAGCGGCCCCTGGGCGCAGACGATGAGGTGAGGAAGGCCCTCGCTCCACCGCGCGACGGCGTCAACGCGCTCGATCCGCGTGTATCCGAAGCCTTCGTGCCGCACTTCGAGCGAGCTGCTGCTGTAGAGGGGATCCAGAAGCGGGTGGCTGCCCCAGGGCCGGTAATACGTGGCGTCGTAGGACGGAGCGATCGAGATCGAATCGAGCTCGGCAAAGAGGTGGCCATGGGCGGCCAGCCGGGCCCCGTGGGAGCTCGACGCCCTGTAGGGAGAGTCTTCGCCGAGCTCGCTCGAGAGCGCCGAGGACGTGAGGAGGCGAAGCCCCGCCGCCGCCGCGATCTTCGAGACCGCGCTCCGCTGGCGGAGGAGAACGTCCGCGGCTCGGGGAGACTCCACCGCCTCGAGCGGCACCCCGAAATTCGGCACGAAGACCGCCGTGTGGAACGAGGAGGGATGATCCGCGGGATAGTTCATCCGGTTCGACCGCAGGAGGAACAGCGAGTCCGCTCCCCCCGAGAGGAAGAGACCGGCGCGCGGCCGGGGCCGGGGAGCGAGCGCCCGGAATCCGAGCGAAGCCTCGAGGACGGGCTCGACCCGGTCCCCGACATACCAGGTATTCAGGGTCCGCAGGGCCTGCCGCAGGCCGTCGCGCAGCCGCGGACAGAGCGATCCCTCCACGAGAACGCGTCTCTCTCGCTGCCGAAGCGCGGCGAGCGCGGCCCGAATCGCGAAGGACTCGGGGCTCGGAGAGACTTCCGCGGGCGCTGCGCCCTCCACTTCGACGAAGACCCTCTCGGCGGGAAGATCGACGTCTTCCCAGGCGACGGCTGCGGAGAGCCGGATCGCTTCTCCCACCGAGTCCTGGCGAAAATCGGAAATCCGCATGGCTGGCGGGGGAGAGCGTAGGGGAGGCCGGCCGGGGCGTCAACCGGGATTCGCGGACAGCCCGAGGGGAATCTTCAGGCGGCCGCGGAGCCGTCGGAGATGATCGCGCCGTCGCGCATCTCGACGATCCGGCCCGAGCGGCGGGCGAGGCCCATGTCGTGCGTGATCACGACGAGCGTTCGGCCCTGGCGGGAAAGCTCCGCGAAGAGGCTCATGATGTCGCTTCCGGAACCGCTGTCGAGATTGCCGGTCGGCTCGTCGGCGAGCAGGATGTCGGGGTCCATCGCGAGCGCGCGTGCGATGGCAACGCGCTGCATCTGGCCGCCGGAGAGCTCGGTGGGCCGGTGTTCCATGCGGTCCGCGAGGCCGACGCGGGCGAGCAATTCCTCGACGCGCGCCTTGCGCTCCTTCGGAGGCTTTCCGCCGAAAACGAGCGGGAGCTCCACGTTTTCCGCCGCGGTGATCTGGGGAAGCAGATTGAAGCTCTGAAAAACGAAACCCACACGCCGGTTTCGGATGTCGGCGAGGCCATCGCGCGACATCCCCGAGACGGGCTCGCCGCTGAGGTAGTAGGCGCCGTCCGTCGCCGTGTCGAGACAGCCCAGAAGGTTCATGAGCGTGGACTTGCCCGAGCCGGAGGGCCCGACGACGGCGACGAACTCGCCCTTCCGAACCTCGAAGTCCACGCCCTTGAGCGCCTCGACTTTCACCTTGCCAGTGTCGTACAGCTTGCGGACCTTCTCCATTCGGATGATCGAGGGCTCATTCATAGCGCAGTGTCTCCGCGGGATCGATGGCGGCCGCCCGGCGTGCCGGGAAGTATCCGGCGGCGAGCCCGATCGCTCCCAGAATCGTCATCGTGATCAGGCCGATGGGAATCGAGATCCGGGGGTGCCCGAGGTATCCCATCACGTCGCTCGAGTCGAGCGGGATGAGACCGAGAAGAGTGACGATGACGAGCGAAATCAGGATTCCCGTCGCGCCTCCGAGGAACGTGTACAGGGTGGCTTCGAGAACGAACGGCCCCGTGATCCATCCGCGGCGCGCGCCGAGCGCCATCTTCACGCCGATCTCCCGCGTTCGCTCCTTGACGACCGCAAACATGATGTTCGCGACGCCGATCCCGCCGACGATCAGCGTGAGCGCGCCCACGATTCCAAGGAAGGCCTGCATCCCGAGCAGGATCGCGGTGGTCTCCTTGTTGCCGTCGATCGTGTCCCAGACCTGGAGCGCGCGGCTGTCTTCGGGGTCGAATCCGTGCCTGGACCCGAGAATGTGACGAAGCCGATCGACGGCGACCTTCATCTGGGCGGGGTCGTTCACTCCGACGACGAGATCGTCGAGATTCTGGTGTCCGAACATCCCCTCGAAGGTCGGGCGAGGGATGAACGTCTGATTTTCGTCGTTGTTCATGTAGCTGTTATCCTGGATCCGGTGCTTCAACACGCCGACGACGAGGAACGGCATGTTGTTGACGAGCAGCGTCTTTCCGACCGGATCCTCCTTGCCGAAGACGTCCTTGACGATCTTGTCGCCGAAGAAGATCGCGCGCCGCCGGTCCTTCTGATCGATCGCGTCGACAAAACGTCCTCCGGGCTCAGGGACCTGGTTGCGCCAGTTGCGGTAGGGCCATTCCACGCCGACGACGCTTCCGTTGACGGTCGTCTTGCCGTAGACGAGCGGAACGCGGTTCTTTTCGATCTCGCCGATGACCGTCGCGAGGCTGCCCATCCGCTCCTGCGCATAGGAAGCGTCGTCGTCGGAAAACGAGAGTTTCCGGCCCGGGGGCATTCCCTTGTACGGCTTCGAGGTCTGGCCCGCCCAGACGATCGAGATGTTCCTGCCCATGCCCTGCTCGTTTTTCAGGATCTGCTCCCGGAAGCCCTGGCCGAAGGCGAGGAGAAGGAGCACCGTGACGGTTCCCCACGCGATCGAAGCGACCGTGAGAACGGCCCGTTTCTTCTTCAGCCGGGCGGTCTGAAGGAACAGGTGGAAGACGACGGAGAGGGATGAAGCCTTCATCGCGCTCTCGCTACAGTTTCATCGCCACGACGGGATCGAGGCGCGACGCCTCGCGAGCCGGAAAATAGCCGGCGAGGAACCCGATCCCCCCGAGAATGGACGCGGTCAGCAGCGCGACGGCCGGGGAAAGCTCCGGCCGGCCGACCACGTCGCCGAGGCCCTTCGCCGGAACGGCGGCGCAGACGGCGAACGCCAGGAAGAGGCCCACGGCTCCCCCGACGCCGGTCAGCAGCATCGTCTCGAGCAGGAACTGGCGCAGGATGAATCTCTCCCTCGCCCCGAGCGCCATCTTGATGCCGATCTCGCGCGTTCGCTCGTCGACGACGACGTTCATGATGTTCGAGACGCCGATTCCTCCCACGACGAGCGTGAGAACGCCGAGGAGCCCGAGAAACAGGTTGAAGGCCAAGAAGAACACGTCGAAGAAGTGAAAGTTTTCCGTCGTGTCCCAGGTCGACATCGCCTCTTTGTCGCTCGGATCGAACTGCAGCCGGCGGGCGAGGATCCCTCGCACTTCGGCGATCGCGCTCCTGGAGGGGCGGCCGGGCGTCGGCTGGAACAGGAAATTGTTGCAGTATTTCTCCCCTGTCAGGACCTGCATGGTGCTCGAGGGGACGTAGATCTTGTTCGTGTCGCGGCCGCCGTAGGAGGAATTCTGGATCTTTTTCTGCATCTCCCCGACGATGAGAAACGGCGTCCCCTGGATGAGCACGCTCTTGCCGACGGCCGGCTCCGTTCCGAAGACGTCCGTCGCGAGCTTCTCCCCGATGAATGCGACCCGCCGCTGGTACCGGATGTCGAGCGCGTCGAGGAATCGGCCGCCCGCCTGCGGGATCAGGTTCCGGACCTCGCCGAAATACGGATTCACGCCCGAAATTCCCACGTTGTAGGTTTTGGATCCGTAACGGACCTTCATCTCCTTGCGATACTCGGAAGAAACGCCCGTGATTTGCGTGGCCTGGCTCGCGACGGCCGCGATGTCTTCTTCCGACACGCGAATCTTGCGCCCTTTGCCCAGCCCGTTGAACGGGATCGACGTGAGGCCCGGCCAGGTGATCACGATCCGGTCGCCGAGGCCCTTCACGCGGCGGATCTGCTGGTGTTTCAGCCCGATGCCGAACGCGAGCAGCAGCGACACGGCCGCCGTTCCCCACACGATTCCGAAAACCGTCAGGAACGTCCGGAGCTTCTGGCTCCGCATGTCGCGCCAGAGCTGGCGGAAGGCTTCTTTCATGGGACGCGGATCCCTTTACGCATCTCGCTTCGATCCTCCGTGCCCCCTCACCCGGCCTGCGGCCACCCTCTCCCTCGAGGGAGAGGGAAATGCGGATGGAGGGTCTCTTAACTGGCCGTGATTTCCTTCGGAGGCCGCTCGACGAGCTTCTGCCCGACCGAGAGTCCCGAGACCACTTCCACGTTCAGGCCGTCGGAAATCCCGAGCTTGACGTCGACCTTCTTTGGCGGAGTCTTCGCGTTGCCGGCAGAGACCTCGACGGTCGCGCGGTTTCCGTTGTCCTCGAAGACGACGAGACGCTCCGGAATCGTCAGCACGTCCTTCTTTTCCTTGATGACGATCTCCGCGTTCGCGGAATAACCCGCCCGCAGGACGATCGGGCCCGAGCGGTCGAGCTCGATCCAGACGTCGAAAAGAGTCGCTCCGTCCTTCTGCTGCGCCTGCGGCGCGATGCGCGTGACCTTGCCGGTGACGACGTCGGAGGGCAGAGCGCCGACTTTCATTCTCGCCGTCATTCCGACCGCGATCTTGCCCACGTCGATTTCGTCGACCGTGCCGCGGAACAGCAGATCGGTCATGTCGGCGATCGTCGCGAGCTCGGTGCCCGGCTGATACGGCGTCAGCGGCACGACCGGGTCCCCCGGATTGACGGCTCGGGTCAGGATGGTGCCGGCCGCGGGAGCTCGGATGATCGATTCGAGGCCCGTCCCGCCGCCCGGGACGCTGCCCTTCACGGTCAGCTGCTGGTTCTGGGTGGCCCGTTCCCACGCGATGCGGGCGAGATCGAAAGCGGTTTTCGCCGCATCGAGGCTGGACTGGGGCGCGACTCCCTGCTTGAAGAGCGCCTGCTGGCGGGTGAGGTCGAGCTTCGCCTGTTCGTACGTGGCCTTCGCGGAGTAAAGCGAGTTGTCGACGTCGGTGATATCGCTCGGCGTCGGAGAGGGAGCGATCTCGAAGAGCGGGTCCCCGGGCCGAACGCGGTCTCCGACCTGAACGAGGCATTTTTTGACGACTCCGGAAATTTTCGACTTCACCGAGAACTTCTGCCGCGGCTCGATCTGGCCGACGGCCAGCGCTTTTTCCGTGATCGATCCCTTCAGCACCTCGACGAGCTTGTTCTTGTCATCCTTCTTGCCCGAGCTCGCCCACGCGTAGAGTCCCGCGACGACGGCGACGAGGATCGCCAGCAGAAACAGTATTTTGAAGAGCTTCTTCATCCGATTCCTCCCGACCTTTCCCCGCTCCGGGTCTCGCGCAGGAAGATCCCTTTACAGGACAGTACGCAGAAAGACCGGGGAGGTTCCGCGAAAAAGGGGAGCGCGGCGGATTAGGGCTTCCGGAGCCCTCCCGGCGCGCCGCCGGGGAACTCGCGCTCGGCCTTCGAAGGCGCGGGCGGTTTTTCGAACGGAATTTTCATCGACGCGAGCCACTGCTCCGCCCGTTCCCGCGCGCGGCGCTGCTTGAATTGGAAGAAGCGCGATTCTTCGCGCGCGTCCGAAAGGAGAGCCTCGCGATACGCGAGAGCGGGATCCGGCGCCGAAAGGGCGGACCGGAGCTTCGCTCGGACGCTCTCTTTTTCGACTTCGTCCAGGAAGAGCTCCATTTCCCCGAGCCCGCGCTCGCCGTGGTCCTTCGGCAGCGCGAGGAAGCGGGAGTCGGCAGTCAGTCGATCGTGCTTTTCGGGGTCGCGGTCCCGGACGACCTGAACGACTTCGCCGGTTTCGCGGTCGAAGAAGTGCGTGATCTGCTGCGAGCGGCTCTCGAACGCGACGACGATCCCTTCCCAGTCGATGTTCATGGGAATCAGTGTCCGCGGGAGCGGAACGCGAAGAACGCGAGCAGGAGCCCGAAGACGAGCAGGACGAACCGGGCGACTCCCATGAGCTTCGTGTTCGAAACCGGGCGCGCCCCTTTCGGCTGCGCGCCGAGGACCGCGGCGACCGCGATCAGGGCCACCGCCAGGCCGAGCATCAGAAGCCAGCTCATGGCCTGGATTATGTCGGAATGTCAGGACCCTGGCCACCGCGTTCGGGCGGCCGGGCGGCGATCAGGAGTCTTTCGAGACGGAAACCTTCCCGCGGAGCGACCCGGCCCTGCCCGGCCGGTTCTCCGCCGGCCGGTAGCGCGCGCCGGTTTTCCGATCGCGATTTCCGGGCGGCAGGGTCGCGGATCTCCCGGCCCGGGGTCTGTCGACCACTACCATGTGCTCGCTGGCTGGCATCGCTGGCCTCCCGTCGATACCGGGATAACGGCCCGGCCGGCCAAAATGTTCCAACGATCCCAGGAAATTCGGGCCCTATCGCTCGACGGCGGGGTCCCTCTCGACGGCCTTCTGGAAAGCCGTCGCCCATCGGGCTTTCAGCGGATCGAGCGGCGCGTCGAGGAGGGTCCTTCCGTCCAGGTCGATCCGGATCGAGCGCCCCGAGACGTTCCCGATCGGCGAGAGCGGGACGCCCTTTGCGATCGCGAGCTGTTCCACGGCGGAGGCGTTTTCGCGTGGGAAAGAGACGAGCGCGCGCCCGGTCGACTCCCCGAAGAGGACGGACGAGGCGCGAATGTCCCCGCTCTCGAACGCGAGGCGCGCTCCGAGGTCGCCCCGAAACGCGCTCTCGCAGATCGCGACCGCGAGCCCGCCGTCGGAGATGTCGTGCGCGGAAGAGAAGAGCGACGCCGAGGCGCCCTCGACGAGGACCTCGACGAGCGCTTTTTCGGCTGCCAGGTCGAGGGCCGGGCACGGCCCTTCGTCCCGGTCCCGGATCGTGCGAAGGAATTCCGATCCCCCGAGCTCGTCGCGCGTTCTTCCGAGGAGGGCGATGACGTCCCCTTCCCGGCGGAACGCGATCGAGACGTGGCGGGAAACGTTGTCGAGCAGCCCGACCATGCCGATCGTCGGCGTCGGCAGGATCGATTGTCCTTCCGTCTCGTTGTAGAAGGAGACGTTGCCCGAAACCACGGGCGTTCCCAGGGCCAGGCACGCTTCGGTGATTCCTTCCACGGCGAGCGCGAACTGCTCCATGACTTCCGGCTTTTCGGGGCTGCCGAAATTGAGACAGTCGGTGACGGCGAGCGGCCGCGCTCCCGTCGCGGCGATCGAGCGGGCGCATTCCGCGACGGCGATCGCCGCGCCTCGCTTCGGGTCGAGCGCGCAAAAGAAAGGGTTGACGTCCGTCTTCAGGGCGAGCCCCTTCTGGATTTCCGACGAGCGCCCCGGCTGGCCGGCGCCGGAATCGTCGATCCACGCCGTCGCCTTGAGGCGGATCACCGCGGCGTCGCCCCCCGGCCGTTCGACGGTGTTGCTGCGCACCATGTGGTCGTACTGGTTCCAGATCCACCTCTTCTCGGCGATGTTCGGCGAAGCGAGCAGCCGAACGAGGGCTTCGAGGTAGTCGTCCGGTTCGGGCTCCGACGTCCAGCGCGCGGGAGCCGCGGGTCTCGCGGGCGCCTTTCGCGGCCGGTCGTACACGGGAGCGCGCTCCGAAAGGGGGCCGACCGGCATGTCGGCGACGGTCTCGCCGTGGAACTTCAGGATCATGCGGCCGGTCGCCGTGACTTTGCCGATCTCGACGGCGTCGAGCTCCCATTTCTGAAAGACCGCGAGGACTTCCGCGAGGCGCTCCGGGCGCGTGACGAGGAGCATCCGCTCCTGCGACTCGGAGAGCATGATCTCGTACGGAGACATTCCCGGCTCGCGCGTCGGAACCCGCGACAGCTCGATCTCCATTCCGGCGCCTCCGCGGCCCGCCATTTCGAACGACGAGGACGTCAGCCCGGCCGCGCCCATGTCCTGGATGCCGACGACCGCGTCGCTTCGAAAGATCTCGAGGCAGGCCTCCAGGAGCAGCTTTTCCGTGAACGGGTCTCCGACCTGCACGTTCGGGCGCTTGGAAGACGCGCCTCCTTCGCCGAACTCCGCCGAGGCCATCGTGGCTCCGTGGATGCCGTCGCGGCCCGTCCTGGACCCGACGTACACGACCGCGTTGCCCGGGCCCGCGGCCGTACCCTTGAAGATCTTGTCTTGCTTCACGAGGCCGACGTTGAAGACGTTGACGAGGATGTTCCCGTTGTACGCCTTGTGAAACGTCGTCTCGCCGCCGAGCGTGGGAATGCCGATGCAGTTTCCATAGCCGGCGATCCCTCGGACGACGCCGTCCACGAGGTGCCGCATGCGGGGCGCGTCGAGGTCTCCGAACCTCAGCGAGTTGAGCGAGGCGACCGGGCGCGCGCCCATCGTGAAAACGTCCCGCAGGATCCCGCCGACCCCCGTCGCGGCGCCCTGGTACGGCTCGATGAACGACGGGTGGTTGTGCGATTCCATCTTGAACGCGGCGCACAGGCCGTCGCCGAGGTCGACGACTCCCGCGTTCTCGCCCGGCCCCTGGACGACGAGCGGTCCCGTCGTGGGAAACGTGCGCAGGTATCGCTTCGAGGACTTGTACGAGCAGTGCTCCGACCACATCGCGGAAAAGATCCCGAGCTCCGTGATCGAGGGCTCGCGGCCGAGAATGTCGAGGATGTTCTTGTACTCGTCCTCCGAGAGCTGGTGCTCGGTGACGAGCGCGGGAGTGATTGCGGTCATTCGCCGGGAAACTCTATCCCAGCCTGCATCGCGTTTGTCGCCTCATGGCCGATCGAGCGCTCCGGCCTTCGCACGGTTGGGAACTTGTCGGAAAGTCCCGGGCCAGCGGGCATGGCTTTCACCTTTTTCCTCCCCTTGACCGTACACATCGGGGTGAAGGTACGACCCCTTCGCGGCGGCCGACTTCTCTTCTTCGACAACGAGGGGATGTGTGCGAGCGTACGGATCCCGTCGAACTCCCGTGATCATCCACGAAACCTCCGCTCCGGGCACGCCGCCGGCGATTCGGAACGCGTTCCCCTCGAGCTTCGAGGAGATGAAAAGGCCGGGCTGCGGCGTTCCGAGCGCCGTCAGCTGGTACCGGACGTGCCCGTTCTCCGCCGAGAACCAGTCGGGCAGCGTGACGATCGCGGTCCCCGACGCATCGAGCGTTACTTCGCCGTCGTACAGGTTCTTCATCTCGCTCGATTCGACACTCGCGTGAACGAGGTACTTGTTTTCGGGGTTCAGAGGATGATCGATCCTGAAGTTCTTCGTTCCCGCGCTGATGGTGCCCGTCACCGTGACGTTGCCGTCGAAGTATCCGGCGAGGCCGCTGAAGCCATACCCGTAAATCCCGGCCGCCGCGCCATAGTTGGTGCCGCCGACAGCGGCGTAGTTTCCGGAGGACTCGCCGTAGACACCGAAGGAGGAATCGCTCACGCCGTAGACTCCCATGCTGTTCGTGCTCGTCCCTGCGACGCCGAATCCGGTGGCGCTGTCGCCCTGCACGCCTGCATGGTAGAGCGAGCCCGCCGAAAGTCCGGCCAGGCCGTATACACCGAGCTTGTTATTGATAGTGCTGCCGGCGACGCCGAAGTCCGTCCCGCTTCCGAACACGCCGGTGAGGCCGGATCCCTCGACGCCCTCGATGCCGCTTCCCCGCACGCCCGGGTTGTTCGTTCCGCCGATTCCCTCGACGCCCGGAGCGTTCGCGCCGACCCCCTTCAGCGCGACGCCGTTGACGGAATTGGCGAGGATGCCGATGCCGGTCGAGGTATTCGAGATCGAAAACACCGGATTGGACGAGCTCGCCGAACCGGCAAAGGGCAACAGCAGGCCTTCGCTTCCTCCGGAGCCCGCCGCGGCGATCGTCACGGTTTGCCCCGCCTTGCTCAGAGTGACATTTGCGCCGGCGGCGAGCGAGACAGCCCCCGTCAACCCGTTCAGGCTCGTGACCCCGCCGCCCGCGCCAAGCAGGCTGTCGCGGAAGCTCATCTCGAAGCCGGAGGAGTCCTGCGAGACGTTCGCGAGCTGCGCGCCGGCGAGCAGGGTCGATCCGGACCCTCCGGTCACCGTCGCGGTGATCCGGGCATTGGTCGTCGCGATCCCGGGGAAGAGATCCGTCACGTTGGGCTGGATCTGCTCATAGGGCTGCAGGCTGTAGGCTTTCTGCCCGAGCATCGTCCCGTTGCCGTCGAAGAGCTGGACGTTGACGGTCGGGCTTCCGCCTCCGGTTTCCACCAGAGCGAAGTTGTAGCGGAAGTTCTCCGAGCCTCCCTGGTTGATCCCCTGGATCGAGGCGGACTGTCCGGACGAGATCGAGAAGGTCTTCGGCACCCCGGCGAAGAAAAGCCCTTCGGATTTTCCGAGGTCGTCTCCCGGGGCCAGGTTGTAGATGCGTTCGGAGACGAGGATCTCTCCGGAGGCGGTGATCCGAGCGGCGCCGAGCTGCCCGGACAGGCCGAGTTTCGACTCGACGACGTTCTCATAGACCTTGGTCTGTCCCGGCGCCAGCGAATCGGCGAAGCTCGCCGGGCTCGGATTCGCCTGTCCCTGCCTCAGAAAGTCGAACGTGAAGGAGACCGCGACGTTCGTGAGATTGGTCGCCCAGATCGTCGTATAAAACTGCGCCCCTCCCTGTCCCGAGACGCGCCCGACGGCGGGGAGAAACGTCTCGGTCGACGGGAATCCGGCGAAGGCCGGAACCGCGCACGCGAGAATTCCCGAGAGAATCGAAGCCCGGGCGAGAGTTTTCATCGGGACCTCCTTGAAGGGTTCATGTCTTTGTCCTCCGGCTCTCCGAACGCATCGGGGTGAAGGTACAGCCCCCGTTCGCCTTCCGGCTTCGCTTCCTCGACAACGAGGGGATGAGTCTTCGCGAATCGATCCTGCCGGACTCCCGTCACCTGCCAGGAAACCTCCGCGCCCGGAACGCCTCCGGCGATCGTAAACCGATGGTTCTCGATTCTGCGGGAGATGAAAAGCCCCGGCTGCGGAGTGCCGAGGGCCGTCAGCTGATAGCGGAAGTCGCCGTTCTCCGCTTCCATCCAATCCGGGAGCTCGACGACGGCCGAGCCGGTCGGCCCCAGCGTCGCGTTTCCGGAATAGACGTTGAGCATCTCGCTGGATTCAATGCTCGCGTGGACGAGGTACTTGTTCTCCGGGTCGAGCGGATGATCGATTCGAAAGTCTTTGGTTCCGGCGAAGATTCTGCCGGTGACGTGGAGGTCGTCGTCGATTCGCACGTTGCCGCTGGAGAAAAGCCCCGAGAGGCTGCCGCCCTGGCCCTCCCCGTAAATTCCAGGACCTCCCGTGGCGTGCACGCCCGCCCCGCCCGCGAAAACCCGGATGCCGACGGTGTTGGAGTCGACCTGGATGCCGGTACCGCCGGTCCCCACGTCCAAGCCAATTCCGGTCGTGCTTCCGTTGGTGACCAGGAGCGCGGTGGAGCCATCGTTGATTTGAAGAGCGAGCCCGGCGCCCGTTCCCGTGTTCGTGATCGATCCGAGGCTGCCGCCGACGACGTGCAGGTTCAGGGGAAGCGCGATTCCGAGCGGCGTTGTGCTCGTTCCGTCGCCTGTCAAAGTGACGTCGTGCGCGACGGAGGCGAGCCCGCCGCCGCCCCCTCCGGTCGCCGCGATCGTGATCGTCTGGCCCGACGGCGTGAGCGTCACGTTCGCGCCCGCGGCGAGCGTCACGGCGTCGCGAAGGCCGTTCAACGATCGAACGACCTGGCCGTTCGCGATGCCGAGCGGGCTCGCTCCCGTGCCCGCGCCCGTCAGGCTGGCGTCGTGCACGACAGCGGAGAGTCCGCCGCCGCCCGATTCGATCAGGTTGTCCGGAAAGCTCATTTCGAAGCCCGAGGAATCCTGCGAGAGATTCGCGAGTTGCGCGCCGGCGAGGATCAGCGATCCCGACCCGCCGGTGACGGTCGCCGTGATCCTCGCGTTGATCGTCGCGATGCCGGGAACGACGTCGGCGACGTTGGGCTGAATCTGTTCGTACGGAAGCAGCGCGTACGCTTTCTGCGCGAGCAGCGTCCCGTTTTCGTCGAAGACCTGGACGTTTGCCGTCGGGGAGCCGCCTGCCGTCTCGATCATCGCGAAGTTGTAGCGGAAGTTTTCCGCTCCGCCCTGGTTGATCCCCTGGATCGAGGCGGACTGGCCCGCGGAGATCGAAAAGGATCCGGGAACGCCGGCAAAGAACAACCCCTCGGTGTTGCCGAGGTCGGCGCCTGGAGGCTGGTTGTAGATCCTCTCGGAGACGAGGATCTTTCCCGTCGAGGTGATCCGGGCCGCGCCAATCGCGTTCGCCAGGCCGAGCTTCGTTTCGACGACGTTCTCGTAGATCTTCGTCTGTCCCGCGGCGAGCGTGTCGGAGAAGCCGGCCGGGCTCGTGTTGGCCTGCCCCTGCCGGAGGAAGTCGAACCGGAAGGAAATCGGAGCGCCCGTCAGGTTCGTCGCCCAGACCGTCGAGTAGAACTGCGCGCCTCCCTGCCCCGAGACACGCCCGACCGCGGCGAGGAACTCGACAGTCGACTGGAATCCGGCGAAGGCGGGGGCCGCGCACGCCAGAATTCCCGAGAGAATCGAAGCCCGGGCGAGTGTTTTCATCGGGACCTCCCTTTTGTTTCGGAATCCGAACCGGATCAGCGGGTCGCCGCGAGCGCCGTTTTTCCGGACCGCACCCATTCGGCACACGACTCGAAAAGCAGGATTCCGGCGTCGTTCGTGAGAATGTTCTCGGAGCAGCGGTCGGGGTGCGGCATCAAGCCGACGACGTTGCCCGCCTCGTTGCAAATGCCGGCGATCGCGGAGTCGGACCCGTTCGGGTTGGAGTCGTCGCTCAGCGCGCCGTCGGGCTCGCAGTAGCGAAAGACGACGCGGCCGTCCCGCTCCAGCTTCCGGATCTCGTCGGGGGACGCGGTGTAGTTGCCCTCGCCGTGGCCGATCGGCATCCGGGTGATGCTCCCCTTCTCGTAGAGGTTCGTCCAGGGATTCGCGTTGTTTTCGCAGCGGAGAAAGACGTCCTGGCACAGGTAGCGGAGGGTCTTGTTGACGCGCAGCGCTCCGGGAAGGAGCCGCGCCTCGCACAGGACCTGGAAACCGTTGCAGATCCCGACGACCGGTCCGCCCTTTCCGGCGAATTCCGCGACGGCGCTCATGACCGGGGAAAACCGGGCCATCGCGCCGGAGCGGAGGTAGTCGCCGTAGGCGAAGCCGCCCGGGAGAATAACCGCGTCGGTGTCGCCGAGCTTCGTGTCGTGGTGCCACACGTATTCCGCTTCGAGGCCGAGCAGGTTCCGCGCGATGTGGTAACAGTCGTGCTCGCAATTGCTTCCGGGGAAGACGACGATCGAGAACTTCATTCACTGCTCCCCATTCGGGTCGTCACCCCCGCACCACGACGTCGTATCCCTCGATGACCGTGTTGGCGAGCAGCTCTTCGGCCATTTTGCGGGCCTCCGTCTCGGCCGTCTGCCGGTCCGAAGTGTCGAAATCGACGAAGAAGATCTTTCCGGCCCGAACGTCGGACACGGGATGCCCGAGCCGCTGGAGCGCGCTCGCGATCGCTTTTCCCTGAGGGTCGAGGACGGATTCTTTAGGGTAGACGCGCACTTCGACTTTCATCGGACCTCAGATTTCGATTGTTTCATATCCGCGGAGCTGGTCAGCGCAGCCGAATCTCGCGGCGCTGTCCGTCCTCTCGAGCGTTTCCGAGAGCAGCGCGAGAACGAGAGCGGGATCGTTGTTCTGCCGGGAAAGGTGGAGCGCGACGACCTGCCGGAGCAACGGGGCCCGACGCGCGGGCGAGCGCCTCGGCGGACTGGCGGTTGGAGAGGTGGCCGAGCCCTCCCGTGATTCGCTTCTTGAGGCTCCAGTGATACGGACCGTCCCGGAGGAGATCTTCGTCGTGATTGAACTCGAACAGGAGCGCCCGGGCCCCTCGCAGGAAGTCGACGAATTCGTCGTCGCAGTGCCCGAGGTCGGTCGCCACGGCGCAGGAGGACGACCCATCTTCGAATCGGAACGCGAGCGACTCGTTCGCGTCGTGGGGGGTCGCGAAGGCCCGGAAGGAAAAATCACCGACCCGCCCTTCGCGCCCGCCCGACACGCTCACGTAGTGCGCGAAAAGCGATCCGTCGAGGCCGAGCGCTTCCGCCGTTCCCCGGGAGCAGAAGATCGGGATTCCATAGGCTTCGGCGAATTCCAGAGCGCCGATCCGGTGGTCGCTGTGCTCGTGCGTGATGAAAAGGGCCGAGAGAGAGGAAGGGTCGATGCCCGCGAGAAGGCACTTCTTCGCGAGCGATTTCGGGCCGAAGCCCGCGTCGACGAGAACGGCCGTCTTTCCGGACGACAGGACCGTCGCGTTGCCTCCCGATCCGGAGCCGAGCACCGAGATCCTCATCGACATTTTTCGGGAAGCCGCACCCGGGGATTTTAGCAGACCGCCGGCATATGCTCCTGCGGATGCCTCCGCCGCCGAGAATTTCGGTCATCGTTCCCGTGCATTCCGGCGTGGAGCTCCTGCCCGCGGCGCTTCGCTCGATCCTTCGCCAGACCTACGCGGACTTCGAAGTCGTCGTCGCGGGGGACGGCGCGGCGGGGCCGGTGGGAAGAGCCGCTCTTTCCACGGGAGATCCCCGGGTTCGATGGGAAGGTTTCGCGAAGGCCCCGGGATTCGGCTACTCCAATCGGGCGCGCGCGATCGCCCGCTCGGGGGGAGAGCTCATCGCCTATCTGTCCCCCGACGACCTGTGGGCGCCCGACCATCTCGACAGCCTCGTCGGAGAGCTCGATCGCCGCCGGGCGGATCTCGTCTTTTCCCGTCCCGTTCTCGTCTGGGCCGACGGCCGCCCGCGGCCGCACTTCCTGCCGTTCGATCTGATTCGCGGCGGCGAGGCACCGCCCGGATGGCTCCTCGCCTGTGTCTCTCCGACCCAGGTGCTCCACACGCGGATCGCGCACGCTCGCGCGGGAGGCTGGCGCGACGGGCTTCGTTTCCACGGGGACGTCGACCTCTGGCTGCGGTGTCGCAGGGCCGGCGCGAGGATCTCTTTCCTGCGAAAGGGGACCGTCGTCCGGTTTCCCTCCTACGCGTTCAAGAAGGTACCGGAGGAGACGCGCGCCGCGCTTCACTCGCGCTACGAGAGCGAGCTCGCGTCCGGGAAGCTCGCGATTCCGGACCTTCGCTGGCCCGTCTCGAAACGAATTCTCGGCTGGATGGAGGATGTTCGGGTCGTTGGCATGCGCCGGGGGCCGAAGTGGGGCCGGGCGCTTCTGAGCCGGCTCGCGACTCAGCGGCCGGTCGATCCGAACCCGCCCGGGCCGCGCTCGGAGTCGGGCAGTTCGTCGACCCTCTGAATCTCCGCGCGAACGACCGGCGCGAACACGACCTGCGCGATCCGGTCTCCGCGGCGGATCTCGAACGGTTCCCGCCCGAGATTGCCGAGAATGACCTTCACTTCGCCCCGGTAATCGGAATCGATCGTGCCGGGCGCGTTCACGCAGGCGATTCCGTGGCGAAGGGCCAGGCCGGAGCGCGCGCGGACCTGACCCTCGAACCCGTCCGGGATCGCGAGGGCGATGCCCGTCGGAACGGCGGCGCGCTCGCCGGGCGCGAGGAGAATCGGCTCTTCCACAGCCGCATGGAGGTCGCAGCCGGCCGCGCCCGCGCTCGCATACCTCGGCAGCGGCAACCCTTCCCCGTGGGGCAGCACGCGGACGGGAACAGGATCGGGGCAATCGGCACGGGAGGATTATTGCCTGAAGCAGGATCTGAGCGCGGAGTATCATGTCCCGTGCCTGCCCTCTCCACCTGGAGAGGGGGAACCGCGTGAGCGGTGGGTGAGGTCGGGGTTCGCCCCGAGCGATTCCCGCTTTCGCGGGAATGACAGGGCTATCGCGCCTCCTGCTACGCGACCGCGGCCACGAGGTCCGCGCCCGAGTAGTGCAAATTGCGCACGTCGCCGACAATGGAAAGGGAAAGGGAGTTGCCCGAGCACATGTCCTCGGTCACCGCCTCGATCTCTTCCAGGGCGACCGCTTCGACTTTCGCGAGCCACTCTTCGGGCGCCTCGACGCGGCCGAAATAGAACTCGCGCCGGGCCTGTGCCGACATTCGCGAAACCGTCGATTCGAGGGACAGCATGAGATTTCCCTTCAGGAATTCCTTCGCTCTCAGGATCTCCCGGGGCTGGGCGCCGTCCCGGCGGATCCGTCGCAGGACCGACAGGGTCGTGTCGATCACGCGGGGGAGGTTTTTCGGCGCGCACGAGGCCTGGATCGTTTCGTATCCGCCGAGGCGGTACGAATTGAGCGACGAGCCGATCGAGTAGACGAGGCCGCGTTTCTCGCGAACTTCCTGGAACAGGCGCGACGACATGCCCCCTCCGAGGATGATGTCGAGGAGATTCGCCGCGTATCGCCGGGAGGAGCTCTGGGACGGACCGCTCATGCCGAGGCAGACGTGAGCCTGCTCGAGGCCGGCCCGGCGCTCGACGGAGCAGTGCTGAAAAGGCTTCGGACGCCGCGCCGAGATCGGGAAGATCTCGCCGGAGGCGCGGCGGGAGAAAACCCTTTCGATCGCCGGAAGGACCTCCGCGGCCCGGACGTGGCCGGCGACCGAGACGATCAGGTTGTGGGCGCCGTACCGCTCCCGGTAGAAGGACGAGATGTCCGACTTCGTGATCCTTCGAACCGATTCGACCGTGCCGAGGATCGGCTCGCCGAGCGGGTGGTTCCTCCAGAACGATCTCACGAAGAGCTCGTGGACGAGGTCGTCCGGAGTGTCGTTGCATTCGCCGATCTCCTCGAGGATGACCCCGCGCTCGCGCTCGATATCGTCCGATCCGAACGCGGGGGAGAGCACGACGTCTCCGAGCAGATCGAGGGCTTCGGCGAACTTCGAGTCGAGCGTGTGGGCGTAAAAAGCCGTGTACTCCTTCGTCGTGAAGGCGTCGGCGTCGCCGCCGAGACGATCGATCGCCCGGGCGATCGCGAGCGGCGAGCGATGCTTCGTTCTCTTGAACAGGAGATGCTCGAGAAAATGCGAGAGGCCGCGCCGGGATTCCGGCTCGTCCGCCGAGCCGGTCTTGCAGAAGAATCCGAGCGCGAGCGAGCGCACGTCTCGCATCTCGTCGATGAGGACGGTCGCCTTGTTGGGCAGTACGAATTTTTGGATCATCTCACTCCCGGGTCTATTTTAATCCGCGGTGCACGAGGTGTGCCGCGGAAGCCAAACCGCTGGAAGGAAAGGCGTTTATCGGAGTCGAGGCTCAATTCGGGGGAGGCGTGCCGGTCGTTGTCGGGCCTCCGAGCGTGCCCGGGTTGGGGTTCGGCTTCGGCTGTTTCCAGCTCAGGGGGATGACGTCGGGGAGATCGTCGTTGTTCTGGCCCGCGATGAAGCCCCAGAGGTCGTAATAGTCCTGTCCCTTGAAGCTCCGGAGGCCCTTCTTGTGGACTTTGGAGTAGACGCCGATGATCGGGGAGTTGTTGACCTCCTGGCCGGTGTCCTGGAAGACTGCGTCGTTCGAAAAGCCGGCGCCGTTGCCGCGATTTCGCTGTCCCCCTCCCTGTCCCTGGGCGCCGGTCGGGGGCGGCTGCGTGTAGGAAGAAGGAAGCGGCGAAGAGGGCTGGCCCGGCCGCTGCCGGTCCCCGGCCGCCGGGTTCGCGTTCGGGTCGCCGGGAAATCCCGCGCCCGTAGCCGAGTCGGCCGGGTTGATCGCGGGCGGAGGCCACGGCTGGCCGACGTGGATCAGGCCCCAGTCGTCGCAGTCGCACATCGGGTCTTTGAACAGCTTGCGCGCGGAGCGGGGCTGCGTCTGCATCAGCTCCTTGAGCTCGAGTGGAAACCGTCCCTGGCGCTTCTGGAAGGCGACCAGGGCCAGCGCATACTGCTTACCCCGGAAGATCAACTCTTCCTCGCGCTCGCGCTGCATTACTTTCGTCACGAGCGGCGCGACGGCCATCATCGCGATCGAGAGCAGCATCAGGAAAATCATGATCGCGACCATCGTGTACCCGGGCGTGAGCGCGGAGAGCGTGAAGACGTGAAGACGTAAAAGCGTGAACGCGTGAAATGCTTCCGCCCGGCCGCTTTCCCTTGTTTACGCATTCACGCCTTCGCGAGCGTAGCGTCTCACGCTTTCACGCCCCGTCTACCAGTCACCGTAGAGGGTCCCGTCGAGGGCCTTCGCCTTCGAGCCTGAATGCACGTCGATGATGCCCGGCGTCTCCGGCGTCGCGTCCGCTCCGCCGCCCCCTTCTTCCCCTTCGGGAATTTCTTCCTTCACGGTGACCCACGTGGAGTCCACCTTCGTGATCGGGTCGACCGGGATCTTGCGGATGTACCCGTCCGCCACGAGGGTCTGGAGGTCGGGGGGATAGTGGCCCTTGTCGCCGTGGTACTGGTCGAGGCACGAGCGGAACGTGAAGAGGTCTTCTTTGAGCGCGGCTTCGCGCCCTTTCTGCGGCGAGTTCTTCAGGGCCGGGACGGCGATCGCGGCGAGGATGCCGATAATCGTCATCACCACGAGCAGCTCCAGCAGCGTGAAACCCTGCGCGCCGATCCTCTCGCTGCGACGAACGTGCTCGCCGCTCGGCGCCCTGCGACGTACTTGCTTCAGTACGCCTCGGGCGCCTCGGGCTGCGCGCGCTCGTCTCGCGTCGGTCTCGACGCGCCAGTCTGTGACCGCTGGTTTGCTCATGGTTTCACCAGTCCTTGTAATGCGACTTGTCGATCGCCCGGTCGGGCGAGAGCGAATACACGTCGTAAACGTTCTGCCCGCCCCACGACGTCGAGTTCGCGTCGTCCTGCAAAGAGCGGAGTCCCCATTCCGCCTTGCCGGTCATCGGATCGACCGGAACCCGGCGCAGGAACTTGAGGCGCTTCTTGAGCTGCCCGACCTGGTCGATTCCGTCGACGAGTTTGGACAGATCCTTCGGATAACCCTCGGTGTCCACGTCGATCGGAATCAGGCCGGCGTCGGAGTATTGCTTGTACTTGTCGATCGCGTTGCGCATCAGGCGGAGGTCGTAGCGCAGCTCGAGCTCTTTCTGGCGCTGCTGGGTGTAGCGGGAAACGGGGATCACCATCGCGGTCAGGATCAGGATCATCGCGCAGACGATCGCGAGCTCGACCATCGTGAATCCGCCCGCCTTCGCGCTTCGCGCTTCGGCGCGGCTTTGCGGCCGGCGTTTCATTGGTGGTCATCCTCCGTCGGGGGAGCGGCGGCCGGCCGCGCCGGCGGTGGCGTCGTTCCCGGATCATTCAGGCTTGCGGACCCCGGCGGCGGCGGAGGCGGCGGCGGAATCGCGAACGCCTTCGGCGGCGTGAACGGGTTGTTCGGTCCTCCCGACGGGGTGAGATTGAGGCCGGGATTGCTCTGCTGGGTCGGCGGCCTCACGCGCTGGCCCGGCTGCACCCGCTGGCGGGGCGGTTGTCCCGTATTGTCGAACGGCCCGCGGGCGCCGTTGAACGACTCCACGCGCGGCGCGCCCTGGTAGGAGATGTTGTTCTCGGTTCCGACGTAAACGGGCAGCAGGTCTTCCTCGTTGATGTCCGGCACGCGGATGATGTGCGGCGTGATCGTCATCACGAGGTCGGTGCTCGTCTCGCCGCGCATCTTGTCGGAGAAGAGGCGGCCGACGAGCGGGATGTCCGAGAGGAAGGGCACGTCCTGCGAGCTGCCTTGCTTGTCGTTCCGGATCAGGCCCGCGAGGAAATTCGACTCGCCGTCTTTGAGACGGATCGTCGAGGAGATCGTCCGGGTGCTGATGATCGGTTGCGACGTCCCGTTGGATTGGACCGACCCATTCAAGTTCGAGACCTCGATCGTCATCTTCAGCGTGATTTCCTTGTTGTGGTGCACGCGCGGCTCCATCTCGATCTTGATGCCGACGTCCTGATACTGGAACGAAGTGATGGGAAGAACGGTTCCGCTGCCGAGGGCGGTCTGGGTGTTGAGGGTCGTCACCGGGATCGGAACCCGGTCGCCAATCGTGAGCTGCGCCTTTTCCCCCTCCGAGATCCGAAGCTCCGGCCTTGCGAGCGTCTGGGCGTTCGTCGCGTTCTTGATGATGTTCAGCGCGAAATTCGGCACCGTGAAGCCGTACTGGCTCAACGCGAGCTTCTTCAGCTGGTCGAGCGTGATGACGTTGACTGTCGCAGGCGTGCCCGAGGTTCCCGTGTCTCCCGGCGCGGTCGCGGGGTTGAGCAGCGTCGCGCTGATCGACTGGGGGAACGTGAATCCGAGATCGGTGTTGTTGCTCAGATTCATCTGCATCAGCTCGACGTCGATGACCACTTCGGCTTTCTCTTTGTCGTTCTGGTCGATGATGCTCTGCGCGATCGTGACCTTGTCCGCCGTGTCGCGCATCGTGATCGCGTTCTCCTGCTTGTTGATCGAGATGTGGACCGTGCCGAGCAGCGCCCGGATCGCGTTCGCGGTCTCCGTCACGTCGCCGTTGGAGAGGTAGAACGTCTTGATCACGAGGTCTTCGTACGTCTTGCGGTTCGCGGGATTGTCCGCCGCGACGAGAATCGTGTGGCTGTCCACGACCTTGTAGAAATGGTTTTCCTGGCGGATCAGCGTTTCGAGCGCGTTCTGGAACGTCACGTTCGTGAGGACGATCGCGGCGGGATCGTCCTTCAACGCCGGGTCGAAGATCACGTTGATCCCCGCGGCCTGCCCGAGCGCGAGGTAGATCTGCTTGATCGGCCGCGGCTGCGGGAAGTTCAGCGAGATCGGCCGCTTCGAGGCGGGCTGGAGGATCGGGATCACGGCCCGGGCATTCTTCGTCGCCTCCTCGAGCTTCTGCATCCGAGTGGGTTCGTTCTTCTCCTGTTCGAGCCTCGCGACCTGTTCCTTCGCGTGCCGGAGCTCCGTGATCGCGTAGTCGTTCTCCGGGTCGAGGAGCGTCGTCTGGTCGAGCTCGATGACGGCGAGGTCCGGCCGGCCCGACGCGAGGTACATCTTTCCTTTCTCGAAATGGTCTTCCGCGGCCTTCCGGCGGGCGTTCTCGAACGCCATCTTGTACCGCATGTCCTTCGGGTCCTGGTCCTTCGCCTTTCCGTATTCGAGGACGGCCCGGTCCCAGCGGCCGAGCTCTTCGTCGTTTTTTCCTTCGCGAAAGAACCGGTCGCCCGCGCAGCCGCTGGCCGCGAGAGCCGCGAGGGCGGCGGCGAGGGCGCCGAAGGACTTCCATTTCGATCCCTGCATGCGGTGGCTCCTTTTCATTTTCCCGAAGTGAGGGGAATCCTTTGCCGGTTCTGCTCGGGAAATCCCGCGAACCCCACGTCGATCGATTCGTATCCGATCTTTCGAATGATGAATTTTCCGTCCACGGTTTCCCCCTGCCGGGCCAGGACGAGGCGGTCCCCTTCGACGAGGACGGCAATCGGTTCCCTGGCCGGCCCGATCGTTCCGGTGAACTGAAACGGAATCGCCGGCGGCGTCGGCGGCGGGGGAGGTGGCGGCGGCGGCAGCGGCCCGACGAAATTCCAGCTCCCCGGCGGCGTGTACGCGGGCGGCCGGGGTTTCGGCGGCGGCGGCGGGGGCTCGCGGAACTTGAAGAGATCCCGCTTCGGCCCTCCCGTGTCGGCCGGGCGGTTCTGCAAGGCCGTCGGGTCGATGTCGGGGAGCTGGTCGGGCGTGACGTGCGCGTCTTCTTTCCTTCGCCCGAATCCCGTCCGCGGGCCCGCGTTCGCATCGACACCGCGCGCGATTGGAGCCGGCGCCGGAGACCCCGCCGGCCGGGCGCGGATCACGAGCAGAAGGAGAAGCGCTCCCAGGATGCCGAGAAGCCCCACCCGTTTCTGGCGCGGAGTCACGGGCTTCTCCGGTGGTCGGGGAGCTTCGCGTTTTGAACGTCTTCCTTGGCGGCCTTCTTTTCGGGCCGGGTCCCCTCGTAGAAATACGTCGCGAGATTGAGGTGGATGTTTCCCGACGCGACCGTCTCGCCGGCGCGCGCGAGCTGCACCTGGCGAACGACGATCCACCGGGAGTCGTTTTCGAACGCCTGGAGGAGACGGCGCAGCGTGACGTAGTCGCCGGAAACCCCGAAGGAGATCGACATTTCGGTCAGGGGAACGCCCTTTCGATCGGCGACCGAATAGCTGATCGCGTGGGGAGAGGCGTTTGCGTTCCGGCTCACGCGGTGGATGTCCGCGACAGTCGCGGCGATCGTGTCGTTCAGGTTTCCGATCTTCTTTCCGAAGAATTCCTCCTCGGCCCGGCGCACGCCTTCGACGCGCTCGCCGTCGGAGGCGGCCTTCTTTTCGGCCTGGATCGCCGCCTCCACTCTCGATCGGGCGTCGCGGCGCGACCGCTCGAGGGTTTCGCTTCGCGACGAGTCGACGGCCCGTCCTCCGAGAAAGTAGGCGAGGTTCGCGAGGAAGAAGAAGATCGCGGGAGCGATCAGCCACGCGCGCTCGCGCCACAGAGACGGCTCGAACTTCACGACGCCTCCCGGGGAAGGTAGCGAACCGTCAGATGGAACTGAAATCCTTCCGGCTGGCCCTTCTCCGGGTCCGTCTCGGACGACGGGACCGGGCGCCGGAAGTGCGGGTTCTTCGCGAACGCGTCCAGGGTCTTCACGATGGATTCTTCGGTTTTTCCCACGAGAGAGAGAGTTCAGCGTCGCGGAGCCGTCGGCGCCGACCACGGGCGCGAGGCTCGTCACGTAAACGTCCCCCGGGAGGACCTGCTCGAGCCGAGACAGGAGGACGATCCACGAGAACTGCCGCTCCCGGATGAGGCCGTTGAGCGCTCCGCCTTCGGTCTGGAGCTCCTTCAATCCCGCGGTCGAAATGAGGCTTCGAATGCGGGCTGCGTTCTCCTCCGCCCGGCCGGCCTCCTCGTTGAGACGCGAGATTTCGGCGCGGGTTCCCGCCGCGGAATCGCGGAAATGGAAATAGTCGCGCACGTTGAGCGCGAAAAGGACGATTCCGATCGCGGTCGCCGCGATCAGCGTGATCGAGATCGGCCGCGAATCGCGAAAAGGGCGGTGGGCGAAGTTGAGACTCACGGCCATCAGTCGTTCTCCAGTGTCGCCGCCGCCGCGGCGAGAACTTCGGGGTGGGCGGCGGAATGGAGATCGAGTGACGAGTCCGCGAGCAGGAGGGCGGCGTTGACGGGCCGCATCCGCATCGGTTCGAGCGATTCGGAGCCTTCGTGCCCCGCGGAGGTGGGTTCGTCCCACAAGATACAGCGCCGGGGTTTCTGCTCCGCCGAGCGCCTCCGCGTAATAGGACAGCGAAAGTCGAAGCTCCTGCGCGTCGTCGGTCCCCTCCTCGGTCGCGGCTTTTTGCCGGTAGAAGAGCGGGTGGCCATTCCGGGCGATCAGGAGCGAGGAAGTGCGGCCCGAGCGATGCAGAAGGAGGTAGTCGCCGCCGGCCGACCGCGAGAGCCGGTCGTCGAAGCCGTTGAAGAACGCGAGCGTCGACGTGCTCAGCAGTCCCACGCGAATTCCCACCGCACCGAAAGCGGACTCGATCGATCGAATCGTGTCTCGCGGCGCGGCGGAAACCAGCAGCCGGATTCCTTCGCCGGTCTTCGGGATCTCCGAAAACACGATCTCCAGGTCCTCGACGCGGCCGGGAAGGAGCTTCTTGATCTTCCAGTTCACCATGTCGGAGCGCTCGCGGCGCCCGGAGGGGAGCACGTCGAAATCGAGCGTGAGCGTGCGGGCCCAGGCGTCGGGAATGGTCACGCAGGTGCGCCGAACTGCTGCCCGGACGGCGCGTTTCGCCGCTTCCGCGGCGGGGCGAAAGGCGTCGTTGCCGAAGACGGGCGCGCCGAGAATCCCGAGCGTCCAGGAGCCCGCCGGGTAGTCGAAATGGCGGAGGATTTCGATCGAGGGCCGCTCGTGCCGGGAAACGCGAACGAAGGTCGCTCCGTCGTCGGACAGGGCGAACGCGTCGGCGGGCACGACGGGCGCGAAGGGGCTAATCGACAAACGTCACCTTGTTGATTTCCTTGAGCGTCGTGTCGCCCGAGAACACTTTGCGAATGGCCGAGTCGCGCAGGAAGATCATTCCCTGCTCTTTGGCGGCGCTCTTGATCTCCGAAGCCGGGCGCTTCTCCAGGATGAGGCTCGCGGATGTGGTCCGACAGGTCGAGGAGCTCCGCGATCGCCATGCGGCCCCGGAAGCCCGTTCCATTGCACTCGAGGCATCCCCGTCCCTCGAAGAAGATCTTCCCGTCGGTCTGGTTGGGGAGCAGGCCCGACTCGAGGAGCGTGTCGCGCGAATAGGTCACGGACTCCTTGCAGTGCGGACACAGGCGGCGCACGAGCCGCTGCGCGAGCACGCAATTCAGAGCGGAGACGAAATTGTAGAGGTCGACCTTCATATTGAGAAAGCGGCCGATCACGTCGACGACGTTGTTCGCGTGCACGGTCGTGAAGACGAGGTGCCCCGTGAGCGCCGACTGCACGGCGATCTGGGCCGTTTCCTCGTCGCGGATCTCGCCGACCATGATCTTGTCCGGGTCGTGCCGAAGGATCGATCGGAGACCTCGGGCGAACGTGAGCCCCTTCTTCTCGTTGACGGGGATCTGCGTGATCCCCTTGAGCTGGTACTCGACGGGATCTTCGATCGTGACGATCTTGTCTTCGACCGACTGGATCTCGGAGAGGCAGGCGTAGAGGGTCGTCGTCTTTCCGGAGCCCGTCGGCCCCGTGACGAGGACCATGCCGTACGGCTCGCGGATGAACTTGCGCAGCTTCCGCTTCGTTTCTTCGTCGAGCCCGACGACGTCGAGCGAGAGCTGGCTGAACTCCTCGTTGGCGGACTCCTTGTCGAGAATTCGGATGACCGCGTCTTCGCCGTGGACCGTGGGCATGATCGAGACGCGGAAATCGATCGTCCGGCCCCGGACGCGGAGCTTGAATCGGCCGTCCTGCGGAATGCGCTTTTCGGCGATGTCGAGCTCCGACATGACCTTGATGCGCGAAATGATGGTGCCGTGGTGTCTCTTGTCGATCGGATCCATGGCCTGGTAGAGCACGCCGTCGATCCGGTACTTGATGACGACGAGGCTCTGCTGGGTCTCGATGTGGATGTCGGACGCGCGGCGCTGGATCGCGTTGAAGAGAATCGAATCGACGAGCTTGATGATCGGGGACGAGTCCTGGGTGATGCTGTCGATCGTGAGGGTCTCTTCGCCTTCCTCGTTTTCGGAAACGAGCTGAAGGCGGAAGTCCTCGGTCGCTTCGTCGAGGACGCGCTGCGAGGATTCGCTCTTCTGAAGGATCTCCGCGATCGCGGCCCGGCTGCCGACTTTGCGCTTCAGGGGCAGGCCGATGAGGAGCTCGAGCTCATCGAACCGGACGACGTCCGACGGATCGGCCGCGATGATCGTCATGGAGCGGTCGGTCCGGGCCTCCGGCACGAACTCGTACCGGAGCATCCATTCGACCGGGACCGACCGAAACAATTCGGCGTTGATTCGGAAGGAAAGGAGGTCGACGTACGCGAGGCCGAGCTTTTCCGCGAGGGCGATCGCTTTCGCTTCCTCTTCCTGGGGGGAGAGGGTCTTGATCTGCGGAGGGATTTCCTTTCGAGCCGACATTCGTCTCCTATCCCTTGATATTCGAAAGAATCGTGAAGAGCGGCAGATACACGGCAAGCAGGATCGTTGCAATGACCGCGCCCATCACGATCAAAACCGCGGGTTCGACGAACGATACCACCCGCGCGAGCAGGGCGTCGATTTCCTCGTCGTAAAACTCCGACGCCGAGTTCAGCATCTCCTCGAGCGCGCCCGAGGACTCTCCGACTTTCACCATCTCGATCGTCAGGTTCGTCATCATTCCCGTGTTGTCGAGCGCCCGCCACAATTCGCCGCCTTCCCGGACGCGCGGGCACGATCATCTGGATCTTTCGGGAGACGTAGCGATTTCCGACCGCTTCCGAAGCGGTTTCCAGGGACGGAACGAGCGGCGTGCCCCCGGAGAGGAGGGTCGCGAGCGAACGCGTGAACTGGGCGATCGAAAAGCGCCGGAAGATTCCCGCCGACGAACGGCAGGTGCAGGAGCTGCGCGTCGAAGAACTGACGGCCCCGGTCGGTCGCGCGCGAAACGGTTCGTCCCGAAGGCGGCGGCCGCGAGGACGACGACGATCGGAATCAGGTGGTTCCGGATCGCCGAGGCTGTCCCGATCACGATCCGGGTCAGCAACGGGAGGTTTCCGCCGAGCTCGCCGAAGAACTCGGTGAACCGGGGAATCACGAACGTCATGAGGATCGCGATCAGGCCGATCGAGACCGCCACCAGCACGGCCGGGTACACGAGAGTGCTCACGACCTTTCGCTGGAGCGCGACGATCGTCTTCTGGTACTTCAGGTAGCGGCGAAGCACGGGCTCGATCTCTCCGGCCTTTTCTCCGGCCTTGAGCGACGTCGCGTAGAGGCGGGGGAACAGATTCTCCTGCGCGGCGAACGCTTCCGAAAGCGATGCGCCCGAGGTGATGCGGTCCCGCACGTCGCCGAGCACTTCCTTCCAGACCGGGTTCTGTTGCCGCTCGAGGAGGAGCTCGATCGAGCGGAGGATCGGAAGGCCGGCCTTCAGCAGCGCGACGAGCTCCTGATTGAAGACGAGGAACGATGACATCCCGATGCGTCGGCGGCGGCGCAGCGACAGAGTGGGGGACTTCTCGCGGAGCTCGAAAACATGCGCTCCCCGGCGCTCGAACTCGAGCCTCGCGGCGGCGCTCGTCGGAGAAGTGATCGATTCTTCCGCGACGGCGCCGTCCGGCCAGCCGAGTCTCACGACGAACTCAGGCATTGACGATCTCGGGCATCAGTGACCCACCTCAGCCGAATTGATTCCCGAGACGCCCTTCTCCGCGTTCGGGCGCGGCGCCTCCTGGACGAGCAGAATCAGGATGAGCGCCTTGTTGGACGCCCTCTCTCTCGAGGCGCCGACGACCATCGTCTGATTGAGCCCGGCGGTGATCGTGGTCCGGTAGACCGGGATGTCGAATTTGCGTCCGCCCGGGAGGGCGCGCTCCCTCGAGAGCGTGAAGCGGGCGAGCCGGACGAGCGGCGCCTGACCCGCCGGTTCGATCCGGAACCGGAGACGATATTCGCTTCCGAGCAGGGACGAAACGGTTTCGCCTTCGGACGCGCCCAGCACGGCGGAATCGATCAGCGAGTAGTCGTTGAACCGAAAGACTTCCCGGAGCTTGTTTCCGATTCCGCCGATTTCCCGCGAGAGGTCTCCCGCGGGAGCATCCGCGCGGGCTCGGATCAGCTTCACGGCGATCGAGTATCCCTGCGGCGGGACGTCGAACTGGGCGAGCGCCTGCGAGATCAGGTTCAGGGCCGAGGGCCGGTCCGTGATCGTCAGCGCGTTGATCTTCGAGGTGAGCACGATGGATCCCGAATCGGACAGCAGGGGGCGGACGAGCAGCGTCGCCTCTTCGATCCGTTTGTACTTGAGCACGAACACCTTGACGCCGACCGGTTCGGCGGCGCGGGCGAGAACGGCGAAATTTCCGAGAACAATGAGGAGGCCGGCGACGGCCGCCGCGCGGAAAAAGGCCCGGAGTCTCATCTCAGAGATCGAGCGAACGATCGACGATCCAGACGATCTTCGGGTCGTCCGGAGAATTCGCGCCGGGGTTCCACTCGTACACCGTCGCGGTGGCGGGCGCGAGCGCGTCGTCGGAGCGCTCGGGAGCCGCGGCGCGGACGAACGCGGACGGAGCCGGGGAGGAGCCCTGCGCCGGCGAGGCGGCCCGGCGGGAGGTCCGGGACATCGGCGAGGACGCCGTGAGCGAAAGCAGGGCGGCCGCGGCGAGCGCGGCGGCGGTCCGCCGCATCCCGGGCCAGCTCGCCGCCGGGCGCTCGATCTTGCGCGAGGCCTGGCGAATCGCGATCGCGACGCGGACGTTCTCCAGGATCTGCCGGGTCTCTTCTTCGGAGACGGAGGGCTCCGGGGAGAGCGCCAGCCGAAACACGGCGGCGGGGTCGCCCTCGAGGGCGCGGAGGCGGCAGTCGGCGCAGGATCGCACGTGGTCGGTCGCGGCCGCGCGGTCCGCTCGCTCGAGCGAATCGGAGAGGAACAAATCCATCCGCAGCTCGTCGAGGCAGGGCGAGCTCATTTTCGCCTCCAGCGGTTCAGGAGGGACGGGTAATCCTTGCGGAGCCGTTTCTGCAGCGCTTTTCGCGCGTTGAACAGGTGATTCCGGACGGTGGATTCCCGGCACCCGAGCGCCGCCGCGACTTCGCTCGAATCGAGGTCTTCGAGCTCGCGAAGCACGAACGCGGCCTTCTGCTTCTCGGTGAGGCCGCTCGAGACGGTCTCGAACAGCCGGGCGACCTGCGACGCTTCGAGCGAAAGGGTCGCCTCCTCCTCGATCGAGGCCTCGCGCCGGCGGACCAGGTGGAGCGTGGCGCCGTGGGCCTTCTCCCGGCTCCGGTTGGCGCGAAGGAAGTCGATCGAAAGGTTCGTCGCGATCTTGTAGAGCCACGTGTTGAACGAATACTTCTCGTCGTACCGGCCCAGCGAATCCCACACTCGGAGGAACACGAGCTGCGCGACGTCGCGGGCCTCTTCCGCGTCCCCGATGATCCGGCGAGCGACCGACACGACGGCCGGCGTCTTGCGCACGACGAGGGTTTCGAAGGCGACCGAGTCCCCCGCGCGGGCCCGGAGGGCGAGCTCCCGGTCGTCGGCCTCGGCGGCTTTCTTTTCTTCGCGCTGACGGCTGTATACGAGTTCCAAGCTTTTCCCTTACTTCTCCTCTTACGGAGTCCGGCCTCGAATCGTTGGGACCCCTCCGTCCCGAACCTAAGCCCTTGTATTGTCTCACCGTTCCGGAGGTCCGCTCAACCCTCTTTTCGGCCCGGTCTGCGTATAATCGCCGCGAAGTGATTTTTTACCGTCTTTTGTTCGGGTTCGGTCTCGCGCTGTACGCTCCGTTCGCCCTTCTTCGGCAGGCGGCCGGCGGAAAGCGGCTCGGGGATTGGAGGGGACGCCTGGGAAGGGGGCCGCTTCCGACGGCGCGCGGCTCGATCTGGATCCACGCCGTCTCGGTCGGGGAGGTCGGCGCGGCGAACTCGATCCTGCGCGCGATTCGCGAGGCGGGCGTGCGCAGGCCCCTCGTCCTCTCCGCCTCGACGGCCGCGGGTCTCGAGCTCGCCCGAGCTTCGCGGGAGGCCGACCATGTCGTGCCGTTTCCGTTCGACCTTCGGGGCGCCGTCGAGCGGTCGCTCTCCGCGCTCGATCCGTGTCTCCTCCTTCTCACGGAGACGGAGATCTGGCCTCTGCTGCTCGAGAGTTGCGCGCGGCGGGGGATTCCGGTCGCTCTCGTCAACGGCCGCATCTCCGACCGTTCGTACTCCCGCTACCGGGCGGTCCGGCGGCTGCTTCGGGGAAGCCTGCGGCGGATCACGTTGTTCGCGATGCAGTCCGAAGACGACGCGAGGAGGATCCGCGATCTCGGGGCTCCTCCGGAAAGGGTTCTCGTGACCGGAAACGTGAAATTCGACGTGAGGGTCGCGGAGGATTCGCGCGTCGCGGAAAGAGTGCGCGGGTGGGCGGCGGGCCGCCGGGTCGTCATCGCGGGCTCGACGCACGAGGGCGAAGAGCTCGCGGTTCTCGAAGCCTGGAAATCGCTCGAGCCGCGTCCGCTTCTGGTCGTCGCTCCGCGCCGCCCCGAGCGGTTCGACGCCGTCTTCGACCTTCTCGTTTCGCGGGGGGTCGCCGTCGGGCGGTCTTCCGGGAGCGCGTCGAATCCGGACGTCATCGTGCTCGACACGGTCGGCGACCTCGCCTCGGCCTACGCGGCGGCGGACATCGCGTTCATCGGCGGAACGCTCGTGCCCGTCGGCGGCCACAATCCGATCGAGGCGTGGGCCCACGGGATTCCGACGATCCTCGGCCCTTACACCCGCAACTTCCGGGAAATCGTGCGCGCCGGCATCTCCGGCCGCGCCGCGGTGACGGTGCGCGACGCCCGCGAGCTCGCTTCGGCGATGAGCCGCCTCCTCGGCGAGGCTTCGCCCGGCACGCGGGCCTCGAACGCCCGTGCTCTCGTCGAGAACAACCGCGGGGCGGCGCGCGCCGCCGCCGACGCCGTTCTGCCCCTTCGGAAAACCGCGTGAGCCCGTTCGGGGCCCTGCTTTCTCTCCGGCGCCGCTGCTACGAGTCCGGCTGGTTGCGCTCGTCGCGCGCTCCCGTTCCGGCGATCTCGATCGGCAACCTGACGTGGGGCGGCACGGGAAAGACGCCGCTCACCCTGTGGCTCGCTCAGCAGTTCGGGGAGTCGGGCAGGAGAGTGGGAATCGTCTCGCGGGGCTACGGCCGCCGTTCTCGCGGGCTGCGCGTCGTGTCGGACGGCGTCGCGCTTCGCCTCGGGGTCGAGGAGGCGGGAGACGAGCCGACTCTTCTCGCCCGGCGGGTTCCGAAAGCGATCGTCGTCGTCTCCGAACGCCGCGTCGAGGGCGCGAAGGAAGCCGCGGCTCTCGGGGCGGAGCTGCTCCTCCTCGACGATTCGTTTCAGCATCTCGCGATTCGCCGGGACCTCGACATCGTCCTGCTCGATCGCGCCGATCCTCTCGGCGGCGGCCTTCCCGCCGTTCGGAAGGTCGCGAGAGCCGGTTTCGGCCCTGTCGAGAGCGGACCTGTTCGTGCTCACCGGCGGCGAACCGCCGGAAGGGGCGGGAGCCGAGGCTCTCCTCGCCCGCGTGAATCCCCGGGCGCCGATCTTTCACTCCCGGGCGCGGTTTTCCGGCTGGTTCGACGAAGAAGGCGAGCCGGTGGCCGCGCAGGACGTCGTCGCGACGCGATCGGTCGCGGTCGCGTCCATCGCCTCTCCGGGCCGCTTTCTCCGCACGATTCGCGACGCCGGGGCCGATCCGGCCGCCTTTCTCGAGTTTCGCGACCACCATTTCTACTCGCGCTCGGATCTGCGCCGAATCGAGCGGGCCGCGCGGAGCGCCGGGGCGCCGCTTCTGCTGACGACGGAAAAGGACCTCGTCAAGCTCGCCGGCCGGTCGCGCCTTCGCGCCGTCGCCGCGAGAGTGGAGCCCGAATTCCGCGAGCCCGATCTGCTCGGCCGCGCCCGAAAGGTCCTCTCGGAGCGGGGACATGTCGTTTAGGCACCGGATCGAGAGCGGCGCGGTCCGCGGGACGATGGGCCTGCTGTCGCTGCTTTCCGAGCGCGAGCGCGGCGCGTTGGGACGATTCGCGGCTCGCGTCTATTTCCGGGCCGGCAAGAGCCGCCGGGAGATCGCTCTCCGCAACCTCGCGTTCGCTTTTCCCGGCTGGAGCGCGGAACGCATCGAGGCGACGGCGGCGAAATGCGCGGAGAACTTCGGGACCGTCCTGTTCGATTTTCTCGCGGCGACGCGCCTTTCCCGCGATCAGCTCCTCGCGGGCGTGGAGATGTCCGGTGACGAAAACTATCGGTCCTCGGTCCGGCGGGGGAAGGGGGTCTTCCTCCTGTCGGCGCATTTCGGAAACTGGGAAATCGGCGCGCTCGCGGCGGGGCTGCTCGCGAGGCCGATCGCCTCGGTCGTCCGCCCGCTCGACAATCCCTACCTGGAATCCGAGCTGGCGTCGCTGCGCGGAAAATTCGGCAATCGAACGATCGCGAAGAAGCGCGCCGCTCGCGAAATCCTGCGGGAGCTCCGCGCGGGCGAGACGATTGCGATCCTGATCGACCAGAACGTCCTGGCCCGGGAGGCGGTCTTCGTCCCGTTCTTCGGCCGGATCGCGGCCACCTCGCCCGCTCTCGCGCTTTTCCAGCTCAAAACGGACGCGGCCGTTGTCCCGGTCTTCTGCCGGCCGCTCGGCGGCGGCCGCTATCGGCTCGGTTTCGAGAAGCCGATTCTGCTGGCCGATCTGCGCGAGGAAGATCGAACCGTCGAGTCTCTGACCGCGCTCTACACGAACGTGACCGAGAAGGTCGTTCGCGCCGAACCGCACCTCTGGCTCTGGATGCACAACCGTTGGAGAACTCGACCTCCCGGGGAGGGGGCATGAGACGGCTCGTCATCGCTCCGAACTGGGTCGGAGATTGCGTCATGGCGATTCCGTTTCTTCGGGCGCTGAAGGGAAGCGATCCGGCGGGAAGCCTGACGGTATTCGCCCGCGCCTCGGCCGCTCCTGTCTGGAAGATGACGGGGCTCGCCGGCGTGCTCGTCGCGTCCCGCGGCAGGCGGCGCGTTTCTCCGGGACGTCCGGCGGGCGCGGCGCCTGCGGTGCGAAGAGATCTGGGTCCTTCCGAATTCGTTTCGATCCGCGCTCTTCGCTTTTCTCGCGGGCGCCCCGAAGCGGCTCGGGTACGCGACCGACCGCCGCCGCCTGCTGCTCACGAATTCGCCGCAAAAGCCCCCCGAGACGAGCCACCAGGTCCGGGATTACGACCGGCTTCTCGCCGAGGAAAGGATCGCGCCCGATCCGGGTCCCCCGAGGCTCGAGGTGTCTCCCGAAGCCGCCCGAAAGGCCGCGGATTTCCTCGAGTCGTACCGGCTCGGAGAGAACGCGCGCCCGATCTTCCTGTCGCCGGGCGCGGCCTTCGGAGACACGAAGCGATGGCCGGCCGAGCGTTTCGCGCTGCTTGCCGACGCGCTGATGGACGAAGGAAACAAGGTCGCGATCACGGTCGGCCCCGACGAGATCGAGCTCGGGCGGCTCATCGCCCGCCGCGCCCGGCACCGGATTCCCGTGATGGGATCGGATCTCGACACCGGGGAGCTCGCGTCGCTGCTCGCGGCGGGGCGGCTGCTCGTCGGCAACGATTCCGGGCCGGCGCACCTCGCGGCCGCGGTCGGAACGCCCGCCGTCGTCTTCTTCGGTCCGACCGATCCGGGGCGCACGGCCCCGGAAGGGGCCCGGCTTCGCGTGCTCGATCGCTACGTCTTCTGCTCTCCCTGCTACCTCAAGGTCTGCCCGTACCGGCACGAGTGCATGGAAGACATCACGGTGGAAGCGGCTCTCGCCGCCGTCCGGCAACTCCTCTAGACAAAAAAAGGGCCCCGAAATCGGGGCCCTGAAGCACTCACCGTTTGCCGGAAGCGAATTAGTTGGTTTTCGCGGGAGCTTCGGTCGTCGTCGACTTGGTCTCTTCCGTCTTCGTGCTCTTCTTGGTGCCCTTCTTCATCGAGGACTTCTTCTTCATGGTGTGCTTCTTCGTGGTCTTCTTCATGGAGCCGTCGTCCTTCTTCATCTCGGTCGACGTCGTCTCGGTGGACTTCGCATCCGTCTTCGCGGTTTCGGCGGCGAAGGCAGCGATCGAGAGGCTGAGGATTCCGGCGGCGGCGAGAGCAATGAGTTTCTTCAAGGTAAACCTCCTGGGTCTCCCGTTGGGTTAATGAGGTGGGAGACAGTATTGACCTCGCCTTAACCCTTTGAAAACTTCGAGCCAAGAGCGGGAAAACCCGGTCTCGGCCTTTAAAGCGCGCTGTTTGTGAGTGTTTAGAGGACATTCCGGGATCCCTCGGGGGGCGGACGGGGGGACGAAAATCAACAATTTGGTGGGTTCGGTACACGAAATGGTCGTTGTGCCATCCCGCGACGCTTCAGGGATTTCTGGTACTGGACACAGTCGCTCAGCTCGACGTTCCAGTACGCGACGTCGAGAAAATTCTTCCACGACGCGTGCCAGCGGGAGCGCGTGAACTGGCCCACCGGGTTCCAGCGCGGCCGCTGGGGAGTCGCGATGAGCTTCAGGCCGGCTTCCGTCGGAGTTCGGTTTCCTTTCTTCACGTTGCACGAAAGGCAGGCGCAAACGATGTTTTCCCAGGACGAGACTCCCCCTCGCGACAGCGGCAGGACATGGTCGAGCGACAGCTCGGACGAGGTGTATTTCGCGCCGCAGTACTGGCAGCGGTTCTCGTCGCGAAGATAGATATTGTGACGGGAGAATTTCACTTCTCGCCGCGGCAGCCGGTCATAGTTCTTCAGAAGAATGACCCGGGGCACCAGGATCGCCCGCGACGGCGTGAGCACGACGTCGTCTTTCGGCTGCGCCGGGATGTCGCACCAGTTGTCCCACTCGTAAGTCGAGTAGTCGGGCAGGACGGCCTTCGCGTGTCCCTTGTAGAAGAGCGAAAGAGCGTGGCGCGCGCTCGTCACGCGCAGGGCCTGAAAGACCCGATTGAGGACCAGAACCTCCGAATCGAGCATGCAGGCTCATTCTAGCAGGACTGAATGATTCTCCGGTGACTTCCCAGAAAATCCGAAACCGGCTCCGCGAGCTCGTGGACCGCTTCGCGGGGACCCGGGTCGCGGTCGCGGGCGACTTCGTTCTCGACCGGTTCGTGCTCGGGCTCCCGAAGCGGATCTCGCGCGAGGCGCCGGTGCTCATCCTCCGGTACACCCGGGAGGAAGACGTGCTCGGGGGCGGCGCGAACACCGTCGCCAACATCGCTTCCCTCGGCGGAGCCCCGGTTCCGGTCGGCGCCGTCGGGACCGACCCGGAAGGGGACATCCTCGTTCGCCTCTTCGAGGCGGCGGGGATCGACACGTCGCTGCTGCTTCGCGTCGACGAGTATCCGACTCCGACGAAGACTCGCATCCTCGGCGGGAGCGCGCACTCGATCAAGCAGCAGGTCGTGCGGATCGACCGGGAAGGGCCGCTGCCTTCCGGCGAGCCGATTTCCCGGGCGCTCGCCGAAAGGGTCGGGCGAGCGGCCGCGGCCGCCCCCGTCCTCGTCCTGTGCGATTACGGTTACGGCAACAGCCGGCCCGACTGGATCGCGGCCGGCCGAAGCGCGCGGCCGGGCATTTCGGTTCTCGTCGATTCGCGATTTCGGCTCCTCGAATACGCGGGCGCCGACGCCGCCACTCCGAATGAAGAAGAGCTCGAGCGCGCCTGGGCGGCGCCGATCGACGACGACGAGGAGGCGTTCGAGCGCGCCGCGCGAACGGTCCTCGGCAAGCTCGCCGTTCCGGCGCTCCTCGTGACGCGCGGAAGCCGGGGAATGGCCCTCTTCGAGCCCGGCGCGGCGACATTCTCGCTGCCCGTGTTCGGGACCGATCAGGTCGCGGACGTCACCGGCGCGGGGGACACCGTCATCGCGACGTTCGCCCTGGCCCGGGCCGCGGGCGCTTCCTACCCCGAGGCGGCGCTCCTCTCGAACTTCGCCGGAGGTCTCGTCGTGATGAAAATGGGGACGGCGACGGTATCCCCCCGGGAGCTGCAGTCCGCGATCGATCAAGATCGCTCGATTCTCGGCGATCGCTGACGGTTATCCGTTATCCTTCGGAAATGGCCGACTCCGGAGGTTCGAGGGCGAAGCTGTGGAGCCGCGAGCGGGCCGCGAAAGAGGCCGAAAGCGTGCGGGGCTCGGGCAGGAGCATCGTGTTCGCGAACGGCGCTTTCGATCTTCTCCACGTCGGCCACGTGCGCTACCTCCAGGCGGCCCGCCGGGAGGGCGATTTCCTCGTCGTCGGCGTGAATTCGGATTCCTCTGTCCGGCTCTCGAAGGGAAGCGGCCGCCCGATCCTGCCCGAACGGGGAGAGGGCCGAAATCGTCGCCGCGCTGGCCTGCGTGGATGCGGTCGTCGTTTTCTCGGAGGCCTCCCCGGCGGACCTCATCCTCGAGGTGCGGCCCGAGATTCACGCGAAGGGAACGGATTACACGCGCGAGACGGTTCCGGAAAAGAGCGTCGTCGAGTCGTACGGCGGCGAAGTCCGCATCGTCGGAGATCCGAAAGACCACGCGACGACCGACCTGATTTCCCGCGTGCGAGGGCTCCCCTGAACGTTCTCATCGTTCGACTCTCGTCGATGGGAGACATCCTGCACGCGCTGCCGCTCGCCGCGGGCGCGGCGCGGGCGGGGCACCGCGTCGGCTGGGTCGTCGAGCGGCCTTTTGCCTCGCTGCTTCGGGGCAACCCGGACATCGCGGAGCTGGTCGTCACCGATTCGAGAAGGATCCGGCGGCGTCTTTTTACGGCCGAAGGAATCGGCGAATTGCGAATTCTTCGCGCTTCGCTGCGGAGATTCGCGCCGGACGTGATCCTCGATCCGCAGGCAAACGAGAAGTCGTTCTGGGTCTCGCGACTCGCCGGCGCTCCCCGCGTCGTCCTCGACGACACGCGGTTTCGGCGCAACTGGACGCGGCGATTTTCCGCGCTTCGCGTGGAACCGGCCGTTTCCGCGCGGCACGTGAGCGAAAAGGCCGTCTCGCTGCTGGAGGCGATCCGCGTGCCGGCCGCGTCCGCCGCTCCCGATGCCGCGCTACCTCCTTCGCATTCGGGAAGAGGCCGCGGAGACTTTCCTCTCGTCGGCGCCTCGTCCGTTCGCGCTGTTTCACCCGGGGGCCGGCTGGGGAAACAAGGCATGGGGCGAGGATCGGTTTTCCGAGCTGGCGTCGGCGGTCCGCCGCGCGCTCGGCATTCACCCGGTCGTCTCCTGGGGCCCGGGCGACGAAGGCCGCGCGGAGGCTCTCGCCCGGAAAGCGGACGCGCCGCGAATCCCCGCCGTCGATTTTCCGGGTCTTGCGAAGATCATTTCGAACGCCTCATTTTTCGCTGCCGGCGATACCGGGCCGCTCCACCTGGCGGACGCGCTCGGAGTCCGAACGGTCGGACTCTACGGACCGACCGATCCGTCGAGAACGGGGCCGTTTCGAAAGAACGGCCCGGTCTTCTTCGCCGGGCTTTCCTGCTCGCCCTGCAACGCGCGCTATTCCGAGACGAAACTGTGCCTGCGCGAGATTTCTCCGGCGGCCGTTCTCTCCGCGCTCGAACGCCCGGGACTCGCGACGTGAAGCCGGGCGCCGTCCCGGGCTTGCTCGCCGCGGCGGCGCTCCTCGTAGCCCCCATCCTCTCCCCGGGCCTCGCTTCGGAGGCGGGCCGGGAGCCGGCGTTCGCCGGCGAAACGCTCACGTACGCGATGAGCTGGGGCATTTTCGCCGGCGGCGTGATGACGATCTCGACTTCCGACCGGATCGTCTTTCAGGATCGTCCGGCGTACAAGATCGAGCTGTCGGCGGTTTCCAACGATTTCATCTCGAAGTTCTTCGTCGTCCGCGACTCCATCACGTCCTGGATCGACGCGGAGAGCTTTCAATCGCTTCGTTTCGAGAAGCACACGGTCGAGGGGAGCCGGGTCGACGACGAGCAGATCGACTTCGACTGGGAGAAGAAGACGGCGTGGCGCGAGGGGAAGGCGATCCCGTTCGAGCCCCCGATTTTCGACTCGCTTTCCGCGGTTTTCTACCTGAGGACGCGGCCGCTCGCCTCGGGCGAGCCGATCGAAATCCAGGTCGTTTCGGGCAAGCACGCGTACGGCCTGGTCGTCGACGTGCTCGGGACGGAATACGTCAAGACTCCCGCCGGAACGTTTCGGGCGCAGAAGGTGCACCCGAAGATGAGGGGCGAAGGGCTTCTCAAGAAGGGCGGCGATCTCTGGCTCTGGCTCGCGGACGATTCCCGGCATACTCCCGTCGTGATCCGATCGAAGCTCAATTTCGGTACCCTCACGGCGCGCCTCGTGGGAGGCGCCGAGCCGGGCGTCCCCGCTCTCGCCCCGTCGTTGACTCCGCGCCGCGCCGCGCTTAGCATGAGGACAGGACGACAACGATGCCTTTGAAACTGGGCGATCTGCTTCTGAAGGCCAATGTCATCTCCCAGGAGCAGCTCGACGCGGCGCTGAAGAACCAGCGGGAGGAGGGCGGCAAGCTCGGCGAGGTCCTCGTCCGGCTCGGCCATGCTTCGGAGGAAGACATCACCGAGACGCTCTCGCATCAGTTCGGCGTCCCTTCGATCAACCTCGCCCATTTCGAGATCGACCCGTCCATCATCAAGCTGGTTCCGGGAGACGTCGCGCGAAAATACATGATCCTTCCCGTCAACAAGACCGGGGCGACGCTCACGATCGCGATGGGCGATCCCACGAACGTGTTCGCGATGGACGACATCAAATTCATGACGGGATACAACGTCGAACCGGTCGTCGCCTCGGAGGTCGCCCTGCGGACCGCGATCGACCGTCACTACGGTACTCCCCGGTCTCTCGTTCTCAAGGAACGGGGCAAGGCTGCTCCCGCGGCCGGCGGGCAAATCCCGAATTCCATCGGCAGTTTCAGCTCGGCGCTCGGCGGCGGAACCGGTCTCGACGAAGTGATGTCCGCGGGCCTCACGGCAGACGACATGGCGGCGGTTTCGCTCGGCGAGGTCAACCTCGACGAGATCGCCGGGCTGGAAAACGGGGCCGAGCTCGACGTCGTCCGCAGCATGGAAGGCGAGGAGATCGATCTCGACGCGCTTTCGAAATCGACCGAGTCGGCGCCGATCATCAAGGTCTCGAACCTGATCCTGATCGACGCGCTCAAGCGCGGCGCTTCGGACATCCACATCGAGCCCTACGAAAAGGAGTTCCGCGTGCGGTTCCGGGTCGACGGCGTGCTTCACAACATCATGGCGCCTCCCGTTGCGCGCGCGCGACGCGCTGATCACGCGCCTCAAGATCATGGCGAAGCTCGACATCTCCGAAAAGCGGCTGCCGCAGGACGGCCGCATCAAGATCAAGACCTAAGGTCGAGGATCGCATCGAGCGACCTCGACTTCCGCGTCTCGACGCGTGCCGACGCTCTTCGGCGAGAAGGTCGTGATGCGGCTGCTCGACAAGGACAAGCTGCATGCTCGACATGACGCGGCTCGGTTTCGAGGCGGAGTCGCTGCGCCGGTTCGAGCGACGCGATCCTGAAGCCCTACGGAATGGTGCTCGTCACCGGCCCGACCGGCTCGGGAAAGACGAACACGCTCTATTCCGCCATCGCGCAGTTGAACGACCCCGAGGTCAACATCATGACCGCCGAGGACCCGATCGAATTCAACCTCGCCGGGATCAACCAGGTGCAGATGAAGGAGCAGATCGGCCTGAACTTCGCGGCCGCGCTGCGGTCGTTCCTGCGCCAGGATCCCGAACATCATCCTGGTCGGCGAGATCCGCGACTTCGAGACCGCCGAGATCGCGATCAAGGCCGCGCTGACCGGGCACCTCGTGCTCTCGACGCTGCACACGAACGACGCTCCTTCGACGATCAACCGCCTGATGAACATGGGAATCGAGCCGTTCCTCGTGGCGACGTCGGTGAACCTGATCTGCGCGCAGCGGCTCGTTCGCCGGATCTGCTCGACGTGCTGCGAAGAAGTCGAGACGCCGCCGCGGCGCTCATCGAGCGTCGGGCTTCTCCGCCGACGAGGTCAAATCGCTCAAGACCCGTGCGGCGGGCGGGGGTGCGACCGATGCAAGAACACCGGCTACAAGGGACGCGTCGGCCTCTACGAAGTCATGCTGATATCGACGACGAGATCCGCGAGATGATCCTGTCGGGAGCCTCCGCCGTCGAGCTGCAAGCGCAAGGCCATCGAGGAGGGGATGCTCAAGCTGCGCGGATGTCGGGCCTCCAGAAGATCCGCGAAGGCGTCACGACGATCGAGGAAGTGCTGCGGGAGACGGTTCTCTGAAGCCTGAGGGCCGCTCCGTCATTTGATTTCTCTCGATTCCGGGTCTAAACTGATTCCAAGGGAGTTTGTTTCAATGGCGACAACGATTTCGCTTCACCAGCTGCTCAAGCAGATGGTGGAAATGGGAGCCTCCGATCTCCACGTGACGACGAATTCCCCTCCGATGGTGCGCCTCGACGGGAAGCTTGCGCCCTCTGCCGTATCCGCCGCTCTCGGTGCCCGACACGAAGCAGATCGCCTATTCGGTTCTGACCGACGCCCAGAAGCACCGGCTGGAGGAAAACCTGGAACTCGATTTCTCCTTCGGCGTGAAGGGGGTCGCGAGGTTTCGCGCCAACAATTCTTTCAGAGGGGAGCCGTCGCGGGGGTTTTCCGGCAGATCCCTTACGAGATCCAGACTTTCCAGCAGCTGGAGCTCCCGCCGATCGTCGAGACCCTGTGCGACAAGCCGAGCGGGCTGATCCTGGTCACGGGGCCGACGGGTTCGGGAAAGTCCACGACGCTGGCCGCGATGCTCGACAAGATCAACCGTGAGAGCCACGACCACATCGTCACGATCGAAGACCCGATCGAATTCCTGCACATCGCACAAGAAGTGCCGTCGTCAACCAGCGCGAGCTGCATGCCGACACGCATTCTTTTCGCGAACGCCCTGCGCGCGGCGCTTCCGCGAAGACCCGGACGTCGTTCTGATCGGCGAAATGCGCGACCTCGAAACGATGGAGTCCGCGCTTGCGGATCGCGGAAACCGGCCACCTCACGTTCGCGACCCTGCACACGAATTCCGCGGCGCAGTCGACCATCAACCGTATCATCGATGTGTTTCCCGCCCACCAGCAGGCGCAGATCCGCGCGCAGCTGTCGTTGGTTCTGGAGGGAATCCTGTGCCAGGCGCTGCTCGAGAAAGCCGGCGGCAAAGGCCGGGTGATGGCGATGGAGATCCTGATCCCGAATCCCGCGATTCGCAACCTGATCCGCGAGGACAAGATTCACCAGATCTACTCGATGATGCAGACGGGGCAGATCAAGCACGGGATGCAGACCTTCAACCAGTCGCTCGCGACGCTCTACCACAAGAGAATGATCACCCTGGACGCCGCCATGAATCGGTCGTCCCACGCCGACGAGCTCCAGGAGTTGATCAACCGCGGTTCCGGCGTCAACACGGCGGCGGCCGCCACGACCGGGCGAGAGCGCCGCGCGTAGCGGGAGGCAGCAATGGCGAGTTTCGTGTGGAAGGGCCGCGACCGCGGCGGGGGCAGTGCAGGAAGGCGTTCTCGTCGCGGACTCGAAGGATCTCGCGTTCGCGAACCTCTCCCGCCAGGGCATCGTCGTCAGCGGCCTGCGCGAGAAGGGCAAGGAAGCGGCGCTTCCCCGCACCGGGCGGAGGGTCCCGTCGAAGAAGGTCGCGATCTTCACGCGCCAGTTCTCCGTGATGATCGACGCCGGCCTTCCCCTCGTTCAATGTCTCGAAATCCTCGCCGTGCAGCAGGACAACAAAGCGTTCCAGAGGATCCTGTACCAGGTCAGGCAGGATGTGGAAGCCGGGTCTTCGCTCGCCGACGCGATGCGAAAACACCCGCGTGCGTTCGACGCGCTCTACGTCAACATGGTCGCCGCCGGCGAATCGGGCGGTATTCTCGACACGATCCTCCAGCGACTCTCGACCTATATCGAAAAGGCCGTGAAGCTGAAGAGCCAGGTGAAGTCGGCGATGATCTATCCGATCGCGGTCATCACGATCGCGGCGGGCGTCGTCGCGGTGATTCTGCTCAAGGTGATTCCGACCTTCGCCGCGCTTTTCGCCGGACTGGGAGCGCAGCTGCCGCTGCCGACCCGCGTCGTCATCACGGCGTCGAATTTTCTCGCGCGGTACTTCATCTTCGTGTTGATCTTCATTGGAGCCGTCATCTATGCCGTGAGGGCGTATTACCGCACCGACAACGGCCGCCACATGATCGACAGGATCCTCCTGTCGATGCCCGTTTTCGGGGAAATCCTGCGGAAGATCTCGGTCGCGCGCTTCTGTCGGACCCTGGCCACGCTGACCGCCTCGGGCGTTCCCATTCTCGACTCGCTCGAGATCACGGCGAAGACCGCCGGCAACGCGATCATCGAGGACGCGATCCTCGCGACGCGAAAGAGCGTCGAACAGGGCAAGACGATCGCCGAGCCGCTGCGCGACTCGAAGGTCTTCCCGAACATGGTCGTCCAGATGATCTCGGTCGGCGAACAGACGGGCGCGATCGACACGATGCTGAACAAGATCGCCGAGTTCTTCGAAGACGAGGTCGATGCCGCGGTCGCGGGCCTGATCAAGCTGATGGAGCCGATCATGATCGCGATCCTGGGCGTTGTCATCGGCGGCATCGTGATCGCGATGTACCTGCCGATGTTCACGCTGATCTCCAAGATCGGTTGATCCGGAACGGCGGAAACGCCGGCGTTCGGGCGTAAAATCGTCCCATGGAATCCCTGCGCCGGGCCCTTCGCGTCCTGACGGCACTCCGTTTGATCGTCGTCGGCGCGATCGTCCTGTCGTCGATCCTCCTGCAGGCGACCGCGGGCGCGGTCCTGCCCCTCTCGTCACTGATCGGCGTCGCCGGGCTCGCGTTGCTGCTTTCCGCGGGCTCCGTGCTTCTTCGCCGGGTGGTGCAGCCGGCGACCGAAGCGTACTTCCAGCTCTGCGGCGACCTCGTGATCGTGACTCTTCTCGTCTACTTCTCCGGAGGGGCAGAGTCGGTCTTCTCGTTCCTCTACCTCGTCGTGATCGCGGCGACGTCGTTTCTTCTCTTGCGCTCGGGCTCGCTTCTGATCGCCTCCCTCGCGTCGATCCTGTACGGAATGATGGTCGAGCTGACGGCCTACGACGTCATTCCGCCTCCGCCCCTGTCGTCGCGGCCCGACTGGGGCGGCCCGACGATCCTGTTCAACATGTGCTTCAACATCGCCGCTTTCTACGGCGTCGCGCTCCTGACGTCGCTGATGGCGGAAAAGCTCCACCTGGCGCGCAAAGAGATCACCGCGAGGCGGATCGAGTTCGAGAGGATTCGGGCTCTGCACGGCGACGTGATCGAATCGATGTCGTCGGGCGTGGCCACGATCGATCGCGACGGCCGGTTCACGTTCCTGAACCGGGCCGGAGCCGAAATCCTGAAGACGCGGCGCACTCGAATCCAAGGGCATTCCGGTCTGGGACGTGGGGCTGTTCGACGCGGCTTCGTGGCGCGAGATGCTCGCGAACCTCGAGGCGTTCGAGAACGTTCGGGGCGAGATCGTCCTCGGCGCGCCCGAAAGGCGCACGCTCGGCTATTCGATCCGGCGGCTGAGGGGAACGGCGGGATTGCTCCTCCTCTTCCAGGACCTGACGGAGATGAAGAAGCTCGAAGACGAGGCGCGCTCGCGCGAAAAGCTCGCGGCCGTCGGCCAGCTCGCGGCGGGCATCGCGCACGAAATTCGAAATCCTCTCGCCTCGATCTCCGGCTCTGCCCAGCTTCTCGGAAACGAGATGCGGAGCGGATCTTCGGAGCGGCGCCTCGTCGAAATCATCGTGTCCGAGTCGCGCCGGCTGTCCGCCATCCTGGAGGACTTTCTGCGCTACGCTCGCCCGCGCCCGAAGCGCGCGGAGTCTTTCGACCTGGCAGCGAGCCTCACCGACGCGATGCATCTCTTTTCGAACAGCCATGAAATCACCGACGGGCACCGCCTGCGCCTGCACATCGAGCCGGGCAATTCGCGCGTGTGCGGCGATCCCGACCACATCCGGCAGATCTTCTGGAACGTCGCGAAAAACGCGGTTTGCGCCATGCCGGGGGGCGGAACTCTCGACGTGACAGGCCGCGACGAGGGCGAGTGGTACGCGATCCGTTTTCGCGATTCCGGAAGGGGGATGACGCCGGAGAGAAAGGAAGTGCTCTTCCAGCCGTTCGCCGCCTCCTTCGAGGGCGGAACCGGCCTCGGGATGGCGATCGTGAGGAGGCTCGTCGACGAGCACGGCGGCAAGATCTTTGTCGAGACGGAGGTCGGGCGCGGGACCGAGATCGAGATTCGCCTTCCCCGCGGGGCGGCGGAAGCGGGGTCGTCGGCCGCATGACCGCGCAGAAGCTCAAGATCCTGATCGTCGACGACGAAGCGAACCTCCGCGAGATGCTCACGATCTTCTTTCAGAAGCTCGGCCATCGGACCACGGTCGCCGGGTTCTTTCGCGGAGGCCTCCGGGGCTGCCGGCCATGACGAGTTCGACGCGATCCTGTGCGATATCAAGATGCCGGACGGTTCGGGCATCGACCTTCTTCCGCGGTTTCGCGAGACTCAGCCCAAAGGCCCCGGTGCTGATGATCACCGCCCACACGTCGCACGAGGACGCCGTCGAGGCGATGCGGCGCGGCGCGGCGGACTACATCGGAAAGCCCTTCGATCTCGCCGAGCTCGCTCTCAAGCTCGAGAAGGCCGTCGCTCGCCGCGACCTCGAGGCCGAGAACCTCTACCTCAAGCGGGAGCTGGCGGACCGCTATTCCTTCGCGAACGTCATCGGAAAGTGCTCGCGGATGCGCGAGATCTTTCAGTCGATCGCGCGGATCGAGAAGATCTCCTCGACGGTCCTGATCACGGGGGAGAGCGGCACGGGCAAGGAGCTGATCGCCCGCGCGATCCATTTTTCCTCCACGCGCAAGAATCAGAAGTTCGTCTCCGTCAATTGCGGCGCGCTTCCCGAAATGCTCCTGGAATCCGAGCTGTTCGGCCACGAGCGCGGCGCGTTCACCGGGGCGATCCGCGACAAGAAAGGGCTGTTTGCCGGAGGCCGACGGCGGGACGCTCTTCCTGGACGAGATTTCCGAAACATCGCCCGCGATGCAGGTCAAGCTGCTCCGGGTGCTGCAGGAAAAAGCGATTCGCAAGGTCGGAGGCAACGAGGAGCAGTCCGTCGACGCGCGGATCATCGTCGCGACGAATCGGGACCTGTCGGCCGCGGTCGCCGAGGGAAAGTTCCGCGAGGACCTTTTTTACCGGGTCAACGTGATACCGATCGCCCTGCCGCCGCTGCGCTCGCGCATCGAGGACATTCCGCTGCTCGCGGAGCACTTCATCCGCAAGATCTGCCGCGAGCAGAAGATCCCGGAGAAGAACATCTCGGCGGAGGCGATGCGTCTCCTGGAGAACTATCCCTGGCCCGGCAACGTGCGGGAGCTCGAGAACACGCTCGAGCGCACGGTCGCCCTCGAAGCCGGGCCGGTCATTACGTCGCGCAGCCTCCCGGTGTCGATCACGTCGCGGTTCTCCGGCGCCCTGCCGGACTTCGGCTCGCTTCCCGCGGAGGGACTCGACCTCGAGGAGTATCTGGAAACCGTCGGAAAGCGCCTGATGCAGGAGGCGCTCGAGCGCACGGGCGGCGTCCAGACGCAGGCGGCGGAGCTGCTGCGCATGTCATTCCGGTCGTTCCGGTACTACGCGAAGAAGTACGGGCTGCTGAAACGCGAGGAGATTCTCGCCGACGCGGAGGGCGCATGAGGCCGGTTCCGGGCGCGCGATGCATCGAGCCGGACCTCACCCCCCGTCCCCCTCTCCGTAATACGGAGAGCGGGGTGGCCGAAGGCCGGGGGTGAGGTCGATTTCGGGCGGCGCTGTTCCCTGTTCGTGATCGTTCAATCCTTCTCGGCCTCTCTCTCGCCTGTTCGCCCGCGGGCGGGCGCGAAAGCAAGCCGCCGGAAACCGGCCCGGCGGTGACGCTCCTTCCGGAGCCCGCTACAGGGTCGAGATCTCTTCGACACCCGAGTCGCGCGCGCAGGGGCTGATGTTCCGCGAGAGCCTCGCGCCGGGGCGGGGGATGCTGTTTCTCTTTCCCGGTCCGTCGGTCGAGGCGTTCTGGATGAAGAACTGCAACTTTCCGATCGACATCGTCTGGATGGATCCGACGCGGAGGGTGATCTACATCAACGCGCACACCCCGCCGTGCAAGGACGACCCGTGCCCGACGTATAGCCCGAAAGAGAAATCGCAGTTCGTGCTGGAGATCCCCGACGGCGCCGCCGCGAAGGAAAAGATCGCGCCGGGCGCCGTGCTGACGTTCGAGAACGTGCCGCCGCTGCCGAAGGAGTAGAATCCGCACGTGGGTAAGTACGGGATGGCTGAGTTCCTCGGAATACGCGTGGAAGATGTATCCGAAGGCGCCTGGAGGGAGCGGAATACGGGAATCTGCCCGTTCATGGCAAAGCCTTGCAACAAGAAGTCCAGGATCTGCTCGATCAAGGACGCGTCGGAGATTGCTACGGCTGTCTGCCCGAATCGATTTCTTGAGAGGGGCACGATTCATCGTGACGCAGCCAGCCTGATTTTCGGACGTTCCGCGGAATACGGCGTGCTTGCTCAGATACCCTTCCTAAAATCGGTGACTGGTCATCCCGCTGGAAGGATCGATAACGTGGTTGTTCGGCTCGAGAACGGGGTCGCGGTTGACTGGTTTGCTCTAGAAATCCAAGCGGTCTATTTTTCTGGCAAGGAAATGATGTCGGAGTCTGCCGCGTATCGCGAGACGAATGTCGCAACGTCCTCTGCGAGCCGCCGCCCTGATTACCGGAGCTCCAGCGCCAAGCGCCTCTTGCCGCAGCTTGATAATAAGGTCCCCACGCTCTCGCGATGGGGGAAAAAGATGGTCGTCGTTGTGGACAAGCCTTTCTTTTCTTCGTTCGCGCCGATCCAAGAAGCTAATGACCTCTCTAACGCGGAGGTGTGTTGGCTGGTATACGACTTTGTCCCAGGTGCTGGCATTCGCTTTCAACTGAAGCTGAACCGGTCAGTAATGGCCACGTTGGCGGACACCCGGACAGGAGTTATCGCCGCGTCAATCCCACCAAGAGCGGACTTCGAACGCGCTCTATCGAAGAAGCTTAAGCAGAACCTTGGGCTCGACTCCAGATTTTAGACGTTCCGCCAAAGATCGACTGACACCGGCTCAGCGCAGCGCGAATATGCGCACGATCCGGGCATTCGGAACAAAGCCTGAAGCCGAAGTTGAGCGATGGATACGGAGGTTAAGACTTTCCTGGTCGCCTCCACGACCACTCGTTGCCGGGGAGACCAGATTTTGTTTTTCAGCGACGAAGGAAAATCGTTTTCGTGTACGGTGACTTTTGGCACGGTTGGCGTCTCAGCACCTGGGTAAAGCGGCTGCCGAAAGCCTACTGGCAGTCGAAGATAGCAGGAAATGGCGCGATTCTCGAAATCGGAGACGGCTCCACCGACTTGGCTGGAGAACTCTCGTTATCTGGGAGCACCAGATTCAGAAAACCCCGGCTGCATCTTTCGAGAGGCTGCGAACATTTCTCATGTCCTGATCGCGTGACCTCGATTCGGCGAGATACATCTTGAGCTGCCTTGCGATAGCTCGAGCGAGAAGAGGGGGAACGGCGTTTCCCACCTGGCGATACTGACTTGCTTTTGGACCGTAAAATATAAATCGGTCGGGAAACGATTGGAACCTGGCCGCTTCGCGGACAGAGATTACGCGATTTTGAGAGTAGTGGATAACGGTTCCCCCGCAGTGGGGGTCGCACTTGGTCATCACGGTGTTAGCGACGCCACTTGGGTTAAGGCGGCGTATCGCTTCGTGTGGTCACTCCTCCGTGCTCGCTTCATTCCTGCGGGCAACATCTCGTGAGGGATATCGCGCCATGATCCGCCGGGCGCCACAAATTCCATTCTCCTCTTATTCACAGTGGAGAGGTCGACGCAGTGATGGTTGTGAAGCGCGCCGGCGCCAAGCCTTGCCCACCTCTGGAATTCCGAAGACGGCTCTTTCGAATATTCGGCTACGTTCTCGCCACCCCCACTCCTAAGGGTGGGCAGGTCGCCTATCGCCTCCCGAATCGTTACCGGCGCCATCAGGCCCAGAGCCTCTTCGAAAATCGACCTTTGGCCTTTCCTTTGGATCGCGTAGTTGAACAGCAACGTCCCCCCACCCGTGAAATTTGGGGTCGCGAACGAAAAATGAGTGGGGCTCGGAAAATCGAAATGAACGCCGACTCGGTTGGCTACGATCAGGAGCCGCCAACGTTCCTGAGGAACACCGTAGTGGCAGGCATTTAGTATCGTGAAACTGGGGTCATATCCGGCGCTCCTGAAGGCAGCGCAGACATTCTTCAGAGTTCGACCGTTTTCGAAGGATGCCAGACCTGGAACGTTTTCAAAAACGATGAACTTTGGGCGAATTCCTTCTAGAACCAGGCGAACGTAATGGCGAAAAAGGTGGTTCGTTCGTCACTAGAACTGCGTGCGGGGGCGTTTATCGAAAAGCCCTGGCAGGGCGGTCCTCCTACGAGAACGTCCAATTGCTCTTCACCGATGCCTGTCTCATCGAACACTCGCCGGGCCGTTAGGTCTTGAATCGGGCCGACGAACGGGCGCGAGCTTGGAAAATTCTTTTGAAACGTGAACGCGCTCTAAGCGTCGAAGTCGTTAAAGAAGACTGACTGAAAGCCCTCCAGTTCGAAACCGAAAGAAAGGCCGCCTGCACCAGAAAAAAGGTCAGCCATTAGGTGACCGGCTCGGTGATCACCAGGTTCACTTTCCCGCAAGGCACTGCTTAAGCTAGCCGCGGAGAATCGCCAGCCTCGCCCAATTCTTGCCCCGCGGAGCTTCCCGTTCTTGATCCACCGATAACCTGTCTCGCGAGAAATCTGCAGCTGGCGGCAGACTTCCTGAAGGGTCAGGTAGGGATCTGGATCTTCACTCATCGTGTGCTCCTGACAGCTAATGACAGATTATGCCACGATCGACTATAAATTTGCGCCTTATTTACGTCTTCAAGACCGCTGAGGATAAAAACCTGGAACGAAATGAGTTGTGATGCAGCCCGATTGGATCAGCCCGTCGCCAATCGCGCCAGCGCGCGAGCTTCGGTTGAGTCGCTGTTCTTACATGCCGAAATAACCGACCGAACATAATCGCTGACCGCTGCACCCGACAGCTCGCCGTTGTCTGGCAGGTCATCATCGCCAATCAAAGCCTCAACCATCTTCAGCGCCCGCAGGAGAATAACTTCGCGGTCCTTCATGACTTTCCTTTCTTTCGCTTTCGGCGATCTGTGGATCGACGCCTTGGGAACATAGACAAGCTCGTCCTCGGAAATTGGTGCGAGGCTAACGGCTGGCCGCCATGTTCGCGAAATGACTACGACGTCGCCCTTCTGGGCAAGGACCACCAGCGCGCCAAGGGTCTTTTTTGCTTCAGTGAGCGATACGAATAGCATACCAAAAGTGTATCATATAATGATCGAAATTCAACGTCGGCTTATGGTCGTCACAAATTCCATCACGACCGGTGTGCAGGACGACTGTGCGAGAATCGCCGCATGAACTGTGCTCGCGTCAAGGTCAGCTCTGAAGGCAGAATCGTACTACCCGCGGCTTTTCGGTCGAGGTTGGGTGTCAAGGCGGGTAACGAAGTGAATCTCATGCTCGAGACGAATCAGATACATATTTTGACTTCTTCGGCAGCCGTGCGGCGTGCTCAGGCTCTCGTTCGGAAGTACGTACGGCCGGGCGCAGAGCCTTTCGCGGGACTTGATCAGAGAACGAAGGTTGGCCTCGAGGGCCTGAAAACCGAGCCTCCTACGGCAGCGAGAGCCGGAGCTCGCGATGTCCTGCAAATCGCGCTCCGGGAGGCCGAAATTGTCCTCGAATGCGCGCGCACTGCGATGAGATGGCGGTCAAGGACGTGCAAGGGCGGGAGCGGATCCGACCCGGGATCACAACTCACAAGACGACGCTTGCCGAGGACGACGGTTCCTTCGATCGGGAGTTCTGGCGTTCGGTCCCCGCGGATGATCGGTTCGCCGAGACGTGGAGGTTGACACTTGAAACCTGGGCCCTGGCCGGACGGGACGCGGGGCAACCCGGAATCTGCCGATCTGTTGCGCGCGTTATCCGCCGCTGAAGCCCTGTGGACCTGATCGACGTCGCTCGCCTCGAGGAGACCTGAAAAGGCGTCAAGCCACGACGTAGAATCCCATCATGTCGAATTCTCCGGCGGGAGCCTCTGACACGGGCCCGCGCGCCGCGGCGATTCAAACGGAAATCTACCGGCGGATGACGCCGGAGCAGAGGGTCGCTCAGGCGCTCGCTCTTTGCGACTCGCCCGTAAGATGGCGATGGCCGGGATCCGGGACCGCAACCCGGCCTCGACGGACCGCGAACGGTTCCGGATTCCGATGGACCTCGTGCTGGGCCCGGATCTGGCGCGGCGAGCCTACGGGCCGCGGTGAGCGGGCCCTCTCGGCCCTCTCGGGAATCGGGACAGCCGCCGCTCTGAGCGAAACCTCCGGTTTCCGGCGGCACTTCGCCTCGGGCCGCCGTTCCCTACGGCAGCGCGAGCCTGCCCTCAGGGCAGTGCCAGTAAGTAGCTCGCGATGTCCTGCAGATCGCGCTCCGGGAGGTTGTCGTAGGGCGGCATCTTGGAGTGCGGGACGAGGTCCTGCGGGTCCTTGAAGTGCGCGATGAGCCAGTCGCGCGTCCGCCGCTCCGCGACGTGCTTCAGCTCGATCCCCTTGCCGTTTCCGTCTCCGTTGACGAGGTGGCATTCGAGGCACTTCTTCGTCGCGATGAGCTTCCCGCCGTGCGCGACGGCCGGCGAGAGCGCCGACACGTCGTAGTTGCGCAGATCCGCGGAAACGAACGCGAGCGGCGGCGGGGGAGGCTCCGCCGTGGCGAGGCGGGCCGAGGCGGGCCGTTCGAGAACCGCGATCGCCGTGAGGAGTCCGGCCCCCGCGAAGATCGTGCCGCCGAGGGCAATCCAGGCGCGGCGCCGTTTCGGCTCGCGTTCCGCTGAGCGATCGAGGAAGGGAAGCGCGAAGAGCAAGAGCGCGATCGCGGCGGGGATCAGCACGGCGCCGACGACCGCCGTTCGGCCCGGGAAAGTAGTGCAGCAGCTGAAAGAGAGAAAGGAAGTACCAGTCCGGGCGCGGAACGTATCCCGAATCCGAAGGGTCGGCCGTCGCCTCGAGGGGCGCGGGCGCGAAATGCGCGAGCGCGAGAAGCAGGCCGAACGCGATCGCGATCGCCGCCGCGTCGCGGGCGGTCTGGTTCGGAAAAAACGGCTCGCGCGGCGATTCGTCGCCGGGAAGCCCGGCGTGCCCGTGTCGCCGCAGGAGCAGGAGGTGGGGAAGAACGAGAACGCGGCGGCCGCCGGGAGAAGGATGAAGTGCGCTGTCGCGAATCTCGTCAGCGCCGAGGCCCCGATGCGGTCCCCGCCGGAGAGCAGCCGGGCGATCGGCGCGCCGATTCCCGGCACGGTCGCCGCGATGCGCACGCCGACGACGGTCGCCCAGTACCCTTTCTGGTCCCACGGAAGGAGATATCCGGTGAACGCGAACGCGAGAATCACCGCGAGCAGGGCGAGCCCGATCCACCAGTTTTCGCGCCTCGGGTCCTTGTACGAGCCGTGGTACAGCACGCGGAACAGGTGAGCGAGCGCGATCACGACGAGCAGGGATGCGCCCCAGGAATGGAGGCCGCGCACGAGCGAACCGGCCGGCATGCGTTTCTCGATGAACCAGACGCTCTCCCGGGCGTGATCGGGAGTCGGCGCGTACGCGATGGAGAGGAGAGCGCCGGTTCCGAACTGGAGCAGGACGAGAAAGAGGGCGACGGAGCCGAGTGTGAAGAGCCAGCCGCCCCGGGAAGGGCTGGGATTCCGAAAGAAGGCGCGAACCGCGGAGATCGCCCCGGTCCGCGCGTCGAACCGCTCGAGGAAGCGCTTCACGCGAGCTCCGACGGGCGAACGAAGACCTCCCCGCCGCGGATTTCAAGGGGAAGGCGGCGGAGCGGACGCGGGGGCGGGCCGGAGACGACCCGTCCGTCGATTCCGTACACGCCGCCGTGGCAGGGGCATCGAAAGGTTCGCGAGCCCGAGTCCCAGGCGACCGCGCAGCCGAGATGCGTGCAGGTGGCCGAGAAAACGGCCGCCGCGGGGCCGTTGCGGGCCTGCCCGTCCCGAACGAGGAACACCCGTTCTCGCCTCGTCTCGCGGGAATAGCCGTCCCGCTCCAGGAACGAAACGGTCCGCTGGACGGGGTCGGGACCGGCGGGCCAATCCGAGAGCTTGCCGAGCGACACGGGCGCCGTGCCTTCGAGTCCCTGGGCGGAAGCGCTGCCGGCGAGGTAGCGGCCGAAAATGGCCGTGGCGGTTCCCGCGATCGCGGCCGCAAGCCCGCCGGTCAGGAACCCCAGGAGCTTCCGGCGGTCGATTCTGGAGTCGGGCGTCACTGGCCCATTATCCTCAGCGCGGAGCTTTCGCGATGCAAGTTCGAAGAAGCTTAAGCCACCCGGCCCGGCTCGGACTTGACAGGATGCAAACTCTTGGTAAGATTGTCCGCTTTCGTTCTGGGAGGAGAGCTCATGTACGCCATCGTGTCAACCGGCGGAAAACAGGTGAAGGTCAGCCCGGGCGACGTCGTCCGGATCGAGAAGGTCGCCCACGAGCAGGTCTCGAAGGGAGACGTCATCACGTTCAACGAAGTGGCGTTCGTCGCCGACGGCGACAGCTTCCGCTCCGGGATTCCCCATCTGAGCGGGGTCTCGGTTCGCGCGACGGTGCTCGCCTCGTTGAAGAGCCGCAAGGTTCTCATTTTCAAAAAGAAACGGACCAAGCAGTACCGGCGGACGAAGGGCCACCGCCAGCAGCTCGTCGAAGTCCGAATCGACGGAATCGAGGGGTAAGCGATGGCACACAAAAAAGGGCAGGGCTCTTCCCGCAACGGCCGCGACTCGAATTCGCAGCGCCTCGGCGTCAAGGCGTTCGGCGGCGAGACGGTCACGGGAGGGTCCATCCTCGTCCGGCAGCGCGGAACGAAATTCCAGCCCGGCGAAAACGTGGGCCGCGGCAAGGACGACACCCTCTTCGCGAAGATTCCGGGCGTCGTGCGGTTCCGCGACCGCGGGCGGCGCGGGCGGTACATCGCGATCGACGCGCTCGAAACCCACCCAAGCTAGCCTCTCAACGAACCCGAGGCGCGGGTCGCAAGTGCTTCCCTCGAAGAGACGCAGCGCGCCCGGCGGTGGCATCCTGACCGTGCGCGCTCCTCGGGCAAATTTTTTCGCGACTGAACTCCTCTCAACTTGTGAGCCTCAACCCGCGAAAAGACTTACGCTCTTCTCGAGAAACACCTGTGACCCGCGCCAGCGTTACTGAGCGAAGCTTTGATAAGGTCATCTCGTGTTCATCGATGAAGCGCAGATCATGGTCTCCTCCGGAGACGGCGGAAACGGTTGCATCGCGTTCCGGCGCGAAAAATTCGTTCCGCGGGGAGGCCCGTCCGGCGGCGACGGCGGCGACGGCGGCGACGTGTACGTCCGCTCGACGGCGTCGCTGAACACGCTCTATCCCCTGCGCCATCAAACCCATTACCGCGCCGGGCGCGGCGAGCACGGCCTCGGCTCCAACTGCCATGGAAAGCGCGGCGACGATCTGGAAATTCTCCTGCCCGTCGGTTCGATCGTGCGGGACGAAGAATCGGGCGAGATCCTCGCCGACCTCACGCGGGCCGAGGAGCGCGTCCTCGTCGCGAAGGGCGGAAACGGCGGCTGGGGAAATCAACATTTCGCGACGGCGACGCGCCAGGCTCCGCGGTTCGCGAAACCGGGCCTGCCCGGGCAGATTCGGAAGCTCGGGATCGAGCTCAAGCTCCTCGCGGAGGTCGCGATCATCGGGCTCCCGAACGCCGGGAAGTCGACGCTGATCTCCGTCATTTCGGCCGCGAAGCCGAAGATCGCCGACTATCCCTTCACGACGCTCGTTCCCAACCTCGGCGTCGTCCGGCGCGGCGACGACACGCTCGTCGTCGCGGACATTCCCGGGCTGATCCGGGGCGCGCACGAAGGAGCCGGCCTCGGCATCCGGTTCCTCAAGCACGTCGAACGGTGCCGCGCCCTGTGCCATCTCGTCGATTCGTCGCAGGAGGGCGACGCCGAAACCGATATCGCGGCCGTCGAGGAGGAGCTCGCGGCTTTCTCGCCCGAGATCGCCGCGCGTCCGCAGGTCCTCGTCGCGAGCAAGGTCGACGCCGCGGACGCTTCGCGCCTGGCCTCGATCGAGGAAGCGGCCCGCCGACGGGGGATTCCGTTTTTCGCCGTTTCGGCCGCCGCGGGAACGGGATTGACCGATCTCGTCCATGCCCTCTTCCAGATCGGGAAGCCCGGGACCGGGCACGAGTCGTGAAGATCGGAATTTTCGGCGGGACGTTCGATCCGGTTCACGAAGGACATCTGCGCCCGATCGACTTCGTCGCGCAGTCGCTCGGCCTCGACCGGGTTCACTACGTCGTGAACCGCCGTTCTCCGTGGAAAACAGACTCGGCCGCCGCGGACTCGCGCCATCGGGTCGCGATGCTCGCGCTCGCTCTGGCGGGCCGGCCCCGGAGCGTGCTGTCCTTTTGCGAGCTCGACCGGCCGGAGCCCTCGTTCACGGTCGACACGCTTCGGGAGTTCGCCGACGCCCATCCTTCCGACGAGCGGTATTTCCTGCTCGGAAGCGACGCGTGGGAGAGCTTTCCCCGGTGGCGGGAGCCGGAAGAAATCCTGCGCCTCGCCCGGCTCGCCGTTTTCGTTCGGGAGCCCTTCGAGCCGGGGCCGATCCTGGAGCAGCCCTTCTGGAGGGGGCGGGAGAATTCGATCTTGATTTTCGGATCGGTCCGCGTGACAATTTCTTCGACCGACCTGCGGGCCGCGGTCTCCCGAGGTGAATCGATCTCGGCGCTCACCCCCGGGCCGGTGGAGGAATACATCTTCAAACAACGCCTTTACGCAGCTCCCGGGGCCAGCCCGCGTTGAACGGTTCCGGATCCCCACAACCCGTCGTGAGGGAGGTCGTCGCGGCGGCGATGGACAAGAAGGCGGCCGATCTCCTCGTCCTGAACCTCTCTGAAATTTCGTCGTTCGCCGATTACTTCGTGATCTGTTCGGCGACGTCCGAGCGCCAGTCGCAGTCGATCGCGGACGCGGTGGAAGCGAAGATGAAGTCGCTCCACCGAAGCCCCGTCTCGGTCGAAGGCCGGTCTTCGGGACGGTGGATCCTTCTCGACTACGGCGACGTCGTTTTCCACGTCTTTCTCGACGAGGCGCGGCGCTTCTACGCGCTCGAACGCCTCTGGGGCGACGCGGGCGACGAGACGGTTCGCTTCGCGTCCGCGGTCTGACGGGCCGCGGCCCGCGTGCTCGCGCTTCGCTTCATCTGGGTGGGGAAGTCCGAAGCCGGAGAATACGCCCGCGGAATCGAGCGTTACTGGAGCCGGCTTTCGCGGTGGGCCTCCCTGGAAGAGGTCGTCATTCGCCCGGAGCGGGACCGGGACGACCGCGCCGCGCAGCGCGAGGGCGCCCGAATCCTCGCGGCCGTTCGGGGGCGCGTCGTTGCGCTCGACGAGAGAGGACGCATGAAAACGTCCGAAGAATTCGCGAAAACGCTTGCGGACCACCGCGATCGCGACTCCCGGCCGGTCTCCTTCGTCGTCGGAGGAGCTTCGGGACTCTCGCCGGAAGTTCTTTCCGGGGCGGACGAAGTCCTCTCGCTCTCGAAAATGACGTTTCCCCACCAGATGGCTCGCCTGCTCCTCGTCGAACAAGTGTACCGGGCGTTGTCGATTCAGGCCGGCTTGCGCTATCATCTGCCGTTCTCAGTAAAGGAGTGAATCGGAATGCCAACTTCTGCCAGGACATCCGGCGTGCGGGTTTCGAAGAAAGACGTGGAAAAGTACCGTCGCTCCCTCCTCGCGAAGAAAGACGAGATTTCCCAGGAGCTCGTCAAGAACAAGGACGCGGGGCAGGAGAATTCGGACGAGTCGACGCAGGACATCGCCGACAAGGCGACGTCTTCCTATACGAAAGAGTTTCTGTTTTCCCTGAGTGACACCGAGCGGACGCTCGTTCAGCAGATCGAACAGGCGCTTGCCCGGATCGACGAAGGGACCTACGGCACCTGCACCCATTGCGCGAACCCGCTGATCGAGAAGCGCCTCGAAGCGGTGCCGTGGACGCCGTATTGCCTCGACTGCATGGAGCTGTCCGAAAAAGGGCTCCTCGACTGAGTCCGGCGATTCTCGTGACCGGCAGCCACGAATTTTTCGTGGACGAAGCCGCCGAAGAGCTCCGGGCATCGCTCGTCTCCCCGGAGACCGACGTCGAGAGAATCTCCGACGAAGATCTCGCCGACCGGCTTCCGATCGCGCTCACCCACGGCTCGCTTTTCGCCGAGAAGCGGGTCGTCGAAGCCGACCTCTCGGCACTCTTCGGCCGGGAATCGCCGGGATCTCTCCTGGAGGAGGCCGTCGAGGCGTGGAACAAGGACACGCCTTCGGGCCGGCGGGAGGCGTTCAAGAAGGCTCGCGCCCTGCTTGCCGCTCTGAGGATCCAGGGCTCGCCCGAGGAAGCCGCTGCGGCCGCCGCCCGGAAGGCGCGGCACCCCGAGGCGGCCGAGGCGCTTCTGGAGATCCTGCGCGCCCTGCCCGGTCCGATCGGAGACGCGGCGCCCGCGGCTTCGGCGGTGCTGGAGCACCTCGAAAGAGGCCTCCCCGGGACGATTTTGATTGCGCGCGCCGTCGATCCCCCGAAGACGTCTCCTCTGTACCAGGCTTTCCGGAAGCACGGAACGATCCAGGACGTTTCCTCCAAGCCGGAGGAATTCGCCCGTTTCCTCGCGTCGCGGGCGAAGAAGCTCGCGGCGGAAAAGGACGTCGCTCTCGATCCGGCCGCCGTCGAGGCGCTCCTCCGGCTCACCGAAGCCGACCCTCGCCGCTTCGACTCCGAGCTCGAAAAAGTGCTCGCCTGGGCGGAGTCGGGCGGAAAGGTGCGCGTTCGGGACGTGGAAGCCCTCGTCGCCGACGGGCGCTCCGAGGATCTCTACGCGTTCTTCGATTTCCTCGGGCGGCGCGACCGGGCGGAGACCTTCCACCGGCTCGGCCGGGTCCTTTCGGGCCGCGCCCTGCGGGCGGGGGATCGCGAGGTCAAGGGAGACGATCCCCTGCGGGGATTTTTCTCCGATGTTCTTCTCGGAAGTGCGAAGGCTCCTGATCGTCAGGGCGCGCTGCGAAGAGACGCGAACGAAGATCGATCCCTCGATCACTTTCGGAACCTACACGGCCCGGGTTCATCCGCGTCTTTCCGAGCCCGCGGGGCCGTTCTCCTCGTCGCTCCTCGAGGGGAGCCCCTATCTCTGGTACAAGTGCTACCAGCGCGCCGCGAAATTCTCGGCGGCGGAGCTGCAGAACGTCCTCATCGCGTGCGCGGAAGCCGATGATGCGACGAAGGAGTCCGTGCCGCTGCCCGATACGCTCGCGATGCTCGTCGGAATGATGGTGTGATGGATGAGCGATCCGGACGTCACGGTCGCGATTCCTACCTATAACCGCGAAAAAGAGTTGCTCGAGACGATCCGGGACGTGCTTGCTCAGAGTCACGGCAATCTCGAGCTCCTGGTCGTCGATCAGACGCCGACGCACCGGGCCGAGACGCACCTCGCCCTCGAGGGCATCCGGGACCGCCGGTTTCGTTATTTTCGAACCGTTCCGCCGTCGATCCCGGCCGCGCGAAACTTCGCGCTGCGGCGCGCCCGGGCGCCCTACGTCGTCTTTTTCGATGACGACGTGAAGATGGACGAAGATCTGGTGGAGATTTTTCTGGAATCCTTCCGCAGCCGCCCGGAGCTGAGCGCTGTCGGAGGCCGTGTCCTGCAGGAGGGTTTTCCCGTCGGAAGGGAAGTCTTGCGATTCGACGAATACGCCATCACTCACGGAATGTTCACGGCGACCGAGCCCGGTTTCACGAATGCCTTCCCCGGAGGCAATTGCGCGCTGCGGGTGGCGGATGCGTTGAGCGTCGGCGGGTTCGACGAGCGCTACCGCGGCAATTCGTTCCGCGAAGAGAGCGACCTGTCGCTTCGGATGGCGGCCGCGGGGCAGCTGATCTACTACGAGCCCCGGGCAGTCCTCACCCATCTCGCCGCGCCTTACGGAGGAAGCCGGGTGAAGACCCACATTTACGACAATTTCGGTTTCTACAAGAACGAGCTTTTTTTCACGCTTCGCGCGGTCGCAAGACCGCGGTTGCGCGAAGCGCTTCGCCGAAAATACCTTCAATACTGCCGCTCCGTCACCCACGGCCGGGCGCGCCGACGCCGGCTCTTTTTCTGGGCGGGATTGCTCGCCGCGTCGTGGCGCGTTCTGTTTGGCAGGAGGGTTATCGCGCGGGAGGTCGCGGGGTGAGCGACGCGGCTTCGACGCCCGGCGCGGTCCGGTGGTGGCGCAGGGAAAACGTCGCGGCATTCCTGCTCTTCCTGCTGCTCGCCGGCATCGCGATTTTCTGGCGCGGCCAGCCGATTCCATTCATCTATCAAGCCTTCTAATGCAAGCGCTTCGAGTGCAGGGGTTCTGATTGGAGATCTTCAGCTCGCCCGCGCCGGTCCTGCTCGCCGCGGCGGCCGCGGTTCTGCTGTACGGTCTCTCGCGCGAGCCGAGGTCGCGGAGGGCGATCCTCCTCTGCGCCACGGTCGTGCTCGGCGTGCTTCTGTCCCTGCGCCACGTTCCCGCGCGGCGCCTCTCGGCGCTGCTCTTTCTCCTTTCGATCGGCCTCGTCTTCGCCGTGTATCGGGCAACGACGTCGAAACACCGCGATCGGAACTGCCGCCTCGGCGTGGCCGCCCTGCTGCTCGTGCTCCTGGGCCTGAAGTGGTCCGGGCTGCAGCGAGCGACGTACGCGGCGCTTCGCGTTCCCGACAAGTACCTGCTTTCGCTCGGGGCCTGGCTCGGCGCCTCCTATGTGCTGTTCCGCCTGATCCACGTTCTCCTCGAGGCGCGGCGCCCCGGTTTCCCCCGGATGCCCTTTGCCGAGCTGTTGCTGTACGTCCTGTTTCCCTCGACGCTCGTCGCGGGACCGATCGACCGCTTTCCGCATTTCCGCCGCAACGAGGAGTATCGGAAGCCGGAATTCGGAGACGTCGCGGAGGGCGGGCGGCGCGTCCTCGTCGGAATTTTCAAGAAGTTCGCGATCGCCGACTTTCTCGGCGGCCTTCCCCTCGACCTTCCCCACGCGGGCCTGTCGACTCCGCGGATGTGGGCGTCCCTCTACGTTTTCGGCTTTCAGCTCTTCTTCGATTTCGCGGGCTATTCCGACATCGCGATCGGGACCGCGAAGCTTGTCGGCTTCTCGATCCCGGAAAACTTCGATTTTCCCTACCTGCAGCGCAATCTCACCCGCTTCTGGCAGAGCTGGCACATCACGCTGTCGAGCTGGATGCGCGACTACGTTTTCTTTCCGCTGGGACGAATGTTGCGCCGCCGGGCCCCGAAGCTCCCGGAAGCGGCGGCCGTCTTCGCCTGCCAGGCCGTGACGATGGTCGCGATCGGCCTGTGGCACGGGTTGGACGCGGGGCTCGCCGCCTGGGGGCTGTGGCACGCGATCGGGCTGTTCGCGCATTGGAAGTGGACCCGCTTTCGGCGGGGGACCCCCGCCGTTGCCCCGGCGCTGCCGGGCCGGGCGGCCTCGATCGCCCTCACGTTTCAGTACGTGATGCTCGGCTGGGTATTCTTCTACGGAACTTCGCTGCGGGAGAGCGGAGCGATCCTCGCGAAGCTCTTCGGAAGATAGAACTAGGCGGCTTCTGACAACGCCGTCAGGCGGCTTCGCGAAGCCCCGCGAGCATGTCGACGGCCTCGCGCCATTCGATTCGCGCCTGCCGCAGCCGCGACTGGCACTTTCGGCGGGTTTCGCGCCAGGTCTTCGACGCGCCCGACGCTCGCTCTTCTGTGTGCTGTTTCCAGAGCGCGACCGCGTGCTCGACCGATTCCTTCGCGCGCATGATTCTTGCACGGATCTCGTCCCCGAGATTGGAGGGAATCGCGTCGAGCTTGCGTTCGAGCTGCTGGACAGCCGCGTGCATCCGCGCCTGTTCGACGACCGGAGCGGCCGTGCTCCGGAGCTTCGTCGCGAGCCCGACGGATCGGAGCGCCCAGATGAGCCACTTCGCGGGGTCCCAGTCGTACCAGCGGACGCCGTTGCGGAAGTCTGCCGGGAACTTGTGGTGGAAGCTGTGATACCCCTCTCCGAACGTCGCGAGGGCGAGCACCCAGTTGTCCCGGGCGGACACCTCGGCGGCGAACGTGGGCTTGCCGACGCTGTGAGCCATCGAGTTGACGAGGAACGTCGAATGATGCGTGATCGTGATTCTCAGGAAACCGCCCCAGAGAAGACCGGCAATCGGCCTCCCGAAGAGGAAACCGACCGCGAGCGGAATGCCGAACACGCCGAGCAGGACGAGGAACTTGTTCCACCGGTACTGCCACATGACGACCCGGTTCTTCTGCAGGTCGGCGACGTTCTCTCGAGTCCTCCCGTCGGGCGCTTTGTAGAAGATCCACAGGAAGTGGGCCCACCAGAAGCCGCGGCGGATGTTGTAGGGATCCCAGTCGCGATCGACGTAGTGGTGATGGACCCGGTGGTCCGAGGCCCAGCAGAGAATCGAATTCTGGGCGGCCATCGCGCCGAAGAAAGCGAAAAGGGCCTGAACGGCCGGGTGGCATTCATAGCTCTTGTGGGAGAAAAAGCGATGGTATCCGGCGCACACCGACAGGCCCACGAGCGATGAACATGCCGACGCAGAGAATCGGCATCCACAGCTCGAAGCCGTATTTCCAGGTGTACAGCGCCGTCCCCGCGATTCCGATGATCGGCGTCAGGGTCAGGAACGAAATGTTGATCCAGTCCTTCTTCCGAGGAACCGGAATCGGATCCGCAGTCGCCATGGGGCCTCCTCCTTGAAACGGGAGCTAAGAGGTCTATCTTATACTTCCTTATACTTCCGGTGGCCTGAAAGGTAAAACACTGATGTCATTCAAGAAATTCCGCTCTCTCCCCCTCTTGATGTTTCCCTTGATCGTGTTCCTCGCCTCGACCCTGGGCGCGACGGATCTCGGTCCGCAGCCGGGCGACAATGTCGTCCTGAAGTGGAACGAGGCGCTCCTGCAGGCGATTCGCGAGACCAAGCCGGGCCCGACGATCGTCGCGCGCTCGATCGCCGTTCTCCACACGGCAATCTTCGACGCGTGGGCCGCTTACGACGACGTCGCGGTTCCGACGCGTCCGCGCCGGCAATGGCGCCGGCCTTCCGAGGAGCGCAGCGACGCGAACCGCGCGGAAGCGTTGAGCTTCGCCGCGTACCGCGCGCTCGTCGACCTCTTCCCCGCGCAGGCTTCGGAGTTCGACGCGCTGATGGCGTCGATCGGCTACGATCGGAACGACGAGTCGCGCGACCTTCGCACCCCCGTCGGGATCGGCAACACGGCCGCGGCGACAGTGCTCGAGTACCGGCACGGGGACGGCTCGAACCAGCTCGGCGATCTGCACCCGGGCGCGTATTCCGACTGGACGAGTTACACGCCGGTCAACCCTCCGGAGCCCGCCGCGGTCGTGGACCCGAATCGCTGGCAGCCGCTCCTCGTTTCCGACGGAAACGGCGGGTCCGTCGTGCAGAAGTACACGACGCCGCAGTGGGCCCACGTGACGCCGTTCGCGCTCTCGAGCGCGGATCAGTTTCGACCCCCGGCGCCGGTTCAATATCCCTCTGCCGACTATCTCGCGCAGGCGAACCAGCTCATCGCGTATTCGGCGGGATTGACCGACACGGAGAAGGCGACGGCGGAATACTTCGCGGACGGACCGTCGTCGGAGTTTCCCCCCGGGCACTGGTGCCTCTTCGCCGGGTACGTCTCGCGCCGCGACGCTCATTCGATTTCGGATGACGTGAAGATGTTCTTCGCGCTCGGCAATGCGTTACTGGACGCTTCGATCTCGGCGTGGGACGCGAAACGGGAGTACGACTCGGTGCGCCCGGTGACCGCGATTCACTACCTTTACTCGATCGGCACGCTCGACATGATTCACGCGTGGGGCGGGCCGTGTCAGGGCACCCAGTTCATCCCCGCCTCCCAGTGGCGGCCGTACCAGCTCGCGACGACGGTCACTCCTCCTTTCGCCGAGTACTTCTCCGGGCACAGCATCTTTTCCGCCGCGGGCGCGGAAATTTTGAGCTCCTTCACCGGGAACGACACGCTCGGCGTCTTCGCCACGATTCCGGCGGGCTCATTCCGCGGAGAGCCGGGTTGCGGGCCGGCGAGCGATCTCACGCTCTCCTTCCCGACGTTTTCCTCCGCGGCGGACGCGGCGGGAATGTCGAGGCGCTGGGGAGGAATCCACTTCGAGCGGGGCGACCTCGACGCGCGCAAGATCGGCCGCAAGGTCGGCGTCGCTCGTCTGGGAGAAAGCGCAGGGTTACTTCGACGGAACGGCGCCGGGGATCGACGTCGCGGCAGTGCCCTCGCCCGCGCCGATCGTCCTTCCCGCGCCGCGCTGAATGGCCGAACCGCTCGAGCGCCTGAAAGCCTTCATCGCGGAAACGTACTTCCGGGACGCTTCGCGCCCGATCGGAGACGACGAACCGCTCGTCTCCTCCGGCGTCATCGATTCCTTCGGGCTCGTCGACCTCTCGCTGTTCGCGGAAAACGAGTTCGGCGCGAGGATCGACGCGTCGGACCTCGGCGCCGGCCGCGCCGACACCGTCCGACAGATCTGGGATCTCATCGTCTCCCGGACGCGATGACGAGCCTCCTCGGCCGAGTTCTCGAACTGTTCGAGGCGCAGCCCGGCCGTCCCTTCGCGAACGTCTGGGGCCCCGGCGGCGACGCCGTGGCGGTCAACTATGGGGATCTCGTTCTCCTCGCTTCCGGATACGCGAACGCCCTCGACCGCGCGGGAGTCCGGAAGGGAGACGTCGTGGTCGTGATCGTCCGTCCGGGCGCGCCTCTCCTGTCCGCCTGGCTCGCGCCGCTGCTGCTCGGAGCGATCCCGTCGATCTTTCCCTTGCCGACGGAAAAACTCTCGCGCGACTACTACGAGAAGAGCGTCGCCTCCCTCCTCTCTATCTGCGGCGCCCGGACGATCCTCGTCAACGCGGACCTGGAGGAGACGCTGCGAAAACTGTCGGAGGACCTTCCGATGCCTCCGGCGACGGTCGCGGTCGAGGGTTGCCCTCCCGCGGCCGCTCCGCGTGCAGCCGGCCGCGAGCTTCGGGAAGACGCGGACGCGATTGCCGTGCTGCAGCACTCGTCGGGCTCGACGGGTCTCCAGAAGGGGATCGCGCTCTCCTCCCGGGCGGTCTTCCGCCAGATCGAGAACTACGGGCACGCGCTTTCCGTGAGGGATTCGGATCGCGTCGCGAACTGGATGCCGCTGTACCACGATGGCGGCCTGATCGCCGGCTTCCTGCAGCCGCTCCTGCGCGGGCTCTCGCCTCTCGATCCTCTCGCCGATCGACTGGGTCCACGACCCGGTGCTGCTCCTCCAGGCGATCAGCCGCGACCGGTCCACGCTCTGCTGGCTTCCGAATTTCGCGTACAACTTTCTCGCCCGAAAGATCCCCGACCGGAAGCTCGAGGGGCTCGATCTTTCGTCGATGCGCGCGTTCGTCAACACGGCCGAGCCGGTGCGCGCGTCCAGCCACGAGATGTTCCTCTCGCGGTTCCGGAGTCTGGGTCTCGATCCGCTGTCTCTGACGACGTCCTACGGCACGGCGGAAAACACGCTCGCGATCACGCAGAGCGACCCCTCGCAGCCCGTTCGCCTCGAGGAGGTCGACCGCGCGCGGCTCTTCCGGGACGGGATCGCGGCGGAGCCGGCGCCGGGCGCCGCGTCGGTCACGCTGGTTTCGTGCGGGCCGCCGATCCCGAACACGAGCGTCGCGGTCCTCGGGCCGTCGTTCGAGCCTCTTCCCGAGCGGCGAGTGGGAGAGCTCGCGATCCGCAGCGACTGCATGTTGACGGAGTACTTCCGGCGCCCCGATCTGACGGCGAAGGCCTTCCACGACGGCTGGTACCTCACGGGCGACTACGGGTACCTTTCCCGCGGGGAAGTGTTCGTCACGGGGCGAAAGAAGGACCTGATCATCGTCGGGGGAAACAACGTCTATCCCCAGGACCTCGAGTTCGTGGCGGACGGCGTCGTCGGCGTTCACCCCGGGAGGACGGTCGCGTTCGGCGTCGAGAACGAAGAAGCGGGGACCGAGGAGGTGGTCGTGCTCTTCGAATTGGACGAAAGGGAAGATTCGAGCGACCCGCGCAAGGTCGAGGACGCCGTGAGGCAGGCGATCGCGCGGCAGAGCGACTGCATCGCCCGCACCGTCGCCGCCCTTCCCGCCATGTGGCTCGTCAAAACTTCCAGCGGAAAGATTTCCCGGACGCGGTGCAGGGAGAAATTCCTGAAGGAACGAAAGTGAACGAGTTGCGAGTCGAGAGTCACGAGTCACGAGAAAGGACTCGCAACTCGCGACTCTGGACCCGCGACTCCGTCTTTCGCATCGTGGCGAAGGCGCTCGTTCTTCTCGTCGTGTTCGACGTCCTCCAGGCGTCGGTCCACCTCGGAAAGAAGGTCGAGAACCTCTCGTTCTATCGCCACCTCGTGCCGCCGCTTTCGCGGCTCGACATCCTTCGAGACTACCCGAGCCAGGTCATGTGGCCGCTCGAGCCGCTGCTCGACGCCCACGAGATCGGCCGGAAGAAGCGTCCGGACGAGTTTCGGGTCGCGGTGCTCGGAGACTCGGGCTCTTTCGACCTGTTCTCTCCCTCGCGCGACGCGATTCCGGGCCAGATCGACAGAATCGGCGAAACCCTCCGGGGCCGGCGGGTGCGGGCGTACAACCTGAGCTACCACACGCCGAACACGCTCAAGGACCTGGTCGTCGAGTCCCACGCCCTCCGGAGGGATCCCGACGCGATCGTCTGGTTCGTCACGCTCTACGACCTGGCGGAAGACGCGCCTCCGCCTTTTCGACATTTCCTTCATCTCATTCTGCGGGCCAACGACGACGATGTTTGCGAGCTCGCCGCGAAGTACGGCATTTCCACATGGGAGATCCGGCAGATGCGGTGCGGGGACCGGCCGTGGTGGCGCGAATCTCTCTGGCTCGACGGAGGGGGCCGCTACCGCGATTTCGCGATTCTCCTTGCGCGCGGGGTCCTCGACGCGCTCGTTCCGGGGGACCCGAGCGACTCGTACATGGCCCGAAGGCCGTGGATCGGATTGATGCCGCTCCCGGCGGCGCCGCTCTTCGCGGACCGCGGACCGAACGACCCGCCGATGCCGAACGCGCGGTGGACGACGCTCGAGGCGGGAAAACGGATGGCCGCCGAGCGCGGCGTCCCCCTGCTCGTCGTCAACGACCCGATCTTTCGCGCCTCCGGGCCGTTTTCGGGACGCGAGTACAATTCCTTCTATGCCCGGGCGATCTACGACCGTTACCGCATCGCGCTGGCGGACTACTGCCGGGGCCGCGGAATTCCGCTGCTGGACCTCTGGGATGCCCTGCCTCCCGGCGAGTTCGACAACACGCCGCAGCACTACCTTCCGGAGGGGAACGCCCGGATCGCCCGGCTCGTCGTCGGGAGGCTTCAGGAGATGACCCCATGACCCAATCCGTGTTCACGATCGAGCTTTCCGGCCGCAAGGCGCTCGTCACGGGGGGAACCCGGGGCATCGGGCTGTCCGCGGCGAAATTTCTCGCGCGCGCGGGCTGCCAGGTCGCGGTCGTCTACCGCCGCCGCCATCGCGAGGCCAAGCGCGCCTCCGCGGAGATCGAGGCGATGGGAGGCCGCGGGCTCCTGCTGCGGGCCGACGTTTCCGACGAGCACGAGGCCCGGCGCGCCGTCGCGCAGGCAGTCGCGCGCCTGGGCGGCCTGCACATCCTCGTCAACAACGCGGGGATCTGGCCCGGAGGCAAGATCGAAGAGATCTCGCCGGCTTACTGGGAGGAAGTCTTCGCGATCAACGCGCGCGGGACATTTCTCATGACGAAATTCGCGGTCCCGGTCTTCAAGAAACAGCGGTTCGGCCGGATCGTGAACGTTTCCTCGACGGCGGGCCAGAGGGGGGAGGCGTTCCACTCGCATTACGCCGCGACCAAGGGGGCGATCATTTCCTTCACGAAGTCGCTCGCGACGGAGCTCGGCCCCGACGGGATCACGGTCAACGCGGTCGCTCCCGGCTGGGTCGACACCGAGATGTCGAAGGCGGAGCTCGGCAACCGGCGCAAGCGCAAGGCGATCGAGCGGTCGATCCCCACCCGGCGCGTCGCGACCGCCGACGACGTCGGCGGGATGATCGCGTTCCTCTGCTCCGACTATTCCCGGCAGATCAACGGCGAGATCGTCAACATCAACGGCGGATCGGTTCTGGCGGGCTGAGGGCGCGATGTATTTCCGCCAGTTCTACCTCGCCTGTCTCGCGCAGGCGTCCTACCTGATCGGCGACGGGGGCGAGGCCGCCGTCGTCGATCCTCGCCGCGACGTGGAGGAGTACCTCGAGGAGGCTCGCGCGAACGGCCTCACCATTCGCCACGTGATCGAGACGCACTTGCACGCGGACTTCGTCTCTGGCCACCGCGAGCTCGCCGCGCGGACGGGAGCGAAGATCTATCTCGGCGCAGCGGCCGGCGCGAAGTTCGAGCACGTCCCGGTGCGCGGAGGGCGACGAGGTGCGCCTCGGTTCGGTCCGGCTCCGGTTTCTCGAAACGCCGGGCCACACGCCCGAGTCGGTTTCCCTCCTCGTCTTCGAAAACGCCGGAGACGCATCGCCGGCCGCCGTGCTGACGGGGGACACGCTGTTCATCGGCGACGTGGGCCGCCCGGATCTGCTCGGCGCGGTCCGCAGCCCGCAGGAGCTCGCCGGCCTGCTCTACGATTCGCTGCACGAAAAGCTCCTTTCCCTTCCGGATTCCGTTCGCGTGTATCCGGCGCACGGAGCCGGGTCGATGTGCGGGCGGAACATTTCCAGCGAAACGAGCTCGACGATCGGGGAACAGAGACAATTCAACTACGCGCTCCAGCCGATGTCCCGGCAGGAATTCGTCCGGATGATGACGACCGATCTTCCCGAGGCGCCGGCCTACTTCGGCCGCGATGCTGCGATCAACCGGGAGGGGCCCGAGCTGCTGGGAGACCGGTCTCCGGTCCGGGCGATCTCTGTCGACGAGGTGGAAAAGATGCGCGATCGGGGCGCCGTCGTCCTCGACACGCGATCCGCGTTGGAGTACGGAACCGGGCACCTTCCGGGGTCGTTTCACATCGGGTTGTCCGGGCAGTTCGCGTCCTGGGCCGGCACCGTGCTGCCTTCCGACGCGGCGATCGTCCTCGTGACGGAAGACCCGGATCGCGCCGCGGAGGCCCGGACACGCCTGTCGCGAGTCGGGCTGGACCGGGTCGCGGGCTTTCTCGAGGGAGGCGTGCAGGCGTGGAGCGAAGCCGGGCGGCCCCTCGCCTCGACCGAACAAATCGGAGTCGAGGAGCTCGCGCGCCGGCTCGGCGAACCGGGGGCTCCTCGCGTCTTCGACGTGCGCCGGCCGGGGGAATGGGGAGGAGGCCACATCCGATCGGCCGTTCTCGTTCCCCTCAACAGCCTCGATCGCGACGCGCCGATCGGAGAGGCGGAAAATCCCGTCGTGACGGTGTGCGCCGGCGGATACCGTTCATCGATCGCGTCCAGCGTCCTGGAACGAAAGGGGTTCCACCGGGTCACAAACGTTATCGGCGGCATGGCCGCCTGGACGCAGGCGGGGCTGGAGACCTCCTCCGGGGCTCCGGCGGAATTAACATCCCGGGTGTAGAAGGAAAGAGCCATGTCGGAAGAGAAAGAATCCGCCCGCCGCGACTCGACTCCCTCGGCCGTTCCGATCGACGTCGAGGATCCTTCCCTGTACTTCAACCGCGAGATTTCGTGGCTCGCTTTCAACGAGCGCGTTCTCGACGAAGCGCTCGACCCGCGCTGGCCCCTTCTCGAGCGGGTGAAATTCCTCGCGATCTTCTATTGCAACCTCGACGAGTTCTTCATGATCCGGGTATCGGGCCTCCACGAACAACTCGAGGCCCGGATCGGCGAGAGAAGTCCGGACGGGCTGACGGCGAGCGAGCAGCTCGCGCGGATCGGCCAGATCGTGCGCCTGCATCTTGCCCGCGCGTCCGAAGCGCTGTCCGGCGACCTGCTTCCGCTGCTCGATCAGAACGGAATCCGGATCCACGATTGGAAGTCCCTCGACGGGGACGTCAAACGCCGGGCGCGAGCGTATTTCCGGAAGGCCGTCTTTCCGGTGCTGACGCCTCTCGCCGTCGATCCGGGGCATCCCTTTCCGTTTCTCTCGAACCTCTCCCTCTCGCTCGCGGTCGAGGCCCGGGATCCCGAGACGGGAGAGCGCAAGTTCGCGCGCGTCAAGGTCGCCGAGAGCCTTCCCCGCTTCGTTCCCCTCGACGCCCTGGAAAAGATCGGCGGCGAGCCGCGGGACGCCTCCTTGCAGAATTTTCTGCCGATGGAGTCCCTGATCGCGGCGAACCTGGACGACCTCTTTCCGGGCATGGACATCGTCGGCTGCCATCCTTTCCGGGTGACCCGGGACATGGACATGGAAATTCGGGAAGAGGAGGCGCACGACCTGCTTTCCGTCGTCGACCGGGAAGTCCGGCGGCGCAAGTTCGGGGCGGTCGTCCGGCTGGAGGTCGCGCCCGGAATTCCGGACCGGGTCCGTCAGACGCTGATCGAAAAAGTCGAGATCGATGCCGAGGACGTTTACGAAAGTCCGGGGTTCCTCGGCGTGTCCGCGTTCGCGTCGATCGCGGGGCTCGACAGGCCGGATCTCCACGATCCTCCCCTCGTGCCGGCGATTCCCGCCGAGCTGGCCGCCGAGCCGGATATCTTCAAGGCGATCGCCGCGGGAGACGTGCTTCTCCACCATCCGTACGATTCGTTCACTCCGGTGCTCGAATTCCTGCATCGCGCCGCGCGGGACCCGCAGGTGCTCGCGATCAAGATGACGCTCTACCGGACGGGCGCGGACTCCCAGATCGTGCGGGCTCTCATCCAGGCGGCGGAGAACGGCAAGCAGGTGGCGGTCTCGATCGAGCTCAAGGCGCGCTTCGACGAGGAGAACAACATCCTGTGGGCCCGGGCGCTGGAACGAGCCGGCGTGCACGTCTTCTACGGGCCGGTCGGCCTGAAGACCCACGCGAAAGCGGCGCTCGTCGTTCGGCGGGAGAAAGAGAAGCTCGTTCGCTACGTTCATCTCTCGACCGGCAACTACAACGCTTCGACGGCGAAGGTCTACACGGACTGCGATCTCTTCACGGCCGATCCGGAAATCGGCGAAGACGCTTCGGAGCTCTTCAATTCCCTGTCCGGGTTTTCCAAGAAGTCGCGCTACCGGCGGATCGCCGTCGCCCCGCGCACTCTCCAGGACACGGTGCTCGCGAAGATCGACGAGCAGATCGCGCTCGCGCGCGAGGGAAAGCCTTCCGCGATCTTCGCGAAGCTCAATTCCCTCGCGGATCCGCCCGTGATTCGCTCGCTCTATCGCGCTTCCCAGGCGGGCGTTCCGATCGACCTCAACGTGCGGGGAATCTGCTGCCTTCGTCCGGGGATTCCCGGCACGTCCGAGAACATCCGGGTCTTTTCGGTCGTCGGGCGGTTTCTCGAGCACGTGCGCCTCTTCGTTTTCGGCGCGGCCCCGAGCCAGGAGTTCTACCTTTCGTCCGCCGACTGGATGTCGCGGAATTTCTATCGGCGCGTGGAGATCCTGTTCCCGATCCAGAACGAGTCGCTTCGCGAGAAGCTCCGCCGGGAAGTGATCGAGCCGGTGCTCACGGACAACTGCCGGGCGCGCGATCTCGACTCGCAGGGAATTTACCGGCGGCGGCGTCCCGCCGAGGGGGAGGCCGAACGAGACTCGCAGGCGATGGTGCTCGACCGCCTGAGGAGACACGGCCTGCGCGCGGTCGGGACGGAGTGACGGGCGCCGTTCACACGGTCTTTACAAGGGTTTCACGCGAAACCCGTCCGAGCGGTCTTTGATCCGAACGGAAATGGCGACCCCGTCTCTCGCGTCGATCGACATCGGAAGCAACAGCGTCAAGCTGCTCGTCGCGCGCGTCTCGAGCGACGGATCGCTCGACCCCGTCGCTCGCGAGAAAGAGATGATCCGGCTCGGCCACGCGACTTTCTCGTCGGGGCGGCTCTCCCCGGAGGCGATCGAAGCGGGCGCGGCGCGCGGTCGAACGGCTCGCCCGGATCGCCCGCTCCGCCGGCGCGGAAGCGATCCGCGCCGTCGCGACGTGCGCCGTCCGCGAAGCGGAAAACGCCGCGGAGTTCGTCGAGGCCGTGCGGCGCCGCTGCGGCGTCGAAGTCGAGGTCATCTCGGGGGAGGAGGAAGCCCGGCTCATCACGCTTGCCGTCCGAAGCGAATTTCCAGCCTCGTGCGATCCGCTGCTGCTCATCGACATCGGGGGAGGCTCGACGGAGATCGTCGTCTCGGACGGGAACCGGGTGTTGTCCGCCGAATCGGTCGCCCTCGGAGCCGTGCGTTTGTCCGAGAAATACGTCCGCCACGATCCGGTTTCCCGGGAAGACTGGAGAGACCTGAAACGGGCGATCCGGCGGCGCGTGGCGGCGCCCGCCCGAAAGACTCGGAAGGCGGGCTTCAAGACTTGCGTCGGAACCTCGGGCACGATCCAGTCGATGTCGATGGTTTCCGAGGCCGCGATCCGGGGACGCGAGATCTTTCCTTCGGGCCACCGGACGCTCTCCCGGGCCGACCTGAAGAAGGTCCTGAAGATGCTCCGGAAAACGACGCTCAAGGAGAAGCTGCGGGTGCCGGGACTCGACCCGAAACGGCGGGACATCGCTCTCGCCGGGGGCGCGCTGCTCGCGGAACTGCTGAAAGCGGCCGGCGCGGACGAGATCCTGACGGGGGAACGAGGGCTGCGGGAGGGGATTCTGCTCGATTCGCGGGCTCGCTCGCGCGGGGGTTCGGTCGCTCCGATCTCGCGCGACCTTCGGGAGAAGAGCGTCGAGCGCCTCGCGGGCCGGTGGAACGTCGAATGGATGCACGCCCGCTGCGTCGCGAAGCTCTCGGACGAGATTTTCCAGTCGACTCACGCGCTCCACCAGATGACCGAGCGGGAGCGCGAGTGGCTCCGCTTCGCGGCGATCCTGCACGACGCCGGCGCTTCGGTCGGCATGCCGCGCCATCAGAAGCACTCCTACTACCTCATCACCCACGGCGACCTGACGGGCTTTTCGTCGGAAGAGATCGCGACGATCGCCGCCGTCGCCCGCTACCACCGCGGCGGGCGTCCGAAGGAGAGGCATCCGGAGTGGGAGAGCCTCGACCCCTGGCGCCGCCAATCGGTGGAAAAGCTCGCCGCGATCCTGCGCGTCGCCGACGGCCTCGACCGCGGGCACCGCCAGATCGTCGAGTCGGTCGCCTGCCGGCTGCGCCAGAAGAAAGTCATTTTCGAAGTGACGGCCATCGAGGATCCCGCTCCCGAGATCGAGGCGGCGATGGCCAAGTCGAAACTGTTTGTTCGCATATTCGGCCGCAAGCCCGTTTTTCGGGCGAGCGAGCCCGCGGCGCGGCCCCGCCGAGCCGCCGGAGGGGTGAAAAGATGAAAGAACATTTCGCGGAACAACTCGAACACCTGCGCCGACGCCTGATCCTCTTCGGCGCCGAGGTGGAGAAGCAGATCGCGGCGGCCGTGGAGGCGCTGACGGAAGGCTCGGCGATCAAGGCGCGCGCCGTCATTGCGGCCGACGAGCTGATCGATCGGACCGAGGTCGAAATCGAGGAGGAAGCGATCCAGCTTTTCGCCCTGCAGCAGCCGGTGGCCGTCGACCTGCGACTCCTGATCGGCGCCCTGAAGATCAACAACGACCTCGAGCGGATCGGCGATCACGCCGTCAACATCGCGGAAGGCGCCGAGCGGATCTCGGGCATGAAGCCGGTGAAGCCCTTCGTGGATCTCCCCCACATGGCGGAGATCGCGATGTCGATGCTGAAGAACGCGCTCGACTCGTTCGTCAATCGGGACACGTCTCTCGCGAACGACGTCATCCGCAAAGACGACGTGCTCGACGAAAAGAACCAGTCGATCATCCGCGAGCTGCTGACGTACATGGCGGAGACGCCCTCGCTGATTTCCTACTGCCTGGAGCTGATCTCGGTCTCGAAGAACCTGGAACGCGTCGGGGATCTCGCGACGAACATCGCGGAGGACACGATCTACATCGCGCAGGCGAAAGTCGTGAAGCACCACGCGGCCGAGATCGGCTGAAGGATCAGATTTCGGGGAAAGGATGAGCGCGCCGCCGGCGTTTCTCGAACGTGACGAACTCTCGCACGCCGCAAGCCTTCGCCTCGGCGGCGGTCGTCGCGTAGCCCCAGCCGACTTCGGCCGGAGCGTGCGAATCTGACGAGAACGTCACCGCGACTCCGGCGGCGAGGAGCTTCCGGAGAATTCGCGGCTCCGGGTACATTTCGGCCGCCGGCTTTCGAAGTCCCGCCGAGGAGATCTCAACGGCGCAGCTCGCCGCCGCCGCCGCCTCGATCGCGCGGTCTTCCTCCGGTTCGAGAGGAGCGTCGGGGCGAACGCCGAATTTTTTCGGGAGATCGAAATGCGTGAGAACGTCGAAAAATCCGGTTCCGGCAGCCTTCGCGAGCAGGCGATAGTACTCGCGATAGAGAAAGTCGGTCCCCTCCCGCGAAAAGCGGTCGCGGGCGCCCGGGGAGTCGATCCAGTCGCCGGCAACCCAGTGGACCGACCCGAGCACGACGTCCCATTCCGCCCTCGCGAGCCACCGAGCCAGCTCTTCCTCGAAACCTTCCGCGTAGTCGGCTTCGAGCCCGAGACGGATCGCGATCGTGCCGGCGAACTCCGCCTGAAGGGCCGCGACCTCTTCCAGGTAACCGGCGAACTGGTCTTCCCTCATCGCGAGGCGCGGATCTCGTTTTCTCCGGGGCAAGGAAGTAGAGGGGGATATGGTCCGTGAACGCGATCTCGGCAATTCCGCGCTCGATCGCCTTCTCCACGAATTCCCGGGATTGCCCTCCGGCGTGGCCGCAGCGGAACGTGTGGACGTGATAGTCGGGAAGCCCTCGCATCGACGGCATCATAAGCAACTCATGAGTCGTCCTGTATCGCTCGATGCATCGCCGCGCCGGCCCTTCCTGTGGGGGGCCGCGACCTCCGAGTATCAGATCGAAGGAGGCCCGGAAAGCGACTGGGCCCGGTGGGAGCGCGAAGGAAAACTCCGCGCCCGGCACGAGCGGTGCGGGGAGGCCTCGGGGCATGGGAGGCTCTGGGAGAGCGACTATGCCCTTCTCGCCTCTCTCGGCGCGAACGCGTACCGGTTCTCGGTCGAGTGGTCGAAAGTGGAGCCCGTCCGCGGGGAATTTTCGATCGCCGCCCTGGAGGGATGCCGCCGCCGCGATCGACCGGCTGATTCGGCTCGGGATCGAGCCGGTTCTCACGCTCTTTCACTACACGCATCCCGCGTGGTTCGCCGAGTTCGGATGGGAGACGCGCCGCGGCGTCGAGCTTTTTCTCGATTTCGTGCGTGCCGTCGCGGACGCGGTTGGAGACCGCGTCTCGATTTTCACGATCCTGAACGAGCCCGTCGTGTTCGTCCTGGGCGGATACCTGGACGGGCGGATTCCTCCCGGTTTCAACGATTTTTCCAAGGCTTCTCGGGCGATCGAGAACCTCCTGCGGGCCCACACCGAGGCCTCTTTCCTTCTGCGCGAGAAAAATCCTCGCGCCCGGTTCGGCGTCGCGCACAACATGATGGATTTCGCTCCGGGCCGGCGGACCTCCTGGGCGGACCGCCGGCTCGCCGCCGCGGCCGACCGCTTCTACAACCGCGCCTACCTCGAAGCCGCCGTCACGGGCCGGCTCGATATGCGGATCCCGATGATCGGCAGGGTCCGGGCTTCCGTTCCGGACCTTCCCCGGACGACAGACTTCATCGGCGTGAACTACTACAGCCGGCTGCATCTTCAGTTTCCCGGGCGGTCCCGGTGGAGGGGGGAGTTCTTCTACCGCGACGGGGGAGGGCGAGGGTTGACCGACACGGGCTGGGAGGTGCACCCGGAAGGGCTCGTCTCGTGCCTCCGCACCGCGGCGGAGACGGGGCTGCCTGTGATCGTGACGGAGAACGGAATTGCGACCCGCGACGACCGCCTGCGCTGCGACTTTCTGCGCGAGCACGTCGCGCTTCTGGCCCGGGCTCGGGACTCGGGGCTTCCCCTCGAGGGATATTTCTACTGGTCGCTGCTCGACAACTTCGAATGGCTCGAGGGATTCGCCCCCCGGTTCGGGCTCGTCGACGTCGACTACGCGACTTTCGCGCGCCGCCGGCGCCCCTCGGCCGCGCTGTTCGCCGAGCTCGGCGCCCGGTTTCTTCATCCCGTTTTTACTTCCCGCTAACAGAGGTTTTTCTCGAAGTTCCAGTGGTTTTGGCGGGATGGGCGCACGATTCCTTCATGGAGAATGAAGCGAACGAAGAGACGCTGCTGAGCGACTTTCACGTCCATACGAACCGTTCCGACGGGAAGCTTCCGATGGCGGACGTCGTGGATCTCTTCGGCCGGTCGGGCCACGACGTGATCGCGATCACCGATCACATCACCGACACGAAGGGCGTCCTCGGCCGGGCCGCCCGGGCCCTCGGCAGGACCGTGACGCCCGAGAGCGCCCGGGAATACTTCGAGGAAATCACCTTCGAGGCCGCTCGAGCCTGGACGAAATACCGAATGCTTGTGATCCCGGGAGCGGAAATCACGCACAACGCTCTGACGCGCGACCGGTCGTGTCACATCCTGGCGCTCGGGATCACCGAATTTCTTTCCGCCGATCGCTCTCCGCTGCAGATCCTGCGCGAGATCCGCCGCCGGGGAGCCGTCTCGGTCGCGTGCCATCCCCACGAGGTCAAGGAGCTGTTCGCGAACACGTTCTACCTCTGGAACCGGCGCCGGCGGCTCGCGCGTCACATCGACCGCTGGGAGGTCGCGAACCGCTGGGACCTCTTTCCGGCGGTCTCGCGCGAGAAGCTCCCGTCGATTGCGACCGGAGATTTCCATTCCGAGGAGCATCTCTACACGTGGAAGACGCTGATTCGCGCGCGGCGCGACGTCGAGAGCGTCCTCGCGGCTCTCCGCAGCCCCGCGCCGCTCGCGATCACCCAGCTTCAGCCCCCGGCGGAGAATGTGCCGGCGTGGGGAGGAGTCCCGGCTTTCGCATGATCGTTCTGTGGATCTGCCTCGCGCTTTCGGTCCTCGGCTCGGCCATTCTCTTCGCCGCCCAGCTTCAGCTCCAGCAGTCTCGCTCGGCACGGCGTCGGGGTCCTGCCGGCGGCCACCCCGCGGAAATCCTCGGCACGGGGCAGATTGGTTCGCTTCCGAGTGAATTCGTCGGGCGGCCTGCGGGTTCCGCAGGGTCCCTGGCCGCCGTCACCCCTTCCGTGCCTTCGCTCGGGGGATGGGGCTCCACCCACGAGCGAAGCCAACCGGGCGAGCGCTGGGGCCAGGGCCGGGAGGTCGGCGAGCGAGTCAGCCCGATCTCCATCCTGAAGCCCCTCAAGGGCGCGGACGCGTGCCTCGAAGAAAACCTCGAATCGTTTTACCGCCTCGATTATCCGGAGTACGAAATCATCTTTTCGTTCGCTTCCCGCGACGACGACGCGTTTCCGGTCGCGCGACGAGTCGCGGACCGGCATCCCGACGTTCCAAGCGCTTTCGTCTTCGACGCGCGCGAGCCGGGACGCAACCCGAAGGTGTCGCGCCTCCTCGCCGCGGTGTCCCGCGCCCGGCACCCGATTCTTCTGATCTCCGACGGCGACGTTCTCGCAGGGCCCGAATACCTGCGCCGCTCCGCCGTCGAGTTCGAGGATCCCCTCGTGGGCCTCGTGTCGAACCCTTTCCGCTGCGACGGCCACGGCTCGGCAGGCTCGACGATCGAGTCGCTGCACATGAACGGATTCGTCCTCGGCGGCACGGCCGCGGTTTCCGGGTTCCTGAAGCGGCCCTGCGTCGTGGGAAAGTCGATTTTTCTTCGCCGAACGGCTCTCGACTGGATCGGCGGGTTCGATACCGTCCGCGATCACCTGGCCGAGGACTTCGTGCTCGGGGACCTCGTGGCTCGGGCCGGGTTTCGGGTCGTGCTCTCCCGCCAGTTCGTCACGATCGTCTCCCGCGGAAAGACGGCCCGTTCGTTCTGGGACCGGCAGGTGCGGTGGGCGCGCATGCGGCGGAAGCTGGCGGGAGCGGCTTATTTTTCCGAGGCCTTCGCGAGCCCGGTGCCCTGGAGCATTCCCCTGATCCTGTTCGGCGGCTTCGCAGGGGCTGTCGCCGGGACCGCGTCGATCTGCGGGAAGCTGGCCGCGGACCTGTTCCTCCTGAATCGCGGCGGTGTTTCTCCGGTTTCCCGGGCCGTTCCGGCCTGGATCGTCGCCAAGGACGTGCTCGCGTTCGGCGTCTTCTGCGCCGGACTGGTGTCGGACCGCACTCGCTGGAGGGGCCGGAACGTTCGCATCGGAAAGAGGACGCTGCTCGCGCATTCGGGATAATCTCTCCGTGCGATGCTCCCTGCATCGGTTCTCCCGGTTCTCGCAAAGGCGATCGACGAGCAGCTCGAAGTTGCCGGGCGCGCGGCGGCCGACCCGAGCGCGGAGGGTAGCTCACGATCTTCGGGTGTCGACACGAAGGCTCCGGGCGGCCCTGGAGCTGTGGCTCGCCGTTTCGCCGGCGCGAAAGCTCGACCGGGGCCGCAGGGCGCTGCGGCGGCTCGGCCGGAGGTTGGGGGCGCTGCGGGAAGCCGACGTGAACCGGGCGAGCTCTGCGAGCTCCGCGGAGGGATCCAGTCCCGCGCGCGCCGCAATCGAATTCGTGATACGACCGAAGCGAATCGGCGCGAAAGGAATCGCCGGGCGAAAGCGCTCGAGAAAGCGATGCGCCGAGTCGACCTCGGCGAGCTCGCGAAGGAGATTCGGTCGGAGGTCGGCGAAGGTGCTCGACGCGGGCGCCAGAAAGGACCTTCCGCTGGACGCCGTCGCGCGAAACGGAGCTCGAAGGGAAGCTTCCCGGGCTCCGGCCGCTGTTCGAACGCGACGCTGCGGCACCCACGCCGGCCGGCCTTCATCGACTCCGGATCGAGCTCAAGAAGTTTCGTTACTCGGTGGAGCTGTGCGCGCCCGCCTACGACGGCCGCCGCGTACCGGGCCTGATCGGAAGGCTGAAAGCTCTGCAGGACGCGCTCGGAATCGTGCAGGACGCGAACGCCCTGCACGCGCAGCATCGGTTCGCTGCGCGCGGATCTGCGCCGCGAGGGCCTCTTCGCGCTGGAGCGTTCGCTTCTGGCGCCGCTGCGCGCCGTCGCGGCGCTCTCGCGCGAGCGCACGGCGGCGGCGATCCGCGAGCTCGAGGCCTGTCGCCGAACGCGTTTTTTCTCGAGGTTCGAACCGCGCTGCGGAGAGCGCGGGTGAAGGGCGATGGAGTATGATTTTCGAACGCATGACGCCACAAAAACGCCGGAAAGCGCAGGCCCAGATCGTCATTGGTTTATTTGCTCTGACTGTTGCTTCGATCGCGCTGACCAGGTTTCACAACGATTTCTTGTCCGGTCTGGGCTTCGGCGTTGGCGTGCCGATGATTTCGCTCGGCGTCTACAACTTCCGGCGAGACTGAGGGAAAAGGCCGGAGGGCTCGGAGCCTTCCGGCTCTCTCGCCGGCGCGGTCGGGTACCGGACGTGGCGCGCGCTGTTCAGGCCTCCGGTATCCTCCGGCTAGAGCTTTTCGTCGAGTCGCCGAAGCCGCTCGGCCATGATCTTCATCACCTGCAGCGCGAACTGCGGGGTCTGCTGGATGAGAAACGAAAATCGCCGCTCGTCGACGGCCACGAGCTGGCAATCCGTTCGGGCGACGGCTTTTGCGCTCCGGGGGCGCGAATCGATCAGGCACATCTCCCCGAACACTCCCCCCGGGCCGATCGTCTCGACGGTCTTGCCGTGGACGACGATGTCGACTTCGCCGTCCTTGACCGCGTACATGTGCTTTCCGGCGTCGCCCTCCTCGAAGATGACGTTTCCCGCGGGAAAGGATTCAAAGTCGGTCGAATTTCGAAAAAGGCCTATCGTCGTCATTCGCGCTCCTCTGCGAAGTTTATCGAGAAATATCGAACGGCTGTGAAGTCGGCGTGAAGCGGCTAACGACTGAGCTTTTTGACCTTCTTCCGCGTCTTGCGGATCCTGTCCTTGAGCCCCTTCACGTCGGCGGTCAGCTGCGAAATTTTCTTGTTCCAGTCTTTCGCGCGATTTTCGTGTCCCACTTCCAGGGTCGTCACGAACTTCTTCAGTCCCCGCACCTCGGACTCCAGGCGCGCGAGGCGTGTGTCTTCGTGGGAACCTTCAGCGGCGTTGTCCGTCATTTGGCCCTCCTGCGTTGCATCTGTGTTTCGGATATACGCCCCGGAAATTCCATTTTCCAGCGATATTTCTCCGACTCGGCGTTTCTTTACGTGAATTGTAAACGGCCTGCGGAGTGCACGGAACCTCCGGGGCGAGGAGCGGAGATGTGTTCAGGATGACACGGTCCCGTCTTTCACGCGATAGAGATGGTCAAAGCCCTCCACCATCCGGCTGTCGTGCGTGACGCAAATGACGGTGCTGCCCTTTTCTCGCGCAATCTGCCGAAACAGCGCCATGACGCTCCGGCCGCGCTCGGTATCGAGAGCGGCGGTCGGCTCGTCGGCGAGAATGACCCCGGGGCTGTTGGCGAGCGCGCGGGCGATGGCGACGCGTTGTTGCTCTCCGCCCGAGAGCGCTTCCGGCAGATGCCCCTGGCGTTCTCCCACGCCCAGGTAGTCGAGCAGATCCTGCGCGATCTGCACCGCCCGCGCGCCCGGGACGTCTCGCGTCTGCAATGCCACTAGAACGTTCTCTCTTGCGGTCAGGAACTCGATGAGGTTATGGGACTGAAAGATGAAGCCGAGATGCTCACGGCGGAACCGCGTCAGGTCTCGCACCTTCCAGCCGTCGTCGTAGGTGGTGATCCCGCCGATCGAGACGCGCCCGCTCGTCGGTTCGACGATACCGGCAATCGACGTGAGCAAAGTCGTCTTGCCGGAGCCGCTCGGCCCGAGAACTGCCACGAGTTCGCCGCTTTGAGCGACGAGGTTTGCGCCGCGCAGGGCGGTCACGGCGGTGCGGCCGCTTCCATACACCTTGTTCAGATTCTCGATGTGGACGACTTCCACGCCGTCACCCGGTCAAAGCCGCGCCGGCTTCCACGTGGAGGGCGCGTCGAATGCCCATGGCGCTTGCGATCAGACAGATCACCACCACGATCGCGAGAAGTGTCAGCTTGTCGGCCGTCTGCACGAGCACGAGCCGCGGCCACTTGTCGTAGGTCAGACTTCCCACGATCAGGGCGACTGCGTACGCGATCAGGCCGAGAGCCAGGCTTTCCTGCAGGACCAGCGCGACGATGGTGCGGGTCGGCGTACCGATGAGCTTCAGGAGCGCGATGGGCTTGAGCTTTTCCAGCGTCATCGTGTAGATGATCTGCGCGATGATGACCGTGGCCGCGATGGTCAGGAAGATTCGAAAAAGGAGCGTCTGCATTCGAGCCTTCGCCACGCTGCCCTCGAGCATGATCTGCGACTGCTGATCGGTGGTATATGCGGTGAAGTACTTCCAGCGCCCGATCGTCTCAGCGACCGCCTCGGGTTTACCGCCCGGCGCGAGCCGCACGAGGATGGCGTTGACCGTGTGCAGATCGGGATTGTCGGCGAACTCGCGGGCGAGCACGTCGGACAAGACAGGCTGTGTCGGCAGGGCATTCGCATAGGCGGCCTTGATCCGTTCTCGCACGTTGCGGATCGCCCAGTTGTCCTTCACGAACTGGATCTCTTGCGCGTCCGCGAGGGAGAAGAACGCGACGGGGTCTCCGCCCGATCCCACCACTCCGCGCGTGAGCCCGACGACCGTGTAGTCGTTCAGGCCCAAATGCAACTTCGTCCCCAGTGGCAGCTTGAGCTTCGCGTCGGCGACCATTTCATAATGGGCTTGCGCGATTCCCCGGCCGCTTACGATTTCGTGCGGACCGCCGAGACCCGAATCCCGGTCGTAACCGACGACCACGAAGCGCAGCGACCGGCCCTGCCACGGACGCTGGATCGTATAGGCGACGTAGGGGCCAGCCGCCGCCACGCCGGGCACGATGGCCATGCGGTAGCGGATGTCCTCCGGCAGACGCGACTGTTCCGCAAAGGGTCCGCGTGTGTCGCGTTGCACGACCCAGATGTCCGCGCCCGCCTTGTCGATGAGCGTCAGCGCTTCATAGACGAACCCGTGGTAGATACCGCTGTACGAGAGGACGAGGGTCAGCAGGAGACCAACCCCGATGCAGGAAAGGGCGAAGCGGCCGGGACGACGGCCAATATCGCGAACGGCGAGATTCATATCCCTTCTTTTTTGTCGGATGCGACGGCGACGCGCGCCCCGTCGGCAATCGGCTTCTTGCCGGCCAACGGGCTCACGATGGGCAAGTCTCGTTTCGTCACGCCGCTGACGACCTCAAGGAATTTACGATCCCGCAACCCCAACTGCACGGGCCTCCACCGCGCCCGTCGATCGACGACGGCGAACACGCCCGGCCCGCCGCCCCGGATGACGAGAGCGGTCAGCGGAACGCGCAGCGCGCGCTGTTTGCGAGCCGTTGCGATGTACACGTCGGCCCGCTGACCGAGGAATCGAGCTGCCGACGGCCGATCCAGGACGACGTCCACTTCGCGTTCCTCGGTCACCCGGTCGACTTCCTGGCTCAACCTGGCGACATGGCCGGGCTGCGCCAGCGCGGGATTGGTCTCGAACACGACCCGGGCGGGCTGGCCCAGGTGCAACGCGCCAGTTTCACGCTCGTCAACCTGTGCCACCACCCATGGGACCGATGCGGCGATGCGGAAGATCGGCGCGCCGGGCACCACCGTCGAACCCACCTCGAGATTCCGTGTGATCACCAGTCCGGATGCCGGACTGACAATTTGCGTGTCGGCGAGCTTTGCCTGTGCGATGCCCAGCGCTGCCTCGGCATTTTTCAGCTTCGCCTCGGCGACGGCGCGGGCGGTGTCGAAGGTGTCGAAATCCGATCTGGAAATGAAATCGCTCGCCAGGAGCTTGCGATTCCGCTCCACGTCGGCCCTGGCCTTCGTCAGCTCGGCCCGGGCCTGATCGCGCTGCGCTCCCGCAACACGCACGGCGTCCTGGAAGTCCCTGGCCTCGAGTCGCGCCAACGTCTGGCCCGTCGTCACGGCGTCTCCCTGGTCCACCCGGACCTCGACCACCTTCCCGACGATCTTGGCGCTGACGCCCGCCACGACTTTCGACTCCAAGGTCCCCGTGCCGAAGACATCGTCCACCACTTCTCCGCGCTCTGGCCGTGTCGTCTTCACGAGCACCGGCCGGGTGGTCATGAACCGGACCGCCCCGGCGAGTGCGGCCGCTGCCAGGCACCAGGCTGCGATCTTCAAACCCCCGCGCCCGATCACGAGACCGCGTCTTTCGGTGTCGTCGGTCATTTGCGGCCCGGCAATCTCATTCGAGCCCCAGGAGGTCCCGAATCTCCTGGGCCTTCGGAATCCGCCCCGAAAGGACGACTTTCCCGTCGATCGCGACGCCGGGCGTCGACAGGAGCCCGAGCGCCATCATGCGCTCGACTGACTCGTCCTTGACGATCTCGACGTCGAACGCTCCCTCCTCGACGACGCGCTGCACGACGAGGTACGTCTCCTTGCAGCGGGAGCAGCCGGGGCCGAGAACTTCGATTTTCCTGGGCGTTGCCATGATCTTCTCCTGTTACGTCACTGCGTTGAAGAGGTAGCCGACCGCGAGAATGCCCGCGGCGACGACCGCGACGAATGTCGCGATCAATACGGGACGAAGGACCTTCCGGAGGATGATCATCTCCGGCAGCGAGAGCGCGACGACCGACATCATGAAGGCGAGGACCGTCCCGAGCGCCGCGCCCTTGCCGAGAAGCGCCTGGACGATCGGAATGACGCCGGCCGCGTTGGAATACATCGGGACTCCGAGCAGAACGGCGAGCGGCACGGCCCACCAGACACCGCGCCCCATGAACGACGCCAGGAAGTTCGTCGGGACGAAGCCGTGGATCCCCGCTCCAACCGCAATTCCGGCAACGACGTAGATCCAGACCTTGCCGACGATCTCGGCAACGGCGTCGCGCCCGTCCGAGAGCCGATCCGGCCAGGAGCGCTTCGCTTCCGGCGCAATGCTGCCGCGACTGGATCTGCCAGACCCAGGGCTCCACGTGCCGCTCGAGTTTCAAACGGCCGATGATCCAGCCTGCCGCGATGGCGATCGCGAGGCCCGTTCCGAGGTAGAGCGCGGCGACCTTCCAGCCGAAGAGGCCGAAGAGCAGAACGAGCGCCACCTCGTTGACCATCGGCGCCGAGATGAGGAACGAGAACGTGACGCCGAGCGGCACGCCGGCCGTGACGAACCCGATGAACAGCGGAACGGCGGAGCAGGAGCAGAACGGAGTCGCGATGCCGAAAATCGCCGCCAGCACGTTGCCGGAAGCCTCCCGGCGTCCGGCCAGGAGTCGCCGCGCCCGCTCGGGCGTGAAGAAGCTCCGGAGAACTCCGACGCCGAACACGACGGCGGTCAGAAGGAGGAGGATCTTCGGCGCCTCGAAGAGGAAAAATTCGACCGCCGAGCCCAGGTGACGGCCGCGCGCGAGGCCGGCCACGTCGTACGTGAGAAATGCGGCAATCCGCGAAAGCTGCGTATACAGGAGGGCCGCGGCGGCAAGGGCGGCGGCTGCCAGCGTCCAGCCGAGCCGCGGAGCCGGGCGCAAGGCGTTCGTCGCGGGAGCGACAATCTCGGTCATCGCTGCGCCGCTTCGGTGGCGCGGATCTTCGCCGCCTTCGCGACCGCAGACGCGAGTTTCGGGCGTTCGATCCTTCCGAGCTCGAGATCGGCGCGGCAGAGTTGATCGACCGGCACGCGCCGCAGCTCCTTCAGGAGCACCGCATCCGCGTGCGCCTCGCGGTCCTCATCCAACTCCGGCCAGAGGGGAGCAAGGATGCCTTGCCGCAAGGCCGTGTCGGAGAGCCGGTAGCTCACCCACCGGCCTTCCTTTCGCTCCGCGACGAGCCCGGCTTTGCGCAATTCCGACAGGTGCTCGGAGACGGTGGAAGCGGCGAGTTTCACGACGACGGTCATCTGGCAGACGCAGAGCGACCCGCCGCGAAGCATCGCGAGGAGGCGCAGCCGGACCGGGTGGCCGATGGCCTTGTGGACCTGGACGAGGCGGGCGAGTGGTGTAGTCATTTCGTCACCTCACGAAATACCATCTCTCTCGGGTCCATGGCCTGATGCATTTGAATCGGAGACGGCCTTCTGTTCTGAAGAGTGACGGGGGCGCCGTTTCTCCTCGAGACGCCGTTTTACCGGCGCCGCTTTCGTCGCGGGTTCGTGCCGTGGGGTTCGGGTAGCCTCAGTCCCGTCGGATCACGAGCGCCGTCGCGTCGTCGGCGAGCGTGGCTTTCCCGGCTATGGTTTTCGAGCGCCTCGAACAACGCGCCGACGATCCACGCGGCCGGACGGCCCGCGAGGGCGCGGGCGAGGGAAACGATCCTCTCCGGCCCGAATTCCTCGCCGGCCGGCGAGAGGCATTCGAGGATGCCGTCCGTGACGATCACGAGCGCGCCTCCCGGAGCGATCTCCCCGTGCTGGATCCGATGGCGGACTCCGGGCTCGACGCCGAGAACCATCCCCGTTTCCGAAAAGACCGTCGTCGAGCCCGGGTTCACGAGGATCGGGTGGGGATGGCCCGCGTTCACGAACTGGAATCGGCCGTCCGTTTCGAGCTCGCCGTAGACGAGGGAAACGAAGCGCGACGAGAGGGTGGACCGGCAGAGGATTCCGTTCAGTTTCTCGACCGTGGCGCCGATCTTCATGTGGCGAGCCGCCCCCATTCGGAGCCCGACGACGACGTCTCGCGCCTCGAGGGCGGCCGGAAGGCCGTGGCCCGACGCGTCGGCGACGGCGAAGGCCACGGTGTCGTGGGCGAGCTCGAGGGCGTCGTAGGCGTCTCCTCCGACCGACTCGGCGGGAACCGATCGCGCGGCGAGGTCGAAACCCGGGAGAAGGGGAAGGGGATCGGGCAGCAGGCTTCGCTGGATCGCGGCAGCCTGCTGGACGATCCCCGTGAAGCTCGACTCGACGAGCCTCTGATTCAAGGCGAGCCGCACGGCTTCGAGCGCGATCACCTCTTCGTTTGAGAAGGGGCGGGAAAAATGCCAGGAGACGACCCACTCCCGCCGGCTGCCGACGTTCCAGACGGCGGCCGGAGCCCGGCCGAAGCCGTAGGCCGACACGTCACGGCGCACCTGTTCGCACTCCTCGGCGCCGAGCACGGCGGGCGAATCGGGCGCGCCGACCTCTTCGAGCCGACGGAACGAAAATCCGTCCTTCAGGTAGATTGCCGCTCCCGGCGGAGCGCCGGCCGGGAAGGCGCCGCAGATTCGGCCCGCCGCCTCGCGCAGGTCCTTGAGCTCCTCGCGGAACGTCAGGTCGCTCAAGAGAACCTCGGCCGCCCGGAACGCGTCCTTCGGGCCTGCCGCCGACAGAGTAAAGCGTTCAATCAGGGAACCCTGCATGTCCTCACCTCGACGCGCAAAGATCTCAGAACCCCCGCGCCGAACGATGAATTCCGGGTAAATTCGGAATGATTCTTCAAACCAAATTTACGCCGTTTTCGCTTTCCACCAACTCCCGGGCCGTAGCTTTGGCCCGCAAAAAGGAGGAGAGATTTCGATGAAACTCAACGCACGGAAAATTCTCTTGTCTGCGGCGGGCATCGCCGCGATGGTCTTCAGCGCCGGGCTCGCTTCGGCGCAGGTGACGGTGGAGGGCACTCCCTCGTTCAAGATCGGCGCGACGATCTTCGCCGACTACACTTACACGGACGAGCCGACCGCCACCGACGCCAACGGAAAGGACTACCACCCCAGCTCGTTCAACGTCGGCCGCACGTACATCAACGTCACGGGACAGCTTTCGGACGTCATCTCGTACCGCATCACGCCCGACATCTCGAAGCAGAGCGAGTCCACGGACTCCCTCAACGGAAGCTATGTCTTCCGCCTCAAGTACGGATTTCTGCAGTGGGACCTCGGAAAGGCGCTCGCGTCGAAGGGATCCTGGCTCCGCTTCGGCCAGTCCCAGACGCCGTGGATCGATTACGACGAAGGGGTCTACCGCTACCGCTTCCAGGGACCCACGTTCGCGGACACGGAAGGATTCCTCTCTTCGTCGGACCTCGGTCTTTCCGGGCACTACAACTTCCCCGGCAATTTCGGCGATGTGCAGCTCGGCTATTTCAACGGCGAAGGATACGGGCACACCGAGATCAACAATCAGAAGTCGTTCCAGATGCGCGTCTCGGTCCGCCCGGCGCCCGGCGTGGCCGGGGTCAAGGGACTGCGTATCAACGGATTCTTCGACACCGACCACTACGTTTCGAGCGACAAGCGGCAGCGATTCCTCGTCGGCGCGACCTATGAGAGCACGTACGTGAACGCCGGCGGCTACTTCCTCGACGCGAAGGACCAGAAGGCCGACACTTCCCCGGAAGTCCACGCGACGGGCTATACGGTCTGGGTCACTCCGCGCACGACGTTCGGCCTCGAAGGGCTCTTTCGCTACGACAGTTTGAAGCCCGATAAATCCGTGGACGCGCGCAAGAAGCGCACCGTCGCCGGCGTCGCGTACTGGTTCCCGACGTTCAAGGGCGTTCAGACCGCGGTCATGCTCGATTACACGATGATCAAGTACGACAGCGCGCTGGGAAAGCCGGAATCGAAAGCGTGGGCGGTTCACACGCTGCTTAACTTCTAATTCATGCGGCCTTCACGCGGTATTAACCAATGAATTTCATATTGAATGAGGAATGAGATGAAAGAGATGAAAAAGGTGAAAGAGATGAAAAAGACGCTTCTGGGAATGGCAGCCGGTCTCGCAGCGATGGTTTTCGCGGCTTCTCCGGCCGCGGCGCAGACGATCCAGTTGAACGGCGCTGGCGCGACGTTCCCCTATCCGATCTATTCGAAATGGTTTTCCGAGTACAACAAGATCCACCCGAACATCCAGATCAACTATCAGTCGATCGGCTCCGGCGGCGGAATCCGCCAGATCACGGAGCACACCGTGGACTTCGGGGCCTCCGACGGCCCGATGACGCCGGAGCAGCTGAAGGCCGCCCCCGGAATCATGCATTTCCCGACGGTCATGGGCGCGGATGTTCCGGTCTACAACATTCCCGGCGTCAACGCGACGCTGAAGTTCACGGGCCCGCTCCTCGCGGATATTTTCATGGGGAAGATCACAAAATGGAACGACCGGGCGATCCAGTCGCTGAATCCGGGCATCAAACTTCCGGACACGGATATCGCGGTCGTGCACCGCTCCGACGGGTCGGGAACCACCTACATTTTCACCGATTACCTTTCGAAGGTTTCCCCGGAGTGGAAGTCGAAGGTCGGCGTCTCGACTTCGGTCAAGTGGCCCGTCGGCGTCGGCGGAAAAGGTAACGAGGGCGTCGCCGGACAGGTCAAGCAGCAGCCCGGTTCGATTGGCTACGTCGAGCTGATCTACGCGATCCAGAACAAAATCAATTATGGCCAGGTCCAGAACAAGTCCGGCCGCTTTCTCCTGGCTTCACTCGAAGGCGTGACGGCCGCCGCGGCCGGCGCCGCGAAAGCGATGCCGAAAGACTTCCGCGTGTCGATCACGAACGCGCCGGGCCCGAACGCCTATCCGATCTCTTCCTTCACCTGGCTTCTCGTTTACGAGAACCAGACGGACAAGACGAAGGGAAAGATCCTGACGGATTTTCTGCACTGGATGGTGAAAGACGGCCAGAAGTATTGCGCCGATCTGGGCTACGCTCCTCTTCCGAAGGAAGTCGTCGCGCTCGAGGAATCCGCAATGAACAGGATCAAGTAGTCGTTGGTTGAGAGACCGGGGGACCGGCCTGGCGGCCGGTCCCCCGGTTCATTTGTCGGGGGGACGAGCCCATGGCTACCGCAAAAACTACCAAGCGCGTCTCCCGAGACGATCGGTTGTTCCGCCTGTGGATTTCGACTTTCGGAATTCTCGTCCTCGCGATCGTCGTGGGAATCGGGTACGTGCTTTTCAAGAATTCCCGGCTTTCGATCGAGAAATTCGGCTGGAAATTCTGGAGCACGTCCGACTGGGATCCCGTTTCCGGCGAGTTCGGCGCACTCCCGTTTATCTGGGGAACGCTCTATTCGTCGATCCTGGCCCTTCTCATCGCGACTCCGGTCGCCCTGGGGATCGCCGTCTTCATCACCGAAATCGCTCCGAACGCTTTCAAGAAGATCCTCTCGTTTCTGACGGAGCTTCTCGCGGCGATCCCCTCGATCGTCTACGGTCTGTGGGGGATCTTTGTCCTCGTCCCGCTCGTGCGCAAGCTCGAGACCGCGATCTCGAAGACACCGCTCCACAAGCTTCCCATTTTCACGGGACCGCCGTACGGGGTGGGAATGCTTGCGGCCGGCCTCGTGCTGACCGTGATGGTCATTCCGTTCATTTCCGCGGTCTCGCGAGAGGTCCTGAAAGCGGTTCCCATGACGCAGCGTGAAGCCGCCTACGCTCTCGGGGCCACGAAATGGGAGGCGACGAAAGTCGCTCTGCGCTACGGCCGCGTCGGGATCTTCGGCGCGATCCTCCTCGGATTCGGCCGGGCCTTCGGAGAGACCATGGCCGTCACGATGGTGATCGGAAACAATCCTCAGATCTCGAAATCTCTTTTTGCGCCGCAGTATTCCATGGCCGCAGTCATCGCGAATGAATTTACGGAGGCGACCTACAATCTCTACGTCCAGGCGTTGATCGAGATCGGCCTCGTCCTGTTCGTGATCACGCTGGTCTTGAATGTCGTTTCGCGTTTCTTGATCTGGTCAGTTTCCCGAGAGCCGAAGGCGAAGGGAGCGGCCGTCCCCGCCGCCGCGCCCGCGGCGGAGCCAGTGTGATCGTCCCGGGGCGGCTCGCGAGAAGAAAGGCCCTTTCCGCGACGATGGTCGGCCTGTGCGCCGTTGCCGTCGCCGTCGCGCTCGTTCCGCTCGCGATGATCCTCTTCTACATTTTGTCGAAGGGATTCACGTCCCTCAGCTGGAGCTTCTTCACGAAACTCCCGAAGCCGGTCGGCGAGGTCGGCGGAGGCATGGCCAACGCGATCGTGGGTTCCCTCGAGCTGATCGGCCTCGGCTCGGTGATGGCGGTGCCGGTCGGGGTCCTCGCGGGGGTCTACGTCGCGGAGTACCGGTCGACGCCTCTTGCGACCGCGATTCGATTCTGTGCCGATGTCCTGAACGGCATCCCGTCGATCGTCATCGGCATCTTTGCCTACGGTCTCGTCGTTCTTCCGATGCGGAGGTTCTCCGCGATCGCAGGAGGCGTCGCGCTCGGAATCATGATGATCCCGATCATCACGCGCACGACCGAGGAGCTGATCAACCTCATTCCGGGGTCTCTTCGGGAAGCGGGGCTCGCGCTCGGAGCCACGCGTGCAAAAGTGGCGTTCACGGTGATCGTGCCGGCCGCCCTCCCGGGGATCGTCACCGGCATTCTCCTCGCGATCGCCCGGATCGCCGGGGAGACCGCACCCTTGCTCTTCACGGCGTTTAACAACGCCTTCTGGACGAATCGTCTGGATCAGCCGATCGCGTCGCTCACGGTACAGATTTTCGCTTACGCGATTTCGCCGTACGACGACTGGCACCGCCAGGCCTGGGCGGGCGCGCTCGTGCTCGTCGCCATGGTGTTGATCTTTTCGGTTCTCGCGCGGCTCGTGACGAGCCGACTCGAAAGAATGAGGGTGGGGTGATGATCGAGAGCGTTCGGCAACCAGAGACGGCGGGAAACTCGGATCCGGATCTCGCCCAAAAACCTCCCGTCGAGCCTTCCCGGCAGCGGATTCGGATGGAAGCCCGACACGTCAACTTCTTCTACGGCGAGAGTCAGGCCCTCTTCGACGTGTCGCTGTCGATTCCGGAGAGATCGGTCACCGCCCTGATCGGTCCCTCAGGATGTGGAAAATCGACGTTTCTTCGGTGCCTGAACCGGATGAACGACATCATTCCGAAGACGCGCCTCGAGGGCGAAGTCCTGCTCGACGGCGAGTCGACATCTACCGGAGGAGCGATCAGACGTCGTCGACCTCCGGCGCCGCGTGGGAATGGTGTTCCAGAAGTCGAACCCCTTTCCCAAGTCCATCTTCGACAACGTCGCGTACGGCCTTCGGATCAACGGCACGGTCCGACGGTCCCAGATCGCCGAGCGGGTCGAGAAGTCGCTCAGGGAAGCGGCGCTGTGGGACGAAGTGAAGGATCGATTGCCGGACGCGGCGCTCGGGCTCTCGGGAGGCCAGCAGCAGCGGCTCTGCATTGCCCGCGCGCTCGCGATCGAGCCGGAAGTGATCCTCATGGACGAACCGGCCTCTGCGCTCGACCCGATCGCGACCCAGAAGGTCGAGGAGCTCATCTATCAGCTCAAAGAGCGGTACACGATCGCAATCGTCACGCACAATATGCAACAGGCGGCCCGCGTCTCGGACGGGACCGCTTTTTTCATGCTGGGGAGGCTCGTCGAGTATGATCGAACCGACAAAATCTTCACGAATCCCGGAGAGAAGATCACCGAAGACTACATCACCGGGCGATTCGGTTAACGGCAAGAACGGGCAGGATTCGAGCAGAGGGACGTTGGCGCAAAAGCGAATCGCGCTCATCGAGGACGATCCCGACATCGCGTACACGATTCGGGTGAATCTGCGCAAAGAGAAGCGCTACCACGTGGAGCATTTCGCCTCGGGCATCGCGGCGCTCGGAGCCCTCCACGAGCGCCCTTTCGACCTGATCATTCTCGACCTGAATCTTCCCGACATCGACGGCCTCGCGCTGTGCCGCGAGTTGCGCTCCCAGGAGGACACGAAGAAGATCCCGATCATCATGCTGACCGCCCGAGTTGAAGAGAGGGACAAACTGCTCGGTTTCGAAATCGGCGCCGACGACTACATCACGAAGCCCTTTTCGATGAAGGAGCTCGTCGCCCGCGTCTCCGCCCACCTGCGCCGCGTCGCTTCCTTCGAGACCTCGGAAGAGGAGGTCTTCGAGCAGCCCGGCCTTCGCGTCGATCGGGCGCGCTACGAAGTGGTCAGGGACGGAGCTCCGGTCCACCTGACGAAGAAGGAATTCGACCTCCTCTGGCTGCTGATTCGAAATCGATCGCGCGTCGTCACGCGGGACACGATTCTCGCCCGGTTGTGGGACTACGACGCCGACGTCGAGACCCGCACGGTCGACGTGCATATCCGGTCCCTCCGCAAGAAGCTCGGCGAAGAGCGGATCGAGACGGTCGTGGGGCTCGGCTACCGGTTCCGCCAGCCGGGAACGTGAAGCTCGCCTCCCGGTTCTCGCTTCTCTTCGGCCTTCTCGCGCTCGGCGTCGCGCTCCTCCTGAACGCGTTCTGGGGAACTCTCCTGGACGGGGCGTCGCAGGCGAGGGCGATCGACCGGCTTTCTTCCGAGTGCGCGCTGCTCGCCCGGCTGGCGGCGCCCCGTTTCGGCGATGAAGCCGGCCTCGATGCGTTCGTCCGCGAGTCCGGCGGGACCCTGGGGGCGCGCGTTACGGCGATCCGGTCCGATGGCCGCGTCGTCTCCGACAGCGACGTTCCGCCCGCCCTGGTGCCGAACATGGAGAATCACGCGAGCCGTCCGGAGATCCTCGAGGCGAAGAGGGTCGGCACCGGATCTTCGCGCCGTTTCTCGGCGACGCTCGATCTCGACTTCATCTACCTCGCCGATCGGGTCGACGACGGCGGAAAAACGGTCGGCTTCATTCGGGTCGCCTATCCGCTCGACCGCCTGCGAGGCGAAGAGTCCCGCACGCTCTGGCTCGGCCGGGCCGCGATCCTCGGGGCGTGCCTCGTTTTCTTTCTGGTCGGGCACCTCGCAAGCCGGAGGTTCTCGGCGCCGCTACGACGGGTCACGGAAGCCGCGCTCGCGGTCTCCCGCGGCGACCTGACCCGGGACGCTCCCGAGGAGGACGAGCCGGAAGCGGCCGCGCTGTCGGAGGCTGTTCGGCGGATGAAGAGCTCCCTGCTCGCTTCGCTGGCGGCGGCGGAGACGGAGCGAAGGCTGACCGCCGCCGCGTTCGACCGGCTTCCCTCCGGGCTCGTCGTCGTCGGAGAGAAATCGGAGATCGTTCAGGCGAACAGCGCCTTCTCGAAGATGCTCGATTGCCCGGATCCCGCGGGGCGGCCCCTCGTCGACGTCGTTCGCGATCCGCGAGTCCACGCCCTGTTCCGCGAAGCGATCGAGGCGGACTCGCCTCGCGAGGAGACCTTCGTCTGGAAGAAGCCGGACGAAATCACGTGGGAGGTCGACGTCCTGCCGCTGCCGCGCGGCACGAGGGGTCGAGCGGTCGGGATCTTCCGGGACGTGACGCGCCTGGCCCGCACGGAGGCGATGCGCCGGCGCTTCGTCTCCGACGTGTCCCACGAGCTTCGAACACCGGTCGCCTCGATCGCGGCGGCCGCGGAAACCTTGCTGGAAGGGGAAACGGACAAAGACGAGAGCGTCCAGCTGACCGAGCTCATCGCGCGCCAGACGCGCCGGATGCACGAGCTGATCGAGGACCTCACCGATCTTTCGCGGATGGAGTCCGGGGCGATCGAGCTCTCGCGGGAAGACGTGTCGCTCCGGGAGGTCGTCGAAGAGGTTGCTCGCGACCTCGCCCGTCCGGCCGGCGAACGCGGCGTTTCCATCCTCGTCTCGGGCGACCGCGAGATCCGCGTGTCCGGTGACCGGCGCCGCCTCGTTCAAATCGTGCACAACCTGCTCGACAACGCGATCAAGTTTTCGCCCGACGGGTCTCCCGTCGAGGCTTCCATCGGGAGGCGGAGCGGCTCGCCCGTCCTGACGATCTCCGACCGCGGGCCCGGCATTCCGAGATCCGAGCGAGACAAGATCTTTCAGCGCTTCTATCAGGTCGACCCCTCGCGCTCGAAGGCTCGCCCCGGCACGGGCCTGGGGCTCGCGATCGTCAAGCACCTTGCCCTGCTTCACCGGGCGCAGGTCGAGGTCGGGGGGGAGCCGGGCGCGGGCGCCGTGTTTCGGGTCGTTTTTCCGGAAGGCGCTACACCGATTTCGACGGCGCCCTCTTGATCTGCGATCGCGCTTTTCCGAGTTTCACGTTGATCGGGTTGTCGCGCGAGAGAAGCGCGATGACGGGCTTGCGCCGGGCTCCGAGCTCTCTTTGGAGCGCGAGCAGATCGGCGTTCTTCGGAGACATCGCGAGGCCCTTCTGCAGCTCTTCGAAAGCGCGCCGGCGGGAATCGGCGAGAAGGTAGATTCGGGCCATGTGGAACCGCGACGTCGGGTTGTCGGGGTCGCGCCGAAGCGCCAGCCGGCAGGTGTCGATCGCGTCCTTCATCCGGTTCTGGTAAGCGAGCGTCAGGGCATAGAGCGAGAGAGCGGTCGGCGGGACGCGCTCCCCGTTGCGCGTGAACCTCTCGCACACCTCGAAGAGCATTCCGCTCGCCTCCGGGATTCGTTTGGCTTTCAGGGCGGCAAGGCCGAGCTTGAGCAGATCCCGAACCGTGAACTCGGCGTACAGATCCTTGCTTTCGTCTGCCACTCCAGATATTTAAGACCCGGATCGCGATTCTGTCAATCCAAATCGGCGATTCCGCTAAGCTTCCGGCCGTGTGGATCCTGACCCTCAAGCCGGGAAGAGAGCAATCCGTCCTTCGCCGCCATCCGTGGGTATTCTCGGGCGCTGTCGCCCGCCGGGAGGGCGATCCGGAGGACGGCCTCGCGCTGGTCCGGTCGTCCTCCGGAGAAGCCCTCGGCTTCGGGCTCGCCGCTCCCGCTTCCCAGATCGAGGCGCGCCTGTGGACGTTCTCCGACGCGCCGGTCGACTCGCGGCTCCTCCGTTCGCGCTTCGAGGCGGCGCGCGCGGCGAGGAAGCGAACGATTCCGCCGGACACGACGGGCTACCGGCTCCTCCACTCGGAGGGCGATCGCACGCCGGGCCTCGTCGCGGACCGTTATGGCGATACCGACGTCCTCGTTTTCACCTCGGAGGGCGCGGGCCGGCGCCGGGACGAGATCGAAGCCGCCTACCGCGAAGTCTTCTCGCCGGGGCGTCTCGTGATCCGCGCCGACAGCGAAGGCGCCCCCGACGGCGGTCCCGTGGAGCCGCTGTCGGCCCGGTTCCGCGAGCACGGGTTGGAATTTTCCGCCGAAATCTCGGCGGGCCAGAAGACGGGCTTCTTTCTGGATCAGAGGGAGAACCGCGATCGCGTCCGGCGCCTCGCCGGGGGGCAGACCGTCCTGAATCTCTTTTCCTACACGGGAGGCTTTTCGGTCGCCGCGCTCGCGGGCGGGGCGGCGAGGGCCGTCGACGTCGATTCGTCCGCCTCGGCGCTCGCGGGGGCGCGCGAGAACCGTGCGCGAAACGGCTTCGAGGCAGCGCCCGGCGACTTCGTCGAGGGGGACGTGTTCCAGGAGCTCCGGCGGCGCGCCGGCGCGGGGGAATCGTGGGACATCGTCGTCTGCGATCCGCCCGCCTTCGCGCGGAAGAAACGCGACGTTGAACGCGCGGCGCGCGGCTACAAAGACGTGTTCCGGCTCGCGATGTCGCTCGTGGCGCCCGGCGGCATCTTCCTCGCCTGCTCCTGCTCGGGGCACGTGTCCCAGGACCTCTTCCAGAAGATTCTCTTCGCCGCCGCGCTCGATTCGAAGACGACTTTTTCGATCTTCGAAAAGGCGGGCGCGGGCCCCGACCACCCCGTCTCGATCGACTGCCCGGAAACGGAGTACCTGAAGGCGTTCTTCCTCGCCAGGTCCGCCTGACGCCGGGTTGGTTCAAACGGACCATTTCCCACGGCCGTGGCGGCGCTGTACATTGTTTCCCTGAAGAACAGGAGGAAAATCATGGTTCGAAAAGTCATCCCGGTCGCGGTCCTCGCCCTCGCCATCCTCGCGGCTTCGAGCGGCGCGGCGCTCGCCGCCAATTCGATCACGAACATCCATTTCAGTCCCGCGTACCCGGCGACTCTGGCCGTCTATCCGTTCACGAACGGTACTCCCGCGGTGGGGGCTCGAGTGAACGTGACATACGACTACACGACGAACGACACGAATGGCGTGAGCGTGTATTTTGGAGGAAACTTCGCCTGGTACAGCGGAGTCAATAACCGCTGCGCCTATCCGAGCGGAAGCTGCAGCAGCTGGTTTGTCGCAACCGCGCCCGCGACGATCACCAGTCTGACGGTCTACATGATCGACTGGAACGACCCGACCCAGAACCCGAACAACGCGATCTTCACCGCGACCGTCCCGGTGAACTATACGTTCACGTCTTCGCCTCCGCCGCCGCCGACGGCATGCACGCCGAGCGCAACCACGCTGTGCGTCGACGACACTCCGGGCGACGCGCGTTACAAGGTGCAGGTGAACTTCGCGACCACGCAGGGCGGCGGCTCGTCGGGGTCGGCCCATGCGATTCCGCTGAGCAGCCTCGGCGTCGTCCACGGAGGCCTGTTCTGGTTCTTCTCGGCGGACAACCCGGAGCTCCTCGTCAAGGTCCTGAACGCCTGTTCCTTCAGCAGCAACCACTGGTTCTTCGCATCCGCGGGGACGAACGTCGGCCTGACGATCACGGTGACGGATACGAAGACGAGCTTCCAGCAGGTCTACACGAATCCGGATATCCATCCGATGGAGCCGATTCAGGACGAGACGACGTTGCCCTGCCCTTGAGGCCTCTCGGTCGTTTTCTCGGCCTTTTTGGCTCGCTTCCGGGATAATCCCGGGCGTGCAGGATTTCGGGATCGCCCTCCTCGGCCCGGCGCCGCCGGATCGGGGAGGCATTGCGCACCAGACGCACCTCCTCGCGAGGGCGCTCGGGGAGAATCTCGCGGGATACTTCTCTTACTCGAGGCCGTATCCAAGGTTCCTGAATCCCCGGCGCTTCGACACGCTCGAGAATGCCGAGGACTCGCTGCGGGCGGAGCCGATTCTCGACTGGGCGAACCCGCTATCCTGGAAGAAAGCCGGCGCGGCGGCCGTGAATTGCGGCGCAAACGCGCTCGTGGCGCCGTGGTGGACGGCGTTCTGGGCGCTTCCGCTGCGCGGGGTCTTCCGCGAGGCGCGCCGGAGGGACCCGTCGTTTCGAAACGTGATCCTGTGCCACCACGTCTTCGATCACGAGAGCGCGCCCTGGAAGAAGAAGCTCGCATGGGTCGGCCTCGAATCGGCCGACGCGGCGATCGCGCAGTCGGATCAGGACCGGGAGATCCTGGGGAGCCGGCTCGGCGACAGGCCGGTCCTCGTGTTGCCGCACCCGATCGACGAACGGCCGCGGCCCGACCGGGACGAGGCGCGAAGGCGGCTCGGGGTCGACGGTCCGCTCGTTCTCTTCCTCGGGCTGATCCGGCCCTACAAGGGCCTCGACGTGCTGTTCGACGCGGCCCCGGGCATCGTCGCGGAAACGGGGGCTCGCATCGCCCTCGTCGGGGAGGTATTTCCCGATTCGCGCGAATCCGTCGAGGAATGCATGAAGCGTCCCGTCGCTTCGAGCGTCACGCTCGTCGATCGCTACGTCGCCGAAGAGGAAATGGATCTCTGGCTCGCGGCCTGCGACGTGGTTGTCTGCCCCTATCGGAAGAATTCGGGCTCGGGGATCGCCGCGCGGGCGATCGCGGCGCGGCGTCCGATCGTCGCCTCGGACCTTTCCGGGTTCGTGCCGTTCGTCTCGGAAGCCTCGGGCGAGCTCGTTCCGGAAAACGACGCGGCCCGGCTCGCGGCCGCGGTCGTCCGAGTCCTCCGGCGCGGTGTCGCCGACTACGAAATCGCGCTCTCGGCGCTGGCCCGGCGGCACTCCTGGGAAGGCTACGCCTCGGAGGTTCGGGCTTTCGCGAGCCGCATCGCCCCCGCCCGAACGACGAAAACAGCAGGATTTCGATAGCCTCTCCGCGGCCTTCTCTGGTCCAATACGACTGAATTCTCTGCGGAGGGTGTCGGAGGAGGAGTCATGAAAAAGACGGTCGTTTCTCTCGCGTTGCTCCTCGCCGCTTCGGTCGTTTTTGCGGACGGCCTCTCGAAGAAGTACAAGGTCTGGGACAGGTCGCCGGAAGCGTACTTCCTGACGAGCTCCGAGCGGGAGCAGTGGAAGAAGGTCAGGACCGACGCGGACGCGCAGAACTTCATTCTCGATTACAAGGCCAGGCGCGGCCCGGACTTCGAAAAAATGCTCGCGGACCGGATCGCGGTCGCGGACAAGTATTTCTCCTCCGGGGAAACGAAGGGATCCGAGACGCTGCGCGGCAAGGTCGTGATCGTCTTCGGGCCTCCTTCCTCGATCGAGAAGGAACCCCGCAAGGAGGGAAAGGCGAACGCCGACATCAGCCGCGTCAATTCCGTCGACGCCAAGGGCGAAGGCTCCGCGCTCTCCAATTCGGGGGCTCCTTCGCCGATGGGCCCGCATTCGACCGGCGCGCAGACTCCCGTGTTCACGTTCATTTACGACGACGAGCACGCCCCGAAGGCGATCGGAAAGGCGTTCCGCGCGGAGCTGAAGATGTACTCCGAAACGGACCAGGAGCCAGCGGATCCCCGCGACCTCGAAGGGAAGTTCGATGTGGTTGCGCGGGGTTCGATCGTCGCGGATCCCGCGAATCCGAAGTAGAATTTTCATGGAGGCCGAAATGAAGCGAACGATACTCACTCTTCTTCTGATCCTGACGGCCGTCCCGCTCGCCTTCGGCGCGGGACTCTCGAAGAAGTACAAGAACTGGGGAAAGTCGCCGGAGGCGTACTTCCTGACGAGCTCCGAGCGGGAACAGTGGAAAAAGGTCAGGACCGACGCCGACGCGCAGAACTTCATCCTCGATTACAAGGCCACACGCGGCCCGGATTTCGAAAAGATGCTTGCGGATCGGATCGCGGTCGCGGACAAGTATTTCTCTTCCGGGGAGACGAAGGGCTCCGAGACGCTGCGCGGCAAGGTCGTGATCGTCTTCGGGCCGCCGTCGTCGATCGAGCGTGAGGCGGCTCCGAAAGACGCCGCCCGGCCGGATCTGGCGGCCATCCAGGCGGCTTCCGGCTCCAACGGCCGTGACTCGCAGCCGACGATCTCTTCGGCGGGAACGCCCTCGCCGTTGGGACCCGGCGCAAGCGCCGTCCAGACTCCCGTGTTCACGTTCGTTTACGATGCGGAGCATGCCCCGAAGGCCATCGGGAAGGCCTTCCGGGTCGAATTGAAGATGTTTTCCGACGTGGATCAGGAGCCCGCGGATCTCCGCGACTTCGACGCGAAGGTGGAAGCCGTGGCCGAAGCGTCTGTTGCCGGACAGAAAACGGCGAACTCGAAGTAAACTGCTCACGGAGGCTGAAAATGAGAAAAACGATTCTTGCGATATTTCTGATCCTCTCTGCCGCTTCGTTCGCTTTGGGCGCGGGCCTGTCAAAGAAGTACAAGAGCTGGGATAAGTCGCCGGAGGCCTACTTTCTGACGAGCTCCGAGCGGGATCAGTGGAAGAAGGTCAAGACGGATTCGGACGCGCAGAACTTCATCCTTGATTACAAGGCGAAGCGCGGGCCCGACTTTGAAAAGATGCTCGCGGACCGGGTCGCGGTCGCCGACAGGTATTTCTCCTCGGGAGAGACGAAGGGCTCCGAGACGCTGCGCGGCAAGGTCGTGATCGTCTTCGGGCCGCCCTCCTCGATCGAGAGGGGAAAGGGCGATGCCGGCAACAAGACCGACGCGACGCGCGTGGACAACTTCTCGAGCGGCAGCGGAATCGAGATGTCCAGCGCCGGAACGGCGGGGCCGATGAGCCCGCACGCGAACGCGGCGCAGACTCCGATGTTCACGTTCGTGTACAACAAGGAAGCGGCGCCGAAGCCGATCGGAAAGGCGTTTCGCGTGGAATTGAAGCTCTTCACGGAGGCGGACCAGGAGCCGGAAGACCCGCAGGGCCTGCAGGCGGAGTTCGAGACGATGGCCCAGGCTTCTCTTGTTCCCCCGGAGGCTCCGAAGGAGCAGAAGCCCTAGACCGTCGCGGTCACGAAACCCTGAGGCTCTCGAACCGCGCCTGGAGCACTTCGCGCGACTCGATCCGGTTCGGATCGGTCACGATGCAGCCGTCCACGGGGCACAGGCCGACGCACGTGGGTTCCGTGCTCGCGCCGACGCACTCGGTGCAGCGGTCCGATTCGATCACGTAGATCGAGTCTCCGGGATGAATCGCGTTGTTCGGGCAGTCCGGCTCGCACTTGCCGCAACTGATGCAGTCCTCCAGGATGAGCATCGCCATGAAGACCTCCAGGTGGAGCTCTCTCGGCTCCACGGAACGAATCTGCCAGAGCGTTCGGAGGCGGGCAATGATGCAACGGCATCATCTGTTACGATTCGAGGCCCATGGAATACGCATTTCTCGACGGCCGCGTTTCGCCGGAGTCGCTCGACGCCGTCCTGGCCTGCGACCTGATCTTCGCGGCCCCGGGGACGGTTCTCGTCCTGCGCGAGGGCGAATCGGCCGCGTCGGTCTCGCTTCTGGCCCGGCGCGGGGTCAGACGCCTGCCCTACCGGCTCGCCCTGTCGCCGGAAGTCCCGGCCGAATCCGCCTTCGAGGAGGGATGGATCGACGGGGTCGGGCCTCGAGAACAGATCGAGAGGGCCTTCTCGGACCCGTCGCTTTCGGCCGCCGCCCGGTTTGCGGCGGCACGACGGATGAGCTTTCCGTCGCGCTCCGCGTCGCTCGCGCTCGAGCGCGCGGAGTTCGCGCTGCTCAACGCGCTTCCCGACAAGCGGGAGGGGATCGATGCCTTCTTCGAGAAAAGAAGGGCGCGGTTCCCTTCGCGATGAACTTCGAGCTCTCGGAAGAACACCGGCTCGTGAGGCAGGCGGCGCGCGACTTCGCGGACGCGTCCGTCGCGCCCCTCGCGGCCGAGATCGACCAGACGGGCGAATTCCCGAGAGAATGCTTCCGCCAGGCGGGAGAGCTCGGGTTCGCCGGCGTCGCGGTGCCCGAGGAGCTCGGCGGGGCGGGCATGGACACGCTCGCGTACGCGATCGTCGTCGAGGAGATCTCGCGAGCCTGCGCGAACATGGGAGTGATCCTTTCGGTGAACAATTCGCTCGTCTGCGACCCGATCGTGAAATTCGGGACCGACGAACAGAAAACGCGCTACCTGGCTCCGCTCGCTCGCGGCGAGATGCTCGGCTGCTTCGCCCTGACGGAGCCGGAGGCGGGGTCCGACGCGGCCAACCAGAAGACGCGGGCGGTCCGAGACGGCGATGTCTACCGGCTCCAGGGCGAGAAGATTTTCATCACGTGCGGGGGAGACGCCGACGTCGCGATCGTGTTCGCGGCGACCGACCGCGAGAAGAGGCACCGCGGCATCTCCGCGTTCCTCGTGGACACGGGCAGCCCGGGCTTCGACCGCTCGCGGCACCAGGTGAAGCTCGGGGTCAACGCTTCGGGCACCGTCGAGATCTTTCTGAACGACGTGGAAGTGCCCGCGCGGAATCTCCTCGGGGCGGAAGGGGACGGCTTCAAGATCGCGATGACGACCCTCGACGGCGGACGCATCGGGATCGCCGCCCAGGCGGTCGGGATCGCGAGGAGCGCGTTCGAGGCCGCGCGCAGGTATGCCCGGCAGCGCCGGGTCTTCGGGCACGCGATCTCGGAATTTCAGGCCCTGCGCTTCTACCTGGCGGACATGGCGACCGAGATCGACGCCGCGCGCCTGCTGACCTGGCGCGCCGCCGCCCGCAAGGACGAGGCGGCGGAATCGGGGGGGCGGTTCACCGAGGAAGCCGCGATCGCGAAGTTATATGCCGCGGAAATGGCGCAGAGGGTCTCGACGAAGGCCCTTCAGATTCACGGCGGCTACGGGTACACGAAGGAGTTCCCGGTCGAGAGAAATTTTCGGGACGCCCGGATCACCGAGATCTACGAGGGTACGAGTGAAATTCAGCGGGTCGTGATCGCCCGCGAAATCTTCGGGAAGTAGCGGAGCGCCGAATCATGCCGAGCACGAAAATGTTCCGGGATCGCGTCGTGTCGATGGAGCAAACCTTCGAGAAAGGGGAAAAGCACCTGGCGCTCCTCCAGGGCTTGATTGCCGAAGCGCTCCCCGACCTCGAATTCCGGGAGTATCTGCTCGACCATGAGCACGACACCTTCGTCATGGTCTACGGAACGCCGGCGGGCGGCGAAAAGCGGATCCGGTGGACGCGAATGGTCCTCTACGACGCGGAGAGGATTCCGGCGATCATCGAGGACGCCCAGGCTCCCATCCGGGCGAGAGTCGTGGACTTCCTGCGTCGCCGCTCCGAGCGGGCCGTGATCGACGTCACTTTTCGCCACCTGGAAGAGGGTTGGGTCGACACGCCGGAACCCCGAAAGCCGAAGCCCCGGCCGGGGCCTACCCCGCGAACGGGCGCACCCGCGGGGCCCGGCAGGCGCGGCGGGCAGTCGCCTCCGGCGGCCCGTCCTTCGCCGCCGGGGCGGCCTGCGGGGCCGGGAACGCCCGGACCGGGGCCGGCAGCCCAGCCGGGCGGCGCGCCCGCCGGAAAGCGGCGGCGATTCCGGCGCCGCCGCGGACGCCGGCGGGGCCCGGCGGGACCGCCGACCGCATGAACTTCCGGCCGAGCGAAGAGCAGGAATCCGTCCGCGCGATGGCGCGCGCTTTCGCGGAGAAGGAAATCGCTCCAGGAATCGCGGCGCGCGAGGCCGGCCACGAGTTTCCCGCGGATCTCGTCGAGAAGATGGGCGAGCTCGGATTTCTCGGGATGTTCATTCCGCCGGAATACGGCGGCGCGGGTTTCGACATCCTGTCCTATCTTCTGGCGATCGAGGAGGTCGCGCGAATCGACGCTTCGGTGGCCGTGATCATGAGCGTGACGAACTCGGTCGCGTGCTATCCGATCTGGAAGTTCGGATCGGAAGAACAGAAGACGACGATTCTGCGCGAGCTGGCCTCGGGCGAATGCCTGGGCGCCTACGCGCTGACGGAGCCCCAATCCGGTTCCGACGCGGCGAATCAGAAGACGAGAGCGGAACGGAGGGGCGGTTCCTATGTCCTGAACGGGTCGAAATCGTGGATCACGAACGCCGGCGTCGCGCGCTGGTACGTCGTGATGGCGATGACCGACCCCGCCGCGGGCACCCGGGGCATCACGGCGTTTCTCGTGCGCGACTCGGATGCCGGGCTCCAGATCGGGAAGAACGAAGAGAAGATGGGTCTCCACGGATCGCGAACCGCGTCGATTTTTCTGGAAAACGTGTCAGATCCCGGAGTCGCGCCGGCTCGGGACGGAAGGGGAGGGCTTCAAGATCGCGATGACGACGCTCGACCATTCGCGCATCGGCATCGCGGCCCAGGCGCTCGGAATCGCCCGCGCCGCGTACGAGGACTCTGTCGAGCACGCGCGCTCGCGCCGGACGTTCGGCGTTCCCCTCTTCGAGCACCAGGCGATCGCTTTCCAGATTGCCGACATGAAAGTCCAGATCGACGCCGCCGAGCTGCTGACGCACCGGGCGGCGTGGATTTCCGAGCATGACGGCGTGAAATTTTCGAAAGAATCGTCGATGGCGAAGGTGTTTTCCTCCGAAATGTGCAACTCCGTGTGTGCGCGCGCGTGCCAGATTTTCGGGGGATATGGATATTCGAAAGAATACGCGGTCGAGCGTTATTATCGCGACGCGCGCGTGACGACGATCTACGAAGGGACCTCCGAGATCCAGCGGATGGTGATTTCCAAGAAGCTCCTGGCGGAGGACTGATGTCGACGACCAACGCCGTTCCCGCCGAACGCGATTGTGGCGGCTACCACTTCCACCTGACTCCTCCCGACGTCGCGAAGCTCCGGGAGCTGGCCGGATCGCGCGGAAAGAGCGACGAGACGCTCGTTTCGGAGTTCTTCGATTCGCAGGCCTCCCGATGGGCGGAGTCGCTGGCGGAGAACTTGCCGGCCCCGGCGGACGTGCGGATCGTCGTCGATCCGTATTCGCGCCAGTCATTTCTGGCCTGCGGGAACACCGTGTTTTCGATACTTTCCTTTTGAGGGGGGACGCTTGAGCATTCTGCACATTCTCGCCGCCGGATTCCTGTCGCTGGCCAGCCCCGCGGTTCGCCTCCACTTCGATGCCGACCGCGCGGCGGCCCCGCCCGCATTCCTCCGGTTCGAATCGACCCGGGGCCTTCCGGCGTCGACGTGGAAGGCGATTCCGGACTCGCGAGCGATCACGCTCGAGAATGTGGCGATCCAGACCGGTTCTTCGGGAACGGCGGGGCAATACCGGTTCGCGCTCTCGACCGAGGCGGGAGACTTTCTCGACGGCCGGGTTACCGTCTCGGTGCGCAAGGAGGCCTCGTGCGAGCCCTGCCGGGCCGGGCTCGCCGTGCGTTATCGGAACCCGGAGAACTTTCTCGGCGTCGTCTACGATCTTCCCCGGTCGAGCGTCGCCGTGATTCGGGTCGAAAAAGGGCGAGCCCGAATCCTCGCTTCGAGCAGCGTGACGTCCGACGAGCCGCTCTGGCGGACGATCGGCGTCAACCTGTCCGGCCCGCGCGTCGCGGTGACGGTGTCCGGAAAAGCCGCGGTGGCAGCCACGGACCCGAAGCCTGCTCCGGGAGCCGCGGGAATGCTCACCGAGGGGGGGGCGATCGTGGGGTTCGACGAGCTGCTGCTCGAGCCGAAGTAAGCGGGCCGTCGCACCCTTCAGTCCCCCGTTTTTTTCGGCTCGATTTTCTCCACGAACCGGTAGCGGCCTCCCTCGATTTTCAGGATCGTGATCGACTTCACCGGATTGCGGTCGAGGTCGAACGTGAGGTTGCCCGTCACGCCGGGGAAGTCTCGAGTCGCGGCGAGGGCCTCGCGGATCCGGGGGCCGGTGGCCTCTCCGGCCCGCTGGATCGCGTCCGCGACGAGCCTGCCCGCGTCGTAGGACAGCGCCGCGACCGAGTCGGGCAGCTCCCCGTAGCGGGCGCGGTACGCCGAGACGAATCGGGCCGTCGCGGGCGAGGGGTCCTGCGGCGAGTAATGGTTGGAAAAGTAGGCGCCGTCGCCGGCGGGCCCCGCGATCTCGGTCAGCCGCGGAGAATCCCATCCGTCTCCCCCGAGCAGCACGCCCCCGACGCCGAGCGCCTGCTTTTGCCGCGCGACGAGGCCGACTTCGGTGTAGTAACCCGGAACGAAGACGACGTCGGGCGCCGCGCTTCGGATCTGCGTCAACTGCGCGGAAAAATCCGTGTCTCCCTCCGAGTAGCGTTGCTCGGCGACGACCCGTCCTCCGGCTCGTGAAAACGCTTTCCGGAAGGCTTCCGCGAGCCCGACGCTGTAATCGCTCTTGACGTCGACGAGAAACGCGGCCGTTTTCGCCCGGAGCGATTCGGCCGCGAAACGCGCGAGCATTTCGCCCTGAAAGTCGTCGGTGAAGCACATGCGGAAGACGTAGATCCCGACGCGGGTGACCTGGGGGTTCGTCGACGAAGGCGTGACCATCGGCACTTCGCTCGCCTGCGCGATCGGCGCCGCCGCCAGCGTTCGGGAAGAAGCCGCCTCGCCGATGAGAGCGACGACGTGGTCTCGCGAAATGAGCTTTGTCACCGAGGACGCCGCCTCGGCCGGCTCTCCCCGGTCGTCCTCGATCTTGAGGGAAAGCGGCTTTCCCAGGACGCCTCCGCGGGCATTGATTTCTTCGAACGCGAGCGAAACGCCCTTCTTTCCGGACTGGCCGAACGTGGCGGTCGATCCGGTCAGGGCTCCGTAGAAACCGATGGGAATTCCTTCGCGCGCGGGACGGCCGCGCTGGCAGGCGAGGGACAGGGCGAGCGGAAGAAAGGAAACTTCGCCGCAACAGTCGCACGACCGGCATTATGACCTCACCGCAAATCGTGTCCTCATTGCAGGAGCGTTCGCGACGAAGCAATCCGCTCGGGATGCGGGGAGGGGATTGCTTCGCTTCGCTCGCAATGACGGGAGCTGGGGCTCGCGATGCGGGCCCTACAACTCGCTCTGGAACAGTCCGATGAACCGCTCGAGCAGCTTCGTTCCGAAGGAGCGCGAGCGCCACCGCTCCAGGGTGATTTCGTCCGATCGGGCGCGGTCTCGCTCGAACATCGCGGAAAGATCGTCGCTGAACGCGGGGCTGCGGACGAGGACGTTCGCCTCGTCGTTGAGGAAGAACGACCGGTTGTCGATGTTCGCCGATCCGACCGAAGCCCAGATCCGATCGATCACGAGCGTCTTCGCGTGCATCATCGTCGGGCGGTATTCGAAGATCTTCACGCCCCCTTCGAGAAGGGGGCCGTAGCGCGCCCGCGAAGCGTCGCGGACGTAGCCGAGGTTGTTCCGGGGTCCCGGGAGGATGATTTCCACGCTCACTCCGCGCTTGACCGCCTCCGTCAGAAGTCCGGTCGCGGTCGCGTCGGGGATGAAGTACGCGTTTTCGATCCGGATTTCCTTTTTCGCGGCATGCAGGAGGAGGTCGAGGCCGAGGGCCGAGCGGGAATTCCTTTCGCCGAACGACGAACGCTGGAAAATGACCGTCTCGTCGCCCGCGGGGTCGAGGCGGGGATAATCGCCGGGGCCCGCCGGGACGGGCCGCTTCTGGCCGATCCAATTCTCCGCGAAGATGCTCTGAAGCCTCGACACTCCCGGGCCCTCGATTCGGACGGCCGCGTCGTGCCAGTGTCGGGGGGAGTCGGCGTCCCCCTCCCACCGGTCGTCGAAGCCCTGTCCTCCGACGAAGCCCACCCTTCCGTCGACGACGAGGATCTTGCGGTGGGTGCGGTTCTTCAGGCGATGGAAGAGCAGGAGAGGACGAAACCGCTCGAACTCGACTCCCGCCTTCTTCATCTCGACTTCGAGCCCTTTCGCGAGCGTGTGACTTCCCCAGGCGTCCACGAGGACGCGGCAGCGAACGCCCGCAAGGGCGCGTTCTTCGATCGCCCGGGCGAAACGCGTTCCCGTCGCGTCGGACCCGAAAATGTAGGTCTCCAGATTGATCGAAGACTGAGCGCGGCGAATCTCTTCGAGCATTGCCGGAAACATCCGGCTCCCGTTCTCGAGCAGCTCGCAGCGGTTCCCCCGGATCGCGGGCTCGCCCGTCACGCTCGAGAGCTCGCGCGTGAATTCCGCGTCGGCGGGATCGGCCTTGCCTTCGAAGAAATAGACGGCCTGGCCTCGCGGCTGGAAGGAGCAGCCGGAAATCAGGAAAACCACTGCGAACAGCGGGACGATCGACAGACGGGGTCGCCAGCGCGGCCTCATGATCTGGGCGATCGGTCATTGCGAGCGGAGCGAACAATCTGATCGGAGGCGTAGGGTCAAGACCTCCCACGGCCGCCTGCCGCCTCGCGACACAGGTCGGAGAGCGGGCGGCATGAGCCGATGAAATGATCGGCCGGCTATCGGATATATTCCGGAAATGGCGAATTACGACCTCGTGGTGATCGGTTCGGGACCCGGCGGATACGTCGCGGCGATCCGCGCTTCTCAGCTCGGAATGAAGGCCGCGATCGTGGAAAAGGATGCCGCGCTCGGCGGCGTCTGCACGCTGCGCGGGTGCATCCCGACGAAAGCCCTGCTGCACTCCGCGGACCTGCTGGAATCCGCGCGAAACGGGGGCGACGTCGGCGTCGTCGCGAAGGAGATCCGGCTCGACATGGCCGGCGCGATGAAGCACAAGGCGAAAGTCGTGCGCCAGAGCAGCAACGGCATCGCGTTCCTCATGAAAAAGAACAAGGTCGACGTGATCACGGGGTTCGGGTCTCTCAAGGACGACAAGACGGTCTCGGTCGTCGACGCGGCGGGGAACGAAACGGCGTTCGGGGCGAAGTTCATCCTCGTCGCGACGGGGTCGAACCCGCGCCAGCTTCCGATCGCGGCAACCGACCACCAGACGATCCTCGATTCCGACTCGATCCTCGAGCTCAAGGAAGTTCCGAAGTCGCTCGTCGTCATCGGCTCGGGCGCCGTTGGAGTCGAATTCGCGTCGATGTTCGCGCGCTTCGGGACGAAGTGCACGATCGTCGAAATGCTGTCCCGCCTCGTCCCGGTCGAGGACGAAGAAGTCTCGAAGGAGCTCGCGGCGTCGTTCCGCAAACAGGGCATCGCGAGCTTCGTCGACACGAAGGTCGAGACGATCACGAAAAACGACCAGGGAGTCGAGGTGCTCGCCCGGACGCCGAATGGGAAGACCGAGACGCTGAAGGCGGAAAAGCTGCTCGTCGCGGTCGGACGAAAGCCGTTGTCGGAGAAGATCGGGCTCGAAAAGCTCGGCATTGCGACCGATCGCGGCTATATCCGGATCGACGCGAATTGCCGCACGAACGTGCCCGGCGTCTTCGCGATCGGCGACGTCGTTCCGACTCCGTGGCTCGCGCACGTCGCGTCCGCGGAGGGGGTCGTCGCCGTGGAGACGATGGCGGGCGCGGAAACCTATCCGTTGAATTACGACCAGATCCCCGGCTGCACGTACTGCCACCCGGAGATCGGCTCGATCGGCCTGACCGAGGCGAAAGCCCGGGAGCGCGGCCACGACGTCGTTGTCGGCCGGTTCCCGTTCTCGGCGATCGGAAAGGCGCGCGTCCTGAACGACACCGAGGGCTTCGTGAAGATCGTCTCGGACAAGAAGTATGGCGAGGTGCTCGGCGTCCACGTCATCGGGCCGAGCGCGACGGAGCTGATCGCCGAGGCGGGGGCCGCGATGAAGCTCGAGGCGACGGCCCAGGATCTCGTGCGCACCGTTCACGCCCACCCGACACTCGCGGAAGCGATCCACGAAGCGTCGGAGGCGGCCGCGAACGGCCACGCGATCCATATTTAGCGAGGTTCCGATGATCTCCGCGCGGGAAGCGCTCGACCGTCTTCGCGAGGGCAACCGGCGATTCGTGGAGGGAAAGACGAGCCAGGGGGCCGCGAGCCCGGCCGAGCTCGCGAAGAAGCAGAGCCCGTTCGCGATCGTCCTCGGCTGTTCCGATTCGCGCGTTCCGGCGGAGATCGTGTTCGACCAGGGCCTCGGCGACCTCTTCGTGATCCGCGTCGCCGGCAACATCGTCGCTCCTTCGCAGGTCGGAAGCGTGGAGTTTGCGGCCGCGAAGTTCGGAACCCGGCTCGTCGTCGTGATCGGGCACTCGGAGTGCGGAGCGATCCTCGCGACGCTCGAAGAGCTCCAGCAGCCGGCGGACGATCAATCGCCGAATCTCCGCTCGATCGTCGACCGGGTGCGGCCCTCCGTCGAGGGACTCCTGAAAACTGATCTCCGGAACGACCGGGACGCGCTCGTGCGGGAGGCCGTGCGAGCCAACGTGGGCGTGTCCGTCGATCACCTGCGGCACGGTTCCCGCATTCTGGAAAAGCTGATCCAGAGCGACGGTCTGCTCGTCGTCGGGGCGGAGTATTCGCTGGAAACGGGAGTCGTCGAGTTCCTGGAGAGATGATTCGAGGAGGTCATCGATGAAGAGGCGCGACCTGATCCGAGAACTGCTCGTCCAGTTGCTGAGCTCGCGAGAAGCCCACGTCGATTTCGACGCCGCCGTGCGGGGCGTCCCGGCGAAGCTCCTCGGCGTCCGGCCGAAGAAGCTGCCGTACTCGCTCTGGCAGCTCCTCGAGCACCTGCGTCTCGCCCAGCGCGACATCCTCGAGTTCTGCCGGAACCCGGACTACGAGGCCCCGAAATGGCCCGACGACTACTGGCCGAAGAGGCCCGCGCCGCCCGGCGCTCGCGCCTGGCAGAGGAGCGCCGCCGCGTATCGCGCGGACCGCCGCGCGCTCGCCCGTCTCGCCGCGAACCCGAAGGTGAAGCTCACCGCCCGCATTCCCCACGGGGACGGCCAGACGTATCTCCGGGAGATCCTGCTCGCGGCCGATCACGCGGCGTTCCACCTGGGCGAGATCGTCGCGGTGCGCCGGCTCCTCGGGGCCTGGAAGTGATCCTGCGGCTCAGGCGCCGCTGTGTCTCAGGATCCTGACGGCGGGGAGCGTCGTCGCCGCGCCCAACCCGACGAGCGTCCATCCCACCGTTTTGAGCTGCTGACGCGAGAGCTTCCTCGAAGCCAGGAGAGCGACGCCGGCGCCGAGCGCCGCGCGCGTGCCGGCGATGAAGGCGATCTGGGGAACCGTGAGAGTCTTCTTTTGCATGTTTTTCACCTCCGGGTGACCGTCACCCGCCGCCACTCTCGTGCAAGATTCGTGCGATAAAACCGAATCCTTCCTTTCGCGTAGAATGGGCGTGATGGAAGCGAAAGACGACCTTTCGGCGCTCCGGATCAACCGCGATCGAGAACCGGAGAAAGAGCGCAAACCTTTCGGAACATTGATCTTGTTCTCGGTGCTCGCGCTCGCCGTGGGAGCGGGAATCTACGTTCTGGCGACGCGGGTGTGGTCGGTCAAACAGGTCGAAACCGTGAGCTCTTCCGTCGTGACCGAGGGGCAGGCGGCGACCCTGCTTTCCGCGACGGGATACGTCGAGGCCGACACGAAGGCCGATCTCTCCCCGAAGATCACCTCGAAGGTCGTCGCTCTGTACGTCGAAGAAGGCGACCGCGTGAAAAAGGGGCAGGTTCTCGCCCGTCTCGACAAGGTGGATCTCGAAGCGCAGCTGGCGGACGCGAAAGCGGCGTGGGTCAACGCGGCGGCGGAGCTCGCGCGGCAGCGCGCCCTTTTGAAGGCCGGCCTGACCTCTCCGTCGAGCGTCGATGCCGCGATCGCCGCCGAAGCGTCGACCCACGCGAAAGTTCACTACGCCGAGGCGCAGGAGGACTACGCGGAGATCCGCGCGCCGTTTTCGGGACGCGTCATCGCGAAGCGCGCCCACGTTGGCGAAGCGGTCTCGCCCTTCGGTTCGCCCGGGGAGGGATCCGCGAACGGAGGCGCGATCGTGACGCTCGTCGACTTCTCGACGCTCTACGTGGGCGCGGACATCAACGAGTCGAATCTCGGCCGCCTGCGCCCGAAACAGCCCGCGGAGATCGTGCTCGACGCCTATCCGGATCATGCGTACCATGGCTCGCTCCTGCAGATCATCCCGACGGCCGACCGGTCGAAGGGGACCGTGAAGGTGAAGGTCGCGATCGACGACAAGGACGACAACATCCTTCCGGACATGTCGGCGCGCGTGAACTTCACCGAGAAGCCCACCGCCGGAGCCCAGACGAAGTCGCATGTTCTCGTGCCGAAATCGTCTCTCGCGCAGCGCGAAGGCGCGCCGGGCGTTTATCTCGTCGCCGACGGAAGGGCGAGGTTTCGAGCCGTGCGGCTCGGCCAGGAGAATCAGGGCCAGGTCGAGATCCTTGGCGGGTTGCAGGGGGGCGAGAAGCTCGTCGCCGATCCGGCAAGGACTCAGGTCCGAGACGGAGAAAGAGTGAAAGTCCGAGGAGAATAAGATGCCGAGTGAAATGGCCGAGCCGCTGATTTCGATCGATCACGTCACGAAGATCTACCGCCGGGGGGTGGAAGAGGTCCTCGTCCTCCAGGATCTGTCGATCGACGTTCCGCCGGGGGAGTACCTCGCTCTCATGGGGCCTTCCGGCTCCGGAAAGACGACGCTGCTGAATCTCATCGCCGGGATCGATTCCCCGACCCGGGGCCGCGTCGTCGTCGCCGGGACCGACATCGCGAAGCTGTCGCAATCCGACCTGGCGCGGTGGCGGGCGAACACCGTCGGCTTCATTTTTCAGCTCTACAACCTGATTCCGGTTCTGACGGCCTTCGAGAACGTGGAGCTCCCGTTGCTCCTCACCCACCTCTCGAAAAAGGAACGTCGCGAGCACGTGCGCGCGGCGCTTTCGATCGTCGGCCTGTCCGACCGGATGGACCACTATCCGCGCCAGCTCTCCGGCGGGCAGGAGCAGCGCGTCGCGATCGCGCGCGCGGTCGTGACCGACCCGAAGCTCCTCGTCGCCGACGAGCCGACCGGTGATCTCGACTGCGAAGTCCGGAGAAGAGGTGCTGACTCTCATGAACCGGCTCAACAAGGAATTCGGCAAGACGATCGTCATGGTGACGCACGATCTCAAGGCCGCGAGCCACGCGCACCGTCTCGTCCATCTGGAGAAGGGCGTGCTCGTCGACAGCGCCGGCCGGGCGGTCGCGGGGGAGCGGACGTGAAGTTTTTTCACCTGATCTGGAAAAACGTCTTCCGGAAGAAGACGCGCACGTTCCTGACGATGACGTCGATCGTCATGGTGCTCGTGCTGATCGTCATTCTGACGTCGCTTCTGAAGGCGTTGTCGTACGACCAGAACGCGGGCGGGAACCGGATCGTCGTCCAGCACGCGACGGGTCTCGCGAACTTCATGCCCCTCGCCTACCGCGAGCGGATCGCGCAGATCCCGGGGGTCGTGGCCGTCGCTCCCGAAATCTGGTTCGGCGGCGTCTACAAGGACGACAAGCCGGAGAACTTCTTCGGCCAGCTCTCGACCGATCCCGAAGAGTGGCCGAAGATTTTCGACGACTACAAGATCGACCCCGCCCAGGTGAAGGCGTGGCAGGGCGAGCGGGACTCTTTCATCGCCGGCAAGGAGCTCGTGAACCGGTACCACTGGAAGATCGGCGACCGGATCCAGATCCGCGGGACCTACATTTCGATCCCGCTGGACCTCGTCCTCCGGGGCGTCTACACGTCGATCGACGAGGGCAACATCTTCTTCAACAACAAGTATCTCGAGAATTCCTTCCTCGGCCGGCGGGGTCAGACGGGGATCTACTACCTGAAGGCGAACACGGCGGCAAACGTCGGGCCGATCTGCGCGTCGATCAACGCGATGTTCGAGAATTCCTCCGCTCCGACGAAGGCGATGTCGGAAAAGCAGTTCCAGCTGCAGTTCACGGAGATGATGGGCAACGTCAAGCTCTTCATCCGCGCCGTGATGGTCGCCGTTCTCTTCGTGATCGTCCTGATCGTCGCGAACACGATCGCGATGTCGGCCCGCGAGCGCGTCACGGAGATCGCGGTGATGCGCGCGCTCGGGTTCCTGGGGCGGCACGTGCTGTCGATCGTGCTGTTCGAGACGATCATCCTGTCGCTCCTCGGCGGGGCGATCGGGGTGCTCCTTTCGGTGCCCCTGATTCACGGCATGGTCGAGGGTCTGAAACACACCCCCGCCGCGCCGTTCACCTACAACTTTCGCGTGACCGGATCGACTCTCCTTTTCGCCTTCCTCGTCTCGGTCGGCATCGGAATCCTGTCGGGGATCGTTCCGGCGATCCGCTCGTCGCGAATCAAGGTCGTGGACGGCCTGCGACAGGTCGTGTAATGGCGATTCCGCTGAACCTCACCCCCCGTCCCCCTCTCCGTATTACGGAGAGGGGGTGGCGTGAGCCGGGGGTGAGGTCGGGGCAAAGGGTCGTGTAATGGCGATTCCGCTCAAATACAACCTCCGCAACCTGTTCGTCCGGAAAGTGTCGACGGGCATGACCGTGATGGTCATCGCGTTCGTCGTCACGGTTTTCATCGTCATCATGTCTCTCGTGGAGGGCATCAAGAAGACCCTGACCCAGACGGTGTCGGACCGGAACGTCGTCGTGATGCGGACGGGCGCGCAGTCGGAGATGCAGTCGTTCGTCGCGCCGGACCAGATCGACACCCTGAAAACGCTTCCCGGCGTCGAGCGAGACGCGAAAGGCAACGCGCTCGCGTCGCCGGAGCTCGTCGTCCTGATCAACACGCCGAAGCGCGACGGGACCAAGACGAACGTCCAGGTTCGGGGCGTCGAGTTGCCCGTGGCGTTCGAGATCCGGCCGACGCTCAAGCTCGTGCGGGGCCGGATGTTCAACCCCGGGACCGACGAAGCGATCGTTCCCTCGAGCGTCGCGCAGCGCTTCGCGAACTGCGATCTCGGAAATGTTCTCAAGGCGGGATCGGAGCGATGGGTCATCGTCGGCGTGTTCGACGGGCGGAACACGCCCTACGATTCCGAGATCTGGGTGGATTTCCACAATCTCGAAGGCCAGATCCACCGCGGCCCGGGAGCTTCGTCGATGGTCCTGCGAACGACCGACGCGGCGTCCCGCGACCGGATCATCGCGAGCGTGAAGGGCGACCAGCGCGTCAAGCTGGAAGGGAAAACGGAGACGAAGTACTACGCGGAGCAGATGCAGACGGCGACGCCGATCAAGTATCTCGCCTACCTCGTCGGCGTGATGATGGCGATCGGGGCCGCGTTCGGCGCGATGAACACGATGTACGCGCAGGTGACGGCGCGCACGCGGGAGATCGGAACTCTGCGGGCGCTCGGGTATTCCCGCCGCTCCGTCCTTCTCTCTTTTCTCGTCGAATCTCTCCTGCTCGCTCTCGTCGGGGGCGTGGTCGGAGTCGCGCTCGCCGTCGCTCTCGTCCACACGATCCTGACGGGACCAGTCGGAACGAACAACTTTCGGACGTTTTCCGACATTCTCTTCAACTTCGAGATCACCGGCCCGTTGATGCTCGGCGGGATCGTCTTTTCGGTCGCGATGGGCCTGTTCGGAGGGTTTTTCCCCGCGTTCCGCGCCGCACGGTTGAAGATCGTCGCGGCCCTCAGGGAGGTCTGAGACTCGCTCGCCGCGCTTCGCGGCCCTGGCCCCAGCGCCGGCTTGGAAGAGACCCGCCGGGCGGGTCCTGTCGCAGGACTCGCTCCTCTTTTCCGCTCGCCGCGAGCCTGAGGACTCTGCTATACCCGCGTCGCGAGCGGCAAAAGGGAGTCTCGCCCCGCGCCACCCGCCCGGCTCACGCCGCTGAGTGAAGGCCCGCGAGGGTCGGGGTCAACGCGCCGGCGCAGGCTGGTCTCTGAGATCCCGAGGGAAAGCGAACCGCGGCCGTGGGTCGAAGAGACTTGCCGAGACCGGCGCTGGGGCTGGACCCGAAGCGGACCGAGCGAGGTTTACGTTTCGGCGCGGGCGTGAACGGGAGCGGGCTGGAGAGGCGGCGAGGAGGGCGCGGGGGAGCCTTCCGGGGAGCTCTTCTCTTCCGCGAGCACGGCAGCGCGCGCCTGGCCGGAGCGCTTGAGGAAGGCGAGAAGACCTCCGAACATCATGACGTAGAACCCGGCCCACACGAGCGAGATGAGCGGCTTGCGCGTCACATCGACGGAGAGGGTCTCCGGAGTCGCCGCGACGAAGTCGCCTCCGAGACCGGTGACGTTCAGGACGACGGATTCCTCGGCCGCGGAAACGCTCTGCACCGACATCACACCCGCGGCGGTCCCCGGTACGCTGAACGGCTTGCCTTCGTTCGGCGCCGACCCGTCCAGGTGAGCGACATACTCGAGGGTCGCGGGGAACGGCGTTTTGCCCGCCGGCGTGATCGTCAGGTGCGACCGGATTTGCAGCTCCTTGACTCCCTCCACCATCTTGCTGCGGTCGAGCTCGAACTCGTCGAAGCGGATCGCCATGCCGCCGAGCGTCGTGCTCTGCCCCTTGTGCAGGGTCAGCTCTTTTCCGAGCTTCATCGGCGCGCCGGGATCGTACTCCTGCGGCGAGATGTAGAGGTCCATCACCGGATTGCTCCGGATCGACGGATTGGCCATGAGCTGATTCGTGCGCGTGTTGACGTACATTTTCGGATACGCGTAGAAGACTTTCCCTTTCGGGGAGCGGACGAGGACCTCCATCGATTGCTTCGTCGTTTCCGTGGGGGGAATCACGGACGTGAAGGTCATGGTGTATCCGGCGACGGAGACGGGCGTGTTTTTCGGGAGCGTGATGCGCTTCGAAACCGCGTACAGCGCCGAGAGCACGATCCCGGCCAGCATGATCGAGACGCCGACATGCGCGAGATAGCCTCCCGCGCCTCCGAATTTTCCGTTCCGCGTCTTGCGGAGGACGGCCCGGAGGTTCATGTCGAACCCGAAAGCCGTCACGGCCACGAAGAGGAGGGCTTCCGGCCGGTGAGCGCCGACGATCGCCGCGAAGACGACGACGGCCAGAGCGACCGCGAGCGAACGGCTCGCGCTCTTCCCGAGAACAGCCGCCGTTTCGCCCTTCCAGGACACGAACGGAACGAGGGCGAAGAGCAGCGCGAGGAGGAAGCCGCCCGGAGTCGCCGTGAGGCGGTAGAAGTCGGTCGAGACCTGCGAGGGCTTTCCCGTCAGCCGGGTGATGAGGGGCGAGGACGTTCCCAGGAGAATCACGAGCCCGAGACCCACGAGCGCCGCGACGCCGATGATCAACAGCACGCTGCGCGACAGCACGGGCGACTCCTCGTTCTCGGACGGTATAGCCTTCCAGCGCCAGGCGAGGAGGCCCGCTCCGAGAAGGAGAAATCCGCCGAGGTCGGCGATCAGCCAGCCCGTGATCCCGAGATCGACGAACGAATGGACCGAGAAGTCGGCAAGCACGCCCGACCGCGTCAGGAACGTGCCGTACAGGATGCAGATGTAGGCGAGGATCGCGAGGAACAGGTTCACCTTCCGGTGTTTCCGGCGCGAGCGCTGGAGGAACATTCCGTGAACGAGCGCGACCGTCAGGAGCCAGGGTACGAGCGAGGTGTTCTCCACCGGGTCCCATCCCCAGTAGCCGCCCCAACCGAGGGTCTTGTACGCCCAGTAGCCGCCCATCAAAATCGCGGTTCCGAGCGTCAGGAAAGTCAGGAGAGCCCACGGAATCGCGCGCACGATCCAGCTGTCCCACCGCTTCTTCCAGAGGGCCGCGATCGCGAAGGAAAACGGAACCGACAGCGAGGCGAAACCGAGGAACATCACCGGAGGATGAATCACCATCCAGTAGTCCTGCAGGAGGGGATTCAGGCCGCCCCCGTCCGGCGGGACGGTGGCGAGGAGCCGGAACGGCGACTGGCGGCAGAGGATCGCGACGAGAGCCAGGAACGTCGAAAGGTAGACCATCATCACGGGCGCTTCCATTTCCTTCGCGGAGCGCCAGACGAAGAGCCCGATCAGCGATCCCCAGAAGATCCACAGGAGGAACGAACCCTCCTGGCCGGCCCAGAAGCACGAGATGAGGAAGTGAAGGGGAAGGTCCCGGGACGAATACGACGCGACGTAGGAAACGTCGAAGCGGTGATTCAGGATGAGCGACATGAGGATCGCGGCGGTCGCGACCACGCAACCGGCGAACAGCGCGTATGCCCTCCGCGCGAACCCGAGCCACGACTCCGTGTCGCCCGCGGCCGCCCTGGCCGATGCGCGGTCGGCGCGGAAGTAGCCGTACATCGAGGCGAGGCCGGAAAGCAGGGCCCCCCAGAGCGTGGCGACGCCGGGCCAGAACATTAGCTCTTGACCCCGTACTGCCGCTCGGTTTCCTGGCCCTGGTACTTCGAGGGACACTTGACGAGGAGCTTCTCGGCGTGGAGCGCCCCCGCCTCATAGCGTCCGATCGCGACGATCGAGAGGGCGTCCCGGAAGTTCGCAGGCTTGATGCCCCGATAGACGACCGGCAGGTTGCGTCCGTGGTCGTCGAGGATCGAGAAGGACAGTTGCTGCTTGTCCGTGTCGTAGCTCTCGCTTCCTTTTTCGAGCGAACCCATCACCTGGACCGAGCCCCGGGTCTTCTGGGCGACGTCGAACGAAACGTAAGGGGTGAGTGTCTTCTTGAACGAAGTCACCCCGAGAACCAGAAAAGCGCCCGCGAGGACTGCCGCGACGATGTATCCCTTTTTCATGTCCGTATCATCCCGTTTCCCGGATCAATTCTCCGTGATGCAATTGAATCAAACGAGCCATCCGGCTCATATCGCCTTCTCAGTCCTTATTTCCCGCCGCTCCGGGCCTCTTCGACCGAGAGCCGGGAGTCCAGGCGCATCAGATAAATCCACAGGCCGATCCAGATCACGGCGTTGGCCGCCGCGACGAAACCCAGTGCCGTCATCATTTGAGCCTCATGCAGGTATCTCGCGCCTATTCTAACGCCGCGCGGCGCCGTTTCATTCTCTCTAAACGCCGATCGACGTCCCACATCCAGAAAAAAAGCGCCGTGAAGCCCGCCAGGGCGCCGAAAAAGACCGCCCGGGTGGGGGTGTCCATCAGGATCTTGCCCTGGGGATTGATGATCGTCTGGGGGTGGAGCGAGGTCGTGACCCTCGGAATCACGAAGACGAGAAACGGCATGACGAAGCCGGAAAACAGCGCGTAGACCGCGCAGAAAATGCCCCGGCGCTCCGGGTCCGAGATCGCCCCGCGAAGAAACAGATAGGCGGCGTAGAGGAACAGCAGCATGACGATCGACGTTTCCCGCGGATCCCAGTTCCAGTACGAGCCCCACATCACGCCCGCGAAAATCGACCCCGTGACCGTCGCGAGGATCGAGTAGAGGAATCCGAGCCGGACGGCGGACGCCGCGGCCTCGTCGCTTTCCGGGCTCCGGCGCGCGAGGTGCGCGATCGAATAGATCGCGGCGACGACGAACGCGATCGTCGCGGCCCAGGCCATCGGAACGTGGAAGAACACGATCCTCGACGATTCGCCGATGAATCCTTTCGCCGGCTGCGGCCAGAAGAAAGCCGCGAGGATGACGGCCAGAAGATAGGGGCCGAGCAGCCACTTGAGAGCTTTCACGGGTCCGATCATACCCCCGGGCGGCCGGCGGCGGCCCACGCCTCGAGATTGCGCTCGATCTGCCGGGAATGCTTCTCCAGGTGATCGGCATAGATCCGCAGCCAGTCCTCGGCCGAATAGCTGCCCGATTCGGAGTGTTTTCCGGTTTTTTGCCATTCGCGGTCGGACAGGCCGCGAAGGAGCGGCGCGGTGTTGGCCCGGACCGCTTCCACGGCGGCGAGCGCGGGGCCGGAGGAAAGCCGGTGGTAGTCGAAATCGCGCGCCCACTGCGCCTGGTCGTAGCCCTGGATCACGGGGTCCTTCTCCGAAAGGAGGAAGCGAATCCGCATGGCGGCGATCGTTTCCGAATCCGCCGCGTGGCAAACGACTTCGTGCGCGGACCACCTGTCGGGACCGGGCCGCCATTTTCGCGCGTCCTCGGGCACCCGCTCGAACGCGGCGCGAAGCCGGCCGGGGCCCGAGACGTACCGGTGGATGAGATCGTCGCGCTCGCTGGGAGTCAGGGGCATGTCTTTATCCTCCTCTTGAAATCATAATTCGAGGTCGTTGTAAAATCGCCTCAACATCGAAGGAGGTACCGCAATGAAGTTCCCGAAGACGATCGTACTCCTGCTCACGGTTTGCGCGGCCGCGGCGTTCGCCGCGGAGCAATCTGCGCCCAAGAAACCGGCGCACAAGACGGCGGCGTCGGCTGCGAAAATGGCCGATGGCCGTCCCCGACGACATGAAGTGGGGCGATGCGCCTCCAGTATTTCCGCCGGGCGCGAAGCTCGCCGTCCTCGAGGGAAATCCGTCAGGACGGGGTACTTCACGGTCGCGCTCAAGATGCCGGACGGATACAAGATCATGCCGCACTGGCACCCGAGGACCGAGCGCGTGACGGTGATCTCCGGCGAGTTCCATGCGGGCATGGGCGACAAGATCGGACGAAAGCGGTGCGAAGACGTTTCCGCCCGGGAGCTTCATCTCGATCCCGACCGCGCATGCACCACTACGCTTTCTCGAAGGGCGAGACGGTCGTCCAGGTCCAGCGGGCCCGCTCCCTTTCAGCTGACCTACGTCAACCCGGCGGACGATCCGAGCGGGATGCAGGGGAAGAAGAAAGCCGCGCCGAAGAAAGCTGAAGCGAAGACTGGCGCATAACCGCCGGTTCGCCTCTCCCGGCGGGAGAGGCCGGCCGAAGGCCGGGTGAGGGAGATCCGGGCCAGGCTCCCTCACCCCAACCCTCCCGCGTTGACCGGTCTTCTGAAAGCTGCCCGCGGAGAGAGGGAGTACAAGACGCCCGCTCGTCCTCCAAATCGCGCAATCGAGCAATCGCGCAATCGCGAAATTGTTTTCACCCCTCCCAGACGAACCGAATCAGCAGGAATCCGGCGCACGTCGCGAGGCCGTCGTAGCTCACGAGGACCCGCCAGTACGGATCGAGCTCCGCGAGCGAATCCGCGCTCGCGGCGGCGGCGCACGCGGCGACGGCAGGGAGCAGGAGCGGCAGAACGAGGGGGAGCGCCGTCAGCACGAATAAGAGGTCGCGCTGTCCCGCCCGCGACACGATCGCGGAAAGAAACGTCGAGACGAACGCGAGCCCGTATCCCGCGAGCAGCAGCACGAGCGCGAACGCCCACGGATGGCGCGGCGTCCAGTCCTGGAGGACGCCGTAAAGCGGCGTCGCGAGCGCCGCGATCGCGAGGAACAGCAGATAATTGAACAGAAACTTTCCGGCGAGAACGGGTTCCGCGGAAACCGCTTTTCGGAGCGCGAGGCCGGTTCCCGATTCTTCTTCCCGTACAAAAGAGCGCGGCAGTCCCGAAGCCGCCGAGAAAAACAGCAGCACCCAGAGGACGCCCGAATGGAGCTTGCCGCGGTCGGCCTCCGGCAGCGCGACGGAGGCGAGCGAAAAGGAAATCAGGATCAGCGACGCGCCGGCAAAGAAGAGAACGGCCGTGATGGAAGACCGCCGCCGCAGCTCCCGGCGGATTTCGCGGGAGAAGATCGCGCCGGATTCGCTAAGAAAGCGCGATTTCATGATCCGCCTTCTCGATTTCGGAGCGAACGTTCGTCGCGAGAAACACGATGCCGGTCTCCCGCCGGATGCGCATCTGCTCCTGGGCGGAGGCGATCCCTTCGACGTCGAGGTTCGAAAACGGCTCGTCCCAGAAGAGGATCGCGGGGTCGAAGAGGAGCGAGTAGGCGAGCCTCACTCGCTGCTTCATTCCGGAGGAATACTCGCCGACATGCCGGGTGCGCGACACCGCGCCGAGCCCGAAAGAGTCGAGAAGGGAGACGACCTCGTCGGGACTCCGTTCGACGCCGCCGGCGCGGGCGAGGAGAACGAGGTTCTCTTCCGCCGTGAGCTCGTCCGGAAACTCGACTTCGGGGGATGCCCAGCCGACGACGCGGCGCCGCGTCTTCTCGTTGACGACCGTCGAGCCGTCCCGGATCTCGACGGTTCCCTTCGTCGGCCTCATCAGGCCCGCGAGGATCTTGACGAGCGTCGACTTGCCGCTGCCGTTGCGCCCCGTGACGGCGACGAGTCCCCGCTCGGCGACAATCGAGATGCCGCGGAAGATCGGCGGTCCTTCGAACGCTTTCGAGACGCCCTTCGCTTCGAATCTCATGAACGCGGAGGACGATAGCACGGGAGCTCCGCCCGATTCGTTTGATCCATTTCGTTTTGCAAGATCGAAGCGCATCATTTTGGCCCGGTTTTCTTGAAGGATCTTGACCCGTGTGTTAGCATCCGCGCTTTGTGACAAATTTCACAATCGAGAAAACGGCGTGGGCCGAATTGGGAAAGAGGAGTAAGACGATGTCGAACCGAAAGTATTTCTGGCTGGCGGCTGTGGCCGCGCTTCCGATTCTCGCCGCGGGATGCGGCGGCGGAGCGAAAGAAGAAACTCCCGCGTTTGAAGAAAAGAGCGCGACGACCGCGTCGACCTCGACGGCGGCTCCGGGCGCCGCGGCTCCCGCCGCGACGGCTGCGGCGGCGGCTCCGGCCGGCGGCGCGACGATCTCCGGCAAAGTTTCCCTTGCGGGAACGGCTCCCGCGATGGAGAAGCTCAAGATGGACGCGGACAACTACTGCAAGACGATGCACCCGACGCCCGTCCAGTCGCAGGAAGTCGTCGACAACAACGGCGGTCTCGAGTGGGTGATGGTGTACGTCAAGAGCGGCGTGCCGGCCGGAACGAAGTACCCCGTTCCGAGCGATCCCGTGACGCTGGACCAGGAAGGCTGCATGTATTCGCCGCACGTCTTCGGCGTCCGTGCGGGGCAGAAGGTCAAGATCGTCAACAGCGATTCGACGCTCCACAACATTCACCCCCTTCCGGCCGTCAACGCGCAGTTCAACATCGGCATGCCGATCAAGGGCATGACGCAGGAAAAGGTGTTCGACAAGCCCGAGCTGCCGCCGTTCCACATCAAGTGCGACGTCCACAAGTGGATGTCGGCCTATTGCGGGGTGTTCGATCATCCGTTCTTCGCGGTCACGGACAAGGACGGAAATTTCAAGATCACGGGCCTGCCGGCCGGAACGTACGTGATCGAAGCGTGGCAGGAGAAGTACGGGCCGCAGGATCAGAACGTGACCATCACCGGCACGGAAACGAAGACCGCGGACTTCAGCTACAAGGCTTCCTAAGCTCAAGGTGATGAGAGATCGCCGCGCACTCTGGATGAGTCTGGCTCTCGGCGCCGCCCTTCTGGCGGCGCCGGTTCTCCTTTCCGCCGCGACCGAGCCGTCGGCTCCCTGGCGGCTTCCGGAAGAGGCGTCCACCTACGCGGGGCGCATCGACGGCATCTTCAATCTGATCCTCTGGATCACGGGGATCGTTTTCTTCCTCGTCGAGATCACGCTGCTCGTCTTCGTCTTCAAGTACCGCGCGAAGCCGGGTGGAAAGGCGACCTACACGCATGGGAGCAATCGCCTCGAGGTGATCTGGACGATCATCCCGGCGATCATTCTCGTTTTCCTCGCGGTCGTGTCGCAGGATTCGTGGGCGTTCATCCGCAACAACTTCCCCGCCAAGGGGACGGTCATCGACATCACCGCGGAGCAGTTCGCGTGGAACATCCGGTACCCGGGACCCGACGGCGTGCTCAACACCGCCGACGATATCGTCACGTTGAATCAGCTCCATTTTCCGGTCGACAAGCCCGCCCTGATCTCGCTGCACTCGAAGGACGTCATCCACTCGTTCTTTCTGCCGGAGTTCCGCATCAAGCAGGATGCCGTTCCCGGCATGACGACGCGGGTGTGGGTCCAGGCGAAGCACACGGGCCATTGGGAGATCGCGTGCGCGGAGCTGTGCGGCCTCGGGCATTATCGGATGAAGGGATACCTGACCGTGGACACTCCGGAAGACTTCCAGAAATGGCTGGCGGCGACCGCCGCGGAAAACAAAACGGAGTCGAACTAATGAGCGATACGGCCGCCGTCCATCCCGCCGCGCATGCCGACGGAGTCCATGCGGCTCCGACGTCTTTCTGGCGCAAGTACGTTTTCTCGATCGATCACAAGGTGATCGGAATTCAGTACATGGGCTACAGCCTGATGATGCTCGTCGTCGGCGGGCTCCTCGCGATGCTCGTCCGCTGGCAGATGGCGTTTCCGGGGCGGCCGCTGGCGTTCATGGGCAAGATCGCGCCCGCGGGCATGCCGTCCGGGATCATGCTCCCCGAGTTCTACAACTCGCTCTTCACGATGCACGCGACGATCATGATCTTCTTCGCGATCATGCCCCTGCTGATCGGCGCCTTCGGCAACTACGTCGTTCCGCTGCAGATCGGCGCCCGCGACATGGCGTTCCCGCGACTGAACATGATGTCGTTCTGGACGGCGGTGCCGGGCGGAATCCTCATCATCTACTCGTTCTTCGTCGAGGGCGGCGCCGCTCAATCGGGCTGGACGTCGTACGCGCCCCTCTCCGCGATCCAGCCGAGGGGACAGACGATCTGGCTGCTTTCCCTGCTGTTCATGGGCCTGTCTTCGCTTCTCACCTCGGTGAACTTCATCACGACGGTCGTCAACCTGCGCGCGCCGGGAATGCACTTCTTCCGGATGCCGCTGACGGTGTGGGCGCTGTTCATCGACGCCGTGCTGCTTCTTCTCGCGCTGCCCGTGCTGTCGGCCGCGATGATCATGCTTCTCTTCGACCGCGTTCTCGGCACGACGTTTTTTCTGCCGGCCGGCATGATCGTCTCGGGGACCGCGTGGACGAACGCGGGCGGGGGCCAGCCGCTTCTCTGGCAGCACCTCTTCTGGTTCTTCGGGCACCCCGAGGTGTACATCATGATCCTTCCCGCGATGGGGATCGTCTCCGACGTGATCGCGGTTTTCTCGCGAAAGCCGATCTTCGGCTACCGCTCGATGGCGTACGCGATGTGCGCGATCGCGGGGCTCGGTTGGATCGTCTGGGGCCACCACATGTTCCAGTCCGGCATGAACCCGTACCTCGGCACGACGTTCATGATTTCGACGATGGTGATCGCCGTGCCCTCGGCGATCAAAACCTTCAACTGGCTCGGAACCCTGTGGCGCGGGCAGATTCACTTCACGACGCCGATGTTGAACGCGATCGCCTTCGTCGCGATGTTCGCGATCGGCGGCCTGTCGGGCATTTTCATGGCGTCCACGCCGGTCGACATCTTCATCCACGACACGTACTTCATCGTTGGCCACATTCACTACGTGCTGTTCGGCGGCTCGCTCTTCGGCGCGTTCGCGGGGCTGTACTTCTGGTTCCCGAAGATGTTCGGACGCATGATGAACGAGACGTGGGGCAAGGTTCACTTCTGGCTCACGTTCATCTTCTTCAACGGCGTGATGTTCCCGATGCACATCCTCGGCATGCGCGGGATGCAGCGCCGCATCTACGACTACACGCAGTACACGCACCTGAAGGGCCTCCAGCCGATCAACATCTTCATGTCGTTCTCGGCGTTCGCGCTCGGGGTCTCGCAGATCATCCTGATCGTCAACTTCTTCTGGAGCCTCCGGAAGGGAGAGCGGGTCGGCGACAATCCCTGGAAGTCGAACACGCTGGAATGGCAGACGAGCTCGCCGCCGCCGCACGAGAACTTCGCCCAGATTCCGATCGTGTACCACGGGCCGTACGAATACAGCGTTCCGGGCATGGCGCAGGACTACCTGCCGCAGACGCAGCCGGCGCCGGCCCCCCTGCCGTCTCACTGATGGCCGCTCTGGCGAAGACGCTCTTCGCGGCGACGTTCCTGCTGCTCATCGCGGGCGGCCTCGTCACCTCGACGGAGTCCGGTCTTTCAGTTCCCGACTGGCCGACGACATACGGGCAGAACATGTTCACGTTTCCGCCCTCGCACTGGGTCGGAGGGATCCTGTTCGAGCATTCCCACCGGCTCATCGCGGCGACGGTCGGCTTCGTCACCGTCTGTCTCGCCGTCTGGATTCTGTTCGCGGATCGCCGTCGGTGGATGAAGGTCCTCGGCGGGATCGCGGTTCTTGCCGTTTGCCTCCAGGGGATTCTCGGGGGATTGACCGTCAAGTACCTTCTGCCGACCCCGGTTTCCGTCGCGCACGCCGGTCTCGCGCAGACGTTCTTCTGCCTCACGCTCGCGCTCGCGATCTTCACGACAAGAGCTGGTTGAACGAGGGAATCCCGGAAGCGAGGGGTGGTGGCGGCCAGGGACCCGCGAAACCCGCAGGCCGCCTGCGCAGTCTGACCCGCGGCCGTCACAGGGTGCGAGCGCAGCGAGCATGTGAGGGGGGGCGCGCTCCCCGAGCGTGGGAAGCGGCCCTCGCCTGTTTCGCGGTCCTTTACGTCCAGCTCGTCCTCGGCGCCTGGATGCGCCACAGCGCGGCGGGGCTCGCGATCCCCGATTTCCCGGCCTCGTTCGGCGGGATCGTGCCGGATCACTGGAATTCGAAGATCGCGATTCATTTCGCGCACCGCGCGTGGGCGATCGTCGTCGCGGTCACGGTCTTCACGACGGTTTCCGTCGTCCTTCGCCGGAGCGCGAACGCCGGCGCCCGACGCGCGGCGCGGCTCCTCGCAGCCCTCCTTCCCGTCCAGGTGCTGCTCGGCGCGATTTCGATCTGGACGCGGAAGGCGGTGCCAGCCACGGTCGCGCACCAGACGCTCGGCGCCGTCCTTCTCGCCTGCGCCGCCGGTATGGCGATCTTCGTGTTCCGGGAGGCGTTCCTGCAGCGGCTGACCTCGAGCGCCGCGCCCTCGAGGGTCGCGGCCGGAGCCGGCCGATGAGCTCGATGCCGCCGCTGGCGGACGCTCCGGTCGCTTCGGCGCGGGGAAAATGGAGCGATTTCGTGTCGCTCGCGAAGCCTCGCGTGAACACGCTCGTGCTCGTGACGACGGGCCTCGGCTACCTCCTGGCGAAACGCGTTCCCGAGCCTTCCGTCCTCCTCTGGGCGCTCGTCGGCACGGGCCTCGTCGCGGGAGGGGCAGCGGCATTCAACCAGGTCTGGGAGCGCGACCTCGATGCCCGCATGCGGCGGACGGCGCAGCGAGCTCTCCCCGCCGGCCGGCTCGACGTCGTTCCGGCTCTGATCTTCGCGTTCGCGTTGTCGATCGCGGGCATTCTGCAGCTCCTTCTGGCCGTCAATGCGGTCGCCGCGGCGCTTGCCGCCGGATCGCTCCTCCTCTACGTCCTCGTCTACACGCCTCTCAAGCGGGTGACATCGCTCGCGACCGTCGTCGGGGCGATCCCCGGCGCGATTCCGCCGATGATCGGATGGGCGGCGGGCGCCGGGAGGATCGAACCGGGGGCGTGGGTTCTTTTCACGATCCTCTTCCTCTGGCAGATGCCGCACTTCCTCGCGATCGCCTGGTTGTACCGCCAGGACTATGCGCGGGCCGGATTTCCGATGCTTCCTGTCCTCGAGCCGGACGGAGGCTCGACCGGACGGCAGGCGTTTCTCTACGCCGCGACGCTGCTGCCGGTGTCGATCGGCCTCGCGGCCTTGAGAATCACGGGCCGCGTCTATTTCGGAGGAGCTCTTTTCTGCGGCGTGGCGTTCGCCGCCGCCGCGCTTGTGTTCGCAATCCGCCGGTCGACGGCCTCGGCGAGGTGGCTCTTCTGGTCGTCGATCCTGTATCTTCCCGTGCTGCTGACGCTCGCGTACTGGGACAAGGTGTCGTGAAGACCATCGACGAAACTGCCGGCGAAGAGCGATCCCCGGAGCTTCGAAGGAGGCTTCGGCGGACGGCGTGGGTGATCGCGGCGGTGATCGCGTTTCTGGGAGTCGGGGCGGCCTGTTTTATCGCGCAGAACGGCCGGAAATCACGGACCGTTTTGCATTCGGAACTCTTTGGGAACGGTGCGGAGCACCGAGGGGAAGGAGAAAGTTCATGGACGTGATGGATCCCGCGGAGCACGCGGCGCACCCGAAGCCGGCGTTCTACTGGAAGATCTGGGCCTGGCTTCTCGTTCTGACGGTTCTCGAGGTCCTGGCCTCGCTCAAGCTCACGCTCCCCAAGAGCGAGATGATCCTTCTCCTCGTGGGCATGGCGATCGTGAAGGCTCTGCTCGTCGCTCTCTATTTCATGCACCTTCGATTCGAACGGGTGAGCCTCGGCATCACGATCAGCCTGACGCTCGTCCTCGCGCTGATCCTGGTCTTCGCCAACATGTTGCAATGGCTTTTCCACTCGCCCTCGACGGTGATGCCCCCGCGATGAGGAAAGCAAAAGTGAAAATCGAGGAGATGAAATGGACGCGATGACCGCGACGCACGCGATGGAAACCGAGGCGGGGGTCGGCCTTCCGAACAAGAAGCTCGGAATGTGGGTGTTCCTCTGTTCCGAGGTGATGTTCTTCACGGGCCTGATCGGGGCATACATCGTTCTCCGGTTCGGATCGGCGATGTGGCCGGTGCCGAGCACGATCCTGAACGTGCCGCTGACGGCGTTCAACACGTTCCTGCTGATCTGTTCTTCCGTCACGATGGTGCTCGCTCTGTCGGCCGCCCAGAACCGGGACATGCGGCGGTGCCGGATGTTCCTGCTCGCGACGACGTTGATCGGCGCGTCCTTCCTGAGCGTCCAGGTCATCGAGTACCGCCACCTGCTCTTCGTCGAGCACTTCACCCCCTCGAAGAGCCTGTTCGGCTCCGTGTTCTTCACGACGACGGGCTTCCACGGGTTTCACGTGCTGTGCGGCGTCGTGTGCATGAGCTTCGTGACGATCCGCGCCTTCCGGGGCGGGTACGACCACAACCACGAGGGCATCGAGAACGTCGGGCTGTACTGGCACTTCGTCGATCTCGTTTGGATCATCCTGTTCACGGTCATCTACCTGATCTAGGAGCCGGCACCTACTCCCTCTCCCGGCGGGCAGCCTTCAGAACGGACCGGTCAACGCGGGAGGGTCGGGGTGAGGGAGCTTTGGCCAGTCCGGATCTCCCTCACCCGGCCTCCGGCCGGCCTCTCCCGCGGGGAGAGGCGGCTCCCACCGCGTGGTAGCGTGACCCGTTGAATTCGAGAGTTCGTTTGCACGTCGCGTCCGGCGTTTTCCTCGTGCTGCTCGTCGCGGCGGGGATCTACCTTCGAAAGATCTCCGTGCGGCCGGACCGGACGCTTCCCCGGATCGGCGGATTCCCGGAGTTCGTCCTGCCCGACGCCTCTGGCAAGATCTGGCGCAAGGCGGACCTCCGCGGCTCGATCTGGCTCGCGAGCGCCGTCCCGCCCTCGTGCCCGTCGTGCGCCGTCGTCGCCTTGAAGATGGCGGATCTGCAGACTTCGCTCGAGAAGGCTCGGGACGTGCGGCTCGTCTCCTTCGTCAGCGACCCGGTGCTCGGCGGACGGGATCGCTTGAGCGAGCTCGCGCGCGAGTTCGGCGCGAGGCCGGGGCGATGGATCTTTCTGGCCGGCTCGGCGCGCGGGGCCTTGCCGGGAGGGCGGGTCGTTCTCGTGGACGGAAATGGAGAGATCCGCGGGGAATTCGAGCCTTCCTCGCCAGAGTTCTCGTCAGACGTGCTGGACTCCGTCGGAGACCTGATGAGGGAAGGTCGACGCTAGCTCTTCGGCGCGCTCGCGAGGGGCCTTCCGAAGCGGGAGAGGCGCGGCCCTTTCCAGAACGCCGGGTTCCAGCTCCAGAAGATTCCTTCCGCCTTTCCCAGCAGGTCCGAAATCGGCCGGGGGCCGAAGTAGCGGCCGTCCCGGCTATCGTCGCGGTTGTCCCCCATCAGGAAGACTTCCCCGTTCGGCACGCGGATCGGGCCGAACGTGCGAAGGGCCGGGCGATCCGGGAGAATCTGGACGGGGTGATTCTGCCCCGCGAGCTTCTCGGTGCCCACCCACGCGCGCTCGCGCGCTTCGGTCTCCGATGGCCGGAGCCGCAGGGGCTGGAACGCCCCGTTGACGAACAGGCGCTCGCCCTTCAATTCGACGAGATCGCCGGGGAGTCCCACGACGCGCTTGACGAGCGGAATGGTGCCTCCGTCGGGGTTTCGCAGGACGACGACGTCGCCCCGCTTCGGGGCCGCGACCGAGAACAGGCGGATCGCCGAAAAAGGGAAACGAATCTGGTAGGCGCACTTCGCGACGAAGACGCGGTCGCCCTCGAGGATCGTCGGTTTCATCGAGCCGGTCGGAACCTGGTACCAGTCGGCGAGCACGGATCGGCCGGTGAAAATCAGGAGGCCGATGAGAACGAGCTCCTGCAGCTCCTTCGCGAAACGGCGGGCTCGCCCCGGCGACTTCTCCGGGCCGGGCGGGGGTTCGATGTTCGATGCCACGAGGGAAAAGCGTACCGTCGCGCGGCGGCGCGGTCAACCCGCCTTCGCTTCCGGCTTCGGGAAGGTGACACGGGTCCGACCTTGCGATATCCTTCGGGCCGTGATTTCGAAGCTCGTTCGCGCCTGCACCGTCGCCCTGATAACCGTTTCGACGCGAGCTGCGCTCGCTTGCCCGCTCTGCGCGGACAATCTCTCCAATGATGTCTACGGAACTCAAACGTCGTCGCTCGGCCGCGGATTCTTCTGGTCGATCATCCTGATGATCGCGATCCAGTTCGGTCTGGTTGCTTTCGTCGCGTTCAAGATCGTCCACGCCCGGCGGCGTGTCCGCCGGAACCCCGCGGACCTGCACGTCGTCCCGGAGCCGGCCTCCTAGGTTGGCGGTCCCCTACTCCGCACTTCCCACAGTCAACGCCTGTTTGAATGCTCTGTGCGCCGTGCTGCTCGCGACGGGCTTCGTCCTGATCCGCCGGAAGCAAGTCGCCGCTCACCGCGCCGTCATGATCTCGGCGTTCTGCGTTTCGGTCGTGTTTCTCGCGAGCTACCTGACCTACCATGCCCACGCCGGCGTCCATCGATATCCGGGAACCGGCGCCCGCCGGACCTTCTACCTGACGCTTCTCGGCACGCACACGATACTCGCCGCCGTGACGCTGCCGCTCGCGGTGACGACGCTCGTCCTCGGGCTGCGGGGACGCTATCCGCGCCACCGAAAGATCGCGCACTGGACCCTTCCGATCTGGTTCTACGTCTCCGTCACGGGCGTCGTCGTGTACTGGATACTCTACCGATGAACGTTTCGGCCTGGTCGGGTCCCCTTTCTTCGGCGATCTCCGGGTCTCTGCGCGTCGTCCTCGCGACCGGCCGGCTCGAAACTGTGCACGAAGAGCGATTCGACGCGCTGAGATCGAGAGGAGAGCCGTACGTCTTCGCGCTGTGGCACGGGCGAATGCTCCTTCCGATCTGGCGGCATCGCGGCCAGGGAGTCGCGACGATGGCTTCGAAATCGAAGGACGGCGAGATCATTTCCCGGTGGCTCGAGAACAACGGGTACTTCGCGGTCCGCGGCTCCACGAACAAGGGCGGCGCGCGGGGGATCGTCCTGCTGAAGAGATATCTCGAAGCGGGACACGCCGCGGCCCTGACGGTCGATGGACCGAAGGGACCTCCCCGGGTCGTGCAGGAAGGGATCGTGACCCTCGCTCGCCGGTCGGGAGCCTGGGTGCTTCCCGTTTCCGCCGGCGCCACGCGGTCCCGGTTTCTCCGATCCTGGGATCGGTACCTCGTCCCGATGCCCTTCGCCCGGAGCTTCGTGACGTACGGGGAGCCGTTCCGACTTGGAGCGGAATCGGATCAGGCCGCGCTCGCGAAAATCGGGAGCGCAATCGACGAAGTGACGGAAGAATCCGACCGGCTCGCCGGAGTAAATCCGCCGGAGCCGTGGGGACGCCGTTAGCCGAGTGGAGCGTCCTCCTCCCAGGAAATTCCGCAGCCCGACAGAACGGCCTCATCGGTCACGGCGAGGCGACGGGCCCCCGGGTCCGGGATCTCGGGACGAATGACGAGAAAATCCTTGATCGGGCTCGTGACGACCCGGTTCGCGAACTCCAGACGAAGGCCGCGAGCCGCCAGGACTCCCGTCTGGATGATGCTTCCGCCCCAGGTGCAGCCGTTGATCGGAATCCGCACGGGGGTCGCGCCTTCCCGGTCGAACCACCCCCCGCGAACCGTGTAGGTCGAGTCGTCGCCGACGACGATCGAGTAAACCGAATTTTCCGTCGCGACGACGACCTCGTCCCCGCATTGAAGGTCGGCCCTTCGAACGGCCGGATTCCCTTCGGCGTGCCGGAGAATGGCGCTCAAGGTACGGACGGGCGTCCCCACACCGGGAATTGTGCTGCAAATCGCGTGCGCGGTCGAGTCCATAATTGTGGAGTTGTGTGTTTCCGGCGCGTGAAACATACCGTCGCGGGACGTCCGCGCTGTCAATTTCTTGCTGTGGGTAGAGTCTACGCCGCCGGGCGGGCGACCCGGCGGTATTCGCTGTCCCGTTCGAAGGGCTCCCGGCCGGTTTCCCGGATCATGTCTTCGAAAGCCGCCCGGGTCATTCCGGTGGCCGTTTTCGCGCCGGCCGCGTGCGTGATCGTCTCTTCCACGAGCGTTCCGACGAGGTCGTCCGCTCCGAACGAGAGCGCGACCTGGGCCAGCTTCGTGCCGATCTGAATCCAGTACGCCTTGACGTGCGGAAAATTGTCGAGCATCAGGCGGGAAACCGCGATCACCCGCAGGTCCGTCTGCCCGGAGGTCTCCGGCAGATGCGCGAGCGGAGTGTTCTCGGGATGAAAAGCGAGAGGAATCAGCCCGGTGAACCCTCCCGTTTCGTCCTGCAGCCGGCGGAGGCGGTCGAGGTGGTCGACGCGCTCTTCGATCGTTTCGACCGATCCGTAGAGGATCGTCGCGTTCGTCCGGACGCCGTTTTCGTGGCACGTCTTCGCGACCTCGAGCCAGCGTTCGCCGGAAATCTTGTTCTTGCAGATCACGTCGCGGACTCGACGCTCGAAGATCTCCGCGCCGCCTCCCGGGCACGAATCGAGGCCGGCGGCCTTGAGCGCCTGGATCGTCTCGCCCAGGGATTTCCTGCCGACGCGAGCGATCCAGTCGATCTCCACCATCGTCCAGGCCTTCAGGTGAACGTCGGGAAACTCCGATTTGAGGGCGGAAAGGAGACCTGTGTAGTAGTCGAAGGGCCAGTACGGGTGGAGGCCGCCGACGATGTGGAACTCGGTGACGGCTTCGCTGTAACCCTCGCGGGCGCGCCGGACGCATTCTTCGATGCCCATCTCGTATCCGCCGGGCTCGTTCACTTTCTTCGCCCAGGCGCAGAGGGCGCAGTCGACCCAGCAGAGGTTCGTGGGGTTCAGATAGCGGTTCACGTTGAAGAACGCGTGGTTGCCGTGCTCGCGCTCGCGGACGAAATTCGCGAGGCGCCCGAGACCCAGGAAGTCGCGCGTCTGGAAGAGCCGGACGCCGTCTTCGAAGGTGATTCGCTCGCGCGCCGCGACCTTTTCGGCAATCGACTCGAGATCCGAGCCGCGGAACGTGGAGACGAGGTCGTTCATGCTCCTATTCTAAACGCAACCGAGCGAGTTTTCAGACAGCGACGGGCTGCTCCCACCAGGGCGAGGCGGGTAGAGCGGCGGTGCGCCGGCGCGGCGCGAAGCCGAGTTTCGACAGGCGTTCGACGACTTCCGCGGCCGCGCGGCGGACGCCTTCCCGAACGCCCGCGCTCAGCCCGATTCCTTTCGCGACGGCTCCCGGCACGACGCCGATCAGGGTGATGTCGCGCGGTCCGTTGCCCGCGAAAGAGAGCGAGTACAGCGCGTCGACGACTCCCGGGTCGTGGGGGGAGAGCCGCGGCTGGGGAGGGCGGGCGAGAAGCTCTTCGCGGGAGTAGACGCGAACGGTTCCCGGGGGCCCGTCCGACCGCACCGTGTCGACGAGAAGAATCGTGTCTGCGTCCGCGAGATACGGGATCAGGTCGAGTCCGGGAGTTCCGACGTCGGTGACCGAAACTCCCTCGGGAAAGTCCCAGCCGGCGAGGAGCTCCTCGACGATCCACGGGACCGGCGGCATCGTCCCCCATGAGGACGTTGCCGAGCCCGAGCACCCGGACCGGAGCGAGGTCCGCCACGCTAGAGGACCTTGACGCGGGCGATTTCCCGCCCTTCGGGGTCGAGCGTGTGGACGGCGCACGCGAGGCACGGGTCAAACGAGTGAATGGTTCGAAGCACCTCGAGCGGGAGCTCCGCGTTCGCGACGGGGTTGCCGACGAGCGAGGCCTCGTACGGGCCGGGCTGATTCTTTTCGTCGCGCGGCCCCGCGTTCCACGTCGAGGGGACGACGGCCTGGTAGTTCGCGATCTTGCCGTCCTTGATGACGATCCAGTGCGACAGCGTGCCGCGCGGCGCCTCGTGGAATCCGAATCCGCGCTGTTCCCCCTTCGGAAAGACGGGCTGGTTGAAGATCGCCGTGTCGCCCTTGCCGATGTTGGCGGCGAGCAGGCCCCAGTGTTTCTTCGCGGTTTCCGAGATGACGCACGTGCGGATCATCCGCGCGGCGTGCCGGCCGAGAGTCGAATGGAGGACGGCCGGGGTCAGCTTGACCTTCGCGATGGATCCGGCGGTCTCGAGCGTCTTCACCGCCCATCGCTTCGTCGGCTCGTGGCCGAGCGCGAAACCGACGAGCACCTGCGCGAGCGGGCCGACCTGCATCACCTTGCCCTGGAAGCGCGGAGACTTGACCCAGGAGTATTTCTTCGAGTCCTCGAAGGAGGTGTACTTGGGCTCGGTCGTCTCGTCGTACGGATGCTTCGTCCAATCGCCGTCGTACCAGGAGTGCGCGATCGACTCGCTGACGTTTTCTTTGAAGTAGGGATCGTCGAAGCTCTTGATCTCCCGGGTTGTCGAGAGGTCGCCGTTGAAGATCGTCCCGCCCGGAAGGTCGAACTTCGTGCCCTTCGTGTCGAGCGGAAGATCGGGAACCGCGAGGTAGTTCGTCACGCCCGCGCCGTAGCCGAGCCATTCCGGATACATCGCCGCGATCGCGCAGACGTCCGGGAAGTAGACCTGCTCGACGAACGTCGAGATCTCGTCGAGGATGTCTTTCACCATGAACAGCTTGTTCATGTTCAGCGTCGCGTCGTTGTCGAGGTTGATCGCGTTGGCGACGCCGCCGACCGCGAGGTTCTGGATGTTCGGCGTCTTGCCGCCGAGGAGCGCGACGATCTGGTTGACCTTCCTCTGGTATTCGAGCGCCTGGAGGTAGTGCGCGACCGCGAGGAGGTTGACCTCCGGCGGAAGCTTCATGGCCGGATGGCCCCAGTAGCCGTTCGTGAAGATGCCGAGCTGCCCGGCCTCGACGAAGCCCTTGACCTTGTCCTGGACGGCTTTCATCTGATCCCGGCCGTTGCCGGGCCACGGCGAGAGGCTCTCGGCGAGCGCAGGCGGTTTTCGCGGGATCGGCCTTCAGCGCCGAGACCACGTCGACCCAGTCGAGCGCGGAGAGGTGGTAGAAGTGGACGATGTGGTCGTGCATGGCGTGGGCCATCACGATCAGGTTCCGGATGTACTGGGCGTTGAGCGGGATCTCGAGGCCGAGCGCGTTTTCGACGGTTCGCACGGAAGCGATCGCGTGAACGGTCGTGCACACGCCGCAGAAGCGCTGGGTGAAGAGCCACGCGTCGCGCGGGTCGCGGCCGAGCAGGATCGTCTCGATCCCGCGGAACATCTGGCCCGAGGACCAGGCCTTCTGGACCTTGCCTCCGTCGACCTCGCAGTCGATGCGGAGATGCCCCTCGATGCGCGTGACCGGGTCGACCACGATTCGTTTCGACATTTGCTGACCTCTATCCTTTGCGCGGTCGGTCGGGGCGCCGCGGCGCGCCGCTGAAAATCGGGAACGTCTTGACGATCGACGAGGTAACCGAGCGATCTCGAGCGCCGACGAGGCCGATCGTGATGAGCATCTCCGGAACGCTCGGGAAGTAGGCGACGTCGTCGCCCGGCCGGTACGCGACGAGGTACGTGTTGAACCGGTAGAGCGCGCCGGCGAGCATCATGAACATCGCCGCGCGAAAGAGGTTCCCCGGGTCGCGGCGTTCCGCGACGGGAAAGCAGCAGCACGAGGGGCACGACGACGAGGGCGATCTCGATCCAGAACGCGACGCGCGTACCGGTCGAGCGCGAAGATGCGGCCGATCTGGCCGCGCGCAGGCGAGGTCGCCGAACCGCAGGGCGAGGAACACGGCGAGCAGCGGCACCATGACGCCGGCGAAAGGCCGGCGAGCATCTCGGTCTCCCGCGGCCGGCGGAAGAACGCGCTCGAGAGCGTCGACTCGAAGACGACGGCGGCGTAGCCCATCGCGACGCAGGAGAGCAGGAAGAGGAGCGGCAGCAGCGGCGTCTGCCAGATCGGGTGGAGCTTCTTCCCCGTGAGGATCATCAGCGACCCGAGAGAAGACTGGTGCATCGTCGGCAGGAGCATTCCGAGCGCGATGATCCAGACGAGCGAGCGGTCGACGATCCGGCGACGCTTTCTCGGAGAAACGCTTCAGCGCGGAGTCCGGTCCCTCGGCGAAACGCTCCAGGAACGCGGGCGAGAGCTCGAGCCACAGGACGAACATGTACGACATGATGCACAGCGCGACTTCGAGCAGGACCGAGTGCAGATTCCAGCGCCAGAAGAAGAGCGGGACTTTCCACGCGAGCCAGGGCCTGCCGACGTCGAGGCCGATCGAGACGCCCGCCATCGTGTAGCCGAGCGCGCTCGTCAGGATCGCCGGCCGCACCATCGGGTGGTACCGGCCCTTGTTCAGGATGTAGACGAGGATCGCGACCGCGTAGCCGCCGCACGCGAGCGCGGTGCCGGTCACGACGTCGAACGCGATCCAGAGGCCCCACGGGTAGCCGTCCGAAAGCGCGGTCGTCGCGCCGAGTCCGGCGAAGAGGCGCCAGACGATCAGCAGCGCGCCGGCGCCGAACAGCAGCGCGAGGATTCGAAACGGCCGGGTGACGATCGGTCCGCCGAGGGCCTGCGCTCGGTCGCTCACGACGGGGCCCCCTTTCTGTTCCGGACTTTCGTCCTCGGCCCTGTTCCGGTTGCGGAACACGGCGGCGCCCAGGAGGCCGTAGAGAACGACCGGGGCGATGAATCCCTGGTAGATGCCGTGCTGGATCGTCTGCTGGATCTCGGGCACGGGCTCTTTCCCGAGGTCGGGCAGGCCCAGCTTCTCGGAACGGCACGTGGGAGAGGTAGAGGCACTGCGTGCCTCCTCCATCGGTCTCGCCGAAGACTCTCGGAGGATCGGCGTCGCGGTAGCCCTTGTATCGGTCGGGGTAGGCGGCGATGCCGGCTCTTCGCTTCCGCAAGGAGCTCGTCGCGCGTGCCGTAGATCACGGCTGCGCGGGGGCAGACTTCGGCGCAGCGCCGGACCGTGGCCCTTCGGATAGCGGCTGAACCCGTCCGAAGTGTCGAAGCGCCGCGCCCTGCCACGCGATGGCGGCAGAGCTCGCACTTGACGATCTTCGGCGCGGCCTTCGCCCACTGGAACTTCGGAACGTTGAACGGGCAGGCCATCTGGCAGTAGCGGCAGCCGATGCAGAGGTTCGGGTCGTAGCGAGACGATCCCGTGCTCCCTCTTCTTCAGCGCGCCGAGCATGCACGCGTTCGTGCAGGCCGGGTCGACGCAATGCATGCACTGCGCCTTGAAGTACGAGCGGTCGAGTCCGTCGGCGCTCTTGTAGAGCTTGATGACGGTCTTCGTCTGGCCGTCCAGGTCCATCGGCATGTCCCAGAGGCCTCCGGGCGCGTTCGAGGTTTCGGGCTTCGTGTCGTTCGCCTCGCGGCACGCCACGACGCAGGCCTTGCAGCCGATGCAGCGCGTCGTGTCGTAGAGAAGGCCCAGCGCGTCGGGCGGCGCGGCCCGCGCGACCGCGCGCCTCGGCGGTTCCCGAGGCGCGACCGCGGCGGCGCCCGGCGGCGGCAAGGCTCTTGAGGAGCGAGCGCCGGTCGAGCGGCATCTCACGCCTCCTTTCCGGGGTCCTTCTCCTCGCCGGCGGGCTTCTCGCCGAGCTTGCGCGACGCCATGTAGCCCGCGCCGAGCAGCGCGCCGCCGATGACGCCCGGCCACTCCCGTCGCGACCGGGCTGACGCTGCCCTGCTGCGCGTGAATCGGCGGATACGTGTCGGGGGGCGTCGGGCCGATCGATGTCGACCGTCGTGAACTGGCGGCACGCGGAACGCGAGCGTCTGCTCGGTGCAGCCGAAACAGGGATGCCCGATGCCGATCGGCCACGCGCCGATCACTTCGCCGAAGTGCTGGATCGAGCAGTTGGCGTGCGTCGCGGGGCCCTTGCAGCCCAGCTTGTAGAGGCAATAGCCCGAGGCGGTGTCCTTCGTCGCCGAACTTCTGGACGAAGCGGCCGGCGTCGAAGTGGGCGCGGCGGGGGCAGTGCTCGTGGATCGTGCGGCCGTACGCGAACTTCGGGCCGGTTCTTCTCGTCGAGTGCGGGCAGAGTGCCGAACGTCGCGTACTGGAGGACCGTGCCGAGCAGGTTGTACGGGTTCGCCGGGCAGCCCGGGATCGTCACGACGGTCTTGCCCTTGAGAACCGTCGGCGCGCCGGTCGCGCCGGTCGGGTTCGGGTCGGCGGACGGAATGCCTCCCCACGACGCGCAGGAGCCGATCGCGATGATCGCGCCGGCCTTGTCCGCGACCTCGTGGACGATCTCGAGCGCGGTGCGCCCGCCGATCTGGCAGTAGATGCCGTTGTCCTTCGTCGGGATCGCGCCTTCGATCACGAGGACGTACTTCCCGGCGTTCTCGCGTCATCGCCTTCTTCAGCGCGGCTTCCGCCTGGTGTCCCGCGGCGGCGAACAGCGTCTCGCAGTAGTCGAGCGAGACGAGGTCGAGGATCAGCTCCGCGACGGCGGGGTGCGACGTGCGGAGGAGCGATTCGGTGCAGCCCGTGCACTCCTGGAAGTGGAGCCAGATCACCGAGGGCTTGAGCTTCTTCGAGGCGATCGCTTTGGCCACCTTCGCGGCGGCCGCGTACGGCATTCCGACGGCGGCGAGCGCGAGCGTGCAGACCCGGATGAAGTCGCGCCGGTCAACCGTCGTTCGCGGTTTCTCGGTTCCGGCGATGAGGTCCGTGGGCGTCATACCGACCTCCTGTAAGCGGTTTGCGGAGCTCGCTGGCAATCCGGCGAGCTGTCCGCCCGATTCGCTACAAGAGGCACGATGCTCTTCGCGCCGGAGGGTGTCCAAATGCGAATGCATCAAATGCGACCGGGCCATTTGCATCAGGCTTCCGCGGCTCGGCCGGAACCATACTCGCGGCGTGCACGAGATGGGGCTCGCCGCCGAGGTCTATCGAATCGCCCGCGGCGTCGCCGAGACGCGGGGCGGGGGCGAGCTCGACTGCGTGACGATCGTCGTGGGCGACCTCGCCGCCGTCGAGCCCGACCTGATCGAGTTCGCGTGGGCGGCGATCGTCTCGGGCACGGCCGACTCGGAAGCCCGACTCGTCGTCGAGTGGCGTCCGGCCCGCCAGACCTGCGCCGAATGCGGCGAAATCGCTGAGCGCGCGGCCGGGTCCTGGCTGCGTCTCTGTCCGCGCTGTTCCGGTCCGCTCGCCGTGCGGGGTGGCGACGAGCTCGAAGTGCGGAGAGTGTCGTTCGCGGAGCGTCCCTCCGCCGTGGGAGAGTGAACATGCCCGAAGTCGAAGTCCGCGAGAAAATCCTGTCCGCGAACGCGGCCGCCGCGCAGTCGCTTCGAAGCTCGTTTCGCGCCGCCGGGACGGTCGTCGTGAACCTGATCTCTTCGCCGGGGTCGGGAAAGACGACGCTTCTCGAGGCAACGGCCCGATCGCTCCGGGACGCCTACGATCTCGGGGGCGTGGATGGCGACATCGCGACGGACCGCGACGCGGATCGCCTGCGCCGCGCGGGGATTCCCGCCCGCCAGATCCTGACGGGCGGCGCGTGCCACCTGGATGCCCGGCAGGTCGAGAAAGCGCTGCACCTCGAGGGGCCGCGGCTCGCGGGCCTCGACATCCTCTTCATCGAAAACGTCGGAAACCTGATCTGCCCGACTTCCTACGATCTCGGCGAGGACTTCAAGGTCGCGCTCCTCTCCGTCGCGGAGGGAGACGACAAGCCGTTCAAGTATCCGGCGATCTTCGCGAAGGCCGCCGTGACGATCGTCACGAAGTCCGACCTCCTTCCGCACGTCGACTTCGATGTCGAGGCCGTTCGAGAGCAGATCGCGGCCTTCAATCCTTCGGGGCGGATCCTCGTCGTCTCCGCGCGCACGGGCGAAGGGATGGCCGCGTGGTACGGCCTCCTCGAGCGGGAAGTCGCGCGAAAGCACGCGCTCCTCGACGAGCGCTGACCGTCCGCGCTTCGTTTGGGCAGATTCGATGCAATCGCACCACGCGGGGTGGGCCGCCTCCGCCTAACGTGAGAGCGTCATGAACGAAGTCGGGCGCCGCATCGAAATCCGGGGAACGGTTCAGGGCGTCGGCTTCCGGCCCTGGATCTGGCGTCTCGCGCGCCGAGAACGGAATCTCCGGGCGCGTCTCGAACGATTCGCTCGGCGTCACGATCGAAGCGTTCGGGGGCGGCCGGGCGGTCGAGAGCTTCCTGCTCGGCATTCGCACGTCGCCGCCTCCGGCGGCCGAGATCCGCGAGCTCGAGTGCCGCGAGATCCCGGCCGAGCCCGGCGGCGGGTTCGTCATCGTGCCGAGCCGGGACACCGGAAACGCGCGCGTGTCGATTCCGCCGGATCTCGCGACGTGCGACGAGTGCCTGGCGGAGATCTTCGATCCCGCGAACCGGCGCTATCGCTACCCGTTCACCAACTGCACGAACTGCGGGCCGCGTTTCACGATCGCGCCGGGACGTGCCCTACGACCGGGCCGCGACCACGATGGCGCCGTTCGCGATGTGCGCGCGCGTGCCGGCGCGAGTACGAGGACCCGTCGCGACCGGCGCTTCCACGCCCAGCCCAACGCCTGCCCGGGTGCGGCCCGCGGCTGTGGCGCTGTCGGCCGCCGCGGGCACCGCGTCGCTGGAGCGACCCGATCGACCGCGCCGCGGCGCGCTGCTCGGGCCGGGCTGATCGTCGCGATCAAGGGCCTCGGCGGCTTTCACCTCGCGTGCGACGCGACGTCGCCGCGCGCCGTCGCGCGCCTGCGCTGCGCAAGCGGCGCGACGAGAAGCCGTTCGCGGTGATGGTCGCGCGACATCGGCGAGGCGGAGCGCGATCGCGGTGCTCGCCGCCGAGGAGCGGCGCTGCTGCTCTCGCCCGAGCGGCCGATCGTGCTCGTCGCGCGGCGCGCCGGAGCTGCCGCTCGTCCGCGAGCGTCGCGCCGGACAATCCGCTCGTCGGCCTGATGCTGCCCGTACACCCCGCTCCACCACCTGCTGCTCGCCGATGCCGGCGCGGCCGCTGGTGATGACGTCGGGCAACCTGTCGGACGAGCCGATCGCGCTGCGAGAACGACGAGGCGCGTTCGCCGGCTCGGCGGAGATCGCCGATGTGCTTCCTGGTGCACGACCGCGAGATCGAGACGCGCTGCGACGACTCGGTGGCGCGCGTGGTCGCCGGGGCGGCCGATGGTGCTGCGCCGCTCGCGCGGCTGCGTCCCGCGGCCGATCGCGCGGCGGCGCCCGTTCGCGCGGCCGGTGCTCGGCCGTGCGGCGCCCAGCTCAAGAACACGTTCTGCCTCGGCGTCGGGATAGTCCGCCTACCTCGGGCCGCACATCGGCGACCTCGAGAACCTCGAGACGCTACGAGGCTTCTACGAGCGAGGCGATCGCGCGCATGGAGCGCTTCCTCGCGCGTCGCCCCGGCGATCATCGCGCACGATCTGCATCCCGCAGTACCTGTCGACCGCGTACGCGCTCGCAGCTCCGAGGCGCTGAAGAGTCGGCGGTGCAGCACCACCACGCGCACGTGGCGAGCGCGATGGCCGAGCACGGGCTGACGGGCCCGGTGATCGGCGTCGCGTTCGACGGGACCGGCTATGGCACCGACGGCACCGCGTGGGGCGGCGAGATCCTGCTCGCGCGACTACGGCGAGCTTCGAGCGGGTCGCGACGTTCCGGCCCGGTCCGCTGGCCGGCGGCGAGCGCGCGATCCGCGAGCCGTGGCGCGATCGCGCTGGCGCTGCTCGACGACGCGTTTCCGACGGGCGCTCCGCTCGACCGGTTCCCGCTGTTCGCGACGGTCGCGCCAGGCGCGAGCGTCGATCGCGTGCGGCAGATGATCGGCGCCGCTCGTCGACTCGCCGCGCGCGCGCGGCGTCGGGCGCTACTTCGACGGGATCGGGGCGCTCTTCCTGGCGCGCGCCGGTCTCCCGCTACGAGGGGCAGGTCGCGATCGCGTGGAACTCGTCGGCCGATCCGGCGGAACGGCGATCGCTACCCGTTCGACATCGACGGTAGCGCGATGCCGCGCGAAGTCGATCTGCGGCCGACGGTGCGCGCGGCCGTCGCGGACCTGTTCGCCGGCGTCCCGGCGCCGGAGCCATCTCCGCGCGCTTCCACAACACGCTCGTCGCGGCCACCGGCGGACGGTGCGCGCGGCGCTGCCGACGGCGGACCGCTGCCGGTCGTGCTGACCGGCGGCTGCTTCCAGAACGCGCGGCTGGCGGAGAGGATCGCTCGAGCGCTCTCGGCGGACGTCGCGTCTATCTGCAACGCGGGTGCCGCCGGGCGACGGCGGCATCGCGCTCGGCCAGGCGGTGGTCGCAACGCGGTCGCAAGAACAGGAGGCGTATCTGATGTGCCTGGGTGTTCCCGGCAAAGTGATTTCGTCGACGGAGTGGGTGGCGACGGTGCGACTTCTGGGGCGTGCGCCGAGCAGGTCCGCCTCGACGTCGTCGACGAGCCGGTCGCGCCCGGCGACTACATCCTCAACCACGTCGGCTACGCGATCCGCCGGATCCCGCCCGAGGAGATCGCCGAGACGCTGGCGCTGTACGAAGAGCTGCTGCGGCAGCGCCGCAGGCGACGACCTGATGGCGGCCGACGTGCGCGGCGAGATCGACGGGACGGGGCCTCGCCATGGATAGAGCGAATCGACCGCGGCGGAGACGGCGCGGCTCGACGGGCGGTCGCCAGCTGAAGTTCCGCGATCCCGCGGCGCGAGGCCGCGCTCGTGCGAAGCGCTCGGCGCGCGTCACGCACGGGAGATCGGCCGCGCGCCCGTCTCGGTCATGCACGTGTGCGGCAGCCACGAGCAGGCGATCGCGCGCTTCGGCCTGCGCGCGACGTTTCCGCAAGAGCTGGACGTGATCATGGGCCCGGGCTGCCCGGTCTGCATCACCGACATGCCCGAGGTCGACGAGGGCGTCGCGCTCGCGCGGCAGGGCGTCACGCGTCGCGACCTACGGCGACATGCTGAGGGTGCCCGGCACCGTCGCAGTCGCTCGCCGACGCGCAGGCCGAGGGCGCGCGGGTCGACGTCGTCTACAGCGTCGCCCAGGCCGTGGAGCTCGCGCGAGCAGACCGACGAGGAGGTCGTGTTCTTCGCGACCGGGTTCGAGACCACCGCGGTCGCCACGGCGGCGATGCTCCGGCCGATCCGCCGCCGAACTTCTCGGTGCTGTCGGCCCACAAGTACATCCCGCCGGTCATGGAGATCGTCGCCGAGATGCCGGACACGCGCGTCGAAGGATTCCTCGCGGCGGGCCACGCCGCGACGATCACCGGCTGGGGCGTGTTCGAGCCGTTCGTCGAGACGCCACGGCATTCCGGTCGTCGTCGCCGGCTTCGAGCCGCTCGACATCCTCGCCGGGCTGGTGCGGCTGGTCGAGCTCGTTCGCGACCGGCAAGCCCGCCGGTCGAGAACATGTTCCCGCGCTGCGTGACGAGCGAAGGCAACCTCCGCGCGCAGGAGCAGCTCTGGAGCGTGTTCCGGCCGATCGGCGGGCGCTGGCGCGGCATCGCCCACGTTCCGAACGGCAACCTCCGCCTGCGCGACGAGTGCGCGCGCTTCGACGCGCGCCGGCGGTTCACGATCGACCTCGCGTCGCTCTGGGACTACGCGCCGTCCGCGCTGACCGCGGAGTGCATCTGCGGCGACATCATGTCCGGCATCGCCTCGCCGCACGACTGCCCGCTGTTCGGCAAGGAGTGCGTGCCCGGACTCGCCGGTCGGCGCCTGCATGGTGTCGCAGCGAGGGCACGTGCAAGATCTGGCATCAGTACGGCGGCATCCCGATCTGGGCGGCGTCGGTCGACGATAGCGCGAACCCTTCCGGTTCGACGACCGAACCGTCGAACGGCGTCCGGCAAGGACGCGACACAATTGTCGAACGCATCACTCTCAAGCACGGCGCGGGCGGCCGGGCGATGCGCGCCTCATCGAAGACGTCTTCCTGCCGGGCGCGCCGGAGCTCTCGCCGACGGGACGTCGGGCTCGCGGCCATGGACGACGGCGCGGCGATCTGCGATCGGCGACCGCTGGCTCGTCGTCACGACCGACTCGCACGTCGTTCACCCGATGTTCTTCCCCGGCGGCGACATCGGCCGGCTCGCGTCTGCGGGCACGGTGAACGACCTCGCGATGATGGGCGCGACCGAGGTGCTCGCGCTCACCTGCGGCGTCGATCCTCGAGGAGGGCTTCGCGCGCGACGCGACCTCGAGCGCATGCAGGCGTCGATGCGCCGCCGCGTGCGGCGAGGCCGGCGCGCGCATCGTCACCGGCGACACGAAGGTGATGGGCCGGGGCGAAGCTGGACGGCATCGTCCTCAACACGACGGGCGTCGGCCGTGACCGACGCGGGTCGTGCGCGATTGCGGGCTGCGCCCGGGCGACCGCATCCTCGTGACCGGCACGCTCGGCGACCACGGCCTGGCGATCATGGCGGCGCGCCACGGGCTCGAGCTCGAGGGCGATCTGCAGTCGGACGTCGCGCCGATCAACGGACTGATCCGCGCGGCGCTCGAGGCCGGCGGCGGCGGCGATCGTCGCGATGAAGGACCCGACCCGCGGCGGCGTCGCCCGCGCCCTGCACGAGATGGCGGAAAAGAGCGGAGTCGGAATCTGCTCGACGAGACGGCGGTGCCGGTCACGGAAGCCGTGCGCGCCGCCGGCGAGCTGCTCGGCATCGACCCGCTTCACGTCGCCAACGAGGGCAAAGCGGTGATCGGCGTCTCGCCCGAAGCGGCCGACGCGGTGCTCGAGGCGCTGCGCGCGCACCCGCTCGGGCGGGATGCCGCCGTCGTCGGCACGTGCCTCGCGGAGCGCGCCGGGCTCGATCGTCCTCGACACGGGCTTCGGCCGCCGGCTTCTCGCGGAGCCCGAAGGCGAGCCGCTGCCGCGGATATGCTGACGCCGTTTCATCCCCTCCGCGTCGCCGTGCTGTCGTCGCGCCGCTGCCCCGGCATTTCGGAGCTGCTGGCGGATCCGGCCCGCGGAAGGCGTTGGAACCTCGTTGCCGCTCTCGCGGGCGAGGACGATTTCGACGCGCAGGATCTCGACCGGCTGCGTTCGGCCGGCGTTCCCTTGATCCGCCACTCGGTCCGCGAGTTTCACCGGAGCCGCGGGGCGCGGCTTTCGGATTTCTCGGTCCGCAGGGAAAACGACTCCGAAATCGCCGCGAAGCTCGCTCCGTTCCGTCCGGATCTTCTCCTCTTCTCCGGCTACCTCCACGTCGCGACTCCGCCGCTGCTGGAACTGACGGCGCGGCGGGCGGTCAATATCCACGGGAGCGACCTGACGCGAACGGGACCGGACGGGCGGCCGAAATATCCCGGCCTCCGGGCCGTCGCCGACGCGATTCTCGGCGGAGAGCCGGAGACGCGGGCGACCGCGCACTGGGTGACGGAGGACGTCGACGCCGGCCCGGTCATCGCCCGATCGCCCGCGTACCCCGTGCCTCCGCTGGTGTCCGCCCTGCTCGCGCGCGGCGACCGAAAAGGGCTGAAGGCGTACGCCTTCGCGCACCAGGAGTGGATGCTCCACGAAGCCTGGGGCCCCCTCTGGCAGTCCGTCCTGCGGCTCGTCGCGGCGGGCCGGACCGCGCCGGAGACCTTCCGGGCCGGCTCCCGCTCGTCCGGCGCCGGTGCCGCCGGGATCGGCGCGGTGAAGCCCGCGGAGGCCCGCCCGTGACGGATTCGATCCTTCTCGAGCGGATCGGCGCCGTCGGAGTGATCACGATCTCCCGGGGGGAGCGGTTCAACTCCCTCGACGTCGAGACCGCGCGGGACCTGCGCCGGGCCGGGCTGCAGTGCGCCCGCGACGCGGAGGTCCGGGCCGTCGTCCTGCGGGAGCGGCCGGCGTCTTCTGCAGCGGCGCGGACCTGAAATACATCCGCGCCGGCGGCGAGCCGGCGGAGCTCGCGTACCTGCAGGGAGGCCGCCCTCCTTCGGCGGGATACGGAGCGATTTTTCAACAGATCCTCGAGTACATCCACAGCGCGATCTCCGAGATCCAGCGGGCGCCGAAGCCTTTTCTCGCGGCCGTGGACGGCATTGCGGCGGCCGGCGGGTTCGGCCTCGCGATGTCTTGCGATCTCGTCTTCGCCTCGGAACGGGCGACCTTCGAGTGGGCGTACGGCAAGACCGGCCTCACCGGCGCGGAAAGCTCGACGTTTTTTCTGCCGCGTCTTCTCGGGCTGCGCCGCGCGATGGAGCTCGCGTTTCTCAATCCCCGGCTCGACGCGGCGAAAGCGCTCGACTGGGGCTCGTCAACGCCGTGATCCCGGTCGACGGGTTCGACGCGCGGGTGCTCGAGATCGCCGCGCGCGTCGCGGCGGGGCCGACCGAGGCGCTCGGGGTGGCGAAGGGCCTGATCCATCAGGCGGCGGGCGTGGACCGAATCGATCTCCACCTCGACCGCGAGATCGAGTCGCTCTCCCGCATCGCCGACGGGCGGGATTTCGCGGAAGGGCTCGACAGCTTCTTCGAAAAGCGGCCTCCGCGATTCGGCGGGGTGGAGACTCCGAAATGACGGGCGCGCTTTTCTCGACGCTCGCGGCCGCCGCCGTCACCGTGGGAAGCCTGCACACGGCGGCTCCGGATCACTGGGTTCCGTTCGCGGCGCTTGCCCGGGCGCGCGGCTGGTCGGCGGCGCGGACCGCGCGAATCACCGTTCTCTGCGGCTTCGGCCACGTCACGGTTTCCGCCCTCCTCGGTCTCGGAGGCGCGTTCCTCGGACTGCGCGCCCTCTCCGCTCTCGGTGGCAGGCTCGGCGGAATCGCTCCTTTCCTGCTGATCGGGTTCGGCGTCCTGTACGCGATGTGGGGACTGCGCGGGGTGGTCGTCCCCCGAATCCACGGCCACTCTCACGCGCATTACGACCACGTGCACGATCTTTCCCGGACGAGCGTCTGGACGCTTTTCCTGCTCTTCTCGGCGGACCCCTGCATCGCCGTGGTGCCGCTCGTCTTCGCGGCGGCGCCGCTCGGCGGCCTGCGCACGGCCGGCGTCGTGCTCCTCTATGAGGCCGCCACGCTGGCGACGATGGTCGCGTTCGTGCTTCCGGCCCGCGCCGGGGCGAGGGTGCTCCGGGCCCGGTGGCTCGACCGCTACGGAGACGCGGCGGCCGGCGGCGTCATCGCGGCCGTGGGGCTCATGGTCCTGGGGCTGGGCTGGTAGCCGGCAGCAGCGCGCTCCGGAGCCAGTCGAGGGTTCTCTTCCAGGCGTCGGCGGCCGCGTCCGCGCGGTAGGACGGCCGCTCCTCGCAGAAGAACCCGTGGCCCGCGCCCGGATACGTCACGATCTCGGACCGCTTGCCGAGCGCGGAGAGCTTTTCCCGGATCGCCTCCACGTCGGCGGCGGGGATCGAAGCGTCCTCCGCGCCGAACAGGCCGAGGACCGGGCACGAGATTCGCTCCGCCTCCCCGAGAAGCGCCGGGAGGTGCGACTTCGGACGCGGCGTGACGATGCCCTCTCCGTAGAAGACGACGGCCGCCGAAACGTGCGTCCGGCAGGCCGCGAGAAAGGAAACGTATCCGCCGACGCAGAATCCCACGATCCCGATCCGGGCGGGGTCGACGGCGGGGTGCGCGTCGAGGAAGGACAGGGCGGCGAGGACGTCGTTCGTCACTCCTTCCGGCGTGAGGTCGGCGAGCAGCGGACGGGCGCGATCGAAATCCGAATAGTCGACCTCGATTCCGTTTCCCGAGCGGTGATAGAGCTCCGGAGCGAGCGCCGCGTAGCCGGCTTCGCCGAGCCTGAGGCAGACGGCGAGGAGATGGCCGTTCACGCCGAACGCCTCCTGCGCGACGAGAACGCCCATCGCGCGTTCGTCGCGGCGGGTCTGCTCGGGCAGCACGAAGTGTCCTTCCATCGGGCCGTCCGGGGTCTCGACGACGACGCGGCTTTCCCTCATGCCTGGTTCGGGATTCTGAACGTCCCCCGGAGGGCGGGTCCTGTCGCAGGATGCTCTCACCGTGCGGTCGGGCGGGTGGCGCGGGGCGAGACTCCCTTTTGCCGCTCGCGACGCGGGTGTAGCAAAGTCGTCAGGCTCGCGGCGAGCGGAAAAGCGGAGCGAGTCCCGCGACAGGACCCGCCCAGTCCCGGCTACGGGATGATCGGTTTGGTGACCGGCTGAAACGCGTGGAGCGACTGGGGATCGACCTCGTCGACGAGAGCCGCGTTGTAGCGGTAGCAGGGCCAGCAGAATTTCTCGGAGAGGAGAAACTGGAAATCGACGACGCGGCCGACGGCCGGGAAATCGACGATCTCCACACCGCACTGGGAGCACACGTCCTTGACGTTCTTGATCAGCTTCCAGACCGGCCCCATCAGCCGGGAATCGTATCACCGCCGGCGGAAGCGTGGCCGCTGCCGGGGCTCCGGACGGCGAGGGCCGCGCCGCCGAGGATCAGCAGGCCGCCGAAAAAAATTCGCCAGCCGAACGGCTCCGCCAGAACGACGACCCCAAGAAGCACGGCGATCAGCGTGTCGATCAGCGGAATCACGCCGATCGTCGACATCGGGACGCGGGGGATCAGCCAGAGGAGCGCGAGGAAGGCCACGACGGTTCCCGGGATCGAGAGGTAAAGCAGGGACGCGACGGCCTTCGGGGTCCAGAGGATTCGGGCATGCCGCTCGAAGGAAAACGACAGGAAAAGCAGAAACAGCGACCCGACGAGCGTCTGGCCCCAGAGGTTCACGGCGGGAGAGACCCGCGAAAGGTGACGCTTGATCCAGACGTTCGAAAGGGCCGACGAGACCGCGGAGGCCGCGGGGAAGAATGCCGTCCAGCCGAGCGAGCCTCCCCGCAGGAGCCCGCGCAGAGCCGGGAACTCCAGGACGGCGACCCCGAACAATCCGAAAAGCGCGGCCGTGAGATTCGCGCGGGTCAACGGCTCCCCGGGCAGGAGGGCGTGCGCGAACAGGCCGACCCAGATCGGGAAGCTCGCGAAGAGAATCGCGGTCAATCCGGAGTCGATCTTCGCTTCGGCCGCGAAGATGAACGCGTACGAGAATCCGATCTGGAGAATCCCGCTGAAGGCCACGGCCCTCCATTCGCGGGCGCTCAGGGAGGGGAATCCCGCTCGAAAGGAGATCGGCGCCAGAACCGCGCACGCGATTCCCATCCGAAGCGCCGCGAATTCGAAAGGGGGAAAGTCCGCAAGGCCGATCTTGATGACGAGCCACGTGGATCCCCAGATGAGGCAGCAGAGGGAGTAGAGAAAAAGCACGCGCCCGCGCACGCGCGGACTTTAAGCAGGTCCGAACGGCACGTTCTTTGCGACGACCTTGGGAATCATGGAACCGCGCGAGGCCGTGCTCCTCCTCTGGATCCACCCGACGTTACTCTCGGATTTCGAACAAACGCTCGAAGAATCGCCGTTTCGGGTCGAAGGGCTGCGCATCGGGCCGGTCCCGGATCTGAGGGCGCCGATCCCGAGATGCTCGCTCTACGCCGTGGAAGGCGAGGTGCCGCGGTCGGCGACGGAGGCCCTCGTTCGCCGGCTCCTCTGCGCCGCGCGGGAGCTCGAATTCTCGTGACGGCGGAAATGTTCACGGAGGCTTCGGCCTTTCCTTTGCTTCGAATCGGAGTCAAGGGGCTGCTCTCGCGTTCGGAGATCCGGGAGCGGCTTCCCTGGGCGCTCGCGGAGCTCTCGCAGGGGGGCTACTGGGTGCCGCGCGAGCTACTGACCCGGTTCGTCGAGACCGCGCTGTCGGTTTCCGCGCCCACGGCGCCGCGCCCGGCGGCCGCCGAGCTCACCGAGCGCGAGCGGGAAGTGATGACGATCCTGCTGAGGAATTCATCGAACAGGGAGATCGCCTCGTCGCTTCGGATTTCCGAACGAACGGCGAAATTCCACGTGTCGAACGTTCTCGCGAAGTACGGCGTCCGGCGGCGCGCCGACCTGATCCTCCTGGCGTATTCCGCTCAAAGAGATTCCTGACTGTCGCAGAGCGCGTCGGCGAGCTCCGTCAGCGAGCCGAACTCGAAATCGGGGCGCGCGGTTCCGGAGGGCGTGTCGCGCTTTCGATTGATCCACGCGACCGGAATGCACAGCGAATGAGCGGGCACGACGTCGTGAAAATAACTCTGCGCCGCGTGGAGCCAGCGCGCTTCGCCGAGCTGCGCGCGCGCCGCCTCGAAGTGGCGATACCCGGGCTTGTAGGAACGCAGCTGCTGCGCGGTGAGGACGAGGGAGAAAGGGGCGGTCAGCGATTCGCGGGTCGCGGCGAGAAGATCGTCGTCGGTGTTGGAGAGAATTCCGAGCCGGTATCCGGCCTTCACGAGACGAGCGAGCGCGGGGTTCGTGTCCGGAAACGGCTTCCAGCCGGGCAGGCTGTCCGCGAGAAACGAGGCCCGGGAAGCGGGCAGGTCCCACCCGAGGCGGGCCGCTACCCGCGACGCGGTCTCCGCGAGAACGTCGCGGTAGGAACGGTACGGCTCGCTTTCGACCTGCGGTTCGATTTCCGAATAGGCGCGCAGCGCGGCGTCGCGGTCGAGCGGCTTCCCTTCGCGTCGCGCGGCCGCGAGCAACGCGGAAGAGATGCCCTCCTCCCAGTCGATGAGCGTTCCGTAGCAGTCGAAGGTGACGATGTCGTACACGCGGTCCACGGTTCGATTGTAACTTGCGGCGCGCGGAGGTATCTTGCGCGCGAGTGATTGCCATCGAAGAGATCCGGAGCGCGGCCGGGCGCCTTCGGGGCCACGTTCATCGAACGCCGCTCCTCTCGGCGGCCTCGCTCGGTTCCCGGGCGGGCGTGAGTCTCCACCTCAAGTGCGAAAGCCTCCAGAAGACCGGCTCCTTCAAGCCCCGCGGCGCCCTGAACAAGGTGCTCTCCCTTCCTCCCGGAGAAGCGGGGCGCGGCCTCGTGACGGTTTCTGCCGGAAACCACGCGCAAGCGGTCGCGTGGGCGGCCCGAAAGGCGGGCGTCCCGTGCGCCGTCGTCATGCCGGCCTCGGCGCCGCGCGCGAAAGTCGCGGCCGTCGAAGGGTACGGCGCGAGGATCGTTCCCCACGGGGACAATGCGACGCTCTTCGACAGACTTCGGGAAGTCGAACGCGAGACCGGGTACGTCTTCGTGCATCCCTTCGACGATCCGGTCGTGCTCGCGGGCGCCGGGACGGCGGGCCTGGAAATCCTCGAGGACTTTCCCGACGTCGAGGCCGTCGTCGTGCCCGTCGGCGGCGGGGACTGCTCGGCGGAATCGCCTGCGCGATCAAGCAGACCCGTCCGGGCGTTCGCGTCGTCGCGGTCGAGCTCGAATCGGGTCCGGGCCTGAAGCCGGCGCTCGACGCGGGTCATCCCGTGCCGGTCGCGCGGCCGGCGGGCACTCTCGCCGACGGCCTGATCCCTCCTTTCGTCGGCCAGCTCCCGCTCGACATCGCCCGGCGCTTCGTCGACGAGCTCGTCGTCGTCGCGGAGGAAGAAATCGCGGAAGCGATGCGGCTCCTCCTCACCCGGGCGAAGTTGTGCGCGGAAGGCGGAGGCGCGGCGGCGACGGCGGCGATTCTCTTCGGGCGCGTGAAGTTCGCGCCGGGCACGAGGGTCGTCGCGCTGGTGTCGGGCGGGAACGTGGACCCGCAGCGGCTCGCGGGAGTGCTGGAGAGCGCGTAACTCGGCGGGTGGCGCGGGGGGAGACCCCTGTTGCCGCTCGCGGCGCGGAGTCGTAGCAAAGTCGTCAACCCGCAGCGAGCGGAACAGCGGGTCGAGTCCCGTGACAGGACCCGCCGCCTCGAGGGGAGCGACCAGAGCGGTTCCCGCTTTCGCGGGAACGACAAGGCTCGTTAACGGCCCGAAAACTTCGGCGTGCGCTTCTCCACGTTGGCCGCGATGCCTTCCTTCGCGTCTTTCGACTTGAACAGCAGCGACTGCAGCTCCCGCTCGATCGCGAGCGCGGACTCGACGGGAATCTCCGACCCGGTCTGCACCGCGCGCTTGATGTGCCCGACGGCCATCGCGGCCTTGTGCGGCGGGCAGAACTGGCGCGCGTAGTCCATGCACCTGCTGCCACAATTCTTCGCGGCGAGCCTTCCCAGACCTGGTTGACGACGCCCATGTCGCTGGGCTTCTTCGAAGCGTATACGTGTTCGCCGGTGACCATCAGCTCGATCGCCTTGCGACTTGCCGACGAGCCGCGCGAGGCGGGTGCGTGCCGCCCGTGCCGGGAAGCACGCCGAGGTTGACTTCGGGCAGCCCGATCTTGCCGGCGTCCTTGCGCGCGACGCGAAGGTCGGCGGCCATCGCGATCTCGAGCCCGCCGCCCGACGGTGTGCCCGTTCAGCGCCGCGATCACGAGCTTCGGCGTGTGCTCGAGGCGGGACAGCGTCTCGTTCGCGTGCAGGCAGAAGTAGTACTTGAAGTTCGGGAGTGACGGCATTGAGCATGTTGATGTTCGCGCCGGCGCAGAAGAACTTGTCGCCCCGTCCCCGGAGAACGATCACGTGCGCGGCGTCGTCGAAGCGCGCCTTCAGAATCGCGTCGTCGAGCTGGCGGTTGAACGCGTACGTGTAGGTGTTGGCCGGCGGATCGTCCATCTCGATGACGGCGACGCCCCCGTCGTTGCGGTAGTGAACGACTTCGAGGTCGAGCTCGGGAGAAGACCACTCCCGGGATTTGGACTTGTCGGCGGATTTTTCAGCGACGTTCGTCATTCGGGTGCTCCTTCGGTTCGAAAAGGGAACAATATCACTCCATCTCTTTCTTCCAGATGGGGGCCCTCGCCTTGATTTTCTCGATCGCGTCGCGGCAGGCGGCGTAGGCGTCCTGGCGATGGGGAGACGCCGCCGCGATCGCGACCGAGGCCTCGCCGACGACGAGCAGCCCGACCCGGTGGACCATCGCGACGCGGGTTTGCGGGAAGTCCCGGGCGAGCTCCGCGGCGATCTTCCCCATTTCGAGCTCGACCATCGGCGCGTAGGCGGTGTACTCGATCTTTCCCACGCGCCGCCCTTCGTTCTCGTTGCGCACGACTCCGAGAAAGGCGGCCAGGCCGCCGTCGGAGTCGCGCCGAACCTGTTCGAGGAGTGCGCCGAGATCGAGCGGTTTTTGAGTCAGGAAGGTCATCGTTCAGTGCTTTCCCGACCTCACCCCCGGCCTTCGGCCACCCCCTTTCCGTATTACGGAGAGGGGGACGGGGGGTGAGGTCCGGCTCATCCTCCTGCGACCGGGGGAAGGAACGCGATTTCGTCGTTTTCGGCGAGCGTTCGCCCGGCGGAAACGTACTCGCAGTTGACCGCGGCCGCGGGCATCGAACGGAAGTTCGCGAAGTGCGGCGCGGACGCCCGAAGCTCCTCCCAGAGCGCGCCGACCGTCGTTCCCTCGGCGACCGAGCGCGTCTCCTCGTCGGTCCCCGACGCCTCGCGAAAAGAGGCAAAATACAGCAGCCGGATCGTCATCCGGCTATTTTAGCGGAAGGTCGAATGGTCGCGGAAGTTCCCCGCCCCCTGTTTCTCGCGTTCGTGCTCGCGGGCGCTCTCGGCGCCGTCCTCGTACCGGAGCCGAGGACGTCGTCCTTTCTCGCCGGCTTCGCGGCGGGAACGGGCGCCGTGTTCGTCCTGTCTTTCTTAAGAAATCCCCGGCGAGCCGGGCGGCTCTCCGCGGAGAGGGGAGAATCGGAAGGCCATGACGAAGATTCTCTTGGTGGAAGATGAGAAAAAGATCTCCGATTTCCTGAAGAAGGGACTGTCGGAGAAGGGCTATGGCGTCGACGTCGCGAACAACAGCGACGCGGCTCTCGAGAAGGCCCTCGCCGACCCGTTCGACCTCGTGATTCTGGATCTGCTTCTGCCGGGAACCTACGACGGACTCGAGCTCTGCCGCCAGATGCGCCGCCGCGGCGTCTCGGCGAAGATCCTGATGCTCACGGCGCGCGACTCCGTCGAGAACAAAATCGAAGGGCTCGACGCCGGCGCGGACGACTACCTCGTGAAGCCTTTCTCCTACCGGGAGCTCCTCGCGCGCCTGAGGGCGCTGACGCGCCGGAGCGAGCCGAAGGAAGCGGGTCCCCTCGAGTGCGAAGGGATGACCTACGACCCGGCGTCGCGAATCGCCCGAATCGGAGACGAGACGATGGAGCTCACGGTGCGCGAAGGCGCGATCCTGGAGCTTCTCCTCCGGCGGAAGGGAAAAGTCGTGTCCCGCGCGGAGATCGCCGCGCGCGTCTGGGAGGACACGTCGGACCTCTCGACGAACATCATCGACGTGTATATCAACTCGATCCGGAAAAAGATCGACGGGCCGGCCAGGGGACGGATCCGCACGATTCGGGGAGTCGGTTACTCGGTGGGCGAGTGAGCGACGAGCCGATCGAGGAGCGCCTCGCCGAGCTGGAGCGCCGCGAGCTCGAGCAGGCCCAGTTCATCGCCGATGTGTCCCACGAGCTGCGCACGCCCCTGACGATCCTTCGCGGAGGGATCGAGGTCGCGATCGAGGGCGAGCGCTCCGCCGACGAGTACCGGCAGGCGCTCTCGGAGGCGCTCGTGGAGATCCAGCACCTGATCCGCATCTCGGAGAACCTCCTTTTTCTTTCGCGGGGCACGTCGGGGCGAGTCACGATGTCGCTCTCGCGGGTCGATCTCCGCCGCTTCGCGGAGACGATCGCGGGCGAGTTCGAGGCGTCCGCGGCGGAGAAGGGTCTCGCGATGGAATTTTCCGCCGCGGTCTCCCGCGCCGAGGTCCTCGGCGACAAGAACCGGCTCCGGGAAGTCCTCCACAACCTGCTCGAGAACGCGATTCGCTATACGGAGAAGGGCCATGTCGCGGTTCGCGTCGAGGCTTCCGGCGGAAACGCTCTCGTCGTCATCGAGGACACGGGAGTGGGAATCGACGAAAAAGACATGCCTTACGTCTTCGACCGCTTCTTCCGCTCGGACCGCGCCCGCCGCGCCTACCGCGGCGGATCCGGGCTCGGCCTGTCGATCGTCCGCTGGATCGTGGAGGCTCACAAAGGACAGGTTCGGGTCGAAAGCAAGCTCGGGCAGGGGAGCCGTTTCTTCGTCGCGCTGCCGCTGATCGGGTGAAGCGGCGTCCTTGAGCGCGGCGGCGCTCTGCGATAGCCTTACCTCCTCAAGAAGAAAACTCGGGCTTTGGGAGGAGGGCTTTCATGACGGCTGCCGAGCGCGAACGTCCGGAAAATCCCGTGCCGCCTCGAAACGGCCGTTCCGACGTGGACGACCCGCCGGAGGCCCTGACTTCTTCGTACCCGCTGCACGACGCTCTGGCGATGTCGCGGGAGCTCCTGGTTCCCATCCACGACCGCTCGTCGCGGGAAGCCTCGAGGCTCGCGGCCCGCTTTCGGAGCCTGACGCTCTGGTCCGTCGGGGCGGGGTTTGCCGCCCTCGCCCTGCTCGCCCTGGAGATCTCCCTCCCTGCATGGATGTCCGTCCCGACCGCCGCCGCGGCGAACGCGTTGCGGGCCGGCGAAGCGGCCGCGGCCGTCCTCGCGCTCGGCGCCTGTATCTGGAACGCGGCCGCCGGGGCGTCCCGGAAGTCCGTCCTGGAGCTTCACCGCGCGGAGCGCTGCCGGCTTCTCAAGTATCGTTTTCTCGTCGATCCGAACGTCTGGACGCACCGGGGGAGCGAGTCCCAGGAGCGGCGCGAGCGTTTCCGGCGGGATGCGGGGGAGATTCAGACGCTGACGGCCGACCGGCTCGCGGACTGGGCTTCCCGGGACACGGTCGCGTTCGCGCCGACGCTCCCGGTCGGGAGCGGAATCGACACGCACACCGTCCACACGCTCGTGGACTATTACCAGGAGCGCCGCCTCGACCCCCGGCTCGAGGAGCTCGGCCGCGCGATCGGGGGATCGCCGGCCCGGGACGGCTTCGTCCGGCTTTCGTCGGCCCTGTTCTTCGCGGCGGTGGCCCTCGTCGCCGTGCACCTCTTCCTCGATCTGCCGTTCGTCGCCCTCGCCTCGGCCCCGCGGGTTCCGCGCGCGGTCTGGAGCGCCGTTGCCGCGGTCCTCGCCGTGGTTCTGCCCGCTCTCGCGATCGCCCTCCGGCTTTCCCGGGCCGCGTCCGGATTCGCGTCCGATCGGGCGCGCCTCGCGGGAGCCCACCATGCCCTTTCCGAGCTCTCCGGGCGGCTCCAGAAGGCGAGCGGCGCCGAGGCGATCTTCCGGGAGCTGGGATTCTGCGAGGACGTGCTCGAAACCCACCACCGGGAGTGGCTCCGGGCGCGCCTGGGCGGCGTCTGAATCCTCCATTAAGAAATCCTTTCGGACGCCCGAAAGCCCGGCCCGAACGCTAGTCTCGTCTTCGATGAGAGTTCGAGGCATCGGTGTCGCGATCGCGGGGGTTCTCCTGGCCACAGCCGGGTCCGTCGGAGTCCCCGCCCTTCACGCGGATTCCGCGGGGAAAACGTATTCGCCCGTCCCCCCGGAGCGCGAGTACTACAAGCTCAAACACCTGATGGGCGACGGGATGATGCCCAACTACAAGGCGCTCTGGTCCGCATTCCGCCAGAACGACGTTTCGAGCATGCGGCTCGCGCTCGAATACATGTCCGAGCTCGCCCGCGAAATCGACCGGTATCCGCCCCCGACGAAGAACGGTTCGCTCGACGATTTCAAGACGAGGATGGGCGAGCTCGGAAAGAAAGTGACGGCCCTCTCCTCCGACCTGCCGAAGCTCGCGGACCGGACGGCCGTTTCCAGCCGGATCCTCTCGATCTACGGGACCTGCCAGTCCTGCCACGACGTTTTTGCCCCGGAAGAGGGAAAGGACCGGCCGGAAATACTCTCCTCCGCCGGGCTGAACCCTCAGCGGGGCGGCCGGCCGGCCTCTCCGGCCGGTTCTCTTCTGCCCGGTCCCGCGAAATAGAGAATCGGCCCCAGCAGGGCGAGAGCGGCGCCGAACGTGAGCGCTCCGACCGGACCGACTCGTTCCCCGCGGTTCTGGACGAGCGCGACCGAGAGCAGGGCCAGGGGTCCGAGGGCGAGCAGCACGGTTCCCGCGAGGCCCCCCGGAACGCGAAAGGGACGCCGAAGGCCGGGCTCGCGGACGCGAAGCCGCGTGAGCGCGACGAACTCGAGCATGAGGCTTCCCCCGTAGAGGAGGACGTCGAGCTCGATCAGGCGGTCGAAACCGAGCGTGAGGCCCACGGTCCAGCACACCGCGCACGCGACGATGGAAAAGACCGGCGCCGACGTTCGGCGCGAGCGATACGCGAGGAATTTCGGGAGAAAGCCGTCGTCGGCGAGCGCCGCGGGAACGCGCGAGTAGGAGAGAACGAGCGCGTTGAACATGCCGACGGCGCACACGGCGCCGCCCGCGACGACCGCTCCCGCGAGCGCGGTCCCGCCGAGCTCCGACGCGACCTCCGTCCACGAGCCGGTCGTCCAGCGGCTCGGATCGATGCCCGCCGAGGCTGCCGCGACGACCGGGAGGACGTACGTGATGACGACGAGGAGCATCGTCCCGAGAATCGCGGCAGGATACGTGCGCTGGGGCCGTTCCACCTCCCCGGCGACGGTCGACGCGTTGTCCCATCCCATGTAATTCCACAGCGCGATCAGGACTCCGCCGAGAATTTCCGGGTGGACGTGCGCGGCGGCCGGCGCGGCCGGAGGCGAGCGGAGGAACCCGAGGACGCAGATCGCGGCAAACGGGGCGAGCAGGGCGACTCCGAGGACGACCGAAGAGTCGCCGACGGAGCGGGCGCCGAGAAGATTCCAGGCCGTGCAGATCGCGATCATCGCCGCGCCGAGGGCGAATTCCGGGCCCGCGCCGCGGATCGCCGGGAAGAAATGCGACATGTAGAGAACGAAGAGGGTCGGATAGATCGCCATGTCGAAAACGCTTGCGACGAGCGAGAGCCACGCCTCCTGGAACCCCCAGAACGGTCCGAGCGCGCGCCGCACCCAGGCGTAGTAGCCCCCTTCCTCCGGCAGCGAGCTGGAGAGCTCGGCGACCATCAGCGCCGCCGGAAGGCTCCACACGACGGGAACGAGCAGCAGGATCGCGATCGCTCCCCGATAGCCCGTCTTCTGCACGATCTCTTCGAGACCGTACGGGCCGCCGGAGACCATGAAGTAAGCGGCCGCCGCGAGCGGCACGGCGGTGAGAGTGCGGCGGAGCCTCATCGCCGGGATCTTATGACGAGGAAACTTCACGGCGCCGTGCTAGGATTTTTTCCATGAAACACCGAATCTCTCGCTCTCTTCCGTTGGCCGCCGTTCTGTTTGCGGTGATGCTCTGTCCTCATCTCGACGCCGCGCCGGGCGCCGGGACGCCGATCACTCTTCCGCTCGTCGCGGAAAAGCTCGCGCCGTCGCCGGAAGCGCCCGTTCGCGCGTTCCAATCGATCGAGCTGACGCGCCTTCCGAACGGGTCGTACGCCGTTCGCCTGCTTCCCCCGGAGGCCGGGCTGGAGCTTCCCGACGTCGATCTTCGCCTCCTTGTCCCGCGCGCGCCGAAGGCCGTCCGGGGTTCGGAAGCCCTGACACGGATCGCGCTCATCCAGCGGGAATTCAACCGAAACGAAGTTCACCACGATCTTCCGGGGGGCTCGATTTCAGCCTCGCGAACAATTGCCTTCGCGAAGGTCTCTGGGAGGTCAAGCTCGCCCGGAAGTCGGGCGGGAAGACGTTGACCGTTTTCCACGCCTGGCTCGACTTCCCGAAGCCGGAGTACGCGCGCCTGTTCGCCGAGGTCAACTCCGTGCCGTTCGCCGGGATGGAGCCTCTCCTGGCGAGCTACCCGAAAATGGAGGGCCTGCCCGTCCCGCTGGCCGACCTTCGCCGCGTGGAGAAAGAGACGAAGCTCGATCTCGCGGACCTCCATCTCCATGACGCGCTCCAGGGTCTCCCCGAGCAGATCGGCAAGCGAAAGCTGATCCTGACGCCCGCGGTCGCGAGCTACGGCGATTTCTCCGCCAGCGGAAACCAGCCGATCGCGATGGCTCGGTTTGCCGACCCGGGCATCTACAACCCGAAAGAGCCCATGCGGTGCGACCTGTCGTGGCTCGCGCATCCGGCCGGGATGACCGTGCGAAGCGTGCAGTTGCCGGGCGGAGGTCAGCCGTTCTCCGAAGTCGAGATCGCGTTCGCGAACGGCTACCGGATTCTCTTCGCCGACTCGCGGCTCTCCTCGCTCGCGGCCCGGTCGAGCGTTCCTTCCTCGGAATCCGACGTGCTGAAGATCGTCTCGGGAATCGGAACTCCGTCGATTCACGCGACCGAGGAAGACAGGGCGGCGGAACTGTCCGAAGATCGCCCGCGGTACCTCTTTCTTCTCGACTCGAAGGGGAACCTCGTCGACAACCATCTCGGCGGAGTGGATGGCATCTACCTGTGGCGCGAGGCGGGAGACCCGGGCCTCCTCCACGTCTGGGTCGTCGGCTACGAGCGCATCGCGTTCGTGGGGCATTTCTCGACTCCCTGGAAACTCTGAGCCGGAGGGCTACCGCCAGCCGGGCAGTCCCGCGGCGACCCAGGCCAGGACGAGGAACGAGAAGTTCTTGACGACCATTCCCCCCGGGTCGTGGATGATGTGGCGCGCCCAGATCAGGCCGTTTGCGTTGAGCGCCACGAGCAGCAGCGTCTGCGCGGCCGCGCAGGCGACCGGGGCGAAGCCGGAGAAGGCCCACGCCGCGAGCGCGACTTCGCCCGCGCCGAGCGCGTAGAGAAAAAGCGCTCCGAAGCGCGGCCCGAAACGCGGCACGGCCGCGACGACTTCGAACTGGCGCGGCTCACGGCGAAGCAATTTGCACCAGAGCCCTTCGTAGAGCCAGACGGCGGCGACGGCGCCCCGAATCAGCCAGAACGGCGGCAGAAGAGTGATCATCGCGGAAATTCATCGTACGACGGATCGGTCCGCGCGAGACGGGTTTTGATGAGAACGCACCGGTGAGAACGAATCTTTCGAAAAACTCCGTTTCGGCGCAGAGTAACAGTCGAAAGGAGAACACCATGGAGCTCATGAGATTCGAACCCCCGCTTCGAGGACTCGAGAAACTGTCCGAATCCTTGAATCGTTTCTTCACGACGCCCTTCGACCGCGGGCCGGTCGAAGAGTCGCTGACGGTGACGGAATGGTCGCCGGCCGTGGACATCGAGGAGACGGACAAGGAGTATCTCGTCAAGGTCGAAATTCCCGAGGTCAAGAAGGAAGCCGTGAAGGTGCTCGTCGAGGATGGCACGCTCACGATTCGCGGCGAGCGCCGCAAGGAGAAGGAAGAGAAGAACGCCCGGTTCCACCGGATGGAGCGGACGTACGGAAATTTCTTCCGCAGCTTCACCCTGCCGATCGACGTCGACGAGAAAAAAGTGACGGCGGAATTCGCCGACGGGATGCTCAAGGTTCATCTGCTGAAATCGGAGAACGCGAAGCCCAGGACGGTTGAAATCAAAGTCAACTGATCGGACCCGCTCCGACGAAGCGGATTCCGGCGGGCGGCTTCGGCCGCCCGCTCTTTTTTTGCGTGCGCGGGACTTCCGGATTCCAGACGCAGCCTCCCGGGTTCGGACGGAGAGACGCCTCGATACCGAAAGGAAAGGACTTGGGCGCTGGATCGCGGGTTGCTGTTACCTCTTCTCGAGAGACAACAGGGAGGCGAACATGGGACCCACGATCACGCTTCAATGCACCCGCTGCCCGTGGAGGAGGAAGTTCGGCGCGAAGGACCGGGGCCCGTCGCGGTGCCCCAACTGCGGAACCCGGCTGCCGCAGGACTGAGCCCGGCACCGCCCGACGTGGCCTTGTCGTCGGGCGCGCTGAGCGCGCGAAAACCCTGCCGAATCCAAGAGATCCCGCGAAAGAATTCTCGCCGAGACGAGGAAGCATGACGAGTCGATGCCGGAGCATCGGCGAGGAGCGCTGACGAAGGATTCGGCGAGAAGGATTCGCGGGGCGGCAGGGAGTTTCGCGCGGGAGGCGCGCAGGGTTAGGACGTAGCCCTCTCAAGGCGACGTCCGATTCGCGTGCCTTCGCGGCACGACACGGGTTCGATTTTCCTGTGCTAATATCCGCGTTTCCGCGACGTGGCCCCATCGTCTAGCGGTTAGGACGTAGCCCTCTCAAGGCTAAAGCACGGGTTCGATTCCCGTTGGGGCTACCAACCCTCGCGGGGGAAGGCCCGGCCTGCCATGAAACTCTCGATCGAGTTTTCACGTGAAGATGACGGCCGCTGGATCGCCGACGTTCCCGAAATCCCCGGATGCCTCGTCTATGGATCCAGCCGCCAGGAAGCCATGGCGAAAGCGGAGGCTCTCGCCCTTCGCGTTCGCGCCGACCGCCTCGAACACGGAGAGGCGGTCTCCGAAGACCTCAACGTCACGTTCAGTTCGCCGACGGCCGCGGCGTGAGTGCCTGGCCGGCCGCGAAGAGCCGGCGAGTGCTTGCTGCGCTTCTTCGGATCGGATGGGCCGTCAAGAGGAGCGCCGGCTCGCACCGCACGCTTTCGCGCGAGGGATAGCCCGACTTTGTCTTCTGGTTCCATGATGCTGACGAAATCCGACCGCAAATGATGGCACTCATCGGATAAAAAACGGGCTTGAAGCCGGACGACCTGTAGGCTCCCTCTCAAGGCGGCTCCTCGTTTGCGGCGCGAGACGGATAAGGGCGGACTCGTCCCCGGCGTATGATCCTGGAACCATGAAAATGATCGTCGCGCTCGTGGGTCTTCTGGTGATCATAGCCGGAATCGTCGGAATTCTTTCGCCGTCCACGATCGTGGGCTTGACGGGACCGCTGCTGACGCCGACGGCGCTCTTGATCATCGCCGCGATTCGCGTCGCCATCGGTCTGGTCCTTTTCGGCGCAGCCCGACAGTCCCGCTCTCCCGCTGTTTTCCGGGTCCTCGGCGCGTTCATCATCCTGGCGGGCGTCGCGACTCCGATTGTCGGAGTCGAACGTTCCCGCGCGGCTGTCGACTGGTGGTCAGGCCAGGGAACCGTCTTCATGCGAACGACGATGGGCTTTGCCGTCGCACTGGGCGCGTTTCTCGTCTGGGCTGTCACATCGAAGGGACGACGCGCATAATCCTCACCGTGCGATCGGCGGGATGAGTGGCAGCACCACGGAGCAACCCTACAACGTTTAACGAGTACATTTCGGTTTTTCCGCCGGACGTCCGGGCGATCCTGCAGAAGATCCGGAAGATCGTGCGCAAAGCCGCCCCCGGCGCGCAGGAGACGATCAGCTATCGGATACCCACGTTCAAGCTGAACGGCGTTCTCGTGTACTTCGCCGCGTTCCAGAACCACATCGGCCTCTATCCTCCGATCCGCGGCGACGCCCGGCTCGAAAAGGCCGTCGCGCGCTACGCAGGGGAGAAGGGCAATCTTCGATTTCCCCTCGACGAGCCGATCCCATACGACCTGATCGAGCGCATCACGAAGCTTCGCGCCAGGCAGAACCAGGCAAAGGGCGCCCCGAGGCGCAAAACCGCGGTTCGCACCCCCCGGGGAAGGATTAAGAGAGACTAAGAACCTCGCCGTTCGCGGGAGCCAGCCTCAGAATCGTCCCGTGAGGAATAAAAAAATGGAAACACTCAGGATCCTATTTGCTGGCCTGGCGATTGCGGTGTGCGCGGAGCTCATGGCAGCGAACGCAACGGTAAACGTCTCGGATTACGCTTTCGTGGATGGGAACACCGCAACCGCCACGACGAATATCAACCAGGGCGACACGGTCACCTGGCACTTCACCGACAACACCGGCCACTCGACGACCTCGGGCACCTGCGCGGGGGGCGGTGGCGGGGCCTACGGCGACGGCCCCTCCTGCGCGTCGGACGGAATCTGGGATTCCGGCATCGTGTACGCGCAGGGCGTCAACTATCCTCGCGTTTTTTCGACCGCGGGAACTTTTCATTACTACTGCCAGATCCACGGAGCGATGGGAATGGTAGGAACGGTCGTCGTCGCCGCGGCCAGCGGCTGCCCGACGATCGGCCTCGCCCCCGCGGCGCTGCCCGGCGGCATCGAAAACGTCGCTTACAGCCACGCAATCACCGCTTCCGGGGGGGCCGCACCGTACACTTTCGCCGTCACGTCCGGCTCGCTTCCGCCGAACGTCAATCTCAACGCCTCCACCGGAGCTCTGTCGGGAAGCCCCACGGCAACGGGCGCCTTTACGTTCACGATCACCGCGACCGACTCTCACCAGTGCGCCGGAGCTCTGGGCTATTCCGTGACCGTTTCGGGAAGCTCGACACCCGGCAACGTCGTCGTGATTCCGGGCGTCGGTTCGCTTCCGGGCGCGTTCGGGAGCATCTTCCGGACCCAGCTGCAGCTGACCAACGGAGAAGGATCGGCGATTGCGGGCAACATCGTTTTCCATCCCGCGGGTTCTTCGGCGAGCGCGAGCGACCCCTCGATGAGCTACCTGCTCGGGTCCTGGCAGACGATCAACTTCAACGATCTTCTTCCCGCGATGGGCCAGTCGGGCCTCGGCAGCGCGGATCTGATACCGACCTCCGGCCCCGCCCCCACGGCGGTCGCGCGCATCTACAACGACGGAGGAGCCGCGGAACCACGGGCTTTTCCGAGCCGACATTCCGCGCGTCGGATGCGCTGCAGGTTGGCGACAGGGCGGTGTTCATCCTGCCTTCCGATTCGGTGAACTATCGTTTCAATCTCGGCGTCCGGACGCTGGGTGATGGCGCCACCGCGGCGTTCACGATCTGGGACGCTCGGGAACGCTCGTCGGAACCGCGACGAAAAGCTTTGCCGCGAATTTCTTTACCCAGGCGACCGCGACGCAGTTCCTGGGCGTCGCCTCGCTTCCGACAAACGGATCGATCGGAATCACGGTGACGCAGGGGAGCGCGATCTTCTTCGGACCGACCGTCGACAACCGGACCCAGGACTCGAGCACGCAGTTCACCCGTCACGGCGACTGAGCCAGACGGAAGTTCCTGAACCCGTTGCGCCTCCGCGAGGATCCTCGCGGAGGCGCAATTGCCTGCGCCGCAAGGCATAATCCCGGGCGGAGACAGCCCGAATGAGCACGATTCGAATTCCGTTCGCCCGGTGTTCGGTTTACTTTTTCTTCGGGCTCTTCGCGCTTTTCGTTTCCTTGTTTCCGGTCCTCCAGGGGCGCCTGCCCGTTCCCGCGGCGGTCGATTTCCGCCTGATTCCCGACGCTCCGCGCGCGGAGGTGAATCCGCAGCTGTCCGACGTCGCGACGCAGTTCCTTCCCTGGACTCACGCCGTGGTGGAGGCGTATCGCCAAGGCCGAATGCCGTTTCGCCTTCCGTTGAACGGGCTCGGCACTGCGCTCTGGGAAACATGCAGGCGCAGGCCGTCGCGCCGACGACGCTCCTCGCGGTGCTGTTTCCTCTGCCGTGGGCGTTCGCGCTCGCGGCCGCCATGAAGTTGTTCGCAGCGGCGGCGGGGGCGTTTCTTCTCTTCCGGCGCCACGGGCGATCGCGGCTCGCCGCCTGCTTCGGCGGAACCGCGTTCGCGTATTCCGTGTACTTCGGCGCGCTCCTTCACTTTCCTCAGACGTACCCTCTGGCCCTGCTTCCCTGGTGTCTCGTCGCGCTCGACCGCGCCGCGCGCGGGAACGCCGGGCCTTCGCGGCGGTTTTCGGCTCCGTGTTCCTCCTGCTGCTCGGCGGGCACGCGGAGGGAGAGCTCTACGTCGCGCTCGCCGGCGCGGGATATTTCGCCGCGCGCTCGTTTTCGCGCCCGGCCGGTCCTGGCCAGTGGAGGCGCCTCGGCCTCGCGGCCGCCGCGTCGCTGCTCGCCGCGGGACTGGCCGGCGCGTATCTCGTTCCGGTCGCGAGAGTCATTCTCGCGTCCGAGCGATCGGGCCTGGCCCGGGCGACTGACAACTCGCCGCCGCCGCCGCTCGCCGCGGCGGACTGGGTCCGGCCCGCGCCGTGGTGGCGGAGCGCGGCTTTTTTCGTCGTCGCCGAGGCGCAGGGAAATCCTCGGGACGGAGACTCGATCGGCGCGGGCTCGATGGCGGGGCGGGCCGGCGGCTACGTCGGGGTCCTGACGCTCGGTCTCGCGCTCGGGACGCTCTCTCTGGCGCGCAGCGCCGAAATCCGTGCGCTGGTCGCGCCGCGCGGCGGCCGCGTACGCGATCTTCCTCTTTTATCCGCCGGCCCGGCTCGCTCCTGCTGAGGATTCCGGGGATCCGCGCCGCGGTGATTCGCGTGTCGGCGAACCAGTCGGTCACCGTGATCACGCTCGCGGCCGCGTTTCTCGCCGCGGCCCAGCTCGACCGCCTTCGGACCGACGACGCCGCCCGGCGCGTGCAGACGGGCATTTTCGCCGTTCTGGCGGCCGTCGTGACGGGCCTCGGCCTCCGATTCCGGATCGTTCACCCGGAGCTCTTCACGCTCCGGCGCGCGGTCACGTTCGCGTTCCCGGTTCTGCTTCTCGGCGGCGCCGTTCTCGCTCTCCGCGCCGCGCCGCTTCGCGTGGATTCCCCTCGGGGCGCTCGTTCTTGCGGGCACGGCCGTCGACCTCGCGAGGATCGACGCGCGATTCGACCCGGGGACTCCCGCGGGTGATTTCTATCCGGCGACTCCCTTCGTTCGACGCCTGCAACGGTTCGCCGGCGGAGGCCGGTTCGCGGCGACCGGAATCGAAATGACGGGCATGGCCTCGATGTACGGTCTCGAGGATCCGCGGGTCCACGACCCGACGGCTGCCGTACGGTTACGAGGAAGATCCTGAGGGCGACGTCGGGCTACACGGGGCCGTACGAGTATTTCCAGCGGATCACCCGCGTCAACGTTCCGTTTCTCGCGTCGATCGGCGTTCGGGCGATCTCCGACTCCTCGAGCGGGGCGGTCTCGTCCGTGGAGTCGACGCGGGCGTTTTTCCCGGATCGAGTCGTCGGGCTGCCGGACCGCGCCGCCCTTCTCGCGGCGATGTCGAAGGCCGGCGAATTCCGGCGCACGGCGTTCCGGGTCGGCCGGAGCGAGGAATTCTCCGGTCCCTCCTCGGTCGAGGAGGTCGATCGGGCCGTCGCGGAGAGCGCGATCGTCCGCATGCGGGCGAGCGCTCCGCGAATTCTCGTGCTCGCGGAGCAAAACGACGGCGGATGGAGCGCGAAAGGAAACGGCCGGCCTCTGCCGGTTTCGACGATCAACGGGGCATTCCTGGGCGTCGCGGTTCCCGCCGGAGAAACCGTCGTCGAATGCCGCTATGTCCCGCCCGGCTTTCGCGAAGGGCTCGCGATTTCCGCCGTCTCGGCGGTTGTGCTTCTGGCGCTCGCCGCCATCGGCTCGCGCGGCGGCAGCCGTTCGGCTTAAGGCTGCGCGGGCGGGGCGACGGCGGCCGCGGCGGGCGCAGGGCCGTGGCGCAGCCACCGGAAGATTTCGGGAACGGTCGGCTTCTTGCCGTACATGAGGATGCCGACGCGGTAGATCTTTCCGGCGAACCAGGCGACCGCGAAGATCGACGCGACCATGATTCCCGAAGCGAGGATCACCTGCCAGGCGGGCACGGGTGACAGCGTCACGCGGAAGAACATCACCATCGGCGTGTAAGGCGGAATCATCGAGAGGACGGTCGCGAACGTCGAATTCGGATTGTTCATGATCATTCCCCAGAACGCCCAGACCGAGACGATCATCATCGTCGGGATCATCGCGAGTTGCTGCGCCTCCTGGTCCGTGTTGAACGGCGCGCCGATCGCGGTGTAGATCGAGGCGTAGAAGAAATAGCCGAGCAGGAAGAAGAGCACGAAATACGCGAGCGTCGACATCGGGATCGTCGGAATCGTCGCCTTCCCGAGGCCGAGAGCGATCGCGAGGCCGGATCCGGAGAGCAGCGCGAGATTCATCGCGAGGATGCACCAGATCGCGTACTGGGTGAGGCCGACGAGGCCAATGCCGATGATCTTCCCGAGCATCAGCTCGGTCGGGCGAACCGAAGAAATGACGATCTCGACGATCCGGTTCGACTTCTCCTCGATCACGCCGCGCAGGTTGTACATCCCGTACATGATCAGCGTGAAGTAGAGAAAGAAGAAGAAGACCATCGAGACGAGAAATCCGCCGGAGTCCTTTTCGTCGGCGCGCTTCGCGTCGATCGAGACGGTCTTCATGAGATCCGGCGATCGCCGACGCATGGATTCCGCGCTCGAGCAGGCGGTGCCGCAGCAGGACGCTGTTGAGGTGGCCCTCGAGCCGTTCCTGGTACGAAAGATCCGCGACCGATGACGCGCGGTACACGACGGTGCCGTTCGAGATGGACTGCGGGTCGAGCAACAGGTAGGCGTCGAGCTCTTGGCCTCGATCTGCTTCTTCAGGTCCGCGCGCAGCGCGTCGATGCCGGACGCCGGAATCGGGGCGCTGGTCAGCGCGAAGCGGTTGGCATCCTTGCTACCGGTGATTTCGGCCTGCAGCGGCGCGAAGTACTTCCCCGAAGGGTCGATGACCGCGATCCGATGCGTGCCCGAGATCCGCGTCTGGGTGAAGATCGAAACCGCGATGAAGCCGAGCCACATGACGGGCAGCAGGACCGTGAAGATCCAGAACGCCTTTCGCCGGATGTGCTCGACGTATTCCCGTTTGATGATCGCTCCGATTTTTCGCGTGTTCATGACAGCTCCTCAGATCGTCCGCGTTTCGTCGAGCCCCGCGTCCGCGACCGCCTTGAGATAGATCTCCTCGAGCTCCGGCTCTTTCTCGGAGAACGCGTCCACGCGGTGTTTCTCGAAGAGGCGCTGCACGACCGCCCGGGCTTCGGCGCCGTCGGACAGCGCGACGTGGAAGCCGCCGTTGACGGCCGACACCGAGACGACGCCCGGGATCGCGCGGATCGCGTCGGCGGAGGCGTCGGTCGAAACCCGCATGACGTTCCCGGCGAACGCCCGCTTCAGCGCTTTCAGGTCGCCGTCGAGGACCTTCTTCGACTTCGTGATGAGGCAGATGTGGTCGCAGAGCTTTTCCGCCTGCTCGAGGACGTGCGTCGAGAAGACGATCGTCTTGCCCTTCGCGCGGAACTCCGCGAGGAAGCTGCGAATCAGATTGACGTTGATCGGATCGAGACCCGAGAACGGCTCGTCGAGGATCAGGATCTCAGGGTCGTGGACGATCGTCGCGATGAACTGGATCTTCTGCTGCATCCCCTTCGACAGCTCTTCGACTTTCTTTTTGAGCCAGGGGCGCAGCTCCATCGCGTCGAGCCATCGTTCGATCCGCTTCTTCGCGGTCTCGGCGTCCACTTCCTTGATCGCGGCGAGGAACAGGAGGTGGTCGATCACGCGCATCCGGCGATAGAGCCCCCGTTCCTCCGGCAGGTAGCCGACCCGCGCGAGCGAGCTCCGGCTCGCCGGGGCGCCGAGCACGCGGATCGACCCGCTGTCGGGAGCGGTGATGTCCATGATCATGCGGATCGTCGTCGTCTTTCCCGCGCCGTTCGGGCCGAGGAGGCCGAAGATCGTGCCGGACGGGACCGTGAGCGACAGGTCGTCGACGGCTTTGAATTTGCCGAAGGCCTTCGTGACGCGGTCGACTTCGATTGTGTTCAAGGGTTCGTCCTCCCGTCTAGCAGGCTGCTAGTCTAACCAAAAAGCGCCGCCCAGCAGACCCGGATCAGCACGAAGAGGCCGTAGAGGCCGATCGGAACTCCCGTGGCGGACGCGCGCGACAGGCCCGGAAGGCGGCGGAACCCCAGAACGAGAAGGGCGACCGTCGCGAGCACGGCGAGGTCGAGCGAGGAAACGAGCGCGAGCAGGGCCGCCGGCGGCGAGGGCGGCAGGAAGAGCGCCGGACCGATCGTCCCGAGCCGGGCGAGCTGCTCGAACGTGAGCGAGCCGTCGGCGGCGGCGAACAGGCGGACGGTTGCATAGACCGAGCGGAGCACGAGCGGAATCTGCGCGTACGAATAGACGGCGAGATACACCGGGATCTTCGCTTCGGCGCCGAATGCGTTGGCCGAGAAAGCGAGAACGAGCGCGACCAGAAAGAAGAAGAACGAATATCCCGCGGCGCCGATCGTCGGATAGTACGGCGCCATCTTCCTCTGCATCTCGACGGCGGTGTCGACGGACTTCTCCATCTCTGCGGCCGGCATCGTCTGCCCGCTTTTCGCCGCCCGCTTCTCGATCGCCTGCCGCATGGACGCGTCGTAGTCCGTCTTGTCGGTCATCGCGAAGCTGAAAAGGGCGGAGACGAGGAGACCGGCGACGAACGGCAGCCACCAGGTCGGTTTTCGCGCGAGCGCGGTGAACGTCGCCGACGGCCGCGTGAAGATTCCGAGCGCGGCGGATGCTTCGGACACCTCGATCGGCGTCGCCTGCGATTCGCGTTCCGGCATGTCGCGGATTCTTACGAAACGCGCCCCTGAAGGTTTTGCGAGCGGGTTTCGGGGTCCGCACCGGGGCGTTTGACACCCTTTCGGCCGGATGGCATCATCCGTCCGTGGACGCGAAGCTTCGGGCGATGCTCAAGGAACTGGGGGATGCGATCAACGACTCGGTTTCCGAGTCCGACCGGGTCCACGAGACGATCGAAAAGCTCCGAGATCACGGCTACCGGCTCTTCCTCAACCTCGACGCGCGCATCGGGATCGAGCGCGACGAGGCCTTTTCCGCCGACTCCGAGGAGCTCGCGGAAGAAGAAGTGCCGCCGGCTTCGTTTCGCATCGATTTTCGCGACCTGCGCCTGTTGAAATCGCTCGGCATCGACCCCACCCGCAAGGTCCGCTCGCGCCGGGCCTCCCGGCCGGTTTCGAGTTCTTCCGGGACTCCCGCGGCGCTCTCCGTCCGCCGCGTTCGCCGCCGCGCCGCCAAGCGGTCGGAATAGCTCCCTTGGATTCCTGCGCCCCTTTCGCCTGGCCGCGCGCCGCCTGGGAAGAGAAAGCTCGCGAGCTCGGCGAGGCCGCCTTTCGCGGCCGGCAGATCTTCGACGCGATCCACCGGCGCGCGGCGGCGGATTTCTCCGAAATGACCGAGCTTTCCGCGCCGGCGCGCGCGAAGTGGTCGCAGGCCGTTCCGATGGCGCTCCCCGAGGTCGCGCGGCGCGAGGAGTCGGGGGACGGAAGCGTGAAATACGGCCTTCGCTACTCCGACGGCGCGCTCGTCGAGGCCGTCTACATGCCGCGAGGGGAAGAGGCGGCGTCCATTTCCGCGGAATTCGCGGATGCGAGGAAGCCGGAAGCGCCCCGCGAGCCCGTCCGGAGCGCCCCGCCGCCGGTCGAGGCCGCGCCGGACCGGGCGACGGTATGCCTCTCGTCCCAGACGGGATGCGCGGTCGACTGCCGATTCTGCGTGACCGGCCGGCTCGGGGCGGGACGCAACCTCTCCGCCGGCGAGATCGTCGCGCAGTTCGTGGCGGTCCGGCAAGAACACGCTTCGCCGATTTTCTCGCTCGTCTTCATGGGGATGGGGGAGCCGATGGCGAATCTCGACAACGTGGAGGCGGCGCTCGATGTCTTCTTCGAAACGATCTCGCCGCGGCGGGTCACCGTTTCGACGTCCGGTTTCCCGGACGGGATCGAGAAGCTCGGGCGCCGCGCGAAGCAGCCGAACCTCGCGGTCTCGATCAACGCGGCGGACGACGCCGTCCGCGAGAAGATCATGCCGATCACGCGAAAATACCCGCTGTCCCGCGTTCTCGCCGCGATGAAAGCGTTTCCCCTCACGCACCGGCGGCGCATCACCGCGGAGTACGTCCTGATCGCCGGCGTCAACGACTCCGCGGACGATGCCCGCCAGCTCGCGCGTCGCTTGCGGGGAATTCCGGTGAAGATCAACGTCATTCCGTTCAATCCCGACCCGCGCTATGTCCCGGAATTCCGGAGGCCGTCCGAAGAGACGGTGGAAGCGTTCGTGGAGGCGCTCGCGCGGGAACGCTATACGGTCACGGTCCGGCGATCGAAGGGGCCCGACGCGTCCGCCGCGTGCGGTCAGCTGAAGGGGCGCGAGGTCGACCCCCGCCGGGCATCGGCCGCCCGGCCGCGATGAATTTGCTTTAGAGTGTAGAGGGCTCGCGCGAAAAACGCGGTCCAGCGGCGCCGATATTCCTCGCCCGCGACGATCGAGGATTCGTCGTCGTGGTGGCAGTGCCCCGCGCCTTCGACGCGCCAGACCTGCGTCGTCCGAGGCAGCACGGCGGCGAGGACCGGCACGAAACCGGGAAGCGCGAGCTCGTCTTTCGCGCCGTAAACGAGCTGAACGGGGCAGTGGACCCGCTTCGCGGTCTCGAGCGGGTCGACCGATTCGAGTCCTTCGCGGGACGCGAGGCCGAGCCGGCGGCGAACTTTCGCGTCGGCTCGCGAGAGCGCGATGCGAGTCGTCAGGCCGAGCAGCCAGCGCGGGACGCCCGACTTGAGATGGAGGTAGTGCTTCGCCATCTCCCGCGAGTCGCCGAACGGGGATTCCAGCCACAGCGCGCGTACGGCCGGGTTCCCCGCGCTGAAAGCGAGCGCCGTCGTGCAGCCCGCGGAGCAGGCGTGGATCGCGAGCCGGCCCGGGTCGGCGCCCGCCGCCTGGGCCGTCGCGGCCACGGCGTTTCGCAGGTCGCCGCTCTCGAGCAGGCCGAACGTGATGAAGTCCCCTTCCGACCCGCCGTGTCCCCGCAGGTCCGGGCACATCACGTTGAATCCCGCCGCGAGCGCCGCGAGCGCGTCGGGCCGCCATTCCGCGGCGTCGCCTCCTTTTCCGTGGAGAAAGATCAGCGTGGTCCGCCGCCCGGCGTCGCCCGGCGTCGCGAACGTCGAGCGGAGACGCGCAGGATCGCGGGCGTCGCCCTCGAACTCGATTTCGTCGACGGAGGCCGCCTCCGCCCGCAGCGCGTCCAGAAACGCGCGCCGATCGGACGTTCCCGGCGCCAATCCGGACGGCGAGATCAGAGCCTCCGAGAGAGAGCGCGCCGCGAGATAGGACGCGCCGAGGTACGCGGCGCCGCCGGCCGCCATCGATGCGGCCGCGCGTTTCCAGAGCGCGGATCGCGAAGAAGACATCGCCGGATTTTAACCCGCGGGCGGCCTGGGGTCGGGACACTAGTCCAGGCGCAGCTCCGCGGATCGGCCCCGGACGCGCGTGACGGGCGGCGGCACGACCGGCGAAACGGGCAGCCCGCCGCGGTAGGCGAACACACCGGAGCCGCCGGTGCCGGCGAGAAGCACTCCGCCGGCCGTCATCGCGAGACAGCGCACGTCGAGGTTCGTCAGTCCCGCGTTGATCGCCTGCCAGTGCGCGGCGCCATCGTCGCTCTCGAAGACTCCTTCGAGCGTTCCGGCGAAGAGTCTCGAGGTCGCGGGGTCGGCCAGGATCGCCTGGACGTCCTGCCCCGAGAAGGACGATCCGGGCGAGGGGTTGATCCAGTGATTCGCGCCGTCGGTCGTGGCGAAGACGCCCTGCGCGGTCGCGGCGAACAGAGCCCCGGACCCGGAGAACGCGAAGCCGTCGACGATGAGGTTCGTCAGGCCCGAGCTCGCCGGGATCCAGGTGGCGCCCCCGTCGGCCGAAAGAAACACGCCTCCTCCGAACGTCCCGGCGTACACGAAGCCGGACGGACCGGGGTCGACCGCGATCGCGAGGACGTTCGTGGTCGTGAGCCCCGAGTTCGTCCGGGTCCACGATCCGCCGCCGTCGAGCGAGCGGAAGATCCCGCAGCAGGCGGTGCCGGCGAAGATCGTCAGCGGATCGTTCGGGTCGACGGCGACCGAGGTCACGATGTCTCCCGTGAAACCGGCCGTGTTCGCGGACCAGGTCGTCCCCCCGTTCGTGCTCTTGAAGACTCCGATCCCGAGCGTTCCCGCGTAGACCGTGGACGGGCTCGTGGGGTCGAGCGCAAAGCTCCGGATCGAGGAAACCGTGAGCCCCGAGTTGGACGCTGACCAGCTCCCGATGCCGTCGGGCGAGCGAAAGACGCCGGCCCCGTCGGTTCCGGCGTAGACGGTCGAAGGGCCGGCCGCGAGAGCGTCGACGATCGTCGCGACGAGGCCCGTGTTGGCGGACGCCCAGCTCGCCGCCTGGTTCGTTGACTTGAAGATTCCCGCCTGGGTCCCGGCGTAAAGGACGCTCGCGGAGTTCGGGTTGATCGCGATCGCGGAAACGGAGTGATTCGTCAGTCCGGCGTTCGCGGAGTCCCAGGTCTGTCCCCCGTCGGTCGACTTCAGCACTCCCGCGTCCTGAGAGCCCGCGTAGACGCGGAGGGAAAATGCCGGGTCGATCGCGATGACATTGAACGAGCCGTCGGTCGCGGTGCCCGCAGGCACCCAGGAATCGCCTCCGTCGGTCGACTTGTAGATCCCCGCGTTCTGGGTTCCCGCGTAGACGTTGCCCTCCGTGTGGGGGTCGACCGCGAGAGCGCGGATCAGGTTTCCGGGAAGGCCGCCGTTGGCGGGATTCCACGAATCTCCGCCGTCCAGCGTCTTGAAGACGCCGGAAAAGAGAGTCGCGGCGTACGCGACGTCCGGCGAGAGCGGGTCGATCGTGAGCGCCGTCACGATGTCGTCCGTCAGGCCGTCGTTGGCGGCGTCCCAGGTCGCGCCCCCGTCCCCGGTTCGGAAGATCCCGCCCCCCTGCGTTCCGGCGAGCAGGCGGTGTCCGGTGGGATCGATCGCGAGCGCAATCACGGTGTCGTCGGCAAAGCCGGAATCGACCCGTGTCCAGTGCAGCGATCCGTCGGACGTCTTGAAGACGCCGGAGGCCGTGCCGGCGAAGAGCGTCGAGGGCGCGGCGGGGTCGATCACGAGCGCGCGGACGTCCGTGTTCGTCATGCCCTGGCTCGCGCGGGACCACGTCGCGGCGGCGTCGAAGCTCTTGAAGACTCCGCCCCCGTTCGTGCCCGCGTACACGACCGAGGAATTGGAGCGGTCGACGACGATGGCGGAAACGGGGCCTCCGGGCGGACCGACGCTCGACCACGCCATGGGCCGAGCCTCCGCCCGGAACGAGAGCGCCAGAGGCGCGAGTGCCAGAAAAATCCCGCAAACCCGCTTCATTTTCTTTCCCTCTCGCTGGTCTTCCACGTGATCCAACCCCTGGAACAGCAAGAAACGTGCCCCGCCCTGTTCGGCAGCCTTCGGCGATAGAATCGAGTTTTCAGGAGGCGGAATTGCTGCTCGCATACTTCTGGACCGACTGCCCCGACGGTTCTCACGTGGCGGTGAATTACACGGTGCACGAAGACCGGGTGACCGGATCGATCCGCCAGTGGAGCCGGGACACCCGCGTGAACGTCGGCCGGAAGTTCGAGATTCCGGCGGCCGAAATCACGGCCGGCGAGAACGACCGCCCGACGATCACTCTCGAAGGAATCTGTTCGGGGCCGATCCGGATCGCGCTCGATCCCGGGCCGGTCGCGGCCGCGGGCCTCGTCTGGAAGACGGCCGCCTGACGAGGGTGCCGATCGAGGATTCCCTCGATCTGCACTCGTTCCTGCCCCGGGATGTCTCCTCCGTCGTCTCGGAATACCTCGGCGCCGCGCGCGGCCGCTTCCGCGAGGTTCGGCTGATTCACGGCCGGGGGATCGGGGTGCAGCGCGAGATCGTTCGCTCCCTGCTGGAGCGGCGAGACGATGTCGAGCGCTATTTCGACGCTCCCGAGGACCGCGGCGGCCGCGGCGCGACCGTGGTCGTGTTCAGGTAACGCTCGCGCTTACCTCTGGAACGCGTACGAAACTTTGAGAAACACCTGCCGGTCGTGCCGGGTCAGGTCGTACCGGTCGTTCAGGGCCTGGTTGTCTCCGTATCCCAGAAAAAGCACGCTCTGCCAGTTGAGCTTGTAAGCGAACAGGAGCGAGCTCGAGAGCGCCGTGTCGCGCCGCGTCGCGGGAGGGACAGCGTAGAGCGCCGGATTGCGGTCCTCGCGGACGTACTGGGCGATCCCGCGCACGAAAGCCCGGTTCGAGAAGTTGTACGTTGCCTTCAACCGATGCACGACCGCCGTGAACAGCCGGCGCTCGTTCCCTTCCCCGTCGTTCTCGTTGAGCCATGAGAGCGCCTCGTCGAGCCGCAGCTCGAGGTGGTCCTGCGGCTGGAACCGGGAGGAGAGGGTGAACGCGCCGCCGTGCCCGGGACGCGCGTTCGCGTAGTCGAGCTCGTCCCCGACCTCGCCGTTGACGGAAACCTGGCCGAAGAGGCGGGAGGGGGCCAGCTGAAGGGAGATCGACCAGAAGTTCTTGCGCAGGAGCCTGTCGCCGACGCGCTCGGTCGAGAAGATGTAGTCGATTTCCCCCTGAAGACTCCGGGTCCCTTCGAAGGCGATCCCGGGAAGGAAGCGTTGCCGAAGCGTCTGCCCGGAAGTGTCCGCGGTGTAGTCCTCCATGACGAGGGGCCGGAGTCGCGTGAAGATTCCGGTCGGATAGAAGTGGAGGGAATACTCCGGTTTGATCTCCCGGTACCCGACCTGCGGAACGAATCCGTCGTCGGCGCGAAATCCGTCCGAGACGTCCCTTCCCTCGACGTACCATCCGTAGCCGGTCATCGTGCGGTCCCAGCTGAGAAACGCCGCATGCCCGGAAACGCGTTCGCCGTTCCATCCCGCAAAGAGATCCGGCAGCGTCGGGTTCTGCGAAGCGGAATAGAGGAACTGGCCGCGGATCTGGTTGGACTGGTCCGGCGCCCACTGGAAATCGGGACCGAAGATGCGGTTGTAGCCGGTCCCCTCGATTTCGCGGTCCGTGGCGAGGAAGCTCACATAGGAGCGGCCGAAATCCTGGCGGACCCGCCCGATTCCCACGAAGGAGGAGAAGTTCTGGTCGACGAACGTCGAAGACTGCGGGCCGGGAACGATCGCGCTTCCGCCCCCGCGATCTTCCGTCACGAGCAGGGTGTAGTTCGTGGAGTCGATCTTCCCGGTGCCTCGCAGGCCCCAGCGCGGCGATGTGATCGTCCTCGTGTAGACGGCCTGAATCGGCGTCGAGAAGAGATCGAGGCCCTCGAGGAAGAACGGCCGTTTCTCGGGATAGAAGAGAGCGAACCGCTGGTTTGCCGAGACCTGGGCGACGTCCGACTCGACCTGCGAAAAATCCGGGTTGACCGTGCCGTCGAACGCGGTGTTCGCGTTCGGCAGCCATTTGACGTCGAGCCCGGCGTTTCCGCGGACGGGACGGTTGACGTACCGGGACGACGGGTCGTTCCCGTCGACCCGCTCGCCCGTCTTCCGTCGCCGTGACGTAGGGCGCCGCGATCAGGTGGCCGCCGGACGGGAGACCCTCGAGGCCGACGAGGTCTCGCTCCTGGCACACGAAGCAATCCGATCCTCGCGGGAGTTTGTTCGAAAAGTACTGGTACCGCGTGTCGCGGGTCGTGTTCCGGTAGAGCTGGATTCCCCAGACCGGACTCTTTCCCGAATCGTAGCGGAGGCTCGAGAAACGGAATTCGGATCTCGAGCGTCCAGCCGCTGCGCGTTGATTCGGCCGGCCGAATCCCAGAAGAGGTCGATCGAAGTGTCCTCGTTTCCCGACGAATCGTCCTGAAGGGCGTCGTACTGGACTCCGCGCGGGTTCGCGAGGAACTCGATTGCGGTGCGGCGATCGTGCCGCGTGTCGAGGAGGATGCCGGCGTAATCCGTATCGGAGGAGACGTTGTCCCGATCGACGTACGGCGCCCGGATGCGCGAGGGGTCCGGGTCGTCGCATTCGAAGGCCACGTAGAGCGCGCGATCGTCGTAGGTGAGGTAGCCGACCGTCCGGACCTTCGGCGCGACGTTGTCGCCGGGCCGCGTCTCCCAGAACTCCTCGACCCGAGCCGCGCCCTTCCAGCCGGGGTCGGACAGGTCCCCGTCGACCGTGATCGGCCCGGCCGCGCGGTGAATCGCGATCGCCGGCTCCGCGGACTGGGCTCTCGCGGCAGACGCGAAACCGAGAAGAACCAGGGCGGCGAATCGGCGCATCTCTCCCTCTCTGTGACTCTTACGACGAGAAATGGGGGAAAAAGTTTTGGGGAGGGATTAAGCCGCAGGGCCCTTCCGGAGCCGCACGGTTCCCGAAGAGATGCGAACGCTCACTCTCGGCCCGCCGCCATTGAGCGCTCCCTCGGCGGTTTGCACGCTTCCGAAGGACCGCTTCGAGACCGTGATGTCCGGGAACTCCGACACGATGAAGTCCCCGTCGGAGTCGATGCCGCTGACGCGAATGTCGACGTTTCCCCGGTAGTTCGCGGGAAGCGTGAGCGTGACGTCTCCCGCGCCGCTCGAGATCGAGATCCCCCCGGGCGTCTCCCGGCCGACGACTTCGCATCGGACCGTGCCGCCTCCCGAGGAAGCCTGGATCGAGCCGCGCACCCGCGACAGGACGAGGTCGCCGCCTCCGGTCCGGGCGAAAACCGAACCGGCGCAAGCGCGCAGCGCGACGTCTCCGCCCATGGTCTCGAGCTTCGCGTCGCCGGTGACATTGCCGATCCGAAGCTCGCCGCCATGCGTGATGCAGCGGAGATTTCCCGCGACGCGGTCGATGCGGATGTCCCCTCCGGAGGTGGAGAGGTCGGCGCCCTTGCCGGCCTCGGCAACGGTGATCTCGCCGCCGTAGGTCACGACCCGGACCGAGCCCGAAACCTTTCCGAGCTGGACGTCCCCGAAGGGCAGCGTCTTCGCGAAGTCCCCGTTGATGTCGCCCCGGATGATCGATCCTTCCTGGTCCTCCAGGCTCCGCGGGGCGCGCGGCGCTCGCGGGGCTCGCGGCGCGGGAGGCGCCGGCGGAGCGGACGGGGCCGGCGGCACGGGAGGGACAGGGGGCCATGGGCGCCATGGGCGCGATGGGGTGAATCATGACATTCCAGGACCCGGAAGACCTCTTCGGGAGGATCGATTTCGCGTCGCCCGCCGGCGAGCCATCGGAGAGGATCGCGATGCGGCCGTTCAGCGTCGAGCAGCGAACTTCGGCTCCTCCTCCGCCGACGGATCCGTCGTAGGCGTGGTGCAGGTTCTCTGCGACGCTCGCCGCGATTTCCGGCCCGATCGTCGCGAGCTCCGAGGAGAGCTCCTTGAGGCTTTCCCGCAGGCCCGAGAGGTCGATGTGGACATCCTCTCCGTTGTCGCGCTCGTCGCTTTCCCGATCGCCGTTCCTTCTCGCGCACTTCCCTTTCTTTGACTCGGATCTCGTGGCGGAGGTGCTCCCGATCGGCCCGCATCCTCTCGCGGTCGGCGCGAAGCGCCTCGGACTCGCTCGGCGCCGCCTTGACGGGAAGGGGGAACGTGCTGACGATGTCGCCGTTCATCGTCTGACCCGAGAGATGGAACGCGGAGTGGGCCGGCAGGCGCATTTCGATGTTCCCGTTGACCGTCTCCGCGTCGAGCCGGGCACCGCGCGGAAGCTCGGCGGCCGCCGCCTCGATTCCGCCGTTGACGGTGTGCAGCCGCAGGTCGTGCCGGGTACCGGACACCTTCACGCGTCCGTTGACGGAGCTGACGTCCGTCGCCGCCGCAATTCCCTGGACCGTGACGTTGCCGTTGACGGTGTGAACGTCGAGGGAAGTGTCGGGCGGGAGCGTGATCTGGTATCGCGTCTCGATCCGGTACCGGCACTCGTCGCGGTCGACGTGGATGCTCCAGCCCCGTCCCCGCCGGGACACGCGGGCGCCCGGCTCGCGCGTCAGCAGCGTCGCGGCGCCGTTGTCTTCCTTTTCGAACTCGACTTTCGTCTGGTCGAGGTAGCGCTTCGCTTCGGAGGAGCTCGCGGCTTTCACCGTGACTTCGGCGACGGCGGAGAAGGAAGGCCCTTCCGAGATCTGGATGTCGCCGCTGATGTTTTCGACGGAAAGATCGTGAAGTTTGCCCGCGCTGAACCGGTCGGTCCGGCGCGCGACCGAGTTGTAGACCTCGCCGCCGCGGCTCGCGGCGGCGAAAGCGAGAACGACCAGGCCGAGGAGCGCGACGATCCAGAGCGCCCGGTCGCCCCGGTGTGTTCCATTCAAACGTTGCGGGGTTTCTTTTCTCATGCTCATACGACGCTGCGCGGAAAAAAAGGTCACGCCGGCAGCGGTGGGTTCGAGCTTCACAGGTCGATCCTCTTGAGGGCCGACGCGGCCTTCACCCTCACGTAGCCCGTCTCGCGCTCGTCGCTCGCCTTCTGGCGCAGCGTTTCGATCGCCGCGGGATCGCCGAAGCGTCAGCGCGACTTTCGCGAGACTTTCCACCGCGACGATGCGCACGGCCGGGCAAGAATCCCCGCGGAGCGCGCCGAGGAACGCATCGCGGATCTGCGGCGTCGCCGGAAGCTGGGAGAGCGCTTCCGCGGCCTTCTTGCGGACGCCCGGGTTTTCGTCCTTCTGCAGCGTCTGCACGAGCGTCGCGACGATTTGCGGAGACGCGGGCGCGCCGTCGGCATAGTGCTGCGAGACGAGGTCGATCGCCTTGCCGCGCGCGCCCTCCGTGCCCGCTCCGCCGGCGACGAGGTAGTTGAGCAGATCGGAAAGGCTTTTCTCGCCCGGCTTGCCCGTCACGGTGTAGCGCGCCGTCGCGTCGAACGAGACGCCGATCTTTCCCGAGGAATCGGCCGGCTGGAAAGCCACGTTCGTGAGCTTCGGCTGGAGCGACAGGTCCGGCAGGGGAGCGGCCGCCGTCTCCGAGCGGGAAGCGGACGAGAGCGGCGCCGCGCCCTTTCCGGTTTGCGTGGCTCGGGACAGGAGAAATCCGCTGGCCCCGGCCGCGATCAGGGCCGCGGCGCGAAGCGCCGGACCGAACCGGCTGCGGGGAAACGGCGTGACGCGACGGCGGAGAGTCTCGGATTCGAGCATTCCGAGAGTCTCGCGGGCGAAATCCGGATCGAGAGGAATGTCCGCGTCGGTGCCGAGGCGCGCCCAGGAGCTTTCCGCCTCTTCCACTCGAACTCGGCATTCCGCGCATCCCGAGAGATGGCGATCGACTTCGGTTTGAGCCGAAGGCGCCAGCGGCTGGGACAGGCGCTCGATCGCGGTTTCTACGACGTCATTGCATTCCATTGGCTTCCTCCCTCGGAGAAGACTTCCTTGAGCGTCTCGATCGCCCGAAAGACGCGGGTCTTGACGGCGCCTTCGGTGATATCGAGCGTGCGGGCGATTTCGGCATACGCCATTCCGTGGTAGCGCGCGAGGACGAGCGCTTCGCGCTGCTCGTCGGACAGGCGGGACAACGCCTTTCGGACGGCGCGGCGTCGATCCCGGTCGTGGATGCGCTTTTCGACGCCGGTCTCCTTCGAGGGAGCCTCCTCGACCGAATCGAGCGGCACGACGACCGCCCTCTTCGTGCGCCTCAGCCGGTCCCGGCAGGCGTTCGCGGCGATCGCGTAGAGCCACGAGGAGACGGCCGCTCTTCCGTCGTATTGCTCCACGCGCGTGATCATTTTCAAGAAAACCTCCTGGGTCACTTCTTCCGCCTCCGAGCGGTTCGACAGCATCCGGTCGGCGAACCGCAGGAGAGGCTCCGAGTATTTCTGGAACAGCCCCGTCGCGCCGTCCGGGTCTCCGCGCCCGACCATCCGGAGCAGATCGAGGTCGCTCTTCATTGTGAGGTCGCCCCGATCATTTCTGCCTCCGTCCGGGTTGCCCGACACCCTTTAAGACGGTGGTTCCGCCGGAAGGTTACGCATCGAGGCACGGATTCAGTCTTTTGCAACGACCTGGGGCGAAAGGAGTTGCGGCCCCGCGAACGTGACCTCGGCCTTCCAGCCGAGCGCCTGGGCGGCGGCGGTGAGCAGTTTGACGGCCTGCTCCTCCGCCTTCCGATCCATCCCGGCGTCCCTCGCGGTCCGGGCCAGGCTCGCGCGCGCCCAGATCATCCAGCGATTGCGGTCCTCCGGCGTGATCGGGTTGAACATGCCGCTCTTCTCGTCGAACCACTGGAGCCTCGGATCGATCGAAAGGATCGTCGGCCGGGGCAGCTGGATTTTCACGGTCCGGTCGGCGGGCGAGCTCGTGACCTTGAAGCCGTCCCGATCGAGGTCGAAGCCTCCGACGACCGATCCGCGGACCTGCAAGACCGCGCTCTTCGGGAAGCTCAGGAAGAGAAAGTTCTTGAATTCCTCGTACCGGACGACGTCGGAGACCTGCACCTCGACAGTCGCGAGCCGCGCGATCTTCCGGATCGCCATCACGACGGGAGCGGAATCGACCCGGGAGGCCGGCGTCCGGATGACCTGGCGCAGGAGGAGCACGGAGATCGCCGCGAAGACGATCGCCAGAAACCAGGGGAGCAGGAACGCGGAGGCACGTTTCATCGAGAGCGACATTGTCCCATACGAGGCGAGGCATAATTTCGTCGTGCCCGTTTTCCGGCTCGACCGCCGCCTCGTGTTTCCCGACCCGAACCTCGCCGAGGAGGGGCTTCTGGCCGTCGGGGGAGATCTTCGGCCCGAGCGCTTGCTGCTGGGCTATGCGTCCGGCATCTTTCCCTGGTACGAGGAAGGGCAGCCGATCCTGTGGCACTCACCCGATCCGCGGATGGTGCTCGAGCCGGAAAAGCTCCACGTTTCGGCGAGCCTCGAAAAGGCGATCCGGCGCGAACCGTACACGATCACGTTCGACACCGCGTTCCGCGACGTCATCGAGGGGTGCGCGGCCGCGCGGCGCCCCGACGAGCCGGGAACGTGGATCACGCCGGACATGATCGAGGCCTACACGGAGCTCCACCGCAGCGGGTTCGCGCACTCGGCGGAGGCGTGGAAAGGGGAGACGCTCGCGGGCGGTCTCTACGGGGTTTCGCTCGGCGCCGCGTTCTTCGGAGAATCGATGTTCGCGCGGAGCCCGGACGCCTCGAAAATTGCGTTCGTGACCCTCGTGCGCCGGCTCGAGCGGTGGGGGATCACGCTGATCGACTCCCAGGTCTACACGGAGCACCTCGAGCGGTTCGGGGCGGTGGAATGGCCGCGCGAGCGGTATCTCGCGACTCTCGCGAAGGCGATCCAGAAACCCACTCGGAAGGGGAGGTGGGCGTTGTCCGATTGAGGCGAGTCGCATCGCGAGCTGGCCCGCGCCTCGCCCTCCGGGCTCGACGACCCCTCCTCCGTCCCCTCCCCGCATGCGGGGAGGGGTGGCGAGGGAACCGAGCGGGGAGGGGTGGGAAGGGAATAGCGGACGAGAGTCGGAAAGGATTGGCGGGAGCGTTGCCTCAGGTCGCCGGAGTCAGGGTGAGCTTTCCGTCCGCGACGCCAATCTCGATCCTTCCGCCCTTCTCGAGCTTTCCGAAGAGGATCTCGTCGGTCAGCGGATCGCGGAGCTCGTCCTGCAAGACGCGCGAAAGAGGCCGGGCTCCGAACGCCGGGTCGTATCCCTTGCGGGCGAGGTGCGCGCGGGCCTCGGGCGTCAGGCGGATCGAGATCTTCCGCTCCGCGAGCTGCGATTTCGAGCTCCCGGACGAACTTTTCGACGATCCTTTCCATGACGTCTTCCGTCAGGGGGCGGAACGGGACGATCGCGTCGAGCCGGTTGCGGAACTCCGGCGCGAACAGTTTGTCGACCGCTTCCCGGCTCCGAAGCGGCGCGTCGCGAAGGAAGTCGGCGGAAAAGCCGATCGATCCGGCCGCCGCCTCGCGGGATCCGGCGTTCGAGGTCATGATCAGGACGACCTGCCGGAAGTCGGCCTTGCGCCCGTTGTTGTCGGTCAGCGTCGCGTGGTCCATCACCTGCAGCAGGATGTTGAACAGGTCCGGGTGCGCCTTCTCGATTTCGTCGAGGAGGACGACGCTCGCGGGATGCTTGCGGATCGCGTCGACGAGAAGCCCTCCCTGTTCGAACCCGACGTATCCCGGCGGCGCGCCGATCAGCCGCGCGACCGCGTGCTTCTCCATGAACTCGCTCATGTCGTACCGCGCGAACTCGCTGTCGAGCTGCCGCGCGAGCTGACGGGCGAGCTCCGTCTTGCCGACTCCCGTCGGGCCGATGAACAGGAAGCTGCCGGCGGGATGGTCCGGGTGGCCGAGGCCGGCGCGCGACCGCTTGATCGCCCGGGCCACCGTCGCGACCGCGTCCCGCTGGCCGTAAACGACCTGCTCCAGCGATTCTTCGAGGCCCCGGAGGCGGTCCTTCTCCGAGACCGTGACCTGCTGCGCGGGGATCCGCGCCATTCGCGCGACGACGCGTTCGACGTCCATCTCCCCGATCTCGCCGGTCGGCTCCGGGGAGCTCAGGCGGAACGCGGCGCCCGCCTCGTCGATCACGTCGACGGCGCTGTCGGGAAGCATCGAGTCGCGCAGGTGCCGGCTCGCGAGCCGGACGGCGGCGTTGAGAGCGTCGTCGGTATAGGAGACCCTGTGGTGTTCCTCGTAGCGCGGACGAAGGCCCTTGAGAATCTCGACGGCCTCGTCGAACGAGGGCTCCTCGACCGCGATCTTCTGGAGCCGGCGCGAGAGCGCGCGGTCCCCTTCGATGCGCTTGAACTCCTCGTGGGTCGTCGACCCGACGAGGCGGAGCTTTCCTTCGGTCAGCACGGGCTTCACGAGGTTCGCGAGGTCCATCGTTCCGCCGCTTGCCGAACCGGCGCCGACCATCGTGTGCAGCTCGTCGACGAACAGGATCGGCTTCGGCTTCCGCGCGAGCGCGGCGATGAGCGCCTTGAATCGTTCCTCGAAGTCTCCGCGGTATCTCGTTCCGGCGACGAGCGCGCCTCCGTCGAGCGCGAAGATTTCGGCGTCTTTCAGAAGGGAGGGGACGTCGGCGGCGATCAGGCGCTGCGCCAGTCCCTCCACGATCGCGGTCTTTCCGACGCCCGCCTCGCCGACGAACACCGGGTTGTTCTTCCGGCGGCGGCAGAGCACTTCCATCGCGCGGTCGAGCTCGGCCGTTCGTCCCACGAGCGGGTCGAGCTCGCCTTTCCGGGCGCGCTCGGTCAGGCTCGTCGTGAACGCCGCGAGGGGATCGCGCGGCATCGCGGCCGCCTCGCGATCGTCGGGCGCCGCGCCCGCGTCCCCGGCCGGCTCCGCCGCGGGAAACTTGCGGGTTCCGTGCGAGAGGTAGTTGAGCACGTCGAGCCGCGTGACTCCCTGCGCGCCGAGGTAGCGGGCCGCGTTCGTCGCCGGCTGCGCGAGGATCGCCGCGAGAAGGTCGCCGACTTCCACCCCGTCTTTTCCGGAGCCCTGAACATGAATCAGCGCGTTCTGGAGCGCCCGACGGAACGCGAGAGTCTGCACGGGCTCCGAAGAAGACGACTTCGGGAGCGTCTCGATGGCTTCTTCGAGATAACGCTTCGAGCTCCCCGCGCAGCATCGCGACGTCCGCGCCGCTCGCCTCGAGGATCTCCTCTCCCGAGACGTCGTTCGCGATCGCGTACAGCAGGTGCTCGAGCGTCAGGTGCGCGTGCCGCCGCGACTGGGCTTCCCGGAACGCAACGGTGAGGATCATTTCGACGGTCGCGCTCAGCACGGCTCTCAGCATGGTTCCTCCTCGAGGCTCGCGCGGAGGGGATATCCGCTCTCCTTCGCGCGGTCGTGGACCTGCGCGACTTTCGTCTCCGCGACCTCGAACGGGTACGCGCCGCACGCTCCCGCGCCGCTGCGTGTGGACGAGCATCATGATCCGGTGCGCTTCGGCCGGGGATTTGTGAAAGATCGATTCGAGGACCTCGACGACGAACTCCATCGTCGTGTAGTCGTCGTTGTGGAGGACACGCGAAACAGCGGAGCCTTGCGCGTTTCGCTCTTCTTCTCCTCCAGGACATTGCCGCCGGTCCTCGGCGTTCGTCGGCCACGGAACGATTCTACCGCCTGGCCCTCGGATGGCCGCGGCGGTATAGTCGCCGGGCGCTTTTTTTGAGGAGGAAGGATCCGGGAATGAAACGACTCGTCGCCGCCATCGTCTTCTTTTTGTCCGGCCTCGGCGCCGCGTTCGCGGGATTTCGCTTCGAGCGACGTTTACCTGACCTCGATCGGGCGGGTCTCGGGAGTCAACGGCGCGCAGTTTTCCACGACGGTCTGGGTCACGAACCTCTCTATCGACGCAGCCCGCTGCGTTCGGGTTCTTCTTCCTCGCCTCCGGCCAGGCGAATCCGAATCCCGCTTCGTTTTCCGACACGCTGCTGCCCGGCGAGACGAAGATGTACGAAGACGTCCTGCTGAACAAGTTCGGCCTGACGCTCGGCGCTCGGCGCCGGCCACATCGTGGCTTCCGGCGGGGAGGTCTTCGTTTCGTCGCGAATTTTCAACCTCGCGCCCGGACAGGACCTGGGCGCGAGCACGGGGCTTTTCTTCGCCGGCGTGCCGTCGCTCTTCGCGCTTGCGCCGGGCGAGTCCTCCACGATCCAGGGGATCAACCAGGGCGGCAACGAAAATTTCCGTTACAACTTTGCGATGGTCGAGACGACGGGCAATCCGGCGTCGTTCCAGGTGAGCGTCGTGGACAACCTCGGCAACACGCTCGGCTCGAAAATCTACCCGCTCGGCGGCTTCGAGCACTTCCAGACGAACGTCGCCGACATCGTGCCTTCCCTCTCGACGACGAACGCGCGCCTCGTCGGAACCGTGCTCGTCCCGGTCGATCGACGCTCGGCAGCGCCTCCCCGTCCGGCAGCGTGATCTTCGCGGGAGCGCAGATCGCGAACGAGAGCCAGGATGCCTCCGGCTTCGAGATGCTCTTCTCAGTCGGGGCTCGGTCGGACCCACCGGGCCGACGGGCCCGACGGGACCGAAGGGAGCTCCGGGAAACGACGGACCTCCAGGGCCGAGGGGAAACCCGGGACCGCAGGGGAACCCGGGCATTCAGGGAATCCCGGGCGGACGGGTCCGACCGGGCCGGCGGGTCCCGGACCGACCGGTCCGGTCGGGATCAACTGGCAGGGAACGTGGACGAACGTCGCGTACAACTTTCGCGACGCGGTCCAGTACCTGGGTTCCAGCTATTTCTGCAAAAACATCGCGGGTCTGCAACGGCGGCAACCCGGCAGCCGACACGGCAGACTGGGACCTCATCGCGCTCGAGGGCGCGACGGGCCCGACCGGGACCGACGGGCGTCACGGTGCGACGGGACCCACGGGATCCGCGGGCGCGACCGGCCCGACGGGTCCGACCGGGATCGCGGGAGCCACGGGACCGACGGGCCCACGGGCGCGGCCGGCCCGACGGGGCCAACGGGCGCGACGGGCGTCGCCGGATCGACGGGGCCGACCGGACCGACGGGGCCGGCGGGTGCCGGGGCGATCATTCCGTTCGCCTCGAACGGCGCGATCACATGGCGACGGATGCCGGCGGGCTCTCCAGCACGGCCGCCTTCGTGGGCTTCGGAGGCTCCGCGACCGGCGGGTTCTCTCCGCTTCCTCCGTTTATCGACCTAACGTCGCAGCCAAACCTCGCGTTTTCGCTGCCCCGGGACGGGACGATCACGTCGATCTCGGGATTCTTCAGCACGACGACGCCCCTGCTGCTCTCTGGACCCGCGACGATCACGGCCCAACTCTACGAGTCGGCGACGCCCAACTTGTTTCTTCCCATTCTGGGTGCCGCCGTAGTTCTGTCGCCGCCGCTCACGGGCAGCCTTCCCACCGGAACGACCTCCAGTGGAATCCTCACGGGCTTGAACATTCCGGTGGCGGCGCAGACGCGCCTGTTGATGGTCTACTCGACGTCTGCCTCAGAAGCGGTTTCCATCACGGGACACGCCAGCGGGGGCGTGAACATCCAGTAGGGACGGTTTCGGCTGAGCTGACCTCTCCTCGGCCTCACGGCCACCCCTCTCCGCAATGCGGAGAGGGGACGGGGGTGAGGTCGCTACGTGAACGCGTACGAGACCTTCAGGAAGAACTGGCGGTTCGCGCGGAAAGGTCTGTGTGGGCGTCCAGCACGCGGCTGTCGCCGTAGCCGAGGAACAGCACGCGTCTGCCAGTTGAGCTTGTAGGAAAACAGCGCGGAGCCGTCGAAGCCGCCGCTGTGAGCGTCGACCGTCGAAACGTGTAGAGCGACGGGTCCGCGTCCACCTGCAAGTACTGTCCGATCACGCGCACGAACATCTTCGCGCTGAAGTTGTACGTCGCTTTCAACCGCTCGATCTGCGCGGTGAAGAGGCGGCCGCTCGCGGCCGCCGGAATCGACGTCGAGCCATTGCCGGTCGCCGTTGAATTCGAGCTGGAGATGGTCCGTCGGCTTGATCGTCGCGGCCAGGTTGACGTCGCCGCCGTGTCCCACGCGCACGTTCGCGACGTCGGTTCCCTCGCCGAGGTAGCCCTGGAGCGTGATCCGGGACAGCCTTCGGCCCGGATCGAACTGGACGTAATAGGCGACGCTCGTCGTCTCGAGGACCCGGTCGCCAATGCGGTCCTTCTCGCGCCAGTTCAGGTCGATCTCGCCGTTCAGGTTGTACCGGCCGAGGAAGAACAGGCCTGGCGACGTCTTGCGCGTGATCAGGTCGCCGCTCGGGGAGGAGAAGTAGTCGACGAGGAAAAGCGGCTGCAGCCTCCCGAAGAATCCCGTCTGGGAGAAGAACGTGTAGCCGACGAACTGCCGCACCTCGCGGAAGCCGACCTGCGGAACGAATCCGTCGTCCGCTCGGAAGCCGTCTCCGAGGTCCTGATAGGTCGACCGAAGGGTCCAGTGCGGCCCCGTGTGGAGCCACGACAGGAAGATCGCCCGGGACGAGAAACGCTCCCCGTTCCAGTCCGGCGTGATTTCCGGGAGATTCGGCGTCTGCGTGTCGGTGAGCAGAAGCTGCGCCGGTCACCTGGTCCTTGTCGGTCGGCCGCCACTGGAAGTCCGGCCCGAGCACGCGGTTGTGGCCGCCGCCCTCGATCTCCCGGTCGGTCAGCAGGAGCCCGCCGAAGGACGATCCGACGTCCTGCCGGAGCCTGCCGATCGCGGCGATCGAACGGAAGTCCTGCGGCTCGAAGCTCGAGGACGTCGGCCCGGGCAGGATCACGCTGCCCCCGCCGCGGTCCTCCGAAACGAGGAGGGTATAGCTGGACGAGTCGACTTTCCCGGTGACGCGCGCGCCCCAGCGCGGCGATGTGATCGTCCTTGTGTAGACCGCCTGGATGGGCGTGTCGAAGAGGTCGACGCCTTCGAGGAAGAACGGCCGCTTCTCGGGAAAGAACAGCGCGAAACGGCTGTTCACGCTGATCTGGCCGACATCGGACTCGACCTGCGAGAAGTCGGGGTTGATCGTGCCGTCGGCCACGGTGTTCGCGTTCGGCGTCCACTTCACGTCGACGCCGCCGTTTCCCCGGATCGGGCGGTTCACGAGGTCGGATCCCGACGTCGTTTCGGGGAAGGCCTTCTTCCTTCAAGGTCCCGTACGGCGCGACGACGAGGTGCCCGCTCTCGGGCAGGCCCGTGATCCCCGTCAGCGGAACGCCGTGGCAGGTGAGGCAGTTCGAGGTCTGCGCGACACGGGCGTGTTGTAGATAGGCGTAGCGGTACTCGCGCGGATAGTTTCTCCAGATGAGGATGTCCCACTGCTGGACGTCCTTCTTCGGGTAGCGGAGAGAGGAGAACGGGATCCGCATCTCCGCGGTCCAGCCGGTCTCCGTGATTTCGCGCCGCGGTGTCGTAGAAGAAGTCGGGCGAGAAGTCCTCGTTGCCGTTCGCGTCGTTCCAGCTCGCGTCGCCCTGGATGCCGCGCGGATTGACGCGAAACTCGATCGCGGAGCGGTGGTCGCCGCGCGTGTCGAGGAGGACCGCGACGTTGTCGTCGGTGCCGAGCACGTTGTCCCGGTCGACGTACGGCGCGCGGATTTTCTCCGGATGCGGGATCGCGGCAATCGAGGCCGATGTAGAAGAAGCGGTCGTCGTAGGTGAGCGCACGATCGTCTGCACTTTCGGCTCGGCGTTGTCGCCGGGAAAGTTCTCCCAGAACTTGTCGATGACGGCGGCGTTTTGCCAGCCCGGGTCGGTCAGCCGTCCGTCGACGGTGATCGGAGCGGAGGTTCTCGGGACCGCCACGGGAGGGGCCGGCGGCCGGGAGGGCGAACGCTTTCACGGAAGCCGCGAGGACGAGCGCGACAGCCGGGAGAGAGGCCTTCGGCATGCGTGCTCCTTTGCCCTTAGGACGGAAAAGCGGAAGAAAGGTTTTGAGGGAAGATCACGTCTGCTGGATTGAGACCTCAGGTGCTGTCCGCTGGATCGACACCTCGACGGGCATCGCGGCGCGCGCGACTTTCGAGATGATGCAGTACTTTTCCGCGAGCTTGACCGTCTTCTCGACTTCCGCCCGGCGGCTCTCGAGGAGCGGCTGCGGCACGGCGCAGGAGATCTCGATTTTTTCGACCTTGAACCCGCCGGCCGGGTCGGCGACGAGCCAGCAGCGCAGCGAAAGCGAGGGCTCGGCGTACGGGATCGCGAGTTTCTTCAGGAAGATCGCCCACGTCGAAATGAAGCACGCGCCGACCGCGGCGAGAAGCAACTGTTCCGGATTCGCCCCTTTTCCGCACCCCCCGAGGTCCGTCGAGCCGCCGATGGACAGGCTGAACGCGTTGTCCGGCGCGCGAAGAACGCCCGTTCCCGCGCCGTCGCCGTCCCACGCGACGTCCATCGCGTAGATGTGGGGTGCCTTGCCCTCTTCCTGCGCCATCGCGTCACCTCCGCCGGCGATGATAGCGGTTCCCGCGCGGCGATCGGGAGGTTTCTGTAGAATCCGGGACCGGAGGTTCTGATGCGATCCATTCGATCCGTGCTTGCGGCGCTTCTCGGCGGCGCTCTCCTGTTGACGATCGGGGCGGCGCCGGCGGACAAGCCGGGCGACGGCGCGTTCGGCCGCGCTCTGGCGTCGCTCTCCGGAAAGCGGATCTCCGCGCGAATCCGTTTCCTCGCGGACGACCTGCTCGAGGGTCGGGGCACCGGGGCGAGGGGGTCGGCGATCGCGGCGAGCTACGTCGCGTCGCAATTCGCGGAGAACGGCCTTCGCCCGGCCGGGGACGACGGAACCTATCTTCAGAACTTCGAGATGGTCGGCGTCTCGACGGAGCCTTCGAGCGCGCTCACGCTCGAGACGCCAAAAGGGAAGATCGAGCTCTCGAACGGCGCGAACGCGGTGCTCTCGACTCGCAACCAGCAGCCGAAGGCGGCCATCGACGCGCCGGTCGTGTTCGTCGGGTACGGAATCACCGCGCCGGAAATGAAGTGGGACGACTACAAGGACTTCGACGCGCGCGGGAAGCTCCTGATCTGTCTCGTCAACGACCCTCCCTCGAGCGATCCGAAATTCTTCGGCGGCAAGGCCCTGACGTATTACGGCCGCTGGACCTACAAGTACGAAGAGGCGGCCCGGCGCCACGCGGCCGGAATCCTCCTCGTCCACACCGACGAGTCGGCGGGATACGGCTGGCAGGTCGTGCGCAACTCCTGGTCCGGCGAGCAGGCGCAGCTCCCGCTCGACGCCGGGACCGAGGACCTCCCGCTCAACGGCTGGATCACGCGCGAGGTGGCGGCCCGGCTGTTCGGCGATAACGGGAAGAGCCTGGACGAGATGATCGCGGCCGCGGGAAAGCCGGGCTTCCGGCCGGTCGCGCTCGAAAACACTCATGCGCGCGGCGATCTGGCTTTCCGGATCCGCCGGTACAAGACCGTCAACGTCGCCGGCATCCTCGACGGAAGCGACCCCGCCCGGAAGAACACGTTCATCGCCCTGACGGCGCATTTCGACCATCTCGGGATCGGCGCGCCGGACTCGCGGGGCGACACGATCTACAACGGCGCCGTCGACAACGGTTCGGGCGTCGCGCTGCTCCTCGAGCTGGCGCGCGCGGCCGCGGATGCCCGGTGGCGGCCGAAACGGTCGCTTCTGTTTCTCTCGGTCACGGCCGAGGAGCAGGGTCTGTCGGATCGGCCTACGCGGCAAAGCACCTTCCGGTCCCCGCGGACCGCGTCGCCGCGAATTTCAACATGGACGAGACGTCCGTGTATGGCAGGAGCCGCGACTTCACGCTCCTCGGCCTCGAAAAGACGACGCTCGGGCCGCTCGCCGCGTCCGTTGCGAAGACGATGCGGATCACGCTCGATCCCGACGCGCACCCGGAGCAGGGCTCGTATTTCCGGTCGGACCACTTCAATTTCGCGAAAGCGGGGATCCCGGCAATCAACGTCGAGCACGGCTGGCTCTTCGCCGGCCACGACAAAGCCTACGGCGAAAGATTGTTCAACGACTTCAACGACAACCACTATCACCAGCCGTCCGACGAGTTCCACGCCGATTGGGACCTTTCGGGCGCGGTCCAGGAGGGCGAGCTCGTGCTGCGGCTCGCCGAGGCCGTTTCGAACGCGGCGGCGATGCCGAAGCTCAAGCCCGGCGAGAACTTTTCCGGGGCGATCGCGAAGTCGAAGTAGCGGGAGCCCGGTCATCCGAATTTTCGCGGGTCCCGCCCTCGTTCTGGGCCTCGGGGCAATGGCGGCCTGCTCGACCGTGCCGAAGCCCGCTCCGGCTCTTCTCGCGATGGAAAAGAATCCGAAAGCGACGGTCTCCGGCGTCGTCGTCGACGCCGAGTCGGGCGAGCCGGTCGCCGGCATCGAGGTGTTCGGCATGCCGCGGGGCAAGGACGTTCCCTGGGAGCCCGGCGCGACGACCGACGCGCTCGGCAGGTTCACGCTCCGGCTCGCGGCGCCCGCCGAGCACTCGTTTCTCCTCCGGTGGCGCGGCGTGTCGTACGTGACGCCGGACGCCGACGACCCGGGCTACGTGGACATCGTCACGGAGCCGGGCGGGCGGATCGACGGGATCCGCCTGAAGTTCCTGCGCCGTTTCTTCGAACGTTCAGTCCCGTGAGTCGATCGACACCGGGCCGTTGACGGTCGAGAGCCGCACGAGCGGCTCGCCCTCTCCGAAATCGATTCTCTTGTGGTCGTCGTCCCAGTTTCGGCGGGCGTCTTTGCACGCGTCGGCGCGGCACCGGAACGGCGATCGCCCCGCCGATTCGACCCGGACGCCGGAATTCGCGCCGGGGGCCAGCTCGAGACTCAGCGGGCCGTTCTCGGTCCTTCCGTCGAGCGCCCCGTCTCTCCAGCCGCCCTCCGCGAGGCGCACCGAAAGCGGTCCGTTGCGATCTTCGAGTTTCAGGGTTCCGGAGGTCTCGGAGACGCTGATCGGGCCGTTCTGGGAATCCACGGAGATTTTTCCGCGGCATCCGCGAAGCGAAACCGGGCCGTTCTGCGACGCGATCGTCGCCGAGCCGGCGAAATCGACGAGCCCGACGGGCCCGTTCTCGGCCGTGAGCGAAATCGAAGCGCCGCGCGGCGTCCGGATGATGAGGTGCCCGACCCACTCGTCTCCCTCCGGGCCGGTCACGCCGATCTTGTTTCCGCTGCGCGAGAGCGCGATCTCCCGGAGCTTCTCCTCGCCGGGGCCGTCGTCGGGGACCGCCTTGCACAATGTCACGAGGAAATCGGTCTCGTCGCTTCCCACGACCGACAAGCCTCCGTTGCGCGAAGGGGAGACTTCGAGCGTCGAGCCTTCGGAAACGGCGATCTTCGTTTCGGTCTGCGCGGTGAGGGAGTCCCGGCCGTCGAACTCAAGGCCCGCGTCCGCGCAGCTCCGGACGCCGCTCTCTTCGTGAATCGTCATCGAGCTCGAGTGGCGAGGGCCAGCCTCCAGCCGCGGCGAGAGAGTCGCGAGCGCGAATACCGCGCTTCCCCAGACAATCCAACTCTTCATGCTTTTCTCCTTTTCGGTATGTACGACGCGGAGCCCGCCGGAAGGTTACGCCCGCCCGCCGCGGAACCGGCCGGCGAGGATCTCTTCGCACAGGCCGCGGAGCGCGTCCGCCTCCGCGGGAGACTCCCACGACAGGCGGGTTCGCCGCGCGAGCAGGTCGTCGGGTCGGGCCGCGAACGCCTGCTCGACGCCCCAGACGAGGTCGGCGACCGTGTACGGCATCGACTGCGAGATCGGGCGCGCGAGGTCCCGGTTCGACTCGATCCGGGCGATCGCGCTCTCCGCCGCGGCGCCCTCGCGCTCGAGGATCCGGTCGGCATGCTCGGGAGAGAGCCGGGCGGCTTCGAACGCTCGCTTTCGAATCCGATCGCGCAGGCGTTCGTAGTTCTCGATGTCGCCGCCGGGAAGGGCAGCGAGCCGGCGAGCCGGGCCGGAGGGACGCCGGCCGAAGTCCTTCCGGAGGATCGCCTCGACGCGGTCGATCAGGCGGATCGCCGTTCGCCGCGCCGTCGTCAGCTTTCCGCCGACCGACGCGATGACGCGCGGGGCGGGAGAAAAGATCGACTCGTCCCGCGAGGCCTCGGAGGGTTTCCGCCCGCCGAACGCGGCGAGGGGACGAAGGCCGGCGAAGCCGCCCGCGACGTCGCCCGGGGCGATCGCCCGGGACGGGAAGGACGCGTTGACCGCCCCGAGCAGGATTTCGCGGTCGAGAGCGGTCGGCGCGACTTCATCGGGAGGCGCCGCGTCGATTTCATCGGTCGTGCCGAGCAGCGTGCCGCCCCTCCAGGGGATCGCGTAGCAGCGGCGGCCGCCGCGGTCGAGGAGCACGGCCGCGGCCGAAAGCGGCAATCGCCCCGGCGGAAGGAAGAAATGCGCGCCGCGGGACGGCCGCACGCTCGGCGCGAGGGATTCTCCGAGGAGAGCGGAAAGCGAGTTGGACCAGGGCCCGAGCGCGCAGACAACGGTGCGGGCGTTCGCAAAAACCGGCCGATCCCGCAGGACGTCGCGCGCTTCCACTCCGATCGCCTCTCCCTTCGCGCCGCGGGTGACGCGCGCGACCTCGGTGTACGAACGGAGCTCGGCGCCGGCCGCCCGCGCGTCCCGTAGGAACGCGAGCGTGAGCAGGCAGTCGTCGGCCTGCGCGTCGAAATACCGGTACGCCCCCGTCCAGCCGCCGGGCGCCAGACCGGGAGCTTCCCGCAGGAGAGCTTCGTCGCCTCGGGAGAGGAATTCCCTTCGGCCCGGGTGCGCGCCCGCGCCGAGGAGGCGGTAGAGCGCGAGTCCCGCCGAGAGCGCGGCGCGCGACGGCGCGCGGCCTCGGCCGACCGGAAAGAGAAACGGAAGGGGGCGCACGAGGTGAGGCGCCATTTGCGAAAGCGCGTCTCGCTCGAGGCACGACTCCCGCACGAGGCGGAAATCGAAAGACTCGAGGTACCGCTGCCCGCCGTGGATGAGCTTCGAGGATTTCGACGAAGTCCCCGACGCGAAATCCCCCTTCTCGAGCAGCAGAACCGAGAGTCCCCGCCGGGCGGCGTCCCGGGCGGCGGCGGCTCCCGTGATGCCGCCCCCGAGGATCACGACGTCGTATTCCGTTTCAGTCCGCGAGGAAGACATCCGTGAGGGCGCCCGTCCTCCAGCGCGATTCGAGGTTCTCGAGAAGCTCCGTTTCGTTCCGGGGCCTCGATTCGGCGACCCGGGCGATCGCCGTTCGGGACGCGAGAAAGCTCGGCTCGAGCTGGAGCGAGGCGGCGACGAGGTCCCTTCGCCCCGTGAGCTCGCGAACGCGCTTTTCGAGCCGCGGGTCGGCCCTCCGGCCGGGCTCGGGCGGCCCGGGCCACTCCTCCGGCGGCGCGGCCTGGGCGTTCCGGATCGCCGCCCCGAACTCCCGGAGGTGGGCGCCGGGGAGAGCGCGCGGAAACTTCCGAAGCGCCGACTCGGGGTCCGCCGCCGCGAGCTTCGCGAGGCGGATCAGGTCTTCCGCCGAGAAGACGCGGAACAGCGCCCGATCGGACTCCCGGGCCATCCGTTCGCGCGCCTCGACGAGCGCCTTCAGGAACGCGAGCTCGCGCCGCGCGAGCGAGCCGGACCCCTTCACCCTCCACGCTTCGGGGTCCGCGGGCCGCGCGGCGCTGCGGATCGTCTTCGCGACGACGGCGTCGCACTCTTCGCGGTGCCATTCGAGCCGACCCAGGTCAGTGAGCTCGTCGCGGAGGCGGTCGCCGAGCTCCTCGAGGCGCTCGACGTCTTTCTTCGCGTATTCGAGCAGCTCCGCCGAAAGGGGCCGGCGCGCACCAGTCGGCTCGCTGGTGCTTCTTCTCGAGCACGATCCCGAAGAATTTTTCGTACAAATCCGACAGGCCGAACTTCGGGAAATTCAGGAATCGCGCGGCGAGCATCGTGTCGAAGACGTGCGACGGGCGGAAACCGTAGCGGGCATGGAGCAGGCGGAGATCGAAGTCCGCCCCGTGGAGAATGAGCTCGCGGCCCTCGAGGTCCGAAAAGAGCGGTCCGAGCTCGGTGCCGGCGGGATCGAGGACCCGGATCGTCCCGGAAAAGGCGATTTGCACGAGGCAGAGCCTTTCGCCGAAGCGATAGAAGGAATCCCCTTCGACGTCGAGCGCGACGCGCCGGGGATTCGCCGCAAGGATTTCGGAGAGAACCACGGCGCGATCTTACAATCTCCGGTACAATCGCGAACGGAGGGAGCAATGAAGAAACTCATTCTGGCGTGCGCGTCGACGCTCCTTCTTGTCCTCGCTCTGCTTCTCCGCCGAGCTCGCGGGCGTCACGCTGCCCGATTCGGCGACCGTCTCCGGGAAAACTCTGAAGTTGAACGGGCTCGGCGTTCGCACGAAGCTCTTCTTCAAGATCTATGTCGCCGGGCTCTACCTCGAGACGCCGACGCACGACGATACCCAGGCGGTCACGTCGGAGGAGGCGAAAAGGTCGTCATGCACTTTCTGTACAAGAAGGTGACGGCCAGGCAACTCGTCGACGCGTGGGAGGACGGGTTCAAGGACAATTCTCCGGCAGAGGTCGGAAAGCTGAAGAACGAAATCTCCCAGTTCGAGTCGTGGATGTCGGACGTGACCGCCGGCCAGGAGATGTCCTTCACCTATGTCCCGGGCATCGGGACGACCGTCGAAGTCGCGGGGAAGAGCAAGGGAACGATTCCCGGGCAGGACTTCATGCGCGTGCTGTTCCGGGTGTGGCTCGGGACGACTCCCCCGACGGGCGATCTGAAGTCGGGGATGCTGGGAAAGTAGACCTCACCCCCGGCCCTCTTCGAATCCAGCGGCGCGGCCGGAGACCTCACCCGTCCTCACGGACACCCTCTCCGACGACGGTCAGGGGTCGGGGGAGGGGTGGCCGAGGGAACCGAAGCCGGGTGAGGTTACCGGAACGTCCCGGGCGAAAACGAATAGACGGCCGGCGGGGGAGCGAGCGCTTCGGCGTCGAAGAGCGGCTTCTGCCCCCGGAAAATCGAAAGACGCTTTCCCCGGAAAGAGAGAAAGCCCGCCGCGCGGGACGCGATCGCGCCGAGCTTTCCGAGGTCGCGCGCCGCGAGCGAGCTCCATCGCTTTCGCTCCGCGAGGATCCGCTCGACGCCGGCCGGCCCCACGCCGGGAACGCGCCTCAGTGTTTCCCGCGTCGCCGTCGTGATCTCGACCGGAAAGTTTTCGGCGTGCGCGAGCGCCCACGCCATCTTCGGATCGCATTCGAACGGAAGATTCCCCCCTTCGTCGAACGGAAGCTCCGAAGGCTCGAACCCGTAGCGACGCAGGAGGTGGTCCGCCTGGTAGAGCCGGTGCTCCCGCAGCGCGGGCGTCTCGGCACGGTCTTCCATCGGCGTTTCGGTGATCGGGCGAAATGCCGCGAACTGCGGATGGTGGATCGTGCGCTCGCGCCACAGGCCGAACGTCTCCCCCAGCAGATCCCGGTCGTTTCGCTCGTCGAGCCCGACGACGATCTGCGTCGTGATCCCGGCGCGAAGGTGCGGTCCCGGAGGCCGCGGATCTCCCGCGACGCGCGGCGCGCCTTCGTCGGCGAGGCGTTTCGCGCGCCGCATCAGGTCGAGGCCGGCGGACAGCGACTTCTCGGGAGCGACGCGGTCGAGCGTCTTCTGGCAGACGCTCTCGAGGTTGTAGGAGAGGCGGTCGACGAGCAGCGCGAGCCGGTCCACCTGGTCCGGCCGGCAGCCGGCGACGGCCTTCGCGTGGATGTATCCCGCGAACCGGTGCCGGAACCGCAGCAGCTCCACGAGCGCGATCATGCGGTCCATCGCCCACACGGGATTTTTCGGAATGCCTGACGTCACGAACAGGCCCTGCGACCAGCCGCGGCGAAAGGCCTCTAAAAAGATTTCGTGCGAGCTTCTCCGGCTCGATCGCGTGGCGCGCCAGATCGCGGCCGGCGCGCATGGGGCAGTACGAGCAGGAGAAGACGCACGCGTTCGAAAGCAGGATGCGGAAGATCTTCGTCGCACCGAATCCGCGGTTCGAGAGATTTCGGATGTTGATCGGGCGCAGGGCCCCGACCCCACCCCCGTCCCCGACCCGCCCGCTCCCTTCCCTGTCGTCTCCCGCCTGTTTCATGAGGATCTCGATCTTTTCCTCGGTCGAGAGCGATCGGGCGGGTACTGGGGTTGTTCGAGCCATGCAAAAAGGATAGGCGTAATTTTAGCGTAAGTCAAGCGTGTCGCTACAATCCACTCCGTGCGACACCTGCCCGACGGCTTCCGTAAATTCGCTGTGATCGTGTGCCTGCTGACGGTCGCAGGGTTCGAATTGTCGGGGTTGAAATTCCGGGAGCTCGGGCCGCGATTTCGGGCGCTTCCCGTGTTCGCCCGGATGGAACCGGATGCCGCCCGCGCGCACGGCAGCGGGCTCGCGTTCGATCGCCGCTACGGGCAGTTCCTGGAGTCGGTTCGGCTCGCGGTCCCACCGACCGCGACGGTCGCGATCGGCGCGCCCGCCACATCCGGGCTCTACGCGTACAGCGCGGCGTACGTCCTCGCTCCGCGGCGCGTCGTGCCGTTCTCCCGGCTCGCGGAAGCGGACTTCGCGGCCGCGTATGGAACTGCCCGGCCGCCGGGTGTTCCCGTCGCCGCCGCGATCCCGTTCGGGTCCCTGGGCCGGCTCCGTTGAGGCTGCTCGCGGCCTCGGTGCCGATCGTCCTGGGAATTCTGTGGACGGGCCTGCTCGGTTTCTTCGCGACCCGGCGTCTCCTCGCGCGATTGTCCCGCGAGGAAAAAGTCGCGTGGGGCTTCGGCGCGGGTCTTCTCCTGCAGAGCGCGATTTTTTCGACGCTCCTTCTCGTCGGGCTGCACCCCCGTCCGGCGCTGATGATCGTGTACGGCGTCGTCGTCGCGCTCGCGCTCGGCCGGCGCGGGACCGAGCCCGGTCCGGCTTCGCCTCCGGTTCCGCGCCTCGCCGTGGGGCTGCTCGTCCTCGCGGCAATCGCGTGGGCGCTCTTCCTCTTCCAGGCGGCGGCCGAGCCGATGTGGGGCAACGACTTCCTTGCGATCTGGGGGCTGAAGGGTAAGACGATCTTTCTCACGTCTTCGGTCCCTTCCCGCCTCTTCCACGATCCCGCGACCGCGTTTTCGCACCCGGAGTATCCGCTGCTTCTCCCGCTCGCTCTCGCTTCGCTGTCCGCGCTCGCCGGTGCATGGAACGACCACGCGCTCGCGCTGCTGTTCCCCGCGATCGAGGCCGCGCTTCTCCTCGCGCTCTTCGGCTTCTTTCGCCGGCGCTCGCGGCCGCTCGGCGGGGCAATCGCAGTCCTCCTCGTTTCCTTGCTCTTCTTTCTGTTCCAGGGCTTCGAAGTCGGGATGGCGGACATTCCGCTTTCGTTCGCGTTCGTCCTGCTCGCTCTCGCCGCGTCCGACTTCGTCGATCAGCCGGCCGGGGGCGCGCTCGGACGCATGGCGGTCGCGGCGTTTCTAGGGTGCGGATTCAAACAGGAAGGAACGCTGTTCGTGGTTCTCGCCGCCGCGGGCCTGGCGATCCGGAGCTTCCGGGGAATCCGAAGGGGGAAATTCGCGTTCCTCGCGGCCCTGCTCGTTCCCGCGGCCGCGAACTGGGCGATCCTGCATGGGCTGCGCGGTCAGCTCGCCGACCGGGACTACGACCTCGCGTGGCTCGCCCCCGGAAAGATCGCGTTCCTTCTTCCGCGCCTCTCGGCGGTCGGGGCCGCCGTGCTCCGCTCCCAGCTCCTTCCGCTCGCCGTGCCGGCCGCGGCGATCGCGGCCTTTCTTCCTCCTGACGCCCCGTTCGCGGCTCGACTGGCTGCTGCCGGTCCTGGCGCTGCAGCTCGCCGCGTATGTCTCGGTCTGCGCGCTGTCGTCCGGCGACCCGTTCTGGCTGGCGCAGTTCGTGCCCCGGATCGCGGGCGCGCTTTTCCCCGTGCTGTGCGCCATTCTCGCCGAGCGGTTCTCGTCTCTGTTCGAAGCGGCGAACGGGCGCGTGAGAGTTTTTTCTCCGGCTGTTAGAGTGCGCGGGAAATGAAGGAAACCCTCGCCCGCCTGTGGAGGGCGCGCTCTCTCGTCGCGAATCTCGCGCGGAGGGACCTTCGCGCCCGCTACCGCGGAAGCGTGCTCGGGTACTTCTGGTCGATTCTGAACCCGCTGCTGCTTCTCGCGATCTACTCCGTCGTCTTCACCGCGGTCTTCGCGCCCCGCGCCGACGTGCGCCCGTACCCGCTCTTTCTCTTCGGCGGAGTGCTCGCCTGGAGCTTCCTCTCCGCGTCGATCCTCGACGCCGCGGAGACGTTCAAGAACAACGGCGCGCTCCTCCGAAAGGCGGTCGTTTCTCCCGAGGTGTTCCCCGGCGTCTCCGTGCTGTCGCAGGCCCTCCATTTCCTCTGGGCGCTCCCGGTCCTCGCCGCGGCGACGCTCTATTGCCTCTTCGCCGGGTCCGTGCGCGTCGGGTGGGCGGCCGTGCAGCTCGCGCCGGTGATGCTGCTGCTCGGCGCGGCGGTCCTCGGGGCCGCGCTTTTCGTGTCCGCCGTCTCGGTTCACTTCCAGGACATGCGCAATCTCCTGCAGAACGTGCTGACATTCTGGTTCTTCGCGAGCCCCGTCATCTATTCGGCCGACGGGGTCCCGCCGAAACTGCGCTTCTGGCTGCGGCTCAACCCCGCGTCCGCGTATCTCGGCGGCATCCACGACTCGATCTTCGCCGGCCGCTGGATTCCCGGATCCGAATGGATCGCGATGGCCGCCGTTGCGCTGCTGTCGCTCGCGATCGGAGGCGCGGTTTTTTCGCGTCTCCGGGATTCGATCGCGGAGGAAGCGTGATCGCGATCCGCGCGGACCGCGTCTGCAAGTCGTACCGCCGGTACGGGCGGAAGCGCTCCGTCGGGAGCCTCAAGTCGGCGCTCCTCTCCGGGATCGGCGCGCGGGCCCTTTCGGCGGACCGCGTTTTCCCGGCGTTGACGGACGTGTCGTTCGAGGTGGCGGCGGGGGAGACGATCGGCGTCATCGGGGAGAACGGGTCGGGAAAATCGACGCTGCTGAAGCTGCTCGCGCGAATCCTGACGCCCAGTTCCGGAATCGTCGAGACGCGAGGAAGGGTCTCGGCGCTGATCGAGCTCGGGGCGGGATTTCACCCGGAGATCTCGGCGCGGGAGAACATCGAGATCAACGGAATGCTGCTCGGCCTCTCGAAGAAGGAGGTCGCGTCCCGGATGGACTCGATCCTCGCGTTCGCGGGCGTCGGCGATTTCCTCGACGCCCCGGTCAAGACATTCTCCTCGGGGATGGTCGTGCGGCTCGGCTTCGCCGTCGCGGCGCATTCGGACCCGGACGTGCTGCTTGTCGACGAGGTCCTCGCGGTCGGAGACGAGGAGTTTGCGCACCGCTGCCTCGAGAAGATCGCCGAATTCCAGAAACAGGGCCGCACGATCGCCGTCGTCTCGCACGACCTGGACCTGATCGCGACGCGCTGCCGGCGCGTGCTTCGCTTCTCCGGCGGGCGCCTCGTCGCCGACGGGCCTCCCGCGGAAGTCGTCGGAAAATACCGCGAGGAGGTCGCGGACCGGGAAGGCCGGGCCCGGCTCCTGCCGCGCCGCCCCGGAGTCGAGCGAGCGGTGGGGATCGGGGGAAGCAATCATCGAAGAAGCACGGCTGCTCGGGCCGGACGGGTCGCCGGCCGGCGTCCTGCGCGCCGGGGAGCCGTTCCGCGTCGAGTTCACGGGCCGGGCGCAGGGCGCGGTCGAGGACTTCGTCGCCGGCGTCCAGATCTCGAAGATCGACGGGACCGTCGTCTTCGGTTCCAACACTCTGATCGACCGCTACGCGGCGGCCGCCGTCGCGGGAGCGTTCACGGTCTCGCTCCGTTTCGAATCGGCCGACCTCGCGGCCGGCGCGTACAGCCTCGACGTCGCCGTGCACCGGCGCGACGGCGCCCCCTATGACTACCGGGCCGGCATCGTCCGGTTCGACGTCTACGCGCCGGAGGCGACCGCGGGGGTCTGGCGGCCCGCCCGGACATGGAAAATCGACGCCGGAGGCGAGCCGTGAGCTCGCTTCCGCGCCGCGGCGTCCTGCTCGCCTGGCTCGCGGCCTTCTGCGCGCTCTTCTTTCTGGAGTTGCCCGGCTCGTTCCTGCTCGAGCCGGACGAGGCCCGGTACGCCGAGATCCCCCGCGAGATGCTCGCGAGCGGAAACTGGCTCGTTCCGAAATTGAATTTCGTCGATTACTTCGAGAAGCCGCCGCTGCTGTACTGGGCCAACGCGGTGTCGTTCCGGGTCTTCGGCCTGAACCCGTACGCGGCGCGCCTTCCGTGCCGCCTCGCGACTCTCGGCGTCGTCCTCCTCCTCGTCCTGGGACTGCGCCGGAGATTCGGCGGCCGCGCGGCGCTCGCTGCGGGCCTGATCTTTCTGTCCGCGCCGCTCGCGGGGTCGCTCGGCCGCATGAACCTGACCGACGGCGTGCTCACGTTCGCGATGACGATCGCGCTCGTCGCCCTGCACGAATTCGTGACGGCCCGCGAGGAGGGCCGGAGCGCGCGCGCGGCGGCCGCCTTCGTCGGCCTTGGCTGCGGGCTCTCGGTGCTCGCGAAGGGCCTCGTCGGAATCGTGCTTCCGGGAGGAGCCCTGCTGCTGTGGTGCGCGATTTCCGGCCGGTGGAAGAGGATTCCGGAGATTCTTTTTTCCTGGGCGCCGCCGATCTGTCTCGCCGTGACCGTCCCGTACTTCGTCGCGGTCGAAAAGGCGGCGCCCGGGTTTTCGCAGTTTTTCTGGATTCACGAGCACTTCCTGCGCTACGCGACGCCCGAGGCTTCGCGCGGCGGGCCCGTGTACTACTTCGCGCTCGTGCTCTTCGCCGGCTTCCTCCCGTGGACGTTCTTCTTTCCGGGCGTGTTCCGCCGGGTCGCAGCCTTGAAGAGTGGTGGCGCGGAAGGCCTCTCGGAGCTGTGGTTCGCGAGCTGGGCGGCCGTCATCTTCATTTTCTTTTCGCTGTCGCATTCGAAGCTCGTGCCGTACATCCTTCCCGCGGCGCCCGCGCTCGCCGTCCTGCTCGCGCGGCGTCTCGAATCGGGCGGCCCGCCGCGGCGCGGTCTCTTCGCGAACGCCGTGTTCTGGACCGCCGCCGTGATCGCGGGCCTCGCGCTCGGGACGCGGTCCGGCGACCTCGCGCGTCTCGGCGTCACGGCGCTCGCGGCCGGGTCCGCGGCCGCCGCGGTCGCGTTCTTCTGGATCGCCGCGTTCGTCTCGCGGCGAAACCCCGCCCGCTCGATCGCGCTGCTGCCGGCGGGGTGGGCCGTGCTGTACGCGGCCGTCGTCCTCGCGCTTCCGAGTTTCGCGGCCGACCAGTCGGCGCAGAAACTCGCGGTCGCGGCGGGCAACGCGGCGCAGGACGCCGCGGGCTCCGGCGCGACGGTCGTCGTGCTACCGCACGTACCTGCAGGGCTTTCCCTGGGTTCTTCGGCGGCGCATCCCGATCTACGGCTGGAAAAACGAGCTCGAGTTCGGGAGCGCGCGCGGCGACCAGTCGGCGTTCTTTCGGCCGCGCGAGGATTTCTGGAAGGATTGGGATTCGGGCGGCAAGCTCGTCGCGCTGCTCCGCAAGAGGGACCGGCCCCAGATGGAAGGCCATCGGGGGAGCCTCGTCGCCGAGAATCGCAAGTACGTCGTCGTGAAGAATTTCTAGAACAGTGCCGAATCCGCCGTTCGGTTTTCCGACCTCACCCCCCGTCCCCCTCTCCGTAATACGGAGAGGGGGTGGCCGGAGGCCGGGGGTGAGGTCCAGGAGGATTGCTTTCCATGCGTGACACGTTTCTTCCCTTCGCGAAGCCGTCGCTCGGCGAAGAAGAGATCTCCGAGCTCGTCGATTCGCTTCGGTCCGGGTGGATCACGACCGGTCCGAAGACGGAAAAGTTCACGGAGGCGTTCCGCGAGTACGTCGGCGGGCGTCACGCGAGCGCGCTCTCGTCGGCGACCGCGGGCCTGCACCTCGCGGTCCTCGCGCACGGCGTCGGCCCGGGGGACGAGGTCATCACGACGCCGATGACGTTCGCCGCGACTCTGAACGTCGTCGAGCTCGCGGGGGCGACGCCCGTGCTCGCCGACATCGACCGGAGAAACCTCAACATCCGGGTGGAAGAGATCGAGAAGAAGATCACGCCTCGGACGAAAGCGGTCATTCCGGTCCACTACGTCGGCCAGCCGTGCGACCTCGACCCGATCCTCGACCTCGCGCGAAAACATCGTCTCGCCGTGATCGAAGACGCGGCCCACGCGATCGGAACGGAATACCGCGGCAAACGGATCGGCTCGTTTCCGACGACGTCCGTCTTCTCGTTCCACCCGAACAAGAACATCACGACGGGCGAAGGGGGCATGGTCGTCACGGACGACGAGGAAGTTTTCGAGAAGGTCTCGCTGCTGAAGTTCCACGGAATGGACCGCAACGCCTGGAAGCGTTTCGCGAAGTCGGGCAGCCCGCGCTACGACATCGCGCTGCCGGGCTACAAGTACAACATGATGGACATCCAGGCGGCGCTCGGGCTTCACCAGCTCCCGAGGCTCGAAGGCTTCATCGAAAAGCGGCGGAAGCTCGCGGAGGCTTACCAGAAGGATTTCCGTGACGCTCCGCTGCTCCTTCCGGAGGCCGTGCCGTGGCCGTCGAAGCACGCCTGGCACCTCTACGCGCCGCTCGTCGACGTCGATCGGCTGACGATCGACCGGGACCGCTTCATGGCGGAGCTCAAGGAGCGAAACATCGGCTGCGGCCTTCACTACTCCGCCGCGCACGAGTTCTCGTTCTACCGGGAGAAATACGGCTGGAAGCCGGACGACTTTCCGGAGGCCCACTTCGTTTCCGAGAGGATCGTCTCTCTGCCCCTTTTTCCGGACATGACCGAGTCCGAGAGGCAGGACGTCGTCGAAGCGGTCTTCGACATCGCCCGGAAGTTCCGCAGGTAAGGCCCCGGGTCCGCGTTTTGACATCTATAATGCGTCTTCGTGTCCCCGAAATTTTAGAAGAGGAGTGTTTCGTGCCGAACAAGAGCCGCTGGAATCTGCTCGCCTTCCTGATCCTCGTCGCGGGCCTCGCGCCGTCTCTCGACGCCGCCCGCTCGAAAAAATCGACGCCGCTGGTGCAGCCGAAGGAGAGGACGCTCGCCGACGATCTCTCCGGCCTTCAATTCCGCGACATCGGCCCTTACCGCGGCGGCCGGGCCACGGCGGTCACGGGCGTGCGCGGCCAGCCGCTGACGTTCTATTTCGGCGGCACCGGAGGAGGAGTCTGGAAGACGACCGACGGCGGCTCGAACTGGGAGCCGATGTCCGACAAAGACTTCAAGACCGGCTCGGTCGGCTCGATCGCGGTCTCCGAATCCGATCCGAACGTCGTGTACGCCGGCATGGGCGAGTCGCCGATCCGCGGCAACGTCTCCAACGGCGACGGCGTCTACAAGTCGACCGATTCGGGCCACACCTGGAAGAACATGGGCCTCGAAGGACACCGTACCAGATCTCGCGCATGATCGTTCACCCGCACGATCCGGACGTCGTGTACGTCGCGGCTCTCGGCCACGTCTGGGGGCCGAATTCCGAGCGGGGGATCTTCCGGTCGGAGGACGGCGGCAAGAGCTGGAAGAAAGTCCTCTTCGTCGACGACAAGACGGGCGCGGCGGATCTGTCCATGGATCCGAACAACCCGCGCGTGTTGTACGCCGCGTTCTGGCAGGCGTATCGCCAGCCGTGGACGCTCGAGTCCGGCGGCCCGGGCAGCTCGCTGTACAAGTCGACCGACGGGGGCGACACGTGGAAGAAGCTGACCGAGAACGGACTGCCGGCGGGCCGTGGGGGCGCGTCGGCGTCGCCGCGTCTCCCGCCCGCCCGGGGCGCGTGTTCGCGATGATCGAGGCCGAGAAAGAAAAGGGCGGCCTCTACCGCAGCGACGACTGGGGCGACAAGTGGACTCACGTGTCCGACAGCCATGCGATCCGCCAGCGCGCCTGGTACTACTCCTGGATCTTTCCCGACACGAAGAACGCCGACATCGTCTACCAGATGAACGTCGAGTTCCTGAAGTCGAGCGACGGCGGCAAGGGGTTCCACCCCATGCCGGTTCCGCACGGCGACAACCACATCCTCTGGATCGATCCGGACGATTCGAACCGGATGATCCTCGGCAACGACGGCGGAGCGACGATCACGTTCAACGGCGGCCGGACCTGGTCGACGCAGGACAACCAGCCGACGGCGCAGTTCTACCGCGTGATCACCGACGACCGTTTCCCGTACTGGGTCTACGGGGCGCAGCAGGATAATTCGACCGTCGGAATGCCGACGGGAGTGCCCGGCTACGGCGGTATCACCGCGAACGAGTGGTACGACGTCGGGGGAGGCGAGAGCGCGTGGATCGCTCCCGACCCGCGCAACCCGGAGATCGTTTACGCGGGGGGCTACGGCGGCCAGATCACCCGGTTCGACCGGAAGACGCGCCAGTACCGCGAGATCGACCCGTGGCCGCAGCTCGCGTCGGGCCGCGCGACGAGGGACCTGAAGTACCGGTTCCAGTGGAACTCGCCGATCATCATTTCCAAACACGACCCGAAGGTCCTCTACTTCGCTTCGCAGAAATTGATGCGCTCGACCGACGAGGGCCAGACGTGGGAAGAGGCGAGCCCGGACCTGACGCGCAACGACCCGGCGAAGCAGGGGTACGCCGGCGGGTCGATCGATCACGACATCACCGGCGTCGAGGTTTACGACACGATCTTTTACCTCGCCGAGTCGCCGATCGAGCCGGGCGTCCTCTGGGCGGGGAGCGACGACGGCCTCGTCCACGTCACGCGCGACAACGCGAAGACCTGGCAGAACGTGACGCCGAAGGGGATGCCGGAGTGGATCCGGATCAACGCGATCGACGTGTCGGCGCGGGACAAGGGCACGGCTTACGTCGCCGCGACGATGTACCAGTTCGACGATTTTCGCCCGTATCTCTACAAGACGACCGACTACGGGAAGACGTGGAAGAAGATCGACAGCGGGATTCCCTCGGGCGCATTCACGCGCGTCGTGCGGGAGGATCCCGTGCGCCCGGGCCTCCTCTACGCCGGCACCGAGACGGGCCTCTACATTTCGTTCGACGACGGCGCGTCGTGGCGCCCGTTCCAGCTCAACCTCCCGGTCGTTCCGATCACCGACCTGACGGTCAAGAACGGCGACCTCGTCGTCGCGACGCAGGGCCGGTCGTTCTGGATTCTCGACGACCTGGAATCGCTGCGGCAGTGGAACAACAAGATCGCCGCGGAGCCCGTGTACCTCTTCCCGCCGAGGCCGGCCGTCCGGATCCAGATCGAGGTCCCGGACGAGGAAGACCAGAGGCCGCAGGCGGTCGGAAAGAACATGCCGAACGGCGTCCTCGTCGACTACTGGCTCCGGGACAAGCCGGCCGAGAAATCGAAGATCGGAATCGAGATCCTCGCGAACGGCAAGGTAATCCGGAAATTCGATAACGCGAAGCCGGAGGAGAAAAAGGCGGAAGGAACCGACGAGCCCGGCCCGCCCGAGCCGGAGAAGGAAAAGAAACTCGAGCCGAAGGAAGGGTTGAACCGCTTCATGTGGGACATGCGCGTCCTGAAGCCGACGCTCGTGCCGAAGGCGGTGATCAACGAGGGCGACAAACGGCCGCCGAAGGTCGCGCCGGGGACCTACCAGGTCCGGCTGACGGTCGACGGAAAGAGCTTCACGCAGCCGTTCGAAGTGAAGGCGAATCCGACGGTCGGCACCTCGCCGCAGGACCTCCAGGCTCAGTACGCGCTGCTGGAGGAGATCCGCGACGGCCTCTCTCAGACGCACGAGACCGTGCTGAAGATCCGTGACCTCAAGGCCCAGATCCAGTCGATCGACGAGCACGCGAAGAAGACCGGCAAGGGCGAGGCGACCGGACCGAAGGCGAAAGCGATCGATGCGAAGCTCGACGCGGTCGAGCAGAAGCTGATCAACCCGGAGATCAAGTCCAACGAGGACGACCTGAACTACGCTCCGAAGCTCGACCACGATTTCGCGGCGCTCGCCGCGGAAGTCGCCAGCGCCGACACGAAGCCGACCGCTGCCGAAGCGGAGTATTACCAGGTCCTGAAGAAGCAGCTCGACGCGGTGCTCGCGGAGTTCCAGGGCATCGTGGATCGCGACGTCGCGGACTTCAACAGGACCGTGGAATCGCAGAAGATCGCGCCCGTCGTCCTGCTGCCGAAAGTCGAGGACGACACCCCGTAGCTCTCGAGGGATTCCGGAAGCGGGTGGCGCGGTTTCGGCCGCGCCACCCTTTTTCTTTTTCGGTTTCTATCCCCGCGGCCGCCAGCGATAGAGAACGAGAGACAGGCGGCCGTCCTTGCCGATCCGGACGCCTTCGCGCTGCAGCATTTTCTTCTGCAGGACGTCGTGCCCGGAGCCGCTCGTGCGGACGCTGATCGTCCCTTTCGCGTTCACGACGCGGTGCCACGGGACGCTCGTCCGCTCCGGCAGCGCGTGGAGCGCGTAGCCGACGAGGCGCGCGTGGTCGGGCAGTCCCGCGAGACGCGCGATCTGCCCGTACGTGGCGACGCGGCCGCGCGGGATCCGCGAGACGGCGGCGTAGATGAGCGCGTGCGAGCTCAGGGGTCGCCCTGGGATTTCGGGATCCGCGACGCCGTGTCCTTCCTTCGGAGAACGTAGAGGGACAGGGTGATCGCGACGATCAGGGCGGCGATGACCGCGAGCTCGAGCGCAATCTGCTGGGAGCCTGCCTGTCCGGTCTGGCCGAACTCCGCGGTCAGCAGCAGCACGCGCCGGATCGCCGCGATGAGGCCGACGATCAGGAAGGGCTCGGGCGTCACCTCGTGCGCCCGGAACGACACCTGGACCGTGTACAGCAGCTCGACGACGAGGAGGATCAGCAGGACCCGGTCGAGCATCGGGACGATCTGCGAGACGAGGTCCCCCGAGAACAGCTTGCCTCCGAAGTCGCCGGCCGTGACGACGAGGAGGGCGACGGCGCTGACGGCCAGAACGGCGGCCAGCCCGACGTAGACGGCGTCTTCGATCAGCGCGAATACCCGGGCGATGAGAGACCGCACCTTCGACTCGGAGGTCATGGCTCACCTCTTGTCCGGAGCATAACCCAGCCGGCGAGGGCAGCCGGTCTTCGGGAAACTGCGACGGGAACGACGGTTCGCCCGCGGCGGTCGATGGAACCCCACAGGCCTCCGGTGATCCTGTGGTGCTCGTCGCCCGGCACGGCGCGGCAGCCGTTGCACACGACCGCGCGGCCGCCGCGGAACGGGAACGCGAAGTCCCACTGCGGCGCGATGACCCGCCGCAGCTTGCGGTCGAGAAAGCCGACCTTGCCGCCGACGATCGTCCGCGGCGAGCCCTTCGACGAACGGGTCCGGGCCGTCGTCGAACGCGCAGCGCGCGAGCGCGTCTTGCCGCGGCGGTCGACGTAGTAGAACTCGCCGTCGACGGAGATCGACGCGAGGCCGCGCTCGAACGCGAGATGCTTCCGGGCGCTCGCGCCGACGACCATCGCGCCCTGCGCGTCCGTCGAGACGCAGTAGGCGATCTCCTTCGTGTCGGAGGGAAGGAAGGCGAGGCAGGGACGCGGAACAGTTCCGGAAGCGAGCGCGAGGAGGAGAGGGATCATCATCGCTTGCGCCGTGGTGGCGAGCGTCGTTTGGACACCGAAACTTGTGACCGTGAGCGGGTCACGATGCCTTCCACGAACATAACCGGCTACGGTTCAGCGACATGCGCGAGCGCGATGTCGTTAGGCGACACCAATCGCCTCGAGCAATTCTTCAAGAAGGTTGTTCCTCCTCTTTAAGAACTCTGGCACCTCAGGGAGACCTGCCTGAAGGTCGCAATAGTTGTTGAAGCCCATCGCTTGGGCAATCGTAACTTCATGTGCCAAGTTCAAGCAGGTGACCACGTGAATAAGGTCAACAAACAAAGTTGTTGCGTCGATGTTGGGGTTCAAGAATGTGTCGATCTCCTGATAGTTGGATTTGATTCGCTTGCGGTGGAGCAGGCTCAGCAGGCTCGTTCGCCCAAGGCTCTCCGACACCTTATTCCACTCTGGCTCGGTCAGGTTCCGCTTTCTCTTGCCACTCTTTCCTTTGAAGGAGAGCGACTTCTTCCGTTCCTGAAGGTCTTTTTCCCGCGTCGCTTTCAGGAATTGAGAGATCTGGGTGTTCACGGACTGCGCGTCCGCAGGATTAAAGGCGAGCGTCGAGGAGGCCGGCGCTTTGGCCGTGCCGTCAAACGTGATTGGGCGCACGCCCGTCGCCGTGAACGATAGGCTCACCGGGTACTCGCCCTTCGCGACCAGTTCACCAAAGCGGCGAAGCACCGCTGCGTGGCTCGTTTCGGTGTGGCCCGTCACCTTGAAAACTGCGAGGGTTAACGCAAATGTTGAGTAGTAGGCCTGCGGGAAGGCCCACTGCAGAGCGGTGACGAGTTGTTCGCCCGGGAGGAGGTCTTTCGATACCCGCAGGATCTGTTCCGTATTCCATCCATTCTGGGCCCACTTCCTGACCTCTTCGGGGTTGCAGTTCTTTGCCCTGCGATGTGGACGGCTGCCGAGCAAATCCCGGAGCTCCTCCTTGAGTTGCTCCTTATCTAACCTCACGTGAAGCGCTGCGAACTGGCGGTTCGTCATCTCCGCGGCAAAGTCCGCCTCGGAGGTCCAATCGTTACCGGTTACGATGAAAACCACAGAATCTTCTAAGGGGCGTCGCCCAGCGACCCGAGTTCAGCGGCGGCGAGCCGGCGGCGCGACGGCCGCTCCAGCGAATTGTTTGGCCGGTACGTCAAGGCAACCCCACGAAGCGTTTCATGACCACTAGGATTACAAGAAAGAATACGCCCGAGAGGGTTCGGCCCAAGAGGAATCGTCTCGCCCAGGACGAGTCGTGAATCGGGTTGATCCACCGCGCCCTGGCTGCGCGATTGATAAGGAGCCAGAGACACAAGATCGAATCGAAGGTGCTCCCGACGAGTAGGAGATAAAACGCTAGTCGTAGCCTGGATTCCCCTGGGATACCACGAAGAGCGAGAAACGCACCGAGAAAGGAACCCCACACGACGGTGATGTCCAAGATGCGAAGGGCTGGCCGGAAAAACGGCTGACTCCGAGTATGGCTCTCTTCTAACCAACCCATTACTTCATCCGCTTAACGATCCAGCTTCAGCGGTGTCGTAGGCCGCGGAGCGGCGAATCGACATCCGTTTCGAACCGAAGTTGGCGGGCCTTATTTTCCGCATAGCCGGTGCCACCCTTTGTCTGAAACGACTTCGTCGGCATCCCACTGACCACAGATGCTGTAGCCGCTTGGGTGATCGCCTTGCGAGCGGAGACTCCGATAGTTCGACCCGTCCGGCTTTCCATCGCGTCCGTAGCTCACGAGGAGGTAACCGTCTGCCAGTTTCTCGTAACTCAGGAGATGACCCCATCGGTCCATCGTTTCCGGGAGCCTGTCGGGATACTTGCCCGTCTTGTCCCGGACGTTCTCGATCCGTGCTCGAACAGACTGGCAGTCGGCGTGGTTTCCGACTTGCTGGATGTAGAGGAGCTCGGGACGGATATAACATTGCATACCCTCCCCCGATCGCAACCAGGAGAACCGCCAGAATGCCGAAAACGATTCTTCTTTTCATCTGAGGCTCATCGCTTGAAAAGCATACCCCTCCGCCCTTCCCATCGCGCGAGCCGCGAAAAGGGGACAACGAACATTGTTCGATTGCTCTAATGTGCGATTGCTCGATTTGGGCCCTGATTTCCCCTCTCCACATGGAGAGGGGGGACCGCGTGAGCGGTGGGTGAGGTCGGTGGGACGATCAGGGGCGATTTCCGCTTGGTCGCCGGTGTCATCTCGCGAGAACGATGTCGATTCCGGCGAACACCAGCTCCAGCTTGCTGTGCGGGAGCTTTCCGACCCGGTCGGAGAGAAGGCCCTTGTCCAGGGCGATGAGCTGCGACACGTTCGCGACCGAGTCCTTCGGAAGGCCCGTGATCCGGGCGGAGAGGGCGACATTTCCGGGAGCATTCGCCCACCGAAGGTTGCTCGTGAGGGGTACGCACACGACGGTCGCGAGGCGGCTCCGGTTCAGCGGATCTCCCTGAACAACGAGAACGGGACGGCGAAAACCCGGACCGGAGCCGGTGGGCGCCGGGAGATCGGCCCACCAGATTTCGCCCTGCGAAACTACCACTCGACGCGCTCGAGGGCTCGCCGAGCTGCCGCGCTCACGAACTCGTCGCGGCTTTCGCCCGCCGCTTCGCAGGCGCGGTTCATGGCTTCCGTGACCTCCTCGGGCGTGTGGCGGGCGACGTACTCCTTGAGCGCGGCGCTGTAGAGCTCGCTGCGGGAGCGGTGGGAGCGTTTGGCCAGCCGCTCCGCCCTCTCGAAAATTTCATCCGGTACCGAGATCGCGGTCTTCATACCCGGAGTATAACCGAAGAGAATGTTCGATTTGCGCGATTTGTGGGGCTAGCTGTTCCCTCTCCACATGGAGAGGGGGGACCGCGTGAGCGGTGGGTGAGGTCGGGTCTGTCCCAGAGCGATTCCCGCTTTCGCGGGAATGACAGGGGCCTCTACCCCGGAGCCGCCATCTCGCTCTCGTTGATCGCGGAGAACGGCACGATCCGGTTCCGCCCGGCGCGCTTTGCGGCGTAGAGCGCGCGGTCGGCGCGCTCGATCAGCTGCGCGGGCGTTTCCTCTTCGGACGCCGGCGCGGTCGCGATTCCGCCGGAAATCTGCAGGCGCGTGAACTCGTTCGCGAGCCGGAACGGGGGAAGCTCCGCGAGCTCCGCGATGAGGCGATCCGCGCAGATCGCCGCCTCGTCTTCGCCGGTTTCCGGCAGCAGGACGAGGAACTCGTCGCCGCCGTAGCGGACGAGCAGGTCGGAGGCGCGAAACACCTCGCGGCACGCGCCGGCGACCGACTTCAGGACCGAATCTCCGACGTCGTGTCCCCCGAGATCGTTGATGGTCTTGAGGTTGTCCACGTCGACGAGCATGACGGAGACCGGCGCGCGCGTTCGCATCTGCGATTTGAAGACTTCTTCCAGGCGCTCGTCGGCCATGCGCCGATTGTAGAGCCCCGTCAGCGCGTCGCGCCGCGCGAGCTCCTCGAGCGCGCGGTGCGCTTCCTGGAGCTCCCGGTGGCTTTCGCGCAGCTCCGCCGTCTGCCTCGCGACCTCTTCCTTCAGCCACGCGGCGCGACGGGCGAGCTGCCGCGTGCGAAGGCGGACGACGGCGAGGACGAGAAGCGCGAGGATCACCGCTCCCGCGACCTTCGCGGGGCGCGTTTCCCACCAGAACGGTTCCGCGAAGAACGACGCGCGGATCGCCTCCGTCCAGTCGCCGCCGGCGGAGCCCGCGAGCCGCGCGGCCACCTCCACGTCGAATCGCCCTTCCGGGAGATTTTCGAGCGCGAACTCGTTGTCGCTTTGCGCGGGCAGCCACTCCGGGCCCAGCCGCGCGATCCGGACCCGGTATTCCACCGGCTCGGGCGTGAGCCACGGCGCCGTCCAGGTCAGGCGGACCCGCCGCGTTCCGTCCGGGAGCCGGACGACCCCCCGAGCCGCGGCCGCCGTCGCGTCCTTCCAGACGCAGCGCAGCGGCGGAGGATCCAGCACGGAAATCGAGGGGTCGAAACGGGCGAGAGAGGCCATCGTCCCGACGTACACGGAGCCGTCGGGCGCGATCCAGAGTCCCCCGGAGTTGCATTCCTCCTCGATCAGCCCGTTGCTCGCGTCGTAGAACGTCCATTTTCCGCGGGCGTAACGGCCGACGCCGGCGCCGCTCCCTTCCCAGACGGTTCCGTCGGAAGAGCGCGCGAGGGAGTAGACGGTGTCGGCGGGAAATCCCCGCGCGGGCTCACCTTTGCTCCAGCGCCCGTCTTTCCGGATCGCGATGCCTCCCGTTCCTCCCGCCCAGAGCTCGCCGCCGTCGAGCTCGAGGAGGCTGCTGACCGATTCGGGAGAGATTCCTGCGCCCTCCGCCCCCGGCTGCCGGACGCCGCCGTGAAACATCGCGAGCCCGTGCATCGTGCCGACGGCGAGATCGCCGTTGCGCAGCCACGCGATCGTGCGGACGTTTTGCCCGGGCAGCTGGCGGTTCAAATCCGCGGCCGGCGTCCAGGCTCCGACTTCGAGGTGGAGGATCCCCGCCGACGAAGTCGTCGCGAACCAGCCGCCCGCCGGCGAGCGCGAGAACGAAGTCACGAATCCCGTCGGAAGATCGAATGGTTTCCGGAATCGCCCTCCCGAGCGCGATTCGAAAATCCCCGTCCTCGCTCCCGCCCAGATCACTCCCGGAGCGGGCTCGGCCGCGCAAATCACGTCTTCGGTCAGCCCTTCCGCCTTGCCGAGCTCCTGCATCTGCTGCCCGTCCCATTTCCAGATGCCGTGGTTGACCGCGGCGGCGAGAAATCCCCCGGACGCTGGCGCGATTCCGAAAACGGGGATGCGCCCGCCGGAGGCATCGTCGCGCGACCAGTGGTTGCGGTGGGTCCACGCCTCGCCGAGCCATTGTTGCAGGCCGCTGCCGTTGAACCCGAACCAGATCGAGCCTTCGCGGTCCGCGAGGATCGAGTTGACGGTTGCGGGCTTCAAGCCGTTCTCGGGGCCCCATTGCTCCCACGGTCCCGCGTCGCGCCCGAAAGCGACGCGGCCCTCGTTGCCGCCCGCCCAGATCCGCCCGCGCCGGTCTTGCGCGAGACACCGGATCCGGCCGCCCGTCCAGCCGAACGGCGCGACGGAAGTCCATGCCGCCGCGCCCGCCTTCCGGAAGAACAGATTCCCGTCGTCGGTGCCGGCCCAGCATTCTCCCGAAGGAAGGGCGAGAAGAGCGCTCACGTTCCGGGGGGAGGACTCCGAAGGTTCGATCGCGCCGCCGGCGACGCGCGCGACGCCGGATTTTCCGCCGATCCACACGGACGATTCGTCAGCGGAGACGGTGACGGCGAAGGCGGGGATGCGGGGATCGCCCTGCAGGTCCCACGGCGACCCGGAGTCGGGGCGAAGGTTTCGCCAGACCTTTCCCTCTTCGTCGACGATCCAGAGGGCTCCGCTGCGGTCCTCGGCGACCGAGAGCACGGAGCTGTGCGTCGGCAGGAGAGTCCAGGCGCGCCCGTCGAAGACATGGACCCCGCGCGTCGCGCCGGCGTACAGCCCTCCCTTCCGGCGCCGCTCCAGAGAGTAGACGGCGCCGCTCGCGGGAGCCGCGCCGCTCGCCGCGATTCGCTCGATGTCGCTGCCGTCGAACGTCGCGAGGCCGTCGAGCGTCGCGATCCACAACAACCCGGACTCGTCCTGCCACAGGTCGAGCGGCGTCGACTGGGGAAGGCCGTTCCACGTTCTCTTGTCGAAAGAACGGAACGAGCGCACCGGCGTCACGGATTCGGCCGAGAGAGCCGCTGTCCGGAAGACCCACAACACCAGCAGCGGGGCGAGCCGCAGCGAAAATGAGCGCGCGATGATCTATTATCTTCCTTCAGAACCTCTTGTGTCGACAACCCCTTCCGTCCCGACCCGCTTCCTGAATCAGGCCGAGAAACTCGGCCGGACGCACTACGAAATCCTCGCGATGGCGTGGGCGGGCTGGGTGTTCGACTTCTACGACCTCATCCTCTACAGCTTCCTCCTGATCCCCCTCGGCAAGGAGCTTCGGCTCTCCCGAGTCGAGGTCTCCGCGGTCTTCGGGGCGTCGCTCGCCGCGACCGCCGTCGGGGGCATTTTCTTCGGCTTTCTCGCCGATCGCGTCGGGCGAAAGCCGGCCCTGCAGTGGACGATCCTCGTGTTCAGTGCGGGCACGCTCGCGAGCGGGCTCGCGCCGAACCTCCCCGTGCTTTTGCTGTGCCGCGTCGTGACGGGTCTCGGGGTCGGGGGAGAGTGGGCGACCGGGCAGACGTACGTCGGAGAAACGTTTCCGGCGAAGGTCCGGGGGCGGTATGGCGCGTACGTGCAGACAGGCGCGCCGATCGGCGTCGCGCTCGCGTCCGTGGTCGGGGGATTCCTCGCGCCGGCGATCGGCTGGCGCGCGTGCTTCCTGATCTCGGGGCTGCCGGCGCTGCTCGTCGTCGCGATCCGCAAGAAGCTGCCGGAGTCGGATGTATGGCTCGCTCAAAATCAAGCAACGGAGCGGGAGCCGTCCGGCCTGATCCCCGTTCGGGACCGAGCCGCCTCTCGCTCGCTGCGGGAGAGGCTTGCTGCGCATCCGCGGGTGAGGGAGCTGGGACCGACCAGGGTTCCCTCACCCCGACCCACCCGCGGTCACCCGGCTTTTTTAAGGCTGGCCCGCCGGGAGAGGGAGGACCGCGCCCTGTCTTCCTGCGCTGCACGATCCTCACGATCTTCACGATGTCCGCCTACTGGTTCACGTACTCGTGGCTGCCCGGGTACCTGTACGAGCAGCGCCATTTTTCCATGGCGAAGTCGGCGTCGTGGATTCTCGTCGCGCAGGCGGGAGGGTTTCTCGGTTACCTGTCGTTCGGGTTCGCGGCCGACCGCCTCGGGCGCCGGCCCGCGTTCACGATCTATTCGGCGATCTTCGCCGCGGGCCTCGCGATGACGACGCTCTTCTGGGGCACGGTCGCGGCGCACCCGGCCGCGGGGCTCGGCTTTCTCTTCCTCGTCGGAGTCGGGACGGGGGTGTGGGGAGGCTTCGGGCCGCTCTTTGCCGAGCTCTTCCCGACGGCGGTGCGATCGACCGCGATGGGGGCCGCGTACAACATCGCGCGTGGAATCCAGTTCGTCACGCCGGTGATCGTCGCGGTGCTCGCGAAGCGCTACGGCCTCGCGGGCGGCATGTCGCTCGCCGTGGTTTTCGCGCTCGCGACCGGGGCCTGGATCTGGACGTTCGAGGAGACGAAGGGGAAGGAGATCACGTGATTCAGCGCCGCCCCTGCCCGAAGGCGGCGCCGGCGAGGAAGAAGGCGGCCGCGAAACGCTTCAGCGCTTCTCCGGGGGAATGTCCCGAAATCCCGGCGGAGGCCGGAAGAGCTCCGTGGGCGAGCGAGTCTTTCTTCAGGTCCGAGACCTTGATCGAGGTTTTCACGGTCTGATCTTTTCCGCTCGAGTCTTTCCAGGTCGTCGTCGTGACGCGCTTCAACGGCGTCCCCGGCGCGCGCCGAGAGCGCCGCGGCGATCTGCCGGTCGAACGCGTCGTTGCCGGTCAGCGCCGAATCCTTCCGGAGCCACGCCGCGAACCCGGCCTCCGTCAGGTCCGGGGCCGTCCAGAGCTCCTCGACGCGGTTCGTCGCGGTCTTCTGAACCGAGCCCATGACGTCCACGGCGGTGACGTACGACACGCGGAACTTGAAGTACCTCGTCGCATGGCCGGAGATTTTCTCTCCTGCGCTCTCCGCGACCTTCTGGACATCGGGATTCTCGAACTGCACGCGCACGATCGATCGGGCCGCCGCGCTGCCTCCTGCCCGCTCTGGCGGCGTCCACGCCGCCGACGTCCTTCGCGCTGTGTCGAGCAGCGAAAACGTCTTCCCGCCGTCTTCGGTCAGGAGGATGTCGCCCTGCGGAAGCAGAGGGTTGCGGCTGTTGACGATCTCGATCCGGGCGCGGGCGCCGTCGACCCGCCCGGTCACCTCCGTGTCGGCCATCGAGATCGCGGCCGAAGCCGTTCCTTCCGCGTGCGTCGCCGCTCGGAAGCGAAAGCCGGCGGCGATCGCCGGCGCGGCGGCGAACGGGAGGGCGAGAAGAAACGCGAGAAGCCGCTTCATCCGGCTAAGATTACCGTATGAGAGCGTTTCGGATTTCGCTTTTCGCGGTTTGGGCGGCCGCTCTCGCGTCGGCGGCTCCCGCGCCGCCGCCCTTCGAGGCCGAGCTCCTCCGCAACCGCCTCTGGGACGACGGAAAGGCCGAGTACGACGTGTATCGCGCCGAAGAAGTGCGCGACGGAGCTCTTCGAAGCGGAGAGGTCGTTCACATCGTCGTCAAGGAGCCGTTCAATCCGAAACTGCGGGTCAAGGCGGACTCGCCGTCGGGAACGGAAGTTCTCAAGATGAACCAGGTGATCGACGTGACGACGGGCGTGTACGCGTTTCACCAGATGCACTCCTCGTTCTGGGATCGCGCGACGGGGAAGCTCGTGAAGTTCTCCCTGTCGAGCAACGATTCGTGCGGGAATACCTTCAAGCTCGGCTGGCTCGACGGCGGGTTCCTGCGCCTGACGTACCACACGTACTGGGACGGCGAGGGCGACGGGCGGCTCGATCAGCATCTGCCGGGCGACGTCGTTTTCTACGACGAGCTCCCGTTCAAGCTCCGGACGCTGCGCCGGACGCCGGGTCCGGCGCGATACGCGATTTCGCTCTATCCGTCCGTCATCGGCTCCCGCCTCGGCCATCCGGAGGCGCGGCCGGCGACGATCCTCGTGTCCCCGTCCGGATCGGAGCGGATCGTGGAAGTCCGGTCCGCCGCGGGGATCGATCGCTTCACGTTCGATTCGGAGTTCCCTTTCACGCTGCGTTCGTGGGCTCGCTCCGACGGCGGCTCTCTTACTCTCCGAAAGGCCCAGCGCCTGGACTACTGGAACCACGGCCGTCCGGGCGACGAGAAGCTCCGCGAATGAACGACGAGAACCCCCTCACCCGGTCGCCTCGCGACGCTTCGGCGACACACCCTCTCCCTCGAGGGAGAGGGTCGGGGTGAGGGGGCACCGTGGAGGGAGAGACATCGTTGAGTGACAAGAACGGTGACGAAGCTCTTCTCCGCTTTCGCGCCGCGTTCGCCGAAGATCCCGTCACGGCGTTTCGAGGGTGGTACCGGTTCCAGGAGGAGCTTCGCGACCGCGATGCCGCGCTCTCGCGGGCGCTGGCCGACGACTTCTGGTCGATCCTCGAAGAGGTCGGGCTCGCGGTCGCGCGCCGCGCGGCGGACGAGCGGGCGCGGTTCTACAACGGCGCGGGAGCCTTCTTCGGATCGCCGGGTCCCGCGGCGGACCTCGGGCGCGCCCGGGAGTGCTTTCGCCGTGTCCTCGCCGACTGGACGCGGGAAATCGATCCCGACGCCCACGCCCGCGCTCTGCACAACCTCGCGAGCGCGATCGCCGCGCTCGGGGAGACGCCGGGCGAGCTCGAGGAGGCGGTCGTCCTCTACCGGCGCGCGCTGGAATTTCGCGCCGGAGAGAAAGAGATCGCGCGCGCGGCGACGCTCCACAACCTCGGTCTCGCGCTCCGGCGGCTCGCGGAGCTCGACCCCGATCGCGGCCGAACCCACCTGGAGGGCAGCGTCGCCTCGCTGCGCGAGGCGCTCGAGCTCCGGCGGCGCCAGGGGTTGTCGAAAGGCGACGCCTCGACGCTGTTCCAGCTCGGCCTGACGCTCCGGCTGCTCGACGATCCGGAAGGGGTCGTTCGGTTGCGGGAGGCGGCCCGCGCGCTCGCCACCGCCGGGCTCGCGGAGCAGGCCGCCCTTGCCGAAAAACTGACCGAAGACTGAAGACTAGCTCGAAGAACCCTTCTCCGACGCGATCCAGGCGTCGACCCGCGCTTCCAGGACATCCATCGGAAGCGAGCCGGCGCCGAGAACTTCGTCGTGGAACCGGCGAATGTCGAACTTCGGCCCGAGCTCCTTCTTCGCTTTCTCGCGGAGACGCGAGAACGTCAGCTGGCCGATCTTGTAGCCGAGCGCCTGACCCGGCCACGAGATGTAGCGATCCGTCTCGCTCTGAACTTCCACCTCGTCGGTCCCCGAGTGGTCGTGGAAGAACTTCACGACCTGGTCGCGGGTCCAGTGCTTCGCGTGCAGTCCGGTGTCGACGACGAGCCGGATCGCGCGCAGCATCTCGTCCTGGTAGTGGCCGTACAGCTGGTAGGGGTCCTGGTAGAAGCCCACGTCCCGGCCGAGGTCCTCGGAATAGAGCGCCCATCCCTCGACGTACGCTCCGTTTCCGCCCTGCTGGCGGAAGGGCGGAATCGTCGGCAGCTCCTGCGCGATCGAGATCTGCATGTGGTGGCCCGGCACGCCTTCGTGGTACGCGGTCGTTTCGACGTTGATCGTCGTGCGTTTCGCGAAGTCTCCGGTGTTCACGTTGACCGTGCCCGGGCGCGAGCCGTCGGGCGTCCCCTGGTTGTACTCGGCGCCGGAAGCCGTCGCCTCGCGGAATTCCTCCGTCGGCTTCACGATCACTTTCGCCTTCGGCAGCCGCCCGAAGAGCTGCGGAAGCTTCGCCGACATCTGGTCGATGTATTTCGTGTAGAGGTCGATGAACTCCTGGCGGGAATGGCCGTGGTGGGCGGGGTCCTTCGCGAGCGCGGCGTTGAACGATTTCATGTCCGGAAAGCCCATCTTCTTCGCGATCTTCTGCATCTCTCCTTCGATGCGCGCGACCTCTTTCAACCCGATCTCGTGGATCTCCTCCGGCGTCAGGTTCGTCGTCGTCGATTGCTTCACGCGAAAGGCGTAGCGGGCCTGGCCGTCGGGCAGCGACCAGATCCCGACCTCCGTGCGTCCCTTCGGCGCGTACTCGTCCTTCACGAACTTCGCGAACCTGACGTACGCGGGAAAGATCCTGTCGCGGATCTCGGCGATGACCTGGTCGTGAACCCGCTTCCGGTCTTCGGCGGAAGCCGTTTTCGGAAACTTCGCGAGCGGCTGCGCGAACGGACTCTTCTCCGGGTCCTGGGACGCGATCCCTTCCGCCTGCGGCACGACTTTCTCCAGCAGGAATCTCGGCGGCATGAGGCCGTCCGCCATGCCGGCGCGCATGTTGTCCATCGTGTCTTCGAACTGTTTCGGCAGGTCCTTCAGGCGGGTGATGTAGTCGTCGTAGTCTTTCACGGTGTCGAACGGAAGGTAGTTGACGAACCTCGGCGCCTCGATCTGGATGCCGTAGTTCTGGGCGACCGGCATTTCCCAGTTCTTGAACTTCGCGCCTTCGAGCGCTTCCTCGAGCTGCCGGACCATCAGGGTCTTGTTCAACTGCTCCTGCTCCGGAAAGCCGGCCGTGTCGATCGCCTGGAAACGCTTCAGGAATTCCGCGGTCTTGACGAGGTCCTTCCGGACGGCCGCGAGGGAGTTGTCGCTCGACTTGTCGTTCCAGCGCTTGTCGCCGAGGATCGACGCGTACTCCGGATTCGTCTCCATCGTGTAATCCCACTGCTCGGCAAGCAGGCCGTCCAGGGCCTTCCGCCGGCTCTCGAGATCGGATTTCGGCGCCTCGGCCGCGAACACCGCCGTGGCGGCGGCAGCGGCGAGGAAAAGAATGAGATATCGGTGCATGAGTCCTCCTCTATTCCGGCATAGTACGGGGAAAAAGGCATTCGGTTCAGGCGAGGCCCTGTCCGCGCTGTAGAATCCGGAAAGGTTTGACCTTGCGACGCGCGTTCCTGCCCCCTCTCCTCGCCCTGTTCGCGGTCTTCGCGGCGCCCGCGCTTCTCCGCGGAGGTTCGGACAAAGACCTGACGGTCGGTTGGATCAGCCGTTCGCCGTCCCTCGATTTCGTCCAGGACAGCCCGCATCCCGAGCGGGACGGGTGGCCGGCGGAGGGCTCGACGGTCGCCTGGGTCGCCCACGTGCGAAACTGGCAGGCCTCGGCGCGATCCGTCGCTTTTCGATGGCTCCAGGACGGCGTCCCGCTTGCGAACGGAACGATCGCGCTGCCTGCGGACGGCTACGCGACGGCCGAATTGCCCTGGACGTGGACGTTCGACCGGCACGTGATCGCGTTCGAAGCCGGCGCCGGCAACTCGCTGTCGATCTTCACCGACGCGATTTCGGTCGGCTTCTACGTGGAGCAGACGCAGTACGACTTCTTCCGGAAGAACCAGCCGCTGCTGGGCGTCGGCTCCAACAGCTGGGAAGAATGGGCGCAGCGCCAGATCTCGCATTTCAACGAGGAATTCGCGCTCGCGATCCACCCGGAGACGCCGCACGGCGTGCTCGATCGCCTTCGGATCGACGAGATCGTCCTCGTCCCCGACGGCGCGCTCCCGCTCACCCCGCTTCCGAACTACGGACAGGAGGACGGCCAGCCGAACGAGTACACGCATCCGAACAAGAGCGACCGGTCCGTCGATCTCCAGTGGGGGTTCCCGGCGAAGGAGACGCCGTACTACACGGATCTGCACACGGTCGACAACGGCAACGATTTCTATCTGAAGGGAACGCTGCTTCACGAGCTCGGCCACGCGCGCTACCTCGTCGACGTGTACGGCTGGAACGTCTGGGCGAGCGCGCAGGACGGAAGCGGCATCGCGATCACCGAGGGGGGAGAACGGGTCCTCGGGACGCCGCTCATGCCGCTCAACGGAATCGACGTCCATTTCACGCCGGAGCAGGGTCTGATGAACCAGGACTATTCGTTCATCGACCGCTACAGCGCGATCGTGTTGAACCAGATCGCCGGCCACCGGGCGATCGAGGGAAACTCCAACGACCCGCCCAACGAGGGGTCGTGGCTGAACGACCTTCCGGCGCAAAACCGCGTCACGTTCCGGTCTTTCTCGGGAAACGTTCCCATTCCGAACGCGAACGTCCGGATCTATCAGGCCACGGGCGTGCCGGGCCACTTCCTCACGAAGTACTACGACGATGCGCCGGACCTCGAATTCACGACGGACAGTCACGGGCAGGCGCTCGTCGGCCGCTGCCCGTTCGCGAAGGATGGCGTGATCATCCATCATTTCGGCGGCTCGAACGTCGTCGCGATCGTTCGCGTCGAAGCGAACGGGAAGGTCCAGTACGGGTATCTCGAGTCCCGGCTGTTCAATCTCGCGGCATGGCGCGGAGAGAGGGATTTCGCGGATCACGATCTCGTCGTCGGCGATCCTCCCTGCTTCCTGGAGCGGCCCGCGCTTCAGAGCCCGCGACTGGACAGCGCGATCGCGACTCGCACGGCGACTCTCGAGTGGTCGGGGGGAACCAACGTCGACCGCTACCGTGTATGGGTCTCGTATGACCACGGCGCGCCGGTCGTCGCGGCGGAGGTTCCGTTCCGCCCGATTCCGAAGGGAAAGCCCTACTCGGCGACGATTGACGCGCAGGGACGGGTCGCCTGGTGGGTGGAAATCGTCCACGACAACGGCTGCCCGCCGTCTCGCTCCGCGACGGGCCTGTTCGACGCGCCGCCGAGCCCGCGGTCGTCCGCGCCGATCGTGCCGGTCTCCCCGGCGCCTGTCGCGCCGCTCCCATCCGTTGCGAACCGCCTCCCAAAGTCGTAGATTGTCATCTCTCATGGCAGAGGACAACGACGCGACTTCGCCTCCTCCCGGCGACCGCCGGACGGGAAAAGATCGCCGGCGCTGGGACCGGCTCGGCGCGCCCGATCGCCGGGAGGGACCGGACCGCCGCAAGCAGGATGTTCCCGGCTCTCCGAAGCGGCGCTCGACCGATCCGAAGTAACCGCGAGTGGCGGAGGTCATTTCGCTCGGGAGGGAGCCGCGGTCGGCGCGCACGGCGGCGACCTTTCTCCTCCGGGCCGCGCGGCTCCGCTGTCCGACTTGCGGCGAATCCCGGATCTTTCTGCCGCTCTCGGCCGTCCGCTCCCTTTCCGATTGGATGACGCCCCTCGCGGGCTGCGGCCGCTGCCGCTACGAGTACGAGCGCGAGTCGGGATACTTCCTGCTCGCGACGTGGGCGTTCGGCTACGGAGCGACTTCGGTGCTCGGCCTGCTGCTCTGGCTCGGCTCGTCGATGTTCCTGCGCCTCACGCTCGCGCAGACTCTTCTTCTCGTGCTGGTGCCGCTGCCGGTCTTCAGCATCCTGTTCGTCCGGCACGCGAAGGCCCTGTGGCTCGCGTTCGACCACTTCTGGGACCCGCACGTGAAGCCGAAACCGGCCGGCCAGGCGCGCAAGCCGAGATAGGAGCCTTTCGATTCGCCTCTCCCCGCGGGAGAGGCCGCGGCGTAGCCGCGGGTGAGGGAGCTCCCGGGAGCCCCAGCTTCCCTCACCCCGACCCTCCCGCGTTCACCCGGCTTTTTTAAGGCTGCCCGCGGCGAGAGGGGGAAAGCTTCGCGTTAAGATTCCGGCGTGCACGAATCTTCCTTCGACCGCTCCGCCCCGAAACCGGAGCTCTACGCGAGCTCGCCTAGTCGCTCGAAGCCCTGATCGGCGACGAGCCCGACGCGCTCGCGAATCTCGCGAACGCCGCCGCTCTGATCTGGGAGGCGCTTCCCGAGATCAACTGGGCGGGTTCTACTCCTGCGCGGCAGCCGAGCTCGTGCTCGGGCCGTTCCAGGGGCGGCCCGCGTGCGTGCGGATCGCGATGGGGAAGGGCGTCTGCGGGACGGCGGCCGCGAAGCAGGAAACGCTCGTCGTGCCCGACGTCAACGCGTTTCCGGGCCACATCGCGTGCGACGCGGCGTCGCGATCCGAGATCGTCGTTCCGTTGCTCGCAAACGGCAGGCTCGCCGGCGTCCTCGACGTCGACGCCCCGAAAGAGAACCGCTTCGACGAAGAGGACCGGAGGGGTCTTCAGAACGTCGCGCGAGTCCTGATTTCGAAAGTGAACTGGAACGAGATCTGAGTCGATGGACGATTTTCTCGTGACGTGCCCGTATTGCGGCGAGGAAGTGGAAGTCCATTTCGAGCCGGACGTGAACGGCTCGCTCGTCCAGGATTGCGAAGTCTGCTGCAACCCGTGGCTCGTGCGGATCTCGGGCGACGAGGACGGGCGGCGACTCGACGTCGGGCGCGCGGACGGGTCGGAGTGACCGCCCGGTGAAGCTCGCCGCGCCTTCCGATCCGGACGGGCCCGATCACGGCCTGCCGCGGGTGCTCGGGCCGTGGGACATGGCGCTCTTCCTCGTCGGGACGGTGATCGGCTCCGGAATTTTCCTCGTTCCGTCGGAGATCGCCCGCGTCGTTCATTCCGAGCCGCTCATCCTCGGCATCTGGATCCTGGGCGGGCTGCTGACGATGCTCGGCGTGCTCTCGATGGCCGAGCTCGGCGCCGCGATTCCCTCTCCGGGGGGCCTGTACACGTATCTGTCCCGCGCGTACGGAAAGCTGGCGGGTTTTCTCTGCGGGTGGACGATGTTCACGGTCATCACGTCCGGCGCGATCGCGACTCTCGCCGTCGCGCTCACGATCTACCTCGGCGGTTTTTTCTCCCTGTCGCCCGGAGCGTCGAGCGCCGTCTCGATTCTCGCGATCCTGACCCTGACGGGCGCGAACATCCTCGGAATTCGCGCGGGCTCGGCCGTTCAGAACGCGCTCACCGCGCTGAAGGTCGCTGGCCTCCTGGGGATGACGATCGCGATCTTCGTTCTGCCGGCGCGCGCGGCGAAGGCCGCTCCCGCGCCTTCCGGAGGTCCCACCGGCCTCGCCGCGATCGGCATCGCCTTCGTCGCCGTGTTCTGGGCCTACGAGGGGTGGCACGACGCGAGCTTCGTCGCCGGCGAAGTCCGAAACCCGACGCGGAATTTTCCGCTCGGGGTCGTCCTCGGAGAGCTCCTGATCATCGGTCTCTACCTCGCCGCGAACGTCGCGTATTTCCGCGTCATGACGATTCCCGAGATGGCGGCGTCGCCGCGCGTCGGCCTCGCGGCGATCTCCCGGGTCGCCGGACCGTGGGGCGGCCGCGCGCTGACCGCCGCGATCGTGTGCTCGATTCTCGGGGCGATGAACGGCTCGATCCTCGCGGGGCCCCGATCCTATTTCCAGATGTCGCGCGACGGCCTGCTGCCGGCGGGTCTCGGAGGCGTGCATCCCCGTTTCCGCTCGCCGGCCGCCGCGATCGCTCTCCAGGGAATCTGGTCGAGCCTGCTCGTCGTTTTCATGCGCGGCTTCTCCCAGCTCTTCACGTACGTGATTTTCGGAGGCTGGCTCGTCTACGGGCTGGCCGTCGCCTCCGTGTTCGTGCTCCGGCGGAAAGAGCCGCTCCTGGAGCGGCCGTTTCGCGTTCCGGGCTACCCGGTGACGCCGGCGATATTCGTGGCCGCGGCGCTCGGTCTGATGATCAGCACGATCCTGCAGAGGCCCCGGGAATCGCTGTTCGGCCTGGGATTCATCGCGCTTGGAGTCCCGCTGTATTTCCTGCTGCGGCGCCGCTGAAAAAAACGCCTCCCCGATCGTAGAATCGCGGGTAGGAGGCGACGGATGTCGACAGGGAAGCGCCGCGGGCCGAAAGACGTGTGGACGTGAATCGGGCGGATTCCTTCGTGCTGACCGTCGACGTCGAGCCCGACGAGCGCCTGGTCGACCGGCGAGCCCGACCCGAGTGGCGGGGATTCCTCGCGCTGATTCCCTTGATCGAGCCCCTGAGACAGCGGTTGCGCGAGCGAACGGGGCGGCCTGTCCGATTCAGCTGGTTCGTTCGAATGGATAGCCCAGGTCGAGACGACGTACGGCGACGCCGGGTGGGCGGCGCGGCGATATGCCGAAGCCTTCGCCGATTTCCGCTCCCGCGGCGATTCGATCGGTCTGCACCATCATGCCTACCGCTGGCAGGAGCCGGAAAGAGAATGGATTTCGGATCATGGAAACGAAGACTGGATCGAGGCCGGCGTCTCTCGCGCGACCTCGGAGTTCGTTCGAGCTCTCGGCATCCGTCCGGATGCGTTTCGATTCGGAGATCGGTGGCTGAGCGACCGGCTCGTCCGCCGGCTCGAGCGCCTGGAAATCCGATATGACCTCACTCTCGAGCCGGGCCTCCGTTCGGTTCCGGCGATGGTCCCGGGCGAAAATGCCACGGGCGCCCTGCCGGACTTCCGCCTTGCGCCGCGTCTTCCCTACCGGCCTTCGCGGTCGAACTATCTCGAACCGGGGCGGTTCCTCCGGCGGCGGCGCCTCTGGATCGTTCCCGTGAGCACCGGCTGCGTGAACGGCCCGGCCCTGCCGGCCGAAGTGAGTCTCGACCAGGATTTCGTGCATCTCAATCTCGGGCTCGATCCGGCATGGATCCGTCATATCCTCGACGGCGTGATGGACGGGAAAGAGCCGGTCGTCGTCAGCGTGGCCCGGAGCGGGGACCTCGCCTCGCCGCTGGGCCGGGAGCGCTTCCGGGAGAATCTCGAGTACGTCGCGGCCCACCCCGGGATCGCCGGCCGCGCGTTCGAGGGACCTCGCGAAGCGGTTTCTCGCTGGCGCGCGCGGCCGGCGCGAGGAGATCGAGCGTGAAGTCTTTCGTCGTCGGTCTCGTGCTCGGGCTGCTGTTCGTTCTGCTCGTGCACACGATTCCGCCGCAGCCGGCGCGGCAGGCGATCGCTCTCTTTCTCGCGTTCACGGCCTGCGTCTACGCGGGCGCGATGCTCGCCGAGAAGCCGGCCGCGGGGACGGTCCTGATCGAGCTGGCGATCGCGGCGATCGTTTTCTGCTGCGCGGCGGTCGGCTTGCGGGCGCAGACCGGGTGGCTGGCCGCGGGCTACGTGCTCCACGGCGTCTGGGACCTGCTGCATCACCCGCGCGCCGTGCAGACCCGCGTCGCCTCGTGGTTTCCGCCGCTCTGCGCCGCATTCGATTTCGTCGTCGCGATCGCGCTTCTGATCGGCCCGTGGCGGCCGATGGCGTGATGCGGCGGCGATGAACGAACCCGTCCCCGGATCGACCGCGTCGGCGAGCCTGACGGTCGGCCCTTCCGATCTCGCGAGCTCCGTCGGGATCGAGGCCGGCGACGAGTTTCCCGGCGTGTTCGCGACGGCGCGGATGGTTGCCCTGATGGAGATGGCGGCCGGCCGAATCCTTCGCCCGCATCTGGCGCCGGGGGAGCTCTCCGTCGGAGTCTCCGTCGACATCCGCCACACCGCGGCCACGCCTCCCGGCGCCGTCGTCACGGCCACGGCGACGTTCGTCCGGAGGGAAGGGAAGCTTTTCTTCTTCGAGGTCTCCGCCGCGGACGAGGGGGGCGAGGTCGGGACGGGGACCCACCGCCGGGCGGTCGTCGCGTCGGAGAGGCTCGTCGAAGGCGCGAAAGCCCGAGCCCGGCGGGCGGAGACGAAGAAGCCGTGAACCGCGCGATCGTGCGGCCGCCGGCGAGCAGCTTCGCGGACGGCCTGACGACGGCGCGGCTCGGCGCTCCCGACCTCGACACCGCGCTCTCTCAGCACGAAAAATACTGCGCGGCCCTCGCGGCTTGAGCTGCCTGTCGCTGCGCTTCTGAACCCCGCCGCCGAAGGTCTGGAAGAAAAGCGCGTGGCGACGCGGCCGATCCCGGAGTACGCTTGGCGGGTGAGGGGTTGGGTGCTCTACGACGACTCCTGCGGCTTCTGCCGCCGGTTGGTCCCGTTCTGGCGCGGAACGCTGGAACGGCGCGGCTACTCGATCGCGCCTCTCCAGAGCGAATGGGTCCGTGAACGGCTCGGATTGTCCGGCGAAGAGCTCGCCGCGGATCTCCGGCTCCTGTTTCCGGACGGCCGGGTAGCGCGCGGGGCCGACGTCTATCGCGACGTGTTGCGGCGAATCTGGTGGGCTTACCCGCTGTTTCTGCTTTCGGCGGCCCCGGGGCTGCGGTCCCTGTTCGACCGGGGATACAGGGCGTTCGCGAAAAACCGCCACCGGTTTTCCCGGGCCTGCGGCCTTCCTCCGGGCGCGAGCCCGGAGCTTCCCGGCCGCTGACCCGTGCCGACGGGAACGCAGCTCTTCATCGCGATCTTCACCGGTGCCGTGGGTACGGCGTATTTCATCTACGGCAAGAAGCAGACGAAGATCTCGGCGATGCTCGCCGGCGCGGGGCTCTGCATCTACCCGTACGTGTTCACGAGGACGCTGGAGCTGTGCGTCATCGGGGCGGTTCTGATGGCCGCGCCGTTTTTTTCGAGAACTGAACGAGCGCGGGCTCGAACACGGGCTCGCGAAAGGAGGCGGACATGACGGCGAATTTCTCCGGGAAGATCACGTGGCTCGGGCCACGCGATGTTCGTCATCGAGTCGAGGGGGGGCAAGCGGCTCGTCTTCGACCCCTTCATCGATCCGAACCCGAAATTTCCGAAGGGCTACGACGTTTCGCGCGTGGACGTGATCGCGCCGACGCATGGCCACTCCGACCATTTCGGCGCGAGCGGCGTCGACCTTGCGAAGAAAACGGGCGCGACGGTCGTGTGCATCTTCGAGCTCGCGCTCTGGCTCGACTCGAAGGGCGTGAAGAACGTCTCGGGCATGAACAAGGGCGGAACGCAGAAGGTCTCCGACTTCACGATCTCCATGACGCCCGCCGAGCATTCCGGCGGAATCGGCTCGGACCAGAACCCGTTCGCGAGCCCTTGCGGGTACGTCGTCGAGGTGGACGGATTTCGCATCTACCACGCGGGAGACACGGCGCCGTTTTCCGACATGAGGATCATCGCCGAGCTGCGGCCGCCGGACATCGCGCTCCTGCCGATCGGCGACTTCTACACGATGGGGCCGAAAGGCGCCGCGTTCGCCTGCGAAATGCTGAGAGTCCCCCGGGTCATTCCGATGCACTGGGGCACGTTTCCGGTTCTGACGGGAACGCCCGACGCCCTGCGGGAGGAGATCCGGAAACGCGGCGGCTCGACCGAGGTCATCGAGCTCGAGCCGGGGAAGAGCTGGCCCTCGTAGCTGGCAAGGCGATCCTCTCGCTGTGACGAACGTGCTCGACTCTCGGAACCCTGCGGCGTACTTGCCTCAGTACGCCTCGGGTCCCTCGGTCTGTGCGCGCTCGTCTCGCGTGGGTCTCGCCTTGCCTTCGCGGTTCTCATGAAGATCCTGGCCCTCAACTCGGGCAGCTCGTCGATCAAGTACCGGTTCTTCGAGTTTCCCGGCGGGGAACGGCTCGCTTCCGGCAGGGTGGAACCGATCGGGGTTCGCGAGAACCACCGGCGATCCTTCGAAAAGATCCTCTCCGAGCTCCGCGACGCGGGCGCGAAGCCGGACGCCGTGGGACATCGCGTCGTGCACGGCGGCGAACTGTTTCGCGAAGCGGTGAAGGTCGACGATCGGACGCTCGAAGAGATCCGCTCGCTCTCGCCGCTGGCGCGGCTTCACAATCCGATCAACGTGACCGGCATCGAGGTCGCGCGCCGGAGCTTTCCGGGCGCGGAGCAGGTTGCGGTTTTCGACACGGCGTTTCATCGAACGCTGCCGGAGCGCGCCTACACGTACGCGCTCCCGCCGAGCGCGAGGAGTCTGGGCAACTTCCGGCGCTTCGGATTTCACGGCATCTCGTACTCCTTCGTCTCCCGGCGCGCCGCGATGTTCCTCGGCCGCGCGGCCGAAGCGACCAACCTGATCGTGCTCCACCTCGGCAACGGATCGAGTGTCGCCGCCGTCCAGGGGGGCCAGAGCATCGATACCTCCATGGGAATGACCCCGCTCGAGGGCCTCGTGATGGGAACCCGGCCGGGCGACCTGGACCCGGGGATCCCGCTGCGCCTGGCGAGGGAGTCGGGAGAAACGATCGAGGAGGTCGAGCGCCAACTCGAGGAAGAAAGCGGCCTTCGAGGCCTCGCGGGATCGAGCGATTTGCGCGAAATCGTCGGCCGAGAAGAGGCGGGCGACGCCGCCGCCCGGCTCGCGATCGATCTTTACGCTTATCGCATCAAGAAATACGTCGGCGCCTACTTCGCGGCGCTCGGCCGCGTCGACGCCGTCGTCTTCACGGGGGGCGTCGGCGAGAACAGCCCGGAGATTCGCGCGCGGAGCCTGGCGGGAATGAAAGGCTTCGGGATCCTGATCGACGAGGCCGCGAATCGCGCCGACTCGCGGGACGAACGCGCCATCGGGGACGCGGAGGCTGCCGTCGCCGTTCTCGTGATTCCAACGAACGAGGAAATCGAGATCGCGACGCAGACTCTCGCGTGCCTTGAACGCGGGCGCGCTCCGGCGTGAGAATGGACAGGATGGGTCCCCTTTCGGAACGAGAGCTCCACCTCATCGATGCGTACTGGCGCGCGGCCAACTACCTGTCGGTTGGCCAGATCTATCTCTACGACAATCCGCTCCTGCGGCGCCCGCTGGCGCTCGCGCACGTGAAGCCGATGCTCCTCGGCCACTGGGGGACGACGCCGGGTCAGAACTTCATCTACGCCCACTTGAACCGGGTCATCCGGAAGTACGACCTCGACATGATCTACGTCTCCGGCCCGGGGCACGGCGGGCCGGCCGTGGTTGCGAACACGTACCTCGAAGGAACGTACAGCGAGATCTATCCCGAACATCACCCAGGACGAGGCCGGACTGCGAAGGCTGTTCCTTCAGTTCTCGTTTCCCGGAGGAATTCCCAGCCACGCGTCGCCGGAATGCCCGGGCTCGATCCACGAAGGAGGAGAGCTCGGCTATTCGCTCAGCCACTCGTTCGGGGCGGTTTTCGACAATCCGGATCTCGTCGTGGCCTGCGTCGTCGGTGACGGTGAGGCGGAAACCGGCCCGCTCGCGACCGCGTGGCATTCGAATAAGTTTCTCGACCCGGCCACCGACGGCGCGGTGCTGCCGATCCTGCACTTCAATGGCTACAAGATTGCCAACCCGACGATTCTCGCCCGCATTCCCCGAGACGAGTTGACGGAGCTTCTTCGCGGTTACGGCTGGGAGCCCTGCTTCGTCACGGGGCACGAGCCGGAGCCAATGCACGAGGCGATGGCCGCGGCTCTCGAAGCGGCGGTGGAGCGAATCCGCGAGATCCAGCGGGACGCCCGCGTCCGCGGATCGCTGCGCGCCCCCGCTGGCCGATGATCGTTCTCGAATCGTCCAAAGGGATGGACTGGGCCGAAGAGTGGTCGATGGCGTGCGGATCGAGGGCACGTTTCGCGCGCATCAGGTGCCGCTCGCCGTTTCCTCCTCGACTCCTCCCGATCACCTGAAGCTCCTGGAGGACTGGCTGCAAAAGCTATCGGCCCGAGGAGCTGTTCGACGCCAAGGCGGATTGAGTCCCGAACTGGCCGCGCTCGCGCCGAAAGGGGAGCGGCGGATGGGCGCGAATCCTCACGCGAACGGTGGGATCCTGCTCCGAGACCTTCGGATGCCGGAATTCCCGAATATGCGGTCGACGTGCCGGCACCCGGGCGTGCGAGGCGTCGGAGACACGCGCGTCCTCGGGCGTTTTCTGCGAGACGTGGCGAAGCTCAACTCGGAGCAGCGCAATTTCCGCGTCTTCGGGCCCGATGAGACACTCTCCAACGGCCTCGAGGCTCTCTTCGAGACGACGAACCGCCAGTGGGACGCGGCCACAATGCCCGACGACGAGTTCCTCGCGCCCGCCGGGCGCGTCATGGAAATGCTGAGCGAACACCAGTGCGAAGGATGGCTGGAAGGTTATCTGCTCACGGGCCGGCACGGCGTCTTCAACTGCTACGAGGCGTTCATCCACATCGTCGATTCGATGTTCAATCAACACGCCAAGTGGTTGAAGGTCGCCTCCCGACTGCCCTGGCGGCGGAAGATCGCGTCGCTGAACTACCTGCTCGCCTCCCATGTCTGGCGTCAGGACCACAACGGTTTCACGCATCAGGATCCCGGTTTCCTCGATCATGTCGTGAACAAGAAAGCCGAGATCGTGCGCGTTTACCTTCCACCGGACGCGAATTGCCTGCTGTCGGTGATGGATCACTGCCTTCGCAGCCGGCACTACGTGAACGTCATCGTCGCGGGAAAGCACCCGGCGCCGCAATGGCTGACGATGGACGCCGCTGTCAAGCATTGCACCGAAGGCATCGGCGTCTGGCAGTGGGCGAGCAACGACCAGGGCGTCGATCCCGACGTGGTCATGGCCTGCTGCGGCGACGTGCCCACGCTGGAGACGCTCGCCGCCGTCTCCATCCTGCGCGCGAACCTGCCCGACCTGAAGATCCGGGTCGTCAACGTCGTCGACCTCATGAAGCTGCAGCCGCAATCCGAGCATCCCCACGGATTGAGCGACAGGGATTTCGACGAGCTCTTCACCCGGGACAAGCCGGTGATCTTCGCGTTCCACGGCTATCCGTGGTTGATCCACCGGCTGACTTACCGCCGCACGAACCACGACAACATCCACGTCCGCGGCTACAAGGAAGAAGGAACGATCACGACGCCCTTCGACATGACGGTTCTCAACGACCTCGACCGGTTCGACCTGGTCATCGACACGATCGACCGACTCCCCCGGACGGGCGAGAAGGGGGTCTACCTGAAGCTCCAGCTCAGGGACAAACTGATCGAGCACGAGCAGTACATCCGCAAGTTCGGGGAGGACATGCCGGAGATCCGCGACTGGAAGTGGGGAAAATGATCCCGTCTCGCGTCGGTCTCGCCTCGCTTCGCGGTTGTCGTCTTAAGTCGGGGTGGGGTGAAATGAAAAGACCCCACACGAGTGGGGTCTTTTGCCTGAGCGGCGGTAGCCGCCCTCAGCTCACGCGTTGAAGGACTTTCCGCAGCCGCAGCCGCCCGTCGCGTTCGGGTTGTTGACCGAAAATCCCGCGCCGCGAAAATCCTCGAGGTAGTCCACGTTCGCGCCCTTCAGGTACATGGCGCTCTGCGGGTCCACGACGACCTCCACCTCTCCGGCGGAAATCTGGGTGTCGTTTTCCTTCTTGTCGTCGAACGTGAATCCGTACTGAAAACCGGAACAGCCGCCTCCCTGAACGAAGATCCGGAGAGGTTTGCCGGCGGAATCGGGCATCTGGGACGCAAAATACTTCACTTTTTCGACAGCCTTCTCCGTCAGCGTCAGAAAAGGAGCGTCGGGCTGAGGGGTCGGCGAAATGGGAGAGAGTTCAGCAGACATTGGGTTCTCCTAACGTCCCGGATTATGACAGCCACTCCCCGGAGGGTCAAGCGAACCCGATATCCTGCCCTGGAAGTCCGACAACCAGATCTTTGGCCTGCCGGGTGGGCGACCCCAACATCTGGTGTTTTTTCTTGACATCTCTTTGCGCTGGGTTTACCTTTTCTTCAAGTAAAAAAGCGGCCGCTGGCCGCAAACCTCCAACCGCGAGTCCCCGGGAAGTTCTCGGATTCTCCGTCGATTGAAGAGTGTTGGGAAGAGAGGAAGGGGTAGGAAAGATGAGCCGAAACGAAGAACGGACGGACCGGAAACCCGCCGTGAGCGCCGCGGAAACGGCGACCGGCGCGCCTCGGGCGCTGAAGGGGCTGACTTTCGCCCGCGTGTACTCCGATCCTTCGGTATCCCCCTACGACGCGATCGAGTGGGAGCTTCGCACCGCCGCGATCACGTCGGAAAAGGGGGAGACGATCTTCGAGCAGAAGAACGTGGAGACCCCGAAATCCTGGTCCCAGACCGCGACGAACATCGTCGTGCAGAAATATTTCCACGGAAAGCTCGGAACCCCCGAGCGCGAGACCTCGGTCCGCCAGCTCATCGGCCGCGTCGCCGACACGATTGCCCGGTGGGGCGACGAGGGGCGTTACTTCAAGACGGCGGCCGACCGCGACGCGTTCCACGACGAGCTGACGGCGCTTCTCGTCAACCAGGTGATGTCGTTCAACTCTCCGGTCTGGTTCAACTGCGGAGTGGAAGAGAAGCCGCAGTGCTCGGCCTGCTTCATCAATTCCGTTCAGGACTCGATGAGCTCGATTCTGACGCTCGCGAAGACCGAGGGAATGCTCTTCAAATTCGGGTCGGGCACGGGGAGCAACCTGTCGAGCCTCCGCGGCTCGCGCGAGGGGTTGTCCTCGGGCGGAACGGCGTCCGGCCCGCTTTCGTTCATGAAGGGCTTCGACAGCTTCGCCGGGGCGATCAAGTCCGGAGGCAAGACTCGCCGCGCCGCGAAGATGGTCATTCTCAACATCGACCATCCCGACATCGAGGAATTCGTCCTGTCGAAGGCGAAAGAAGAGAAGAAAGCGTGGGCGCTCATCGACGCCGGGTACGACGGTTCGTTCAACGGCGAGGCGTATTCGTCGATCTTCTACCAGAACGCGAATCATTCCGTCCGCGTGAACGACGAGTTCATGGAAGCCGTCGAGAAGGACGGCGAGTACTGGACGAAGGAGTTCTGACGGGCAAGCCGTTCGAGAAATTCCGCGCGCGCGACCTCATGCGCGAGATCGCCGACGCGGCGTGGGTCTGCGGCGACCCCGGCATGCAGTACGACACGACGATCAACCGGTGGAACCCGGTGAAGGCGACGCACCGCATCAACGCGTCGAACCCGTGCTCCGAGTACATGTTCGTGGACGACTCGGCCTGCAACCTGGCCTCCCTGAACCTGCATGAAGTTCGAGCGGGAGGACGGCACCTTCGACATCGACCGGTTCAAGCACGCCGTGGACGTGACGATCACAGCGCAGGAGATCATGGTCGACAACGCCTCGTATCCGACCGAGGCGATCGCGAAAGAACTCCTACGCGATGCGGCCTCTCGGGCTCGGCTACGCGAACCTCGGCGCGCTGCTGATGGCGGCCGGCCTCCCGTACGACTCCGACGAGGGCCGCTCCTACGCGGCCGCGATCACGTCCCTGATGTGCGGCGAGGCTTACCTGCAGTCCTCGAAGATCGCGGCCGAGATGGGGACGTTCTCGGCCTACCCGCCCAACCGCGACGCGATCCTGGACGTCATCCGGATGCACCGCGACGAGGCGTACAAGATCGGCAAGCAGGGCGTGCCGACGGAGCTCCACGCCTGGTCACAGGCCGTCTGGGACATGGCGCTCGAGACGGGGAGCCAGTTCGGCTACAGAACGGCCAGGTCACCGTGCTCGCGCCGACCGGCACGATCGGTTTCATGATGGACTGCGACACGACCGGCATCGAGCCCGACCTCGCGCTCGTCAAGTACAAGAAGCTCGTCGGCGGGGGCACGATCAAGATCGTCAACCAGACCGTGCCGCTCGCGCTTCGCCGGCTCGGTTACAGCGAGGACGAAGTCATCACGATCGTTTCGTACGTGGACGAGCAGGGCACGATCGAGAACGCGCCGGGATTCAAGACGGAGCATCTTCCGATCTTCGACTGCTCGTTCAAGGCGTTGAACGGCACGCGGTCCATCCACTACATGGGCCACGTCCGAATGATGTCGGCCGCGCAGCCGTTCCTCTCCGGGGCGATCAGCAAGACCGTCAACATGCCGACCGACGTTTCGCCCGACGACATCGCCGACACCTACCTCCAGGGCTGGAAGATGGGGCTGAAGGCGATCGCGATCTACCGCGACGGCTGCAAGCGCACGCAGCCCCTGAACACTTCGGCGTCGAAGTCGGACTCGAAGAACCCCGAGGCCCGCTCCAGCCTCGAGTACGTGGGGAAGGCGGTGACCGCTTCGCCCGCGCCGTTCCGCCACAAGCTGCCGGACGAGCGCCAGGCGATCACCCACAAGTTCAACGTCGCCGGCCACGAGGGCTACATCACCGTCGGGCTCTACGAGGATGGCCAGCCGGGAGAGATCTTCCTGACGATGTCGAAGGAAGGCTCGACCGTCTCCGGCCTGATGGACTCGTTCGCGACCGCGATTTCCCTCACGATGCAGTACGGGGTTCCGCTCGACGCGCTCGTCGACAAGTTCTCCCACATGCGGTTCGAGCCGTCGGGCTTCACGAAGAATCCCGAGATCCCGATGGCGAAGTCGCTCGTCGACTACATCTTCCGGTGGCTCGGCTCGAAGTTCCTCTCGAGCGAAGCGAAGGAACGGATCGGCATCATCTCGCGCGACAACACGACGGACACGGGGCCGATCCCGGTGACGAAGGCGGTGCTGAAACTGGTCAATTCCGGTTCTCCGATGTCGGCGGGACGGGCGTATGAAGTCCAGGCGGACGCCCCCGCGTGCCACGAGTGCGGCTCGATCATGGTTCGCAACGGGGCTTGCTACAAATGCATGAACTGCGGCGCGACGAGCGGGTGCAGCTAGGATGCGGCAAACGTTCCGATCTCCCTCCCGGTCTTCCGGGAGGGTGCTTCCTCCTTCCCCGTCAGGGGTCTCCTTCGAAGCGCGGGCGCCGGAAACGGCGCCCGCGGGTTTTTGGGAGGGTTAGATGTCTGAATCGATCGTCGTCCTCGCATCGGACGGGCTGCTCGAGTTCGAGGAGAAGGACATCGCGGAGATCTCGGTCGTCGAGCGCGGCGTCGAAGTCCTCCTGAAAACCGGGCTCGGTTTCCTGCTCGTGGGCCACGAGGCTGCTCAGCTGCTCTCCCGCCTCGCGGGAAGGCTTCGCCCCCGGCGCTGAATCGGCGACAATAGGCGAATGATCGCCGCGTCTCCTCCGCGCTCCGTCGCGTTCGCGCGCATCGTCGCGGGAGCGATTCTTTTCTGCGAGGGATACGGAAAGGTCGCCGGTTCCTTCGTCCGGGGCGGGTTCGCGAAATCCGCCGCCGAGATGGCCGCGAAGGGCTACCCGTTCTGGCGGCCGTTCCTGGAGCGCGTCGTCGTCGTCCATCCGGCCCCGTTCGCGTGGGCGATCGCCCTCGGCGAGCTCGCGATCTCCCTGTCCCTGCTTTTCGGCATCCTCGTTCGCTGGTCCTGCGCTGCGGGCGTCGCGATGATGCTCGCGATCGGATTCGGCAGCTCCTGGCCCGGAAGCGGCGCGCACTGGTACCAGTTCGCCACGGCCTGGTTGACGCAGGCTGCCTACGCGCTGCTGTTCCTCGTTTTCGCCTCGGCCGACGCCGGGAAGCTCTGGGGGCTCGACGCCCGGCGTCGGGGCGGGCGGTGAGCGACGGGGCGGAGCGCTCGCGCCGGCTCCGGCGGACGATCCTCCTCGGGTTCGTCGTCGCGGCGATCGTCGCCGCTTTCCTGACCCAGATGGCACACGGCGTCTGCCCCGTTCCCTGACGCCCTCGGAGGAGCGTCTCTCTCAGAAATCGCGCAATCTCCCTACCACCCGCCTCCGCCGCCCCCTCCGGAGGAGCCGCCGCCCCCTCCGCCGCCCGACGAGGACGGCGCGGCGACGCCCGCGGAAAAGCCGCCGACCGCCGCCGCCCATCCCGCCGACGCTCCCGCGCCGCCGAAGCTCCCGCCGCCTCCCGTCCAGCCGCCGCCCGAGGAGGAAGAGCCGGACGAACCGAAGGCCGTCGAGCCCGCGGCTGCGCTCGACGCGGCGCCGGCGAAACTCTTCGACCAGCGATCGACGCCCGAACCGAGGCCGAGCGCGAGGAGATAAGGAAACCAGGAATCCTCGAGGTCCGGGTGCGCGGACTGGAGCTGGGCCCGGAAATACGAGCGAGCGGTCGCGAGGCGCCGCCGGCGTTCCATCCGCGCGGCCCCGTCGCGCGACATCGCCTGGTGGAAAGCCGAGCTCACGTACATCAGCGTCAGGAACGTGAACGCCGCAAAGAGAGTCGGGGAATAGTCGATCGTCACAAGGACCCCGGCGATCGTCCAGGGGATCAAAAGGATCGCGACGCCGAAGAACAGGGCGGGTCCGACCGGGCGAAACGATTCGGCCGATCGCTTCGCGAGCATCAGGCCGATGAGGGCGCAGAAGGCGGACGAGAACAGAAAGGCGAAGAGCGCGGGAGGGTCGGTCGGAACGTGGTACCGGATCGTCGCGGCGCCGAACGCAACGGCGGCGAAGAGGAACAACAGGCTCCGCCACCGGGAGGGGAGCTGGATCGTGTCGGAGAACGCGCCCTTCGCGGCGAGCTTCGCCCGGAGATCCTTCTCGATCAGCTTCGAGGGATTGAACCCGGACGACTTGTAGTGGGCCCGCACGTCGTCGGGCGTCACGCTCTCCTCTCCGAAGAACAGGCCGTCCACGAGTGCTTTCTCGTAACCCGAGAGACTGCGGCCGGCCGCGAGGCGCGTGAGCCGGAGCGTCGCCTTGCCTCCCGCCGCGGAAGTCGTCTCGCTCTTCAGCTTCTTCTCCGCGACGAGGCGCGCGAGGACGGCCGAGACCTCCGGCGAGCCGACGTCGTCGTCGATCGCCGTGCCGACCTCTTCCGGCAGAAGATCGAAGACGTTCGCTTTCAGCCACGCGTGGTCGACTTCCGAGACGGGCGGAAGGGGAGCGAAACGCCCGCGCGCGCGGTCGTGCAGCCAGTAGTGGACGCCGAAGACGAGCATGGCGAGGCCGATCAGGAGCAGCGCAAGGCGCCGATCCCCGAGGATCGGGACGGTGCGAACCGCCGACGGCGCGACGGGCCGCGTGGATCGAAGGGAAGAGGTGACGACGAACCCGCGGCCCGGCGGCAGCGGCCCGGCCTCCCAGTGGCCCGGGAGCGGCGGGTCGGCTTTCCAGGAAGGGTCGAGCGCGAGATCGAGCGTCACGTGGTCGATCGGGCCGTCTCGCTCCGGAAAGACGAAGTCGTGGTCGAGCCGGTACGTTCCGCCGCGCTTCTCGAGGATGCCGGAGAGCGTGTAGTCGAGCACGTAGTCGATCTCGGAATTCGAGAACGGCGGATCGGACGGCAGCCGGCTGCGCCAGCGAAGCGTCTTCGAGTCGACGAAGCTGTAGGCGTCGACCTGCGACAGGCTGCCGTCGGCGAGCTGGGTCTTCGCGCCGGTCTCGGGGTCGATGCGCGTCACGCCCCCGAGCGTCAGCTGCTGGCCCGGCCGGAGGCGGAAGCGGCGCTCGCCCCCGTTCCAGTCGCCGTCGAAAATGATGTTCTGCCGCTCGAGGACGTGCAGGAGCCCGTCGCCGTCGAGCGTCGCCCGGACCTCGATCGATCGCCAGTGGAGCGTGCGGGCGGATGCGGCCGCGGGGCACGCCGCGAACGCGAGCAGGGCGATTCCGAACGCGGATCGAAACTTCATTGCGGAATTCTCCTGTCGGGAAGTCTATCGTGACTCGCTTCGCCCGAGCCGCAAATGGGCTCGCCGCGGGCCCTCGGTGCCTCCCTCGAGGAGACGCAGCGCGCCCGGCGGTGGCATCAGTCCGTGCGCGCTCCTCGGGCAAATTTTTTCGCGATACGGCGTATTTCAACTTTCGCTCTGGATCCAGCGAAAAAACTTACGCTCCTCTCGGGAGCGCACCTGTGACCCGCGCCGAGCCCCTGCCGCTGATCAGGCTCCGTTCATTGTCGGAGCCCCAATCCCCGAGCAAAGGCTCGGGATCGGCGGGGCTGCATCGGTTTCCGAGCAACCCTTCGAAGAGGCGGGCGTCGTTGTCTGAGCGACCGGATATGGCCGAGCCGGAGTCGGGAACTGCGGATGGCGAGGCCATCAAAACGCTGCGAGTTTCGCGCCCGAGTCGAGAAGGTGTTGCGAGCGAATCGATGGGGCCGGATGCCATCCGGGCCGAGCGAGTTCCGATTCCCGAAGGAGCAATTGCCGCCCTCGCAGGAAGTCCGGCTCCAACGCCGGCGAGCGAACTTTTTCCCCGCGATAGAATCGGCTCCATGAAGACTCTCTGGAACGCTCGCGATCGCGAATCGCTTCTCGCCCGGGTCGAGCGGCTCCGTCCCGACGCTCTCGCGCGATGGGGCCGGTTCACCGCCCCGAAGATGCTCGCGCACGTCAACGACGCCCTTCGAATGTCGTCCGGCACGCTGACGACATCGCTGAAAAGGACGCCGCTGCGGTTTCCCGTTCTCAAGCACGCCGCCGTTTACTTCGCGCCATGGCCGAAGGGCGTTCCGACGGCGCCGGAGCTTCTCTCCCGCGGTGAGAGGGCCGAGTGGGAAGCCGAGCGCGCCGCGTTTCCGATTGCCGTCGCGGGCTTCGTCGACCGCCCGAAGGGCGCAAGGCTGCCGCTGCATCCCGCGTTCTGGCGCCTTTCCCGGCGCGCCTGGGGACGCCTCGCCTGGCGCCACATCGATCACCACTTCCGTCAATTCGGCGGCTGAGAAGGGAGGCGAGTATGAAAGTCGGAATTCTCGGATCGGGCGGAGTCGCGAAGGCGCTGGGCGAAGGATTTCTCAAGCACGGACACGGCGTGATGCTCGGCACGCGATCGCCGGAGAAGCTCTCCGATTGGGCGGGGGGAAACCCGGGCGCAAAGGCCGGGAGCTTCGAACAGGCCGCGGCGTTCGGCGAGATCGTCGTGCTCGCGGTCAAGGGGCTCGTTGCGGAAGCGGTGCTTCGCTCGGCGGGTCGATCGAACCTTTCGGGCAAGACCGTGATCGACGCGACGAATCCCATCGACGAATCGCCGCCCCGGAACGGCGTCCTGAAATTCTTCACGACGCTCGATGACTCGCTGATGGAGCGGCTGCAGAGGGAGTTTCCCGACGCGCACCTGGTCAAGGCGTTCAATTCCGTCGGCAGCGCGCTGATGGTCGACCCGGATCTTCCGGGAGGCCGGCCGACGATGTTCATCTGCGGCAACGACGAGGGCTCGAAACGGGCGGTCGCGGAGATCCTCGATTCGTTCGGCTGGGAAACCTCGGACATGGGCAAGGCCGAGGCGGCGCGCGCGATCGAGCCCCTCTGCATCCTCTGGTGCATTCCCGGCTTCCTCCGCAACGAGTGGTCGCACGCGTTCAAGCTGCTGAAGAAGAACTGAGAGCCGCGGGCCGATGTTCCCGATGCGATCGATCGGCACGGTTCGGAGCGCTTACCGGGAGACCGGCGAGATCCCGAAAGGTTTCGGCGCGAAGCACGACGCCGAGGGCGTCCTGGAAATCGCCCCGGAGCTCGCCGCGGGCCTGACGGACATCGACGGGTTCTCTCACCTCTTCGTCGTGTGGCTGTTCGACCGGTCTCCGAAAACCGCCGAGCTCCTCGGGACGCCGCCCACCGACGACCGCCCTCACGGTGTGTTCGCGACTCGCTCGCCGTATCGGCCGAATCCCATCGGCCTGACGGTCGTCGAGCTCCTCCGGCGCGAGGGAAACCGGCTCCACGTGCGCGGGATCGACATGCTCGACGGCACGCCGATCCTCGACATCAAGCCTTACCTCTCCGGCGTTCCCCCCGAACGGGTGAGACGCGGGTGGATGGAGGAAGCGGAGAAGAGGTTGAAGAAAACCGGATAAAATCCCGCCTGCTTTTCGAGGAGGGGTCGTGGAACGATTCGGGAAAACGAGTTTTGCCGGGGCGGTCGTCCTGGCGATGGGAGGACTTCTCATGGTTGCTGCCGCCTCCGGCGCCTCCGCCGCCGACGACGCGAAGGCCGTCGCGTCGCTCGACACGGAATACCAGGCCGCCGTCGAACGAAACGACGCGGCGACGATGGCCCGGATCCTCGCGGACGACATGGTCCTCGTCGTCGGGAAGGGAACGGTCTACACGAAAGCCGATCTTCTCAAGTCCGCGAGGGACAGGGACGCGATCTACGAGCACCAGGTCGAGATCGAGAATTCGCAGAAGGTCCGGGTGTGGGGCGACACCGCCGTCGTCACCGCGAAGCTCTGGCTGAAGGGCAAGCACGGGCAGGAGCCGTTCGATCGCAAGCTCTGGTTCTCCGACACGTACGTTCGGACGAAGGATGGCTGGAAGTACGCCTTCGGCCAATCCTCGATCGCGCTGCCGTAGCAAGCTGCTGGAAGCCTTGAAACCGGCCGGATCGCTTTCCGCCGACGAGATCGAACGCTACAGGGCGGAGGGCTATCTCTCGCCCGTCCCGGTCCTTTCGCCGGCCGAGGCCGAAGCGGCCCGCGGGAAGCTCGACGAGCTGATGCGAAACAGCGGGTCGCTGGCCGATCCGGGGACGAGGCACAAGCCCCATCTCCACTCGAAGTGGGTCAGCGACCTCGTCCGACATCCGCGCGTGCTCGACGCCGTCGAGTCGATTCTCGGGCCGGATCTTCTGATCTGGCGGTCGGTCTTCTTCGTGAAGCTCGCGCGCGACCCCCACTACATCGCGTGGCACCAGGACTCGGCCTACTGGGGGCTGAGCACGGACGACGAGGTGACGGCCTGGATCGCGCTGACGGAGAGCACCGCGGCGAACGGTTGCCTTCAGGTCGTGCCGGGGTCCCACCGGCAGCCCGCCGTGCCGCACGCCCTTCAATTCTCGGAAGACAACCTGCTCGTGCGGGGCCAGAAGGCGCTCGTGGACGTCGCCGAAAGCGATGCGCGCCGGCTGGAGCTCCGGCCGGGGGAAATGTCGCTTCACCACGTGCGCATGCTGCACGGGTCGGACGGGAACGCGTCCGACGGTCCCCGCGTCGGGCTCGCGGTCCGCTACATCTCGACGCACGTTCGCCAGCGCGGATGGCGAAACTCGGCGACGCTCGTGCGCGGAGAGGACCGGTTCGGCAACTTCGACCTCGAGCCCGAGCCGCGCCGCGACAACGACCCGGAAACCCTCGAGTGGCACCGCCGGTCCCGCCGGCGCTACGCGGTCGAAGTGCTCTCGGAGACTTTCGTGCGGCCGTTTCCGAAAAACGCGGGAATGCTGATCCGCTGGCTCCTCCATCCGGCGCGGGTCGTCCGGGCGACGAAGTCGCTGTGGCGCCCGTCCGCCGTGAAGCCGAAGGAAAACGGGGTCAGGCGGTGATCGGGAGGATCTTCTCGATCGCGTCCGCGAAACGCCCCACGGCATCCCGGTCCGACGCGAGGTAAAGCGACGGCTCGACGAGCTCGAGCTCCATCAGCAGCAGCCCGCGCGAGGTTTCCACGGCGTCGACCCTCGCGTAGAGCCACGGGGAATCGATCGCGGCGACGGCGCGTCCCGCCGCGCGCACGAGCTCGCCGGCCGGCCGCTCCGCCCCGGCGCGGCCGCCAAACTGCTCCTGGACGCGAAAATCGCCGGGCGTCGGGCGCTTCCGGACGGCATGGCTGAACGTTCCGCCGAGATGGATGAACGACAACTCGCCCTCCGACTCGATCTCCGGCAGGTACTCCTGGACGAGCGCGTCGGATTCCGCGAGGAGATCGCGGGCCGGCGCGTCGTCTTCCGCCGAGCGCCGCTCGACCCGGTGCGTGCGGAACGCCGTCGCCGAGACGGCCGGCTTGACGACCGCCCGGTCCCATCCCGCGCGGGCGAGGATCTCTCCCAGCGCGCCGCCCGTTCCCGCCGGGAGAAAGCGGGTCGGCACGATCGGGACGCCGCGCCGCTCCAGGTCGCGCAGGTAGAATTTGTGGGAGCTCCAACGAACGAGGCCGGGCGGATTCCAGAGCCGCGAGCCGTCGAGCTCGCGAGCGTCGACCCATCGGGCGAACTCTTCGTGGCGGAGGTGGTAGTCCCAGGTCGAGCGCAGCACGACGGCGTCGAACGCCTTCCAGTCGACGCCCGGGTCGTCCCACAGCTCCGCGGCCGCCGCGATCCCGCGCCGGGCGAGCTCGGGCGGCAGCAGCCGGTCGTCGGCGGCGAGCTCCGCCTCCTCCCGGCACGTCACGAGCGCGACCCTTCTCCGGGATCGGAGGATTCGCCATCGCGGCCGAGAGTCTACAGCCGTCCGGCGATAGGATTCGCGGATGATTTCCCTCGCGCTGCTGGCCGTCGTCGTCGCCCGGTGCCTCCTGCCCGCCCTCGGCGTCCTGTTCCTCGGCTGGGATCCCGCGCGCGTCCTGCTGATTCTGTTCGCCGACACGATGCTCGCGCTCGGGATGCTGATCGTCGCGATCGCGTTCTCGCTGTCGAAGAAGGGGCCGGACGGCCGCGCCGTTCCGTCCGCGAAGGCGCTCGTCACGTCCGTGTTCGCCGGCGCTTTCCTCGTCGCGGTCCTTTCGATTCCGCTCGGCGGCGTGCTGATCTTCGCGCTCGCGGGCACGGATTTTTCCTTCCGCATGACATGGGCCGATCCTCAGTTTCAGAGATCCCTGGAGATCCAGGCCCTGCTGTCGATCGCGTGGGGCGTCACCCTCCTCTGGCAGCTTCGCCGCCGGACGCCCGAGCAGCTCGGGCTCAAGCCGCTGTTCGGGTTGACGCTGCTCCGGTGGGTCGTCGTGATCCTCGTGACTTACACGGGCGTCGCCGGGATGTTCGGCCGGTTCGGGCCGCACCTGCTCGTCGTCGTGTATGCCGCGGCGATGGTCTTCTCCGAGCTCAACCCCCGCGGTTTCCTTCAGATCCTGCCCGGCCTCGAGAAGCCGGGCAAATCGCGGGGCTGAACGGGAAAGCCCCGCGCCCTGTCAGAAGCGGTACTCGACGTTGATCGGTGGAAGGTCTTCGCACGGGACCTTCGGTTCGCCGGAGTCGCTCGAGCCGCTGCCCGTTCCGCGGCCGCGGAAATTCACGGGGCCGCAGTTGTTCGTCAGCGAATAGACCGTGTCGACGCCGCGCTGGTGGGCGATCCCATAAGCGGCTCCTGCGCGAGAGATGCTGAGCGGGAAGTTGCCGGCCGCGGCCGTGTAGTCGTACCCGAGCGTGTATTTCTTGTAGGCCTTCAGGTCAAGGTAATCGAACTGCAGCCGGTACTGATTCGGTGTGGAGGAGAGCGAATAGCTGCCGTACAACGCTTTGCCGTCGTGGCCATTGACCGAAACCGCCCTTCCGAAGCCGAACCCGGGCGGGCTCAGGCCGATGACGGCGCTCACTCTCGCCGGCGGATTCTGGCTGAAGTCGATCAGATCCACGGCGTTGCCCTGAGTGTGGAGGTCATACCGGCCGAAAGCGCACCACCCCATCCGCGTGCAGTCTCCCCCATGCGCGTCGCGTAGCTGGGTTGGAAGCCGGGGGGAGGGTCGTCGTTGTCGATCGCGTACGTCCCGACGATCGTGTTTCCGTTGAGGACCTGGGCCTCGATCGCGCCCGAGGTTTTCTTGTACTCGTAGACTACGCCGAGGTTGAACGGTTTCGCCTGATACCAGTTGAAACCGAATTCCGGGGTCCCGATCGAGGGCGTCGAGCGGACCGGGTTGAGCGCCTGCGAGGTCCAGGAAGATCCGTTGTACTGGAGGTACGCGCGGTCGATCTGATCGCCGACGGAGTTCCCGTAGGACGCCTCGTAGCCGCTGTTCACTCCGGCGATTCGCGTGTAGCCGCCCGTTCCGACCTGGAAGCTGGGGATCGTGTGACACTCGTAGTCGGTTGCGGTGGACGGCTTCGTGCAGAAATTCCACTTGTTGTTTCCGATGAAGGAGAACGCGGAAATTCGCGTCGAGTTGTATCTCGTGTCCGCCTTGCCGTCGAGGCCGGTGCCGCCCACGTCGAGGACCGGCCGGATTCTCGCGAACGAGCTCGAGTAGCTCGTCGGTGGAAATTCGGAAGAAGAGGGCTCGCCGTTTTCCGCGTAGAGCTGGTAAACGCGATTTGTCGTGAGGTTGATCTGCTCGTAATAGCCGTCGCACTTGTCCGAAAAGAGGTCGGTCGTGCCCGGGATCGAGTATCGCACGAAGCCCCCGCTCTCGTGGGAGCTCGGGTACTTGTAGTTGGCCGAGAGATACAGGTTGCGCAGGGGAACCGAACCGCCGAGGGTGATCTTCTCGCACGATCCGGTTTCACCGCAGCCGTACACGTCGGTGTCCGGCGAAGTGGCCGCGCTGTCGAAAGGAAAATACGCCGGGTTCGTCGTCGGGTCGAGGCGGAATCCCGCCCAGTACGTTGCTTCCACCTTGAGGCTCAGGTTCTGGTGGACGATCCCGATCGCGGGAAATGCGGGGAAGCTCGGGTACTGGAACGTCGGGCTCACGTAAATCGGTGCGCTCGCCGGCTTGTTGCCGGCATCGTTATAGATCACGATCTGAAAAGACAGGGGGCCGGCGCCGTTTCGGGAGATGCCGCCGACGAGGCGCGTGAGGTTCCCGCCGAAGTCGGTGTTCAACGAATACTTCTGGAGCACGTCGAATCGGGTCTGGCTCGTGTTCAGCGAAAAGGCGTGATCGGGGAGGTCCGTGAGATTGATGGTCCCTTCGTTGACGGCCGTCGAGTACAAGCAAGTGGGAGCGCCGTTGTCGTTGATGTTCAGGTCGTCGATCGAGACCGGCTTGAAAGAGGGCATGCTCTCGCTCGACGCGTTGAGATACGCCTGCCCCTGGCCCGTCGCCGTGTCCACCGTCGCATGTACCGATTCCAGGCCATTGAAGGCCTTGTTGGCGAACGTGTGGGAGAGGGTGATCACGCTTCCCGAGTGCGTGACGGTTCCCACCCCCTGCTCGAAGGTCCCGTCGCCGCCGCAAACGACGTACGCCCCGTTGAGCGAGTCGAACCGCAGCGACGAGCCGTTGACCGGGTCCTTCAGATAGAGGTCGAAATTCGCGGCGAGGTGGGGCGTCGAGCCGAGCTCGACGGTTCGCGTCTCTGCGGAGCTGACGATCTGCGTGGAGACAACGGCGCCGGCAGCCGCCGGCAGAAACGAGAGAATCGCGACAAAAATCGAAACGCGAAGCGCAGGAGCCATGGCGCACCTCCAAAACGTTTTCAATCCGACGTTCTGAGAGCCAATGTTACTCCTCCCGAAGAGCGTGGGAAAACGGCGACCGGGGCCCCCGCCGGCCCGGCACCTGAATGCCGGCAAGTTACCGGGACTCAGTCAGATAGGGTCAAAAATGCGGTGGCCTCGGGAGGGATTGCGGCACATCCTGCTACGGCCTCTCGAGGACCAGGACGCCGTTCACGGCGTCGAGCGTGACGACGAAGTCCTTCAGGATCGCGTTGCCGATGTTCGCATCCCACGGCTTTCCGTCGTGGCCGGTGCCGGGCGCCCAGAACGTGGCCCGCGGATTCGGGATCGTGATCGCGCCGAGCTCGAGGCGGCCGAGGTTTCCCTCGCGGGTGCCGTAGGTGCCGCGGAACCCGGTTGATTCCGATTGCTTCCCGGCTGCCGCCGTCGTCTCCAGCCCGAGAAGCCGAACGGCCTCGGGAGTGAGCTTGACGGCGCCGTTGGAGCCCGTGTCGAGGATCGCGCGGACGGGCTTGCCATCGATCCGCGCGCCTTCGAGCTCGACGTCGTCGCCGTAGCGGAACTTCAGGATCGCGCGCCGGTCTCGCACCTCGGCGCCGTCGGGGCGGGAGCGCGGGAACCGCAGGACTCTCTTCGGAAAATCGATCTGCACGATGCGGCCGTTCAGGAAGCTCTTCCCGAGCACGAGCCGGAGCGGCCGGCCGAGAGCCGACGCGATCTTCGGGACCATTTCGCCCGCGAGTGCCTCGACGTCCTTCGCCGAGAGCGAGCCGACCGAGACGAGCGGCAGCTTCGTTTCGAAAGCCTTGACGGTCTGCGTCCCGCCGCCGTCGATCTCGCCGCCCGCCCCGAGCGGGAGACCGAGCTCTCGCGCAAGCCGATGTCGATCGCGGACGGGTCCGTCCCCGTGTCGATCATCGCGAGGTACGGCCCGCGCGTCCCGAGACGGACTTCGACGAGGATCACGTCGTGAAACAGATCGAACGGGACCTCGAGAGGCGGGGCCGCCCCGAGCGCTCGCCGGCGCTCGAGAGCGAAACGAGAATCGCCGCCAGAAACCGCGTCCGTTTCATGCGTCAGGATTTTCGCCTGTCATTGCGAGGAGAGCAAGCGACGAAGCTGAGCGGACGGGGCGTAAGACCCCTCCGCTTCACGGTCCGCGGCGTGATGCGCAGGGTCGAGGCGCGATAGAATGAAGCGGTGAACAGGGAAGATATCGTTGCCTATGCCGGCCGCGATTGGGCAGCTCTTGCGAAGCTCAAGGCGGCTCACTGGGCGGCGGTGAAGGAACGAGACGGCCTCGCCGAGGGAATCCGAATCGCCGACGAGCTTGGCCGGCAGGCGCGGATTTCGCACCCGGAATGGCCCACCGCTCAGGATCGCCGCGACGACCTGGATTCCCATGTTCGCCTCTCCGAAAAGCTGAGAAGTGTCGCCCTCGCCGGCCGCCGCTGAGGTTCTCGCGGCGCTGGCTCCGGTTTGTTTCGCCCGGCGAGCGCGCTGGTACGTCTTCGGCGCCCAGGCCGTCGATGTGTGGGGTCAACCGCGGTTGAGCGCCGACGTGGACGTCACCATCGAGCTCTCCGGCGACCCCGCGACGCTGCTGGCCGAGCTGAACCCGGCGGGCTTTGACCTTCGAAGCGGCGTCGACGAAGAGTTCATCCGGCGAACTCGCGTCATCCCGCTCACCCATCGGCCGACGAAGATGCCGGTGGACCTCGTTCTGGCCGGGCCGGGACTTGAAGAAGAATTTCTGGCCCGCGCAATTCCGGTTGACGTCGCGGGGATGACAGTTCCGTTCATCAGTCCCGAGGACCTTTTGATCGCGAAAGTCCTCGCCGGCCGGCCGAAAGACGTCGAAGACATCCGCGGCATTCTGAGGACGAGATTGCGCGCGCTCGACCTTGAACGGGTTCGATCGACCCTGCAGATCCTCGATCAGGCGCTCGACCGAAGCGACCTGGTTTCCCTCTTCGAAGGGGAGCTTCGGGCCATTCAGAATTCGTAAGTCAGACTTCGTGCTTCCAGCCGCTGTCCGATATGATCGCCGCATGAACTTCAATATCTGGGCCGCCCTCCTCGCTGCCGTTTCCAGCTTCTTCCTCGGAGGCTTGTGGTACTCGAAGGCCCTCTTCGGTCCCGCGTGGGGCCGCGCCGCCGGATTCGATCCGGCAAAGATGAAGGGAGGAGCCGTCGCACCGGCACCCGGCCCGGGTCTTCGGCGTCAGCTTCTTCTTCTCGCTCGTCGCGGCGCTCGCGTTCGCGCGGCTTCTCGGCCCGAACCCGGAGCTCGTCCATGCTCTGAAAATGGGGCTGCTCGTGGGCGCCGCGTTCGTCGCGGCGTCGTTCGGCATCAACTACCAGTTCGCCGACCGCAAGATGACGATGTGGCTCATCGACGGCGGCTACCACACGGCGCAGTTCGTGCTGTTCGGGCTGATCCTGGGCCTCTGGCACTGACGACTGCTGTCATTCCCGCGAGCGCTGTCCCGGCGCGTGAACCGGGGCGAGAAATCGCTCCGGCGCGGACCTCACCCACCGCTGCGGCGGTCCCCCCCTCTCCGTACTTACGGAGAGGGGCCGGGGGAGAGGTAGGTTCGAGCGGGAAGGGACTTTCTACTCTTCCAGGACGAACGTCACGAGCAGATTGACCTGGTAGCCGGTGATCTTGCCTCCCTCGACGTCGAGCCGCTGTTCTTTGACCCAGGCGGACGTCACGTTTCGAAGGGTTTTCGAGGCGCGGGCGATTCCCGTCCGGATGGCATCCTCGAAGCTCTTTTCGGACTGCGAGCTGATTTCTGTGACTCGGGCAACGGAGCTCATGGGGCCTCCTTCTGTCGGGGACAGGAGGCCTGCAATCTCCGCGCCGGAGTGGTTCGGTCCGTTGCTCGATCTACGGCAGTTTAGAGAGGGAAAAGAAGGTCAGACGAGCAGGCGGCGGCTGCGTCCCGGGCCGGCGATCGATCCGGTCAGCTGGCCAAGCGCGTTCGCGAGGATCAGGGTCTTCAACCAGATCCTGTCCGCCGCGCCGGGCGCAGCGCCGCCCGCTCCTCGCCGGAGGGCCGGAAGCGTCATCCAATACATCCGGCGGGGGAGAGACCGCAGCTCGCGATACCAGTGACGGCGTTCGCGGGAAGGCCACGTCCTCGTCGAGGCGCCGTAGGAGCGCCCGCTGGAGAAGTGGACGACGAGCGCGCGCAGCACGCCCCAGCTCTGCCGATGCTCGAGCAGGACGTCCGGCGCGAGCTCGATCTCGTTGCGCTCCCGAAGCTCGGCGAGAAGACCGTATTCGACCCATCCCGGTAAAAAGGGCGGGTCCGACAGAGCCGATCGCTTGAAGGAGATGTTCGTGGGAACGGGCAGCCTCCAGGAAGTGAGGGGTTCGATCGGCGCCGAAAAAGGGCCGAACGTCAGCAGGAAATTCGCGCGGTCGATCGCCCGGCGGGCCGAATCCGGGTGGTTCGCGACCGCGCCGATGAGCACGGCCGCGGGAGTCTTCTCGTGGGCCGCGAGGATCCGCCGGCACCAGTCGGGAAGCATGACGCAGTGGTCTTCGGTGATCGCGATGACGGCGCCTCGCGCTTCGGCGAATCCCATGGCCCGCAGCTCGAAGCCGTCCTTCCCGGGAGCGCGAATCCATCGCACGGGCGGCCCCGGCTCGCCCGGCAGCGCGGCGCCGTTTCCGTCGAGGAGGAGGATTTCGAAATCGGCGCCGCCGTCCTGGTTTCTCGCGCACTCGAGCGCAGTTTTCACCGCGGGCCAGGGGTGGACTGTCGCGAGCAGGACGCTCAGGCGCGGCGCGCTCACGGCCGGCGCTCGCCCGGCGGGCCCGGCTCGTCCGGCGAGCCGGCTCGCGCTATTTCGCGGCCGGCGGCTCCGCCTTGTGCACCGCCTCGAAGTCGATGAGGACCTGGACCTCGTCGCCGACGCCGCCGGGCGCGCCGCTGACGCCGAACTCCTTCCGGCTCAACTTCGTCGTTGCCTCCGCGCCGCGCCGCTCGTTGCCCTTCGGGTCCTTGAGCGCGGGTGTCACGTTGACTTCGAGCGTGACGGGCTTCGTGACGCCGTGCATCGTCAGGTTGCCGTCGACGAAATACTTGTTCGGGCCGGCCGAGCGAAACTTCGCCGACTTGAACGTGATCGTCGGATATTTCGCGACGTCGAAGAAGCTGTCGCTCTTCAGGTCGTTGTCCCGCGCCTCGACGCGCGTGTTGATCGTCGTCGCGTCGATCGTCGCTTCGACGGTCGAACGCGAGACGTCCTGGTCGTCGAAGACGATCGAGCCGCTGAGCTTTCCGAATTCGCCCCGGACGTTGGAGACCATCATGTGGCGGACGGCGAACTGCGCTGCCGAGTGATTCGGGTCGATCGTCCAGGTCGTCGTCGCGGCCCGGGCCGGCGCGAGCGCGCCGAGCAGGAGCACGAATCCCATTGCGAATCGAAGCCTCATGCGCGGTCTCCTCTTGGACAGCCCTAACTCGCTTTGCGGGAGATCTATTCCCCGGCGGACTCCGGCTTCAGGCGGCGCTATAGCAGCTCGACTTCGATGAAGTCGCCCTCGTCTTCGAGGAGAACCGCCTTCGCGATCGCGTCCTGAATCGCGGGCTCGCTCATGCCGCAGGCCTCGAGGTGCCGGGCGAGACGGGAGATCGCGCAGAAGACGGATTTCTCCTCGTCGTCTCGCTGCACCCGGAAGGAGGGAACGCGGCTGAGAATCGCCGTCCCCATCGGGCCCGACATGCTGTACGAAGGCTCCCGGCAGATCCGAATGAATCTCTTTTCCTTCTCTCCCGGCTCGTCGTCCATGAGGACAATTGTACCCGCGAGAAGCCTCCCGCGTTGGAGAGGTCGCATGCGCGCGCGGCCGTTTCACTCCCTTTGAAGAGCGCGAAATTGTGAAACAATCCGGGCGCTTCGGCGGTTGAAGCGTCCGGAGGGAACGAACATGATTCCGAACCGGCCCACGAGGTTGGAATTCGTTCGATTTGCGGCGATCGTCGCCGCGGTCGCCGGCCTGCTTTCCGGAAGCTCCGCGCTCGGCGCGGACCAGCGGGGCGGCCGGCAGCGCGACAGCTTTTCGGCGATGAGCATGGGGCGCATGACCCGGTCGCTGAACCTGACCGACGACCAGGCGAAGCAGATCAAGGCAATCTACGACAGCCACACCGCGGATCGAGCGGCCCGTTCGCAGGCGGTCAAGTCCGCCCGCGAGGCGCTGCAAAAGGCAACCGTTGCGGTTCCGCTCAACGAATCGGCGATCAAAAGCGCGGCGCAGGCCGTCGGCCAGGCGGAGGGGGATTCGGCGCTTCTCGAGGCGAGGATTCGCGCGTCAGGTCGGCGCGCTCCTGAACCCCGATCAGCAGCAGAAATTCGCGAGCTACCACGAGAGCGGGTTTGGCCGCGGCCGAGCCTTCGGGTTCCGGGGAAACGACTGACGCGGAGTTTTCTCTTCTCTTCGGCGTAAGATTCCGCAATCGAACACGACGAGCCTGTTGCGGGCGACCTTTCTTCCGGGGAGCTGACCCGGCGGCGGCTCGTGAAGGGCGGCGCCGTCGGGGTGCTTCTCCTTCTCGCCGCGGGGGGAACGGCGTCGTTCCTCTGGCCCACACGGCGCCGGCGCGCGCGATCCGGTCTCCGCGTCCTGGACGAGCGGGAGGCTTCGATTCTCGCAGCGGTCGCGGCGACCGTCCTCCGCGTCGAGCCGGGGAGCGCCTTCGGCGGACGCGGTCGACGTCGCCGGCCGGGTCGACGGCCTGCTCTCCCTGTCTTCCCCCGATGTCCAGGCGGAGTTCTGCCGATTGCTAAGGCTCTTTGAGAGCGGAATCTCGGGAATCGCCACGGGCACCGGATGGACGTCCTTTACCGGGGCGTCGGAGCGTTCCCGCGCGGCGAGGCTGCGCGCGTGGGAGCGGTCGAGGATCCCGCTGCTCCGGACGGGGTATCAGGCGATGAAGCGCCTTTGCGCGGCCTGCTACTACTCCGCGCCCGCCTCCTGGGTTTCGATCGGCTATCCCGGGCCGCCGGAGATCGCTTCCTGATCGGGCCGGAGATTCCCGGCCTCGTCCGGGGGAGCGAAGTGACGCGCGACGCCGTGCTCGACGCGGACGTGCTCGTCGTGGGGAGCGGGCCGGGGGGCTCGATCGCCGCCTTTCGGATGGCCGAGGCCGGCGCGCGCGTCGTCCTCCTCGAGGAAGGGGGATACCACACGCGAAACGACTTCCGAATGCAGGAGGAGTGGTCTTACCCTCACCTCTACCAGGAGCACGGAAACCGCGCGACCGACGACCTCTCGATCACCGTCCTGCAGGGGCGCTCGATCGGCGGGGGCACGACCGTGAACTGGACGACGTCGCTGAGGACTCCCGTGGCGACACTCGAGTTCTGGAGGCGCTCGCGGCGGGTCGAGGGAGTCACCGTCGAGGCCCTGTCGCCGCACTGGGACGAGATCGACCGAAGGCTCGGCATCCATCCCGCGGCGCCCGAGGACGTCAACGCGAACAACGAAGTCCTGCTGCGCGGCGCGCGGCGGCTTGGCTACGCCGCGGAGCTTCTCCCGCGCAACGTCTCCGGCTGCATGAAGACGGGGATGTGCGGTCTCGGCTGCCCCGGTCGACGCGAAGCAGGCGATGCACCTGACCTACCTTCCCGACGCGGCCGCGCGGGGCGCGCGGATCTTCGCGAACTGCCGCGTCACGGCCCTCGCGGCGCGCGGAAGGGAGGTCGTCGAGGCTCGCGCAGAGGTGCTCGACGAGAAAATCGACCGTCCGACGGGCCGGACGGTGACCGTCCGCGCGAAGACGTTCATCGTGAGCGGGGGAGCGATCAACACCCCGCGGCTGTTGCGACAGTCGGGAATCGCCGACCCGAGCGGCCTCGCGGGACGCCGGACCTGGATTCACCCGACGCTCGCCGTCGCGGCGCGCTTCGACCGCCCGATCGAGCCGTATTTCGGCGTGCCCCAGTCGGTCGGCATGCGCGAGTTTGCGAGCCGTCCGGGGCGAATCGGCTACTTCGTCGAGACGCCGCCCGCCCAGCCGATGCTCGCCGGTCTCGCGCTCACGGGATTCGGAGAATCTCACCGCGAGGCGATGAAGGCGCTCCCGCGGACCGCCGTGCTGATCGGGCTGCTCATCGACGGGTTCCTGCCCGAGGAGCGCGGCGGGACGGTCGGCGAGCGGGGCCGCGGCCGCCTCTCGTTCGCGTACGAACGGACTGCGGCGGTCGAGGAGGCGATGCGCGAGGCGATGAAGACGATGGCGAAGATCCATCTCGCGGCGGGCGCCCGGGAGGTCGTCACGTTTCACGACCCTCCCCTGCGCCTCCGGTCGGAGGGGGACCTCGCCGCAATCGACGCCGCGCCGGCCGGTCCGAACCGCTGCTCCGTCTTCACCGCGCATCAGATGGGAGGCGCGCCGATGGGAGAGGACCCGGGGGCGGCGCTCGTCGATTCGCGGCTGAAGCACCATCACGCCGACAACCTCTACGTGATGGACGGGTCGGTGTTCCCCACGTCGCTCGGCGTCAACCCGCAGGTTTCGATTCTCGGCCTTTCGAGCCTCGCGTCCTCGGCGCTCGCTCGGCTCGGGTGAGCCCGGAGAATTCTCCCTGGCCTGCGACGCGCCGGCGCTCCTGCGTTGACGGGAACCTCTCCTGGGCCTGACGGCCACCCGTCAGGCATGGACCGGAACCTCTCCCCGTCCTCACGGCCACCCCTCTCCGTATTTACGGAGAGGGGACGGGGGAGAGGTTCGGAAAGAGGGGCCCGCGAGGCGCCGGCGCTCCTGCGTTGACGGGAACCTCTCCTCGGCCTGACGGCCACCCGCCAGGCATGGACCGGAACCTCTCCCCGTCCTCACGGCCACCCCTCTCCGTATTTACGGAGAGGGGACGGGGGAGAGGTTCGGAAAGAGGGGCCCGCGAGGCGCCGGCGCTCCTGCGTTGACGGGAACCTCTCCTCGGCCTGACGGCCACCCGTCAGGCATGCGACCGGAACCTCTCCCCGTCCTCACGGCCACCCCTCTCCGTATTTACGGAGAGGGGACGGGGGAGAGGTTGGTCTTTAAAGCTGCCGTATTTACGGAGAGGGGACGGGGAAGAGATTCGGAAAGAGGGGCCCGAGGAGAGGGTGGGCGGCATGGAATTAGACTTGGGAATGGCGTTCTGGAAATCTCCCGAGCGGGTCTGGTGTCAGCTCAAGCCTGCCGCGCGAACCTTTCGGCATAGCCCGACTGAGGCGGAGCAGGTGTTGTGGTCTGCGATTCGGGCGAAGAGATTTCATGGAGTGAAGTTTCGACGACAGCATGCGATTGGGCAATTTGTCGTTGATTTTTACTGCCCGTCCAAGAGGGTTGTGCTCGAAGTCGACGGAGGTATTCATCGGGAATCGTCCGGTCGTGACCGAGAACGCCAACGATTTCTCGAAGGGCTCGGTCTGATCGTCGTTCGATTTTCGGAATGAAGAAGTGCTCAACGATATCGATAGCGTTCTCGAGCAAATCCGCGTTGCGTTGGAACGCGCGCCGCCCTGAGGACACATCCAGGACTTGCGGGAACCTCTCCTCGGCTTGACGGCCACCCGTCAGGCATGGACCGGAACCTCTCCCCGTCCTCACGGCCACCCCTCTCCGTATTTACGGAGAGGGGACGGGGGAGAGGTTGGTCTTGAAAGCTGCCGTATTTACGGAGAGGGGACGGGGGAGAGGTTCGGAAAGAGGGGCCCGCGACGCGCCGGCCGGAGCTACAATCCCGCCTGACTTGACCCCTCCCGTCGTTCCCGAGGCCGAACCCGCGGACCGCCGCGTCGGCCTCGTCGTGTTCGGCATCCTGGATTTCGTGATCGCGATCCCGTTTTTGATCCGCGCGCTCGTCTATGCGTTCATCGCGGCGACGGGAACGAACCCGCGGCCGGAAGCCGTTCCCGGGGAACTCGCCGTCTGGGCCCTCGTCGCTCTCGCGATCACGGTCTTCTTCGGCGCGATCGGCGTCGGCTCGATCGCGGGGCGCCGGTGGGCGAGGGCGCTCTCAATGGCGTTCTCTTCGCTGTGGCTCGCGTTCGGGACCGCGACGGTCGCCTGCGCTCTGGCCTTTGTGCCGAGGATCGTTTCGCCGGCGGGCCAGAAGCCGCCGCTCGGTCTTTACGCGGTCCTGGCGGGCGTGGGGATCGTGCTGCCGGGGGCATATCTCCTCTTCTACCGGAGCGCGGGCGTCCGCAAGGCCTGCGAGTGGCTCGATCCCGAAGAGCGCTGGACGGACCGGGTTCCGGTCGTCGTCCTCGCCGCCGCGATGCTGCTCGTCGCGGGAGCCGGCCTCGCGCTCGGCCTGGGCTTCTCCGCACCGCGGCAGAGGATGCTCTTCGGCGACGTGCTTGGCCCGCGGTACCGCCTCGCGTTCCTCGGCGCGGCCCTGCTTCAGCTTCTGCTCGCCGGGGGGCTCGCGCGCCGCCGGCGGTGGGCCTGGAAGGGAGCGGTCGCGGTCGTCGCGGTCCGGGCCTTCGCGGACGTGTGGATCGCCCGGGGTGTCACGGTCGACCGGATCGAGAGGGCGGCGGCTTCGGTCCGGACACTGGGACCGCAGGACCGGGCGCAACTGGATGCCCTTCGCTCGATGCGCCTCGGCACGCCGATCACCGCGTGGATCGTCGCGCTCGGGGTGATTTCCCTCGCGATCGTGATCCGCGCGGGGAGAGGGCTTCGAGCCGAAAAGGCGAACTGAGAGGATCGCGTTAGCGGCCGGCCGATTCCTTCCATTCCTTGTCCCATCCCAGCCGTTTCGCGGTTTCGCGGTTCACCGTTCCGTCCGCGTTGTAGATGCCGGTCGCGACGAGTCGCTTCTGGATCTCCGGAGCGTAAAGGGCGAAACGGCGGTCGTCGGGACCGTCGGGCACGAAGCTCTCGTTGGCGCGGATTGCCGCGAAGTCTTTGTACGCCTTTCGGACCCCGTTGACCACGTAGTCGAATTCGACGTCGGAATTCGCCTGCAGCAGGATCTGGTCGAGCGCTTTTTTCATCACCCAGATCGAGCCCGGGCCGCCGACCGCGGTCGCGACGACCGTCAATCCGTTCTCGTCGGAGACGTCGCGGAACGATTCCGGCACGTCGATCTTCGCGAAGCCGCCGACGATCCGGCCGTGCCCGCGGAAATACGTGCCGGACTCCGGCCCCTCGAGGCAGACGTAACGAATTTCCTTCGTGGGGTCCGTCGGGTGCGGCTCCGCGAAGCTCTTCGTCCCCGTCGCCGTCATCGTTCCGTTGAATTTGACGTTTCCGAACGAATAGATCGCGAAATCGGTCGACTCGCGATGGCTGCCAAGCTCTCCCTGGACATTCGTGGGGCCGGCGAGCTTTCCGACCACGGCGAAGTTGTGCGACGTTCCGAACACGCCAATGTTCGTATTGCTCTCGCCGCGCACGCCGGAGGAAAGCGCGCCCGTCACGCCGGCGAACCCCGTCCCGTCGAAGCCGGTCACGCCGGAGTGATCGTTCGCGCTCGAGAGGGTGGCGGCGCGAATTCCCGCCGTGCCGGTCGACGTGATGGCCAGCATGCCGAGGCCGGAGGTCGACAAACCCTCGGAGCCGACGCCCGTGTTGCTCTCTCCGCGGACGCCCGCCGACGCGGCGGCAACCCCCGTCAACCCCGACCCGTCGCTGCCGAGAACGCCGGCCGAGCCCGTTGCGGTCGCGTCGGTGAGCCCGACGATGCCCTGTTTGACGCCGGACGAGCCGAGGACGCCGACGTTGTTGTTCGACGTTCCGGCGACGCCGATGTTTCCGAGGGAGTCCCCGCGGACGCCGGCGGCGGGAGCCGGAACGCTGCTGCCCGCGCCCGACACGCCGAGCACTCCGATCGCGAGGCCGCCCGTGTTGGTGCCGGCGATCGCGACGCCGGAAACGTTGTTATTGAAGATCTGAAAAGCCGGGGGTTCGGAATTCGTGGAGCCGCTGAACGGCAGCGTCAGGGCGCCGCTTCCTCCGCCGGTCTGGCCGATCTGGATCGTGCTTCCAAGCGGCGTGATCGAGATTCCGTTGCCGGGAGTCAGAGTCACGGCCCCGGTCAGTCCGTTCAGGCTTCGTGACGCCGGGGGCCGAGGTCCCGGTGGCGAGGATTGTCGGAAGGGAAGCTCATCTCGAAACCCGAGGAGTCCTGGGAGACGTTCGCGAGCTGAGCGCCCGCGAGGAGAACCGAGCCCCCGCCGTCTACCACGGTCGCCGTGATTCGGGCGTTGATCGACGAAAAGCCGGGCACGACCTCGGCAACATTCGGCTGGAGCTGTTCGAGAGGATCCAGCGCGAAGGTCTTATGTCCGAGCAGGACGCCGTTCTCGTCGAACACCTGGACGTTGACCTTCGCTGCGGCGCCCGCGGTCTCGACGAGAGCGAAGTTGTAGCGGAAGTTTTCCGAACCCCCCTGGTTCAGTCCCTGAATCGAAGCGGACTGCCCGAGTTTGATCGAGAAGTTTCTCGGCACAGCCGCAAAGAAGAGACCTTCGGTGTCGCCAAGGTCCGCGCCCGGGGCCTGATTGAAAATTCGCTCGGCGACGAGGATTTCGCCGGTCGCTCCGATCCTCGCGGCGCCGATCGCCGACGTCAGGCCGAACTTCGTCTCGATCACGTTCTCGTAGACTTTCGTCTGTCCCGGGGCGAGCGAATCCGTGAAAAACACCGGGGAGATGTTCGCCTGCCCCTGTTTGAGGAACTCGAAAGATGAATTCCACGGAAGCGCGGCCCAGGTTCGTTGCCCAGACCGTCGTAAAGAACTCGGCACCTGCCGCGCCCGTAATCCTTCCCACGGCCGGCAGAAAGACCTGGTCCGACGCAAATCCGGCTCGAAGGGGAATTGAGACGAGGACGAACAGGAATACCATCGTTCCACGCCGAAGCACGCTCTTCATCGGGGGCCTCCTTTTCGAAGCTGCACTGGGCTCGCTCGTTTCGTGGGATTGTACGCCCGCGGGCCTACCGCTCGACCAGTCCCTTCCACGCCTTGTCCCATCCCAGCCGGCGCGCGGTCTCGAGATTCACGGTCCCGTCCGCGTTGTAGATGCCGGTCGCGACGAGCCGCTTCTGGATTTCCGGCGCGTAGAGCGCGAAGCGGCGGTCGCCGGGGCCGTCGGGGATGAAGCTTTCATTCGCGCGAACGACCGCGAAATCCTTGTAGGCTTTTCGTACCCCGTTGATCATGTAGTCGAACTCGACGTCTCCGGATCCCTGGACGACGATCGTATCGAGGTTCTTCTGGACGCACGCGAGAACCGCCAGTCCGCCGACCGGCGTCAACTGCACCGTGATGTTCTCCGAATCCGTGACCATTCGGAACGATTCCGGAACGGCAATCTTCGCAAAGCCGCTGACGACACGGCCGTGTCCGCGAAAATACGTGCCGGACTCCGGCCCTTCGAGGCAAACGAAGCGGATTTCTTTCGTGGGGTCCGTCGGGTGCGGCTCGGCAAAGCTCTTGCTGCCCGCGATCGTCAGGGTGCCGGTGAGCGTTTCGCTCGCCCGTGAGTTGCCGGTGGTATAGACGCCCCAGTCTTTCCCTCGCGATGGCTTCCCAGCTCTCCCTGGGGACCATTTTGAGCGCTCCGGCGACCCCAAGGCCGCCGGACAGGCGACGCGCACGCCGATATTCGCGTTGCTTTCGCCCCGAACGCCAGCCGATACGGTCGTCAACCCGACGATCCCCGTGCCATCGACGCCGAATACGCCGGACGGTTGTTTGCGCTCGAGGAGTTGTCACCTCGAACCGCGGCGCTCCCGATGTCGGTGGCGCCTTGCACCGCGATCCCACTGTGCGATACCCCCAGCACTCCGACGTGAAGGCTGACGCCGCGAACACCGGCCGACGGCAGGCCGGCAATGTCATCGAGAATCGTCCCGTCCCTGCCACGCACGCCGGCGGTATCGTTCGCGACGGAGTTGGTCTTGCCTTCGACTCCGAGACTCCCGCTGTTGGTGACTCCCAAGACTCCCGTGCGAGTGCCGCTCCCGCCGAATACCCCGAACTCCGTTGCGCTGTTGGCGACGAGGGCGTTGGCGATGTTGGTCGAGAAGCTCGCGGCTTCGCCGGCCGGGTCGGTCGATGTGTTCTGCACGTGAAGGAGGGGCTCGATGGATGAGGCGGTGATCGAGAGCGGAACGGCTATTCCAAGAGGAGAAGCTCCGGTGCCCGCGCCCGTCAGGCTCGCATCGTGTGTGACCGACGTGAATCCCGCTCGAGCCGCCTCCCGTGAACGCGATGCTGATCGAGCTGCCCGAAGGCGTGATCGAGATTCCGTTGCCGGGCAGGAGCGTGAGGGCTCCGGTCAACCCGTTCAGGCTCGTGACGCCGGCGGCGCCGAGGCAGATTGTCGGGGAAGCTCATCTCGAATCCCGAGGAGTCCTGCGAGATGTTCGCCAGTTGCGCGCCGGCGAGGAGAACCGAGCCCGCGCCATCCACGACGGTCGCCGTGATCCGGGCGTTGATCGACGAAAAGCCGGGCACGACCTCGGCGACGTTCGGCTGGAGCTGTTCGAACGGCTCGAGCGTAAAGGCCTTCTGCCCGAGCAGGTACGCCGTTTTCGTCGAAGACCTGCACGTTGACCTTCGCGGCGGCGCCCGTCGGTCTCGACGAGAGCGAAGTTGTAGCGGAAGTTCTCCGATCCTCCCTGGTTCAGGCCCTGGATCGAAGCGGACTGCCCGAGGGAGATCGAAAAGTTCTTCGGCACGCCGGCGAAGAAGAGCCCTCCGTGTCGCCGAGGTCCGCGCCCGGGGCCTGATTGAAAATCCGCTCCGCGACGAGGATCTCGCCGGTCGCTGCGATCCTCGCGGCGCCGATCGCCGACGTCAGGCCGAGCTTTGTCTCGATCACGTTTTCGTAGACCTTCGTCTGTCCCGGAGCGAGCGAATCCGTGAACGAGCCGGGAAGCGTTCGCCTGACCCTGCTTGAGGAACTCGAAGATGAATCGACTGGAAGCGGAGCCCAGGTTCGTTGCCCAGACCGTCGTGAAGAACTGCGCGCCTCCGCTGCCCGCAATCCTTCCACGGCCGGCAGGAAGACTTCGTTCGACTCAAATCCGGCTCGAAGGGGCATCGACACGAGGAGAAAAAGGAACGCCGTCGTTCCAGGCCGAAACAGGCTCTTCATGGAGGGCCTCCTTTTCGAAGCTGCACAGGGTTCGTTCGTTTTCTCGAATTGTATCCTCCTGCGGCGGGGAGCCGGAGGAATAAAAGGCCTTCGACGATTTACGCGAACGAATCGACGGCGGCGGCTTCGTCGTCGAAGCTTTCGAAGACGGGGAGCAGGAGCATCGCGTCGAGGACGTGCTGCAGGCGTCCCCGGGCGACCAGGAGCTTCAGCTGCGCGCCGACGCCTTCCGCAACCTTCTTGCTCGCCACGAGCTCCCCGACGCCGGAGCTGTCGATCGCGGGAACGCCTGCGAGGTTGAGGACGATCTTTCGCTTCCCGTCCGCGAGCAGCCCGTCGATCGTCGCGCGAAGGATCTGGTCGCCGCCGTCGCCGACGACCAGCCTTCCGTCGAGATCGACGATCACGACGTCGCCCGCCTTGCGCACCTCGGTCTTCATGCTGGCGGGGATTGTAACCGTTCCTTCGCGTTTGAATTACTTGGAGTTCGTCCAGCTCTGCTGGCCGACTTCCATTGCCCGTCTTCCTGCGCGAGCTGGATCGTTCCCCTGTTCATTTCCCCGCCGACCTTGCCGGTCGCCATCAGGGTCGCCTTCTTTCCTTCGACCTTCAGCGACGTGAATTTCAGTTCGGTCGGCGTCATCGAGGACATGAAGGACAGCATGTCCTTCGGGGTCTTGCCCATGTCCTTGATCTGCTTCTCCATCATCGGCCCGGCTTCCTTCACCATGCTCTTCTTGTAGCCCTCCCAGTCGCCCGCCTGCATCGCTTTCGCGTTCGCGCGGTATGCCTTGACCTGCGGAGTGGCTTCGAGCTTCTTCGAATCGTCGGCGGCGCGGGCGATCTGAGCGAGCGCGAACAGGGCGAGGACGGCGAGGGTCATCCGAGCGGCAGTTTTCATTTTTGAGATCTCCTTGGGCGGATTCATATCACAGCGTCCGATCGAGGAGTCTTTTCCCCTCGACGCCCTCTCCCCGGCGCTCTTTCCGCGCTCAGCTCGTCTCGGCGAGCAGCTTCAGCAGGTCGAGCGCCGAGACGATTCCGATCACGCGTCCCTCGAGGTTCGTCACGAACACCCGATGGATTCGCCCCGAGATCATTTCGCGCGCGATCACCGCGATCGGCGTGTCCACCGTTACGGTGAACACCTTCGGCGTCATGATGTCCCGCACGAGCAGCTCTTCATTCTCGATATGGAGGTTTCGCATCTCCTCGATGTCGAGCTTGTCGTCGAAGGAGCGGACGAAGAAGCGGGGGTCGGACTGGTCGAGCGTGTAATTTCCCTCGCCGCTCCCTTTCTGCGCGATGTCGGTCGCCGAGCACGACGCCGACGAGCTTCTCCTCCGCGTCGATCACGGGGACGCCCGAGATCTCGTATTCGGTGAGAAAGTCCGCCAGCTCCCTCAAGCCCATGTCCGGGTGGACGGAAAGCACGTTCGTCGTCATCAACTCGGAAACGGTCGGGGTCTCGATCGCCGCTTTCAGCAGTGCCATGAGTCGGTACCTCCAGGACGGATTGTTCCCCTTTTTCGGGAGGTCGGGATGATTCGAATGCAGGAGAGCCTCCGGACCGGGATTCCGTCAGGATGGGCCCGTTCCGGATCACGGGGAGGATCTCGGCCCCCGGATGCGATAATCTCCGCCCGTGCACGCCGGTCCCGAGACCCTGCGGACCCATTTGCGCTACACCGAGTGGGCGACGAACCGACTTCTCGAAGCGGCCGGCCGGCTCCCTTCGAAAGACCTCGAGCGCGATTTCGGCACCGCGGACAAGAGCGTCCTCGGCACCCTGACGCACATCTTCTCCGCCGACCGGGTCTGGCTCGCCCGGATCGAGGGGAAGCCGCCGGAAGTTCCGAGCGGCTACGACCTCGGCCGCCTCGCCTCGGAATGGAGCGACCTTTTCGCGCGCTGGCACCGGTGGGCGGCCGGATTGACGGAGGAGTCGTCGGAGGAGAGCCTTTCCTACCGGGACCTCAAGGGGAATCCGTGGGTCTCTCCGATCTGGCAGATCGTGCTCCACGTCGTCAACCACGGCACGCACCACCGGGGGCAGGTCGCCGGGATTTCTTCGGTCGATGGGGCAGGTGCCCCCGCCCCTCGACCTGATCGCTTACTACAGGACGATCTGAGACAGGTCCCGCAAGGGAAATCGCGACGGTGTCGTTCGTAGTCAAAACGTCGAAGGATCCGCGAGGGACCGGAACGCGTCCAGGCATCCCTCCAGCCGGGTCTTCTGATCGGGCGTCAGGAAGGCCTCGACTCCGGCCTTGATCTGGTCGAGCTCGGCGCGAAGCGCCTGTCGGTCCGCCTGAATCGTCAGGACGTCGGCACCGAGCGCGCAGGCGTCGGTCGATCCGGACTCGATCGCGTCGCGCAGGACCTGGCGATCGGCGTCGAGCGTCGCGTGGAGAGCCGCGACGGTTTCCTTTTGCGATTCCAGGTAGGCCTCGATCTGGCTCTTCTGGTCGCCGCTGAGATCCAGCCCCGCAAGGCACTTGCGAAGCGAATCTCGCCGAATCTGCGCCGCCGGCGGAGCCGAGGACGAAGGGGCGATGCTGTCTCCGCGGACGGCGCCGGCGAGGGCGGGCATCGAGATCGCGAGAACGAAAACAGGGGCGATCCAGGGTCGAACACGAGGGCTCATGCGCGTCTCCTTTCGAAACAGTGGACGTTCCACCTGCTCAATTGGACGACGAGAGCCGCGGGAGGTTGACGCCGATTTTCACTTTCGCGACTTCCGCAAGTCCGTGCCGCCGAACGCGAGATTCAGGAACGCCCGCCATTCCGACTGCGTCCTGCGCGGCTCGACGAACCCGGGATAGCTCGTCAGCCGGCTGTACCACCAGTAGCCTCCCCCTACGCCGAGCGGGCCGGCGATCGGGATGCGCGCCGTCGCGCGGAAGAACTGCAGCGTGTTGTTCCGGGAGACGCCGTTGACGGTGTGGGCCCAGGCGATGCCGTAGCCGACCGCGAGGAGCTCGCGCGCGCCCCCATAGAGCCGCACGGCCGCGCGAACGCCGCCGCCCGGCGCGTAGTCGTAGTTGCGGCCCGTCGCGGGATTTTCGAAGTCCGTCGTTCGGATCCCGGCGAGCGGAATCGCGAGCACGCTGAAATCGGTGGCCGCCGCGAGCTTTCCGACCTCGTAGCGCGAGAGCAGGCCGGCGCGAAAACATCTGCGCGCCGACGACCTGCGATTCGTTGTTGATGTACTCGTATTCCTGCGCGAAGCCGAAGATGTGACGGGCCGAGTCGGAGGCATCGGTCAACTCCCATCCCTTCAGGATGCCGCGCTCCTCGATGCGGGAAATCGCCGTGCCGCCGGGAGTGTTCACGTCGAACCCGACCCAGAACGAATCGAACGGCTTCTGGATGTCGCCGCCGAACGGATCGCCGTAGAGCGCGGAAAAGGAGAAGGTGCCCTGGTTCGGATGGCTCGCGCCCGGCCCGATGTGCCGGTAGCCGATGTCGGCGGCGATGCTGAAGCTGTTCGGAAAGCGCTCCTCCGGGTTCGGGTAGTCGCGCGTCATGTCGCCGTGGACGAGGCGCGAAAGGGCGTTGACCGGATTGACGACGGCGGCCGCGAGCTCGCGCAGGAACCGATTGCCGCCGCTCGCCGTGTTGTCGAGGATCATGATCGACATCCGGTGCGAAATTTCGCCGCGCGTCATGCCGCCGAGCGTCGTATTCACGACGTCGTTCGTGGATGGGCGGTCGTTCTCCATGCAGCATTCCCAGGCAAGGCTCCCCGCGAGCGCGAAAAGGCCGGACTGCCAGTACGTGTATCCGTTCGATCGTCCGGCTTCGAAGAAGAGACTGCCGTGGTAGGGGTGCGACGACTGGTTGACGTTGAAGTGATCGCGGTCGAACCCGAAGCCCCGGTGGAAATTGTCGCTCACCGTGTGCGTCGAGATCCGGGAGAAGCCCGCGTTGTCGACGTATCGATCGAAGGCCCAGGGGATCGCCTCGAGCAGAATGATTTCGGAAGCGGCCGTGAAGAAATGCTTTGGCTTCGGCGCGGTCGTCTCGTGCCCCTGCATCGGCGCGGTTCCGTGCGCGTTCGGATCGACAGGAGGCGGCGGCGGCGCTCGTCGGGAAGAAGAGAGACTTCGAAAACCCGCTCGCGAATTCCAATTCGGGCGGCCGGCCCGGGCTCCTGCGCGCACAGCGCGGCCGGAAGCGCGAGCCCGATCACGGCGGCCATGAAGCGGCGAAAGCTTTCCACCCTGTGCGGTAAAGCAAGACTGATGCCTTGTGAGGGGTTCCTTACTCCCTCCCGACTCCGAGCGCGTCCGCGACAGGACTCGCCCGGCCAACGTGGCCAGAGGCTCTGTGCGCGACCCCTCAACCCACCTCGCAGGCCTGCTCCGGCGGCTCTTCCCTCTTTGCGGCGCGCGGCTTCGCGAAGCGCAGGATCAGCGCGACCGCGCCGACGATCACTCCGGCCGCGCCGGCGACGCGGGGCGTGATCGCTTCGCCGCCGATCGCGACGCCGATCGCGACCGCGACGATCGGGTTGACGAACGCGTAGGTCGAGACGCGCTCCGGGCTCGCGACCTTGAGCAGCCAGACATAGGCGGAGAAGCCGACGACCGAGCCGAACACGACGAGGTAGGCCAGGGAAATCGCCGACCGGGCCGTGATGGACGCGAGACGGAGGTCCGCGCCTTCGCCCGCCGCGAGCCCCGCGATCCACAGGGCCGCTCCGCCCGCGAGCGCTTCCATGCCGGTCGCGAGAAGGGTCGCGCGCGGCAGGTTGGCCCGGCGGCTCTGGAGCGAGCCGATCGACCACGAGAGCGCCGCCAGCAGCAGCGCGCCTGCTCCGAGCGGGTCGATTCCCGCGTGGGAGCCGCTCCGAGTGGGCAGCACGAGCAGGCCGATGCCCCCGAGGCCGACCGCGAGCCCGGCGAGGACGGGCAGCGCCGGGCGGCGCTTCTCCCCGGCGGCCGACAGCGCGACCATCCACAGCGGAACGGTCGCGACGATGAGCGCGGCCGGGCCGGACGCGACGCGCTGCTCGGCCCAGGAAACGAGGCCGTTGCCGCCGAGCAGAAGCAGCGTGCCGATCCCCGCGGCGGCCTTCCAGTTCGAGAGGCTGGGCTTCGGAGCCCCTTTGCGCCGCGCGTAGAGATAGAGGATCGCTCCCGCCGCGAGATGCCGCGTTCCCGCCATGAAGAACGGGGGGATCGTGACGACGGCGAACTTGATCGCGAGGTACGTCGAGCCCCAGAGGAGATAGATCGCGGCGAATCCCGCGACGACGGCTGCTCGGGAAGGATGTTTCATGCCTGGACTCTCTCTCGCCTCGGGGAGATTGTCTGGCGGAATCCGGACGCGGAAAAGAGCCACTTCCGAGGCCACCTCGCCGGCCGATCCCGGCGCTCACTTTCGGCCGCGAGCCTCCGGCGGGATTTCGTTTTCCTGCGCGCTCACGGCCTGCCATCGCCCGCCGCGGCGCACGAAGACGTCCGTGAAAATCGTTCGATGCGGGTCCGAGCCGGACAGCTCCGTGTTCTCGACGATGCCGTTCGCGATCGCCGCGTCGCCGTAGAGACGGATGTCGAGCGTCTCGAACCGGACTCTTCGGTTCGCGGGCCGCGGATGCGCGAGCGACCACTCGATGTGCTGCTCCTTGACAGGAATACTCCGGCGGATACCGGATGGACGAAGTCGCTCGCGAGGACCCGCTCCAGCGTCGCGCGGTCTCCGCCTCCGTCGAGCCATTCGTGCTCGAGCAACTCGATCTGCCTCTTGTCTTTTTCGGCGTTCTTTTGCGCCGCTTGCGGAGGGGCAACCGCCGCTCCGGCGAGCCAGGCGAACCCGGCGAGAAAGAGCGAAAGCCGCGCGCCGGCTCTCATTCGTTCAGCACCCGGTGCACGAACGAGACGGCGATCGATCCCTCGCCGACAGCCGACGCGACGCGCTTGACGTTGCCGCCGCGCACGTCGCCGACCGCGAACACGCCCGGGCAGGCTCGTCTCGAGCAGGTGCGGCGGCCGCGCGAGCGGCCACTGCGCCGCGGCCAGGTCCTCGGGCGACAGGTCCGGCCCGGTCTTGATGAAGCCCTTCGCGTCGAGCGCGACGCAGCCGTCGAGCCAGCCGCGTGCTGGGCACCGCGCCGGTCATCACGAAGACGTGCCGGATGTCGCGGCGTCTCGGCTCTCGCCGCGTCCGGTTGTCGCGCCAGCGCACGCGCTCGAGGTGCGCGTCGCCTTCGAGCGCCACGATCTCGGTGTGCGTGTGCAGCGCGATCGCGGGATTCTCCTCGATGCGGCGGATCAGGTAGCGCGACATGCGTCTCGGCCAGGCCCGCCGAGCGCACGAGCATGTGCACGCGGCGCGCGGTCTGCGCGAGGAACACCGCCGCCTGGCCGGCGGAGTTGCCGCCGCCGACGACGATGACGTCCTCGTCGCCGCACAGCTGCGCCTCGACGAACGTCGCGCCGTAGTAGACGCCGGCGCCCTCGAACCGCGCGAGGTTCGTCGACGGCGAGCCGGCGGTACTGCGCGCCGGTGGCGATGATGACCGCGCGCGCCGCGCACGCGCTGGCCGTCGTCGAGCTCGATCGCGTACGGCTTGCGCTCGCAGGCGAGCGCGCTCGGCCGCCCTCGCGCGATCATGATCTGCGCGCCGAACTTCTGCGCCTGGGTGTAGGCGCGGCCGGCCAGCTCCTGGCCCGAGATGCCGGTCGGAAAGCCGAGGTAGTTCTCGATCTTCGAGCTCGAGCCCGGCCTGGCCGCCGGGCGCGTTGGATTCGAGCGACCAGCACGTCGAGCCCCTCCGAGGCGCCGTACACCGCGGCCGCGAGCCCGGCGGGGCCGGCGCCGACGATCACGAGGTCGCGGACCTGGGTTCGGAGTCGATCGCCGTCGTTGAAGCCGAGGCAGTCGGCGATCTGCGCGATTGCGTCGGATTGCGCAGCACCGTCTCGCCGCGGCAGATCAGGACCGGCACGTCGGCGAGCGCGACCTGGAAGCGGTCGAGCAGCGCCTGCACGTCGGCGTCGCGGTCGAGGTCGACGTAGGCGTAGGGATGGCCGTTGCGGGTCAGGAACTCCTTGATGCGAAGCGTGCCCGGCGCAGTGGTTCGAGCCGAGCAGGACGACGTCGCCGAGGCCGTGCGCGATCAGCTCCACGCGGCGCAGGATGAAGGCCCGCATCAGGATCTCGCCGAGCTCGCGCGTCGGTCTGGACGAGCGTCACGAGCCGGTCGTGAGTCGAGCTCGATGACTTCGCCGGACGCGCTCGCGCGCGATCCGAACCAGCGCGCGGCGCCCCGACGAGCATGTTGACTTCGCCGCGTGAACATGTCCGGGCCGGACCGCGGCGATGAAGATCTCTCCTTCGTTCGGATTCGAAGGCCGGACGATCTCGAGCTCGCCCCGCGTGACGACGAAGAAGGGCACGTCGCGGTCGCCCGGTTCGACGAGCACCTCGCCGGCCTCGACGGCGCGGGCGCGCCCGAGCGCGGCGACCCGTCGCGATCTGCGCCGGCGTGAGCGTCGGAAACATCTGCTCGAATCGCTCGGCAGGGAGTTGGGCAGTGGCGGGGGTTCGGGCTGTGTCGCTCATGCGGCTGGTCTCCTGTCTCCGAGAATACACCTCGATTCGCTCAGCCCGAATCGCGGCGGGCCGCCGCTCCTCTCGAGCCTCCGCGGCGCCGTAGCGGAAGACGCCTCCGGAATCGCCCGAAACCCTCGCGTCCCGAACACGTAGGATAGGCCGATGACGGACATCTCGGCCGCGGCCCGGCGCGAGCACCTCGGCGCGGTGACCCGCTCGACGGCGATTTCCGCCCTGCTGGGGATGGTCGTCGTTTTCCTCACCACGATCAGCAGACGCGAGTTCTGGGGTTGGCGGCTGGTCGTCTACGGCCTCTCGGCGGGTTTTCTCGTGTACGTCTTTTGCTACTTCTTCGACAACTCGCTCGGCGACCGAATCCGCGCGCGGCGGCTCGTTCCCGACACGCTCGTCGGCATACCGATCTATTTCGCGGGCGGCTGCGCCGGAATTCTCGCCGCGACGGCCCTCCTGAGCGCGGCGGGCTGGATGCCTTTTCGCATGGACGCCGGCGATCTGCGCGTCTCCCTGTTCATCAGCGGCGGGGTCGCGATCGCGGCGGGGCTGCTGTTCTATTCGTTCGGGTTGATGCGGACGCGGCTGCGCGAGTCGATCGTGCGAATCAAGGAACAGGAGTTCGCCGAAAAGGAGCTGGCCCTGGCGCGGGAGATCCAGAGCCGGCTGCTGCCGCCCCCGGAGCTTTCCGGCGACGGCTACCGGATCTCCGCGCGCAACCTCGCGGCGCGTTTCGTGGCGGGCGATTTCTACGACGTCTTCCGGCTTTCCGACGGGGCTCTCGGGATCGTCGTGGCGGACGTCTCGGGCAAGGGAATGGGAGCGAGCCTGATCATGGCCTCCGTCAAGGCGGTGCTGCCGCTGATCGCCGAAGGGCGCGGGACCGGCGAAACGCTGTCGCGCCTGAACGGCAAGCTCCACGCGGATCTCGGCGCGCGCGAGTTCGTCGCGCTCGCGTACGCGCGCTTCGAGCCGGGGACGGGAGCGCTCGAGATTTCCAACGCGGGCCTGCCCGACCCATACCTGCTCATCGCCGGCGGCGCCGCGGAGGTTCTGTCCGTGCCCGGACCCCGGCTACCGCTCGGAGCGCGCCGGGAAGTCGAGTACGCGTCGATTTCGATGTCGATGAAGACCGGTCAGCGCCTGCTTCTGTTGACCGACGGCTTGCCGGAGGCCCCGACGCCCGGCGGCGATCCGCTCGGCTACGAAATCCTGGCGGACCTCATTCCGCGGCTGTCGGCTTCGACCGGGGATCTCCTCGACACGCTCTTCGCGTCCGTGCGGCAGGCGAGCGGTTCCGCGCTCGAGGACGACTGGACGGCCCTCGCGCTGGAGGCGCTTGCCCCGGGTCGCAACCCCACTCCCTGAGCAAGGGTCCGTGAGGGTCGGGGCCAACGCGCGGGCGCAAAAGTGAGCGGGTGGCGCGGGGCGAGCCCCGCGACAGGACCGCTCCGAGCCGGCGCCGGACCCGAGCGAACCTTAGCGAGCCTTCAGTACTCCGCCATCTCGTCGTCCCGGAAGCAGTAGAGCCACCGCTCCCCGGGCTGGGCCGAGGCGATCACCGGGTGGCCGGTCGCTTTCGCGTGCTTGCTCGCGTGCTGGTTCGGCGAGGAGTCGCAGCACAGCGTCGCGCCGCACTGCTGGCACGTGCGCAGGTGGACCCACTGAGCGCCGATCTTCACGCATTCCTCGCACTCGCGCCGCTTCGCGTGCCGCACGGTCTTCACGGCGGCGAGGTGGGGGCAGGTTGTCGCGGGCATCACGTCCTCCTCAGCAGGCGGCGACCTCCGAGAGCCGGCTATTCGTCGCTCTCGGATTCGACGCCGGGGGTTTTCTTGTCGCTGTCGGGCAGGACGCTTCCCTCGAGGTTCCTGGAGTTCTCCTGCGTGTCTTCGCGGGCGACCATCACCTGCTCGGTCTTGCCATCGCTGCCCTGGACGATCGCGACTTCCGTCTTCGCGCCGTCGACCTCGATGAACTTCGTCTCTTTCACGACGACGACGCGGTTTTCGTGAACGAGCTCCCATCCGACCGCGAGCCCGACCGGAACCACCCAGAAACGTCGTCCGGCCACCGTCCGGAGGACGACCCGGCGGCGGATGCGGCGGCGGATGCGGCGCCTCACCCGGCGGCGGTGGATCGCTCGCGCGCGAGGTCCCGCCTCCGCGATCCCGAGCCCGGCGACCAGCGCGGCAAGACCCGCGCCCAGGGTATTCAACAGCTCCCGGCGATTCCAATTCCGGCCATTCATCGATGCACTCCTTTCGATGTGTGAGGGCCCAATGCCCCTTCCCTGGGGAAAAGATATCACCGCGATCGAGGCGATTTTTCAGCGATCTGGAAACTTCCGGGCGGCGCCCTCCGGTGAGGTAGATTTGCGGCGAGGGAGCCTCGCCGGATGAAGAACATCGAGAAAATGCGCCGCCACGATCTGCCGGAGCTCGCGCCTCCGATCGCGAAACTCGTCGGCATGCGCGTCGTCTCCTTCGACGAAGGGGCCGCGCTCCTGGAGCTCGACGCCGACGGCCGGCACGCGAACACGATGGGGACCGTGCACGGCGGGGTGCTGTGCGACCTCGCCGACCTCGCGATGGGCGTTGCCTGCTATTCGACGCTCGAAGAAGCGGAGTCGTTCACGACGATCGAGCTCAAGATCAACTTCACGAAGCCAGTCTGGATCGGCCGGCTCACCGCGCGCGCCGAAGTCAAGAAGGCGGGGCGCAAGGTCGTTCTGCTGCAGTGCGACGTCCGCGACGAAGGGGGCGCGCTCGTCGCCTTCGCGACGAGCACCTGCCTCGTGCTCCGCGGCGAGGCGGCGCGGGGACGGTAGGAGCCCCGGATGGAAGAGCGATCGTCGTTCTTCCGGCGCCGCGAGGGCCTCGCCCTCGCCGCCCTCGTCGCGGCGGGAGCCGCGTTCCGCGCGGCGCTTCGCTGCCGGTCGCGAGGCTCCGCGGGGAGTCCGACTCCGTGCTGACGGGGTTGACCGCGTTCAAGGTGCTGCGCGGACACCACCCCGTCTTCTATTCCAATGTTCGGCTCGGCGCGCTCGAAGCTTACTTTCATGCGGCCGTCTTTCGTCTCTTCGGAATTTCGCCCGGAGCGCTGCTCGTCGCCCCTTTCGTGGCGGGCGTCGGGTTCGTCGCCGCTTACGCGTTGTTCGCGAAGGAGCTTCTGCCCGGGCGCCGCGCCGTCTTCGCCGCCGCGCTCGCCGCGATTCCCCTCCTTGCCGTGACCGACGTGTGCGCACGGCCCACCGGCTACGACGTCCTGATGTTCCTGTGCGCCGGCACGCTCGCGTTCGCCGCCCGCGTCGTCAACGGAAAAACGGTCGTCCTCTCGGCGTGGCTGACCGGCCTCTTCGCCGGCCTCGGGCTCTGGAACAATCTCCTGAGCTTGACGGTGATGGTCCCCGCGCTGATCTGGATCGGGTTTCAGGCGCGCCGGCGCCGCGGCGGCCCGCGGGCCGCGCCTCGAGTCGCGGCCGGATTCCTCCTCGGAGCGTTGCCGTTTTTCGCCTACAACGTCGCGTTTCCGCTCGCGACTTTCCGTTCGAGCGCGTATCCGATCGCGCCCGCGCGGGGCCTTGCGCAGATCGCGGACAACGGCCGGCATTTCGTGGCGTACGACCTCGCCGAGCTTGCGCTCGGCCGCGTCTCGCGAGCTGCACGCGTCACGCCGGGCGTGAACGCGGTTCTCGGCGGCGCGCTCCTCGTCGAGCTTGCCCTGGCGGCGGCGTTCTGTCTGTGGCGCCTCCTTCCCGGGCGAGGGATCTCCCGCTTGCGGGTAGCCTCCCCGTGGGAGGACCTGCTTCCGGCGCTGATCGTCGCGGCCACGGCCGCGGCAAACGTCTTTTCGTGGACGGGCGGCGTCCGGGGCGCGACGGTGCGCTACGCGATTCCGGTCGCGCTCGCGACGCCGATCCTCCTTGTGAATCTCTTCGGCCGCCGCGGAGCGCGCCGCGGCGCGTGGGCGGTCGCGCTCCTCGCGATCTGGCCGGCCTACACGCTTGCGAACGCGCGCTATCCGGCGTTCGAGCCGGCGCGGGTCCGGGCGCTCCGAGCGGAATCGCGCCTCGTCGATTTTCTCCGGCGCGAGAAGGTGGCCTACGTCGTCGGAGACTACTGGGACGTCTACGGAATCAATTTTCTTTCCGAGGAGAAGATCCTCGCCGTTCCGGCGTACGGCGACTACGAAGACTACGGGGCCCTCCTGCCGGAGAAACCCGCGCCGTTTGCGCTCGTCGCCTGGGAACCGGGTCTCGTGTCGGCATGGGCCCGGGCCGCGGCGATTTCGGGCCGCGTCGTTCCGTTCGGCGAGGGGCTGGAGGCGTACCTGCCCCTCCCGAATCCGCCGGGGACAGAGAAGCCCCGCGCCGTCGCGTGGTTTCTGAATCGCCGGCTTCTCGCGCTTCGGGCTCCGCCGGGAAGGGAGCCGGACTAAACGCCCGCTCCGACCGGCTGGCCCTTCGCTTCGATCCGCGCTTTCGCCGGCGGCTGGTACGTCCCGGCGGGCGTGCGGAACGAGATGTTCAGCCGGTTCCACCCGTTGATCGCGACGATGCCGAGCGTCAGGTCCGCGAGCTCTTTCTCGGAGAACGCGTGTCGAGCGGTTTCGAACACGTCGTCCGGCACGTGCCCATCGCCAATGCGCGTGACCGCCTCGGTCCACGCAAGGGCGGCGCGCTCGCGGTCGGTGTAGTAGGGAGACTCGGCCCAGGCGTCGAGGCCGTACAGCCGCTGCTCGTTCTCCCCGCCCGCGCGGAGGTCCTTCCAGTGCATGTCGATGCAGTAGGCGCAGCCGTTGATCTGCGACGCGCGGAGATAAATCAGGTTGAAGAGCGGCCTCGGGATCGAGCTCTGGCTCAGATACTTCTCGAGCCCGAGCATGGCGTTCAGTACGCCGGGCGAGACCTTCGTCTGATCGATTCGGGTTTCCATGGGGAGACTCCTTTCCGAGATCGCGGGCCGGGCGCAGGGAAGGTGAGCCGTGGGCGGCGCAGGGTGAGGCCGACCTCGCTCTTTCTAGAAGTCCGGAGCCGGGCCGGAAAATTCCCATCGGGACGTCTGTTCTTGCGAGTCCTCTGAGAAAGAGGCGCCGGAAAGGCGGGAAGTTGCGGGCGCGTGGGATAGATTTGCCCCGAGGGAGACCGATCGCCCATGCCGCGTTCCGACGCCGACGCGTTCGTCAAAGCCCTGCAGGAGGCGGCCAACGCCCACGACGTCGCGCGGATGACGGATTTCTACGCGGACGACGCCGTGGCGTTGAGCCCGGTCTTCGGCGAAGTCAACGGGAAAGAGGCGATCGGCCGCACATGGGAGGCGCTCTTCCGAACCGTCCCGGACGTTGCGATCGAGGTGACCGATGTGCTCGCCGAAGGGGACCGGATCGTCTTCCTCGGCACGGTGACCGGCACGGATCGCCTCGGCTGGTTCGGCCTGCCGCCGACCGGCGCCCCGCTTCGCTACCGTCTCTCGCTCGTGTGCACGACGGCGAGCGGGAAGATCCTCCGCGAGGAGCGGCTCTACGACGCCGCGGGGCTCGTGGAGCGCCTCGAGAAAGCTCGGATCGACCAGGAGATGCAGACGGCCGCGGAAGTGCAGAGCGCGCTCCTGCAGCGGACGGCTCGAGCCGGTCTCCACTGGGAAGTCGCGGGAGACTCGATTCCCTGCCGCGCGATCGGCGGCGACTTCTTCGAGTTCGCGCAGCTGCCCCTGGGCGACCTCGCCGTCGCGCTGGGCGACGTGGAAGGAAAAGGGACGCCGGCCGCGCTCGTCGCCGCGATGCTCCACGGGATGTTCGTCGCGGACGCACGGGCCGGCCAGGACCCGGCGGCGACGCTGGGCCGGATGAATGCGCAGCTTGCGGCCTCGGCCGAAGGCCTGAGCTCGCCCGTCACGCGGAGCGTCCGGTCCCGCTTCGCGACGGTTTTCTTCGGGGTCCTTTCGCCCGGCGGGCGTCTCGTGTATTCGAACGCCGGCCACGTCGCGCCGGCGCTGATCTCGCGCGGAGAAGTGCGGCGCCTGCGAGCCGGCGGCCCCCTCCTCGGAGCGTTCCCCGAGCGATCGTTCGCGGCGGAGACGCTGCAGCTTTCGCCGGGCGACACCCTGCTCGTTTTCAGCGACGGCGTCACCGAGGCGCGAAACGGCAACGACGAAGAGCTCGGCGAGGACCGCCCGATCGCCTGCGCGACGGAGCGCAGCGGGGAATCGCCGGTCGCGATCCTCGACGCGATCCTCGGCGCCGTGCGGGATTTCTGCGGCTCGACCCCTCAGGAAGACGACATCACCGTGACCGTGACGCGCTTCCGGTAAGAACCCCAGCCGGCCGCGGTACCCGGACTTCGCTGCCACCGCCCCCATCGCGGCAAAGTGCGTCACGGCAAGTCGGTGAATTCGGCCGCCGAAGAGCGGGAATGCACTCTCTAGCCCGCCCTTAACTGAAGGCGGATTATCATCGCCGCATCATGAAAAAGAACGCTTATCCGCTCGTCTCGGGCCTTGTCTTCCTCCTCGTCGCGGTGGGGCACCTCGTGAGGGCGCTGCGGGGGATGAATCTCTACCTCGGCCTGCACCGCATTCCGATCTGGGGTTCGTGGGTCGCTGCGTTCGGGGCCGCGCTGCTCGCGCTCTGGGCGTTTCGCTCGCGAAGCGAGTAGAGCGAGTAGCCTCTAGGCTTCCGGCTGCGCCGCAGCCGGTTCTCGAGCTCCTGGGCGCGCTTCTGCGCCTCCGCGAGGGCCTCTTCGGCGGGAGTGTGCTCGCGACGGCCGAACTCCGCGTTCGCGAAAGCGACCCACTCCGGCATCGAGCCGGGGGGATTTGGGGACGGTCTTGTTTTCGCGTTTTACCCCTCGCCTGCTTTCTCACTCCCACCGAAAATCGCGAATCTTTGCCGCGAACGCGATTCGTTTTTTCACGAAGAGAATCTTGACGGTTTGAACCGCGGTCCATCTCGTCGGAACGAGGGCGCCCCTGGCCGCATCCACCCGGAAGACGACGCGCTCCCCGTCGCCGGAGTCGATCTCGAATTCGCCATCGGGTAGAGCCGTGATCTTTCCGCAGGCCGGGACGAGTTTCACGGAGGGATCGCCGTGGATCTCCATGGATTCGCCCTTCCCGGCGTCTGTCGAGATCACGGTCTCTTCCAGCTTTCCGTTGTTCCACTCGAGCCGCGACACGCGCCGCCCGCGCGGTTTGCCGTCCACGTCGATCGCCAGCTCCCGCTCCATTTGAAAAGGCGCCGCGCGGAAGGCCTCGTACGCCCTTCGAACAGTTGCGCACTCCGGAGGCGTCAGGGCGAGAGCCAGCACGGAGCGCAGGAAAAGCGGGAGCAAGAGCCCATCTTACAGGTCGCGTGATACCGGCGTCGCCAGGTCTCTCACCCTCAACCTCCCGACCTCCAACTCCCCGATCTCGAGCCTCCGAATCCTTCCCGACAGCAGCGCGAGGCGCCGCCCCTCACCTGCCGCTTCGCGTCACCCTCCCGCGTTTACGCGGCTTCTGAAGGCTGCCCGCCGGGAGAGGGAATTCGGAGGGAGCTTCATGTGCGAGGGAGCTGATCGCGACAGTCCCGATCGCCTCAGCCGGTTGTCGAGTACATCGCGATCACCAGATGAACGGCACGAGCCGGTACTTCACCTTCTTCCTGTATTCCTCGTAGCCGGGCAAGTTCCGCGTCAGGAACGTTTCTTCGTCCAGCAGCCGCCAGATCAAAGCGGGCAGGACCAGGATCATCACCAGGAACGCCCACCACGACGCCAGGGCGAGAGCCATGCCGACAAAACAGAGGAGGCCTCCCATGTACATCGGATGGCGCACATGCGAGTACAACCCGGTCGAGATGACTTTCTGGTCGGGGGCGATTTCGATCGTGGCCGAGGCGTAGGTGTTTTCCCGGTACACGAAAAACACGATGAGAAACCCGATCGCGACAAGGATGTCCCCCGCAATGGCCAGGGACACGGGAACCGAGGACCAGTGGAAGCGGCGATCGAGAGCGGGGACGACGAGCATAGCGACGAATCCCGCCGACGTGAGGGTCTGAATGATCTTCTGACTCGTTTGCTTCTCGGCGGTGGGTCCTGCGGACAGCCGCCGCGCGAGGAGCTTCGGGTCTCTTTTCATCAGGTACAGGGTGATCGCGAGCGCCGGCAGGAAAAACACGACGAGGAGGGTCCACGCCTGCCAGTAATCGAGCGTCCCAGCCGGCACGAAGAGCAGGACTGCCATGGCGAGGAAAAGAACCAGGAACCCGACGAATGCTCTTCGGTTGAGAGCGGTCATGCTTTTGAAGTCACCAAAATCTCCGCGAGATCCTTCCTCCGGATGTCCGGCACGCGGGCGCCGTCGGCCGGGTGGCCGACCGGGATCAGGAGATACGGTTTCTCGTTCTTCGGGCGGCCGAGGATCTGCGAAAGAAAGGCCATCGGCGACGGGGTGTGGGTCAGCGCGACGAGCCCCGCGCGGTGGATCGCAAGGAGGAAGAAGCCGCACGCGATGCCGACCGATTCGCCGATGTAGTAGTTCGGCTTCCGTCCTCCGCCGGGCAGCTCGCGGTAGTCCTGCCGGAAGACGACGACGAGGTGCGGAGCGATTTCCAGGAAGGGCTTTTCCCAGTCCGTCTGGAGCGGGCGCAGGTCTTCGAGCCACGCCTCGGGCATCCGGCCGTGGTAGTTGTCGTACTCCTCTTTTTCCGCGCCTTCCCGAATCGCGCGCTTCGTGGCCGAGTCGGAGACGACGACGAACGTCCACGGCTGAATGTTCGCGCCGGACGGCGCGCACCCGGCCGTACGGATCGCTTCTTCGACGATTTCGACCGGCACGGCCCTGGGCGAGAAGTCCCTCACCGATCGGCGCGCCCGGACTTCCCGCGCGAATTCGCGAACGCGCGCGAGAGCCTCTTCGTCGCCGAATTGCGCACCTTCGTAGGGGATCGTCGGGAAGGTCACGACCGGGAATGCTACCGCGAGCGCCGTGTGGTAAATAGGCTTCCATGGAGGTCTGAACATGAGACAGATTGTCCGGGTGCTTCTCTCGATCGCCGTTCTCCTGTCGTTCGGGCAGGCTGTACGCGGCGCGACCGACTCGAAGAAGCTCGAATCGACCCCGCAGGCGAAGGCGTACCGCGCCCAGCTGGATGCCGTGAAGGCGGGCGACTGGGACGCCTACAGGAACGCGTCCACGAAGAAAGCCTTCACGATGGACGAGAAGCTGATGAAAGCGACGAAGAAGACCCCGAAAGCGATGCTTCTGTCCATCAGCCACATGGCTCCGAAGGAAGTGAGGTTCACTTCGCTCAAGGTCGAAGGACAGAAGGCGACCCTGACCGGCACCGGAATGCTCGATGGGGCGATGAACAAGGGAACGATTCAGCTCGACGAGGAAGAGGGCCGGTGGAAGGTCGACGGGCAGAACTGGTCCGACGCGAAATAGCGGCGGCGCCGTCCGCGGCTGAGAATACGGCGACCGCATGAAGCTGATCTCCTCCCGCCAGACCTGGTTCCTGAAGAACGTGTTCCCCGTGCTGTACTTCGGGATCCTCGCGGCCGTGGGATTCGCGGTGCTCACCGATCGCCACCCGAAGCCGGGCGGACGCGTCGTCGCGTGGACCGTGCTGCCGGCCGTCGCGCTGCTCGGCCTCCTTCTTTACCGGTGGATCATCGTCCCGCTCGCCGACGAGGTCTGGGACGCGGGAAGCGAGCTGATCGTGAAGAAGGGCGGCTCGGAGGCCCACGTTCCGCTGTCGCAGATCGTCAACGTGAGCTACGAGCGGTTCACGAATCCGCCGCTCGCGACGCTGAAGCTGCGCGAGCCATCCGTCCTCGGCGATTCGATCGTGTTCGCGCCGCCGGTGCGGTTTTTCCGGTTCGCGCGAAACCCGGTCGTGGAAGACCTCATTCGGCGGGTCGACGCCGCGCGGCGGTAGAATCCCCGAATTCGAAGGTGGAGGCCCGTCAACATCGCGCCCGGCCAGCCCAGTCTGGTCCCCGCGCGGTGAAGGGCTCGCTCGGCCCGGAGCGCGACGAGCCCCCGAGGGCGCGGAGCTCGGCACTCGGGAGACTGCTCGGCCGGCGAGGGTCCTGTCATGGGACTCGCCCCGCTTTTCCGCTCGCTGCGAATTTGAGGACTTTGCTACGACTCCGCGCCGCGAGCGGCAAAAGGGGGTCTCCTCCCATGCCACCCGTCCGGCCTCGCACGTGAACACGACCTCTCGACCTGCGCGACGCCACCGAGCCCCGGCCGTCTCCAGGCCCTCGCTCGGCGAATTGGAGCCCCATCCCTGAGCGAGAATCCGTGAGCGGCCGAGGATTTGCAGCGGCACGCAGGCGGTTCTGAGGAGCCGAAAAGTGTGTGTGAGCTGGATGTCTCCAACTCGAAGTCTGAATGCCCCCCTTGGTGAGAGGTTGCCGAAGTGAAGCCCGATTTTGCGAGTTCTTTTCGGCGAGCGAGGAACCGCCGAGTGCCGCGGCGGGGTTCGTGGCCGCGAATCGGGCTGAGCGAAGCCCTGAATCTACTCCGCGGGTTCTATCGTCTCCACGCGAAGTCTATCCTCTTCGATCTCTCCCGTGACCCGCACCTTCTTTCCCGCGAACCGCCGCGGAGCCGTCTGGTCCTCCAGCTGGTAGACCTTGCGGTTCGCCCGGTCCGCGAGGATGAACGTGCTGCCGTCGTGGACGCACTGGAGCGTGCAGTCGCGCTCCTCGGCGGCCGAATTGACGGCCTTGCCGTGATGCAGCCCGCACATCGAGTCGCCGATGTAGCCGGCAATGCTGACGTGCCGGTTCCCCGCCTGCGCGGCGGAAGCCGCTTCGGCGCGGCGAAGGCCCGCCCGCACGCGCGGGCCGCAGAGCAGGACGAGGAGGAGGAGGGGTGCCGCTTTCCGGGGGAGTCGTTTCATTCGTAACGGCGAGCATCTCCCGAATCGCGCCAGAAAGGGCCGCCGCTTAACCTCGCCTTAAGAAAGCGCGAACGGCTCGGTCGGCCCGGAGCGCGACGAGCCGCCGAGGTTGCGGAGCTCGGCACTCGTCCGCTGGCACGGCGCGATCGATCGGGATGGAATCGGGTCCCCGCGCCTCTAGCGTTCGGCGCGAGATCTCGTTTCTCAACTGATCCACGGGTATCTTCTTGCGCCTCACTCACGGCCTGCGGTCGAGCGCCCGCGCCCCGCGCCCTCGACCGTGCGATGGGTGGGCTCCAGAATCTCGCTCGGGGAGTTGGAGCCCCATCCTGAGCGAAAGCCCGTGAGCGGCCGGGGCTCTGCAGCGGCACGCAGGCGGTTCTGAGGAGCCGAAAAGTGTGTGTGAGCTGGATGTCTCCAACTCGAAGTCTGAATGCCCCGCTTGGTGAGAGGTTGCCGAAGTGAAGCCCGATTTTGCGAGTTCTTTTCGGCGAGCGAGGAACTGCCGAGTGCCGCCGTGGGGCTCGGCCGCGACATCGGACCGAGCGAAGCCCTGTTCCGGTTACGATTGCCGGCGCATGAAGGTCACCGAGATCTGGCGCTATCCGGTCAAGACGATGGCGGGAGAGAGGCTCGACCGCGCGCGCGTCGGGCCGCTGGGGATCGAGGGAGACCGCATCGTGCACGTGGAAGATGTCGCAGGGCCGCGTGATCACGTCGCGCACGCATCCGCGGTTCCTCGGCCACCGCGGGTCGCTCGGACCGGCGGGGAGCCGCTCGTCGACGGACGGCCCTGGAGGAGCGCGCCGGTCGCGGCCGACGTCGCGAAGATCGCCGGCAAGGGGTCGAAGCTCGTGCGGTTCGAAGGCGCGGAGCGGTTCGACGTGCTGCCGCTGCTCGTCGCGACGGACGGAGCGATCGCCGCGTTCGGGCACGACGGGCGCCGCCTGAGGCCCAACATCGTGATCGGGGGAGTCGAGGCCCTCGCCGAGCGGGAGTGGCCCGGCAGCTGCCTGAAGATCGGCTCCGTCCGGATCGGCGTTCAGGACCTGCGCCTGCGGTGCATCATGACGTCGTTCGACCCGACACGCTTGCGCAGGATGCCTCCATCACGCGCGACATCTACCGCCGGTTCGGCGGGCAGCTCGCGCTGAACTGCTTCGTGCTGGAGGGAGGCGAGATCGCGGTCGGGGACGAGGCAACGCTCGTTCGCGGCCGGGCGTGCTCGGAGCCCGCTATCGAGCTCTGAGTTCGCTCGGCCCGAGAGCGCGACGAGCCCCGAGGTCGCGGAGCTCGGCACTCGTCCGCTGGCACGGCGCGATCGATCGGAATGGAATCCTGTCCCCGCGCCTCTAGCGTTCGGCGCGAGATCTCTTTTCTCAACTGATCGACGGGTTTTGTTGCGCCTCACTCACGGCCTGCGGTCGAGCGCCCGCGCCCCGCGCCCTCGACCGTGCGATGGGTGCGCTCCAGACTCTCGCTCGGGGAGTTGGAGCCTCAACCCCTGAACGAACGTTCGTGAGCGGTCGGGGCTCTGCAGCGGCGCGCAGGCGGTTCTGAGGAGCCGAAAAGTGTGTTTGAGCTGGATGTCTTCAACTCGAAGTCTGAATGCCCCCCTCGGTGAGAGGTTGCCGAAGTGAAGCCCGATGTTGCGAGTTCTTTTCGGCGAGCGAGGAACTGCCGAGTGCCGCCGTGGGGCTCGGCCGCGACATCGGGCCGAGCGAAACCCTGACGCGCCCTCCGATCCGGAACGAGTCTTGCACGCCTCTGAATGGGGAGGTGAACCATGCGAGCAACCGCCGAGCCGGAGGTTTCGAAGTCCCTCGCCGGGATGACGCTCCGCTGGAGATTCGACGAAGGTCCAACCGCCGGAACGACTTACGAGCACACATTCCGCCCGGACGGCACGGTCGTGTGGCGAGATGTCTCGAAAAACGATTCGAAGGGCGGAAAGGGCAGGGAGGCATCCGGCGCGAAATACGCCTCGTTCGAGATCGCGCCCGCGGCTCATCTCGTGTCGTACCTTTCGGAGACCGGCTACACTCTGACGGTGGCGCTGAATTTCGAGACGCAGAAATGCTTTGGCATCGCCTCGAACCAGAAGGAGTGGTATCCGCTCACGGGAACGCTCGAAACGGATTGATGAAAACGGCATCGGAGCTCATTTCGGACCGGATCGCCGAGCTCGGAGACTGGCGCGGGAAAACCCTTCGCAGAATGCGCAAGCTCATCCGGAAAGCGGACCCGGACGTCGTCGAGGAGTGGAAGTGGGACACGCCGGTCTGGTCGCACGACGGCATTCTCTGCACCGGCGAAACCTACAAGAAGGCCGTGAAGCTGACGTTCGCCCGGGGCGCGTCGCTGAAGGATCCGGGCCGTCTCTTCAACTCGAGTCTCGAGGGAAACACGCGCCGCGCGATCGACATCCACGAAGGAGAAGAAGTCGACGAGTCCGCTTTTCAGGCGCTCGTTCGCGAGGCGATCGCCCACAACGGTTCCGGCAAATCGAAGACGTCGAAGAGAGCGAAATCCTGAGGGGGCTCTCCCCCTCCATCTGAAGTCAAAGGAGGAAGAACGATGAAAGCAACCGCCGAACACGAAGTCGAAACGAAGGGCAGCATGTTCCGAAACACGCGCGCGTACTCCAGCTTCTCGGTCAACGACGTGAAGAAAGCCGCGAAGTTCTACGGCGAGACGCTGGGGCTGGACATCGTCGAAAAGAAGGAAGGATTGGAGTTGCGCATCGCCGGCTGCTCGCCGGTCTTCGTGTACCCGAAAGGAAACCACGTTCCCGCAACGTTCACGATCCTCAACTTTCCGATCGACGACATCGACGAGACCGTCGCGGAGCTCACGAAACGCGGCGCCCGCTTCGAGGTCTACAAGGAAGGCGAGATGAAAACGGACGAAAAGGGAATCGCCCGCGGCCACGGAATGAAGATCGCCTGGTTCAAGGACCCCGCCGGGAATTTCCTGTCGGTCATCGAGCAGTAGAGAACAGCCGTTCGATCTCCTTGCGGTGGGAGGCGTCGTGGTCCCGCATCATGCGCGGAACGTCGCGCAGCCGGATTGCGCCGACGCCTTCCTGGGACCCGGCCCGATCCCAATCGGCGGGGCTGAGACGGGGATTTTCTCACGGGTCCTCGGATAGAGTCGGGGACGCCCGATGGAGCGCCTCGAAACGAATCGGCTCGTCATCCGCCGGCTGACGCCGGACGACGCGCCGTTCATTCTCGAGCTCGTCAACGACCCGGACTGGCTTCGTTTCATCGGCGACCGGGGCGTCCGGACGCTCGAGGACGCGCGCGCGTACATCGAAAAGGGGCCGATCGAAATGTACGCCCGCCACGGGGTCGGTCTCTGCCTCGTGGAGCTCAAGGACGGGAGCGTTCCGATCGGGATCTGCGGCCTGCTCCGGCGGGACTATCTGGACGATCCCGACCTCGGGTTCGCGTTCCTGCCGGCGCACCGGGGGAAGGGGTACGCCTACGAATCCGCCTCTGCGGTCGTGGACTTCGGCCTGCGCGCGCTGGAGCTGGCGCGAATCGTGGCGATCACGTCGCTCGACAACGAACGTTCCGGGCAACTCCTGGAGAAGCTGGGGCTTCGCTTCGTCAGGACCCTGCGGTTCCCGAACGAGTCGGAAGACGTGCGGCTCTTTTCGACCGGCTCGCAGCCGTTAGGAGGCTCCGCCCGACGAGGGTTTCGGCGCGGCGGCCGGCGGAGCCGCGGGAACCGGAAACCCGCGGTTGCGCATCAGGGCGTTGATTCCCGGGTCCCGGCCGCGGAACGCGCGGTAGCCGTCGGCGGGGTCGATCGTGTTGCCCACCGCGAAAACGTTGTCCCGCAGGCGTTTCGCGACCGCCGCGTCGTAGGGGCTCCCCGCTTCCTGGAACGCTTCCCACGCGTCGGCCGACAGCGTGTCCGCCCAGAGGTAGCTGTAGTAGCCGGCGGCGTAGTTGTCGCTCGAGAAGATGTGAGCGAACTGCGGCGTGCGGTGGCGCATGACGATCTCCTTCGGCATGCCGAGCTGCGCGAGCGTCTCGCGCTCGAACGCCTGCGGGTCGATCGTCTTGTCCGGCGCCGACGCGAGGTGGAGCTTCATGTCGACGAGCGCCGACGCCAGGTACTCGACGGTCGCGAATCCCTGGTTGAACTTCGAGGCCTTCTCGATCTTGTCGACGAGCTCCTTCGGGATCGGCTTGCCCGTCTTCACGTTGAGCGCGAAGCGGTTCAGGACCTCGGGCGTTTCGAGCCAGTGCTCGAGCAGCTGCGAGGGGAACTCGACGTAGTCGCGCGCGACCGCCGTGCCCGAGAGCGACGGGTAGCTCACGTCGGAGAGGAGGCCGTGCAGCGCGTGGCCGAACTCGTGGAACAGCGTCGTCGCGTCGATCCAGCTGATCAGCACCGGCTCGCCCGGCTTGCCTTTGACGAAGTTCGCGTTGTTCGACACGATCGTCGTCACCTCGCCGTCGAACTTCTCCTGGGCTCGGTAGGCGTTCATCCAGGCGCCGGACTCTGCTTGCCGGGGCGCGCGTACGGGTCGAAGTACCAGAGGCCGACGTGCTTGCCGGCGGCGTCGGTGACCTCCCAGACGCGGATGTCCGGCTGGGCGACGGGAACGTCCGTCACGGGCGTGAACTGCAAGCCGAAGAGCCGCCGGCGACCCAGAACATCGCCTCGCGCAGCTTGTCGAGCTGGAGGTAGGGAGTGATCTCGTTCTGGTCGAGGTCGTATTTGGCCTTGCGGACCTTCTCGGCGTAGTAGCGGTAGTCCCAGGGCTCGATCGTGATTTTCGCTCCGCCCTTCGCGGCTAGGAGTCGGCGAGCGCCTGCATGTCGGCGACTTCCTCGTGCACGCGCGCGACCGCGGGCTTCCAGACCGCTTCCATGAGCTCCATCGCTTTCTCCGGCGTCTTCGCCATGCTGTCCTCGAGCTTCCAGTGCGCGTGCGTCGCGTAGCCGAGCAGCCGGGCGCGTTCGGCGCGCAGCTTGAGGATCTCGGAGATCGTCGCGTTGTTGTCGTTCGCGTCGCCGTTGTCGCCGCGGCTGTAGTAGGTCCGCCAGACCTTCTCGCGCAGGTCGCGCCGGTCGGCGTACGTCAGGAACGGCTCCATGCTGGAGCGCGTGTTCAGGATCGCCCACTGGCCCTTGTGCCCGCGGGTCTCGGCGGCCGCCGCGGCGCCCGCCCGGACGGACTCCGGCAGTCCGGCGAGGTCGGACTCCTTGTCGAGGTAGAGGACGTAGTCCTTCTCGTCGCCGAGCAGGTTCTGGCTGAACTTCGTGAAGAGCGTCGCGAGGCGCTGGTTGATCTCCGCCACGCGCTGCTTCGCGGCGCCCTCGAGCTTCGCGCCGGCGCGGACGAACTGCGTGTAGTCGAGCCAGGCGAGGCGCTTCTGCTCGGGCGTGAGCCCGCTCGACTCGCGCGCGTCGTAGACCGCGGCGATCCGCGCGAAGAGGTCCTCGTTCTGGATGATCTGGTCGTTGAAGGCGGCGAGCTTCGGCGCCATCTCGGTCTCGACCTTCTGGAAGTCGTCCGAGCTCATCGTCGAGCTGAAAATGCCGTAGATCGTCGAGACGCGGTCGAACGGTTTTCCGGCGCGTTCCAGCGCGGCGATCGTGTTCTCGAAGTCGGGCTTCGCGGGGTTCTTCGCGATCGCGTCGATCTCCTTCAGGTTCGCGGCCATCGCTTCTTCGAGCGCAGGCTTGAAGTCCGCGACCCGGACCTTGTCGAACGGCGGGACGCCGCCGTACGGGCCGGTCCACTTCGCGAGCAGCGGGTTCCCGGCAGCGGCCGGCGCCGGCGCGGAAAGACTCGGATGGCGAAGCTCAAGACCGGGAGGAGGAGAAGGAAGCAGGCGGCCAGGGACGACCGGCAGCTTCTGAACATCGGGGGACTCCTTTCATCGAACAACGGCGAGTCAAAACCGGGCGATTTTAACGCCCAGGCGAGCCGGCGTTCCTGAGTCATTCGCCCCAGGCTTGAGGGAGGGTGGAATGGGGCGAAGTACCGGTCGGCTCCTCGTGCGAGCCGAGGGACGGCGGCGACGGACGGTGGGGCCCTGTTTGCGCACGGTCCGCAAATCGTAACCCTATCCGCTGGTGCGGCGTGCGCAAACGGGGTACGTCCGGGGCGCAAGCAGGGCGCCGAGGCTCGCGGACTGGGCCACCCGCCCGGTGAGCTACTCCGGGCCCCTTTTCCGGTCGAGCCGCACCTTGACCGGCAGCAGGAAACGCAGCGTGACGAAATTGAGGACGCAGAGCACGGCCGCGATGTCGAGCCTTCCGTAGGCGACGGCGGCGCCGATCGCGCCCGTGTTCCAGACGCTTGCGGCGGTCGCGGTTCCGTGGACCGTCAATCCCTCCCGCAGGACCGCGCCGCCGCCGACGAACCCGATCCCGGTCATCAGGCCCTGCAGCGCGCGCAGGTCCCCCGTGCCGCCGCCCCCCTGGACGGCGATCAGCATGTAGCCGCAGCTCGCGACCGCGACGATCGGGAACGTCCGGATGCCGGCGCTGCGGTGCTCGCTCTCGCGCTGCCAGCCGATCGGCAGCGCCAGCGCGTAGGCGAGCCCCATCTTCGCCGCCGTCTCCATCAGGTTGGACGTGCCGAGATCCATCAGCGCCATCGGAACCGCCTCCGCTGCGCCGAATGATACCGGAGGAGAGGCGGGGCTCGCGGCCTGATTCAGTCGCCGGCGCAGCAGTCCATGTTCTTGCCGGGCGCGCCGCCCATCGGACGGTCCATGCCCGCGCAGCAGTCCATCATTTTTCCGTGCATGCCCCCCATCGGGTGGTCCATGCCTTCGCAGCACGGCATGCCGCCGTGGCCCATCGGCCCGCCGCCCATCTTCGCCATCATCGACTCGTGCAGCGCGACGAGCTGTTCGATCGCCGCTTCCAGCGCCGCGACCTTCTTGTCGCCACGGGCCTTCTTCGCGTCGTCGAGCTTCGCGTGGATTTCTTTCCAGGCGGCGTCGTGTTTCTCTATCATCGCCTTGTGCTCGTCCATCATCTTCTGCCGGGCGGCGCCCATCTCCTTGCAATGCTTCGCGCACGCGTCGGCGTCGAAGCCGGGGGCGGGAGCGGGCTTGTCGGCCTGAGCGAAAGCGGCCGCGGCGGCGGCGAGGACGAGAAATGCCGTGAGAGCTCGGAATCGGGTCATGGAATCCTCCTTTTTCACTCTCTGAACATAGTTTGCCGGAGAGTACCCGGCGTGATTCAAACGAATCATCCCGGTCCGGGGCATTCGTCCGGGCTCGCGCTGGCGCTCGCCCTGGGCCTCGCGCTGTCGGCGCTGCCGGCGAGCGCGCTTGGCGTCGGGGAGATTTCCCGAAAGGGGGTGGACGCGCTCGGAGGAGCGGGGAAACTCGCGGCCGCGCGAACCGAACGGATGGCCGGGCGAATTTCGTTCGGGTCGGAAGAGGCGGTTCCGCTCGTCGTCGAGCTCAAGAGGCCGGGGAAGATCCGGACGGAAGTCAGCTTCAAAGCGGGAACGTTCGTCCAGGGGTTCGACGGGACGACGGGATGGACGATCGACCCTTCGCGCGGAGGCAAGCCGGCCGAGATGTCCGCCGGACAGGCGCGGAACCTGCCGGAACAGGCCGACATGGACGGGCCGCTCCTGCGATGGAAGCAGAGGGGGATCCGCCTCGAGATCGAGGGACGAGAGAGGATCCGGGGGCTCGACGCATTTCGGATACGGGTCACGCTTGCGAACGGCGTCGTCCGGTACATCGACCTCGACGCTCGCACCTACCGGAAGGTCCGGTGGCAGGGGGAGCTCGGCGAAGCGCGACCGGCGCCGGATGAACGAGTCGTACTTTTCGGATTATCGAAAGATCGGCGGGCTCTGGTTCCCGTTCCGGATCGAGTCGGGGGCCGGGGGGCGGGTCACCCAGACGATCGCGTTCGACAAGGTCGAGCTGAACCCGCCGATCGCCGACTCGCGCTTCGAAATGCCGAGGTGAGGGAAGCGCGGGCCCGCCGAACGGCGGACCCGCGGGAGAAGCGTTACTTCGATCGGGTGTAGGAGAAGAGCTCCGACTTGACGTCGTCGCCCATGCGGAAGGCCCACTCCTGCGAGAACTTTCCGCCGTCGGCGATATTCACTTTGACGTGATCCATGTGCGGGTCGGTGAGTTTCGCCAGATTCGTCGCATCGACGAACGCGAACTCGATCGGGCCGCTCGCGGCGGCGCCGGCCCTCATGCGCGGCTGATTGTGCATCGTGCAGTAGTGCGTCATCATGACGCCGTCGCCATCCGGCGAATACATCGAGATCATTTCGTCCCCCTGGCCGGGGTTGAGCTTCTCCATCAGCGCCGAACCGTCCGAGACGAGCGTGTACGTCACCGAAACGGGTTTGCCGCCGGCCGTCCCGCTCCAGGTTCCGACGAGCGCCTTCAGGCGTTGAAACGTTGCGTTGACCGGGGCGGCCGGCGGTTTCATTTCATCCGCGGCCGACGTGATCGCGGCGATTGAGACGAGCGCTCCGAGCGCGAGGGCGAGTGTCCGGGTTTTCCTCATGACTTCCTCCTCTATTCCAGATCATCCATGAACGCCTGGAGGCGCTCCTCCATCGCGTCGGTAGTGCGAGAGCCGTTCGACGGCGTCACCAATGGGAGTCGATATAGCTCCCGATCGGACACCTTGTCAACAACGGGAACGCGAAGGGGCTAAACTAGGGGCGATGACCATGCAGGGAAGAGTCGCCGTCGTCACGGGGGGCGCCGGCGCGCTTGGCAGCGCCGTCGTGAAAGCTTTTCTCGACGCGGGATCGCGGGTCGTGGTTCCTTACGTAAGGAAGGCGAGCTCGAGAGCCTGCGGTCGCGCCTCGCGGTCGGCGCGGACGCGCCGCTGTCCGGCTCCGCCGTCGACCTGACCGACGAGGGCGCCGTCGCCGAGTTCTTCGAGCACGCGAGATCCGAGGCGGGCAGCGTGAACGCGCTCGTCAACACGGCCGGGTCTTTCGCGGGAGGGACGGCCGTTTGCGAAACGCCCTGGGCGGTGTGGCAGGAGATGCTCGACGTGAACCTCAAGACGGCTGTTCTCGCCTCGCATGCCGCGGCGCGGCAGATGATGTCGCGCGGCGGCGGAGCGATCGTGAACGTCTCGGCTCGGGCGGCGCTCGGGAGCGGCGAAAAGATCGCGGCCTACGCCGCCTCCAAGCGCGCGCTCCTTCAGCTGACCGAGGCGATGTCCGCGGAGCTGAAGCCGTCCGGGGTGACCGTCAACGCCGTTCTGCCTTCGACGATCGACACGCCCGCGAACCGCAAGTCGATGCCGGACGCGGATTTCTCCACCTGGACGAAACCGGAAGACATCGCGCGCGTGATCGTGTTTCTCGCGGGGCCCGACGCGCGGATCGTCACGGGCGCCCAGATTCCGGTCTGAACCGGCTCTTCGCCGGCGAACGGCCGTCCCGGCGAGCCTATTTTCCGGCGCTCGCTCCCCACAACGCCTTCAGCCGCGCGTCGCGGCCGCAGCCGCTGCGGTACCGATGGTATTCGATCGGGTTCTTCTTCCAGTAGTCCTGGTGGTACTCCTCCGCTCGGTAGAACGTGGTTGCCGGAGTGATCTTCGTCAGGATCGGTTCCTTGAACGTCTTCGTACGCTCGACGTCGCGCCTGGATTCTTCCGCGATCTTCTTCTGCTCTTCGGAGTGGTAGAAGATCTCGGAGCGGTAAGGGCCTCCGACGCCGCCCCAGTCGCAGAATTGCCGGTCTTCCGTCGTCGGATCGACGAGATGCCAGAACCGGTCGACGAGCTGCCGGTACGTGATTTTCGAGGGATCGAACAGGACCTCGACGGATTCCGCGTGCCCGGTCATGTGCTTGCCGACCTGCTCGTACGTGGGGTTCGCGACGTGGCCCCCCGTGTAGCCGGCCGTGACGGAAAACACCCCGGGGATCTCCTCGAAGTCATGCTGCGTGCACCAGAAACATCCGCCGGCGAACGTCGCCTTCTCCAATTTCGGCCTTTCCGCGGCGGAAAGCGGGCCCGAAAAGGCGAAGACGACCGTGGCGGCGGCGAACAGGAACGTGCGAAATCGCATCGATGAACCTCCAGCCGTATTCGATGATATCCGCGGCGAAAGGTTTCGTCGCGCAATCGGACGATAGCGCGCGCGAGCGATCGGACGTACTCTCCGGGAAGGAGCGCCCGAAAGGAGAAAATGAGATGACACACCCCCGAACCCGTCTCCTCGTTTTCGTTGTTCTCGTTCTGTTTGCCCTCGGATGCGCTTCGCGTTCTGCCGCCCCACCGACCGGTTCCGACCCGCTCGCGTGGATTCTCGGCCGGTGGAAGGGTACGAGAGTCGAGCCGTCGACGGGAGATCGCGAGCCGATCTCGAGCGAGGCCCGGAGCGTGCTCGGCGGGATCGGAGAAGAGGAGGAAATCGTCGTCGGAAACGGACCGAAGCCGTATCGCGGCGTTTACCTGCAGGTCTTCGATCCCAAGCTCCAGAAATCAGTGCTCCTGTACGTGAACAACACGCGCCGCGAGTTTGCGCGCCTCGAAGGGGCCGCGTCTTCCGAACGGGCCGAATGGGAATCGACGACAAGCCGCCCACCCCGCCGATCGAAGCTCGTTTACGAGCGCCTCGACGCGAATTCGTGGCGGCGCACGCAGATGATCTCGGAAGACGGCGGAGTCACGTGGAAGACTCTCTTCGTCGACGAGCTGCGGAGAGCCGGAGAGTAAGGACTTCGCTCAGCCCCGAATCGCGGCGAAGGCCCCCGGCGGCCCTCGGCAGTTCCTCGCTCGCCGAAAAGAACTCGCAACATCGGGCTTCGCTTCGACATCACCCGAGCGTGGGGGGCATGGAGACTTCGAGCTGAAGACATCCAGCTCAAACACACTTTTCGGCTCCTCGGAACCGCCTGCGCGCCGCCTCGAAGCCCGGGCCGCCGCCGGGCTCTCGCTCAGGGGACGGGGTGCCACTAACTCCCCCAGCGAGATTCGGGAGCGCGGCCTTCAGGCGGGCGGGACGCGGGGCGCAGGCGCTCGACCGCAGGCCATGAGTGAGGCGCAAGAAGAATCTCATTGTCAGTTGAGAGGCAAGTCTCGCGCCGAACGCTAGAGGCGCGGGAGACCGATTCCACTCCGATCGATCGCGCCGTGCCAGCGGACGAGTGCCGAGCTCCGCGGCCCGGGGGCCAGGCGGCGATCTCCGGGACCGAGCGAGCTCTTTTCGGCGGTGGCCGCCTGACATAATCCCTTCGTGGAGCTCGACTGCGGAATCTGCAAGGTCCGCTCGTGGAAGAAATCGGACGTGGACTCCGTCGTCCGGCACGGCAACAACGTCAAAATCTGGCGCAATCTTCGCGACCGCTTCCCGCACCCCTACACGCGCGAAGCGGCGCGGGAGTGGATCGAGTTTGCGACGGCGTGCAGGCCGGAGACGGACTTCGCGATCGAGGTCGCGGGCGAAGCGGCCGGCGGCGTTGGGATGAAGCCCGGCATCGACATCGAGCGCCTCTCCGCGGAGATCGGGTACTGGCTCGGCGAGCCGTTCTGGGGAAAGGGGATCGCAACCGCCGCGCTGTCGGCAACGGTCGCGTACGCGTTCCGCGAGCTGGGAATGGCGCGGGTCTTCGCCGTTCCGTTCGCGACGAACGCGGCGTCGGCTCGCGTGCTGGAAAAAGCCGGGTTCGTCCGGGAGGCGGTGATGCGATCGAGCGCGGTGAAGGAAGGTCGGTTGCTCGACCAGTGGCTCTACGCGATCACGAAGCCGTGATCGCCTCGAGGATCTCTTCCGCGTGCCCCTCCGGCTTCACTTTCGGCCAGACGGCCGCGATCTTTCCTTTTTCGTCGATGACGTACGTCACGCGAAGGGTTCCCATGTACTTGCGCCCGTACATGTTCTTCTCTCCCCACACGCCGTAGTCCTTCACGATCTTCTTGTCCGGGTCGGCGAGCAGGCGGAAGGGCAGCGAATACTTCTCCGCGAATTTCTTGTGGGATTTCTCGTCGTCGACCGAGACCCCCAGAACCTCGATCTTGCGCCGCCGGAACGCGGCGAAGCCGTCGCGGAACGAGCAGGCCTCCTTCGTGCATCCGGGGGTGTCGTCCTTCGGATAGAAATAGAGCACGACCTTCCTTCCCCGGAAATCCTTCAGGGAAACGGTTTCCCCGTCCTGATCTTTCGTCTTGAATTCGGGGGCCTTGTCGCCGCTGCGAGCAGACTCATCGGATGCTCCTCCTGCTGTGGACGATCTTAACGCGAGTCGCGCCAGGCAATGCTACGATCGGATTTTTTCGAAGGAGGATTCATGCGGGCAGGATCGATCGCGGCCGCGGGTCTGGCGCTTTCGCTCGGAGCTCGATCGCGAGGGCGGCGCCCGTCACGAAGGCGCAGCTGACGGCCATGGCGAAGGACGGAGTCGACGCGAAAGTGATCCGCGCGATCGTCGAGCGCGACTGCGTGGACTTCGACGTGGACGCGGTCAACGCCGCGGAGCTCTCCCGCGCGCTCCCGGCCGACGTGCTTGAGGCGGCGATCGCGTGCCGGAAAACCACGCCGAGTGCCGGAAGTCGCGAGTCGAAGAGTTCCGAGTCGAAAGGTGGCGAGTCGAAGAGTCCCCGGGTAAACGTCGCGGCCGCGACGGGACCGAATTCGAGCCCGATTGCGTCGTCCGGCAGTGGCGAGCTGAGGCTGCGCGCGGTGTTCATCGGAGAATCGGGCGCGCTTTCGTGCGTCTGCCTTCTCGACGGCGAGTCGCTGGCGACGCTGACGAAGCCGGCGCAGGGAGAGTTCGGCGAGGCCGTCGCGCGAACGAAGATTCCGAAGGAAAGCGCGGACCTGCCCGTTCCTCCGGGCAAGCACCGGTTGGTCTTTCGGTGCGACCCGAAGGCGCAGGAAGTCAAGATCGACGTCGACGTCAAAGAGGGAGAAAAACGCACGGTCGAGATCGCCGAGACAACGTTCCGGCACTGGAAAGTCCGAAAGGTCGAGTAGCCGGAAGCGGATGGTTTCAGATCTTCCGCACGACGAGGGTGAAGAGAAGCAGTAGTTCTTCCGAGTCGAGGGCCGCCGCCCTCGCGATTTCGTCGGCCCGGCTCGACTCGACGCGGTTCTTCGCGTAGTCGGCGAGAAGGTCCCGTCCTCCCGGCACGGCCTCGGCGGCCACGACCTCGACGAGGCCCGTTCTCTCCCACTGCGCCCTCCACCAGGCGATCGTGTGGACGAAGGACCAGTGGGCCGCGAAGGTCGGCTTCAGGAAGTCGGGCGCGTCCTGGATCGTCGGGATCTCCCGGGACAGGGCGATGTCCGCGATTCCCACGTACCCCTTCTCCGCCACGAAGCGCAGAAACGAGGCGGGGAAGCGCTCGTCGGTCCCGTAGTAGTGGTACGAATCGATCGCGAGGGCGGCGTCGAAGAAGCCCGACGCGAAGGGAAGCTCGCGCGCGTCGGCCCGCAGGGGAAAGACGCGCTCGGCGCATCCGGCGTCGCGGATTCGCGCCAGATTTTCCGTCGGCGAGACGTCCTTGTCGGCCGCCCAGACTTGCGCTCCGAACTCGCGAGCAAGAAAGATCGAGCTGATCGCTCTTCCGCAGCCGAGGTCGAGGACGCGGGTCCGAGGTCCGAAAGGAATGAAGCGGCTGAGGGCTTCGGCCTGGGCCAGAGCGTTCTCGCCGAGCGAGTTGCGGGACACCCACTCGAGGTCGTACCGGCTCGTCCGGGGAAACGCGGCGGGGGTCATCGGGCGGCGAGCCGCAGTTCCCGGACGGAAGAACGCGCCAGGAGGCGGCCATACACGTCTTCGTAGCGCTGCGCCATTCGGCGAAAGTCGAAGAGCCGGCGGGCGCGCCGCCGGCACGCGCCGCGATCGATCGCCGCCGCGCGGAGGACGGCGCCGGCCAGGCCTTCGACGGTGTTTTCCAGAAAACCCGTCACCCCGGGATCGACGAGCTCCGGTAGCGATCCGCGGGGAGTCGCGACGACGGGGGCGCCGGCCGCCATCGCTTCCGCGACGACCATTCCGAAGGGTTCGTTCCACGAGATCGGAAAGAGAAACGCCCTCGCTTCGCTCATCAGCTCGAGGACGCGCCGATTCGGGAGAGCCGGATGGTGGCGAACGCGGACTCCGTCGACCCGGGGCTCGATCTCGCGTTCGAAATACTCGCGGCTTTCGGGAAGATCCGGAACGACGTCTCCGACGATGACGAGCGGAATCCCGCAACGGCGAGCGACGTCGATCGCGACGGAAGCTCCCTTCGTGGGAACGAGACGCCCGACGGTGAGGAGGAAGTTCCGGGAGCGCGCGAAAAGGGAACGCTCTCGACATCGATCCCGTTGTGAACGACGGGAAGACCTCCCCCCAGCATGTCGGCCTGGGCCTGGCTGACGCACGCGTAGGAAAGGTCGGGAAAGCGGGCCCGGTAGTGCTCGAAGATCTCCTTTTCGACGTAATCGAACGTCAGGAGGGTTGGGCACTCGGACCGCTGAGCGAAGTACGGGGCGGGTGTGGGCCAGTGGGCGTGGATCAGGTCGAATTCGCCGGCGCTTTCGTAGGCCGCATCGACGTTTCGAAGGTCGAATTCGCGCTCGAGGTAGAGGTTCGACTGCGGATCGTCGCGCGTGGCGAGCGGAACGACAGACCGCAACGAGCCGGGGGAAAGGGAGTCGCCCGATGCGAAGATCGTGACGCGGTGGCCCCGCTCGGTCAATGCGCGAGCCAGGAGGTGAACGACGAGCTCGGTTCCCCCCGCGGCCCGGGGGGGCACGCGAAACCCGACACCCGCGATTTGCGCGATTCGGAGAGAACCCTTCTTCATGACCGCCGGGATGAAAGTGCAAGAAGCGTGCTCGAGAGGCCTCCTTCGAGGCCCGGCGTCGTGGGAAACTGCGCCGGGAGGTCTCTGAATGAAAAGGACCGCGCTCGTCACGGGAGCCAACCGGGGAATCGGCTTCGAAGTCTGCCGGCAACTGGCGCGGGCGGGGGCGCGGGTCGTCCTGACGGCGCGCGACGCGGTCGCGGGGAACAGCGCGGTCGGCCGGCTTCGCGCCGAGGGACTGGAGATCCTCTTCGAAGAGCTCGACGTGTCGCGGGACGAGTCGGTCCGGGCTTGCGCGAAGCGGCTCCACGAGGCCGGCGAACAGATCGCCGTCCTCGTCAACAATGCCGCGATTTATCCGACCGACGCCCTTCTCGGTCCGGAGGCGCCATTTCGCGACACGATGGAGGTCAACTTCTTCGGAGCGGTGCGAACGTGCCGAGCCTTCGTTCCCGGGATGATCGAGGCCGGTTACGGTCGGATCGTCAACGTTTCGTCCGGCTGCGGGTCTTTCTCTTCGGGGCTTCGCTGCGATGCCGCCTACAGCATTTCGAAAGCCGCGTTGAACGCTCTCACCGTCAAGCTCGCTTCGGAGTTCGAAGGGCGACGTCAAGGTCAACGCCGCCAACCCGGGGTGGGTTCGAACGCGGATGGGGGGAACGACGGCGCCCCGAAGAGCGTCGAGGAGGGCGCCGACACCATCGTCTGGCTCGCGACGCTTCCGAAAGGGGGACCGAACGGCGGCTTTTTCCAGGCCCGGAAGCCGGCGCCGTGGTGAGGAGCCGATTGCGCGAAACCTTCCGGACGCGCGGGCGTCTCCGGGTCAGGAGGAATGTTCCCATGAGAATCTTCGTCCGGCGCCTGGGTTTCTCGGCCGCCGCGATCCTGCTGCTCCTGACATCCGGCTCGGCCCGTCCCGCGCCGACGGCCTCCGGAACCTGGTCGATCGATCCGTCGAGCCGCGAGGGCGCGGTGCAGATCGAGATGCGCCGCCGTTCCGGAATCCACGACCACTGGTCGTCTTCCTTCCCGATCGCGCTCGACGAGCTCGAGGGCCTCACGGCGGCGCAGGTCGCGTCCCCGGATTCGGCCTCGGCCGTTCGGTTCACGCTCCGCCGCGATGCGGGATCGTTTGCCTTCGAAGGGTCGATTCGCCGGGGGGAGGGCGCGGGCCGCTTTTCCTTTTTTCCCGACGCCGCGTACGTCTCCGAGATGGGAGCGATGGGCCGCCGGCTCTCCGAGGACGACGTCTTCGCCGCGGCGGTTCACGATGTCAGCCGCGCTTTCGTCCGGGAGATGTCGTCACTCGGGTACGGGGCGGTTTCGTTCGACGACTTCGTGGCCTCTTTCGAATCCGCGCCTGGAGCGTCACGCCCGACAAGTCGTTCGTCGATGCTACGGAGTTTCCCGAATCCGCGGCGTAGCGGGTACGCCCTTCAGCGCCGACGAGCTCGTCGCGATGCGCATCCACGGCGCGACGCCGGAGTTCATCGGAAAGTTGAAAAGCCTCGGCTACGACCGCGTGGGGGGCGACGACCTCGTCGCGATGCGGATCCACGGCGTTTCCGCGGAATTCATCGCCGACCTCCAGCAGCTCGGCTATCGCCACGTCTCGCCCGAGGACCTTGTCTCGATGAGGATTCACGGCGTCACGGCCGACGACGTCCGCCGGCTCAACGCGGGGCGCTCCGAGCCGTTCTCCGTCGACGATCTCGTGAGCAGGAAGATCCACCGAATCGGAGGCTGAGCCGAGGCCTAAGGTTTGGGAGCGGTGCTTCGGATGCTCGACACGAAGCGCTGCCAGACTCCGTCGTCGGCAGGCGTCGGGCGAGACGGGGGATGGTAATTGACGAGGAACGTGTTCGTTCCGTTCCCCGTGGCGATGTAGATCATCGAAAGGCGGCCGGCCTTGTGGTTGGGCCCGGCGGGAACGTCCCCCGTGAATTCCAGCGTCGCGTACGCGCCCGCCGATCCGCGCTTCACGTACGCGTTCTTCGCGCCGGCGCGTTCGAACTGCCGCTTCATCGCGGCCTCGTCCGCGCCGCGGCCGTCGAAGAACTGGTTCTTCGTTCGGTCGAAACCGACGTTCACGGGCGGGCGAGCCCAGAAAATCCCCTTTTGAATCGCGGAGAAGTCGATCCCCTTCGGGTCTTTCATCGCGCGATCGAGGTCCGAGGGAAGCCCCCAGAAGCAGCCGAGGCTCGGTTTGCGCGACGCGGGAGCGCGGGTGACGTAATCGGCGGGGATGTCGAAGGCGACCGGGATCGCGGGAAGCGTGTTGCAGCTCGCCTCGGCAAGCGTGAGCGTTCGGACGGCGCGGGCCGGAGCGTCGCCGGCCGGGGACTTCGCCGGCGGGGTCGCGGGCGCGGCCGCGGCGGACGCGCAAAAAGCGGCGAGCGCCGCCGGGCGGAGGAGGAATCGCGCGCGAGCCCGCATGGCAGGGTGACAATACCATGGCGAGGCCTCGTTAGAATGGCCGGGGAGGACGATCGCGAGTGAAGAAGACCGAGGTCCCGCCGGGAAGGAAAGTGAAGCTCAGGAATTTCGATCCCGCGGATTCCGGAGGGCTCCGCGCCGGCGCCGCGGTCGAGGCGCGCATGAAGAAAGACATCGAGGCGCTGAGCTCGCTCCACGAACGGCTGTGGGCGGCCGAGACGCACTCCGTGCTCATCGTGCTTCAGGGAATCGACACGGCAGGCAAGGATGGAACGATTCGCCACGTGTTCACGGGCGTCAATCCGCAGGGATGCCGCGTCGTCGCCTACCGGGAGCCGACTCCCGAGGAGTCCGCCCACGACTTCCTCTGGCGGATTCACCGCGAGACTCCGGGCCGCGGAGAGATCGCGATCTTCAACCGGTCCCATTACGAAGCGGTCCTCGTGGAGCGCGTTCACCGCCTCGCGAGCGAGAAGGTCTGGAAGGGGCGGTACGAAGAGATCCGGGAATTCGAGCGCCTGCTGACCCGGTCCGGTACGATCCTGCTGAAGTTCTTCCTCCACCTCTCGAAAGGAGAGCAGAAGCGGCGGCTGCAGGCGCGCCTTGACGATCCCGACAAGAGGTGGAAGGCCAGCGCCGGCGACTGGCGGGAACGGCGCCTCTGGAAGGAATACCGGAAGGCGTTCGAGGACATGCTCTCGAAGACCTCGACCCGGGGGGCGCCGTGGCACGTGATTCCGTCCGACGTGAAGTGGTATCGGAACCTGCTCGTGGCGCACACGATCGTTCGCGCGCTCCGGCCGTACGACCGGGAGTGGCGCGAAGCCGCACGCCGCCGCGGAAAGGCCCGGGAGGGATCGCCGAAGGGGCGGTCCGGTACCTAGGATTTTCGGTTCGCGGCCTCGCGGAGAACGGTCTCGCGTTCCGAGCTGCTCGAGATCTCCCGCTCCGCGAAAACGGTGATCGCGGCGACCTGGTCGGGCGCGAGGTCCGGCCGGCGAAGCAACGCGACGATCGACCTTCGCTTCTCCGAGGAGCTGTCGATCGATCGGGCGCATTCGAGGTAGGCGGCGAGCATCGCCGCGTCGATCGACGGAGCGGCGCCGGCCCGTTCGAGGAATCCCGCCTTTTCGCTGGACGAGGAGATGCGGGAGGCGGCCTTGACCGCGGAGATCCAGTCCTCCCGCGGCAGGTCGGGCCGCATCAGGGCGGCGAGAGCGCGTCTCGTTTCGGAGGAGGATTCGATCGTGTCCGCGGCGCGGATGTACGCGCGAACGGTTTCTTCGGAACGGCAAACGGGCGCCGCGCCGGCCAGAAACGACGCCTTCTCCGACGAGGAGTTGATTCCTTCCGCGGCCTTGAGGATGCGCAGGAGCGGCGCTCCGGCGGCTCCCGGCCGCGCCGCGAGGGCCGACAGAGCCCGGCGCCGTTCCGAGGACGAGTCGATCGTGTCGGCGGCGCCGGCGAGCTCCGAGAGCACGCGGGGATCGCTCGCGGCCGCTCCGAGATGCTCGACCGCGGAAGCCTTTTCGGAAGATGAGGAGATGCCGGAGACCGACCGGCCGAAATCCGCGGCCGCGGCGGGAGGAATTCCGCGCGCGTCGGCGATTCCCGAGAGAGCCTCCCGTCGGGCGCTGCTCGAGGAGATCTCCTCGCAGGAACGAGCGAGCCGGGCGGTCAACTCCGGTTCCGGGGGCAGTTTCTGCGCCAGGCGCACGAGGAATCGCGACAGCCGCGAGCTCCCCGAGATGTGCCTCGCGGCGTCCCGGATCATTTCGAGACCGGTCGCCGTGTCGAGCGCGGGCCCGTCCAGGATCGTTTCCAGATAAATTTCGCGAGCCTCGTCGCTCTCGCGGTCCTCGAGGGCGGAGAGCACGCGGCGGGGACCTCCCGCGGCCAGAAGCCGGCGAGCTTCCGCCCGCGCGCCGACGGTCGTGACGCGCGCCACTTCGGGAAGGTAACGCTCGAGGAAGTCCCGCCCTTCGGAATCCGAGCCGCGGCGGTCATTGCGCCAGTAGCGGATCTCGAGGGCGCCGCCGGCGGCCGGCGTGAGGCGAGTCTTCCGCGTCGTCAGGAGCCGCCGGGTTTCGATCTCGAGAAAGCCGCCCGCGGAGATCGCGACGACGCGCTCCTCGTCGGGCGACAACTCGATGTCCCCCGCGGAGCGGACCTCGAAGCTCGTCAGGCCGCTCGAGCGGTAGTAGTGGTGGTCGTCGGAGGTTTCGATCCCGAAGATGACTCCCGCGGACAGGGCGGAGGCGCATCCCAGGAGCGCGAGGGCGAGGGCGAAACTTCTCTTCATGACGGGAGAAACGAAAAGCCGGGGAAAATGTTCCCCTCGGCCGTCACGGCTTTTCGAGAAAGAGCTTCGAGTCCGGGTAGTCGATCGTGAGGACGAGGTCCTTCAGAAAGCCGTTTCCGAACGCGGCGTCCCACGGTTTCTTGTCCCGACCGGTGCCGGCCGGGAGAAACGTCGCCGGGGCGGAATCGGCGGACAGGGTGCCGACGAGAATCGTGCGCGCCACGCCCTCCCGGGGAGGGGCCGCGCCTTTTCCGGATGCGGCGCGGGGGGCGGGCGGCGCCGGCGGCGGTTCGAGCCCCAGCTTTCGCGCGGCTTCCGCGGTGATCAGGACCGATCCGCTCGATCCCGTGTCGATGCAGCCTCGGACGGGCTGTCCGCCGATCGAGACCGAATCGACGAGGACCGCGTCGTCGTCCTTGAACTTCAGCACGGCGCGCCGGCTGGAGAGGGGCTGGTCGGGCGGAGGATCCGGAAGGAAACGAAGGACCCGATGGGGGAAGTCGAACTGGGCGATCCGGCCCGCGAGGAAACCGTTTCCGAGCGTGCCGACGACCGGCTTTCCGATCCGTTTCGCGAGTTTCGCGATCATTCCTCCCGCGAGGGCGTCGACGTCCCGGGCCGAGATGTCGCCGAGCTCGACGACCGTGAAGCGCGTGTCGTAGACCGTTCCTTCCTCGGTTTCCCCTCCCTCGATCTCCTCGCCGGCCGGGTTGACGGTCATCCCGATCTTCAACGCCGCTCCGATGTCGATCAGGGAATTGTCGGAGCTCGTGTCGACGGTCATGAGAAACGGCCCTTTTTCGTCGATCTTCGCCGAGACCACGATCTGGTTCTGGACGAGCTCGAACGGGATCTCGGTCGGGCGCGGGGCTTCCGCCGCCGAAAGCCCGGCCGCGGAGAGGAATGCCGCGGCGAGGACAAGGGACGCGGACTTTCGGTTCTTGCTCATTTTCGCGACGCTCATCGGTCCGATTCTATGCCGGTTTTCGCCGCGCCCCTTGCGGCCCCCCGGTTACTTGACGGCGGAGCCGCGAGCCCCTTACGCTCGGAGGCGTGGAGGGTGAGCCCCGGTTTCCCAGCCGCCGGCGGATCGTGCTGGCCAGAGCCATCGCGATCGCCGTGGATTTCGCCCAGATCGTCGTTTTTCCGCTCTTTTCGGCCGGGGCGACGTCGCCGGCCGACGACGCGCTCGACGTCGTCACGGCGGGAGCGATGATCGGTCTGGTCGGCTGGCACTGGTCTTTTCTTCCTTCGTTCGTGTCGGAGCTCGTCCCCCTGTGGGACCTCGTGCCGACGTGGACGGCCGCCGTCTTTCTCGCGACGAGGACCGGCCGGCGCCGGCCCGCCGCGTCGAAGGGCCCTTTGGCCCGGTTTGGCTCGATCGAAACGACGCTCGCCCCGAGCAGCACGAACAAGGAGGTTTCATGAAAACCCGTTTCCGGATCCTGCGGACCCTCTCTTTCGCCGCCGCGAGCCTCGCGGCATTCACGGGGACCGTGCTCGCGCAGAGCGAGCATGGAATTTCGAAAGCCGACATGGACCCGTCCGCCGACGCGTGCCGCGATTTCTCCCGCTACGCCGACGGCGGATGGCTCGCAAAGAACCCGGTGCCTCCTGCGTACTCGCGGTGGGGAACGTTCATCATTCTCGCGGACAGGAATCGGGAAGTCCTGCGAACGATTCTCGATGCGGCCGCTGCCGACCGGAAGGCTGCCGCGGGTTCGGACGGACAGAAGCTCGGGGACTACTACGCCGCCTGCATGGACGAAGGGAAGATCGAAACGGAAGGGGCGAAGCCGCTCGCAGCCGGAGCTGGAACGAATCGCGAAGATCCGCGACCGGGCGACGCTCGACGCGCAGATCGCCCGGCTCCAGGCCGAAGGGGTGGACGCGCTGTTCGGGTTCGGCTCGCAGCAGGACAAGAAAAACAGCGACGAGGTCATCGCGCTGGCCTCGCAGGCCGGTCTCGGCCTGCCGGATCGCGACTACTACCTGAAGGACGACGAGAAGTCGAAGACGATTCGCGAACAGTACGCCGCCCACGTCGCCGCGATGTTTGCGCTTCTGGGAGACGCGCCGGAGGCGGCGCGCGCCGAGGCGGCGACCGTGATGGCAGTCGAGACGAAGCTCGCCGAGGCTTCCATGACGCGCGTCGAACGGCGTGACGCGGACGCGACGTATCACCGGATGACGATTTCCGAGCTCGAAGCGCTCGCTCCGAACTTCGAGTGGAAGGCCTACCTGGCCTCCGTCGGGGCTCCGCCCGTGAAGGCGATCAACGTCGGTCAGCCGAAGTTCTTCGAAGCGGTGAATCGGGAGCTCGCGTCCGTCGCGCTGAAGGACTGGAAGACCTACCTTCGCTGGCGTCTCGTCGACGCGGCCGCTCCGGCCCTTTCCTCGAAGTTCGTGCAGGAGGACTTTGCGTTCAACGGCGGCGTCCTGCAGGGGAAAAAGGAGAACCTCCCTCGCTGGAAGCGGTGCGTCGCCGCGACGGACGGCTCGCTCGGCTTCCTGCTCGGCCGTCTTTATGTCGCGAAGACGTTTCCCCCGGAAGCGAAAGAGCGCGCGGACCAGATGGTCAAGAACCTGATCGCCGCGCTTCGCGAAGACCTCGCGACGCTGCCCTGGATGGGGGAAGCGACGAGGAAGGCCGCGATCGCGAAGCTCGCCGCGTTCACGCCGAAAATTGGATACCCGGAAGAATGGCGCGACTATTCCGCGTACCGCGTGGGGCGCGACAGCTACGCCGCGAACCTCCTCGCGGGGAACGAGTTCGAGTTCCACCGGCAGCTCAACAAAATCGGGAAGCCCGTCGACCGCAAGGAGTTCGGAATGACGCCTCCGACGGTCAACGCCTATTACAACCCCCTCAAGAACGAGATCGTGTTTCCGGCCGGGATCCTCCAGCCTCCTTTCTTCGACGCGAAGGCGGACGACGCCGTGAACTACGGCGCGATCGGGGCCGTCATCGGCCACGAAATGACGCACGGCTTCGACGACCAGGGGCGCAAGTTCGACGCGCACGGAAACCTGACGAACTGGTGGTCCGACGCCGACTTGAAGAACTACGAGCAGCGCGCGGCGTGCGTCGAGAAGCAGTTCGACGGCTACGTCGTCGACGAAAACCTCCACGAGAACGGAAAGCTCGTGCTCGGGGAGAGCATCGCGGACCTCGGAGGGTTGACGATCGCGTATCGCGCGTTCCAGAAAAGCCTCGAGGGAAAGCCGGCGCCGGCGCCGATCGACGGACTGACGGCCGATCAGAGGTTCTTCCTGGCTTACGCGCGCGTGTGGGCCGAGAACGACCGGCCGGAATACGTCCGGCTGAAAGTCGCGACCGATCCGCACCCGGTCGACCGGATCCGCTCGTTCGCGGCGCCGTCGAACATCCCGGAGTTCGCGAAGGCGTTTTCGTGCAAGCCGGGAGACCCGATGGTTCGCCCGGAGGCGGATCGCTGCCAGATCTGGTGACAGGGGCGCAGAGCTGGAGTCAGCGCGGGCGGCTGTTCCAGACTTTGCGCTTGCCCTTCGTCTTGCGCTCGAGGGGATCTTTGGACTTCAGGAGCTTGCGGATTTCCGCGGGAGGATCTCCCGTCGCCGCCTTCTTGATGTCGCCCCCTTCGTCGCGGGCGATCTCGGTCAGGATCCGGCCCGAGACGACCGATCGGGGCTTCTCCGTCGCGATGTCCGCGGTCGAGGCATGGGCGTCGCGGTGCTTGATGAGAAGCCACGCGGGCTTGGAGTCCCCGCCGCGCGGCCTCAGCCGGACGAGGACCCAGGAGCCCCGCAGCTTCTCGCCGTGGAACTGGAATTTCAGGTCGCCCTTCTTCAGCGCGGCATCGACGTCGGGCACTTCCGGTTCCCAGGTGCCCCGGTCCCAGATCATCACCGTGCCTCCGCCGTACTCGCCTTCGGGGATGATCCCCTCGAACTTGTTGTACTCGATCGGGTGGTCCTCCACCTGCATCGCCATCCGCTTGACCGAAGGGTCGAGCGAGGGCCCCTTCGGGCACGCCCACGACAGCATCACGCCGTTCCACTCGAGCCGAACGTCGTAGTGGAGCGCCGTCGCCCGGTGCTTCTGGATGACGAACGCGAGAGCTTTTCGGCGCGCGGCCTTGCGTTCTCTGCCTTCCGGCTCGGACGTGACCTTGAAGTTGCGCTTGCGCTTGTACTCTTTCAGGCCCATGCCATTCATTCTCTACCACACAAGGTCGCGAGCTAGCGGCGCAACCGAATTCCCTCTCCCGGTGGGAGAGGGTGCCGCGAAGCGGCGGGTGAGGGGGGCGCGACGTCACCCCGCCTCACGCCACCCCTCCCCGCATTTGCGTTTCTCGCCCCTCTCCCCCCGTTTCTCCGTTTCCTCGATGCGCAGGACGCCGAAGCGGAGCTGGCAGGTGCGAAATGACCCGGGTGGTAAAATCAGGGTCTCGGGCCGCACGAGGTGCGCCGTGGCGCCTCAGAAGGAGATCTATTGCGAATCGTCATCAACGGCATCGGCGTCGCCGGGCCCGCTCTCGGGTATTGGCTGAGCAAGTCGGGGCACGAGGTCCTGCTCGTCGAAGAGGCGCCGCAGCTTCGCACCGGCGGCTACATCATCGATTTCTGGGGCATCGGATACGACATCGCAGAGCGGATGGGCCTCATCGGCGACATCCGCGCCCTCGGCTATCAGGTGCGCGAGGTGCGCTTCGTCGATCGCAAGGGGCGGAAGAGAGGCGGCTTCGATGTCGACGTCTTTCGCCGGATGACCAACGACCGCTTCACGAGTGTGAGACGCTCCGACGTGTCGGCGACCATCTACCACGCGATCGAGGGGAAGGTCGAGACGATCTTCGGCGATTCCGTGGCCGGGATCGAGGATAACGGGCAGCACGTGCGCGTCTGCTTCGATCACGCGGCGGAACGAGAAGTCGATCTCGTCATCGGCGCCGACGGCCTGCATTCGCGCGTCCGCCGTCTCGTGTTCGGGCCGGACTCGGAGTTCGAGACCTCGCTCGGCTATCACGTCGCCGCGTTCGAGGCGGACGGGTATCGGCCGCGCGAAGAGCTTGTCTACACGAGTCACAATCTGCCGGGCCGGCAGATCTCGCGTTTTTCGATGCGCGATGACAAGACGCTGTTCCTCTTCATCTTCCGCGACGAGCTCATGGCCGGCCACGAGGAACCGCAGTCGGTTCTGCGCCGCGTCTTTGCCGGCGCCGGTTGGGAATGGCCGCAGATCGAGGCGGAGATCGAGCGAGCGACCGACATCTACTTCGACAGCGTGAGCCAGATTCGGATGGATCACTGGACGAAGGGGCGGGTCGCGCTGGTCGGCGACGCCGCGGCCTGCGTGTCGCTCATGGCCGGCGAAGGAACGGGACTGGCGATCACCGAGGCGTATGTTCTCGCGGGCGAGCTGCACGCCTGCGGCGGCGACTTCGCGACGGCGTTTGCGCGGTACGAGCAGCGGCTCATGCCGTTTCTGAAGAAGAAGCAGCGGACGGCGGAGAAGTTCGCCTCGGCGTTCGCACCGAAGACTTCGTTCGGGATCGCCTTCCGCAACGTGATCACACGGCTGATGCGAGTCCCGTTGCGTCGCCGACTGTGGTGATCGGCCGCGATCTTCGGGACGACATCGTGCTCCCGCACTACGGTCCTTCGCAATGAACAACGGCGCTGGCAAAGTCTGTCGGTGTTGAAGTGCGAAATTTATCGAGCAGCGTGAATCGCGCGTGTCAGACGAATTCGAGCTTGCGGATCGCGGACGCGAGGAGGTAGACGCGCTCGTTGTTCGAATTGCGGTCCGGGGGAAACAGGAAAAGACCCGCCTGGCCCGCCTGGTAGACGGGGCAATAGCCGACGAGGACCTCGCCGTCGTCGCACTCGACGCGCACCCTCCCGCTCAGGCCCGTCCCGGCCGCGCCGGGGAACGACTTCGATTCCCGATACCCCGGGCGGCCGCGGAACTCCTTGACGAAAAAAACGGCCTTGACCTCGCCGAGATCGATCGGCCGAAGCGTCGATCCCGGAAAGACCGTGAGATGGAAGACGGACCCGCGGGGCGGGAACCGCGCGACGGAACCTCGGACGAGGTTTCCGTCCTTGAGATGAACGACGACTTTTTCCATCGGCGGGGGCGTGCCCTCAGGGGAACTGCTGGTGGACGACCTTGGGAAGGTCTTTGCGCTTGAGGCGGGCGACGAAGAGCCCGGCGGAAATGTAGTCGCGCTCGGCGGAGGAGCTCCGGAGCTCCTCGCATCGGACGACGTAGAAGTCGACGATCGTCGTTCCGGCCGGGCCGGTCAGCTCCAGCGAGAGACGACGGTCCGCGGGCAGCGGCTCACGAGTCGAGAGCGCGATCCCTTTTTGCGACACGTTGACGACCGAGGTCTCGGACTCCACGCCCTCGACGCGCGCCGAAAACCCCTCTCCGGGGATCCGCTGGGCGCCCCGCCGGCCCGTCGCAAATTCCTGCGTCTTCATCGCAAAAGCCGCGTGATTGTAACACTTTCGCGGGAACTCGCCGTCGCCGGGAGAAATCGTCACGTCGCCGCTTCCCGTCCGGGCGTCGATCGGTGTCCCGGCGTTCCGCGTTCGAGCTCCTCGCGCAGTTTCGCCGGAAAGTTCGTGAAGAACCCGGAGACCCCGAGATGGAGCAGCCGGCGGGCCTCGGACGCATTGTTGACGGTGAACGCGAGAACGTCGAGCCTTCGGGCGGACGCCGCTCGGACGAACCGGCCCCGGAGGAAGCCGTGGTGAGCGGCGACGGCCGGAGCGCCGACCGCTTCGGCAAACCGCAGGGAACCGGCGAATCTCCGGTGAACGGCGGGCATCATCTCGATCGCCGGCAGCCGGCGGCGGATCTCCGCGAGCAGCGCCCAGTTGAAGCTCGAGAGCAGCAGGCGTTTTCGGCCCTCGATCGCGCGGACGAGATGCTCCGCGAACCGCTTTCGGCCGGCGCGCCGGCACTTCAGGTCGAGGTTGAGGGGAAACTCCGGCGGAATCGCGTCGAAAATCTCTTCGAGCGAAGGAATGACGAGCCGGCGCGAACCGGGGAACCGGCGCGAGACGCTCAGGTGCCGCAGAACGTGGAAGGCCGTGTCTTCGACGACGACGGCATGGTCCGACACGCGCCGGAGATTCCGGTCGTGGGACGCCACGAAATGCCCGTCGGACGTCAATTGGAGATCGAGCTCGATCGCATCAGCCCGCTGCCGAACGGCTTCGAGAAAACTCGCGAGGGTGTTTTCGGGAGTCTCCCCGGAAGCCCCGCGGTGGGCGAGGAGAAACGGCGCTCGATTCCGCGAGAAAAAGCTCACTTGGACCGGCTCCATTCTACCCGGAACGCCGCGCTCCCCGAGGAGCGCGATAAGATCGTCGCGCCGTGGCGGATCCCCTCACGATCGCTCAGCAGCTCCTCCGCCGCCTCGCGGGACTGCTCTCGGACGGCGACGTCGCGGTCTGGGCTCGCGGCTTGCTCTCGGATCTGGCGAAAGCCGGGCCGAGCTTCGGCGCCGACGAGGGGAGCGTCGCGGACGTCCTGAAGCGCTGCGCGCTCGCCGCCGGAGCGGAGTACGAGCTGTCCCCGGAAGATTTGCGATGGCTGCTGATTCGTCTCGCCTCGGTCGAAGGGCCCTTGCCGCCGGACGCGCCGCGGGGGCGGTTTCTCGCCTGCCGCCGGCCCGGCAGGTTCTTCGGGCCGGGGCGCGGCATCGTCTCGAGCTGCCAGCGCTGCGGAGCTCGGGTCGCATTTCCCCGTTCGCGGATCCCAATCCTGCGCGAGTGCGACGGAGCGCTGCTGTGCTGGAAATGCGCGCAGACGTTTCCCGGCCGTCTCGTCGAAATCGGTTCGGCTTGATGCGAGGCCTGCTGGGATTCTTCGTGCGGATTCCGGCCGGCGTCGGAGTCGGGCTCGTTTTTCTCCTCTCGGCGGCCGAATCCGCCCTGCTTGTCGGCCTCGTCGTTCCGGGGGAAGTTGCCGCGATCCTCGGAGGCGTGCTCGCCGGGCGGGGCCGCGTTCCTTACGCGGCGGTGGCCGCCGCCGCGATCGCAGGCGCCTGGGCCGGCGACAGCATCGGATTCTTCCTGGGCCGAAAGCTGGGAGGCGCCCGCTTCCTGAAGGGCCGGCGGCAGCGCTGGGCGCAGGCCCGGGCCTGGCTGAAGAGAAAAGGCGGAATCGCGATCTTCCTCGCGCGGTTCACCCCGTTCCTGAGGACCTTCATGCCCTCCGCCGCGGGAGCCGCGAAGATGCCGTATCTGCGATTCCTTTCCTGGGACCTCGCGGCGGGCGCGCTCTGGGGCGCGACTTCGACCGCGCTCGGGTATGTCGGCGCCCGCGACTTCGAGCGCGTCCTTCGGTGGTCCGGAAGGGTCGGCCTGATCCTTCTCGGGGCCGTCCTCGTGGCCGCGGCGCTGCTTCTGCACCGGCTTCGCCCCGCCGGAAGCCGCGGGCGGCGGCCTTCGCGGCGCAGGCGCGCGCGGCGATGAGTCCGTTCTCGATTTGCGAGCAGCATTCCTGCGGTTCGGTCAGGATTCGGTTCCTTCCTGTGGGGTGGAACGGTGTGCGGTATGCTGGACCGCGGCCGGAAAAGAGATCTCCGGCTCGAACAGGAGGAAAATTTGCGCAATCGTAAGACTCTTCTTCTCGGTCTGGGACTTCTGGCAATGGCCGCGGCGGCCGTCGCGCAGGACCAGAAAAGGCCGGCTTCCCCTTCCGGCTCCGCCGAGGCCCAGGTCGGCGGCAAATGGACAACCGATTCCCAGGGGGAGTCCCATTACTCGGACGGAAAATGGATCGAGATCGATTACAGTCGCCCCATTCTCCGCGGTCGCAAGGATATCTTCGGATCGGGCGCCGACTACGGCAAGAAAGTGAATTCGGGCGCGCCCGTATGGCGGCTGGGAGCAAACGCCGCCACGAAGCTCAAGACCGAAGTGCCTCTCACCATCAACGGCAAGACTCTGGCGCCCGGTTCGTACGACCTCTTCATGGACCTGAAGGAAAGCGGCTGGACGTTGATCGTCTCCACCCAGCCGACTCAGTCGAAGTACGATCCGAAGGACAAGACGGCGATCTGGGGCTCCTTCGGCTACGACCCCAAATACGACGTCGTGCGCGCGCCGATGACGATGAAAAAGCTGGGGCACTCGGTCGACCAGTTCACGATCGCGTTCGTCGACATGTCCGGTTCCGGCGGAGGAATCGCGATGGCGTGGGAGACGACCGCCGCGATCGTTCCCTTCACGCTTTCGAAGTAAACGGCTTCTCCGGCAGTAAAGGCGGGGCTTCGGCCCCGCTTTTCTATTCGACGCGTCAGGCCCGCGGGGGAGCGCGGCGAGTCCGGTCGCCGAAGACGATTCCGAGCGCGAGAGCGATGCCGCCCGCGGCCGCGCCGAGGAAGAACAGCATGGCGAGGCCCGGATAACCCAGGATTCGAAACGACGTGGGAACCTGCATGAGCAGGGCCGCGCCCACGATCAGAGCGGCGAGGACGAGGCCGAGGGCGATCCGGTTCGCAATCTTGTGGAGCCCCTGGATGAGGAGCTCTTCGTCGATCGTGTCGACCTTCACGCGGAAAGCGTTGCGGGCGGCGAGATCGAGAACCCGGTTGACGCGCTCGGGCAGCTTGCCGACGAACTCTTTCGCCTCGAGAAACGACGCGAAGAAGTGGCCCGGCGTCGCGCTTCGCCGGACTCGCTGGCGCAGCAGGTCGGCGGCATTGCGCCGAACGGAGGCGTTCGGATCGAAGTCGGGGTCGAGGACTCTTCCGATCTCGTCGAGATTCAGCAGCGCCTTCGCGAGCAGGGTCAGCTCCACCGGCAGGCGGAGCCCGGCCTCCGCGGACAGCCGCGAGACTTCGAGCACGATGCGCCCCATGCGGAAGTCCCGGGTGGTCGCGTGGTGGTAGGCGCCGGCCAGTTTCGAGATCCTCCGGCGAAGCTCGGCGCCGTCGAAGGGCTCTCGCCCGGCCGCGGCCTGAAAGACCTCGTCCGCGGCGGCGTCGCCATTTCCCTCGCTGATCGCGAGGAGGAGGCGCAGGAGCCGGTCCCTCAGATCGGGAGAAACCCGCGCCACCATGCCCAGATCGAGCAGCGCGAGGTTTCCGTCGGCGGTCAGGTAAATGTTCCCGGGATGGGGATCGGCATGGAAGAATCCGTCGACGAGGATTTGCTGGAGGTACGCCCGGAAGAGCTCTTCGGCGAGCGCGCTTCCGTTCATTTCGATCTTGACGACCGGATGGAGCGTCGTGAGCTTCGTCCCGTCGATCCAATCCATCGTCAGCACGTGCTCCGTCGAGTAGTCGAGAACGGGACGGGGCACGACGATCCGGTCGAAATCGCGGAGCTGCTCCCCGATTTCCGAGAGATTCCGGGCCTCCTGCCGGTAGTCGAGCTCCGCCGTCACCGTCGCCTCGAACTCCGCGAGGATCGCCCGGAAATGGAAGGTCCGGCCGACGACCGTGTACCGGTCGAGCATTTCCGCGACCTTCGCAAAGATCTCGAAATCGGATCGGATCTGTTCGCGAATGCCGGGCCGCTGCACCTTGACGGCGACGCGTCGTCCCCCGCGAAGCACCGCGCGGTGAACCTGTCCCAGGGACGCGGCCGCCATCGGCGTCTCCTCGAACTCGTCGAAGGCCTTCGAGAGGCGCACGCCGAGCTCGGAGGAAACGATTTCTTCGACCTCCCCGAACGAAAACGGCTCGACGGAATCCTGGAGGCGCGCGAGCGCCTCGAGGTAGTCGGGCGGCAGAAGGTCCGCGCGCGTCGAGAGGAGCTGGCCGAGCTTGATGAAAGCGGGGCCGAGCCGCTCGAGGTCGGTCGCGAGCTCGCGGGGGTCGGGAGCGGCGGAGTCCGCCTCCGTTCGGTCGGCGTGAGAATCGAGCCCGATGTCCGTGACGAGATCGGATCGGCCGTATTTCCACAGAAGAGAGGCCATTTCCTTGTACCGCTGCAAATGGCGGGGCCTGGCCGAAGCGCTCATTCTTTCGCCTCCGAGATCGATTCCCGGCAGTCGTAAATGCAAGGAATGCGCCGGGGAGCGCCGCCCCAGAGAGTTTTCGTCCCCGTATTCGAAAGCGGACAGTGGGAATCCCAAAAACCGGACGGGCGAGGGGAGCCGGAACCCGTAAGTCATTCAGTTTCAGGTCGCACGCTCTGGCACCGGGCTTGCGCTGGACGCGGGGCAAGAACCCATGAGACGGCAGGATCGATTCGAGTCCTTCTCCGGCCCGAGGCGCTGAGGATGGCGGCGGCCGTGCACCCGGCGTCCCGGTACGCGGTCGGCGTGCTGGTCGAGCCCGTTCTCGCGACGGACATCTTTCGAATCGGCCGCTGGCGGTGTCTCGTGGGGCCGTCGGAGTCGACGACCGTTCAGACGCAGAAGTGGCACATGATTTCCTTCACCCACCACGGAGCGTTCGTCGTCCACTCGGGCTCGCGATCCGCGGTGATCGATCCGAATTCGACGCTGTTGATCCAGCCCGGGTGCCCTTACCGGATGAGCCGGCACGTCGGCCCGCGCTCGCGGGGCGCGTATTTCCTCGTTCGTCCCGACGTGTTCGGCGAGATCGCGCGCGAGTCGATTTCGAGATTCGAGAGCGAAAGCGGCGGCGCGTTCTCGGAGATCCGGGGCCAGAGCTCCGCGAAGAGTTACCTCCTCCAGAGACTGATCCTCGACCGGGCGGCCGCGTCTCCCCGCCCGGAACCGCTCGAGATCGACGAGCTCGGGATCGCTCTCGTTTCGTCCGCGACGGGCCCGACGGAGGCAGCACCCGAAAAGAGCGGGGCGTCCAGGTCTCCGGCGGAAGCGCTCGAGCTCGTCGAGCGGATCCGGATCTTCCTCGTCGAGCGGTTCGCCGCGCCGCTGCGGCTCGACGATATCGCCTCGGCCGTCGGGATGTCGCCGTTTCACCTCTGCCGCGTCTTCAAGCGGGCGACGGGGTTCACGCTTCACCGATACCAGGTTTCCCTTCGCCTTCGCGCCGCGCTCGACCGGGTCGCCGACGCTTCCGCCGACCTCGGGGAGCTCGCGATCCGGCTCGGCTACTCGAGCCACAGCCATTTCACGGCCGCGTTTCGAAAGGAATTCGGCGCGAGCCCGTCGGAGATTCGCCGGACCCGGCCGCGCGAGCTCCTGCGGGGCTTGCGGGAAGAGGCTCTTCTGAATTCCGCCGCGCGCCGCGCGGTCTGATCCTTAGCAGGCTGCTGCGGCCTGCTAGCTTTCGTCGATTTCGTTCGGGAGCTCGTCGGCCTTCCCGTCCTCGGGCGGAAAGTGCTCCGCGAGGACGCGGCCGAGCTCGCCGATCGTCTCGACGAGCCCGTCGGTGAACTTGCCGCCGCGGAAATGGGCCGAGAGCTTTTCCGCGGATTTCTTCCAGAAGTCGTCGCCGCACTTTTCGTGGATTCCCGAATCGCCCAGAATCGCGAAATTGCGCGAGCGGGGCGCGATGAAAACCAGGACCGCATTTCGGCGCCGGGTGTTCGTCATGCCGAGCTTCTCGAACACCTTCTGGCCCGCGTCCTGCGGGTCGGCGACCGCCCGGTGGTGCAGGTGCACGCGGATCTCTCCGGAGCTCTGCTTTTCGGCGGCCGCGATCGCGCCGACGATCCGGTCATGATCGACCCTGTCGAAGAAGCTCTTCATCGAAACTGCTCCGTCACCAGCTCCCGGAGGCGCCGCCTCCGCCGAACGAGCCGCCGCCGCCGGAGAACCCGCCGCCCCCGCCGGACCAGCCTCCTCCGCCCCAGCCGCCGCCCGTCGTCCAGCCCCCGCCGCCGAACGTCCTCCATCTCCGGCGAAAGAAGAACGGAAAGACGAAGAAGATGAGGACGACGAAGATCGTGACGCATCCCTGGGGGATTGCGGCTTGCCTCGGCCGGGAACTTCCCGCGCCTTTGTATTCGCCGCGAGTGGCCGCCATCATCGCGCCGATCGCGGCTTCGAGGCCTCCCGCGTAGTCTCCCTGGCGGAACTTCGGCGCGAGCTGGTCCTCCAGGATGTCCTTGCACGTCGCGTCGGGCAGCGCTCCTTCGAGGCCGTATCCGACTTCGATTCGCGATTTGTGGTCCTGGACGAACAGGAACAGCACGGCGCCGTTGTTCAGTTTCTTCTGGCCGACCCGCCAGGACTGGGCCGTGCGGCTCGTGAAATCCTCGAGCGAGGGCTCCGGCAGGGAGGGGAAGATCGCGACGACGATCTGGTTGGAGGTCTGTTCTTCGAACTGCCGAAGCTCGCCGTTCATCCGCGCCGCGTCGTCCGGCGAGACGAGCGAGGCGTAGTCGTTGAAGTAGTCCTTCGGAGCGGGCGGCAGCGCGACGTCCGCGCGGGAGCGGGCGGATATGCCAAGGCAGAGCCCCAGCAACAGGAGAAGTGTCGCGAACCGAGCGACTCACCAGGGGTGGCGCGGGAGGAGCCCCCTTTGCCGCTCGCGGCGCGGAGTCGTACGAATTTCTCAACCCGCGCCGCGAGCGGAAAAGGGGGCGAGTCCCGCGCCAGGACCCCGAGTGAGCCGAGCGAGGCTTGTCCGCGCCGAACCCGTCACGTGCTCAGTGCGTCGTGGCCGTCGCGGGCGCCGGAGCCGCCGTGCTCGTCCCGAAATCGAAGTTCACCTTCGGCGGAGCTTCCGCTCCCGCCTGCGCCTGGAAATACGCTTTCTCTTTGAAGCCGAAAATCCCGGCGATCATGTTCGTCGGGAACGAGTGAAACGTCGTGTTGTAGTCCTGCGCCGTTTCGTTGAAGCGCTGCCGCTCGACGGTGATCCGGTTCTCCGTTCCCTCGAGCTGGGCCTGCAGGTCGCGGAAGTTCTGATTCGCCTTGAGCTCGGGATACCGCTCGACGACGACGAGCAGCCGCGACAACGCGGAGGTCAGCTGCGCCCTGGGCCGCCTGAAATTTCTGAAATGCCTGGGGGTCGTTCACGAGCGCGGCGTGGCCTGAATGGAGGACGCTTTCGATCGCGCTTCGATCACGGCCTGGAGCGTCGATTTCTCGAAGTTCGCGGCGCCGGCGACGGTCGCGACGAGGTTGGGAATCAGGTCCGCGCGCCGCTGATAGACGTTCTGGACCTGCGCCCATTGCGCGTTGACGGCCTGGTTCTTCCGGTTGAGCGTGTTGTAAGTGCCTGCGAAGCCGAGCCCGACGATCAGGATGAGAAGCAGCACGATCGCGGCGCAGCCGAGTCCGAGTTTTCCCATGAGCCCTCCTCGTTAGGGCGACATTCTACGCGAAACGCTCAAAAAAAGTGGGCCGCCGAAGCGGCCCGGGAAGGAGGAGGAGATCGTGTCTCCAGTGTCTACGGAGCCAGGGAGGCGAGCGTCTACAGCCTCGCTCGGCCGGCAGAGCGGCGGGGCGAGCACGCTCCGGACGTGGGTCGCAGGTGCTCGTCCGCAGACCGTGAGTGAGGCGCTTGAGAGCTCGAGACTCACCCGGGAGACATGAATCGCGCCGAACGCTAGAGGCGCGGAGGTCGGATTCCATCCCGATGGATCGCGCCGTGTCGGCGGGCGAGTACCGAGACCCGCGGCAGCTCAGCCGGGGTCAGCCGCGATTGCCGGCAAGCGAGATCTTCAGAAGCTCTTCAGGAAGTCCGCGTTCGTGGGGAATTTCTGCAGGCGCTGCAGCAGCAGCTCCATGGCCTGGACCTTGTGCGCCCCGGCCAGTGCCCGGCGAAGCTTGTGGATCTTCGGGAGCTCTTCGGCCGAGTAGAGCTTTTCTTCCTTCCGCGTGCCGGACTGCTGGATCACGATCGTGGGGAAGATCCTCCGTTCAAAAAGGTCGCGGTCGAGGAGGATCTCCATGTTGCCGGTGCCCTTGAACTCCTGGAAGATCACCTCGTCCATGCGCGATCCCGTGTCGACGAGCGCGGTCGCGATGATCGTCAGCGAGCCGTGATTTTCCGCGTTCCGAGCGGCCCCGAAGAATCGCCTCGGCTTTTCCATCGTGCGCGCGTCGATGCCGCCGGAGAGGATCTTTCCCGCCCCCCGCTGCATCTGGTTGTAGGCGCGCGAAAGCCGGGTGATCGAGTCGAGGAAGATGATCGCGTGTTTCCCGCATTCCACGAGGCGCCGCGCGCGGTCCGCGACGATCTCGGCGACCGCGATGTGATTCTGCGCCGTCAGATCGGACGAAGACGCGATCACGTCGCCCCGCACCGAGCGCCGCAGGTCGGTCACTTCCTCGGGCCGCTCGTCGACGAGAAGGACGATCAGCTCGACGTCGGGATGATTTTTCGAGATCGCCTGGGCCATCCGTTTCAAGAGCGTCGTCTTGCCCGTCTTCGGCGGCGCCACGATGAGGCACCTCTGGCCGCGGCCGACCGGCGCGACGAGGTCGACGACGCGCCCGCACATTTCGTCGGGCTCGGTTTCGAACCTCAGGCGCGTGTGCGGGTCGACCGAAACGAGGTCGGTGAACGCGGGCCGGGCTCGGTACTCGTCGGGAACCATTCCCTCGAGCGTCTCGACGCGGGAAAGGGACGGACGGCCGCCGCCCGACGCGAAGCCCCGAACGCGGGTGCCGGAGACGATCTGCTCGCGCTCGGCGAAATCCCTCGTGACCTGGGGGTCGCGGGGGGCCGGCAGGTAGTTGTTTTTCGGGGAGACGAGGACGCCGTTGCCCTTCTCCGGAAGGTACAGCACGCCCTCCACTTCGGCCGCCGTCGCGGCCGAGGGCTCGGTCCCGTGCGGCGGCGCGACGTCGCCGGCGGAGGGGTCGCTCGCCCCGGCGGTTTCACCCGGCGGGAGTTGCCCGCCGTGCGGGCGTCTTCGGCGTCCCCTGCGACGGCGATTCCTTTTGCGCGGACCACCCGCGGGATTTCCAACGTCCTGAAATTCCACGTGCCTCTTCCTGGAGCGACTTCGCGCGCACAGACTGCCGGCGGCAGCCTGGGCGAAGTCGTCCCGATATTAGCACGTTTCGGGCCGGTTTCTCACCCCGGCTACAAGTCGTTCAGGAACCCCAGGTTCGGCCAGCCCGAGCCGAGAATCGCGGCGGAGTCGGCCCCGAGCCAGTCGGAGAGGATCGTTCCGTAGTAGGAGCGAAAATCGTTCTGGAAAACGAGGTTTCCGGAGGAATCGAGGCTCGCGAGGTTCGGCGGGTTTCCGTAGATCCCCTTCCGGACGGCGTCGCCGACGACGAAGTGCGGGGCCGCCGTGCCGTGGTCCGTTCCGTTGCTCGCGTTGTCGGCGACCCGCCGGCCGAACTCCGACCAGGTCATCAGCAGGACGTCTCCGGACAGCCCTCGGGCGTCGAGGTCGGCGAAAAAGGCGGAGACGGAATCGGACACGGACGCGAGCAGGCCATCGTGATCCCGGTCCTCGTTCGCGTGATTGTCGAACCCTCCGAACGTCACGTAGAGGATCCGCGAGCCGAGCTTTCCGGCGATGATTTCGGCGACGAGCTGCATCGCCGCGCCGAGGGTGCCGTCGGGATAGGACACGGCCGGCTCGTAGGTGCCCGCGACGGACCCGAGGGAATTCGAGCTCGCGATCGCGTCGTTTCCGACGCGCGAGAGCACCTGCGGGATGCTCTCGATCTCGTACCGGTTCGCGTTTTCCGCCAGAAAGGCGTCGAGCTGGTTTTGCGCGTCGCCCGGATACTGCCCGTCCGTCGCGTACGAATACGACGCGAGGTCGGTGAACGTCGGAACGAGCACGCTGTCGGACAGCAGGGTCTTCGGAAGGGATTGCGAGATCGCGCAGCACGCGAGCGGATTGTCGGAGTCCGAGAGAGCGCCGTCGGCCCAGCGGCCGAGCCAGCCGCGCGTTTCTTCCAGCGAGGGGTCGGCCAGGTGCCAGATGTCGCGCGAGGCGAAGTGGGAAAGGTTCGGGTTCGGGTACCCGACACCCTCGACGACGGCGACCCGGCCGGCGTCCCAGAGGGACTTGAGGCCCGTCATCACGGGATTCAGCGCGAGCTGGTTGTCGAGGTCGAGCACCTTCGTCAGATCCACGCCGATCCGCGATCTCGCTTTCGGGTAGCCCGCGTCGGAGTACGGCACGACGGTGTTCAAGCCGTCGTTGCCTCCCATGAGCTCGAGCACGACGAGGATCCGGTTCGGGTTCGCGGCCGAAAGGATCTCCCGGCTCCTCCAGCCGGGCGAGATCGAAAAGCGGGGCGCGATCGCGGAAACCGTGACGTACCCGAACGTTTTCTTCAGCAGGTCCCGGCGCGAGATCGCCATTTCGCCCTCCTCAGGCCGTCTGGAAATCAGGCGACGTCAGCATCAGGTGGACGAGCCCGCGCACCTTTTTGTCGATTCCGGCCGCGTCGCCGACCCAGGCGCCGCGGCTCCCGTCGTCGTTCGCATTCATGTAATCGATCCACGCCGCGACGGATTCGCCGCTCGCGTCGTCGATGCCGAGCTGCGCCGAGAGAACGGAGACCGCCTTCTCGGACGTCGAGGCGTCCTGGCCGGCGATCAGCCCGGCCGGATCGAACCGCGTTCCGCCCGAGCCCCGGTTGGACGTCAGCTTGTTCGCGAAGGAGGACCGCGCGAAGAGCGATCCGGTCGTGATCCAGGACGCGCCCCACGACCACCCCTTCGCGTCGGAAGGGTCGAACAGCACCTGTCCCATGCTTCCGAGGAGATTGATCGCGGCCTGGAAATCGCTCTCGGCGTTCGTGAGGCGAACGCTTCCGGCCACGAACTCCGCCGGGCTCCGCACGAGGGATTTCCTCGCGTGGGGGGCGTAGAACTCGGGCATCGAAAAGATGTGGCGGACGAGCTCGCGAACCGAACGCCCGCTGGAATCGAAGGCGGCGGCGAGCTCGGAGACGACCGATTCCGGCGGGTTCGGGTACGCGAAGAAGGAGAACAGCTTCTCCCCGAGGAACCGGCCGCAGAGAAGCTCGCCGCGAGAGTCCCTCCGGTTCAGGAGGATCTGGATGGCGTCGTCCCCGTCGAAATTTCCCGTCTCGCCGAGGATCGTCTTCGTTCCGCCGTCGTGGCGCGCCGCGTTGAACGCGAATCCGGTCCGCGGAGAATCGAGCGTCCAACCGGTAAAGGCCCGGGCGAGGTCGGTCACGTCCGACTGCGTGTAGTTGCCGATTCCGATCGTGAAGAGCTCCATGAGCTCGCGCGCGTAATTCTCGTTGGGTCGCGCCGCCACGTTCGTCCAGTTGTCGAGCCAGTACAGCATGGCGGCGTCCTTCGACATCGCGAGGACGAGGTCGTCGAGCCTGCCGAGGGCAAGACTCCTTTCGGTGGAGTTCTGGTTCCGGAGCACCGAGTAGCCCGTCGCGCCCTTGTCGTTGACGATTCCCTTGACCTTGGACCAGCCGCTCGTCCAGTGGAGATTCCAGAAATAGGTCATCTTTTCCTCGAGCGGTCTCGCCGTGAAGACCATCCTCCAGAAGAAGAGCAACTGGAGGTTCGCGAGGGTCGCCTTCGGCGGCAACGACGCGATCTGCGTCTCCAGCGCGCTGTTGTCGATCGATTCATAGTCGACGAGCGTCGAGACCGCCTCGTCGAGAGACATCGAGGCGAAGCGGTCGATCTCGTCGGGCCGGGGCCCGAATCCGGCGCGCCGGAGCAGATGGGCGGCCGCGTCGCGATCCCAGGAGACGGTTTCCATGGATGACCTCCCGATCTCGGGGTTCGACGAGCGGGGCGCGGCCCCGGTTGACGCCGGCCCGGCGCCGCGCGTGATATTTTTTCCCGCATGGCGCGAAAATCGGCTTCCCGGGTCTGCGTCGCGTTCCTTCTCGCGTCCGGCTCGTTTTCCGGACTCGCGCGGGCGGCCGAAGTTCCCGCCCCGACCGCCCCTCCCGCGGCGGCTGCGCCGCGTCCGGATCCTCTCGCTGCGGATCTCGATTCGGCCGTCAGCCCCGCGGCCGATTTCTTCGGCTATTCGAACGGGGGGTGGCTGAAACGCAACCCGATCCCCTCCTCCGAATCGGGATGGGGAATCGGAAACGTCGTCCGCGACGAGATTTACGCCCGAATGCGCAAAATCAACGAGGACGCCGCGGCGGCAGGGTCGCCCCGCGGCTCCGATTCCCGGAAGGTCGGGGACTTCTGGGCGGCCGCGATGGACGCCGCCCGGTGCGACGAGAACGGAATCGGCCCGATCCGGGAAGAGCTCGACCGGATCGCGCGGATTCGCGACCTCGGCGGCGCGCTCGATGCCGCGTTCGCCGAAGCGCCTCTCGGGACGGACGCTCTCTTCTCTCTCGCGGTCGTTCAGGATCCGAAGCAGAGCGGCGTCGAGGCGGTCCTTCTGTGGCAGGGAGGGCTCGGCCTTCCGAATCGCGATTTCTATTTCAACATGGACGAGAACTCGGTGAAAGTGCGCGCGGAGTACGTGAAGCACATCCGAAAACTCCTCGTCCTGACGGCGGGCGACCGCCTCGTCCGTTCCGACGCGGGCGAGCGCGTGATGGAATTCGAAACACGCCTCGCGCGCTCCTCCCGAAAACTCGCCGACCTGAGAGACCCCGAACGGAACTACAACAAGATGGCCGCGGCCGACGTGGGCGCGAAGCTGACGCCCTCGATCGACTGGCCGGCGCGCCTCTCTTCGCTGGGGCTCGGCGCGGCCGGGGACGTGATCGTCGGCCAGCCGGAGTTTTTTTCGGCGCTGGAGGACGAGCTGAAGAAGACCCCGGTCGACGTCCTGCGCGATTACCTGCGCTTCCATCTGGCCGCGGAATACGCGCCCTACCTGAGCGGCGCGATCGACGACGCGAATTTCGAATTCGCCGGGAAAGTGCTGTCGGGCCGGAAGGAGCAGAAGCCGCGGTGGAAACGCGCGCTCGACGCCGAAGAAGAGGCGATGGGAATGATCCTGGGCCGGCTTTTCGTTCGCGATTACTTTCCCGAGAAGGCGAAGAAGCGCTACGTAAACCTCGTCGAGGCGGTTCGCGCGGCGTACCGCGAGCGGATTCTCCGCGTGCGCCTGGATGAGCGAGGAGACCCAAGAAGGCGCTCGACAAGCTCGCGAAGATCACGAGCAAGGTCGGGTATCCGGACCACTGGAAGGACTATTCGGCGCTCGAAATCTCGCGGGCTTCTTTGCCGAAAACATGATGAACGCGTCGCGGTGGCGCTTTCGAGACATGGTCTCGAAGTTCGGCAAGCCGGTCGACCGCACCGAATGGGACATGACGCCGCAGACCTACAACGCCTACTACAACCCGTCCAACAACGAGATCGTCCTGCCGGCGGCGATCTTCACGATCCCCGGCGTGCCGACGCGGAAGCGGACGACGCGCTCGTGTACGGATACGCCGGCGGCCTCGACGATCGGGCACGAGATCACCCACGGCTTCGACGACGAGGGCCGCCAGTTCGACGCGGAGGGCAACCTGAAGAACTGGTGGACGAAGGACGACGAAGAGCAGTTCAAGAAGCGGGCGGACGAGATGGTGCGCGAGTTCGACGCGTTCGAGCCGCTCCCGGGCCTGCACGTCAACGGCGAGGCCGCGCTCGGCGAAAACATCGCCGATCTCGGCGGCATCCTGCTCGGGCTGGACGCGTTCAAGAAGACGGAGCAGTACAGGAAAGGGCGAGAAGATCGGCGGCCTGACGCCGGTCCAGCGGTATTTCCTCGGCTATTCGCTCGGGTGGCTGCACCGAGATCCGGAAAGAGGACCTCGCCCGCCATCTCCTGTCCGACGTGCACGCGCCCGCGAAATGGCGCGTCAACGGGCCGCTCGCGAACGTTCCGGAGTTCTACGAAGCGTTCGGCGTGAAGCCGGGCGACCCGATGTGGCGGCCGGAGGCGGACCGCGTCAGTATCTGGTAAGAGTCACAACACCGGGATCGGAATTCCGAGCGAGCGCGTGACGCCGCCGCCCTCCCAGCGGCCCGGGATCGCGGTCCCGCATTTCGGGCAGACGCCGCCGGGGATGCGGTTCTTCCGGACGAGGAAGCCCTCGCGCTCGACGAGGGTCTCGGAGCAATTCGGACAACGGGTGTTCTCCCACTCGCCGAGGCGTCCGGGGAGATTTCCCGCGTAGACGAACTTCAGACCCTCCTCCGCGCCGATCTCGCAGGCGCGCAGGAGCGTCGAAGCGGGCGTCGGGGGAGTCTTGTCCATCTTGTAGTCGGGATGGAAAGCCGTCACGTGCCACGGGATTTCGGGCGAGACCGAGACGAGGAAACGCGCGGCGTCGCGCAGCTCTTCCTCCGAGTCGTTGAACCCCGGGATCACGAGCGTCAGGCACTCGAGCCAGAATCCGAGCGCGTGGATGTTCCGGATCGAATCGAGGACATTCTGGAGGACCGCGCCGAGCTCGCGGTAGTGTTTGTCCCGCATCGACTTCAGGTCGACCTTGTAGAAGTCGACGCTCGGCCGGATATATTCGAGCACCTCCGGCGTCGCGTTTCCGTTCGAGACATACGCGCAGCGAAGGCCCCTTTTCTTCGCTTCCCCGAAGACCTCGACGGCCCACTCCGACGTGATCAGCGGCTCGTTGTAGGTGGACGCGACGATCCGCGCGCCGAGTCCGGCCGCGAGGTCCGCGATTTCGCCCGGCTCGATGTCGCGCGGAGATCCGGCGGCGTCGGGATCGCGGATCGACTGCGACGTGAACCAGTTCTGGCAATACGCGCAGTGGAGATCGCAGCCGAGCATCCCGAAGGAGAGCGCGAGAGCGCCCGGCATCGCGTGGAAGAACGGCTTTTTCTCGACGGGATCGCACTGGAGCGCGCCGACATATCCCCGCGGAACGCGCAGGGTGCCCTTTTCGTTGAAGCGGACCTTGCAGACGCCGGCGGCGCCCTCGGGAATCGGGCAGCGGTGTCCGCACGAGAGACACCGGAGGCGGCCGTCGCCGAGGTCGCGCACGAGCTCCGGCGCCGCCTCGGACGTTCTCGAAGCGAGAATCTGTCCGATCGGAAGGACGGTCGAAGTCGCCACGTTCGGATCTCTATCGCTCGGGCCGATCGGCGGAGGGGCTCTGCTAAGATGAGCGGGTGAAGAAATATCTGTCTCTTCTGGCTGTCCTGGCGTTTCCGTTCTCTCTTTCCGCTCAGACCCTCTCCGGCGTGGGCGCCGTGCTTCATCCCTTGAACCCGCACGATCTCGACAACGCCAAGAACGTGACGACGTTTGCGAGCGGGCCGCGGCTCGTGCCGAGCAACGGCGGAATCTGGTTCCTCGAGTCCGGCGCCGACCGAATCGCGTTCTTCAAGAACGACGTCATCACGGAATGGCCCGTGCGGTCGCACACGTATCAGAACCCGTATCGCTCGATCGGCGCGAATCCGGCCGACTTCGAGCTCGATGCGGACGGAAAGACGATCTGGTTCGTCGAGAACGGCAACAGCGGGATCGACATCAACGAATCCGTCTTCGGCAAGCTCGACACTTCGACGAACCAGATGACGGAGTGGATCGTTCCGATTTCCAAGCCGGCCGGGTTCCTGCGCCAGCCCGGAAACATCGTCTGGCTTCCCATGTCTCAGGGCTCTCTCGTGAAGCTGAATCTCGACACGCTCGACGTCGTGTCGTATCGCGGGCCGAACTCGCTTGGTTATTCCGGCATGCTGCAGGGCGCCGACGGGAATTTCTACCTGAGCGACTTCGGGAGCAACCGGCTCGTGAAACTGGACCCCGCCACGCTGACGGAGACATTCTGGCAGCCGTTCGACCCGACCGTGGAGCGGGCGCAGTTCAGCCAGCCGACGCTCGACGGCGCCGGGAACTTCTGGATCGCGGAAGACGTGGACGGCGGGTCGATCGCGCGGCTGAACCTCGCGACGGGCGCTTACGATCGCTTTGGCGCCGGGAACATCTTTTCCCCCGCGCACTTCTTCGTCCAGGGAGATTTCGTCTACGCGGTCGAGTCCGACCCTCTCGGCGGGGACGGCCGCATCGTGATCATCAACACGAAGACGGTTACCGTGAGCACCGTGACGACGACTCCGGCGTCCGACGTCCTCACGACGCTGGCGCTCGCCCCGGCGAAAGTTCGCAGCACGGTTCTCACGCCCCTCACGTTCCAGAGCAGCGACGCTCCGCCCGACAGCCCCGTCGTCGCGAGCGCCCCGCAGACCGGCATTTCGAGGTTCACGCTGCCGCACGGAAACGTGTTTCCTTCGACGACTTCCTACTCGATCACGACGATCGACGGGAAGATCTTTTCGGGAGTCCGCGGCGCGCTCGCCGAGTTCACCCTTCTTCCCCCGGCGGCGGACAACGAGCTCGTCGTGCCGATCGCGATCACTTCGGCGAATACCGTTCTTCGGACCGATATCGTCTCCTACCACGACGCGCTCGAGGCCGGCTCTTTCACGGCCACGTTCTACAACTCTCCGGTGCCTCCCAGCCCGTCGAAGACGTACACCTTCGGCGCGGGGGTGACGCTCGAAATCTCCAACGCGCTCGGCCCCGCGGGTCTGAACCTCGGCGACGCGACCGGGTCTTTGCGGTTCACGTCCACCCCGGCGAACTCCGGGAAAGACGAGGTCTGGGTCCGCTCCTACGCCCTCGTCGCGAACAATGGAAGCTACGGCTTCGGCCTCGCCGGCCAGCTCGTCTCGGCGGGAGTGACGGCGAGCTCCGCGCTCTTCCTGCACTCCCAGCCCGACGAGAGCTCGAGTTTCGGCATTTACTCGCCGACCGGAAGCTCCGGAACGGCGACACTGCACGGGCCGACCGGCGCCCCGCGCGGCTCTCTCTCGTTCTTCCTGCCGGCGAACAACCGCCAGGATTTCAATCCCGCCTTCGGCGCGTTCGGAGCGTCCCCGGAGGCCGGCGACTACATCACGTTCGACGTTTCGAGCGGTTCGCTCTTTCCCTACTCCGCAATCGGCGAAAAGACGGGCGACCTCGCGGTCTCGGTTCCGGCGAGCGCCTCGACGGCTTCGATTTTTCCCGCTGTCGGAGCGAGAGCGAACTCGGACGGGAGCTCCGTCGTCACGGACATCCTGCTCGTGAACCCGGACCCTTCCCGGTCCGCGACGGCGACCCTGACGTTTTCGCCCCTCGACCCTTCGGGCGCGCCCTCGTCCGCGCCGGTCACGGTTCCGCCCGGAGGCTTCCTCGACGTTCCCTATCGCGATCCGACGGCGGGTTTCGGCGCGCTCGTCGTCGCCTCGACCGTTCCGATCTGCGCGGAGGGACGGTACGCGAACCACAGCCCGGCGGGAGATTACGCGGGGCTCGCGGGTCCGGTCGCCCCGGCCCCGGGGGTCCGGTTCGTTCTTCCGGCGGACCCGCACCTTCGCAACAACCTGATGATCTTCAACAGCGGCGGCCAGGGCAGGGCGAACGTCGTCCTCTACGATGCGGCGGGAGCGCTCAAGAAGAGCTTCGGGATCCCGATCGGGGCGAATCGCCCGTTGTTTCTCTTCGACATGAACGCCTATGCCGACCTGTCCCAGGGGGGAAGGATCGAAGTCTTCTCGGCCGGGGATGCGCAGCTGTCGTCTTGGCTCGCTTCGACCGACCGGGTGACCGGAGATCCCGACGCCCAGCCCCCCCGGACGATCTTGCCGTGATTCCTTAAGAGCGGTTCTTCCGCGGGGCCGGGGCCTTAGACTGCGGCCGGGAGGAATCATGAGTCGAATCCAGCAGGCCGCGGCCGCGCTTCTCTTCGCCGGCTCCGCTTTCGTTTCGCCCGTCCGGGGCCAGACGCCTCCCGAGCCTCCCGATTCCGCGGGCGCGGCAAGACAGCCCGCCGCCGAGCCGGCGGCGACGCCGGCGTCTTCGGATTCCACCCCGCCGCCTCCTTCGGCGCCGATTCTCCGCGCGCACGACTGGGTCCTCCCGGAGGGTTCGCTCGTCGTCAACCTTCCGTCCGATCAGACCCTCCCGAAGGGGATTCTGCAGTTTCTCGTGACGCACCGTTTTCGCTCTCCCGTTCGGGGGAGCAACGCCCATTCGTGGTACTCCCTGGACTCGGGCGCGGATTTCGGCGTGGGTTTCGCGTATTCGCCGCTGGCCCATGCGGAGATCTCGCTCTACCGCTCCGGAATCCAGGACGACTACGAGCTCGCGGCGAAATTCTCCGCGCGGCCGGGAGGTCCCGACTCTCTCCTGGGACTCGCGCTGCGCGTCGGGGGCGACGACCGCCGCGATCCCCTGATCGTCGATCCGAACGGATCTCTCCTGCCCGACGCGCGGGCGCGAACGTCGTTCTTCGCCCAGGGCGTGGTCACGTTGCACCTCGCGTCGGGCCGCGTCGAGATCTCCGCGGTTCCGACGTTCTCCTCGCGCACGACGGCCGAGAAGAACGTCGTCAACGTTCCCGTCCACGCGGCGGTCGCGCTGTCGCGCAGCTGGAATCTGCAGGGGGAGTACCAGCCCCCGCGCCGGGGCGTCAACGGATCGATCGCGATCTGGACCGCCGCCGTCGAAAAAGTGCTCTACCGGCACCGCTTCGAGCTCGTCGTGTCGAACGCGACCGTGACGAACGTCGACGAACGGCTGTCCGGCGATTTCGCGCTCGCTCAGAAGCGTCAGCGCGCGTTCGTTCGACAACGGGTTCCGCAACAACGACTGGCACATCGGCTTCAACCTCGTTCGCCAGTTCAAGCCGTAGAACGAGACCGCGCGGGTCAGGCCCGAAACGGAAGCGGCCGAATTTGTCCGGAACGTGAAAATCGGGAAGGTCGGCGAACGTCGGAAAGAGCGCCGAGAACTCTCCCGAAGTCCGGTCGATGCGGAAGAAGTTGGCGCGGAAGGTCACATCCGCGGACCGAGCGGGTGGTGTGGGGCGAGACTCCTGGACCCGCTCGTTGCGGGAAGGCGTCACGGAGGGGCCTGCGGTGAGCGAGCGGGACAGTGGGTCGAGTCCCGCCTGCGGCTGAGGCCGCGACGGCGCGGCGAAGGCCCGCGACAGGACCCGCGAGGTCCAGCGGGATCGACATCACCGCGCTCCAGCGTTTCTCGCGCACGTTTACCTCCGCCCGAAAATCGGGGAGCGGGACTCTTCGGACCCTCATTCCTTCGCGCGAGAGGTTCGGCGAGTCGACGACGGCGGAAAATTTCGCGCCGAGCGGATTGACCTCCAGCTCGAGGTAGCGAGCCGGCGGATCGTCGAAGCTCAGGAACGCCTCGACGACGTCTTCTTTCCAGAGATCGGCGTTGTCTTCCCGGAGCGTGGCGACGATTCCCCGATGGCGGCAGTCGAAGCGAACCCGAGCTTCGCCGGGCCGCCAGCCGATGCCGAAGCGCCGTCGAGAGCGCCGTCGGTCCGCTTGCGCGCCTCGAGAAAAGGCAGCGGCGACGATCGCGACGAGACGCTGCGTCGGAGCCAAAGGCGCGGGATCGAGATGTCGCGGCGAGGATCTCTTCTGGCACCGGACTTGAATACTACGTCTACGGAGAGATCAAACATGAGAATTCGGCATGTGATTTCTCTCGCGGTCGCGCTCTGTTTCGCTCTTCCGGCGTCGGCGGCAACTTCGGGTCGTAAACCGGCAAGCACGCGCGTTCGCGCGGGCGAAGGCAGGCAGCGAAAGTCCGTTTCGAGGATGCGAACGACGCGACCCTCCGCCCGCGGCTCGCGGGAGGTCGGTCGTCCCCGGGCGTTCTGAGGGCTCAGGTCCTCCTCGACCGGGCTCATTTTTCCGTCGGGCGAGATCGACGCTTCGTTCGGAACAAACACCGCGCTTGCCGTGGCGGCATTCAACGAAGCGCGCGGACTGCCCCGCGACGAGGCCGTTTCGGAAGAAACGTGGAAAGCTCTCGACCGCGACACGGGCGCGGCCGTCGAGAAATACTCGATCACGGCGGAAGACGTGGCGGGGCCGTTCGTCGCGATCCCCGAAGACACCATGGAGAAAGCGAAGTTGAGCGCTCTTTCTTATTCTTCGCCGCTCGAGGCGCTGGGAGAGAAGTTCCACGCGAGTCCGGCCCTGCTGCGGCGGATGAACCCGTCGTCCTCTTTCCAGAAGGCCGGCGAGACGATCCTCGTCCCGGCGGCAAATCGCGCGAAGCTGCCCGGGGCCGCTTCGGTCCGCGTCTCGGGGAGCGACCATTCCGTGGAAGCCCTCGACGCCGGCGGCGGAGTTCTCGCGCGGTACCCGGCATCGGTCGGCAGCGAGCACGATCCTCTTCCGGTCGGACGCTGGACGGTCAACGGCGTGGGTCGAAATCCGGTCTTCCACTACAACCCGGATCTCTTCTGGGACGCGGACGCGACCGATCAGAAGGCGACGCTGCCCGCCGGCCCGAACAATCCCGTCGGCGTCGTCTGGATCGACCTCTCGAAGCCGCACTACGGAATCCACGGAACGGCCGAGCCCGGAGAAATCGGAAAAGTTCAGACTCACGGCTGCATCCGGCTGACGAATTGGGACGCGCTCGAGCTCTCTCAGCTCGTCTCGGTGGGCACTCCGGTCGTGCTCGAACGATGAGAAGCCGCGGCCCGCTCGATCTCGTCGACTGCGGAGAGTGAGCGATGTGGCCGCCTCGCGCTCTCTTCTTTTTCTATTTCGCGATCGCCGCGCTCCTCGCGGCATTCATCTTCCTCGAGCCGAAGCGGCCGCCGCCGGCCTCGCCCGCGAGGCTACCGGGAGAAGCTCCCCCTCCCGCTTCCGCGCCCGTTTCCGCTTCCGTTCCCGTTCCCGTTCGCGTTCCCGTCCCCGTGTCCGTGCCCGCGTCGAGCCCGGGTCCGGAATCCGATCAACGGCTCGGGATGCCGATCGCGGGCCTGACGGCGAGAGACCTTCGGGACAGCTTCACGGAGCGCCGCGGCGGCCATCGCCACGAGGCGATCGACATCCTCGAGCCGCGCGGCACCCCGGTCGTCGCCGTCGATGACGGGGTCGTCCGCAAGATCTTCGAGAGCGTTCCCGGCGGCCACACCGTCTACGAGTTCAACCGCGATGCGACGATCTGCTACTACTACGCGCACCTCGACGGGTACGCGCGGGGGCTGAGGGAGGGCCAGGTGCTGCGGCGCGGCGAGCTCATCGGCTACGTCGGCACGAGCGGCAACGCGCCGCCGAACACGCCGCATCTCCACTTCGCGGTCTCCCGCCTCGGCGCCGACAAGCACTGGTGGCAGGGGGTGCCGATCGATCCCTACCCGCTCCTGGGCGGCCGCTGATCAGGGTTTGAGACGCCCCAGGTAGATCCGCGTGTCGTACTCCATCCGCACGAAGCCGCCCTCGTTCGTCGCGGCGAAGATCTCGTCGAGCTCCTTCCTCATCTCGTCGTGCCGGGGTTGTCCGGGCGCCGGCGTGTAGGACGAGGAGAGGAGCCTTCCGCGCAGGCCTTCGAGGTCGAGCCGCTGCTCGTTGAAGAGCGTCGTCAGCGTCCACGCCCCCGGCCCGAAGAAAGCGTCGAACGCGCCGCCGTCGAGATTCTTGTGGTCGACGGCCGCGTAGTCGGTCCCGTAGTCGCGAAGGAGGTTCTCGTAGCGTTCGGAGAACCGCGATCCGGACGTTCTCCGGTCGTTCCAGAAGAGGGCGACGCGGGCGTTGCCGCGAAGGATCCGCAGGAACTCCTCGCGCGCCTTTCCGCGGTCGAACCAGTGGAATGCCTGCCCCGCGACGGCGAGGTCGGCGCTTCCGTTCTCGAGCGTCGTCGCCTCGGCGCTTCCCTCGATGCTTCGGAACCGCGGGTAACGGGCGAGGAGTGTTTCCGCCGCCGCGCGCATCGGCGCATTCGGCTCGACGCCCCAGACTTCATGCCCTGCCTTCAGGAAAAGCTCGGAAAGAATTCCCGTGCCGGAGCCGATGTCCGCGACAATATCCGAACCGCTCAGCCCTTCGGCGGCCAGGACGCCGAGCGCCTCCGGCGGATAGCCGGGGCGATATCGAACGTAGCTTTCCACGCGGTCGGAGAATCGCGTCGTCGGGTCCGGGGGGGCCGCCATCACTCCGGGCGCATTACGGAGTTCCGGCTCCGCGGCGCTTCGGCGGGGGAGCCGGGTAAGCGACCGATTCCAGGAACAGGCCGGACGGCGGCGCCGTCCACCGGGCGGGTCGGGCCGACCGCGTCGCGAGAAGCGTCTTCAGCTCTTCGACGGAGAGGTTTCCGCGGCCGACCTCGGCGAGCGTACCGACGAGCCGGCGGACCATTTTCCACAGGAAGTGCGAGGCGGAGACGCGAACGAGGATCTTCTCCGGCGTTTCGGACACTTCGCACGATTCCACGACGACGAGCGTCGAAGTCTGCCCTTCCGGATTTTCGCAGAAGGACGCGAAATCGTGTTTTCCGGCGAAGAGTTTCGCGGCGGCCCGCATCGGCTCCACGTCGAGCCGGTCCTTGATCCACCACACGAAGGGTTTTTCGAACGCCGTCCGGCGCTTGGAGATCCGATAGACATACGTTCGCGAGACCGCGTCGTGCCGCGCGTGGAAGCCGTCGGCAACGTGCTCCGCGGCGAGCACGTTGATGTCCGGCGGGAGCCGGTCGTTGATGCCGTACTGGAGCTCGGGCGAAGAAAGCACCGCGCGCGCCTGGAAATGCGCGATCTGCGCGAGCGCGTGCACGCCGGCGTCGGTGCGGCCGGCGCCGTGAACGCGGACCGGCTCCTCGCAGACTTCGGAAGCCGCGCGCTCGATCGCGGCGGCGATCGTGCGGCCCGTGTTCTTCTGCGCCTGCCAGCCGCGGTAGCGCGTTCCGTCGTATTCGAGAGTGAGCTTGTAGGTTGGCATCGGGGAGAGTGTAGCTCCGACGGGAGCAGGGAACTCGCTCGGCACGGCGTCGGGGCCCGGCCCGGTGGGCCGCGGAGCTCGGCACTCGTTCGCTGGCACGGCGCGGTTGATCGGGATGGAATCGCTCCTCCGCGCCTCTGGCGTTCGGCGCGAGCCTTACCGTTCCAACTTTCAACCCTGCTCTTTTGCGCCTCACTCACGGCCTGCGAACGAGCGCCTGCGCCCCGCGTCCCGGCCCGACGGGGCCGCTGGGCCGGACTCGCTCCTGGCGACAGGACCCGCTCGTCGAGCCGGCGCTGGGGCTAATCCCGAGCGGATCGAGCGAAGCCCTGGCCCGGAATCCGCATGGTAGCTTCGCCGCGATGGACACGCTCACCCACGGCCTCGCCGGCGCGCTGCTTGGCCGGGCCGCCGCGAAGAAATCGGCGGCAGCGGCGACCGCAGTGTGCGCGGTCGCCGCGATGTTTCCCGACTGCGACGCGTTCTTCTGCCCGGATCGTGGTTCACGCTCCACGACACGCTCGGATATCTTCAATACCACCGGGGCGTCACGCATTCGTTCGTCCTCGCGCCGCTCTTTGCGGCGGGGATCGCCGGCATCGCGAAGCTCTTCGCTCGGAAGGCGAAGAGTGGCCGATCTCGGGATCGCCGCGCTCGTCGGAATCGTCAGCCATATTCTGTTCGACTGGATCACCTCGTACGGCACGATGTTCTTCGCTCCTCTGTCGTGGCATCGCTACGCGCTGGACTGGGTGTTCATCCTCGACCCGTTTTTCACCGGGATCCTCGTTGCGTCCCTGATCGCGGCGGTTGTCTTTCGCCGGCGCGCGCGGGCGGTCTCGGCCGCCGGCTCGCTCATGCTTTTCGCGTACATCGGATTCTGCGCGGCGATGCACGAAAAGGCCCTTTCCGCCGCGGGCCGAAAGTTCCCCGGCGCGCGGGTCTCGGCGCTGCCGCAGCCGTTTTCTCCTCTCCGGTGGGCGCTGTTCGCGGATCGCGGCGACGAAATCGACGTTTCGTACGTTCGGCTCGGCGGATTGCCTCCCCGGCTTCGCCGCGAGGTCGCCGAGATTCCGAGGCCGAGTCTCGGCGGCGTGCTCGCGCTGCTCGGCCGCTCCTACGCCTCGCCCGAGACGGCTCCCGTCGAGCGGTTTGCCACCCACGCGGTCTCCCCGGCCGTCCGCGCGGCGCGGAAATTCTCCGACGCGGACGTCTGGTTCCGTTTCGCCCGTTTTCCGGTCGCGGCCGTGGAGGCTCTCGGGCCGCGCGGGACCCGCCTCATCCTCACGGACTTGCGATTTCGCGGTCCCTGGGGGCGTCCGGCATTCGAGTTCGAAGTCATCGTCTCGCCGCAGGGCAAGGAAATCGCGTCGGGGTTCGTCCGGCTCTTCACGACGAGCACGGCTGCGAAGCCGCGATAAAGGAAGCGCCGGCCAGGACATCCTGAAGAGCTCGGGGCCGAAAAGGCTAGAATAGCCTTATGAAGACCGCGACGATCTCCGAGACGAAGAACCGCCTGAGCGCGCTGCTCGACCGCGTTCGGCATGGGGAAACGATCCTGATCACCGACCGCGAGCGGCCGGTCGCTCGCCTCGAGCCGGTTGTGAGCGCGGGAGACGCCGGCCCGGACGAGGGGCGCCTGGCACGGCTGGAGCGAACGGGCGTCATCCGGCGTGCGCGCCGGGGCCGGCTCGAGGAGATCGCGAGCACCGCGCCGCCCGTCGCCGCGCGGGGCGGCGACATCGTCGCGGCCCTTCTCGACGAGCGCAGGAGCGGTCGCTGAGGTTCTGGGACAGCTCGGCGCTCGTGCCGCTCATCGTCCGCCAGCGGGAATCCGGGCGCATGCGCTCGCTCTATCGCGCGGATGCCGGCGTGCTCGCGTGGTGGGGGACGCGCCTGGAATGTGAATCTGCGATCGCTCGCCTGGAGCGTGAGAAGAGGCTCCGGCCACGCGCGGCGGTACAGGCACGGGGCCGGCTCGACCGTTTCGCGGCGACCTGGCAGGAGGTGCAGCCCTCCGAGGCCTTGCGGGAGGACGCGCTGCGCTTCCTGCGCGTGCACGACCTGCGCGCGGCCGACGCGCTGCAGCTTGCGGCGGGAGTCGCGGCGTCCGAAGGCCGGCCCACGACCCTCCTGTTCGTCTGCCTCGACGATCGCCTGGCCGCGTCCGCCGAACGCGAAGGCTTCCCCCTCGCCGGCCTACGGACCAATCGCCGGCATTGAGTCGCCCGCGAGCGGCCAAAGCGAGCCACCAGCAGACCTGTCGGCGAAATGAGTGGTGCGACGTGGTGCAACATGGTGTACACTTGCGCTCATGAGCGCATCCAAACCCTCCGGCCGCCAGAGTGTCAGCCTCCCGTTGCCAGTCGCCCGCCGGGTCCAGGCCCTCGCGAAACGTCAGCGCGTGAGCGCGAACCGCGTCATCGTGGAATTGATCGAGACAGGTCTCGAAGCTCGGGAACAGGAAAAGAAACGGTTTTTCGACCTCGCCGATCGGCTGACTCACACGTCGGATACCGGCGAACAGAAACGCTTGAAGGAAGAGCTCGCCCGGTTGACGTTCGGTGAGTAGTGCCGAAGGTCGAGTGGTCGGGTCTGCCACCGGCGCTTCGCAACCACCTGTTTGACCGCCTTCGCGATCGAAAGATCACCGCCGACGATCTCTACCAGGTCAAGGTCTGGCGAGAATCCGAACCGGATGCCCCGGACGGACTATGGTTCAAAGACTTCGGCTCGTTCAAGATCTGTGGCGAGGGTCGTTATCCGAAAACGTTCCTGCTCCGCGGCCAAGCGGCGAAAGGGAAAATGCTCTAGCTAAGTGTCCTCAACTCCTAATTCCTAATTCAAAAGTCGCGAAGCGACTGACGGCTACCGAAAAACACAGATCTGACCCTAATCGTCCAAGCTCAAGATCCCGGGTCGATTTCGTCTTGCAGGGGGTTGCGCACAATACATCAATTCAAGACCGTCCCCAGGGCCCACCCCAGCAGCATTCGTGATCAGGGAACCGTGGTGATCGGGCCCGGGATCAATGTGACTGCGGCATTCGCCTTCGCTGTACCGCTGGTCTGGGTTCCTGCGATTGCGGCGTTGGCGTTCGCGTGCGGCTTACCGGGATCGACGTCGACGAGCTGCGAAGTCGAATTCGGCTCAGGCGTACCCGCACTCAGTGAATCCACGCGATCGAAGTACAACCATTCCAGATTATCGAACGGCCAATCCGTGTTCGCCGGGGTGGCACCAGCCGTCTTGATCGTATTTCCGTGAACCTCGGCACGCAGCGTCGTCGTGGTCCCGGCCTGGTCGTCCGCGGCAAGATAGATGTCATTCAACGGGAACGCGCAGTCTGAAGAGAAGTTGTTCACATCGTTTCCGATGATCACGATATCCGACTGCCGGGCACTGCCCTGGGCAGGAGCGGGACCGATCGTCTGGACGTCGATGCCGCGCGAGCAGGCGGTAGCGCGGATGACGTTGTTGACGATGGTGATGTTTCCCGGGGCTCCCTGCAGGAAGACACGAATGCCCGCACCGCCGGTCGAGCCGGAGTCCACAATCCGTTGGGCTGGGGGGGCGTGGCGCTGACGCAGCTGCCGACACACGCGCCGATCTGATTACCGTCGATGCGGCCCTGAATCAGACCGCCCGTCGCCGTCGCAGAAGAGAAGACGTTGATGACCGGTCCCTTGTTGCCGGTGATGGTGAGGTTGTTCAGGAAGTGGAACTTGATATTGCCGGGTGCCGGTGCCGGCGTCGAAGTCGGCGGCCGCGGCACCGTTGTTGGTGAAGGTACAGCCGGAGACCGTGATGTCACCGATCGTGGCTGTGTCCTGGGCGAACGATTGGATCGCGGACGAGAAGTTCGCGTTGAACGTCACTCCCGAAACAGTGGCCGCGGTAATCACGCCAGTGGTCTTGGCGATCACCTCCAGGCCGCTGCCTGCCGTGAAAAACGCGTTATTCGTCGAGCTGTAGCTGCCACCGCTGATCGTCAAAGAAGTCAGCGTTGCGCTGGTGTTCTGGATGAAGGCACCGTTCTGGGTTGCGCCGGTCACCGTCACATTGGTCAGACTGGCCGTACCCGAAAGCTCGTTCAGATTGAGTCCCTGCTTGTTCGCCGCCGAGCCTGGGTTGGTGATGTTGCACAGCGAGCACGAGAAATTCTTGACCGTGTTGGCGGTGACGCCATCGCTGGCGGTGCCGCTGATGTTCATGTCGGTAAAGCTGGCGCTTCCGCCGACGGAGGTCAGCGAAATACCGCTGCCGGTGGTCTTCTGAATCGTTCCGCCTGAACCGGCGCCGCCGGTTCCAAGGACAGTCAGCCCGCCGCTCGCTCCGGTGTTGTTGAGGACGATGCCATTCACGGCAAAGGGTGTTGAGGTAGTTCCCGCCGAGATGCTCTGGAACGTCAGGTTGGCTGCCCCGATCGTCGTGTTCGCCACATTCAACGCCGTCCCGGTCGTCGTCGTGAGCGTGCTCGTCGTATTCGTCGCGCTCACCGTGCCGCCGCCGGTGGCCGTGAAGGCGTCGTTGGCGCCGGTGGAGAGAGTAAGCACACCGTGAAGTTGATCGTCGCGCCGGTGTTGCTGGTCAGGGAAATCGGACTGCTGCCGATCGCGCCGGAGAGGGCGATCGTGCCGCTGGTGGCGCCACTGACGTTCACGGTCTTCGCGCCGCCGCTGATGCCGCCGGCGTAGGTGAAGCTCTCCGTTCGCCGCTGATGTTGAGCGTATTCCCGCTCGCGCCGCTGAGCGAACCGGCGGTGGCGCCCCACGTGCCGGCGATGGAAGTGAGGCTGATGCCGTTGACGCCGCCTGTCGAGGTGACGTTCGCGAACGTGCCGCTGACGGTTCCGGTCGTGAGGTTCAGCGCGGTCGCCGCCGAGACGTTGACCGAGCTGCCGATCGTCAGCGTACCGAAGTTCGTCGTGCTCGCGATGCCGGTCGCCGGACCGGTGATCGTCACCCCGGCGAGCGTGAGACTCGTGCTCGAGCCTTGAAGCGAGACGCCGGTCGTCCCGTTCGTGATCGTGCCGCCGTTGACCGTGACGTTGCCGGTGACGTTCAACATCGCGATGCCACCGTTTGCCCCGGTCGTGTTGACGCTCGTGAACGTCACGCCGGATCCGCCGACGGTCATGCCGTGAGCACGAGGCCCACCATCGCCGCTCCCACGGTGAGGTTGGCCATTCCCGTAACGTTCAACGTGCCACCGCGGAGGTGTGGAACGAATGCCGGTAGTCGTTGTGACGTTCAGGGTTCCGGAAAAGCCGATCGTGGTTCCAGTGTTCGTCGTCATCGTGATGCCGCTGACCGCGCCGTTCGACAGCGTCTGCAGCCAGTGAACGAGATCGTCCCGGCAAGGTTCGACAGGAGCTGGATCTGGCCGTGGTGATCGCAGCGCCGATCACGATCGCGCCGGCGCTGAACGGGCCGGTTGATGACCGCGACCGCATGCCGGTACCGCCATTGATCGTGTTCGTCTTGTGGACCGTGACGGCGGCCATGCCGATGTTGATCGTGAGGGCTGGTTGCCGGCGGTCGAGATCGCGGAGTTCGTGATCGTCACCGTCCCGGTCATGCTGATGAGGTCGACCGCGACGTTCGTGTGTCTTGACCGATAAGCTGTCGGCCATAAAGCCGGCGTGCGCGGTGACCGAGGAGATGCCGTCGCGCGTGGCCCCCGTGATCGTCAGAGCCCTTGACGGTGTTGCCGTCGTTCGACGTGACAACATCGCTGGTCCCGGCCATATTCGTGATCTGCGGCTCGTACCGCCACCTTGAGGATGACTGTATCGACGACGAGCGCGACGCCCTCGCCGATCAACTGCTGGTTGGCCTTCAGCATGATTCCCACGGCCTGGCCGGTCGTGGTCCCGTCGCCGTTGTAGACGAAGATGATGTCCCCGGTCGAAGCGGTCTGCGCCACGGCGAGCGTCGCAAACAGCGACTGCGACTGGCCGTTGCCGGCGGCGCCATTGTTCTTGACGTACCAGACGCAGTTGGCCAGCGTGAGGATGACCGTGGCCGGCGCCGACGTGGCTCCGTTGCTGACGACCGTGTACGTGAAGGAGTCGCTCGTGATCGCTGCCGCGGCCGAGTTGACCTCGGCGTGTAGACGAAGATGCCGTCCGCGGCGATCGTGACGCTGCCGCCTCCGGTCGTGGCGAAAGTTCCCACCGTTGCGGCGACGCCGCCGCCGGGCAGGTCATTGCCGATCAGCGTCGTCGTCGAGCCGACGAACGGCGTGGCCGGCGAGGCGGTCGTCCCGCCGGTGATGACGAACTGCGTGTTGTCGACGAGGTGGCTGCCCGCCGGGTACGAGTCGGCCACGGCCACGGGCGCGATCGAGATGGAGAACGCCTGCGAGCCCGTGCAGCTCGTGCTCGAGTCCGTCGCGGTGACCGTGAAATTGAACGTCCCGGTTGCCGTCGGCGTGCCGCTCAACGCGCCCGCGCTCGAGAGCGATAGACCGGTCGGAGAGCGCCGAAGTGACGCCGAAGGTGTAGGTTCCCGAGCCCCCCGAAGCGAAGAAGCTCTGTCCCGTGTAGGCCGTGTTGAAGACGCCCGCCGGGAAGGAACCACCGCCGTTGCGGGTCACGGTGATCGTCGGGCAGACGATGACGAGGCTGTAGGTCGCCCCCGGTCCCCTGGCAGCCGTTCCCATCGGTCGCCGTGACCGTGATCGGGAACGTTCCGGTCTGTGTCGGCGTGCCGGAAAGGACTCCCGTCGACGGATTGAGCGTGATCCCGGTCGGGAGCGTCGCGCTCTCCGACCAGGTGATCGTCCCGATGCCGCCCGACTGGCTGAAGGTCTGGGAAAACGCCACGCCGGCCGTTCCGGAACTGGTCGCCGGATTCGTCACGGTGATGACCTGGCAGACGATCACGAGGCTGTAGCCGGTCGAGCCCGCGCAGCCGCTGCGTCGGTCGCCGAAACCGTGATCGGGAACGTGCCGGCCTTCGTGGGCGTGCCGGAGAGAGTGTGCGTGGGCGCATCGAAGCTCATCCCGGAGGGAAGGGGTTCCGCTTCGGCAAAGGTGTAGGGACTCGTCCCGTTGGAGGCCGTGAAGACGACCGATGTGTAGAGCGTGCCGACCGTGCCGGACGAAAGCGACGCCGGGAGGACGGACACCGTCGTGCCGTTGCACGCGACGACGAGCAGGTAGTCCTGAAGGCCCGCGCAGCCGTTGCCGTCGACGGCCGAGACCGTGATCGGGAAGCTGGCCGTCTGTGTCGGCGTGCCCGAAAGGGTGTGCGTGGGCGCATCGAAGCTCATCCCCGACGGAAGTGTTCCGCTTTCCGAGAACGTGTAAGTCCCGTTGCCGCCGCTTGCCGTGAAGGTCGTTCCGGCGTAGGCCGTCTTGACGGTCACCGTCGGCAGCGACCCGGGCGAAAGCGCGATCGGCGTGCCCGAACAGGCGATCACGAGCAGATAGTCGCGGTTCCCCGTACAGCCGTTTGAATCGGTCGCCGTGACCGTGATCGGGAAGCTGCCCGTCTGTGTGGGCGTGCCCACGAGATTGCCGTCGGTCGCGAGCGTCATGCCCGTCGGCAGTGTCGAGGCGGTCGTGAACGTCACGGTCCCGACTCCGCCCGTCTGCGTGAATGTGAACGCCGAATATTCCGTGCCGCTCGTCCCCGCGGGATCGATGCCGGCCCGAGGGTGATCGCCTGGCAGGCGATCACAAGCGTGTACGTCGCCCCGGTCCCCTGGCAGCCGTTGCCGTCGGTCGCCGTGACCGTGATCGGGAAGGAACCGTTCTGTGTCGGCGTGCCGGAAAGGACGCCCGTCGAGGGATTGAGCGTGATCCCGGCGGGCAGCGTCCCGCTCTCCGACCAGGTGATCGTGCCGATGCCGCCCGATTGGGTGAAGGTCTGGCTGAACGCGGCGTTGACGGTGCCGGTCGCCGTCGCCGGGTTCGTCACGGAGATCGTCTGGCAGCCGATGACGAGGGTGTACGTCGAGCTCGTTCCCGTGCAGCCGTTGCTGTCGGTCACCGTCACGACGATCGGGAACGAGCCGGCCTGCGTCGGCGTCCCGGACAGAACGCCGGACGTCGAAAGAGAGAGGCCGGCAGGCAGCGTCGAAGCGGTCGTAAACGTGGCTGTCCCGTGCGCGCCGCTCTGCGTGAACGTCTGGGAAAACGCGGCGTTGACGGTGCCGGTCGCCGTCGAGGGCTTCGTCACGGTGATCGTCTGGCAATTGATGACGAGCGTGTAGGTGGAGCTCGTGCCCGTGCAGCCGTTGCTGTCGGTCACCGTCACGACGATCGGGAAGGAGCCGTTGACCGTTGGCGTGCCGGACAGAACGCCGGACGTCGAGAGGGAGAGGCCGGCCGGGAGCGTCGATGCCGTCGTAAACGTCGCTGTCCCGTGCGCGCCGCTCTGGGTGAACGTCTGGGAAAACGCCGCGTCGACCGTGCCGGTCGTCGTCGAGGGCTTCGTCACGGTGATGGTCTGGCAGCCGATGACCAGGGTATAGGTCGAGCCAGTCCCGAAGCAGCCGTTCGTGTCGGTCGCTTTCACCGTGATCGGGAACGAGCCGTTGACCGTCGGCGTGCCGGAGAGGACTCCCGTCGAGGAGTCGAGCGTGATGCCGGCCGGCAGCGCGCCGGTCTCGCTCCACGTCGCCGTCCCGAGGATGCCGCTGTCCGTGAACGTCTGGGAAAACGCGGCATCGACCGTGCCGGTGTTGACACCCGGGTTCGTGACCGTGACCGTCTGGCAGTTGATCGTCAACGTGTACGTCGCCCCGGCGCCCTGGCAGCCGTTCCCGTCGGTCGCCGTGACGACGATCGGGAAGGACCCGACCGTGTCGGTCGTGCCCGAGAGGACTCCCGTCGAGCTGTCGAGCGTAATCCCGGCCGGAAGCGCGCCGCTCTCGCTCCACGTGATCGTGCCGTTGCCGCCGGACTGGGTAAACGTCTGGCTGAAGGCCACGCCCGCCGTGCCCGTCGTCGTTGCCGGATTCGTGACCGAAATGGTCGGGCAGAGCTGGATCGTGAAGTTCTGTGTCGCATCCGGGGAGATGCCGTTGGACGCCGTGATGACGATCGCGAAAGAGCCCGTGCCCGTCGGCGTTCCGGAGATCGTCGCGGTCCCGTCGCTGTTGTCGACAAACGTCACGCCCGGCGGCAGCGCGCCGCTCTCGCTGATCGCCATCGACGCGCCCGTCGGGAATCCCGTCGTCGTGACCGTAAACGACGTGAAGACGCTCGGAGGGAAAAGCGCGCTGTCCGCGCTCGTGATCGCCGGGGCCTCGTCGATTGTCAGCGTGTAATCGCGGCTGCCCGTGCAGCCCCCCGCGTCGGTCACGGCGACCGTGATCGGGAAGGCTCCCGACTGAGTCGGCGTGCCGGAGAGGACTCCGGCGGAGAACGTCATGCCCGCCGGCAGCACGCCCGCCTGCGAGAACGTGTACGGGGCCGTCCCGCCGGTCGCTCCAAAGGTCACCGGCGAATATGCCGTGTTGATCAACCCTGCCGAAAGCGTTGTCGGGCTCACGGCAATCGGCGTCCCCGCGCAGCTGACGACCAGCAGGTAGTCGCGGCTGCCCTGGCAGCCGCTGCTGTCGGTGGCCAGGATCGTGATCGGGAATGTTCCCGTCTGAGTCGGCGTGCCCGAAAGGGTGTCAACCGAGAAGCCGAGCCCGGTCGGGAGCGTCCCCGACTTCGCGAACGTGTAGGGCCCCGTGCCGCCGCTGCCCGTAAAGGTCGCCGTGAAAGACGTTCCCGAGGTGGCTGCCGGGAGCGAGGCCGGATCGACTGAGATCGTCGCTCCGACGCACGAGATCACCAGGAGATAGTCCCGGTTCCCCGTGCAGTTGTTCGAATCCGTCGCCGTGACCGTGATCGGGAAGGAGCCGGTTTCTGTCGGCGTGCCCGAAAGGGTGTCGACCGAGAAGCTCATCCCGTTCGGCAATGTTCCCGTCTGGCCGAACGTGACGGAGCCGACGGCTCCTGTCTGCGTGAACTGGATCGGCGAATAGGAGACGCCCGTCATCCCCGAAGGCAGCGACGACGGCTCGACGGTGATCGTCTGGCAGCCGATCACGAGCGTGTAAGTCGAGCCTGTCCCCTGTGCATCCGTTCGCGTCGGTTACCGTCACGGCGATCGGGAACGAACCCGGCTGCGTCGGCGTGCCCGACAACGTGCCGTTCGTCGCAAGCGTCAGGCCCGTCGGCAGCGTCGAGGCTGTCGTGAACGTCGTCGCGCCAATCGCGTTGCCGGCCGTGAACGTCTGGCTGAAGGCGGCGTTGACCGTCCCGGTCGTCGTCGCCGGATTCGTGACCGTGATCGTCTGGCAGCCAATCACGAGCGTGTACGTCGATTCCGTTCCGGTGCACCCGTTGGCATCCGTCACCGTCACCGTAATGGGGAACGAGCCCGTCTGCGTCGGCGTGCCGGACAGGGTTCCGTTCGTCGCGAGCGACAGGCCCGTCGGCAGCGTGCTCGCTGTCGTGAACGTCGTCGTGCCGACGGTGTTGCCGGCCGTAAACGTCTGGCTGAAAGCCGCGTTCGCCGTGCCGGTTGTCGTGGCCGGGTTCGTGACCGTGATCGTCTGGCAGCCGATGACGAGCGTGTAGGTCGAGCCCGTTCCCGTGCAGCCGTTGCTGTCGGTCGCCGTCACCGTGATCGGGAACGAGCCCGTCTGCGTCGGCGTGCCGGAAAGCGTTCCGTTCGTCGCGAGCGTCAGGCCCGCCGGCAGCGTGCTCGAGGTCGTGAATGTCGCCGTTCCGATCGCGCCCGTCTGGGTGAACGTCTGGCTGAATGCCGAGTTCGCCGTGCCGGTCGTCGTCGCCGGGTTCGTGACGCTGATCGTCTGGCAATTGATCGTCAGCGTGTAACTCGACGTGCCGGTGCAGCCGTTCGCGTCGGTCGCCTTCACGGTGATCGGGAAGCTTCCCGTCTGGGTGGGAGTTCCCGAAAGAATGCCGGTCGAGCTATCGAGCGTCATTCCGGCCGGAAACGTCCCGGTCTCGCTCCAGGTGATCGTCCCGTTGCCGCCCGAAGCCGTAAAAGTCTCGCTGAAAGCCGCGTTGGCCGTGCCGGTCGTCGTCGCCGGATTGGTTGACGGTGATCACCGGGCAGGCGTTGACGGTGAGCGTGATCGCCTGGTTCCCCTTGCAGCCGTTCGCGTCGGTGACCGTGAACGTGATCGGGAAGGTGCCTGTCTGCGTGGGAGTCCCGGACAGAAGCCCTTCGGAGGAAAACGTCATTCCCGGGGGCGGGGCGCCGGTCTCCGACCAGAGGATCGGAACCGCGGCCCCGGTCTGGCTGAATGTCGTCGCCGGATAAGCGGCATTGATCGTCCCGTCCGGAAGAGTCGTCGGACCTACCGTAATGACCGGACACAGCTTGACGTCGAAGCGGAAAAACAGGCTCGTCCCGTCCGAAGTGGCATAGACGGCGTAGATGTCCGCGTGCGTCGGGTTCGCGTCGGGCGGCTGGGTCGCGACCGGAGGAACGCCCGCCCAGTCCGTCGGGTTGCCCGTCAGCGTGATCGCCGCCCACGCGACGCCGGCCGCGAGCGCAAAGACGATCAGAACCACGAGCAGCGATCCGCCCGCGCCGCCGCGCCGGAGCATCAGCAGCCCGGCGAGAGACAGCAGCAGCCCGAGCGCGAGGAAGCCCCACTCCGAAAGTGTCGGAATCCCGGCTGCGGTCGGGCAGGTCCTGCCGGCGCGGCCAGAATGCGCCCTTGCAGAATTCCGTCTTGCGCGCCGGTTTGATCGGTCGAGATGAAACCTGCGCGGAATCAAGCCGAAAGCGCCGAGGGCCGACACCGGGATGTAGCTCTCGATCAGCGTCCGATCCCGAGACCCCCGCTCCGATTCCGATCGCCCACGGCGGCGCATACGGCGACGTGACGGAAACTGGAGCTCCAAGCACGCCTCCCCGTACAGTTCTGGTAGCGAGACTGCCGTCACTTGTCCGGCCGTCGTGTCGACCGTCGTCGTCAGAACCAGCTCGGCCCCCGAAAACGTCCCGACCGTCGTCGTGATCGCGCATCCGGTCGAGGCGTTGTTGTCCTCATCCAGGAACGCCTGCAGCGTCACCGTCGCGGCCCCGGCGGGGTGGACGAGACCGATGAGAAAAAAGAGAACGAACGCGGCTCGGCCACGACAGCAAGGGGGGAGGGAGGGGAAGATATCACGGCGGGGGGGGGGGAGCGCGCTCGATCGGTGCGCTGCGGACAGGAGGCGATCGATTTAGAAGTATTCATTGCGAGCTCCGTGAACTCTTTGTTTTCAGAACTCGCGGAGCTTAGCGTCCAAGAGCGGGGACGCCGTAAACGGTGGGATATTACCGACCCTCCCGGCTTATCATTCCCGGCATGTTCTGGGCGATCCTCCTCTTCGGTCCGCTCGGGCTCGCCGCGGCGGGAAGGACCGTTCCTCATCCTCCGGATTTCGAGCCGCTCGCCTCTTCGTTCGCGGCCGCGCTCCAGACGGGGGAACCGCGTTCCTTCGATCGGATGGCCGCCACGGGTCGGGCGGAGGGGCTCCCATGGCAGAGCGTGACCGACACCCTCGAGAAGCGTCACGAGATCCGCGTCCTTTCGCATCGGCTGCTCGAACAGGAGCCCCTCGGCAAGCAGTGGCGGCTCCTTCTCGAGGTGGACGGCGACGGGTCTCAACGGTGCCGGCGATCGGGTCGAGCTCCCGCGCTGGTGGAGTCTCGAGGCCGAGGAAGAGGGCGGGCAATGGATCGTCCGCTCCGCCATGACTCGGGAACGCCGGCTGTCGCTCGAGCTCGTGAACGCTTCGTGGTCGGACCTCGACGATGTTTTCGAATGCGACGTCCACCTCGATCGCCCGTTGTTCCTCCGCGAGCTCGCGGACGCGGCTTCCGACGAGCATGCTGGCGCAGGCCGCCACACCGTGCTCTGGGCTCTCGAAAAAAGCCGGGCCGTCCACGACGGCCGCGGCGAGAGCATGGCGTTGCGCATGCTCGCCTTCATCGCGTTGGACGGCGATTTCGAGCTGTCGCTGAACCTCGCGCGGCAGGCGGTCGCCGCCGGACAGCTCGCCGGCGATGCGGACTCGATCGCCGGCGGCCACTTCTCGGCCGGAATTGCGAGCTGGTTTCGCAACGATACGGACGCGGCGATCTCGGAGCTTCGCGCCGCGGCGGCGATGATCGATCGGCTCGACGATTCCCGGATCGGGCTCAAGTCGCTCTACATGGCGAGCCTGATCGCATTCCGCGCGGGCAGGCTTCGGGATGCGGTCGCTTTCGCTGCCGAGCAGCGGGAAAACCTGCGCCGGCATCCTTTGCTCCGCGGGTCGGTGGATCTCGCGTTCCTCCTGAACGACATCCAGACGGAGCTTGGGAACCCTCAAAACGCACTGACGGAGCTCGGCGATAGCCGAGGCCGGCGCGCGTGAGTTGGGTGACCCGGAGCTGGTTCTCGTGGCCATGACCGATCGCTCGGGCCCGGATGGCGATGGGACAACTTCGGGAAGCGCTGGCAACGATCGAGCGGCTCCGAGCCGACCCGGCTGCGAACTTGCGGATGCGAGCGAGCGGCCCCCCACGTCTTTCGGGGCGAGAGAAAGCCAGCTCATCGAGACGGCCACGATGCAGGCCAGGATTCTGATCCGGCTCGGGGAGCTCGCGAGGGCGGAAGCCGTGCTCAAAGGCACCCGGTCCGACGGGGATGACCCCCGGGTCGACGCCCGCCTGAACGAGGCGTTGAGCGAGCTGCGGCTCGCACAGGGCCGCGCGGCGGAGGCCGTGAGTCTGGCGGAAAAAGCCTGCCTCACCGCGGAATCCGGCGACGGCCGCGAGAGAGTGGGGCTCTTCGCGGCCCCCTGGGAGGCCCATTGCGCTCTGGCCCGAGCCCTTCATGCGGTGCGTCGCGATGCCGAGGCGGAGACGGCGCTCCGAGAGGCGATCGCGTCGGTTGGAAGCCTCACGCGGGCCGGTCGGAGCCGACGAGGTGGGGCCGGGCGAGGTATCTTCGAAGCCCGGTTGGCTCCCTACGGGAGAGCTCGTGACGCTCCTCGTCGCCGAAAACCGCGCGCGCGAGGGGCTCGCCGTCGCGGAAGCGTCGAAAGCGCGCGCTCTTCGGGATGCTCTCGAGAGGGGAAAGGTCGATCTCTCTCCGAGATGACGGCGCCGGAGAGGGAGAAGGAAGAAAAGCTCGAAGAGCGGGTCCGGGCGCTCAATCGCCGGGTGCTCGCCGACCGCCGGGCCGTCGATCCGGCCCTGTCGCGCGAGCTGGATTCCGTCCGCGTGGCGCTCGAAACTTTCCGGTCGGAGCTTTTCCTCAAGTATCCGGCCCTCCGTGCTCGTCGGGTCCCCGACGTCGACGTGCTCGCGTCGCTCCCGGAGCGAATCCCGGCCGGCACGGCGGCGCTCGAATACGTTGTTCAGGATCAATGCACGTACGTCTTCACCGCGCGCCGCGGAGCATGCGGATGGAAGTTCGGGTTGTCGAAATCCCGCTCGCGCGGCCAGAGATCACGCGACGGGGCGAAGCCATGGCGAACGCGCTTTCCCGCCGCGATCCCGGTTTCGCGGACACGGCTCGCGATCTTTATGACCTTCTGCTCGCCCCCGTGGAGCCGGTGATTCGAGGAGCGCGTACGCTCGCGATCGTTCCCGATGGAGACTCTGGCGAGTCCCGTTTTCGGTGCTTCGGAACCCGGCGGGTCGCGCAATGATCGAGCGGGTCGCGATATTCCGGACGCCGTCCTTGAGCTCGCTCCCGGCGCGAACGCGCGCTCCGCGAAGGCGAGAGAACCCCCGCCTTCTGGCGTTCGGCAATCCGACGATCGGCGGGAAGACCGCCGATCGGTCCGCCGCCGTCGAACGCGGTCCAGAGCTCGGCGCGATGCCGGACGCCGAGCAGGAAGTGCGCGCGATCGGGCGGCTCTACGGCGCCGGCCGCAGCGAGGTTCGCGTCGGATCCGAGGCGAGCGAGCGCCTCTTCAAAGAGGAGGCCGGACGATTCGACGTCATCCACCTGGCGACCCACGGGCTCCTCGACGACGGAGCGCCGATGTATTCCTCGGTCGTCCTCGGTGCGAAGCCGGGGGAAGACGAAGCGGTTGCTCGAAGCCCGCGAAATCGCGGATCTGTCGCTCCACGCGGATCTCGTCGTGCTTTCCGCCTGTCAGACGGGGAGCGGGACATTCCATGCGGGCGAGGGGATCATCGGGCTGTCCTGGGCGCTGCTGGCCGCGGGCGCGCCGACGACCGTCGTCGCCGACTGGAAGACCGATTCCGCCGCGACGAGCCGCCTCATGGTCGATCTGCACCGCCGGCTGCTCTCCGGAGACGGAAAAGCGCAGGCTCTTCGGCAGGCGCAGCTCGATCTCCGACGCGACCCCCGCTACGCGCACCCCTACTACTGGGCGGCATTCGAGGTCGTCGGGGACGGGCGCTAATAAATTCGCTTCGGCAGTCCGCCGCTTCGATCCGATGATACGGGCGAGGTCGTAAGCCGATCCGATCGCCAGAGCAACAGGATCCCCTGATCGCCCGACTGCTCGCTTCCCCGGAACGACGCGGAAGCGCGAGAGCGGGGAATCCAGACGCTTTTCGATCGACACATCGCGCCCCTCGTCGGCCGCGTACTGACCGCCGAGAGGAAGCGCGCGGCATTCTCCCGCCGAAGCGGAGGACCTCGAGAGCGAGATCCTGCTGCGCCTGCTGGCGAAAATGCGTCGAATTCTGGCCGATCCCGCGACCGGGCCGATTGCCGACCTTCGCGACTATGTGACCGCCACGGCGCACAATGTCCTGGACGATCAGAAGCGCGGCCGGGATCCCGCGCGCAGCCGCCTGAACAGCCGGCTGCGATACATCCTGACGCACTCCCGTCACCTGGCGATCTGGGGACGCGACCCGGTCCTCTGCGGTCTCGCGTCCTGGGCCGACAGCCCGGACCCGTTTCCGATCGCGGAGCTTGCGTCGATTTCCGCCGACGACGCCGCGAGCCTCCGGCGCTCGGTCGAGGAAGTCGTTCGGGCATCCGGCGGACCAGTCTCCCTCGCGGACCTCGTCGAGGCGTTCGCTCGAGCCCAGGGTCTGGCGCGGACCGTTCCCGTCGATCCGCCGGATCCGATTTCTCATCTCGAAACGCGCCAGTATCTCGAGCTGTTGTGGAGCGAGATCGTCGTTCTGCCCGTTCGGCAGCGGCAGGCCCTGCTCCTGCACCTCAAGGTCGAGGACGGAGAGAGCGTCGCCCGGGTCCTTCCCTCGCTCGGAGTCGCGTCTCTGCGCCAGATCGCGGCGGCGTTGGCGCTGCCGGCCAGAGATCTCGCGAAGCTCTGGAACGATCTCCGCTCCCCGACGAGCGGATTTCTCCGATTGTCGGCGCGACGCGCCAACAGGTCATCAATCTACGAAAGTCGGCTCGCGATCGTCTCGCGAGGCGAATGGCGCGTCTCCGCTAAGCGGAAGGAGGCCTCGATGTCGCATCTGAGCTCGGAACAAATCGCACGCTGGCGTTCCCACTCGCTCGAACCTGAGCAGATTCTGGGCGTCGCCGACCACCTGGCCGAATGCGAGGAGTGTCGCGCGTTGCTCTCGGCGGCCCGTTCTTCGGAAATCGTCGCCGCCGCGGTGGATCGCGAGCTCGAAGGAATCCGCGAGCGGCCCGACCAACGAGCCGACGGGGAATTCGACGGATGGGCCGAGGAGGCTTCGCGAGTCCGGATTCGCCGAAGATTCGGAGAGTTCGCGCTCGCGGCTGCCCTCCTCGCCGCTCTCGGCGTGTTTCTGCGCACCCCGCAGCAGGCGCGGTCCCGCGTCGCGGCGACGACTCCGGTGACGGCCGTCGCGCCTCCCTTTTCCGCCCGTTTCGCTGAAGGACGGAGATCTCGTTCTTGCGCTCGATCGAAAGAAGGCCCTTGGAGTATCGCCGGCGTGGCGGCAGCGAGTCGAAGCGATCCTGCTGCACCCGGAGCTCAACTTTCCGGCTGCCGCCCTCGAAGTCTCTCGTCGAGCCGAGACTCAGCGCGGAGACGGCGCCGGGGCCGCGGCCCGTGTCCGTCCCGTCGCCCCGCTTTCCGTTGTCGTCGTCGGCGATCGTCCGACCTTCCGGTGGATCGGGCCCGCCGATTCGCGGTATCGGGTCGAGGTGTTCGATCCGAAGTTTTCCCGGGTGACCGCGAGCCCGAAGCTCGACGGGCGGGACTGGACACCGGAATCCGGGCTCCCGCGGGGCGAAATCCTCTCGTGGAGCATCGTCGAAGTCCGGGACGGCCGGGAAAAAGCGTATCCGGAACCCCCGGCTCCGCCGGCCGTCTTCGAGATCGTCCCGGCCGAAGCCGCGCGCGAGATCGAGGAGGCGCGCCGCACGGGATCGCGAATGCTCTCGGCCCTCGCGCTGTGGCGGGCGGGGGTGATCGACGAGGCCGCGTCGGAGTTCGAAAGGCTGCGGCACGAAAATCCCGGAATCCCGGTGATCGACCGTCTCGCCGCATCGAGCGCCCGGGGCATTCGCGAAATTCATCGGGGAGTACCGGAACCGGCGTTTCCCGTCCGCTGACGAATCCTTTTTTGGTAGACTCCCGACGCAAATGGACCGAGGCTTCTAGCGCCCGCCATGGCGCAAATTTTTCACCGCAGCACGAATGTTCTTTCGAAGCTGAGCATCTTCGGATCGCTGTTCATTGTCGCCGGCGCGGCGGCGGCGGGCTGGGAGATCTACCAGTCTCCCTGGACGACGGGAGTCGACACGCCGAAGGAGCAGCCGGTGCCCTTTTCCCACGAGCACCACGTGCGCGGCCTCGGAATCGACTGCCGCTATTGCCACGGCGGGGTCGAAACGAGCGCGTTCGCCGGAATTCCGCCGGTCAAGACGTGCATGACCTGCCATTCGCAGATCTGGACCAACGCGGAGATCCTCGCGCCGGTGCGCGACAGCTTCCGCACGGGCCGGCCGCTCGAGTGGACCCGGATCCATGACCTGCCCGACTTCGTGTACTTCAATCACAGCATTCACGTGAACAAAGGAGTCGGGTGCGTCTCGTGCCACGGACGGGTGGATCGGATGCCCCTCACGTGGCAGGTGAACTCCCTCTACATGCGCTGGTGCCTCGATTGCCACCGGAACCCGGAGAAGTACCTGCGCCCGCGGGAAGAAGTGTTCAACATGGAATACGAGCCCCCGGTGGATCAGGCGGCGTTCGGACGCCGCCTCGCGAAGGAATACGGTCTTCCCGGCGTCCGCCAGATGACGGATTGCGTGACGTGCCACCGATGACGGCGCCTCTCGATCTCGAGCAGATTCGGGAAAGGCTCTCCGGCGCCCGGGGGCAGAAGTACTGGCGCAGCCTCGAAGAGATCGCGGAGACGCCGGAGTTCCGCGACTTCCTGAGCCACGAGTTTCCCGAGAACGCGGATCAGTGGGAAGACGGGTTCAGCCGCCGCCGTTTCCTCCAGCTGATGAGCGCGTCGCTCGCGCTCGCCGGCCTTGCGGCCTGCACGCGCCAGCCGGACGAGAAGATCGTCCCCTACAACGAGCAGCCGGAGGCGATGGTTCCGGGAAAGCCGCTGTTTTTCGCGACCTGCCTTCCCTGGCGCGGGTACGCGCGCGGCGTCGTCGTCGAAAGCCACGAGGGAAGGCCGACGAAGGTGGAGGGCAACCCCCGCCATCCTGCCGTCCCGGGCGGCGGGACCGATGCGTTCATGCAGGCGTCCGTGCTTTCCCTCTACGATCCGGAGCGGGCGCAGGTCGTCACGAACCGGGGAACGATCAGCAGCTGGGAGTCGTTCGTCTCGGCGGTGTCGCCGATCCTCGAGGCCGAGCGCGCGTCGGGCGGCGCGGGGCTTCGGGTGCTGACGGGAACGGTCACCTCGCCGACGCTGACGGCGCAGCTCGGGGAGCTCCTCGAGATCTATCCGAACGCGCGATGGCATTCTTACGACCCGGTCCTTCGCGACAACGAGCGGGCGGCGGTCCGGACGGTGTTCGGCCGCGACCTCGACGCCCATTACCGGTTCGACCGGGCGGACGTCGTTTTCTCCCTCGATGGAGACTTTCTGAGCGGCGATCCCGCGAGCCTGCGGTACGTGCACGATTTCGCGTCGCGCCGCCGCGTCCGGGGATCGAACCCCGGGCTCAGCCGGGTTTACGCCGTCGAGAGCACGCCGTCGCTCGTGGGCGCGGCCGCGGATCACCGGCTTCCTCTCCGTTCGAGCGATATCGAGCAGGTCCCGCGGGCTCTCGCGGGCGGGATCGGCCTTCCGGTCGACGGAAGCGACCCCGGCACGCTCCCCGCGGCGGCCCTCAACTGGATCGCCTCCGCGACGAAAGACCTGCTGTCGCACCGGGGCTCGAGCCTCGTCGTCGCGGGAGAAGGCCAGACGGCTTCGTGCCACGCGGCCGTTCATCTCCTGAATCATGCGCTCGGAAACTCGGGCAAGACGGTCGTCTACACGGATCCGGTGGAATCGGCGCCCGGTGTCCGGCTCGACTCGCTTCGCGAGCTCGTCGAGGAGATGCGGGCGGGAAAAGTGATGCTCCTCGTCGTTCTCGGGTCGAATCCCGTGTACACGGCTCCCGCGGACTGGGACTTCCGCGGCGCTCTCGCGAAAGTGGGAACCTCGGTGAGGCTCGGCCTCTCCGAGGACGAAACCTCGGAATGGTGCCACTGGAACGTGCCGATGACCCATCCTCTCGAGACCTGGGGGGATGCCCGCGCGTACGACGGAACGATCACGATTCAGCAACCCCTCATCGCGCCGCTGTACCAGGGCAAGTCCGAGCACGAGGTGCTCGCGGCGATGCTCGGACAGGCCGGCCGATCGGCGCACGACATCGTCAAGGATCGCTGGCGCCGGGAGCGGCCGGCCGGCTTCGACGAATTCTGGGCGCGATCCCTCCAGGACGGATTCGTCGCGGGCAGCGAGCTTCCCGAGCTCTCGGTCGCGCCGGTCCTCGGGAGCGCGCCGCCGCTCTCCGCGACGCCGCCGGATCGCAACGCGATCGAAATCGTTTTTCGTCCGGATCCCACCGTCTGGGACGGCGAGCTCGCGAACAACGGCTGGCTTCAGGAGCTTCCGAAACCGCTCACGCGGCTGACATGGGACAACGCCGCGCTGATGTCTCCCGACACGGCGGCGGAGCTTCGGGTCGGGGAGGGCGACACCGTCGAGCTCTCGCTCGGCGGACGAAAGGTGATCGCCTCCGCCCTCCCGACGCCGGGGCACGCCGATCACTCCGTGACAGCCCACCTCGGTTACGGCCGAACGCGGGTCGGAGTGGTCGGGCGCGAGACCGGCTTCGACGCGTACGCACTTCGCTCCTCGCCGGCCATGTCGTTCCAGACGGGCCTCGCCGTTCGAAAAACCGGGGGCCGCTGGCAGCTCGCGACCACCCAGCACCATTCGTCGATGGAAGGGCGCAATCTCGTGCGGTCCGCGACTCTTCCGGTCTTCCAGAAGAACCCCGGCTTCGCCCGGGAGCTGGAGGAAGACCCCGCAAAGGATTTCTCGCTCTACCCGCCCGTTCCGGCCGGTTCCCCCGCCCGGGAGTACGCCTGGGGGATGGCGATCGATCTGAACACGTGCATCGGCTGCGGCGCCTGCGTCGCGGCGTGCCAGGCCGAGAACAACTCTCCGATCGTCGGCAAGGACCAGGTCGCGCGGGGCCGGGAAATGCACTGGCTGCGCATCGACCGCTATTACCGGGGGGGGCCCGGCAACCCGGAGACGTCCTTCGAGCCGGTCCTGTGCATGCATTGCGAGAACGCGCCGTGCGAGGTCGTCTGTCCCGTCGGGGCGACCGTTCACAGCACCGAAGGCCTGAACGAGATGATCTACAACCGCTGCGTCGGGACGCGGTATTGCTCGAACAACTGCCCCTACAAGGTGCGGCGTTTCAATTTCCTCCAGTACAGCGACGCGAGCTCTCCGAGCCTGAAGCTCCTGCGCAATCCCAACGTGACCGTTCGAAGCCGCGGCGTCATGGAGAAGTGCTCGTACTGCATCCAGAGGATCAGCGCCGGCAGGATCGAGGCCGAGAAGCGAAACACGCCGATCCGCGACGGCGAGGTCCGGACCGCCTGCCAGCAGGCCTGTCCCGCGCAGGCGATCGTTTTTGGAAACATCCACGATCCGGGGAGCGAAGTCGCGAAAATGAAGGCCGGGCCGCTGAACTACGGCCTTCTGACCGAGCTGAACACCCGTCCGCGGACGACGTACCTCGCGAAGGTCTGGAACCCGAATCCCGAGATCGGAGACGAACGCGGATGAGCGAAGCTCCCGAACGCACCGCGAGCGTCGGCCAGTCCGCTCCCGTCCTCGAACCGGGGCACACGTACCGTTCCGTCACCGAGAAAATCAGCGCGATCGCGCTCGCTCGCAGGACCCCCCGGGGCTGGTTCCTCGGGTTCGGGATCGCGTTCTCGCTCGCGATGCTCCTGTTCTACGCCGTGGGCTATTTGTTGATCAAGGGCGTGGGAATCTGGGGAATCAACGTCCCGGTCGGCTGGGGATTCGCGATCGTGAATTTCGTCTGGTGGATCGGCATCGGACATGCCGGGACGCTGATCTCGGCGATCCTTCTGCTGCTGCGGCAGGAGTGGCGAACCTCGATCAACCGGTTTGCGGAAGCGATGACGCTGTTCGCGGTCGTGTGCGCGGGACTCTTTCCGCTGCTGCACATGGGACGCCCGTGGGTATTTTTCTGGCTTTTTCCCTATCCCGACACGATGCGCCTGTGGCCCCAGTTCCGCAGCCCGCTCGTGTGGGACGTCTTCGCGGTCTCGACGTACGGCACCGTGTCCCTCCTGTTCTGGTTCGTCGGCCTCCTTCCGGACCTCGCGACGCTGCGCGACCGAGCGCGCAAGCGCGCCGCGAAGGTGATTTACGGAATTCTCGCGATGGGATGGCGCGGCTCGGCGACGCACTGGCACCGGTACGAGACGGCGTACCTGCTGCTCGCCGGCGTCGCGACCCCGCTCGTCGTCTCCGTGCACACCGTCGTCAGCTTCGATTTCGCGAGCGCGATCGTCCCCGGCTGGCACACGACGATCTTTCCCCCGTACTTCGTGGCCGGGGCGATCTACTCGGGCTTCGCGATGGTTCTGACGCTGTCGATTCCCCTGAGGGCGTTCTACGGCCTCGAGGATTTCATCACTCTGCGGCACCTGGAGAACATGGCCAAAGTGCTGATCGCGACGGGTCTGATCGTCGCGTACGGGTACGCGGCGGAGATCTTCATGGCCTGGTACAGCGGAAACCCGTTCGAGCGGTTCGTGACGTTGAACCGGGCGTTCGGGCCTTACTGGCCGGCGTACTGGGCGCTGATCCTGTTCAATATCCTGACGCCGCAACTCCTCTGGTTCCGAGGCATTCGAACGAGCCCGTGGGTGCTCTGGGTGATCTCGATCGTCGTCAACATCGGCATGTGGCTCGAGCGCTACGTCATCGTCGTCGTGAGCCTGAGCCGCGACTTTCTGCCGTCTTCGTGGGGGACCTACCACGGCACGCGGTGGGACATCGCGACGCTCGCCGGTTCGATCGGCCTCTTCCTGACGCTGCTGTTTCTGTTCGTGCGTTTTCTGCCGGTCATTTCGATCGCCGAGATGCGGAGTCTCGTGGACGAAACCGAGGGGCGCGAATGAGGTCTTCCCGCCCGCCTGTCTACGGCCTTCTCGCGGAGTTCGAAAAGCCGGAGGCCCTGCTCGCGGCGGCGCACCGCACGCGCGAGGCGGGTTTCCGCGCCGTCGACGCGTACACGCCGATGCCGGTCGAGGGGCTCGCGGACGCGATCGGGTTTCGCCACACACGGCTGGGATGGGTCGTGTTCGGCGGAGGAGCTCTCGGCGCGCTGACCGGTTTCTTCCTCCAGTTCTACGCGGCGGCGATCGACTATCCGCTCAACATCGGCGGCCGCCCCCTGAACAGCTGGCCGGCGTTCATCCCGATCACGTTCGAGCTGACGATCCTCGGGGCCGCGACGTTCGCGTTCTTCGGTCTTCTCGCGATGAACGGGCTTCCGACGCCTTACCACCCGCTCTTCAACGTCGACCGCTTCGAGCGCGCGTCGCGCGACCGGTTCTTCCTGTGCATCAAGTCGAAGGACGCGGGATTCGACCGCGGCCGCACGCGCGAATTCCTCGAATCGTTGTCTCCGGATTCCGTCGCGGAGGTGGAGTGGTGAGCGCGGGAGCCGTTCTGAGGCGGTCCGAGAGCCAGACGCCGGAACCTCGTGAGGAACACGTAAATTTTCGAGCCGCGAGAACTGCGGATGACCGGCCCGTCGACTTGCGAGAAAATTTGGCCGAGCGGCGGACGAGGACAGATGCCACTGAAAGGGCCGCTGCGTTGTTCCGAACGAGGTGCCGGTGGCTGGCTCTCGTTCTCTCGCTCCTTGCGCCGGCCGCCTGCCGCCAGGACATGTTCAACCAGCCGAAGTACAAGCCGCTCCAGGCGAGCACGTTTTTCGCGGACGGACGAGCCTCGCGCCCGCTGCCGGAGGACACGGTTCCCTTCGGCGGCACCCGGCCCGACGAGCTTCTCGCGACGGGAAGAGTGAACGGCGTCGCCGCCGACGAGTTCCCGTTTCCGGTGACCGCGGCGGTTCTCGATCGCGGGCAGGAGCGTTACCAGATTTTCTGCTCGGTCTGCCACGGCGCGACGGGATATGGAAACGGAATGGTCGTCCAGCGCGGGTTCAAGGCGCCCCCTTCGTTCCACACGGACCGGCTGAGGCAGGCGCCCGCGGGCCACTTCGTCGAGGTGATGACGAACGGTTTCGGCGCGATGTTCGATTACCGGTCGCGGGTTTCGCCGGAGGACCGGTGGGCGATCGCGGCCTACATCCGGGCCCTTCAGCAATCGCAGAACGTTCCGCTGTCCGACATCTCCGCGTCGGAGCGGGCGAAGCTGGAGGCCCAGCGGTGATCGCGACGAAGCTCCGCCGCCCGGCGCTCGCGGCCGGCCTCGCCGCGCTCGCGGTGTGCGGCCTCGCCGGGTTCGCGAATCCCGCGCAATTCTTCCATTCGTACCTCGTGGGATACCTGCTCTGGGTCGGGGTCGCGCTCGGCAGCCTCGCGATTCTGATGCTCTACCACCTGGTCGGCGGCAAATGGGGTTTCGTTCTCCGGCGCATCCTCGAAGCCGCGACGCGGACGTTTCCGCTGCTCGCCCTGCTCTTTCTTCCGGTGTTCTTCGGGCGAGCGTACGTTTTCTCTTGGGCTCGACCCGCGGAGGTCGCCGCCGACCCGATCCTGATCGGAAAGGCCGCCTACCTGAACCCGCCGTTTTTCGCGATCCGCGCGGCGGCTTTGTTCGCGGTCTGGATCGTCCTCGCGCACTTTCTGAACCGCTGGTCGCTCGAGCAGGATCGCACGGACGATCCCGCGCTCGCGGTCCGGATGCAGAGGCTCTCGGCGCCCGGCCTGATCCTTTACGGGATCACGACGTTCTTCGCGTCGGTGGACTGGGTCATGTCGCTGATGCCCCACTGGTACTCGTCGATCTTCGGAATGATTTTCATGGTCGGACACGGCGTCTCGGCGATGGCGTTCGTCATCGTTTGCGTCCGCCTGCTGTCGGACGACGACCGCTTCGCGGAGAGGACCGGCGCCCCCGTCTTTCGGGATCTCGGCAACCTCCTGTTCATGTTCCTGATGCTGTGGGCGTACATGGCCTTCTCGCAGCTGATCATCACGTGGATGGGGAACCTGCCCGAGGAGATCCCGTGGTATCTGCCGCGCCTGAAAACGAGCTGGAAATTCGTTTCGCTCGCGCTCCTCGTCCTCTATTTCGGGTCGCCGTTCCTGCTGCTCCTCTCGCGCCGGATCAAGACCGACCTGCGCCGGCTCTCGGCTGTCGCGGGATGGGTGCTCGCGCTGCGCGTGCTGGATCTCGTCTGGATGGTCGAGCCCGTTTTTCATCCCGGCGGGGTCTACGTTTCCTGGATGGACGTGCTCCTCCCGGCGGGCCTCGGCGCGATATGGTTCGCTTACTTCTCCTATCAGCTCGCGCGGCGCCCGTTTCTGGCGCTGCACGACGCCCGGATCGAAGGGAGCGCGGAACATGCCTGAAGGCCGCCGGACCGACGTCGATCTCCGGACCATTGCGGTCCTGGGCGCCGTCCTGGCCGGAATCGTGGTCGCCGTCGCGGTGACCGCGCAGTTGACGATCGGACGGATGGCGCGCCGCTCGCCGCCGGGACAGGACCGGCGATCGCCGCTCGCGGTCGAAGCGCCGCCTCCGGAGCCGCGGCTGCAGACCTCCCCGGCCGACGACATGGCGGCGCTTCGCGCCCGCGAGGACTCGATCCTTCACAGCTACGGCTGGGTCGACCGCGCGCAGGGGATCGTCCGGGTTCCGATCGACGAAGCGAAAAAGCGGATCCTCGCGAAAGGTCTTCCCTCGCGATGAGACGCATCCTTGCGCTCGCGATCCTGGCCGCCGCCGCCGCGGCGAACGCGATGGCCCAGGCCGCCGGCGGCGGGCTCGCCCCGCCCACGGCCGCGCCGTCCGGTTCGGCTTCGGCGGCGCTCGCGGACGTCTCGATCGAGCAACGCCTGAATTCGCAGCTTCCGCTCGACGCGGCGTTCCGCGACGAATCGGGATCGCCCGTGAAGCTCGGCCGGTATTTCGGCGCGCGGCCGGTCGTTCTCGAATTCGTATACTTCAAATGTCCGATGCTGTGCACGTACGTCCTGAACGGAACCGTTCGGACGCTCCGGGCGCTTTCCTACACTCCGGGCCGGGAGTTCGAGCTCGTCGCGATCTCGATCGATCCGTCCGACACGGCGGCGGAGGCCGCCGTGAAGAAGAAGGAATTTCTCGCCGAATACGGGCGGTCGGGGGCCGCGGCGGGCGTTCACTTTCTCACGGGGGAGCGGGAGGCGTCCGCGCGCGTCGCTCGCGCGGCGGGTTTCCGTTATTCCGAGGACCGGGAGACGGGCGGCTTTTCGCACGCCGCGGGGCTTCTCCTGGCGACGCCGCAGGGGCGGATGGCGCGCTATTTCTACGGGCTCGAATACTCCGCCCGCGACCTGCGCCTCTCGATCGTCGAGGCGTCGCAGGGGCGGATCGGCTCGCCGGTCGATCGCGTCCTGCTGTACTGCTCGCATTATGATCCGACGACCGGGAAGTACGGCTGGATCGTCATGAGGGTCGTGCGGATCGGCGGGCTCGTGACGATGTTGACCATCGGGGCGTTCATGTTCGTGATGTTCCGACGGGATCGAAAATGATGCCTCTCATCACGTTTCCGCTGTTCCCGGAGCGAGCGTCCACGCTCGCCGGCTCGGTCGATGCGCTGTTTTTCTTCCTGATCGGCGTGACGGTCTTCTTCTCGACGTTGATCTTCCTTTGCGTCGCGTATTTCGCCGTCAAGTATCGGCGCCGCTCCGAGGACGAGAGGCCGGCGGAGATCCACGGATCGCTTCCGCTCGAGATCGTGTGGACCGGAATTCCCCTCGTCATCGTGACGGTGATGTTCTTCTGGGGGGCAAAAGTCTTTCTTCGGGGGGTTCGGGCCCCGGCCGATGCGATGCCCGTGTACGTCGTCGGAAAGCAGTGGATGTGGAAGGTGCAGCACCCCGAGGGCAAGAGCGAGATCAATGAGCTCCATGTCCCGCTCGGCGTCCCCGTCAAATTGATCCTCACCTCGGAGGACGTGATCCACGACTTCGCCGTTCCGGCGTTTCGCATCAAGCGGGACGTGCTTCCGGGCCGGTACACGTCGGAGTGGTTCCAGGCGACGAAGACGGGCGAGTTCCATCTCTTCTGCAACCAGTACTGCGGCACGAACCACTCGGGGATGATCGGCCGCGTCGTCGTGATGGAACCTGCGGCGTTCCAGAAATGGCTGTCGCAGGAGCCTCGCGCGCCGTCGATGGCCGCCAGCGGCCGGAAACTCTACGCGACGCTCAATTGCGCGACCTGCCACGACGACCGGATGAACGCGCCCCGCCTCGCGGGATCCTTCGGAACGCTCGTCGAGCTCGAGGGAGGGCAAAGGGTCGTCGAAGACGCGGGTTACATCCGGGAATCGCTGATGACTCCGCGCGCGAAGGTCGTCAAGGGCTACCGGCCGACGATGCCGACCTACCAGGGGCAGCTGTCGGAAACGCAGGTCCTGCAATTGATTGCGTACATTCAATCGCGAGGGAATACCCCATGAGCACGATCGCTTCGCAGGCTCCGGCGAGCCCCGACTACCTGAGCGCGGGCTATGGAGTGAAGTCCTGGCTGCTGACGAAGGATCACAAGCGGATCGCGCTGCTGTATCTGGTTTCGATCACGCTCTTCTTCCTGCTCGGCGGCGTCTTCGCCCTGCTCATCCGTCTCGAGCTCCTGACGCCGGCCGGAGACCTCGTGACTTCGCAGACGTACAACAAGCTGTTCACGATGCACGGCGTGACGATGATCTTCTTCTTCCTGATTCCGTCGATTCCCGCGGTCCTCGGGAATTTCCTGATTCCGATGATGATCGGCGCCCGCGACCTCGCGTTTCCGCGGCTGAATCTGCTGTCCTGGTACATCTACGTTCTCGGGGGCATCTTCACGCTCTCGGCGGCCCTCGCCGGGGGGGTCGACACCGGCTGGACGTTCTACACGCCCTACAGCAGCACGTACGCGAACTCGCACGTCGTTCTGACGGTCGTCGGCGTCTTCATCAGCGGGTTCTCTTCGATCCTCACCGGCCTGAATTTCATCGTGACGATTCACAAGATGCGCGCGCCGGGACTCACGTGGTTCCGGCTGCCGCTGTTCGTCTGGGCACACTACGCGACGAGCATCATCATCGTCCTCGGGACTCCCGTCGTCGCGATCACGCTCCTCCTCGTCGGCGCGGAGCGCGTCTTTCGCATCGGAATCTTCGACCCGCACATCGGCGGCGACCCGCTCCTCTTTCAGCACCTGTTCTGGTTCTATTCGCACCCGGCCGTGTACATCATGATCCTGCCGTCGATGGGAGTGATCTCGGAAATCATCACGTGCTTTTCGCGCAAGCGGGTGTTCGGTTACAGCTTCATCGCTTTCTCGAGCGTCGCGATCGCCATCCTCGGATTCCTCGTCTGGGGCCACCACATGTTCGTCAGCGGGCAGTCCGCCGCCGCGGGCGTGATCTTTTCCGGCCTGTCGTTCCTCGTCGCGATCCCGTCCGCCGTCAAGGTTTTCAACTGGACCGCGACGATGTACAAGGGCTCGGTGTCTTACCAGACGCCGATGCTGTACGCGTTCGGCTTCATCGGGCTCTTCACGATGGGCGGTTTGACCGGTCTCTTCCTCGCGACGATGGGCGTCGACGTGCACGTCCATGACACGTACTTCATCATCGCGCATTTCCACTACATCATGGTCGGAGGCGCGCTGATGGGTTACCTCGGCGGGATTCACTTCTGGTGGCCGAAGATCAGCGGGCGTCTCTATCCCGAGTGGTGGGGACGGGTCGCCGCGGTCGTCGTCTTTCTCGGTTTCAATCTCACGTTTTTCCCGCAGTTCATCCTGGGGTACCTCGGAATGCCGCGCCGTTACCACGCGTACCCGCCGGAGTTCCAGGTCCTGAACGTGATGTCGACGGCGGGAGCGACGATCCTCGGGGTCGGCTACCTCCTGCCGCTCATTTACCTGACCTGGTCGATGCGGTACGGCCCCAAAGCGGGCCCGAACCCGTGGGGCGCGAAGGGGCTCGAGTGGGAGACGAGCTCGCCGCCGCCGACGGAGAACTTCGAGACGACGCCGATCGTCACCGAGGAAGCTTACGCCTACGCGGCGGCTCCGGGAGGCGGCTCGCATGTCTGAGCATTCCTCTCTCGCGCACCAGTTCGAGGACGCGGCCCAGCAGCGCGAGGCCGGGACGCTCGGAATGTGGACGTTTCTCGTGACCGAGATGCTCTTCTTCGGGGGAATGTTCGCGGGTTATACCGTCTATCGCTCGCTCTATCCCGAAGCATTCCGAGCCGCGAGCGCGCAACTCAACCTCCGGATCGGCAGCGTCAACACGGCGGTGCTCATCCTGTCGAGCCTCACGATGGCGCTCGCCGTTCACGCTTCGCAGACGAACCGGCGCAAGTCGCTGCTCGCGTTTCTCGTCGCGACGATGGCCTTTGGCGTCCTCTTCCTCGGCTTCAAGGCGATCGAATGGACGGCCGAGTTCCGCGAGCACCACGTCCCCGGGCCGCACTTCCTGTTTCACGGCGGGAGCGACCCGATCCACTCGCAGATCTTCTATTCGTTCTACTTCTGCATGACGGGAATGCACGCCCTGCACATGATCATCGGGCTCGGGATCATGACGTGGCTCGTCCGGAAAGCGCGCGCGGGGACCTTCTCGCCCGAGTACCACACGCCGGTCGTCGTCGGCGGCCTGTACTGGCACTTCGTCGACATCGTGTGGATCTTTCTCTATCCGCTGCTCTACCTCGTGGGAGCGAGAAAATGAGCGAGCACCCGGCCGAGCAGCGGGACGACGGCGTCCACGTCGTTTCGCGCGGCGGTCTACTTCGCGATCGCGGCGGCGCTCATGGTGCTGCTCGTCCTCACGTACGCGGCCGCGCAGATCGACCTCGGCCCGTTCAATATCGTCGTCGCGCTCGCGATCGCGCTCGTAAAAGCGGGCCTGGTGGTCACGTTCTTCATGGAGGCGAAATGGTCGAGCCGCCTGACGTGGCTCTTCGCAGGCGCGGGGCTGCTGTGGCTCTTCCTCCTGATCGGCGGGATCCTCGAGGACGTCCTCACCCGCGCGCACATGCTGCCGGGCTTCTAGCCGTTGTCCTTCAGCCCCCGTACCTCCACCCGGTCTCCTTGAGCGTCAGCGGGTCGGCGGATTCATCGAGGATCCCCGAGTCGACGACCTCGCCGAAGAAGATCACGTGGTCTCCCGCGGGATGCGAGTCGACGACGCGGCAGTCGAGGTAGGCGGCGCAATCCGAGAGGATCGGGGCGCCGGTTTTCTTCTGAACGAACCGGGTCCTGTCCTGCTGGTCCTTGTGAGCCTTCGCGAAATCGCCGGCGATTTCCTTCTGGCCCGATTTCAGGATCGAGACGGAGAACACGCGGGACGTCTCGATCATCCTTCGGGACTGCGCGTCCTTTTCCACCGCGAGCGCGACGAGCTCGGGCTCGAATGAGACCTGCGTCAGCCAGTTCGCGGTCATGCCGTGCGGCGCCTCGCCGTCCTTCGTTCCCACGATGTACAGCCCGTACGAGAGCTGCGAAAGGGGAGTCTTCGGTTTCGCCATGGACACCTCCCGCTCCATCCTACCGCCGGGCCGGCGGGCCGAAAAAAGGGGGCCTTTCGGCCCCCTTGAGTGTTCCAGGATGAGGCGCGTCAGAACGTAATGCGGGTCCCGATCTCGAAGCGACGCGGAGTCTGCCAGGACGTCGTCTTGTTGAAGTTCGGGTTGGTGGGGTCCGCGACCGTCCCGCCGCTGCCGACGCTCCCGTCGCGGGCAGTCGGGATCTCCGTGTTGAGGAGGTTCAGGACGCTCACGATCAGGCTCGCGTTGACGGGTCCGACATTGAAGCCCTTCTGGAGCTGCAGGTCCCACTCGTAGTAGTGGGGGAGCCGGCGCGAGCCGCGCGGCTCGAGGTATTCGTTTCCGTAGAACGCGGGATCGGGCGAGGGAAGATAGACGTTGTAGGGAACTCCGCTATCCCAGTAGAACGTCGTCCCGGCGACGAGCTGCCACGGCAGCCGGTAGAAGCCGGAGAGCTTGACGCGGTGCCGGGCGTCGTCGGACAGGTAGCCGTACCGGTTGACGAAGTGGACGGGAAAGACGTCGAAATCGTAGGACTGGTTCTGCGTGTACTCGACGGACCCCTGGGATTTCGCGAGCGTGTAGCTCAGGAGGATGTTCGAGTTCTCGGTGGGCCGCCCTTCGAACTTGAAGACGAGGGCCCGGTACTGGGACTTGAGCAGGTCCTGCCCGCCGGGCTTGTTCGTGAGCCAGTACGTCGGATCGCTCGAGCAATCGAACGGCGCGACCTTGCACGAATCTTCGAAGATGTTCTTGTTGTGGCGATAAATGCCGGTCACGCCAACGCTGCTGTTGGAGAAGATCCTCTTCGTGACACCGACGTTGACTTCCTCGGTGTAGGTTGCCCGGAGCGACGGGTCGATCCCGTTGCCGGCCGGGCCGCCGAAGGCCCCGACGAAGTCGTAGCCCTGCGTGTCGGGATCGAAGAGGAATTCCGAGCTGACCGCGCCGATCTTGTTGAGGTACGCGGGAAGGCTGAGCGCATTGTCGTCCATGAACTGGCCGGCGTGCGCGCTGAAGACGAGCGACGAATCGTTGAAGACGTCGTACGCGATCCCCAGGCGCGGCTGGAATCGGTTGAGCGTCTTGTCGGTCGAGCCGCCGGTGAAGTGCACCTGGTCGTACCGGACGCCGATGTTCGCGCTGAGCCGGGCCGACGGCTTCCACTCGTCCTGGATGTAATACGACTGGCCGTGTCCCTTGAACTCGGAGATCGGAAGGTTCGTCTGAACGATGTAGAGGTACGGATCGCCCTGCACCCGATAGTCGACGGCGCCGCACGTTGCCCCGGCCGGCTGGAAGAAGTCCGGCGAGCACAGCGACGGGTCGAACGGCGTGCCGGTCGCGTTGTTGACCTCGCGGAACGTCGTCCTCTCGATGTCGAAGCCGACCTTGACGGCGTGGCTTCCGGCGGCGTCGAAGAGGAACGTCGTCGAGCCCATGACGTCCACTCGGTCCCGGTCGCTTCTCTGGAAGTTCGTGTCGTTGACCGAATCGATTCCGGTTACCAGGTCGACGACGCCGGTGAGCGCCCGGTTGCCGCTGTGGGGCTGATTGATGAGGTACGAATCGTCGATACCGACCTGAATGTTCGCGAGCCAGTTCTCGTTGATCACCGCGTCATGCGAAAGGTTGTAGATCTGCACCTTCTGGTACTGGTCGCTCGCGGCGGCGGGCTCGACGAAGCTCGGGTTGCTGTCGCCCGAGGGGAAATCGGCGAACGTGTTCGTGTAGCGGAAAGTCGTGGTCTGACTCGGGGCCGCCGTTCCGGTGACCTTGCCGAAGAGATTCCACCCGAAGTCGTCGCTGCGCAGCGGTTTGAACCCGAAGAGGTTCTGGTACTGGGTTTCGTTGATGTTTCGCTGGGCGTCGAGGAAGAACCAGAGCCTGTCTTTGACGATCGGGCCGCCGAGAGACGCCTCGGGGTTGATCCTCTCGAACGGGCGGTCGGATTTCTTGAAATGGTCTCCGTTCTGGCTGAAGTGTTCGTTCCGATAGCGGATGTCGAAACTTCCCGCGATCTCGTTTCCACCGGATTTCGTCACGACGTTGATGATGCCGCCGACGGCTTTGCCGTACTCGGCCTCGAAGCCGCTCATCACCGAAATTTCCTGGATCGCGTCGAAGCCGAAGTTCAGCTCGAACGTGTGGGTGACCGGATCGGTGGTGTTCAACCCGTCGATCAGGTAGCTGTTCTGGCCTTCGTTGGCGCCGAAGATCTGCGGATTTCCGTCGCCGGAATCGGCGGCTCCCGGCGCCTGGAGGATCGCCGACTGGTACGACCGGTTCCCCTGGCCGACCGAGCTGTATTCCAGGTAGTCGGTCTTGAAGTTCTGCTGGACGCTGGTTTGCGTCGGGTCGATGACTTCAGAGTCGCCGACGACGTTGACGGATTCCGAGACTTTGGCGACCTTCATCGTGACGTTGATCTTCGTCTCTTGTTCCAGGGAGATCACGATGTTCGATCGCGTGACTGCCTGGAGGCCCTGGGCGGCGAAATCGGCCCGGTACGTGCCGGGCGGAAGGAGCGGAAAGTTGAATTCGCCATCCGCTTTGGTCGTCATCGACCGAAGGCCCTGGAGTTCCTTGCTGGTGAGCGTGACGTTCACGTCGGGGGTTCGGTGGCCCTGCTCGTCGACCACGGTTCCGAACAGGGCGCCGGTCGTCGAGCCACCGATCGCGTTGGATGCCGCGAGCGACGACGCGACGAGGAAAAGCCATACGGCTCGAGCCGCCTTTGTCATGGAAATCCTCCTTCTTTCGCGTTTCAGAACTACTCGAAGCTTACCCAGAAACTCGGGACAGCCGCAAGAGTGAAGTTCGGTGAGCGGGTTCTCCGGAGATGATACAATTCCGTCGTGGGTGGGTTCCGGGACGAATGCGGAGTCTTCGGCGTCTTCGGGCACGACGACGCCGCGAACCTGAGCTACCTCGGACTCTACGCGCTTCAACACCGGGGTCAGGAGTCGGCGGGGATCGCGTCGATCGATCGCGGTAACCTCTTTATCGAGAGAGAGATGGGCTATGTCGCGGACGTCTTCGACGAAGCGCGCCTCTCGCGCCTTCCGGGGCGTTCGTCGATCGGGCACGTTCGATATTCGACGGCGGGCGACTCTTCGCTCTCGAACGCCCAGCCGATCGTGTTCTCCTCCGGCCGGGGTCCGCTCGCGCTCGCGCACAACGGCAATCTCGTCAACGCGGAGGAAATTCGGCGCGGCCTGGAGAAGGAGGGCGCGCTCTTCACGACGAATTCGGACTCGGAAACGATCCTTCACCTGCTCGCGAGGTCGAAAAAGGAAAGCGCGGCCGGCGCGCTCGTCGACGCCCTGTCGGAAGTGAAGGGGGCATACTCGCTCGTCGTCCTCACGAAGGACGAGATCCTGGCCGCCCGCGATCCGAATGCGCTGCGCCCGCTCGTCCTCGGCGACCTCGAAGGAGCGCCCGTCGTGGCCTCGGAGACGTGCGCGTTCGACCTCATCGGCGCCCGTTACGTGCGCGACGTCGAGGCCGGAGAGGTCGTCCGCCTCTCGGCCGCCGGCGTGCGAGTCGATCCGCTTCGCCTTTCCCCACCCCACGCCGTGCGTCTTCGAGCACGTGTACTTCGCGCGTCCCGATTCTCTCGTCTTCGGGAAGTCGGTCGCGGGCTCGCGGGAAGCGTTCGGCGAGCGTCTGGCCCGGGAGCATCCGGTCGAGGCCGACATCGTCGTGCCCGTTCCCGACTCCGGAACCTACGCCGCCGTCGGCTACGCCCGGGAATCGAAAATTCCGCTCGGGCTGGGACTCGTCCGCAACCACTACGTCGGGCGCACGTTCATCGAGCCGAAACAGTCGATCCGCAGCTTCGGCGTGAAGGTGAAGTTGAACGCCGTGCGGGAGATCGTCGCCGGCAAACGGATCGTTCTGATCGACGACTCGATCGTGCGGGGAACGACGTCGCGAAAGATCGTCAAGATGCTGCGCGACGCCGGCGCGAAAGAAGTCCACCTGCGAATCTCCTCCCCTCCGACGCGCTTCTCGTGCCACTACGGGATCGACACGCCGACGCGGCGCGAGCTCATCGCCTCCAATTCCTCCGAGGAGGAGATCCGAAAGTACGTCGACGCCGATACTCTCGGCTACCTCTCCGCCGAGGGCCTCTTCGAGGCGTTCGGCCGGCCCGAGCACGCGACGTGCGCCGCCTGCTTCACCGGGCAGTATCCGGTGGAGATTCCCGAGAGCGCCGAAGCGGAAGAGCCATCGGAGGTGGCCGCGGGTCTCGAAGTGTCGAATTGATCCCCGCACGTCTCGCGGCAATCCTGCTTCTCCCGGTATTCGCGGCTTTCGCCGCCGAAGGCGCTCTGCCGAAGCGAAAACCGCCCGGACCCCTCGTGATCACGGGAGCGACCCTGATCGACGGGACCGGCGCCCCGCCGGTCTCCGACGCCTGGATCCTCATTCAGGACGGGAAGTTCACCGAGGTTTCGACGGCGCAGCGGCGGCGCGGCATGATGACGCTCGCACGGAACGTCAAAGTCGTGGACGGCAGCGGCAAGTGGATCCTTCCCGGCTTCGTGGACGCGCACGTGCACATCGATTCGCGGGACGACGCGAAGCGAATGATTCGCTGGGGCGTCACGGCCGCGCGGTGGATGGCCGAAGACGTCGAGAAGGCCCGGAAGCGCGCGCTTTCGTCGAGGTCGAGCCTCGAGTCTCCCGACCTCTTCCCGGCGTCTCCGATCTTCACGGCCCCGGGCGGCTGGTGGTCTTCCCAGGGCCCCGACAAGCGCCTGAATCGATTCCCCGCGACGCCCGAAGAGGCGCGCGAGTCCGTTCGAGCCGCGAAGCGGCTCGGAAGCGCCGAGATCAAGATCATGGACGACGACATGGGCTGGTGTCGGGATCCGCTGGCGCGCCTTCCGCAGATCCGGCCCGACGTTTTTGCGGCCCTCATTGCCGAAGCCGGACAGCTGGGGCTTCGCGTCGCCGTGCATGCGCCTCAATTGAAGGATGCGCGGGAGGCGGCGCGGCTCGGCGCGAACGTGCTCGCCCACGGCGTTCTGGACGAGCCGATCGACGCGGAAACCGCCGCGCTGATCCAGAAGCGCCGGATCTTCTTCGTCCCGACGCTCGACATCTACGATTTCCTCGCCGATCCGCGCGCTTTCATCGGGCGGGCGCTCTCGGATTCGCGGATCCGCGAATCGCTTTCGAAACGGACTCTCGCGCTCTACCGATCCGATGCCTATTTCGACACGTACCGGAAACGGTATCCGAACGCGAAATTCGTCGCCGAGCATCTCAAGACCGCCTACGAGAACGTCGCGACGGTGCGTTCCGCGGGAGGAGAAGTCGCGCTCGGCACGGACATGTGGGCGTTTCCGGGCGCCGGCGTGCACCTGGAGCTCGAGGATCTCGTCGGCGCGGGCCTCGGACCGCTGGACGCGATCCGGGCAGCGACGCTCGTGTCGGCGAGATCGCTCGGCCTCGAGGGCGAGCGGGGCTCGATCGAAGGCGGAAAGCGGGCGGACTTCGTTCTCCTCGAAAACGATCCGCTGCGGGACATTCGCAACACCCGCTCGATCGACAGCGTGTACAAAGGGGGCCGGCTGGCCTGGTCGCGGTTCCGGCGCGGCGCGCCTCAATGAAGCGCCCGGCGGGCGATCGAAGAAGCGGATAAGATCCTCGCCGAGGAAGCCGTTCCATGAAGTCCTCCCGCTACGCATCGGCCGGCGTCGACATCGACGCCAAAATGAACGCGATCGCCGCGGCGAAGGAGGCGATCCGTTCGACGTTCACGCCCGGAGTCCTCGGGGATGTCGGCGGATTCGGCGGCCTCTTCCGGCCCGATTTCTCGAAGTACAGGGAGCCCGTGCTCGTCGCTTCGACGGACGGCGTCGGGACGAAGCTGAAGGTCGCGGCGCTCGCGGGCCGGCACGACACGTGCGGCGCCGACCTCGTCAATCATTGCGTCAACGACATTCTGGTCCAGGGCGCGGAGCCGCTGTTCTTCCTCGACTACGTCGCGACCGGGAAGGTCGAGGCCGGCGTGATCGAGCAGGTGATCGCGTCCGTCGCGCGCGGCTGTCGCGAGAACGGATGCGCGCTCCTGGGCGGCGAGACCGCGGAGATGCCGGGCATGTACGCCGAGGGCGACTACGACGTCGCGGGCACGATCGTGGGAGTCGTCGATCGCGCCCGGATCCTCGACGGTTCGCGGGTCCGGCCGGGCGACGTTCTCGTCGGGCTTCCGTCGGCCGGTCTGCATACGAACGGCTATTCGCTCGCCCGAAAGATCTTTTTCGACGAACTGGGGAAAAAGCCGGACGATCCGGTGCGGGAATGCGGGGGTGCGACGGTCGAGGACCTTCTTCTCGCGCCGCACCGGTCTTATCTCTCGGCCCTCCGGCCTCTGCTCGCCGAAGACCTGATCGGCGCGATGGCGCACATCACTGGAGGCGGCTTTTTCGACAACATCCCGCGCGTGCTTCCGCCGGACGTCGGCGTCACGGTCCGGGCGGGGTCCTGGCCGGTTCTCCCGCTGTTCGAGTTCATCGCCGAAAAGGGGAGAGTCGGGGCGGAGGAAATGTTCCGTGTGTTCAACATGGGCATTGGAATGATCCTCTTCGTCCGCGCCGAGAGCCTGGTTCGCGTCGCGAAGCTCTTCGAGGCGGGCGCTCAGCCCTTCTATGCCATCGGGAACGTTCACGAGGGACGGCGCGAAGTCGCGATTGACTTCCGGGCCTCCTAGGGGCGGCGTGACAGCCGGCTCTCCCGGCGAAGCGGGCCGGGCGAAGTACGGGCCCGAGCTCCTCGTCCTTTTCGGAGCGCTCGTGTTCGCGCTCGTGGGCCGGGGCCGCTGGGGGAACGTCACCGAAGACCACGGCTTCTGGTTTTCGGCCGCGCAGAGTCTCGTCTCCGGCGGCCGGGCGATGCATGAAGTTCGCCTGCAGTGGGGGCCGGGGAGCCTCTGGATCCTCGAGGCCGTCGTCCGCGTTTTCGGCATGCGCGTTTCCTCGCTCGTCGTGTTTCAGTTCGTCGTCGGAGCCCTGGGGATCGCGGGGATTCAGCTCTTCGCGCGCCGCTTTCTTTTCGGGGTCGAGCGGTGGATCTCCTCGGTGATTCTCGTCGCGCTGATCGTCTGGATGGTCGGGCCCGGAAACCTTCTCTACCCTTGCGCTTTCGCGATGTCGCAGGCCCTTCTGCTCGCGCTCGCGGCCCTGTTCCTGGCGGATGCCTGCCTTCGCCGGGGGAGGAGCCTCGCGGTCTCCCTCTCGGGCGCCGTCGCGGCGGCTGGCTTTCTGACGAAGCAGGAATTCGGAGTCGCGGCGGCGCTCGGGATCGGCTCGCTGATCGTGTTCTCGCCCGACCTCCGAATCGCCGAAAAGGTCCGCGCTCTCTTCCTCTCCGGCCTCCTGTTCCTGGCCGTCTATTTCGGGACTCTCGACGCTCGTGAGAGGGGGCGAATCGTTTCAACGCCTCGCGGCGGAAAACATCCTGTGGCCGTGGGCGAAGATCCCCGCGCCCTGGGCCGCGCTCTATCGCCGGGTTCTGGGTCTCGACGATCCCGCCGCCCGGCTCATCGAGGCGGGAAATTCGGTCGTCGACCTTGTGGCCCTCGGGGGAACGCTCTGGGTCGCGCTCTACGCGAAGGATTTCCGGCCGCGGACCCGCGCCGTTTTCGCCGGGGCGTTGCTCGGCGCATGGGCTCTCTGGTGGTGGCGCTGGACCGAAGGGAGCCACTTCCTTCCGATGACTCTCGTGGTTCCCGCGAGTGGCGTCCCGGCCAGCCGCGGCGCGTTGTTTCCCGCGGGGAGCGCGGCCGGCGCGAGCTTCGGAGCCTTTCCTCGCCTTGGCGCTCGGGGGGCTCGTCCTGCTGCAACGCGAGGGCTATCGGGGAAACATCGAGGCGTACTACTCCGGCATGGGGTACGCGCTCGCGGTGCCGGTCGCGGCTCCTCTTCTCTGGTGGGCGATCCGCGGGCCCCGAAGCGCGGGACGGCGATCTCTCGTGGCGGCAGGAGCGCTTCTTCTCGCGGTCGGATGGTTCGGCCTGGGCCGGCTGAAGTCCCTCGAACGCGGTTGGCGGGAAACGACGGCGATTTCTTCCCCGCGCGGAACCGTCTACGTTTCGAACGATCTGGCTCCCGCGCTCTCCCCGACGTTCGAGTTTCTTCGCGCCCACACGTCCCGCGGAGACCCGATCCTGATGATGCCGCAGACGTACGGCTTCGACTTCCTTCTCGATCGCCGAAACCTTCTGTATTTCATCTGGATCTCGCCCGGCTATCTGACGGACGAGGCCGAGCTGATCGAGCGGTGCCGGAAGACGCCTCCGAAGGCCGCCGTCATTTTCGAAGGAAGTTTCGGGATTTTTCACAGCGGCCAGTTCGGACGCGGGTTTGCCGATGCGCTCGTCGGATGGTTGAATGAGAACCTTCCGCGGCAGCAGGCATTCGGAAAAGGCACGGCCCTGACGGGAAGGTGGCTCCTTCCGGAGACCGCGAAACCGTGAGGGCCGGAGCCCGCGCGAAATTCGCGCTGTTCTTCGCCGTCACTGTGTTCGCGGCGTTCGTCCGGATGCCGGTGCTGCGGCAGGGACTGTGGGAAGACGAGGCGACGGCCGTCTATGTCGCGGAGTCGCCCGGCGTTCACGAATTTCTTCGCCGGCAGGAAGCGATCGATTACAGCCCTCCGCTCTTCAACGCGCTTCTGGCCGGGTACGGGCGGCTCTTTGGCTTCGGAGAGGTGGCGGTCAAGGCCCTCGCGATCGCGCTCGGAGCGCTTGCCTGCGGCGCGATCGCTCTCGCGGGCGCGGAGGCTTTCGGGCCGATCGCGGGCATGCTCGCAGGACTCTTTGCAGCCGAACACCGGCTTTTGATCGACATGAGCGCCGAAGTGCGCCCCTATTCGCTTTCCGCCGCTCTCGCGGCGCTTTCGGTCTGGTCGGTCTTCCGATTTCGACGACGGAAATCGCCGGAACGGCCGATCCCGCGCGATGGGGTTCTCATGGGCCTGCTCTTCGCGCTGACCGCGATGTCGCACTATGCGGGAACGGTTGTCGTTGGCGCGATCGGCCTGGTCGCGATCGCCGGGTGCTCGAGGAAGGCGGATCGCGACTTCTGGCTTCCGGTCGCGGCTTGCGCGGCGGCTGCCGGCGTGTTCTTTCTTCCGTGGCTTCCCGTCGTCTGGACACAACTCCATGTCGGATTTCCGTGGGCCGGCACTCTGCGAGCGAGCTCGATTCGGAGCATCTTCGAGTACAAGGCGCTGTCGCTTCTGCCGGGGATGCCGGTTTCGGCGAGCCGCTGGACAATCCTCGGTCTCGCGTTGGCCGCCGCGGCGCTCCTGGGGAGCTCGAGGGCCGCGCGACCGGAGATTCGCAGGCGGGCGGCCGCGCTCGCCGTTCTCGCGCTCGCGATCGGCGCTTCCTTCTTCGCCGTCGGGCTGAAGGCCCCTCCGGTGCGTTACATCACCGTGCCGGCCGCGCTCTCGATGATTCTCTGCGGCGGGTTCGTCGCGATCGTCGCTTCGGCGGCTCGCAACACGGGCGCCTGGGAGAGCCGGACAGCGCTCGCAGCCGTCGCCGTGATGGCCGCCTGCGCCGCGGGAAGAAGCCTCGGAGAGCGAGCCGGCGCGGCCGCTGCGGCCCGCGCGGGCGTTCCGAAGACGATCATGCGCGGATTCTTCCAAGACGGCACGCTGCGTCCCGGCGACCTCGTCATCGGCGCGCCCGACGTGATCGGCCCGACGCTCTGGTATTACGCGCCGCCCGGCGTCGTGGTCCGGGGATTCGTCCACTGGGACGAGCCGGCGTTCGAAAAATTCGGCGACTACGCGCGGCTCTGGCCGGATCCCGGGATCGTCGACCGATGCCTTTCAGCCCTCGAATCGGACGTTCGAACGCACCCGGTCGACCGCATCGTCCTGCTCTGGGCGGTCGGCGGCGACGGCAAGCTGCCGTTCAAGACCCGGATCGATCAGCTGCGAGAAGGCATCCGGCGGCGTTTTCCGCTCGTCTCGACATCGGATCGTCGAGGTCCCGGCGAAAGGATTCAGATCGACGTGTTCGATTCGTCGGCCAGCCGAACGAGTTTTCAGGGTCGCTTCGACTCCATTCGCAACAATCGCTGCGATTCATCGACGTAGAGGTAAGGAATTCGTCCCTTCGCAACCCGGAGAAGCCGATCGTTCTCGGGCCCGAGATCGCGAGCCACCCAGACCGGCTGACGTTCGAGGTCGGGTCCGTTTTCGACGAGACTCGAAAACGAGCCGCCCTTTCCGTAGCGAACGAAGATGACGGCCGGCCCTCGAACCGCGCGAATCGCCTCGAGGAAATGGGCTTTCCGTTCCGATCCGAGCGCGAAGTCGGTTCGTGAGCGGAACAGATCGCCCGCTCCCGCGGTGAGTGCGGCGGCGAGCAGAAACAGCGCGATCGAGGACCGGCTGTTCGAATTCCGCGGATCCAGAGCTGGAAGGCCGCAAGAGGGCGCGCGTGGTCCCGAGAGCCGCGAAGAAGGCGATGACCGCGTACGACTCGACGTAATAGACCGTGAGGTTCACCGGATGAGCGAACAGGAGATACGCCCCGAAGTTGAGCGCGGCGGTCGCGGCTCCAACGAGGGCCTCGGCACCGGCGCTCAGAAGCCCGAACAGCGCGAAGGGAACGAGGATCAATCGCCATCTCGCAAGCGCGTCCAGGCGGATCTGCCCGAGTCGCGCGGCAGCGATCCCGGGAAGCCTGTCGAGCGTGTGCCTTCGCTGAAAGCGCGCGAGAGATCTCGTGACCTCGGCGAGATCGGGAGGGAGCCGGCGCTCCGCAGGTGGAGCTTTCCATCCGAGTCCCAGTCCGTCATAGGGCGTGTACCAGCGGACGTGGAGCGCAAGGGGCGTCAGTCGCCAGTTTCCGGTCGTTTCGAGGCTCCAGAGCGGAATAACGGCCAGAAACGCAGCTCCAACGGCAATCGCTGCGGGCAGCTGGCGCCAGCGGGATCGCCGGGCGGCAAGCCAAAGAACGACAATGGCCGCGGGAAGAGCCGCGGCAAGCGCCGTCAGCGGTCTCGTGATCGCTCCCAGGCCCAGACACGCGGAGAGGAGTAGGAGAGAAGAAGTCTTTCCCGCCGCCCTCCACCTCAGAAGCGCCCACCAGCTTCCGAGAATCAGAGTCGTCATCAGGTGTTGCGAAAGGAAGGGAGGCATCTGCCAGACGGCGTGCGGCGTCGTCGTCCAGAGCAGCCAGGCGAGAGCGGCCGTCGCTTCGTCCGCGATTTCCCGCGCGATCGATAGGAGCAATCCGCCGGAGAGCG
>CAVZCI010000012.1:0-188774 GCA_963773815.1 uncultured Acidobacteriota bacterium
AGCATGTACGCGACGCCGGGCCGGCGCGGCGAGAGGAACCGGCCGGTTTCGAACCCCTTTCGGACGGCTTCGCTGATCTCGGGAAGGGACATTTCCTTCATGAGGAGCCCTCCCACAAGGGACTTTCGGGAGGATCTGGCCGTCCCTTCGGCGTCTAACAGGTCGGTTTGAGATTCAGCGGATGGTCGCGGTTGACGATGCACGTGGAATCGGTTCTGCGAGTCGCGGACCTTGACGAAGCCGTTCTTCTCGAGCGCGTAAACGCCGGCCCGTTCCCGCAGGTGTTCCGGGGCGGCGGACAGCGAGAGGCGGACTTCCCGGTCGCGCGGAAGAATCTCCGGGATTTCGTCTCCGCGGCGAGGGAAGGCAAGGAAACCAGGGTCGCCGCCAGGAGAAACGCTAAAGCTCGTATGCTCATGCCGGGAGTCGAACGCGCCGGTTGGCGATCGCGCTATCGGAAACCTGCTCGGCGTCCGGCTCGGGCGGCGCGGGCGGCGCGGGCGTCGAGGGCCGCCGCGAGATCCCGGAGCCGCCCGAGCGTGGCGGTGCGCGCAGCGTCGTCGGCGTGATTCCGAACTCGCGGCGGAAGCACTCCGTGAAATAGCTGTGGCTCGGAAACCCGAGCTCGAGCGCGAGGTCGGTGAGGTCGGCGCCGCGGTCGGGCACGCGATCGAGCGACGCCCGCAGCCTCAGCGTCGTCAGGTAGCTGCGCAACGGGCGCCCTGTTTCTTCCTTGAAGCTGCGGCACAGGTAGTAGGGCGAGCTGCCGGCGGCCCGCGCGACGTCGTCGAGACGGTGGGCCCGGCGGAAGCACCCGGCGAGCAGGTCGCGCGCCCTCTCGACGGCCTCCCGCTGGAACCGCGTCGCGGCGCGCGCGGGCCGGCGTGCGGGGGAAAAGCCCGCCCGGGCGACGTTGCCGACCACTTCGAGGGCCGTCTCCTCGATCGAGATCGGGTCGATCCCGACCGCCTCGCCCCGGACCGGGTCGAGCGTCTGCGCGCGTTCGAGGTGCCGGACGAGCATCTTCTGGAGAACGTAGTTCCGGGGAGAGCACGGCGCGCTCGAAGCGAGAAACGGCTTTTGCGGCCGCTCGCGGACGGACGGGTCGAAACTCTCGATCGCGTCGAGCAGAACGTCCGTTCGAACGACGAGCGAGCTGCCGCGGTCTCCGAAACCGCACGGATGGGACGTCTGGTACGCGGCGTACGGGTTGAACAGGGCCGTCCGGGTGGAATCGATCAGGCTCGCGCCGCCGGGAGCGTGCATTCGGTACGCGCCGCGGTGCGCGAACCCGATCACGTTCCACAGCTGCCGCCTTTCCGGCGTGAGGCCCGGCGAGCCGACGACGCAGTCCCACCGCGTGATGCGGATCGTGGAGCTGTCGAAGAGCCAGTGGATCGCGATGCCCTCGACCTCGCCGCGGGACGGGGGCGCCGGGGAGACGGGAATCGGCCGGGAGCTCACGTTCCTAGGTACGTAGGCTCGCGGAAGTTGTTTAGGGCGGACATTTTCCCGGTTTTCGCTGTCCCCTTTTTCGCCCGCGCGCGATGGGTATGCCAAGGAGAGCTCAATATGGCGATGAAGGCCTTTCGGTTCGTTCCGGTTCTGCTTGCGCTCGCGGGGTGCGCCGGCGTTTCCGTTCAAAGGGTTGCGTCGGAAGCGGATTACAAGGGTGGAGTCCGGTTCTACCGGCCCCAGCCCTACCTTCTCGTGACCGACGCGAAGGGGGCGATCGAGACGTCGGTCGTCTATCTGCCGAAGATGACCGAGGAATACTCGTTCCGGGTGCCTCCGGGCTGAACGGGGTCGACGCGAAGGCAACGCTGGACCAGGGCTGGAACCTGACCTCGATCGGCGACTCGCGGACGAACGGAGCGGCCGAGATTCTGACGGCCGTCGGCGGTCTCGGCCGGGCGGCCGCCGCGTTCAAGGGCGTTCTCGCGCCGCCGGACGAGCTCGCGCCCGGGCTTTACGCAATCGAGTTCGACCCGAAGACCGGCCTCGCGAGCGGGCTGCGGCGCGTCGGCCTGAAGGTCGAGTCGTCGAAATGACGGCGCGATTCATCGTCCCGCCCTACATCCTCGACCGGATCTCGAAGAACGGGACTCCCGCCGAGCGCGCGTGCGCGGACGCGACGAGACTCCTCACGGCGCGGCTTCGCGGCCACCGGGATGTCCTCGGAGCGACGTGTCCGGCGATTCCGGCGGGCGAGGAGAGAAGGACGGTCTACGACGAGCACGGAAGCGAGGTCCTGCCGGGCAAGCTCGTCCGCGGCGAAGACGGCGCGAAATCGAAGGACCATGCCGTCAACGAGGCCTACGACGGCGCCGGCACGACGTACGCTTTTTACGAAAAGATCTTCTGCCGCAATTCGATCGACGGAAAGGGAATGCGGCTCGACTCCTCCGTCCATTACGGCCACAAGTACGACAACGCGTTCTGGAACGGAGCGCAGATGGTGTACGGAGACGGCGACGGAACGATCTTCAACCGGTTCACGCTATCGGTCGACGTCATCGGGCACGAGCTGACGCACGGCGTGACCGGCACGGAAGCGAACTTCGATTACGAGGGGCAGCCGGGCGCCCTGAACGAGAGCTTCTCCGACGTCTTCGGATCGATGGTCAAGCAGTGGAGCCTCGACCAGACGGCGGCGAAAGCCGACTGGCTGATCGGCGCGGGGCTCTTCACGAACAAGGTGAAAGGGGTCGCGCTGCGGTCGATGAAGGAGCCGGGCACAGCCTACGACGACCCCGTCCTCGGCAAAGATCCCCAGCCGGCGACCATGAATGATTTCTACGACGGGTACGACGACAACGGGGGCGTGCACATCAACTCCGGGATCCCGAACCGGGCATTCGCGCTCGCCGCGATCGCGATCGGGGGAAACTCCTGGGAGAAGGCCGGACAGATCTGGTATGCCGCACTGACGCAGCGGCTGAGCCGCACGTCCGACTTCAAGGCCTGCGCCGCGGCGACAATCTCGATCGCCGGCGAGCTTTACGGGACAGGCAAGGCGGAGCAGGAGGCGGTCCGGAACGCGTGGAAGGCGGTCGGGGTGTGAGGGGATTCGCTCGGCCCGATCACGGCTCCAGCCCCATCGGCGCTCGGCAGTTCCTCGCTCGCCGAAAAGAACTCGCAACATCGGGCTTCACTTCGGCAACCTCTCACCCAGGGGGGCCTTCAGACTTCGACCTGAAGACATCCAGCTCACATCTCACTTTTCGGCTCCCAGCAACCGCCTGCGCGCCGCTGCAGAGCTCGCGCGCCGTGCCAGCGGACGAGTGCCGAGCTCCGCGGGCCCGGGGGCCAGGCCGCGAGCGGGCCGAGCGAGGCCCATCCTGACCGCGCGTCACCTCTGGTACCACGCCGGGAAGCGGCGCACCGCCCGTACCGGGCGCGCGCTGCTGGTCGCCCGCGCGTGCGACGCGCCGCGCACGATCGCGATGCTTTCGCGCGAGCCGCAGGAGAGCCTCGGATGGCTTTCGCGCTGGATCGCGTTCCTGACGACCCCGTTCAAGTTCCTCGGCATCTCCGGCTGGACCGACACGGGGTGCGCGGCGCGAGGATCCGGGAGTCCGGTCCGGGATGCCCAGCATTCGACGGACGGCTTCTGGACGATCGACGTGGAACTGGACGCGTTCCGGATCGGCCCGAAGCTCCCCTCGTCCCGGCGGTGAACCCCTTCGTTTTATCCGACTCGAAGTGGAACCCGGCACTCATTCTCACAGCATTTGCAGCGGGCGGCAGATCCTCGCCGGCGCCGCGCTTTCCTTTGGCGGGCCCGTCGTCGTGGACACCGACGGCCCGTTCCTCGAGCTGCACCCGGACTCGGATTTCACGGTTTCCGAAAATTCGGCGCGCGGGCGATCGGCCTCGACTGCGCGCGCGCTCGAGTTCCTGCACGCGGTCGGGAAGCGGGCCGCGGAGAAGATGGAATGACGTGGGATCCGGCGGAACGTGAGGAGCGTATGCTCGATGCGAAGACGGAGGGCCCATGACGACTCGACGAAACCTGTTCCTGGCAGCCCTGGTTCTCTTTTCGGGGGCGCTCGGCGCCGCGCAGCATGCGAAGTCGCCCCTCGAGGTGACGTACTACTACATGCCCGGCTGACCGATCTGCGCAAAGGTGAAGCCTGCCGTGAGCGGGCTCGAGCAGGAGTACAAGGGGAGGGTTCGCGGGCAGAACCTCGACGCGACGACGCCGGAGAACGAGAAGATCGTGAAGGTCGCTCGGCTTCGAGAGCCACGGCCTGGTCATCCGGTCCACAGACGGGAAGATCCTCTGGAAGCAGGCGGACCACAGCGTGAAAATGGAGGACGTGCGAGCCGAGCTCGCGCGGCTGCTGAGGAGATAGCCTACTCGTAGTGCGTCCACATCCGGATGACCTTGACGGCCCTCTCTTCGTCGAGGATCTGGTAGACGAGTCGATGCTGCAGGGTGATGCGGCGGGAGCACGCGCCCGCGAGATCGCCGACGAGTTTTTCGAACGGGGGAGGCGTGTGTCGCGGGTTCCGGCGGAGGATCTCGAGAAGTTTTTCCGCCTTCGGCCGCAAGCCCGCCTGCGAGAGTTTCCGGGCGTCCTTCTGGGCCTGCGTGGTGTAGACGACGCGCCAGGCGCCCGCTACCAACCCGGCTTCCCGGACGTCTTCGAGACCGGGGTCTTCAGGCCGCGGCGGATCGACTCTCGCATCCCGGGAATTGACAGCAGGTAAAGGGTTTCCTGGATCGCGCGCCAGTCTTCTTCGGCGACGAGCACCCCGTTGTGGCGCTTGCCGGTGATCTCGACCGGCTCGTGCGTCTGGGCGGCTTCGTCGAGCAGGCGGTACAGATCCGCGCGGGCTTTCGTGGCGGTGATCGCGGCCATGGTCAAAGCGTACGTGATAACGTACGTAGAGTCAAATCGCGTCCGCACCCTGGAAGCCGAGATCCAACCGCCCTCGGCGGGTGACACTCCTCGGCGATTGGGAACAGGGTTCTCGAGGCCGGCGCTCGAAGTCCAATTGTTTCAATGCGGGAGGATGGCATCGCGATTGCGATGTGTTTCCTGCGGAGGAAACAATCATGAGGTACCGAAACATGACCAGGGGCATTCTCGCGGTGGCTGCGGTCGCTGCTTGTCTTTCGCTCGCGCGCCCGTCCGCAGCCCAGGACTTTCGAGGTGGAGGCCGCAGTGGCGGCCGCTCCGGCTCGCGCGAGTCCGGCTGGCGTGCCCGCGGGGGAAACTCCCAGAGAGGAGACTCCCGCAGTGGAAACTTCCGCGGGGGCGTCGAACGCCGCGGCGGGGGAAGCTTCCAACGCCGAGGGGACGGATATCGCAGCGAAGGATTTCGCGCCGAGGGTTATCGGGGCCGCGGGTTCCGCGGCGGCTACGCTGCCCCCTACGTCGCCCCGTACTACGGGTACGACAGCTACGCGGCCCCGTACCCGGTGTACGACGGCTACGCTGCCCCGTATGCCTATGACGGCTACAACGACGGCTACGATGGCTACGACGCCTACGCGCCCGGTTACGCCGTGCCCTATATGGCGCCGCGGGTCCACCCGCGCTACGCGTATCGTCCGCGGTTGAGCATCCGGATCCCGGTGCCGCGGATCCCGCTGCCGCATCTCCACGTGAGAATCGGCCGCTAAGGCCGGACGTTCCGATCCTCGGGGCGGGCATCGAGCCCGCCCTTTTTTTTCTCTACTGCGCCGAGACGACCTTCAAAATGTCGGCGGCCTGTTCCTTCGTGGACGCGTGAAGGTCGCGCCAGGCGACCCTGCCCTCCTGGATGAGGAACGACTGGCGGCTCGCGAACCCCATCGTCGTCGGCACGCCGAACGCGGCGATGACCTTCTTGTCGGAGTCGGCGAGCAGCGTGAAGGGGATGTTGTACTTCACCTGGAACGCTTTCTGCTCGGCCGGCTTGTCGGCGCTCACTCCCACGACCGTGACGCCCTTCTTCGTGAGGTCGGCGAACGCGTCGCGCAGGCTGCACGCCTCCGCGGTGCAACCCGGCGTGTCCGCCTTCGGGTAGAAATAGACGAGCGTCCAACCGGCTCCATAGAGCGAGGAGAGTTGGACGGGCTTGCCGTCCTGGTCGACGGACGCGGCATCCGGAGCGGCGTCGCCGACTTTCAGCGGCTCGGACCGGGCCGCGGCCGGGAGGGAGCCGAAGATGCCGAGGACGAAGACCGTTCCCAGGATCGCGAAAAGGCTATTTTTCTTCATGGCCGCGATTATAGGGCCGGCTTTCGGATCGCGATCGAAACGGCGAGATCATTCAGAATCGAAGGACAATGACACGGCGATGAACGAGTCTTCGAACGGAGCTGGCCTGGACGTCCTGATCGTCGGCGCGGGTCCGACGGGGCTCGTTCTCGCGCTGTGGCTCGCGCGGATGGGCGCGCGTGTACGCATCGTCGACAAGACCGCGGAGCCGGGCACGACGTCCCGCGCGCTCGCGGTGCAGGCGCGGACGCTCGAGCTCTACCGCCAGGTCGGTTTCGCGGACGCGGTCGTCCCGGCGGCCACCGCGTCGCGGCGTCGAACCTGTGGGCGCTCGGCAGGCGAGGTCGCCCACGCCGTGTTCGGAGAGCTGGGCGCGGGCATGAGCCCGTTTCCGTTCGCGCTCATCGTATCCGCAGGACGAGCACGAGCGCCTGCTGATCGACCGGCTCGCGAAGGCGGGCGTGCGAAGTGGAGCGGCGGACGGAGCTCGCTCGGCTTCGAGGAGAGGCCGGCGGCGTGCGCGCTCGGCTGAAACGCCGACGGCTCGAGGAGACTTGCGAAGCCGCCTATTCGCGGGGTGCGACGGCGCGCATTCGGCCGTGCGCGAAGGCCTGGCGATCGGTTTCCCGGGCGGGACGTACGCGCACGTCTTCTACGTCGCGGACGTAGGCGGGCGGGACCCATGGACGGCGAGCTGCACGTCGCGCTCGACACGGCCGACTTCCTCGCCGTCTTTCCGCTGAAAGGAGACGGGCGCGCGCGGCTGATCGGCAGCGTTCGCGAGGAGTCCGAGCTTCGCCGGCAGGAGATGTCGTGGGGCGACGTGAGCAAGGACGTGATCGAGCGGATGCGCGTCGAGGTGCGAGAACGTCAACTGGTTCTCGACGTACCGCGTGCACCACCGGGTCGCGGACTCACTTCCGAAAGGGCCGCGCGTTTCTGCTCGGGGACGCCGCGCACGTCCACAGCCCCGTTGGCGGCCAGGGCATGAACACGGGCATCGGCGACGCGGTGAACCTCGCCTGGAAGCTCGCGGCCGTCGTGCGCGGCCGCGCGGACGCGTCGATTCTCGACAGCTACGAGCCGGAGCGGATCGCCTTCGCGCGGCGCCTCGTCGCGACGACCGACCGGGCCTTTACCGCGGTGACGAGCCCCGGCGCGATCGCGCGTTTCGTTCGGCTGCGCCTCGTTCCCCTCGCCGTCCCCCCGCTTTTTCGCTTCCGGCGCATCGCGGCGGTTCCTGTTCCGTACAGTCTCGAGACGGCGGTGAGCTACCGGGGAAGCGCTCTCAGCGAGGGGCGCGCGGGAAAGGTGCGAGGTGGTGACCGGCTGCCGTGGGTGCCGACTCCGAGCGGCGGCGGAGAGGACAACTTCGCCTCCTTGAATTCGATCGACTGGCAGGTCCATGTGTACGGCGACGCCTCGCCGGACGTCCGGGCGGAGTGCGAAAAGCGCGGCCTCGCGCTGCGCGCTTTTCCGTGGCGGCCGGAGATGCGCCGCATCGGCCTGCGGCGAAACGCCCTGTACCTCGTGCGGCCGGACGGGTACGTCGGTCTCGCGGAGGCCGGGCAGAGAGAATCGGTGCTCGCCGGATTTCTGGACTCTCGCGGGATCAACGCCGGGACGGGTTAAACTTCTCGAAATTTTTCGAAGGAGCCAGCACATGCGCCGAACCCGTCTTCTGTCGTTCTTCGCCGTCGTTCTCGTTACGGCCGCCTGCAGCCGGCGCGAGCCGGGCGCTCCGGCGGGCGCCGCCGCGACCCCTGTCGCGACCCCTGCCGCTCCCGCCGCGGAGGCGAAGCCCGTTCCGTACACGTACCCGGCGCCCGTGAAGGGGAGCATCCACGAGACCAACATCGGCCGTTTCGACCTCGTCGACGGCGTCGCCTACGTCGCGGGAGACGGCGCGGGCACCGTCGTCTTCGCGTCGAGCAAACCGATCGCGTCTCCGATGCTCGCCGGTTCCCCCTGCCCGATGACCGAGGCGCGGTCGATCGAAATTCTCCGAAATGCCTCGTGGGCGGAGGTCACGGCCAACGCGAAAGGAAACTCGAAATACTTCGCTTTTGGGAAAGCCTTCGGCGGGAGCACGTTCGACGAGAGCCCGGGCGGCCGCGAATTCAGGGTTTACCGCCGGCCGTCCTCACCGAACCGGATCGTCGGCACGGCCGTCCACCGGAGCTACGGAATTTCCAGTTCGATCTTCCGATCGCCCTCCCGGAGGTCCGCGAAGTCAGCGAGATGAACATTTCCGACGGCCGCAAGTCGGATGAAACCGCCCCCCGCCCGGCGGAGTCCGCCGTGACCGCGGCCTATCTCGCGGTGAGAGAAGCCGCGCTCGCGAAAAACGTGAAAGGGATCCTCGCGCCGCAGGGATTCGGAGAGAAGACGATCGAGGCGATCCGCGGGCTCGACGGAATCGACGCGGACCTCGCCGTGTTTGCCGACCGCTTTCTGCAGCCCGGCACGCCCACGCCCGGCGAATTCACGGCCCGTCCCGGAACCGCGTATGTCCGGACGGAGGGCGTGAACTCGAAGGGGAAGAAGTTTGCGAACTACTACCACTTCAACTCGTGCGGAAGCCGGCTCGTGCTCGTCGCGATCGCCGAGAACCCGCAGTAGGGCTCGTGATAATTTTCCTTCACCGTCGAGAGGGGTAGCGCGTGAGACGTCATCGGTCGAGGCTCATCGGGGCGATCCTGGTTTCCATGATGTCTTCAGCGGCCTTCGCGGGGTTTGCGTCGACCGACCTCTACCTGACGTCGATCGGCCGTGTGGCGGGAGCCGAGGGCGCGCAGTTCTATACGACGGTCTGGGTGACGAACCTGTCGATCACTCAACCCGTCTCGTTTGGGTTCTTTTTCCTCGCCAGCGGACAGGCGAACCCCAACCCCGTGTCGTTTTCCGACACGCTGCTGCCCGGGGAAACGAAGATGTACGAAGACGTCATGCTGAACAAGTTCGGTCTGACTTCCGCTCTCGGGGCCGGACACATCGTGTCTTCGAGCGGCGACGTCTTCGTGTCCTCGAGAATCTTCAGCCTTGCCGCCGGGAAGGATCTCGGCGCGAGCACCGGACTTTTCTTCGCCGGCGTTCCCGCGATCTTTGCGGTGCGGCCGGGTGAATCGACCACTGTCCAGGGAGTCAATCAGGGGGGCGGCGAGAACTTCCGTTACAGCTTTGTGATGGTCGAGACCACGGGGAATCCGGCGACCTTCCATATCGACGTTCTCGATGCTTCGGGCGACACGCTGGGAGGCAAGGACTACTCACTGGGAGACTTTGAGCACCTCCAGACCAACATCGCCGACATCGTCCCGAACGTCGCGACGACGAACGCGCGCCTGGTGGGGACCGTCGTTGCGGGTTCAGCCTCGACGCTGGCGAGCACCTCGCCGGAAGGCAGCGTGATTTTCGCGGGAGCGCAGCTCGCCAACGAAAGCCAGGATTCCTCGGGATTCGAGATGCTCTTCCAGGGAGCGCTGGGCGACGGGCCGACGGGACCGACGGGGCCGACCGGCCCACAGGACCCCGAGGACCGCAGGGGTTCACGGGGGAGATCAGGGCATCCCGGGTCCGCAGGGAATCCAGGGTGTCACTGGGCCGACGGGGCCGACAGGACCGGGGCGGATTGAACTGGCAGGGGACCAACGTCGCCTATAACTACCGCGACGCGGTGCAGTTCCTCGGCTCGAGTTACTTCTGCAAAAACGTCGCGGGATGTGCAACGGCGGAATCCCGCGGCCGACACGGCCGATTGGGACATCCTCGCTCTCGAAGGTGTGACCGGGCCCATCGGCCCGACGGGGGTCACGGGAGCGACTGGTCCGACGGGCTCCACCGGCCCCGCGGTCGCTGACAGGGCCGACCGGGCCAACGGGAAGAACCGGGCCGACCGGGCCAACGGGAGTCGCGGGGCCGACGGGGCCGACCGGTCCTACGGGGCCAACGGGACCCACGGGACCAATTGGCGTCGCTGGACCAACCGGTGCCACGGGTGTCGCTGGAGTCACGGGGCCGACAGGGCCGTCCGGGCCCACGGGCGCAGCCGGCATTACCGGTCCAACGGGTCCTACTGGAGGAGCCGGGCCAACCGGACCGACAGGTCTCGCGGGAGTCACGGGGCCGATAGGGCCCACGGGACCAACGGGCGTCGCCGGACCGACCGGTCCTACGGGTCTACAGGGCGTGACCGGCCCGACCGGCCCGACGGGAACAGTTGCTTCGGCATACGCCTATGTTTACAGCACCAGCACGCAGACCGTCCTCAACGGAGGTGCCATTCTTTTCGGCTCGAACGGCCAGCTCCTCAATATCACGCACACCGCGGGGAGTTCGACTCTGACGATATCGAACACGGGGATCTATGCCGTCACATTTTCAGCCATCGTCAGTGGTCTTGGGACCGACGAGTGGGCTATCGAAATCAACGGCTCCGCAGCCGCCGGAACAAATTACTATTCGTCCGTCCAGGGGTTCGGTCAGGCGATCCTGTCGATTACCGGCGGCAGTACCCTGCAGATCGTGAATGTTTCCGGCGCATCCTCGTTTGTCACCGGCACCGTAAATAGTACCGTCAGCGCCTCGGTCCTGGTCGTGCGCCTGCAGTAGTGAACGGAGTTGAGGCGCCCGACTACACCCAGCGGAAGCGCCGGACCGCGAGGAAGAACGCCGCGGCGGCCCACGCGCCGAGGATCGCGAGCCCCGTTCCGTGGCCGGCGAGCGTCGCGCCGTCGTTGAACACGGCGCGAAGGGCGCGCAGGAACGGCGCGAGCGGCAGCACGTACACGGCGCTCTGCATCCACTTCGGAGCTCCGTCGATCCGGAAGTAGACGCCCGACAGGAGCATCAAAGGGAAGAACACGAGATTCGAAATCGCTCCGTACGTCTCGATCGTGGACGCGAAGCTCGACAGCGCGAAGCCCATCGCGAGGAACGCCGCCGTGCCGAAAACGAGGAGGAACGCGAACAGCGCGTACGAGCCCTCGTTCGCGACCTGGAACCCGAACTTCGCCGCGAGGAGAAGCAGGATCGTCTGCACCGCGACGACCGTGACGCGCTGCAGGATCTGTCCCATCAGGAACACCCATTTCGGCAGGGGAGTGACGGCGAGGCGACGGTATTTTCCCTTTTCGCGGTACGAGACCGTGACCATCCCGACGGTGAACAGCCCCATGGTCAGGAGGTTCAGGCCGATCAGGCCCGGCAGCAGGAACGCCGCGTAGTTGTTCGCGTGCGCGTGCCCGGGACTCTCGACGACCATCGGAATGCGCTGAGGCTCGGGCGAGCCGTTGACGCGCGCCTGCGCGATCAGGAACGCCTGGCTCGCGGCCTGGGCCGCGACCTGTCCCTGCGCGACGAGATAGCTGTTGACGCGAAGCCGGTACCCGCCGGCGACGCTCTCGAGCTGGGCCGTCGTCTCCCCCTTCTGCCAGCGCTTTTCCGCCTCGGCGGAAGGCGAGCGTGAGAACCTTCAGGCGCGCCTCTTCGAGGGCCTTCACGAACGCGGCGTCGAGCGCCGTTTCGTGTTCCGGCGCAACGCGGACGAGCGTCAGGGCGGGTCCGCCGCCGGAACGGAAGATCGCGCCCATGCCGAAAAGCATGAGCAGAGGGAAGAGGAACGTCCAGAACATCGCGCCCCGGTCGCGCGCGTACAACCGCCACTCGACGCGGAACTGCTGTCCGAGCAGCGCGGAGCGGGCTCGGGAGCTTTTCAGTCACGCAAGCTCCTTCCGGTCAGCTGCAGGAAGACGTCTTCCAGGGTCGCGCGGCGGACGTGGATCTGGTCGTAGTCGACGCGTTCCTCCTCGATCGCCGTCAGCAGGCGCGGGAGCAGCTTCTTCGGGTCGCGCGTCGGAATCTCCCAGAAATCCCCGCGCGCTTCGACCGGTTCCCCGAGGCGCGCCGACAGCGGCGACGGGTCGGGAGCGGGCCCCTCGAACGCGAGCTCGACGACGCTCGGAATCCCGAGCGACTCGATGAGGCCGGCGGGAGTGCCGGAGCGCAGAATCGTGCCGTGGTCGAGGATCGCGAGCCGGTCGCAGAGCTGCTCCGCCTCGTCCATGTAGTGGGTCGTGAGGACGACCGTCCGCCCTTCGGCCTTCATCGCGCGCACGACCTCCCACAGCGATCGGCGGCCCTGCGGATCGAGGCCGGCGGTCGGTTCGTCGAGAAAGACGACGTCGGGGTCGTTGACGAGCGCGAGGGCGAGCGCGAGGCGCTGCGCCTGTCCGCCGGACAGCGTGACGTGGTAGGCGTCGGCCTTGTCCTTCAACTGGACGAGCTCGAGAAGCTCGGCCGTCGAGCGGCGCTTCGGGTAATAGCTTCCGAAGAGGTCGAGCGCCTCCTTCGGCGTGATCTTGTTGTACAGGCTCGTCGCCTGCAGCTGCACGCCGATCCGGGAACGGATCTCCGGTCCGTTGTCGCGCCACCGCAGCCCGCAGATCTCGATGTCGCCGGCGTCGGGAACGGTGAGCCCCTCGATCATCTCGAGCGTCGTCGTCTTGCCCGCTCCGTTCGGGCCGAGCAGCCCGAAGACCTCGCCGGCCGAGACGTTCAGGTCGACTCCCGCGACCGCGAGGACTTTCGGGAACTGCTTTCGCAGCCCGCGGACGGCGATCTGGTCGGGCATGGGAGGGAGAGAATATCGCGGATTCGAGGACTCCCGGTTGGCGGGTTCTCGACGAAAATCCGGTCCCGCGGTAGTCTAGGAAGGGGGGCATCGATGAAACGTCGCGTGGCGTGGTTTCTCGTCGTGGTCCTGGCGTCACTCGCGGCGCCTTCTGTCGAGGCGAGCTTTGCCTCGAGCGACGTTTACCTGACCTCGATCGGGCGCGTGGCCGGCGCTTCCGGCGCGCAGTTCTCCACGACGGTCTGGATCACGAACCTCTCGACGACTCAGCCCGTCTCGTTCGGTTTCTTCTTCCTCGCTTCCGGTCAGGCGAATCCGAATCCCGCGTCGTTTGCCGACACGCTCGCTCCCGGCGAGACGAAAATGTACGAAGACGTCATGCTGAACAAGTTCGGCCTGACCGCCGCTCTCGGCGCCGGCCACATCGTCTCGTCGAGCGGAGACGTGTTCGTATCCTCGAGAATTTTCAATCTCTCCCCCGGGCAGGACCTCGGCGCGAGCACGGGGCTCTTCTTCGCGGGCGTCCCTTCGATCTTTGCCCTCGCGCCGGGCGAGACTTCCACGATCCAGGGAGTCAACCAGGGCGGAAAGGAGAACTTCCGCTACAACTTCGCGATGGTCGAAACGACCGGCAATCCGGCAACGTTCCAGGTGAGCGTCCTCGACAATCTGGGAAACGCGCTCGGTTCGAAAGATCTACCCGCTCGGCGGCTTTGAACATCTCCAGACGAACGTCGCGGACATCGTTCCCGAATCTCTCGACGACGAATGCGCCGCCTGGTCGGCACGGTGCTCGTTCCGGTCGACTCGGCGATCGGAGCCGCGGGCGCGAGCCGGTCCGGCAGCGTGATCTTCGCCGGGCGCGCAGATCGCGAACGAGAGTCAGGACGCTTCCGGATTCGAGATGCTCTTCCCGGGCGGTCTCGGAAACGGAGCTACAGGTCCCACGGGTCCGACTGGGCCGAGAGGTCCTCAGGGACCTGCGGGCGACAAGGGGAATCCGGGAGCTCAGGGAATCCAGGGAATTCCGGGGATCCCGGGCGTGACCGGACCGACGGGGCCGACCGGGCCGACCGGGGCTACGGGTCCGGTGGGGATCAACTGGCAGGGAACGTGGACGAACGTCGCGTACAACTTCCGCGATGCGGTCCAGTACCTCGGCTCGAGTTATTTCTGCAAGAACGTCGCAGGTTGCAACGGCGGCAACCCGGCCGCCGATACGGCCGATTGGGATCTCATCGCGCTCGAAGGCGCAACCGGTCCGACAGGACCGACGGGCGTCACCGGGCCGACCGGTCCCACCGGGTCCGATCGGTCCGACGGGACCGACCGGACCCGCCGGCGGAACGGGACCCACGGGCCCGGCGGGAGCGACCGGCCCCACGGGAGCCCCCGGTCCGACGGGCCCACGGGCCCGGGCGGGGGAGTGATCGTTTTCTCGAGCGGGCAGATCCTTTCGGGGGCATCGGTCGTTTCGGCCGCGCCCGTACTCATGGGTTTTGGGAGCAATACTTTCGAAGTCATCAACGGAAGCGGGGAATCGACTTCGCCTCCGGAGGCAGCGGGCTTTTCCTTCCCGGTTCCCTTCGCCGGGACAATTCAGAATCTCCAGGTCAGCGCGGATCTCCAGGCGGCATCCGTCGTGTCGATCAACACGCTGGGCCTGCAGTACGACTTTACGGTCTTCGTCGCCCCGTCGAGCTCGAACAACGGCATCGATCATGTCGCCTCGTCCTATGTGACGACGCCGTTGACGACTTCGGTTCGATTCGGGTTTCCCAACAACGTGATCACGGCCGGGACGTTCCGGGCGGCGACGAACATCAATACGGGATCGATCGTGGTGAATGCCGGGGACCGTGTCGGGGTACGCATCCGGACTCTCTCGAGCACCGACGCGTCGGCCGCCGACATCACGCAGCTGTCGTTCAGCGCGACGTTGTCCTACGTCCCCTCGCCCTGACGCCGGCGATGTCGACCGCCCGAGCGGCTCGTTTTTCGTGGATCGTCCTGCCCGTGCTCGCCGGTCTCTTCGGCGGCTGCGCCGCGCTCTTCCGCGGCGCGAAACAGGACCTGATCCGCGTCCATCCGGCCGGCTCCTCGGACGTCGCGATCACGCTCGACGACACGTTCATCGAGGCCTACAAGGACAGGGTCACGATCGAAGTTTCGATGACGGTGGATCACGCGGACACGAGGCCGCATCCCGCGATCGTCGACGGAGACTTCCACATCGCGGGCACTTCGCCGGGAATCGGGCTGACGTTCGTTGCGGAAATCCAGAACTCGGCGAAGGAAAAGGAATCCTTCGACCTCGTCCGCGGAGTCGTCGGAACGGGCCGGACGCTCGACATGGCCGGAGCCTGGCGGCTCTGGGTCGAGCACGCCGGCGAGTCCGAGCAGATCCAGGGAGGAGAAAACGCTTCGGCGGAGAGCACGAACCCCAACCACGTCTTCGAAATCCACCCGGTCGTGCGCGCCGAAAAGCTCGACCTCCTCGAGTCGCTTCGCCCCGTCAAGGGCTACCGTCCCGGAACCGCGGATCTCGTTTTCCGCGGCCTCGAGAAGATGCCGTGCCGCATCTCGAAGGGGGAGAAGACGACGACGATCGTCGCGCCGAGCACGCGGCTCAACGACGCGGAGTTCCTCCTGGAGACGGGGCCGGACCCGCAGCAGGTCGTCGGCGACGGCAGGTTCGTCGACGCGGCGGTTCTGGACCTGAAGGGAAATCTGCTCGTTCCGAAGGTCCGCATGGCTTTCGTCGGGAACTCCCCGCCCGAGAGAATCGTGCGCGACCTGCCGCCCGGCAGCCGGCTCCATGTTTTCGGCATCCCGAGAATCGGCCTGTCGGAAGTCGCCTCCCGGGCCGAGCGGTCTCGGCAACAGCCCGCCCTGCTCGCCCGGAGTCTCCCGTACGAAATCGTCGTCGTCGGAGTCTACGAACCCCGAAAGTGACGGCAAGAGGGTTCGGCGACCCGCGCGCCGCGTACCTTCACGCGCGCAACCTCGCCGAAGGGTGCTCCCTGTTCCGGATCGAGCGCGCGGGCTGAACTGTTCGGCGCGAGCGGGAAAATCTGCTAGTATCCCCGCCGAAACAGCCCCATGAAGACTCGCTCGAAGGCCCGCCGCCCGTCGGCTGGAAAGATGAGCGCCGGTATCACCGGCGTCTCCCTGCTCGCCGCGCTGCTCGGATTCGCTTCGGTCCGCCTCGCCGGCAGCGACCCGGGCCTCGCCGCGGGGCTCGCGGCCGGCGGCGCTCTCGGACTCTCGCTGATCGTATTCTCGGCCGCGACCGTCGGACGGGAGCTCGCGGCCCGGGGCCGCGCCGAGCGGACGCTGACGGCGCTCGCGATGGTCGACGACCTCACGGGGCTCTACAACCGCCGCGGGTTCGTCGCCCACGCGACGGGCGTCCTGCGGCTCGCCGAGCGGATCGAGCGGCCCGCGATCGTCTTCCTCGCGGACGTGGACGGCCTGAAGCGGATCAACGACCGGTTCGGCCACGCGTCCGGAGACCTGGCCCTCGCCGGCGCCGCCCGCGCTCTCCAGCTGACGTTCCGCAGCTCCGACATCCTCGCGCGGCTCGGGGGCGACGAATTCGCCGTCCTCGCGCTCGTCGACTCGCGGGACGGCGGCGCTGGCATTCTCGGCCGGCTTCAGAAGAACATCGACTTCTGGAACGCGCGGTCGCGCCAGCCGTTCGACGTCTCGCTGAGCATCGGAACCGTCTCGATCGACCCTTCGAAGGAGAAGCTCGAGGAGATTCTCGCGCGGGCGGACAAGGAGCTCTACGCGCAGAAGGGATCGCGCCGGAGCGTGACGGCCTGACGGCTTCGGGCGCCGGGTCGGGAATCCGTTCCCTCTCCGCGGGCGTATGCTGTCCGAGACGAAACTCCGGAGGCGGAAATGAGGTCGACACCCGGTCCCCGGCTTCCCCCGGGAAGCGAAGGGCTTCCTCTGGTGGGAGAAACGCTTTCGTTCGCGAAGAACCCGTTCGGATTCATCGACGATCGCCTCGCGACCCACGGCCGCGTCTTCCGGTCGCGGATCCTGGGAAGAAGGACGGTCGTCCTCGCGGGCGCCGATGCCGCCGGGCTCTTCATCGACGCCGGCATCGTCATGCGCGAAGGATCGATGCCGCCGCACGTCCAGGAGCTCTTCGGCGGACGAAGCCTGCCGCTGCTCGACGGGGACGTTCACGCCGCGAGAAAAAGGGCCGTGCTGCACGGCTTTTCCCGCGAGGCGCTCGCCTCGTACCTTCCCGCGATCCAGGCGATCGTCGAACGCTACCTGCGGGCCTGGTCGGACGAAGCGGAAGTCCGCTGGCTCGACGAGATGAAACGCCTGTCGATCGAGGTGATCTGCTCGACCGTGATCGGCATGCCGCCGGGGGACGAAATGGACCGCCTTCGCCGGGACTACGGCGTCCTCACGGGCGCGTTCGCGGCGCTGCCGATCCGGGCGCCCGGCACCCGGTACTCGAAGGCGCTGCGGGCGCGCGACCGGATCCTGGAAACACTTCTCGGCCGGATCCGGGAAAAGCGGCGGATTCCCGGCGACGAGGGCCTTTCGCGCATTCTCGCGGCCGACTCGTCCCTGACGGACGACGAGGCCGCGCTGGAGCTCCACCACATCGTGATCGCGGGCTTCATCGTTTACGCGGAGCTCGGCGAGATGGCGCGCCGTCTGACCGAGAACCCCGGCGTCCGGGAGCGGCTCGCGGAGGAGATCCGAGCCGCCTCTCCTTCGGGCGAACTGAAGCCGGAGAAGCTCGCGAGAATGCCGTACCTCCTCGAGGTCGTCAACGAAGTGAAACGGCTCTGCCCGATCGTTCCGGCGGTTTTCGGGAAAGCGCGCAGGGCGTTCGAATTCGACGGCGTTTCGGTTCCGGCGGGCTGGATGGTGATGTGGGCCCTGCGGCCGAGCCACGTCGCTCACGGCGTTTTCACCGATCCCGAGAGATTCGACCCGGACCGTTTTTCGCCCGAGAGAGCCGAGGACAAGCGTCACGAACATGCGTTCGTGCCGCAGGGCGCCGGGCCGGCCTCGGGGCACCGCTGTCCGGGACTCGATTTCGCGACGCTTTTCATGGAGGTCTTCGCGGTCGCGCTGCTGCGCGGCTATTCGTGGGAGCTCCCGCGCAGAGCTTCGAAACCGACTTTCATAAAACGCCGCCCGAGCCACGGGAGGGGCTGCGCGCGGCGATTCGCCGAAACGCCTCGCGAGCGTAGCCCCGGGCGGCCGGCTCTCCCGTGAGCTATGATCCGCGGGAGCTCGATGAAGATGAAATTCTGGATCGCCGCCGCCGCGGCAACCGCGATCGCGTACGGCGCCCGGGGGGAGCAGGCGGCGCCGACGCCCGACAATTCGAAACTGCGGGACGACGCGTCGTTCGTGTCGCAGACGGGCCCGTCCACGCTGCGCCCGGAAGAGGTCGCTCCCGTGACGATCGAAATGAAAAATTCGGGGACGTCGAAGTGGGACTCGACGGTCCGGCTTCGCGCGACGCAGCGGAACTGGCAAATCGCGTCGACGGAAGCGGCGGAGATCGAAACGGTCGAGCCCGGAGCGACGAGGACGTTCAAGTTCTCGATCGTCGCGCCGAAACTTCCGGGGACCTATCCGTTCCAGTTCCAGCTCGTGAGAAGGAACCATTCGTTCGGCGAGCCGTCCCGGGCGGTCATGATCCGGGTCGAAGCCCCGGCGACCGGCAACGACGCGAAGTTCGTTTCTCAGGACATCCCGGCCCGAATGTCGAGGCGGACGTCTTCCCCGGCGTCGGTCACGATGAAGAACACGGGCACGACGACCTGGACGGCGGCGGCCGGCTACGCGCTCGACTACCAGCCGAAATTCAAGCTGGCCGAGCCGGTGCGGATCCCCCTCGGTCCGTCGGACTCGATCCCTCCCGGCGGGCGAAAGACGTTCACGTTCAACGTCGAAGGGCCCACTCGGGACGCGAAAATGCACTGGCAGATGATCCAGCAGGGGGTGGGACGGTTCGGCCCAACCTCCCCGGACGTTCAGGTCCGAGTTTCGCAGTTCTACGGGACTCTCGACCTTGTCGATTGCCGGGCGATCGCAGGGTGGGCGGAGGACGCACGCGACGGGAAGCAGCACGTCCGCGTCGCGATCCTCGCCGACGGGACTCAATTCGCTTTCGTGACGGCGGACAAGTTTCGCGCGGACCTGGCGAAAGCCCGCGTCGGAAAGGGCGACCACAGCTTCGAGATCGCGATGCCCGCGTTTCTCCGCGACGGCAAGCCCCATTCGATCTCCGCGTTCGTGATTCCCTCCGACAGCCACGAGCTTTCCGAGAGCCCGAAGTCCATCACGTGCGCGGCCCGGTCGCCGGCCCGCCGCTGACTGCCTTCCGGCCGGGAGTACAATTCCGGAAGGTTTCCGTGAGGAGGACGTGATGTCGGGAGCTCCGCCGGGCTCGGTCCCGGACGCCCTGCCGTGGGAGAGCCGTTCGCAGATGGGGGTCGCGCGCGCGTACGTGGAGACGGTGACGCAGTTTCTCTCGAACGCCGACGCCGCGTGGTCCCGGACGCGCGAGAGCGGCGGGCTCGAAGACCCTCTTCTGTTCGCGGTCGCGTCGGCCGTCGTCGGCGCCCTGTTTCGCGCGATCTACGCGTTGATTTTCGCGCCGGTGTGGATGCGATTGATCCCCTTCGCAATCCGGAACCGGTGGATGGCGGCGTGGCCTCACCGGATCCACGGCGCGCCCGGCTGCGCCCTCGTCTTCTGGCCGATCGCGACGGCGATCGCCGCGACGGTCGGGCTCTTCGTTGCCGCGGCGATCTTCCACCTTTGCCTGATGCTCGTGGGCGGCCTGAAAAGCTCCGCGTCGGGATTCGAGGGAACGTTCCGGACGGTCTCGTATTCGTCGGTCTCGATGCTCGCGCAGGCCGTGCCCTTCGTCGGAGGCTTGGTCGCGTTGGTCTGGGGGTTCTACCTGAACGTCCGGGGGGCCGTTCGGATGCATCGGACGACGTCGGGGCGGGCCGCCGCGGCCATGCTGATTCCGCTCGCGCTCGTGATCCTGCTGCTGCTCGCCGTTCTCGCGGTCGTCGTCGGGCTGCTCGTCGCGACGCGGGCCCACTCGACCCCTTAGCCAGCGAGCGCCTAAAACTTCGCGACGAGCGCGACCGACGTGATCGTGTCGGTCTTCCCGAACCCCGGCACCGGCTCGTTCAGGTACGCGAGCGTGTGCGACGCCTTCAACGAGAAGACCTTGTTGATTGCGACGGAGACGGAAAACGCGTTCGCGATCCGCCAGTCGCTGGAATCCTTGAAGCTCTCGACGTAGGAAAACTCGTCGGACAGGTCCGCCGTCGACGAGAGCTTGATCTTGTAGAGGAAGCCGGCGAGGCCGGTCGCGAAGGAGCGGTCCCCGCCGTTGACCCGGGTTTCCTTCGTGTACCCGACGCCCGCCTGGAGCTTGAGCTCCTGCGCGGGCGTCTGGACGGCCGAGTAGGCGGCGCCTCCCACGCCCGAGATCCGGTGCTCGATGCCGGCGAACTCGTTCTTGAAATAGTCGCCCTGCGCGAAGAGCTCGAACCGCGGCGTGAAATGGCGGCCGCCGCGGAGCTCGGCCGCGATCGTCCGCGCGGTCGTCGCGCCATCGGTCTTGCCCTGCACGAACGCCCCCTTCGCGAGGCCGTCCCAGATGTCCTTCTTGTAGTCGACCTCGACCCCCGCCCCGATCGTCTGAACGCTCGTGTTGCCCGACGTCGAGACGTAGGAAGCCTCCGCTTTTCCCGACCAGACCGGAGGCGGCCCGGCGGGCGGCTCCTCGGCCGCGGCCCATGACGCCGCAAGGATAGCCAACCCGACAAAAATCCATCGTTTCATTTCCGACTCCTCCCCGAGGCCCGCACGAAGCAAGAGTCGTGCCCTCGGGAGGCTTTCACCCTCTCCCGGCGGGAGAGGGGTGGGGTGAGGGAGCCCAGGTCCGCGCGAACTCTCACCCGGCCCGCCTGCGGCGGTCCGGCCTCTCCCGCGGGGAGAGGCCAGGCTCGATGAGTCGGCCGCTCAGGCCGGCTGCGGCTGGCCGCAGGCCTTGCAGCGCTTCGCGAGGATCGGAATCGTCTCCCTGCACTCGGGGCATTCCTTCGTGGTCGGCGGCCCCGGCTTCGGGAGGAAGGCTTTCATGATGAAGAACACGACGAACGCGATGATGACGAAATCCACGACGCGGCCGATCAGGTCCCCGTACGCGATCGCGTTCTCGGTCACCTTTCCCGCGGTGTCGGTCGCGCGCGAAAGGACGATCTTCGCGTTGCGCCAGTCGCCCGCCGGAAGGAGCAGGCCGATCACGGGGTTGATCACGTCGTCCGCGATCGAGGAGACGACCTTGCCGATCGAGGCGCCGATGATGACGCCGATCGCGAGAGCGATCGCGTTCTGTTTCAGAAGGAAATCCTTGAATTCCTTGATCATCTGGAGTCTCCTGCCGCGAGTATACAATGGGCCCAACGGAAGCCCCGTAACCTTCCCGCTATTTGAGAAGTGAGGCAAACGATGCGACGACTTGCGAATGGAACTCGAAACTTGCTGGCCGCCGCGGCGGTCATCCTCCTGTTGTCTCCGACGCCGACCTACGCAAAGGCGAAGGCCAAGGCCAGGGAGAAAGCCGCTCCTGCGGCCGCGGCCGCCGCGCCGGTGGACCTGAATTCGGCTTCGGCGAAAGACCTCGAAGCGCTGCCCGGCGTCGGCGCCGCGACGGCGAAGAAGATCGTCGCGAATCGCCCGTATTCGTCCGTCGGCGATCTTTCGAAGGCCGGCGTCTCCGCGAAGACGATCGAGAAAATCTCAAGCCTCTCGTGACGGTCGGCGCCTCTCCGGTGCCAGCGCCGGAGACGAAGAAGGCCTCGTCCGAGCCGAAGGCTTCGAAGAGCGAGAAGAAGACCGAGAAGAAGAGCGAGGCGAAGGCGCCATCGGCGGCTGCAGCCGCGGCCGGGCCCGTCGACCTCAACAGCGCTTCGCAGAAGGAGCTCGAAGCGCTGCCGGCCGTCGGCGCCGCGACGGCGAAGAAGATCATCGCCGGTCGTCCTTACTCTTCGGTCGGCGACCTCTCGAAGGCCGGAGTCTCCGCGAAGACGATCGAGAAGATCTCGCCGCTCGTGACGGTCGGCGCCGCCGCGGCAGCTCCCGCCGCGAAGGCCGCCCCGGCTCCCGCGCCTTCGCGGGCGTCCGCATCTCCGGCCGCCGCGCCCTCCGCTCCTCCCGCGAAGACGGCCGCCGCCGCCCCGGCCCCGGCCTCCGACGTCGTCGCGCAGACTCCTCCCTCGAGGGGGATGGTCTGGGTCAACACGGCGACGAAGGTCTTTCACCGCGAGGGCGATCCCTGGTACGGCAAGACGAAGCACGGCAAATTCATGACGGAGGCCGACGCGGTCAAGTCGGGTTACCGCGCTTCGAAGGAAACGATGAAGAAATAGGGCCTCTCCCCGGTTTGTCGGAAAGGAGTTTCCCATGGGACTGCTCGATACTCTCAGTGATCTGGTGAAGCAGGCGGCGGGAGGCAACATGCCCGCCGCGGACGTCCATTCGACGTTTGACAAAGTCGCGCAGGCGGTGCCGCAGGGAACGCTCGCGGACGGAATTTCTCACGTATTCAATTCCGACCAGACTCCGCCGTTCGCGCAGATGCTTTCTCAGCTCTTCAGCCAGTCGAGCCCGGAACAGAAGGCGGGGCTGCTCAACCAGCTCACCTCCGCGCTCGGGCCCGGCGGCCTCTCTTCGGTGCTGGCGGGAGCGGGCGGGCTCGGCGCTCTGGGCGGAATGCTGCAGGGCGGAAACGTCACGCCCGCGCAGGCGAGTCAGGTCACGCCGGACCAGGTTCAGGTCCTCGCCCAGCACGCTGAAAAGAAGAACCCGTCGATCGTCGACGTCGCGTCCGGGTTCTACGCTCAGCATCCAACGCTCGTGAAAGCGATCGGAGCCGGGGCGCTCGCGCTTCTGATGTCGAAGATCTCTTCGGCAAGGAGGTAGGCATGGGAATCATCTGGTGGCTCATCGTCGGTCTGATCGCGGGATGGCTCACGGGAAAGATCATGGGAGGCCCGGGCAAGGGGATCCTGATGGACATCATCATCGGCCTCGTCGGTGCGCTCGCGGGCGGTCTTCTCATGCGGATCCTCGGTTTCAGCGCCGAGGGGGGATGATCTACACGATCATCGTCGCGTTGATCGGGGCGGTCGTTCTCACGTGGCTCTTCCGCAAGTTCTCGTCGAAGGCTTAGGTCGCGGTCTCTTGATGTCGAATGATGTCGAAGATCTCGTCGTCGACGAGACAGGCAGGAGGTATTTATGATGAACACGGACGATCCCAACAAGGGCGGCATGCCCGATTTCTCCGGAGTCACGGGTGGCGCTTCGACTTCCGCAACCGACAGCTGCCGGCAAGCCTGTCGAAGCGAAGGTCGCGGAAATCTACGAGGTCGTCGCCGGCGACAGCCTCAGCAAGATCGCGAAGAAGAAGTACGGCGACGCCCGACTCTGGAAAGCGATCTTCGAGGCGAACAAGAACGTCATCAAGAACCCGGACGTCATCCAGATCGGGTGGAAGCTCAAGATCCCGGAAAAGCCCGCGTCTGAATGACATTCCATGATTTTCCAGCAGGAGGATTCGATGCGAAAGTTTCTCGTTCTCGCCGTCCTCGCGGCCGCAGCGCTGGTTGCGTGCAAGAAGACGGAGCAACCGGCTCCTGCCGCTCCGGCGCCGGCAGCCGCTCCCGCTCCGGCGCCGCTCGCCGTCGGCGACGTCACGCTCGGCAACGCGATCGGGGCCGACAAGAAGGTCGCGGCGCCGCTCGAGGCGTTCGGCGTTCACGACACGATCTACGCGTCCGTGTCGACCACCGGCACGGGACACGCGAAGCTCCGGGCCCTGTGGTCGTTCGTCAAGGGAGACAAGACGGCGAAGGTCAACGAAGAGTCGATGGAGTTCGAGGCCTCCGGGCCCGCGTGGAACGAGTTCCACATCCAGAACTCGAAGCCCTGGCCCGCCGGCGACTATCAGGTGGAGATCTTCCTCGGCGATGGCCCGGCCCCGGCGGCCGCCCGGAAATTCAAGGTGCAGTAGACAGCGCTCAGGCGGAGATCATCGACCGCAGGACGAAGGGGAGGATTCCGCCGTGCCGGAAGTAATCTCCCTCGTTCGGCGTGTCGACTCGCGCGATCGCGGAGAATTCCCGCGCGACCCCGCCGGGAGCCGTGGCGCGCACGAGCATCTTCTTCCCCGGGTGAAAGCCTACCGCCGCGCCTTCGATCTCGAACACTTCCTCGCCGGTGAGCCCGAGCGACTCGGCGCTTTCCCCGGGCTCGAACTGGAGCGGCAGCACGCCCATGCCGATGAGGTTGCTGCGGTGGATTCGCTCGAACGACTCGGCGATCACCGCCCGCACGCCGAGGAGGCGCGTGCCCTTCGCGGCCCAGTCCCGCGACGAGCCGGAGCCGTACTCCTTGCCCGCGAGCACGACGAGCGGGACGCCGTCCTCCGCGTACTTCATCGCGGCGTCGAAAATGGACATTTGCTCCCGGCCGGGAAAATGGATCGTGATTCCGCCTTCGGTGCCGGGAGCGAGCCGGTTGCGCAGCCGGATGTTCGCGAACGTCCCGCGGACCATCACTTCGTGGTTGCCGCGGCGGGAACCGTAAGAGTTGAACTGCTTCGCCTCCACTCCCTGCTCGAGGAGATACTTGCCGGCCGGCCCTTCCAGGGCGATCGAGCCGGCGGGCGAGATGTGATCGGTCGTCACCGAGTCTCCGAGCAGCGCGAGGACGCGCGCGCCGCGAATGTCCGAGAGCGGGGCGGGCGTCTTCGGAAGGTCGTGGAGGAAGCTCGGGGACTTGATGTAGGTCGATTCGGCCAGGCGTAGACGTTGCCCTGCGGGACGGGGATCGAGTTCCACGTCTCGTCTCCTTCGAAGACATGTGAGTACGTCTTGCGGAACTGCGCCTGAGGTCACGGCCCGCGCGACGGCCTCTTCGACTTCCCGAGGCGAGGGCCAGATGTCCTTGAGGTAGACGTCGCGGCCGTCCGCGCCGCAGCCGAGAGGCTCCTTCTCCACGTCCACGCTCATGTCTCCCGCGAGCGCGTACGCGACGACGAGAGGCGGCGACATCAGGTAGTTCGCGCGGACGAGCGGATTGATGCGGCCCTCGAAGTTCCGGTTTCCGGATAAGACGGCCGCGACGACGAGGTCGCTCTCCTTGACCGCCTGCCCGATCGCCTGCGGCAGCGGCCCGCTGTTTCCGATGCACGTCGTGCAGCCATATCCGACCAGGTTGAACCCGAGCCGGTCGAGCGGCTCCTGAAGTCCCGCCGCCTCGAGGTACTCCGTGACGACCTTCGAGCCGGGCGCAAGGCTCGTCTTGACCCAGCTCGGGACCTTCATGCCCTTGTCGGCGGCTTTCTTCGCGAGGAGGCCCGCGGCGATCATCACCGAAGGATTCGACGTGTTCGTGCACGACGTGATCGCGGCGATCACGATCGAGCCGTGGCCGATCGTCACGCGCTCCTGCTCGAGCTGAACTTCCGCCGTTGTGCCGAGGTGGCCGAGGTCTTCCGGCCGCTGCATCGAGGTCGGGACCTTCTTCGGGTTGCCTCCCTCGCCGACGAACCTCTCGATCGCGGCGGGGCTCACCCGGTTCGTGCTCTTCTCGAGCAGCTGGACGAGCGCTTTGCGGAACGAGCGCTGAGAGTCGCGAAGGGCGATGCGGTCCTGCGGCCGCTTCGGGCCCGCGATCGACGGTTCGACGTCGCCGAGGTCGAGCTCGAGCCGGTCGGAATACACGGGCTCGTGCGCGGCCCCGAAGACTCCCTGCGCCCGGAAGTACGCCTCGGTCAACGCGACCTGTTCGTCGCTCCGGCCGGAGAGGCGCATGTAACGCAGCGTCTCCTCGTCGACCGGGAAGAATCCGACCGTCGCCCCGTATTCGGGCGACATGTTCGCGATCGTCGCGCGGTCCGCGAGCGCGAGCGCCGGGACGCCCGGCCCGAAGAACTCGACGAATTTTCCGACGACCCCTCTCGCGCGCAGCATCTGGGTGACCGTCAGCACGAGGTCGGTCGCGGTCGCGCCGGCCGGAAGCTTTCCGGCGAGCCGGAAGCCGACGACCTGCGGAATGAGCATGGAGATCGGCTGGCCGAGCAGCGCCGCTTCCGCCTCGATGCCGCCGACGCCCCAGCCGAGGACGCCGAGACCGTTGATCATCGTCGTGTGCGAGTCCGTCCCGACGAGAGTGTCGAAAAACGCGCGGTGCCCGCCATTCCCGCTCTCGGGAAACGTCACGGACGCGAGGTACTCGAGATTGACCTGGTGGACGATGCCGGTGTCCGGCGGGACGACCCGGAACCGGTCGAACGCCGTCTGTCCCCACTTCAGGAACGCGTAGCGCTCGCGATTGCGCTCGAACTCGATTTTCGCGTTCGCGGCGAACGACTGCGGCGTCCCGTAGGAATCGACCTGCACGGAATGGTCGATCACGAGATCGGCCGGACGCAGCGGGTTGATCCGCGCCGGGTCTCCGCCCCACTGGGCGATCTGGTCCCGCATCGCCGCGAGGTCGACGACGCACGGAACTCCCGTGAAGTCCTGCAGCAGCACGCGCGCGGGCGTGAACTGGATCTCCCTGGACGGCTCGGCCTTCGCGTCCCATCGCGCGAGCGCTGCGATATCGTCGCGCTTGACGACGCGGCCGTCCTCCAGCCGCAGCAGGTTCTCGAGCAGGATGCGAAGCGACACCGGAAGCTTCGAGACTTCCGGGAACCCGGCTTTTTCGAGAAGCGGGATGGACGAGATTTCGTAAGTCTTTCCGCCGGAGGAAATCGTGGTTCGGGTGTGAAAACTGTCGAGCGAAACGGTCTCTTTTTTCATCGATCCAAGTGTATTTCATCCTTCCCGGCCCGGATCAATGAGTCAGATTCATCTTCTCCGTTAGAATGCGCGAATCTGAAAAGAAGGAGCAGGAATGAAGCGGAATGCGGGAATCCTCTGGCTCGGAGCGGCCTTCTTCGGCGCGATGGCCATCACCTCGATCGCGATCGCCGCGGGCGAACCGGCGCAGAAGAAGGAGAAGCCGACGCCCCGGACGGGTGTCGGCGACGTCAAGAAGCCGGAGGCCCCGTCGCCCGGAGAAGAGGAAAAAGAGGGGAAGGGCCCGTTTGCGGGCCTGAAATTCCGCTTCATCGGCCCTCCCGGAAACCGCGTCTCGGCCGTCGTCGGCGTGCCGGGCGATCCGAACGTGTACTACGCGGGCGCGGCTTCCGGAGGCGTGTGGAAGTCGATCGACGGCGGCAACCGAATGGAAGCCGGTCTTCGACGAGATGCCCGCGCAGTCGATCGGCGCGATCGCGATCGCGCCGTCGGACCCCTCGATCGTGTGGGTCGGCACGGGCGAAACGTTCATCCGCAGCAACGTCTCGATCGGGGACGGCGTCTACAAGTCGACGGACGCCGGAAAAACGTGGAAGCACATGGGGCTGGAAAAGACCGGCCGCATCGGCCGGGTCCTCATCGACCCGCGCAATCCGGACATCGTGTACGTCGCCGCGCTCGGCACCTGCTACGGCCCTCAGCCGGAGCGGGGCGTCTACCGGACCCGCGACGGCGGGAAGACCTGGGAGCGCGTTCTCTTCGTCGACGAGAACACGGGCGCGTCCGACCTGGCGATGGATCCCATCGATTCGCGCACGCTCTTCGCGGGCATGTGGCAGATCGACATCAAGACCTGGGGAAGAAAGAGCGGCGGTCCGGGGAGCGGTGTCTGGGTCACGCACGACGGGGGCGCGAAGTGGAAGCGCCTGACCGAGGACGACGGGCTTCCCGAATCGCCGCTCGGGAAGATCGCCGTCGCCGTCGCCCCGAGCGACCACGACCGCGTCTACGCGCTGATCGAAACGGGGGACAAGGGCTCCCTCTGGCGATCGGACAACGGCGGAAAGAAGTGGAAGCTCGTGAGCCACAGCCGGCTCCTGAACGAGCGCCCGCACTACTACTCGCGAATGCTCGTCATGCCCGACAACGAGAACGAGGTCTACTTTCCCTCGAATTCGATGGGCGCGACGTACGACGGCGGCGAAACGACCGACCAGGTGGACTGGGCGGGCGACAACCACGACATGTGGGCCGATCCGATGAATCCGAGCCGCATGATGATCGGCAGCGACATCGGCGTCGTGATCTCGACGACGCGCGGAAAGAAGTGGAGCTGGGAGCGGCTGCCGATCGCGCAGATGTACCACGTCGCGACGGACACGCGCATTCCCTACAACGTCTACGGGCAGATGCAGGACGGCGGGTCGATGCGCGGCCCGAGCCGCAACCCCGGCGGCGACACGATCCTGCCGGCCCTCTGGACGACGACGGCGGGATGCGAGACGGGATGGAACACTCCCGATCCCGTCGATCCGAACATCGTCTGGGGCGGCTGCTACGCCGGCGTCGTCGAGCGCTACGACGCGCGCACGCGGATGTCGCGGTCGGTCTCCGTCTGGCCGGATCGCACGATGGGCGCGAACGCCGGCGAGGTCAAGTACCGAATGAACTGGACGTTTCCGATCGCGATCTCGCCGCACGATCACAACCGGGTCTACGTCGGGAGCCAGTACGTCCACGAAACGACCGACGGCGGCGAGCACTGGAAGACGATCAGCCCCGACCTGACGTTGAACGACTCATCGATGATGGGAGATTCGGGAGGGCTGACGATCGACAACCTCTCGGTCGAGTACGCGAACGTCGTCTTTTCGATCGCCGAGTCGCCCGCTTTCGGAGGGTGAGATCTGGGCCGGGACGGACGACGGCCTCGTCCAGGTGACGCGGGACGGCGGCGCGCACTGGAGCAACGTGACGCCTCCGAAGTCGATGCTGCCGCCGAAAGGCTCCGTCGAATCCGTCGAGCCGTCCCCCGCGACAAAGGGACCTGCTACGTCTCCGTCGATCTCCACCAGGTGGACAACCGGAACCCGTTCATCTTCAAGACGACCGATTACGGCAAGACCTGGAAGGCGCTCGGCGGGGGGATTCCGAAGAGCCCGTTCTCCTACGTCCACGTCGTGCGCGAGGACCCGTTCCGGAAGGGAATGCTGTACGCGGGGACCGAGAACGGCCTGTACGTCTCGTTCGACGACGGGGCCCGCTGGCGCCCGCTCCAGTCGAAGCTGCCGCACGCGCCGGTCTACTGGCTGACCGTCGAGCCGCGGTTCCACGACCTCGTCGTCGCGACTTATGGCCGCGGCTTCTACATCCTGGATGACGTCACCGCCCTCGAGGAATGGAGCGAGAATGTCCGCGAATCGGAAGATCATCTTTTCGCTCCGGTTCCCTCCTATCGCTTCCGCGCGGTTTCGCAGCCGGCCTACGCGCCGACCGGAACGGCGGAGGGAAAGAACGCTCCGGAGGGAGCGCTCCTGAGCTACTGGCTGAAGAAAGAGGTCGCGAAGCCGAAGAAGAAGGCGGGCGAGGACGACGAATCGGCGGAGAAGCCGCCGCTCGTGGCGATCCGGATCTTCGACTCCACCGGGCGCGAAGGTGCGGTCGCTTCGAGGAAGCAACGAGGCCGGCATGAACCGCGTCGTCTGGGACCTGCGCTACGACTCGATCCGGGAGGTGCGGCTTCGCGCGACCCCGAAGGGAAACCCCCACGTCTGGGAGGAGAAGCGGTTCGTCGGCAAGGACCGCCGGCCGGTGCTGTACTACGGCATCGAGGACGCGACGAGGGGGCCGCTCGTGCCCCCCGGCACATACACGGTGAAGCTCCAGGCAGGCGACCGCGAGACGACGACGACGGTCGAGGTCCGGAAGGACCCGAATTCGGCCGGAACGCCAGCCGACATCGCGGCGGGGTCGAGGCTCGACGTATTCGATCTACCTCGACGCGAGCGTTTCGGCCGAGATGATCGACGAGCTCGAATGGACGCGGCTCCAGCTCGAGCAGCTGAAGAAGCGGATCGTCGCCTCGAAGGGGGACGACTCGCTGCTCGCTTCGGTCGCCGACCTGCGCAAGAAGGCCGAGGACGTGGAGGCGGTCCTGCTGCAGCCGACGATCGGCGAGGAGGACCAGAAATCGTTCCGCGGGCCGCTCGGCCTGTACCTGAAATTCGTGTGGCTCAACTCCGAGGCCGCGACGGGAGCCGCCGACGTCTCCGGAAACGCCGACCTCGGGCCGACTCAGCCGGAGCGCGACGTCTTCGAGATGCTCGACCGCCGGCTCGACGAGACGAAGAAGAAATTCCGGTCGCTGTACGACGACAGCGTTCCGGCATTCAACAAGGCGATGGAGGCGAAGGGGCTGGCCGTCGTCTCGCCCGTCAAGGAGGTCCTGCCGGAGTTCGGCAAGGAGAAGGAAAAGAAGGACGAGGAGTAGCACCTCTCCCCCGGCGCCTCTCCGTACGTACGGAGAGGGGTGGCCGTGAGGCCGAGGTGAGGTCACGGTGTCTGGCAATGACGCCTTCGAGCGATTCCCGCTTTCGCGGGAATGACGTGACGGCTCCTTGACCTCGCGGCGCCAAGGAGCCACAATCGGGGTTTGGCAAAGAAACGTTCCAACGCGATCCGTATCGTGGGAGCCCGGACCCACAACCTGAAGAACATCTCGCTCGAGATCCCGCAGGGGAAGCTCACGGTGATCACGGGCGTTTCGGGGTCCGGCAAGTCGTCGCTCGCGTTCGACACGCTCTACGCGGAAGGGCAGCGCCGCTACGCGGAGTCGATGTCCACGTACGCCCGCCAGTTCCTGGAGAGGCTCGACCGTCCGGACGTCGATTCGATCGAGCCGGTCCCCCCGCGATCGCGCTGGAGCAGAAGAACGGCGTCACGAACGCGCGCTCCACCGTCGGGACGCAGACCGAGATCGCCGACTCGATGCGGCTGCTCTTCGCGCACGGCGGCGAGACGATCTGTCCCGACGACGGAACGCCGGCCCGCCGCGGGGGCGTCGACTTCGCGCTCGATTCGCTCGCGGCGCTGCCCGCGCGGTCGCGCGTGACGCTCGCCGCGCCCGTCGCGCTTCCCGAGGAAAGCGATCGCGGGCGCGAGGGCTACCTCGCCGAGCTCTCGCGGGCGGGATTCTTTCGGGCGCTCGATTCGGAAAACGCGCCCGCCGAGATTCCCTCCGACCCGAAGGCGCTCTCGGCGCTCCTCGGGACGGACGGCCGCCTTCCGGTTCTCGTGGGGCGCTTTTCCGTTTCCCCGGAGGCGCGGCCGGAGATGGAGACGGCCGTCGCGGCCGCGTTCCGGCTCTCCGGCGAGCTGCGGGCGCTGATCCATTCCGACGCGGGCGTGGAGGAGAAGATCTTCCGCCGCGGACTGTTCTGTCCGCGCTGCGGCCGCGAGTTCCGCGAGCCGACGCCGGCCACCTTCGCGTTCAACTCCCCGCTCGGCGCGTGCGCGGCGTGCCAGGGATTCGGGCGCGTGATCGGGATCGACTGGGAAAAGGTCGTTCCGAACCGCGACCTCACGCTGGAAGAACGGCCGATCGCCCCCTGGAACACTCCGGCGTACGAGTCGGCCTACGACGACCTGTTCAAAGCGTGCCGGAAAGCGGGCGTTCGAAAGAGCGTTCCCTATTCGCGATTGACGGCCGCGGAGCGCGCCGTCGTGGACAGGGGCACGAAGGACTTCTACGGAATCGCGGGTTTCTTCGAGTGGCTCGAGACGAAGCGGTACAAGGTACACGTGCGCGTCCTGCTGTCGCGTTACCGCGCCTACACGCGCTGCGCGGCCTGCGGCGGAAGCCGGCTCGCACCCGACGCGGCCAATGTCGTTTTTCGCGGGCAGACGATCTCCGCGTTGAGCGAGATGCCCGTCGGGGAGCTGACCGCCTGGTTCGATCGCGTCGAGCTTTCCCCGGCCGAGCAGGCGCGGCTCTCGTCGGTGTTCGCCGAGATCCGCTCGCGGCTGCGGTATCTGAACGACGTCGGGCTCGATTACCTGACCCTGTCCCGCCCCGCGCGGACGCTTTCCGGGGGCGAGGCGCAGAGAATCGGGCTCGCGTGCGCGCTCGGCGGCGCGTTGACGAGCACGCTGTACGTCCTCGACGAGCCGACGATCGGGCTTCATCCCCGCGACACGGGGCTCCTCCTCGCGATCCTTCGCAAGCTCGCGCAGCGCGGCAACACGGTCGTCGTCGTGGAGCACGATCCCGACGTCATTGCCGCGGCCGACCGGGTGATCGACCTCGGGCCCGAGGCGGGCGCGCGCGGGGGAGAGCTGCTCTTCTCCGGCACCCCGGCCGGCATCCGAAGGCTCACCCACAACAAGACGGCGGAGGCGATCCGACGGCGGCGCGGGCCGCCGGCCGGCGGCCAGGTCGTGTCGTTTCGCCGCGGCGCCGAGGCCGCGATCACGATCGTCAATGCGCGCGAGCACAATCTTCGAAACGTGACGGCCCGCATTCCGCTCGGGCGCCTCGTTTGCGTCACGGGCGTCTCGGGCTCGGGGAAATCGACGCTCCTGCGCAACTGCTTCTTCAACGTCTTCCAGAGGAGGGTCAAGGGGGTCGCGAACGTCGATGTCGGCCAGGTCGACGAGATCCGCGGGCTCGAGAACGCGGGAGATCTGCTGTTCGTCGACCAGAGCCCCCTGGGCCGGTCGGCGCGGTCGAATCCCGTGACGTACACGAAAGCGTACGAGGAGGTTCGCGCGCTGCTCGCGAAGACCGCGAGGGCCCGCGCGTTTCGCGTCGGCGCGCGCGATTTCTCCTTCAACACCTCCGGCGGGCGCTGCGAGGCCTGCCAGGGAACGGGCGTCCTCACGATCGACATGCAGTTCCTGGCGGACGTGGTCGTGACGTGCGACCGGTGCGACGGCCGCCGCTTCAGCCCGAAGGTCCTCGGCGTGCGGTACCGCGGGAAGAACGTGGACGACGTTCTCCGGATGACGGTCGCGGAAGCGCTCTCGTTCTTCGCCGACGCCCCGAAAATCGTCCGGCGCCTCGCGCCGCTCGCGGAGGTGGGGCTCTCGTACCTGCCTCTCGGCCAGCCGACGGCGACGCTTTCCGGCGGCGAAGCCCAGCGCCTGAAGCTCGCGTCTTTTCTCGAGGAGAAAACCTCTCCCCGCGGGAGCCTCTTCCTCTTCGACGAACCGACGACCGGCCTCCATTCGAGCGACGTCGAAGTCCTGCTTCGCACGCTGCGCCGGCTGATCTCGCGCGGGCATTCGGTCGTCGCGATCGAGCACCATCTCGACTTCATCGCGGCGTCCGACTGGGTCATCGACCTCGGGCCGGGCGGCGGAGACCGGGGGGGCGAGATCGTGGCCGAAGGGCCGCCGTCCGAGCTGCCGAAGTTCCCCCGCAGCGTGACCGGGCGCTACCTCGCGGAGCGCGCGGGCGACATCATGCTGCCCGGCAGCGCGGGTACCGTCGCGCCGGGGTCGTAAGCCTCCCGCGAAGCCCCAAATCACGGTAAAATCAGGCAGATGCCCGAATGGACTTTCTTTCTTCGCCACGGCGGACGCGAGATCCCTCTGGCCGAAGGCGACACCGTCCTCGGCAGGAGTCGGGGTTGCGGAGTGCGGGTCGACGAGGAGTGCGTCTCCCGCTCCCACGCGCTGCTTTCGATCCACGGCGAGGAAGCCCAGGTTCGCGATCTCGGCTCGTCGAACGGCCTGTTCGTCAACGGGCGGAGGGTCAGCAAGGAGACGCCGCTGAAGAACGGCGACACGGTTTCCCTCGGAAGCGCGCTCCTCTCGTTCGTCGCGATTCCGCCCCCCGAGGTCGAGGCGAAAACCGCGATGATCAGCGTCCCGGTCCGCCCGAGCCGCAACGTCACTCAGTTCATTCGGCCCGAGCCCGAAGTGCTCGTCCGCCCGGCCGCTCCGACTCGATCCGCCGAGGACGTCATCATCCGGCCGGAGGTGGAAGAGCCGGTGATGCCGTCGCGGGTCACGGCGGTCGTGACGGAGGTTCCGGGCGTCGTATCGCGATGGCTGTCGGGCGTCGTGGACGTCGCCGTGTCCTGCGCGATCGCGGCGCTGTGTTTCGCGCCCGCGCTCGTCGGGATCGTGACGCACTCGAGCCTTCGGGAGCGGTCGGGAGGCGAGCCGGTCTTCTGGACGCTCCTCGTCTTCTGCGGAACGGTCGCGATCGCGGCCGTCTGCGTCTACTTCCTCGCGACCCTCGCCGGAAGCGGATCGACCCTCGGGGAGAAGATCTTCCGCCTGCGCGTCGTCACCGACGACGGGGGAAGCCCGCGCAGCGGCGCCGTGCTGAGGCGCCTGCTCGGCCTTCTCCTCTATGTCGCGACGGCAGGACTGCTGTTCCTGACGGCCGCTTTCAACCGCGAAGGGCGCGGCCTCGCGGACAGGATCTCCGGAACGAGGGTCGAAAAGGCGTAACCGGCATCGCTGTCATCCTGAGCACAGCGAAGGATCTGATCTCCGAAGGACGAGGTCTCCGTAGGGGCGCAGCATGCTGCGCCCCTACCTGTTCGGCACTCCCGGATCGCTGACCGCGATCGATTGCGCGGACAGTTTGCTCCCGACGCTCGTGTAATCCACATTCACCCTCAGGCCGACTTTCGCGATTCCTTTGGCGAGCCTCGAACTATCCATGGTGATGATGGATCCGTTCGCCTGCCGGATGCTGATCGTTTTCGAGGCGGCGTCCACGTTCGTCACGATGCCCGAGGCGGAGGCAGCGGCTTCGTGGGTCTGATTGAGACCGTTCCCGTGGAACTTCGCTTCTGCCGGAGTCGGGTCTTTCGTGCCGTTGGAAACCGCGCGATCCGAGGAATTGCTCTTGGCGCTTTTGACCGATGTCGATTCTGCCGGCGTCGGGTCTTTCGTGCCGGTGTTGGCCGTGCGGTCCGACGAATTGCTTTTCGCCGGTTTGACGGCTTTCGCCGGAGCGGGGGCGGGATCCGCCGTGCCGTGCGGCGTCGCCGCCCGATCGCTTGAATTGCTCTTGCTGGATTTGACGGACGTCGCGGCTCGAGCCAACGACGCGGGAAGGAGCGCGAGGGCGCAGACGAACGCGGCCGCCGAAAATCGAATCTTCATGGGATCACCTCTTTCCGAGAATTCTACGCCCGATTGGCACTGGAACCGCACGTCCTCGGGCAACGCGTTTTCGTCGCGGGCGCGAAACTCGCGGCGTTTTGATGGCCTCGCCATCCGCGGTTCCCGACTCCGGCTCGGCCATGTCCGGTCGCTCAGACAACGACGCCCGACTCCTCGAACGGTTGCCCGCGGACGAAGGGCGTGGGCAGGGCGGGTGGCACGGGGGGAGACCCCTTTTGCCGCTCGTGGCGCGGAGTCGTAGCAAAGTCCTCCAGTCGCAGCGAGCGGAAAAGCGGGTCGAGTCCCGTGACAGGACCCGCCGGGGGGCTACGTCTTCGCGAGCTCCCGGAAATACGCGATCGTCTGGACGAGCCCTTCTTCGAGCGGAACCTTCGGCTCCCACCCGAGGACGCGCCTCGCCTTCGTGATGTCGGGCTGGCGGACTTTCGGGTCGTCGGTCGGCAGCGGCTGGAACACGATCTCGGATTTCGTGCCCGTGAGCTTCTGAATCACCTTCGCGAACTGCAGCACCGTCATCTCGGCGGGGTTTCCGATGTTCGTCGGGTCGGGCTCGTTCGACAGGAGCAGCCGGTAGATCCCGTCGATCAGGTCGTCCACGTAGCAGAACGACCGGGTCTGCGATCCGTCGCCGAAAACCGTCATCGGCTTCCCGGCGATCGCCTGGCCGATGAGCGCCGGCACGACGCGGCCGTCTTTCGGCCGCATTCGCGGGCCGTACGTGTTGAAGATGCGCACGATCCGCGTGTCGACCCCGTGGCTTCGCCGGTACGCCATCGTCAGGGCTTCGGCGAAGCGCTTCGCCTCGTCGTAGACGCCGCGCGGCCCGATCGGGTTGACGTTGCCCCAGTAGGTTTCGGGCTGCGGATGGACGAGCGGATCGCCGTAGACCTCCGAAGTCGACGCCAGGAGAATGCGCGCCTTCTTCTCCTTCGCGACGCCGAGGGCCTTGTGCGTGCCGAGCGCTCCCACCTTCATCGTCTGGATCGGCAGCTCGAGGTAGTCGATCGGCGAAGCGGGCGAGGCGAAGTGCAGGATCGCGTCGAGCGGCCCCTCGACATAGATGTATTCCGTAATGTCGTGGTGGATGTACTTGAACCGGGGGTTCCCGGCGAGGTGGGAGATGTTGCGCGTGTTTCCCGTGATCAGGTTGTCCATCGCGACGACGTCGTGCCCCTCGCGCAGGAGCCGGTCGCAGAGATGGCTGCCCAGGAAACCGGCCCCCCCGGTGACGAGTACCCGCATGCTGACTGACCCTTTCTCGCGGCTATCTGACTGACGCCTTGCGGCTTGTCATAGACGCGCGTCACCGTTATTTCTTTGGAGCCCCGATCGTCTTTCCTTCCGTGTCGTACACGGCGACTTTCCCGTATTTCGCGAGCCCTTCCTTCAGGAGCTTCGCGTCTCCGACGACGACGAGAACGGGATTCGGCGCGTCGATGTAGGTTTTCGTCGCCGAAGCCGCCTGCGCGGGCGTGACCGCGGCGATCTTCGCCCGGTACGTCTCGAGCCAGTCGGCGGGAAGCCCGAACAGCTCGATGCGGAGGAGCTGATTCGCGACTCCGGACTGGGTCGCGAGCCGCAGCGCGAAGATTCCGTTCAGAAACGCTTTCGAGTGGTCCAGTTCCTCGGCCGACGGGGGAGTCTTCGCGGACGAATCGAACAGGTCGAAAAAGACCCCGATCGCCGGGATCGCGACGTCGTTGCGCACGGTGCAGTCGGCGACGAACGTTCCGTACTGTTTTCGCGTCGAAAACGACGAGTCCGGATCGTACGTGTAGCCGCGCTTCTCGCGGATGTCCATGAAGAGGCGCGAGGCGCTTCCGCCGCCGAAGACGTTGTTCGCGAGCTGCAGGGGGAAATACACGGGGCTCTTCTCGGTCGGGGCGACCGAGCCGATCATGATTCGCGCCTGGACGCTGCCCGGCCGGTCGACGAGGGCGACGGTGCGGCCGGAGCGCCGGGGAAGCGGCGGAAAGCTTCCGGCCGCGGGCGGGGCGCCTTTCCATCCCGCGAAGGACTTCTCGGCGAGCTCGCGGGCCGCCGCGGGCGTGACGTCGCCGTAGACGACGAGGACCGCGCCGGCCGGCCTGTAGTAGGCGCGATAGAACTTCTCCACCCGGTCCCGGGTCAGCGACTTCAGAGACGCCTCCGTCGCGACACGCGCGTAGGGGTGCGAGCCGAACAGGATCGCGGAAAGGCGCTCCTGCGCCAGGAAAGCCGGCTGCGTGTGGGCAAGGGTGAGCCTTTGAACCGCGTTGTCGCGATAGATCTCGAGCTCGGCCGCGGGAAACGAGGGCTCGACGACGACGCGGGAGAACAGGCGGAAAAACGTTTCGAAATTCTCCGACAGCACGGAGCCCGAAACCGTCGCCGCATCGGAGCTGGCCGAAGCGTCGAGCGAGGCGCCGAGCGCGGCCGTCTTTTCGGCGATCTGCGCGGACGTCAGGCCGGGCACGCCGTCCGTGAGGGACGCGGCGACCGCCTCGGCCGTGCCTTCCTCGCCCGCGGCGTCGCGAACGGACCCGGCCGGCAGCCCGAGGCGGACTGTCACAAGGGGGATCCGGTGGTCTTCGACGATCTCGAGCGCGAGGCCGTTCGCGAGGCGCGACCTGGAAATCTTCGGGAGCTCGAGCTTTCGGGGCGCGGACGCGGGCGGGGGCGTCGCGTCGGCGTCGGGCGCGGGGGACGCGGCGAACCCGGCCGAGGCGGCCGACATCGAGAAGATCAGGGCGAGCGCGCTCTTCATTTTGCACCTCCGGGCGCGGCCGACGCTTTCGCGGCCGGAACGATTTCGATGACCGATCGGTTCGCCAACACGAAGGACTTTCGCGCCGCCTCCTGGATATCGGCCGGCACGACCGCGTCGTAGCGCGCGACGTCGCTGTTGACCCCTTCGGCGCCGTCCGGGTCGAAGAGCGCCGACCACCCGATCGCTTCCGCGCGGCCGAGCGGCGTCTGGAGGCTCTCGAATCCCGAGCTGAAGCGCTCCGACTTGTAGAGGGCCTTCGCGCGGGCGAGCTCTTCCGCCGTCACGCCCTTTTCCTGGATCCGGTGAATCAGGGCTTCGACTTCCGCGACCGTCTTTTTCGCGTCCGCGCCCGGTCTTTCGACGACGAAGGCCGTGAACGTGGACGGCCCGGCGCTCTCGTCATAGCCGGCGCGGGCCGAGACCGCAATCTGTTTCTGCTTGACGAGCGTCTGGTAGAGCAGCGAAGACTCGCCGTCGCCGAGGAGATCCGAGAGAAGGTCGATCGCGGCCGAGGAGCGGTCGAGCTTGCCCGGGACCTTCCATCCGATCAGCACGGCCGGGACCTTCGCGAGCTTGTCCTGCGTCGTCTTCTCCGCCGTCGCCGCGCCGTCGGGATCCGTCAGGTCCGGGCGAACGGGCTGCGCCTGCCGGGGAATGGGCCCGAAGTGCTTCTCGACCCAGGCGCGAGCCTCTTTCGGCTCGAAATCGCCCGCGATGACGAGAATGGCGTTGTTCGGCGCATAGTGGATCCGGAAGAAGTTCTGCACGTCCTCGAGCTTCGCCGCGTCGAGGTCTTCCATCGAGCCGATCGCGGAGTGGGCGTTGGACCAGTTGCGGAAGAGCATTTCGTCCATCTCGAGGAACGACGGCACGTACGGCTGGTTGTCGATCCGGAGGCGCTTCTCCTCCTTCACGACTTCCTGCTGGTTCTTGAGGTTCTCCGCATTGACCGCGAGCGAGCGCATCCGGTCCGCCTCGAGCCATAGCGCGAGCTCGAGCCGGTCCGAAGGCATCATCTCGAAGTAGTTCGTGTATTCGGCGTGCGTGGATCCGTTCAGGATCCCGCCGTTGTTCTCCACGAGGGAATTGATCTCCGCCTTTTTCACGTGGGCTGAGCCCTGGAACATCATGTGCTCGAAGAGGTGCGCGAAGCCGCTGCGCCCTTTCTCTTCGTCGCGCGAGCCCACGTGGTAGTACACGGCGACCGCGACGACCGGGCTCGCGTGGTCCGGCGAAAACACGACCCGAAGGCCGTTGTCGAGAGCGAACTGCTCGACGGGCACGCGGAATTCCGCCGCGCCGAGCGGAATCGCCGCCGAGAGCGCGGCCGCGGCCGCGAAAGTCCGAGAGAATCTAACCACGTCCCACCCCCTCATAAGTCCATCCGAGCGCCCGGACTTCGTCCGGGTCGTAGATATTTCGAAGGTCCACGAGCGTTTTCGAGCGCATGGACGCCGCCAGAACGCCGAAATCGAGCGCGCGGAACTCGTTCCACTCCGTCACGATCACGAGCGCGTCGCAGCCGCGGGCGCAATCATACGCGTCCTTCGCGTATTCGACGCGCCCCAGGACTTTCCGGGCGTTCTCGACCGCGGCCGGGTCGAACGCCCGCACCGCCGCGCCGCGCTGCAGCAGGTCCGCGATGATCTTCAGCGCCGCCGACTCGCGGATGTCGTCGGTTTCGGGCTTGAACGAGATCCCGAGGATTCCGATCGTTTTCCCGCCGACCCCGTTCGTCGCTTTTTCGATCTTCTCGATCATGCGCCCCTTCGTGGCCTCGTTGGCGGAGATCGCCGCTTCGATGATCTCGAATCGGTAGTCGTACTTTCTCGCCAGGTCAGCGACCGCGTGCGTGTCCTTCGGAAAGCAGGATCCGCCGAAGCCCGGGCCGGGGTGGAGGAATTTCGGCCCGATGCGCTTGTCGAGACCCATCCCCCTCGCGACGGCGTGGACGTCCGCGCCCACGAGCTCGCAGATCCGCGCGATCTCGTTGATGAAAGAGATCTTCACGGAGAGGAACCCGTTGGACGCGTACTTGATCATCTCGGCCGATTCCACGTCGGTGACGATGAAGGGCGTTTCGATGAGGTAGAGCGGCGAATAGATCTCCCGCATCACCGCGATCGCCCGCTCGTCCCGGGCGCCGATGACGACGCGATCCGGACGCAGAAAATCGGAAATCGCGGAACCTTCGCGCAGGAACTCCGGGTTCGAGACGACGGAAAACTCGTGTGAGCCGCCCGCCTTCAGGATTTCTTCGATCATCTTGCCCGTGCCGGTCGGGACCGTCGACTTCGTGACGACGACCTTGTAGCCGTTCGCGTGGCCGGCGATCGATTCCGCGACCTGGCGGACATAGGTGAGGTCCGCCGAGCCGTCGGGCAGCGGCGGGGTCCCGACCGCGATGAAGATCGCGAGCGAGCTCTCGACGGCGGACTTCAGGTCCGTCGAGAAGCGCAGCCTTCCGGCACGCTCGTTTTTCGCGACGAGCTCCTCGAGGCCGGGCTCGTATATCGGGATCCTGCCCGCCTGGAGCGAACGGATCTTCTCCTCGTCGATGTCGACGCAGACGACGTGCATGCCGAAGTCGGCCAGGCACGTCCCGGTCACGAGCCCCACGTAGCCGGTGCCCACCATGCAGATGTTCAATCTCCCCTCCCAGAGCGCGCTCCCCGGGCCGTCATCCCCGCGAACGCGGGGATCGCTCCGTGGAGCCCGACCAAAGCGATTCCCGCTTCCGCGGGAATGACCACCGGGATCACCGGGTCTCCTTGCTGCCAGTCCGGTACCACTCGACGTAGCGGCGGAGCCCTTCTTCGAACGGGACCTTCGCCTCGAACCCGAGGAGGCTCTTCGCTTTTCTCACGTCCGCGAACGTGACGGGGACATCCCCCGGCTGTTCCGGCAGCCGCGAGAGTTTCGCTTTCTTTCCCGTCGCCGCCTCGATCGAGGCGACGAGCTGCGACAGCGTGACCGGGTGCGCGCCGCCGAGGTTGACGATCTCGAACCCGCGGCACCGGTCGAGAGCCGCCTCGAGGCCGTCGACGATGTCGTCGATGAACGTGTAATCGCGCCGGGAGGCGCCGTCCCCGTAGAACGGGATCTCGAGTCCCCGCTCGATCGTGTCGGTGAACCGGGCGATCGCCATCTCGGGGCGCTGCCTCGGCCCGTAGACCGTGAAGAAACGGAGGCACATCGCGTCGAGGCCGTACAGGTGGTGATAGTTGAACACGAGCAGCTCGCCGCTGCGCTTCGTCGTCGCGTAGGGGGAAACGGGACGGTCGATCGGATCGTCCTCGGAAAACGGGAGCTTCGAGTTCACGCCGTACACCGACGAGGACGACGCGAAGACGAATCTCGGTTTTCCGAACCTCACCGCCGCCTCCAGGAGATGAAGGCTCGCGACGCAGTTGACCTCTTCGTAGAGAACGGGATCCTTCAGCGAAGGGCGCACGCCCGCGCGGGCCGCGAGGTGCGCGACCGCGTCGAATTTCCCCGATTCGAACAGGCTGGAAACGAGCGCGCGGTCGCGGATGTCGCCTTCGACCAGCCGGTAGCACGGATTGCGAAGGTGCGGGGAGACGTTGCGGCGTTTGACGGCCGGGTCGTAATAGTCGTTGAAGTCGTCGAGGACCGTGACCGAATCCCCCCGCGCCAGACGGCGGTCCGCGAGGTGCGATCCGATGAACCCGGCCCCCCCGGTGATGAGGATCTTCATCGCGGCTCGGCGTCCGCCTTCCCCGCGGATTTCGCGTGTTCCTTGTCGTAGCGTTCCTTGATGCCGCGCTTCTGGCGGTCCCGGATCAACCACTTCAGCAGCTTCGAATCGTTGATTCCCACGACGATGTCGTTGGCGGCGTCGTAGAGGGCGGGGTCGCTGATGAATTTTCCGAGCGTGCCGTCCCGGCTGTCGAGCTTCGCCGAAACGGCGTCGAGGTGTTCCGCGAAGTTCGCGAGGTGCAGGCGGAAGTCGCGGGAGAAGGATTCGTCGTGCAGGAGAACCGGAAGAAGCCCTTTCCCCTGTCGAGCTCCGACGAGACGCGCGCGAGGGAAACCCCCGCCTGAGAGAGGTTGTCAATCAGCGCGTAGATCTTCTTTTTTCCGTCGGGATCGGCGATGAGCGCCGGGAGCGCGCCGTCGCGCTTGTCCATCGCGGTCGAGAGCTTTCCGAACAGCTTCGAGGCCGACGCAATCGCGCTCGAGAGCGCCGCGCCGTTGTCACGCCCGTATTTCTCGTCCGCGATCAGCTTGCCGGCGAGGCTTTTGCCGGAGTTGATCTTTTCGAGGGTCGCCGAAAGCTGTTTCAACGTCTGGTTGAGGTTCGAGCCGATCTGCCTTCCGCGCTCCGAATCGCTCGTCAGCTCTCCGACGAGCCCCTTTCCCTTTTCGGTTCGCGCGAGAATGTTCTTCAGCGACCGGGCGATCTCCGTGAGATCGCCGAGAAGGCCTTCTCCGCCCGCGAGCAGCTTCTCGATGCCTGCTTCCTGAGCGGCGGCGATCTCGCCGCCCGGGGGAATTTCGGGCGAGCCGGCGGACCCGCCTTCGAGCTCGATATACTTGTCGCCGAGCAGGCCGATCGTCTTGATCGACGCCCGCGAGTCGACCCGGATGCGCGACGTCATGCGCCGCTCGACGGAGACCTGCACGGTGACGGTCGTGTCGCCGGGCTTCTCCGAAAGAGCGACGTCGGTGACCGTGCCGACCGTGACGCCGGCGAGCCGCACCGCGTTGCCGGCGGTCAGGCCGGACGCGCTCGCGAACCGGATCTGGTAGTCGACCTTTCGGGTGAAGAGGCTCGCCCGCTTGCCGACCATGAAAACCCCGATCGCGAACGCGAAGAGCGCGACGAGGACGACGAGACCGACTCGAAAACGACGTCGAACGATTTCACTGCCGCGCATCACGCTCCCTCGGATTTCGGTTTTTGGACAGACCCCGCTTCGGACGGGTGCGGCGCGGCCGAAAGCGCGCGCAGCGCGGCGGCGGACATCGCCGCCGTCTCGGTCTTGCAGGGGAATCCCTGAGAACGGAAGAAGTCGGACAGGATCGGATGGGCTCCGAGGGCCGCCTCGTCGAAGCGTCCCGACGAATTCGAACGTCCCTCCGTGGAGGAACGCGACGCGGTCTGCGATCGCTCTCGCGGAGACGATGTCGTGCGTGACGACGACGAACGTCGCCTTCAGCCGAGAGTTCAGATCGGCGATCAGCTCGTTGATCTTCTCGGAATTGATCGGGTCGAGGCCGGTCGTCGGCTCGTCGAACAGGATGATCTCGGGATCGAGCGCGATCGACCGGGCGAGGGCGACGCGCTTGCGCATGCCGCCCGAGAGCTCCGACGGCATCTTGCGCTGCGTGCCCGGGAGGCCCACCATCGAAAGCTTCTCGGCGACGCGGTCGCCGATCTCCTTGTTGCTCATCTCGGTGTGCTCCCGCATCGGGAACGCGACGTTCTCGAGGACGTTCATGGAGTCGAAGAGCGCGCCCCCCTGGAACAGCATCGAGGCGCGCAGCCTCACCCGCGCGAGCTCTTCCTCGGAGAGCGGCACGATGTCTTCGCCGCACACGAAGACGTTGCCCGAGTCGGGCTTCGTCAGGCCGTTGATGTGGCGCAGCAGAACGCTCTTCCCCGTACCCGAAGGCCCGAGGACCACCATCGTCTCGCCGCGCCGGATCGCGAGCGTCGCGCCGGAGAGGACCGACTTTCCCTCGTACGTCTTGCGGACGTTCCGGAGGACGATCGCGTCGTCCGGCGAAACCGGGGCTTCGGCGGCGGCCGGCGCGGGGGTTTCGGTCGCGCGGCTCATAAGGCGAGGAACAGCTTCGTGAGGAAGAAGTCCGACACGAGAATCGAGATCGACGCCGCGACGACGGTCTGCGTCGTGGCGCGCCCGACCGAGGCGGCGCCGCCTTTGACGTTCAAACCGTTGTAGCAGCCGATCAACGCGATCTCGAGCGCGAAGAAAAACGACTTTCCGAGGCCGCTCGCGATGTCGGAGATGCGCAGCTGGTTCCAGATGCTGTTGAAATAGAAGGACGCCGTCATCGAGAGCTCCCAGACGGCGATCGCGAGGCCGCCGAGGATGCCGAGGAGGTCGGCGAGCGCCGTCAGGAGTGGCAGCATGAAGAACACGGCGATGACGCGCGGCGTCACGAGGCGCTTCACCGGCGACACGGCCATGGCGCGCAGCGCGTCGACCTGTTCCGTCACGGTCATCGAGCCGAGCTCCGCCGTGATGCCCGCCCCGACCCGGCCGCCGACCATCAGGGCGGTCAGCACCGGCCCCAGCTCGCGCACGAGCGAGAGGGAAACGACCCTCCCGATGAACAGCTTTCCCCCGAACGCCGCCAGCGAGTAGGCGGTTTGGAGGGCCAGCACCATCCCCGTGAAGAGAGCGGTGATGTTCGTGATTCCCAGGGACTTGACGCCGTTTTCGTCCATCTGGTGGAGGATTTCCTGCTGGTAAAAGGGGCGGCGAAACGCGCCCGCGATCGCGGCGCCCGTCAGCTCGGTGATCCCGCCGAGGTAGTCGAGCATCGCCGACCCCTTCCGCCCGAACCGGTCGATGAAGCGGAACCACCGCAAATTGCGGTAGAAAACGGTCGTCTCGCCCTGCTCGCCCATTCCGGCCGATCGTATCAAATGAAGGGGTCGCGTTAAGATGAAGCGATTGCGGTTCTTCCGCTCGCTGTTCGCGTGGTTCGTCATCGTCGGAGCGACGATTCTGTTCGGAATTCCTTCGATTTTCGCCGCGTTCGTGCCGCCGCGGGGCGACTGGTACCTGATGTTCGCGCGCGGCTGGGCGCGGACCCTGCTGTTCGCGACGGGCGTGAACGTGAAAGCGGCCGGGACGGACAGAATCGACCCGTCGGCGAGCTACATCTACTTTGCGAACCACGAATCGTTCTACGACATCCTCGTGCTGTTCGCGTATCTCCCGGGCCAGATCCGTTTCCTCGCGAAGCAGGGGCTCTTCTACCTTCCGATCCTCGGATGGTCGATGGCCGCGGCGGGATTCGTGCCGGTCGATCGCTCCGACCGCAAGAGAGCGGCCGCATCGCTCGAGAAGGCCGCGAGGAAGCTGAAGCGGGGAAAGTCGCTGATCATCTTCCCGGAGCAGACGCGCACGCAGACGGGGGAGCTGCTGCCGTTCAAGAAGGGAGGAGTGCTGATCGCACTGAAGACGGGCCACCCGATCGTGCCGGTCGGTCTCGCCGGGACGTTCCCGATCCTCAAGAAGGGCTCCTTCTTCCTGACGCCCGGCCCGGTCGCGATCGAGATCGGGGAGCCGATCCCGACGGCGGGAAAAACCGTCGCCGACCGCGAGGACCTCCTGAACGCGTCGCGGGAGGCGGTGTTGCGGCTTCGGGAGAAGGGGCGCGCGAGACTCGGATAAGATCTCGAGCTCGAAAAGGAGAAGAAATGAAACGAACGACTCTGGCCTTCCTCCTGCTGACGATGACCGCCACTCTGGCGGCTCCGCACCTCCGCGCCGCCGACATGCCGAAAGGCTTCCGCGGCGAGTACCTCGGGCAGCTCGACGACGTCGAGAAGAAGATCGAAGACCTCGCCCAGGCCGTGCCGGAAGCGAAGTACACATGGCGTCCGGCGGACGGCGTGCGTTCGGTCTCGGAGGTCTACATGCACATCGCCGGGTCGAACTACTTCCTGCTCGGCTTCGCCGGTGTGCCGAAGCCGGCCGGCCTCTCCCCGGACCTGGAGAAAATCACCGACAAGAACAAGGTTGCCGAGGCCCTGAAGGCGTCGTTCGAGAACCTGCGGGCGGCGATCCAGAAGACTTCCGACGCGGACCTCGACAAGCCGGTGAAGCTCTTCGGAAACGACACGACGGTCCGGGGTGTTTACTCCGTCACGATGAGCCACCTGCACGAGCACCTCGGGCAGTCGATCGCGTACGCGAGGATGAACGGCGTCGTGCCGCCGTGGTCGATGCCGAAGAAGTAAAACCTCACCCACCGCTGCGGCGGTCCCCTCTCCCGCATTCACCTGTCGATCTGAAGGCTGCCATGTGGAGAGGGGAAGCAAAACCCTCTCCCGGCGGGAGAGGGTGGAGCGCCAGAGGCGCGGAGGGTGAGGGAGCCCAGCCCTGGCGTGCCGACCCTGCCTCACGGCTTCCCCTCCCCGCATTGCAGGGAGGGGCAGGGGAGAGGAAGATGCGAAATGAGGTGTCGCATGAAGAATAGATTGGCGGTCTGGGTTTCGCTGTTCCTCCTCGCGTGCGGGAGCGTCGCTTCGGCCTCTCCGAAAGCGGCAGGCGACGAAAAAGCGGTGCGGGCGGCCGCCGCGCAGTTCTACGCGGCGTTGAACCGGATGTTCACGGGCGACCTGGGCCCGATGACCGAAGTCTGGTCGCATGCGGACGACGTGACGTACATGGGGCCCGGCGGCGGGTTCCAGGTCGGGTGGGCGAAGGTTCTCGAAAGCTGGAAGGCACAGGCCGCGATGAAGCTCGGGGGCTCCGTCGAGGCGGCGGACATGCGGGTCACCGTCGGCCGCGACATCGCCGTGACGAGCAACTTCGAAAACGGAGAGAACACGAACGCGAAAGGGGAGCGCCAGAAGCTCTCCATCCGCGCGACGAACGTTTTCCGCAAAGAAGGCGGCAAGTGGAAGATGATCGGCCACCACACGGATTTGCTGCCGTACTTGAAATGGGCGTCCCGGCCGTCGGCCGCGTTCCTCTTGTAGAGTTGTCCCGAGGTTCAAACATGAAAAAGGCAACGCTCTGCTTCGCCGTCCTCGTGTGCTTGCGCGCTCTCTCGGCCGCCGCCGCGGATCTTTCGGATATCGAGACTTTTCTCGGCGAAAAATCGTTCGACGAAGTCCAGGTGTCGCCCGACGGTTCGCGGCTGGCCTTCCTCCTTCATGAAAACGATTTCGCGAAGGACCGCGAGGTTTTCACGCTGTGGCGGATCGATCTTCCCGGCGGCCGCGCGGGATCTCCCGTTCGGCTCGCGGAGACCGGACGCTCTTCGAGCCTGCGGTGGTCTCCCGACGGAAAGCTCCTGTCGTTCCTCGAGATTTCCGCTCCGGGCTCGGGCGCTCAGCTCCTCACGATGATGCCGACTCCGGAAAGCAAGCCGCGGGCGGTGACGAACACCGATCGCTTTCCCGATGGCATCGATCTTTATGACTGGCTGCCGGACGGATCGGGATTCGTCGTCGCGGCCGCCGACTCCGTTGCGGAGCCTTCGCCCGAAACGAAGAGCGCCGACGGGGACGTGAAGCGGCTTGCCCGGTCCGCCGGCTCGATCGTCCCTGTCGAAGGTTGCTCTCGCCGACGGCCGGGTCGAACGTCTTTACGCGTCCCCGTTCGACGAGCTCGCCGCGTTCGCGGTGTCTCCGGATGGCCGCTCTCTCGCGGTGATCGGGAACGGTGCGAGCGGAACGGTCGACGGCTCGGAGGGCGCGCTCCTTCCGTTGACCCCGGGCGCGCCCTCCAGTTCGTGGCGGAAGACGCGCAACTCGATTCTGGAGGACCACGTTTTCTGGGCGGGGAACGACCTTTTCTTTTCCGGAATGGGGGAGCTGCGCGACGGCCGGTTTGCCGTGACCGAACCGCGTTTGTATCGAGCCGACGCGGGCGCCGGATCGGGAGAGTTGCGCCTCTCGCGGGTCGCGCCGTCGCTCGAGGGCAGTCTCGCGGAGCTGGTTCCGCTCGCGGACGGATCTCTCCTCACGAGCGCGACTCTTTCCACTCGCATTCGAATGGCGCTCGTCGACACCCACACGGGCGCGGGGAAAATTCTGCGCGATTCGAGGGGATGGGTTGCGAACCTCTCGGCGTCTCGCGACGGGAAACAGATCGCGTTCGTCGCGGGCGACCCTCTCCACTTCGCGGAGCTCTACGTCGCCGACGGGCCCGCGGGAGCCACGGCGGCGCGGGCCGCCACAGACTTCAACGCCTCCCTTTCGAAGGGCCCTCTGCCCGAAATCGAAACCGTCTCCTGGGACGGCGGAGACGGCGTGACGGTCGAGGGGGTCCTCGACTGGCCGCCGGGGCGCAAGGGCGAGTGCGGACTGCCGCTGATCGTCGATCTCCACGGCGGCCCGTTCGGGGTGGCGCGGGTCGAGGCTCCCGGCCTCTACGGCTCGTACACGTCCTATCCGGCGCTCCTGGCCGCGCGCGGCTTTTTGGTGCTCAACGCGAACTATCGCGGCAGCGGAGGACGAGGCGATGAATTCACGCGCGGAATCCAGGATCACTTCTGCTCGCGACCTTCCGAGGACGTGATTCGCGGCGTCGAAAGCCTCGTCGCGCGCGGGTGGGCGGACCCGAAGCGGGTCGGGGTGATCGGGTACAGCGGCGGCGGCGGACTGACGAAGTGTCTCGCCGGCCGAACCGACATTTTTCAGGCCATCGTGACGGGGGCGGGCGTGTGGGACGGGATCTCCCTGTGCGGAACCGGGTACGGGAGGTTTTTCGCGGACGTCTTTTTCGGCGGCAAGGCTCCGTGGGAGGACTTCCAGCATTGGTGGGACGAGTCGCCGATCGGAAAAGTGGGGTCGGCAAAGACTCCCACGCTGATCGTCGCCGGAGAACGCGACGGTGCCGGGCCCGCTCAAGCCCGAGAGATGTACAACAACCTTCTGTGGCGCGGCGTGCCGGCGGAGCTGATCCTATTTCCGGGCGAGGGGCACATTTTCGCGAAGCCGTCGCACAAGAAAACGAAGATCCGCTCCGAGGTCGAATGGTTCGAGCGTTACCTGCTCGGCAAGCCGCCGCGCTGAGGCGCTACGACGGGCCCGCGTTCGACCCGAAGGGGGAGACGCTGCCGCTCGCGTTTTTCGAGCCGATGCTTCGCCGCGTCTTCGCGCAGCCGAAGAATTCGATCTACAGGTCCGCGCTCGAGTAATGGCGATCGAGGACAATCCGACGAGTTGCGTGTTTCGGGAGTAAAATTCCCGCGGGCTTGGGATGCTGACGTCTCTTCAGAAATTCATGGGCCGCCGGTCAGCCGCCGAGGTGATCGGAGTCGGCCTTGTTCTGACCTGTATGGTTGGAACGCTCGACTATTTCAGCGGATACGAGCTCTCGTTCTCGATCTTCTATCTCGGGCCGATCGTGCTCGTCACGTGGTTCGCGCCGGGGGCGGGGTTCTTCTTCTGCGGGATTTCCGCGGTGGCGTGGCTCTTCGCCGACTATGCGACCGGCCATGTCTACAGCAACAGGCTCATCCCGTTCTGGAACGCCGCGGTTCGGCTCGGCTTCTTCCTGCTGACGTCGTTCCTCCTCGCGGAGTTGAAGCGCGCGTTGGGAAAGGAGCAGGTGCTGGCCAGGGTCGACGGCCTCACCGGGCTCCTGAACTCGCGAGCCTTCAAGGAGAGCTGCCGAGGACTGATCCTCCTGGCCGCGCGGCACGACCATCCGGCGGCGGTCGGCTACATCGATCTCGACGATTTCAAGACGCTCAACGACTCGTCGGGCCATGCCGAGGGGGATCTCGTCCTGCGGGCGGTCGCCGCTGCGCTCAACCGGGCGGCGCGTGACACGGATGTCGTGGCGCGCCTGGGAGGCGACGAGTTCGCGGTATTCCTGCCGGAGACCGACGCTGCGGGCGCGCGAGTCGTGTTCGACCGGATTCGCGAAGAGCTGGCGCGAGACCTCGCCGGCGGCCGGTCGCCGGTCGGCTGCAGCATCGGCGTCGCCATTTTCGGGAGCGTGCCATCGACCGTCGACGAGGTGCTGAACGTGGCGGACCGGTTGATGTACCGGGTCAAGAAGTCCGGCAAGGGGAACCTGATCTACGAAGAGTTCGCCGCGGCTCGCGCGGAGGCAGGGCCGCCGGTCGCGAGCGAGCCCAAGCGCGTGTAAGGCGAACGAGGCATTCTCTCCGAGGCGTTCGTTCGCCGCGATTCCCCGGCCGCCGCGGCGGGGCGATAGAATCTCCGAATCGAACGAAAGGAAGCAAGAATGACGCATCGTGCGACAGGCATCTTCGAGGTCAAAATGACGCCGCAGCCCAAGAGCGAGGAAACCCCCGCGTGCCTGTCGCTCGACAAGCAGTACCAGGGCGGCCTGGAGGGAACGAGCCGGGGCGAAATGCTGACGGCCGGCAACGTCGCGTCCGGCTCGGGAGGCTACGTCGCAATCGAGAAATTCACCGGGAAGCTCGACGGCAAGCCGGGGAGCTTCGCCTTGCAGCACAGCGGCACGATGAATCGCGGCGCGCAGCAGCTGACGATCACGATCGTGCCGGGCACCGGAACGGGCGAGCTCTCGGAAATCTCGGGCAAACTGGACATCCGAGATCGAAGGCGGAAAACATTCGTACGTGCTGGAGTATTCGCTGTGAAGATGAGGATCTTCATTCTCGCGGCCGTCCTCACCACGTTCTCGATGCCGGCGGTTGCCGAAAATCCCGTCGTCGCGGGGGTCGCGAAACAGTACTGGGAACTCGTGCTCGCCGACGACATCGCGGTGCGCGAAGAGCTCGGACTTCCGATCGAGGCGTTGCCGGACCTCTCCGACACGCATACGAACGACCTCGCGGCGAAGGCGACGACAATGCTTGCCCGGCTGGCGCCGGTCTCGCCGGATTCGCTGCCGCTCGAGGAGAGGATCTCGCTCCTCGTGCTTCGCCGGGAGCTCACGACGTGGCAGGACACGGCGCGGTATTCCGCGTTCTTCCTTCCGGTGACGCCGTACTCGAGCCCGTTGTCGACGATCCGGCGCATTCTCGGCGCCTACCGGTTCTCGAGCGTCGAGGACGAGACGCGGTACCTCAAGCTGCTCGACGATCTCTCCGGGCTCGTGACGACGATCGAGGTCAAGCTCCACGGCTCTGCCGCCCGTGGAATCGTCCTCGCTCGCGACGAAATCGACCTCGTCGTTCCTTCGATCGACTCGCTCACCCATTCCTCCGGCGACAGCCCGTTCCAGGTCGCCGCCTCGCGCCTTTCCGCGCGCGGCTTGCCGCGTTCGAACGTTAAGAAGTTCCGCAGGGACGTGGCGGCGAAAATCGATCTGAAGATCGCGCCTGCCTTCGCGCGTCTGATGACCTACCTCGTCTCCGACTACCGGCGGCAGGCGCCCGCGGGCGTGGGTCTGTCGCAGTACCCGGGCGGCGCCGACTGCTATCGTTTTCTCGTCCGGTACCACACGGGGAGCCCGCTCGCCCCGGAGGAGATCCACCGCATCGGGCTCTCGGAGATGGTAGCGAATCAACCGGGAGCTCGACGAGGTTCGAAAGAAGGTCGGCTTCGCCGGAACGCTGCCGGAGTTCCGCCACTTCCTGAAGACCGATCCGCGGTTCTTCCCGAAAACTCCCGCGGAGATCGGGGAACGCCTGATGGCGGCGGTGCGCAAGCTCGAACCGAAGATTCCCGAGTATTTCTCGCGAATGCCGAAGGCTCCGTACGGCGTGAAGCGGCTCGACCCGGCGCTGGAAGGGGCGATGACATTCGGCTACTACCAGATGCCCACGCCGCAGTCGCCCGAGGGCGACTACATGTACAACGCGTCGAGGCTTCCGGAGCGTTCGCTCCTCAATGCTCCAGCTCTCATCGCCCACGAGCTCATTCCCGGGCACCACTTTCAGCTCAACCTCCAGCGGGAGAACACCGAGCTTCCCGAGTGGCGCCGCCACCTGACCGACGTGACGGCGTACGTCGAGGGCTGGGGCGAGTACTCCTCCGCGCTCGCCGGCGAGATGGGGCTCTACGACGATCCGTACGACCGCGCCGGGCGCCTCGCGATGGAGGCGTTCATCTGCAGCCGTCTCGTCGTCGACACGGGCATGAACCTGCTCGGCTGGTCCCGCGAGCGGGCGATCGCGTACATGCGCGACAACACTTTCGAGACCGACCTCCAGATCTCCACCGAGACGCTGCGCTACTCCTGCGACATTCCGGGGCAGGCGCTGGCCTACAAGATGGGCGCGCGGAAATTCTTCGAACTGCGGGAAAAGGCGCGCAACGCGCTCGGCTCGAAATTCGACATCCGGAAGTTCCACGAGGCCGTGCTCGGAAGCGGCGCGCTCCCGATGGACGTCCTCGAGACGAAGATCGACGACTGGATCGCGCGCGAGAAAACCGCAGGCTAGCCGAGAATGCCTGTCGGCCGTTTGTACTACGATCTGTAGTACAATAACCGGTGAGGTGGGTGGATATGCCGACAAGCGTACGGTTCGACTCGGAGACGGAAGAGATGCTGGAGCGTGTGGCTCGCGAGCAAGGTGCCACGAAGTCGAGCATCCTTCGAGAGGCCGTTCATCAATACGCCTCCGTCCGGGAGCCCCGCCGGAGATCCACGCCGTTCGAAAAGATCGGGCATCTGATTGGCTGCTTCGAGAGCGGGAAACCGAGACCTCTCGCGAGATACCGGGAAGCGGTTTTCAGAGATCATGAGAGAAAAACGCCGCCATTCCTCGCGCGAGCGGTGATTCTCACCGACGCGGGTCCTCTCATCGCCGCGCTGGACCGGTCCGATGGCTCCCACGAAGCCTGCGCGCGGATCATTCGTTCTCTGAAAGAGCCGATGGCGACGGTCTGGCCGGCGTTTACGGAGGCGATGTATCTGCTTCGGCAATCGTGGACAGCGCAGAGAGCTCTGTGGGAGTTCCTCGAAAGAGAGGCCCTCGTGCTCCTGCCGCTCGGAAGCGCGGACGCTGCGAGGATGTGCCGGCTGATGCAGAAGTATCGGGACCTTCCGATGGATCTGGCCGATGCAGCGCTTGTGCGCGTCGCGGAGCGAGAGAAGCTGCGGACGATTTTCACGCTGGATCGACGCGATTTCGAGCTCTATCGCCCGGCGAAGATCGGCAAGTTCAGGATCGTGCCATAGAAGACAGGCTCAGACCGGCAATTCGAGGGAAGGCCTCTCGGTAAATCGAGGGGTTACGATTCCCGCGCGGCCGCGACGATCGCGGCGGCGCCGCGGGCGAGAAGCGCGTCCGAGACGTCTTTCCCGAGCGACTCCGGGTCCGTGCCGCGGCGCTCTTCGCGGAGAAAAAGTCTTTCCGTCCGTTGAGAACACGGCCGCGAGCACGCGCATCGTTCCGTTCTCTTTCCACGCATGGGCGGCGATCGGCGCGCGGCATCCTCCCTGGAGGTCGCGCAGGACCCTTCGCTCGCAGAGAATCGCGGCTCGCGAGTCGGCGTCGTCGAGCAGCGGAAGACGCCCGCGGTCTCGTCGTCGCGCGTCATGATCGCGAGCGCGCCCTGCCCAACGGCCGGGATCATGTCGGAAAATTCGAGGACTTCCGTCGCTTCGGCGACGCGGCCGAGCCTCACGAGACCCCGCCCGCGCGAGAACGATTGCGTCCCACTGGCCTTCGCGCAGCTTCCGGATGCGCGTGTCCACGTTGCCGCGCGCTTCCGTGCAAACGACGTCGGGTCGGGCGGCGCAGAGCTGGCCGGCGCGGCGCGGGCTTCCGGTGCCGATCCGTCCGCCGCGCGGCAGCTCGCGCAGGGGGAGACCGTTCTTCGAGATCAGGACGTCGCGGGGGTCTTCGCGGACGGGGACCGCCGCGAGCCGGAGCCCGGGCGAGAGCTCGGAGGGAAGGTCTTTCAGGCTGTGGACGGCGACGTCGATGCGCCGGTCGAGGCAGGGCCTCGTCCAGCTCTTTCGTGAAAATCGCCCTTTCCCTCAATCGGCTGATGGAGCTCCGAGATCCAGTCTCCCGTCGTCTTGAATTCCCGGATCTCGACGTCGTGGCCCTGCCGGCGAATCCAGTCCGCGATCAGGCCGGACTGGGCCGTCGCGAGCGCGGAGCCGCGCGTTCCGAGGACGATCTTCATTCGGGCTTGTCGTCCAGGCGGAAGAGATGGCGGATCGCTTCCGCCCGCCCGATCCTCAAAGCGGGATCCTCTTCGTCCTTCAGCGCGGAGGTCGGGTGGCTCAGGAGCTTTCGAACCATCGACTGCGCGAGGAGCCTCACCTTTTCCCTCTGATCGGCGGAATCGCCTCCAGGCGCGCGAGCTCGCGGTCGAAGGATTCTTCGCGGATCCTCTCGAACTCGGCGCGCAGCGCGGTGACGGTCGGAACGACGGCGAGAGACCCGTACCAGGAGAGAAAATCGGAGACTTCCTCCTCGACGATCTTCTCGGCCCGCGGGATTTCCTTCTCGCGCTCGGAGCGGTTTCTCGCCGCGATTTCCTGCAGGTCGTCGACGCCGTACAGGAAGGCATTGTCGATGCTCCGGGCCTCCGGCTCGATGTTCCGCGGAATCCCGAGATCGAGGAACAGCATGGGAGATCCCCGCCGCGACGACACCGCGAGCGCGACGTCTCCGGCCGAGAGGACGGGCTCCGGACTCGAAACCGCGCAGACGACGACGTCCGCGTGCGGAAGCCGGCCGTGCAGCTCGTTCCAGTGCCGCGCCGTTCCGCCCCGCGCGACGACCTGCGCCGCTCGCGAGTGCGTGCGGTTCACGACCTCGATCTTTCGCGCGCCCCGGCTCCAGAGCAGGTCGTAGAAGATCGAGGCGGTCTCGCCCGCGCCGACGATGAGGAACGACTTTCGGTCGATGTCTTCGTACACCTTCTGGGCGAGCTCCATCGCGACGCCGGGGATCGAGGTCGGACGGGAGCCGACGCCCGTTTCCGTGCGAACGCGCTTGCCCGTCGCGAACGCGCGCTGGAAGAGCCGGTGGAGGACGGCGCGCGTGGAGCCGGCGCTCGTCGCCAGGCGGAGCGCCTCTTTCACCTGGCCGAGGATCTGGTCTTCCCCGACGACCATCGATTCCAGCCCGGCCGAGACTCGGAAGAGGTGCCGGGCCGCGTCTCCGCCGGAGAGCCCGTACCGAACGCCGGCGATCTCGGGACGCGGAAGGGCGTGGAAGCCGGCGACGAAATCGGTCAGCTGGTCGGTCGCGGAATCTCCGGCCGCTCCCGAGATGCCGTAGATCTCGCTCCGGTTGCAGGTCGAAACGATCACGCCTTCGGCGAGCACGCCTTCGCGGGTGATGCGCCCGAGCGCTTCCCGGATTTTTTCGGGCGAAAACGCGAGCTTCTCGCGCAGGGACACGGGAGTGTTGCGGTAGTCCCAGCCGATCAGGACGAGCGAAGAATCGGAGCTCGGGCTCATCGGAACACGTGCGCCTGGCTGAAGAAGAGGTTCACGATCGTGTACGAGAAGAGGATCAGGAAAAAGCCGGCGATCGAGACGAACGCCGTCTTCTTTCCGCGGAGGCCGAGGGGGCGGGCCGCAAGCACGACGGCGTACACGCCGATCGTCAGGACGGTCCAGACGACTTTCGCGTCCCACACGCTGCCCCACGCTTTCCTGGCCCAGATGCCGCCGAGCACCGAGGCGACCGACAACGCGAGGAGGCCGATTCCGATCGTCGTCCGCTGGAGCCCGTCGAGCACGTCGAGCGCCGGAAGGCGCGAAAAGAGCAGGCCCGTCTTGCGGCGGCGCAGCTGCCGCGTCTGAACGAGGTAGAGCAGGGCGAGGACGAACGACAGCGAGAGGGCCGCGTATCCGAGAATCGCGAGCGTCACGTGGAACGCGAAAAGGGGGCCAGTGAGCTTCGGGTTCGCCGGGCGGAGCCTCGACGGGGTGAGAAACGACACCGCGAGGAACAGGATCACGAGCGGCAGCAGAAACGGCGCGGTCGACCGCTCCCGGTGGCGGATCAGGAGGATGCCGTACGTTGCCGCGAGCATCCAGGCGAACAGGGACATCGAATCGGGCAGGTCGCGGTACGGCACCGAGTGCAGGTGGCGCGCGCGAATCTGGAGCGCGACGAAGTGCACGAGCATTCCCGCCCCGAGAAGGGCGGTCGTGGCCCGCCCGTAGCCCGGGGAGCTCTTCCGCAGGTGGGCGATCGCGAGCGCCTCCGCGCCGACGTAGAGGAGCAGGGCCAGGAGGCCGACCACGGCTGATGTTCATCCGGCCCGTATTGTAGTCACTGGCCGGAAACCGCCTTCTGATGCATTTGATCCATTTGATGCATTCGAATCGGGTGCCGGAGGCTCTCTCTCATAGAATGGAATCGATGACAACGCCCGATCGCCCGTCGCGCCAGAGGTTTCTGGACGCCGCGGCCAGCCGGAAGACGGACCGTCCTCCCGCGTGGATGATGCGGCAGGCGGGGCGCTATCTCCCCGAATACCGCAAGATCCGGGAGAAATTCTCGTTTTTCGGGCTTTGCGAGAACGTGGACGCGGCCGTCGAGGTCTCGCTCCAGCCGTTCGAGCGCTTTCGGCCCGACGCCGTGATTCTTTTTTCGGACATCCTCGTGCCCGTCCGGGCGATGGGCGCCCCCGTCGAGATCGGGGATTCCGGCCCGAGGCTGGGACGCCCCGTGCGCTCCGCGAAGGACGTCGAGATGCTTCACGCGTTCGACCCGTCGCGGGAGACGCGATTCGTCCTCGACATCCTCTCTTCGCTTCGGCGCTCGATCGGGGACTCGGCGGCCCTGCTCGGGTTCGCCGGCGCGCCCTGGACACTCGCCTCGTACCTCGTCGAGGGAGGAGGCTCGAAGAACTTCCCGGCGATCAAGGCGATGATTTCCCGCGACCCGCACGCGCTCCGGGCGCTCCTGACGAAGCTCGCGAGAATGGTCGAGGAGTACCTGGAAGCTCAGATCGAAGCCGGAGCCGACGCGGTGCAGATGTTCGATACCTGGGCGGGGGAGCTCTCTCCCGCGGAGTACCGGGAATTCGCGCTTCCTTACGCCCGCGACGCGATCGCGCGGATTCGCCGCCGGGGCAAGCCGGTGATCTATTTTGTCAACGGAGTCTCGGGAATCCTCGATCTGGCCGCCCAGACGGGCGCGGACATCCTGTCGATCGACTGGCGGTGCCGGCTCGACGAGGTGCGCCGCCGCGTGCCGGGACGGCCACTGCAAGGCAATCTGGACCCCGCGCTGTTGCTCGGCACGCCCGAGAGCGTCGCGGCCCGCGTCTCCGAAATCCTGGCCGAGACCGGGGGAGACGGCCACATTCTGAACCTGGGTCACGGGATTCTGCCGGAGACGCCCGTCGAGAGCGTCGAGGCGTTCTACGAGACGGTCCGCGCCTTTCGGAGAATCGAACCATGAGCAAGATCAGCGACATTTCCTATGAGCTGCTCCACAAGTACAACGTTCCGGGGCCCCGGTACACGTCGTACCCTCCCGCTCCGGCCTTGAGCGAGAGCTTCGGCGGACAGGGACTACGAGAGCGTGATCGACGAATCGAACCGTTCGAAGAATCCCGCGCCGCTGTCCCTCTACCTGCATCTGCCCTTTTGCGAGCGGCTCTGCTACTTCTGCGGCTGCACCGTGATGATCACGGGCAAAAACCATCAACAGGAGGACTCCTACCTGTCGGTCCTGCTTTCCGAGATCGACTGGCTGTCGTCCCGAATTTCCCCGGAACGAAACGTCGTCCAGCTGCACCTGGGCGGCGGCACGCCGACGTACTACACGCCGGAGCAGCTCGAGGCTCTCGCGACAGGCTGCGGGAGCGTTCCACTCGCGCCGGATGCCGAGCTCGCGGTCGAGGTCGACCCGCGCGTCACGACGCCGGAGCACCTGGACGTCCTGGCCAAGCTCGGCTTCAACCGGCTCTCGATCGGCGTGCAGGACCTGACCCGCAAGTGCAGGAGGCGATCAACCGCGTCCAGTCGCTCGAGCAGACGCGCGGCTCGTCGAGCAGGCGCGGCGACCTCGGCTTCCGCGGCATCAACATCGACCTGATCTACGGCCTGCCCTTCCAGACGCCGGGGCTTTCCGCGCACGATGGACAGGGTGCTCGTCGATCGGCCCCGACCGGCTCGCCGTCGTATTCTTACGCGAACGTTCCCTGGATGAAGAAGCACCAGCGGGTTCTCGAGCCGCATCTTCCGGGCGAGCGGGAGAAATTCGAGATCTTCAAGACGGCGCTCGAACAGTTCGCCGACGCCGGCTACGAGTACATCGGCATGGACCACTTCGCGCGGCCGGAGGACGAGCTCGTCGCGCGCGCAGGCCGATCGGACGCTCTGGCGCAACTTCCAGGGGTACACGACGAAGGCCGGGACGGACCTCTTCGGGCTCGGGATGACTCGATCGGCGGCATCGGCGCCGCGTACGTGCAGAACCAGCGCGATCTCCACGCGTACGCGAAGGCGCTCGCGGAAGGCGGCCCGGCGACGATGCGGGGCTATCGCCTGACGGCCGACGACGAGCTGCGGCGCGCGGGTGATCCAGAACCTGCTATGCCACGGGGTCATCGTGAAGAAAGAGATCGAGGACGAGTTCGGCATCCGGTTCGACGAAACCTTCGCCGGCGCGATCGAAAGGCTGGCCGGCTGCCGCGAAGACGGGCTCGTCGAGCTGTCCGCGGGCGAGATTCGCGCGACGTCGCTCGGGCGCGTGTTCCTGCGCAACCTCGCGATGCCGTTCGACGCCCACTTGTCCGCGGCGGGCGAAAAGGCCGAAAAGCCGATGTTCTCGCGCACCTTGTGAAGGGCGCTCCCCAGCACGCACCGCGGGTCTCTGCGGGGGCAACTCTGCTGCTCGCCGTCATGTCTCTATTGGCGCTTTCGGTTTCAGCCGAAGATCTCACGGAACGCGACCGGGGGTTGTTCAAGACGCTCCTGCTCGAAGAGCTCAAGTTCAGCTGGGATATCGGGCCGGGCGGCGCGTATTACCCCGTGAAGTTGCTTCTCGGCCAGAAGACCGAGCCGGACTGCTGGGTGCTCGCAAATAAGTCCGTTCGGCCAATAACGCAAGGCTATGACTTCCTCAAGGAGATCGCGAAACAGACGTCACTCCCGAATCCAATTCAGTTTTCCGTTTCGACGGAGGCAATCGAAGATCTGAACCGTCGCGGCAACACTCCCGCATCTCTCGACGGGATCGAGACCTGGTCTTTGATAGAGAAAGTTGACGATCAACTTGTGCAAGCCATTCTTGCCCAGATCGCGGCCGGAAAATCGTGGAAGCCTCTTGAAGACCGATTCCCCGGCTGCGCTCGTTTCCTTCATCTCAGTCTCCCGGGTTATTCAAGGGATGGGAGCGAGGCCGTAATCTACATTTCCTTCTCGCGTGATCGGCGCGGCGAGGAGGGATACCTTCGATCGCTCCGGCGGGACTCGTCGGGAAACTGGAAGCTCGCCGATTTCACGATTACGAAATCTCTAGAGCCGGAAGAGATCGTGGTTGGTTTCGACCGGCATTCCAGGCCGGAAGACACGGCGCTACAGGTCCGAATCGAGAAGGAGCTCCATCCGAACATCCCGGTGTTTGCTCGCGAACTGCCTCTGCCGGGGAAATTCCTTGTCGAAAAAGGTTCGTTCGCCGACCTCCGAGGGGCGATCAGTTTTCAGGTTTGGGCCGACAAGGAGGACACGCCTTCGGTCGAGGCGGGGTTGAAAAAGCCGCTGCCGGGCATTGTGTTCTTCAAGCCTCCGTCGGAGTGTGCCCGCGTCGATGTCCATCTCTCGATCAATTCGTCTCAATCCAACGGGGATTTCCGGGTTCCGCTTCTCTATTCGGTTCATGGGTCCGTGGCGATATTGGGCGACAGCTGCGAGGAAGTCACGGTCGCCCAATGGGAGGACGAGGGTAAGGATCGCGCCGCGCTCCTGAAACGCTTCGAGCGAGCTCTTGCGGAGGAGTATCGAAAGGCCAACCTCGGTCGGAAATGACCATATAATATAGTCATGAACAAGAATGGAGACACGATCTCCGCGGCGGAATTCAAGGCGACGTGCTTGGAGTTGATGGACGAAGTTGCGAGCACTCACCGCGAGGTCGTGATCACGAAGCGCGGGAAGCCCGTGGCGAAGCTCGTTGCCGCCGGGTCGCCGCCGTCGCTTTTCGGATCGCTTTCGGGCACGGTGCAGATCCGGGGCGACCTCGTTTCGCCGACCGGCGAGGCGTGGGAGGCGGATGAAGAATCCTGACCCGCCGGTTCTTCTCGACACCCACGTTTGGGTCTGGCTCGTCGCAGGGCAGAAACTCTCGAGCCCGGCGACGGCTGCGATTCGCAGCGCCGCGAAAGAAGGCGCCGTGCTGGTCGCGGCCATATCCGTCTGGGAAGTCGCGATGTTGGAGAACAAGGGCCGCCTGAGATTCGACCGGGATTGTCTCGAATGGGTTCGGGCCGCGCTCGCGCTCCCCGGAATCACTCTTGCCCCGCTCTCGCCGGATATCGCGGTCGAGAGCACGCGGCTCCCGGGGGCCTTCGGCGGTGATCCCGCCGATCGTATCCTGGCCGCGACGGCGCGCCAGCTCGGCGCGCGGTTGGTTACACGCGATCGACAAATCCTTCGCTATGGAAAGACAGAGTCCCTTGCGGTGATCCGCGCATGAAGCGGGCGATTCTCTTCCTCCAGCTCGGGGGCCCGGAGAAGCTCTCGGACGTCCGCGGGTTCCTCTACCGCCTGTTCGCGGATCCCGAGGTGATCCGCGTGAAGTCGGACCTCCTGCGGAAATTCATCGCGGCGGCGATCGCCCTGACGCGCGGCGGAACATCGAAGAAAATGTACGAGAAGATCGGCGGCGGGTCGCCGATCCGCCGCCTGACGGACGAACAATCGCGAGGCGTCGAGGGTCTCCTGCGCGAGGCGGGCAGAGACGTCGCGGTGCGCACGGCGATGACCTGTTCGCGCCCGCTCGTCGAGGACGTCGTGAACGAGCTGGCGCGGGAAGGATGCACCCGGTTCCTCGCGTTTCCGCTTTACCCGCAGTATTCGTTGACGACGACGAAGGGCGCCCACGACCGGGCGCGGGAGTCCGTTCGCCGTTTCGCGCCCGGGGCCGCGCTTTTCGAGGTCGGATCTTTCCCGGAGGCGCCGGGCTTCCTCCGGGCGCACGCGGACCAGATCCAGAAGGGCCTCGATTCTTTTCCCGACCGGACTCCGGGGGCCACGCTCGTGCTGTTCTCCGCCCACTCGATCCCGAAGAAGCTCGTCACGAACGAGGGCGATCCGTACCCGAAGGAGATCGAGCGGACCTGCGCGGGAATCACGCGGTTTCTCGGCCCGGGAACCCGCACGATGCTCGCGTATCAATCCAAGCTCGGGCCGGTCGAATGGCTCGGTCCCGCGACCGCCGACGTGATTCCGGAGCTCGGCCGCAAAGGAGAGAAGCAGGTCCTCGTCGTCCCGATCGCGTTCGTGACGGATCACATCGAGACCCTGTTCGAAATCGACCAGCTCTTCGGCGAAGCGGCGCGGAAGGCGGGGATTCCGTATTTCCGGCGCACTCCGGGCTTGAACTCCCATCCGGCATTCCTGGAAGCGCTCCGGGAGATCGCGCTCGCGCAGAAAGAGTTCTGGGCATGAGGAGTGATTGCTCGATTTGCGATTGCTCGAATGCTCGATTTCGGGGTGAGGGGGTGAGGACCTGAGCACCCTCGTCATCGGGGGCGGCCTCTCCGGGCTCGTCCACGCCCACGAGCTCGCGAAGGGCGGGGAAGACGTGCTCGTCCTGGAGCGGGGGACGGAGCCCGGCGGCGCGGTCCGGACGATCGAGCAGAACGGCTTTCTGCTGGAGCTCGGTCCGAACACGGTCCGCCCGAGCGCGATGCTGCTCGCGCTCTGCCGCGAGCTCGGCATCGAAAACGAAATTCTGCTCTCGGATCCTTCGCTTCCCCGGTTCGTGGACCGCGGGGGCCGGTTGCGTCGGTTGCCGTTTCCCGCGCTCGGGCCGCTCGCGGCGCTGCGGGTGGCCGGGGAGCTGTTCGTTCCGAAAGGCCCCTGGCGGGAGGACGAGTCGGCGTTCGATTGGATCAGCCGCCGTTTCGGATCGAAGATGGCGGAGCACGTGTTCGAGCCGTTCGTGTCGGGCATCTTCGCGGGAGATGCCCGACTTCTTTCCATGGCCGCCGCGTTCCCGAAGTTCTCCGCCGGAGAGCGCGACTACGGCGGCGTGATCCGCTGGACGTGGCGCACGCGCAGGACGAGGCCGAAAACGGGAGTTCGCGGCCTGCTTTCGTTCCGGAAGGGTCTTTCGACGCTGCCGAGAGCGCTCGCAGATTCGCTCGGCGGACGGTTTCGGCCCGGTGTCGCGGTCGATTCCGTCGGCCGTGCCGCGTCGGGATGGGTCGCGGAAACCGCGGCCGGAAAGTTCTCCGCCGAGCGCCTCGTCCTCGCGACGTCCGCGGCCGAAGCCGCCCGTCTGTGCGAGCCGTTCGCGCCCGACGCCGCGGCGGGACTTCGCGGCATCCCTTCGCCCCCGCTTTGCGTCGCGCATTGCTCGTGGCACGCGAGCTCGTTTCGCCGCGTGCCGCGCGGCTTCGGCCACCTCTGCACTCCTTCCGAGCGGCGAAGGATTCTGGGCGCCGTCTGGAGCTCTTCGATCTTTCCCGGACGGGCTCCCGCGGGGCGGGTCCTGATGACGTTTTTCCTCGGGGGCCGCCGCTCGCCGGAGTGGGGCGACGTCGAGGCCTCGCAGATTCCGAACCTGATCGCCGCGGAAGTGCGCGATCCGCTCGGAGTGTCGGACCTTCCGGACCTCGTTCACCGGCAGGTGTACCGGAATTCGATTCCCCAGTACGAAGCGGGGCATCTCGGTCGCATCGCGCGGCTGGAGGCGGCCGAATCGGCCCATCCGGGCCTGAAATTCCTCGGAAACTATCGCGGCGGCATTTCCGTCGGGGATGTGGTGGACAACGCTGCGATAATCTCTCCTGAACGATGAACGACCCTCTTTCCCTCATCATGCCCGAGCCCTGGCGCGTCAAGGTCGTCGAGCCGATTCGCCTGCCCGACCGCAGGACGCGCGAAAAGCACCTGAAAAAAGCGGGCTACAACCTTTTTTCGATTCCCTCCGACGCGGTCTTCATCGATCTGCTGACCGATTCCGGAACCTCCGCGATGTCCGACGAGCAATGGGCCGCGATGATGCGCGGCGACGAGTCGTATGCCGGAAGCCGGAACTTCTACGTTTTCGAGGCGACGGTTCGAGAGATCTTCGGCTTCCCGCACGTGATCCCGACGCACCAGGGCCGGGTCGCGGAAAACCTCCTGTTCTCGACCGTCCTCAAGCCGGGACAGATCGTGCCGAGCAACACCCACTTCGACACGACCCGCGCGAACGTGGAGGCCAACGGGGGCGTCGCCGTCGATCTCGTCGTGCCCGAGGCGAGGGACCTTCGCTCGTCGTATCCCTTCAAGGGCAACATGGACGTGCCCCGTCTCGCCGATCTCCTCCAGAAGAATCCCGGCAAAGTGCCGCTCGTCATGCTCACGATGACGAACAACTCCGGCGGCGGCCAGCCGGTTTCGCTGGAGAACGTCCGGGCCGTGAAGGCCGCCTGCGAGACCCACGATGTGCCGCTCATCATCGACGCCTGCCGCTTCGCGGAAAACGCATTTTTCATCCGCGAGCGCGAGGAGGCGTGCCGGAACTGGTCGGTCATCTCGATCGTGCGCGAGGTGTTCACGTTCGCGGACGGCTGCACGATGAGCGCGAAGAAAGACGGGCTCGCGAACATCGGGGGATTCGTCGCGCTGCGCCACGACCGCTGGGTCGCGAACATCAAGAACAAGCTGATCCTGATCGAGGGCTTCCCGACCTACGGCGGGCTCGCGGGGCGCGACCTCGAGGTCGTCGCGCGGGGTCTGCGCGAAGTTCTCGACGAGAAGTACCTTGAATTCCGAATCCGGCAGGTGCGCCGTCTCGGCGAGCGTCTCGCCGAAGCGGGCGTGCCGATTGTGCTGCCGGTCGGCGGCCACGCCGTGTATCTCGACGCGAAGTCGTTTCTGCCGCACGTTCCGGTGCACGCGTATCCGGCGCAGGCGCTGTCGATCGCTCTCTACCGCGAGGGAGGAATCCGCTCCGTCGAGATCGGCGGAGTCATGTTCGGACGCCGCGATCCGAAATCCGGGCAGGAAATCCCGCCCGAGCTCGAGCTCGTCCGGCTGACGATTCCGCGCCGCGTCTATTCGAACTCGCATCTGGACTACGTCGCGCAGGTCGTCGTCGAATGCTTCCTGAACCGCGAGAAGCTCCGGGGCGTCCGGATCGTCCATCAGGCGCCGTACCTGCGCCACTTCACCGCGGAGTTCGAGCCCCTGGGCGCAACACCCCAGGCCCAGGTGGGATAAAATCATTTTCGAAAAGGGGTACGCTTGATCACCGGATTCAACACCGACATCAAGCACGGGAACCTTGTGTTCCATGTTCAGACCGAAGACAAGGGAGCGGAAAATCCGTTCGTGGAGTCGCTCGTGTACGTCGGCGGCGAGATCGTCGGTTCGAAGAAGACCCCCTACGACGAAGCGGTCCGCGAGGGCGGCATCGCCGCGATTCAGGAAATGATGGAAACGCAGCACCGCAAGATGATCGCGGCGGTGCAGCGGGGCCGTTTCGACAGCGACACGAAGACCTCCCGCCCTGCCGAGAAGAGCGATTCTTTCGACCTGCGTCCCCCGTCGTCCGGCCTCGGGGTCGAGATCCCGCCGGGGGTCGTTGTCGTCGACAAAGCGTCGAAGGCCGACGAGAAGACCCTCGACCAGGTGATCCTCGACTACCTCGCCTCGGAGGTCTCGCAGGAACACCTCGACCTCACGCTCTATTCGACGCCCGACTTCTACCTCGGGGAAACCGTCGAGATGCGCCTGAAGGCGGAGACGTCCCTTTCCCGCCGCCCGATCATCGGGGCCGCGATTCTCGTGAAAGTCATTTCGACGGTCGACAAGCCCGTGATCGTGTACCAGGGAAAGACGACCGCGGACGGCTCGTGCACGGCGACCTGCAAGCTCCCGACGTACAGGTCGGGCAACGCGGCGCTCATCATCCAGGCGACCTCCGACGCCGGCAACAGCGAGATCAAGTATCTGCTGAGGGCGCGCAAGTGACGCCTGCCGGGGGAGCGGCGGGCGTTCGAGTGCGCGTCAACGGGGAAGAGCGCGTGCTGAATTCCGCCATGTCGGTCGCGGATCTCCTGGACGAGCTCGGCCTGTCGATTTCCCGCGTTGCCGTGGAATTCAACCGCGAGATCCTTCCGAAACCGAGTTACGCGGAGACCCTCCTGCGGGAGGACGACCGGCTCGAGATCGTGCAGTTCGTGGGAGGCGGGTAGGCCCGCCTTCGCCAAGTGACACCAACCCCACCCCGCCTTTGCTTCGGCGCGCTGAGACTTGCGCGCGGGGGCCGTCTTCCTCTATTCTTCCGCCTTCCGTTGGGGCGTTAGCTCAACTGGTAGAGCAAGAGACTCTTAATCTCTAGGTTCGGGGTTCGAGTCCCCGACGCCTCACCAAATTCATCCCGAAGTCGCCACTGCCTCCAGCGGTCCGCCGATCTCCTCCGACCTTCGATACTCGTTGGGATCGTGCTCGATCGCGCCCGCGGGCAGCCATTCCCAGAGCGAGCCGAGGTCGTTTCGAATCTGGTCGACGTAGAACGCGGGAAGCACGGTCGACTCCTGGTCGAAGTAGCGGCGCAGGTCCGTGTCGGAGTCGAGCCGCCGCCGCAGCTCGCGGTAGTAGCGGAGCCGGCCGTAGCCTTCGGACGAGACGGCCCGCACGACGTTCATCCATCGCGGGATCGCGGCGCGCGTCGCCCGAAAGCGGTTGAAAATCGCGCGCGGGGAGAAGGTGTGCCGCGTCAGGGCGATGACCTCGTCGTAGAAGTCGCGCCACGAGTAGTTCTTCGGCTTGACGTTCATCGCGTGGTTGTTGTCGAGGAAGTGGAACGGGAACGGGAGCACGCGGTTCGCCCGCTGGTATTCGAGGTTGAGCGGCGCGGCCCGGCCGAATGCCGAGAGCAGCGAGTAGCCGGGAAACGCGCCCGGGCGTCGTGTCCACGAATCGCTTCGTGAGCTCGAACGGCTCCGCGCCGGCGTCCGAGTCGAGGCCGAGAACGAAGTTCGTCTGCACGTACGGAACGTAGCGCAGGATCATGTTCACATGCTCGGAGACCTGGCGGACCTTGTCCATTCCCCGGTGCTCGCCCGTCTTCGATTTGTTGCCGAGCTCGTACCACGACTCGACCCCGGGCAAGCAGCGCCTTGAATCCGTTCCGCTTGAGCCTTGCGAGGTGCGGCTCCGAGAGGAGAGACAGGCTGCTCTCCGCGGCGAAGTCGATTCGTCCGGGCGGGACGGCGGACTCGATCGCATTGAGATAGTCGTCGAAGCGGACGCCGAAGTTCGGGTCGTGCCAGCCGACGCGGGGGTGCTTGAGCGTCCGGGCGAGGAACCGAAGGTCGTCGGAAAGGACTCCGAAGTCGAGCGGCTGGTAGGGCACGACGGAGTCGATGCAGAAGCTGCACGTGTACGGGCAGCCGAGGCTGCCGAGCATCGGAACGAGCTGGAAAAGCGGCGCCTTGCGGAGCGTCGGCTCGATGAACTTCCAGCGTTCGCGCACGCCGGGCAGCTCGGAGGGTTGCCGGATCGCCGCGACGCGCATGCCGAGCGGGCGGTGGGGCGAGCAGTCCTCCAGGATTTCGCGGACCACGGCCTTGTCCGTGAAGCCGGCGACGTAGTCGAAATACTTCCGGGCGTCCTCCGGATAGCACCGCGCGTGGGGACCGCCGAGGACGGTCACGGCGCCTCGGGAGCGGAAGAGGTTCGACAGCGAGTAGGCGAGAAGCGCGGCCTCCGTGAACGCGCCGATGAAGACGAGGTCGACCGGGTCGGGCAGCTCGTCGACGAGGTTCTCGAGGCCGGTGTAGCAGACGAAGGTCACATCGTGTCCTTCGGCCTCGCACCACACGCCGAGGACCTGCGGCATGATGCTCGCGAGGTTCGCGTGCATGACTCGCGCGTACAGCGCGCGGGTGGGACCCTTCGTGACGAGATCGATGATGCCGATGCGAAGTTTGCGCAGAGGGCCTCCGGCTGGGTCCCAGTCTATATCCATCCGGGCGGGTGGTCCGGGCCGCGGCGAACGAGAGGGTTACTGGAGCTCGGGACGGCGGACGCGGCTCATCGTCCCGAAGCCGAAGGGCCGGCTGCAGCCCTTCGTGGGGCAGCGATCCGGATCGCCTCCGGCCGGCGCGAAAAACCACATGCCGCAATAGGCGCAGAACCAGTGGATCAGGCGCGTGCTTCCCGAGGGAATCCTTGCCGGGCCGGCCTGCTTCTGCGCGCTCATCGCCATACCCAATGTACGGGTTGGCCGGAGAAACGTTTCCTCGGAACGGGAATTTTTAATGAAGGCGGATCGAGGGCGGACGTCGTGCTCGCGGGGCGCGGGCTCGTGCCCGGGACTGGCACACGAGTTGCTCCTTCCGATCCAGGAATGGGAGGCTCACGATGCTTTTTTCGAAACTGAGGTATTCCGCGCTTTTCGGGGTTCTCGGCGCGGTTCTGCTGGCGGGAGCCGGCTGCAACGACAACAGCGATCACTCCACGACGACGGCGAACGGCTCGCTCGCCCAGGTGCAGCTCGGCGGTCCGAGCGGAGCGGTCTCGAGCGGCACGTCGTTCAATCTCGACGTGAAGGCGAGAAACGCCGGATTCTCGGTGCTCCACAACACGGTCATCCATCTCGTCCTGGCCCCGCCGCTGACGGTCGATTCGGCGGAAGTGACCGGCGGGGGCGGAACGGTGACGTTCGCAAACGGGGTCAACGGCGCGACGGTCGACTACGCGTTCGGGACGATCGACAAGAGCTCCCAGTCGACCGGCACGATCCACGCGCACGGAACTCTCGCGACCGGACAGAACAACGTGACGGCGAAAGTCACCGCCCAGCTGACGTCCGACGAGGTGCACGCGGGAGACGCCGTCGCCCAGGTGGACGTCCTGATTCAACAGTAACCCCGCCTTCGTTGTACCATTCCTCCGCCGCGAGAATGGCGGAATTGGCAGACGCGCGAGGCTTAGGACCTCGTGGGGGAAACCCCGTCCCGGTTCAAGTCCGGGTTCTCGCACCAGACGGATTTCGAAAAGGCCGGTCTTTCTCCCGGAGGTGCACATGCGTGGAACCCCGCTCGCTCTGATCGTCGGGTCGCTTCTTTCCGCCGCGGCGCTCGGACAGCCGGCGGCCGCTCCCGCGTCCCCCCCGCTTTCGCCGGATCTTCACGACCTGTACGTGGACCTGCACCGGAACCCCGAGCTGTCTCTCCACGAGGAGAAGACGGCCGCGAAAATGGCGGATCGGCTTCGCCGGCTCGGGTTCGACGTGACGGAGCGCGTCGGCGGAACGGGCGTCGTCGGCGTGCTTCGAAACGGCGCCGGCCCGACCGTGATGCTTCGAACGGAGCTCGACGCTCTTCCGATCGAGGAGAAGACCGGCCTCCCGTACGCGAGCCATGTCCGAACGAAAGACGATCAGGGCGCGGACGTTCCGGTGATGCACGCGTGCGGGCACGACGTTCACATGACTTGCTGGGTGGGGACGGCCGAGACGATGGCCCGGTCGAAATCGAGCTGGCGGGGAACACTCGTCTTGATCGCGCAGCCCGCGGAAGAGCGGGGACTGGGCGCCCGGGCGATGCTCGAGGCGGGTCTCTTCACGAGATTTCCGAAGCCGGACTTCGCGATCGCCCTTCACGACATTCCGACCCTCGCTTCCGGAACGGTCGGATACACGTCGGGGCCGGCGCTTTCGAGCGCCGATTCTGTGGATCTGCGGATCTTCGGCAAAGGAGGCCACGGCGCGCATCCCGAGGCGACCGTCGACCCGATCGTCATCGCGGCGCGGACGATTCTGGCGCTTCAGACGCTCGTCTCGCGCGAGAACAACCCCCTCGATCCGGCGATCGTCACGGTCGGGTCGATTCACGGGGGGACGAAGCACAACATCATCTCCGACGAGGTGAAGCTGCAGATCACGGTCCGAGCCTTCCGCGAGCCGGTGCGCCGGCGCCTGCTCTCCGGAATCGAACGAATAGCGAAGGCCGAGGCCGAAGCCGCCAACGCGCCGCGTCCGCCCGAGATGAAGATCGTCGACGTGAGCTCTTCGGTGACCGTCAACGATCCGGCCCTCACCGCCCGCGTGGCGGCCGCCTTGCGCGGGAAGCTCGGACCGGCGAGGGTGTTCGAAGTGCCTCCGGAGACCGCTTCCGAGGACTTCAGCGAATACTCGATCGCGGGGGTCCCGTCCGTCATCTTTCGCCTCGGCGCGACCGAACCCGGGCGCTTCGCTCGCGCGCAGGCGGCCGGAGAAATCCTGCCTTCCCTGCATTCGCCGTTTTTCGCGCCGGATGCCGACGCGACGATCCGGACGGGAATCGAAGCGGAAACCGCGGTGCTCCTCGACCTTCTCGGAAAGCGCTGAGGAGCGCGGCTCAGGGAGCGCGCTGGTAGGTGCCTTCGGGCGTCCGGTAGGAGGCTTCGCCGGTAGTTCGCGTCGACGACCCACCGGCCGATCACGCCCCCCCGGGCGATCGACTCGCAACGGGCCGCGACGATTTCGAATTCGTAGCCGGCGTCTCGAAATCCGAGCGGCCTTTCCCGGAGACAGTGGGGGGAGAGACCGTAGTATCCGCGCGACTCGATGAGGCTCTTCAGGATTCTCGCCGCCTGCGCCTCGTTCAGCGCGGCGGTGCGGCCGGAAGCGGCCGCGCGCGATTCCATCGGGATTCCGACCCTTTCAAACCGGGAGTCGGCTTTTCGAGGCCGCGGCGCCGATCGCCCGGAGTCGATGCGCCTCGCTTCGCTCCCGGAAGGGCGAGCGGGGTCGGTGGAACGTTCCGGCTTCCGGGACGCGGATTTCGAGGCTTTCCGCGCGGGAGCGGCGTTCGGGGAAACGGCTTCCGGAGGCGGCGCCGCCCGTGCCCGGAGGTCCCAGAGGATCGCGCCGGCGGCGCCGGCGAGAAAGAAAGCGGTTACCGATAGTACCGCGGGCCAGGGTTTCGTTCGAGCCACGGGGATGGCTTGTGCAAGACGACTGCCATCGTCGTCCGGGGGCCGGCAAGGCTCGTAGAATGTCCGGATGACACGTTCCTCGGCCCGCGGCTGGCGGCTCGCGGAGACGCTGTTTCTCGCGGCCGCGATGCTCGCGTTCCTCTTCTGCCTGGTGGCGCGCGGCCAGGGAAGGCTCGCTCTCTCGATTCGAGTGGACACGACGGTCGAAAGCCGCTTTCACACCTGGTTCCAGTCCGCCGGGATCGGAGCGCTCCGGGCGATTTCGTTTTTCGGCGGCGCCCCGTTCCTCGCCGTCGCGACGGCGGCCGTCGCGATCTATCTCTTTCGAATCGGGGCGCCGCGGAGATTGACGGCGTTCCTGCTGGCCGTCGTCGGAGCCGAGGTCTGGGTGCAGGTCCTCAAGCTCGTGTTTCGGCGCGCGCGTCCGGACCTGTTCGACCCCCTGACGCGGGCGATCGGCTTCTCGTTCCCGAGCGGCCACTCGACCCTGTCCGCCGTGTTCTACGGCGCCGTCGCGGGGCTCGCGGCGGCCTCGTGCCGATCGAGGCGGTGCGCCGCGCGCGCCCTGTTCCTCGGGTTCTTCGCGACGGTCCTCATCGGGTTGTCCCGGATCGCGCTCGGGGTGCACTGGCCGACCGACGTGCTCGGCGGATGGTCGCTGGGATTCGGTTGGCTCGCGCTCGTCTTCGGAATCGCGGAGTCGCGCGCCCGGCACTGCGCCCCGCGAAGGATTGAATGCGAAATGGTCGGGCGCATGCGCACAATAAGTCGACATCTGCCGCCTGGCCGCTGAATCCGATTTGTCAGCCCTGTCGTACTTTATGTGACAAAAAAGGGCTATCGATGTCGTCGGCTAAGTATAAAAGCATTTAAATCAGTAGTTAGCTCTATCAAATTTTTGGCGTGAGTCTTGCGACATTCAACTGCTGTAACGCTCAGCCTGAATTCTGGGTGGGGTACCGACTATTGGCAACTCCGCCTCGGAGGTGAAATGAGCGAGCCAAGGATCTCGGTAAAATGCACAAAATGCGGCGAGGTCACGCTCATCCCGCTCAGCGAGAAGGCGATCCTGGAGGACTATTTCCGCTGCCCGAAATGCGGAAACGTGGAATTGCCCCGCGACCGGCCGCGTCCGCCCCAGGAGCCGACCGAAGAGGACTGACCGGCCGGTGTAGCATCCACGGTCGATGCACGAGTTGTTTCTCCACGTCGCGCGCTACGGGCTTCCGCTCGTGTTCGCGAACGTATTCCTCGAGCAGATCGGACTGCCGATTCCGGCGATTCCGACGCTCGTCGCCGCGGGCGCTCTCGCGGCCGAGGGAAAACTTTCCGGCCCGATCCTGATCGTCCTCGCGATCGTCGCCTCCCTCCTCGCCGACGCGGTGTGGTTCCTGCTCGGCCGCAAATACGGCTACCGAATTCTGAAGACGGTTTGCAGCGTTTCTCTGTCTCCCGACTCGTGCGTGAGCCGGACCGAGTCTCTGTTCGAACGCTACGGATTGCGCTCGCTGCTCTTCGCGAAATTCGTCCCCGGGTTCTCGACCGTGGCGCCGCCGCTGGCGGGCGCCGTGGGCGGCCGGCTTGCTCCCTTTTCTCCTCTACGACGGCGGAGGAGCCCTGCTGTGGGCAGGCTCCGGCGTCCTCGCGGGCCATGTGTTTCATCGGGCGATCGACCGGGTCGCGGAGTTTCTCGAAGGGATGGGGCTGTGGGCTCTGATCGCCGCCGGCGCCGCGCTCGTCCTGTTCGTCGCCTGGAAGTGGTGGCAGCGGCGCCGGTTCTACCATTTCCTCCGGATGGCCCGGATCTCGGTTCACGAAGTCCGAAGGCTCATGGACGAGGGACGGGATCCGGTGATCGTCGACGCGCGGAGCCAGGCTTCGTTCCTTCGCGATCCGCGCCACGTCCCCGGAGCGCTGCGGATCGTGCTCGAGGATCTCGACCGGCAAGTCGCCGATCTGCCTCTGAATCGGGAGATCGTGCTCTACTGCACCTGACCCAACGAAGCTTCGGCCGCCCGTGTGGCGCGCCTTCTCATGGACAAAGGATTCGTTCGGGTGCGTCCTCTCGCGGGCGGATTCGACGCCTGGGTCGAAGCCGGCTATCCGGTGGACGGCCAGCCGCTCATCGAGATTCGCCCGCCAGACCGAACAGCGCCCGGTAGTGACCGATCGGCACCGGACCCAGCTTCATCATCCCGTCCATGAATTCCTTGAGCCGGAACGCGAAGCCCCGCGCCGCGCGGACGTCGTCGAACAGCCCCCGGACCTCCCGGTAGCCCAGATAGTAGAACGTCAACTGCGGAGCGCTCGTGATCGAGCGCGTCCACATGTTGCCCGCGAACTGGTCGTCCTGGAGCGCGTCTTCTCTCGCAAAGCGGACGAGCTCCTCCCGCGTCATGCCCCGGGTATGGACCCGGATGTCGGCGATGGTGCGGGCGATGTTCTCCATCTGCTTCTTCAGATGGGCGATCCGGTCGAGCGGCCCGCCCCAGCCCTGATCGAGCATCAGCCTCTCGCAAAACGTTCCCCATCCTTCGACGAAGACTCCGTCGGCGAAGAGCGCGCGGACCTTGTGGGGAGAGCGCGCCGCGTACTTCAACTGAACGTAGTGCCCCGGAAGCGTCTCGTGCGGCGTGATCATCACGCCGAAGTGGCGGTTGAAGTCGCGAAAGAACGCGTCCTTCTCCGCGGCGCTCGCGGAATCGGGAGGAGTCGGGAGGAACCAGAGCGTTTTCGAGCCGGGGGAGTAGGGCCCGGCGGCGTAAATTCCGCCGACGCTCTGGCCGACGAAGAAGCCCGGGGAGGGCCCGCTCCAGAGCGTGAGCGGGTCCGGAAGAGTGATGACGTCCTTCTCCCGGAGGAAGGTCTCGAGCCGCGAAACGAGGTCGCGATAATCGCCGACGAGCTCGTCGGTGTTCTTCGCGCGGTCGGCCGCCGCCCGGGAAAACAAGCGGCGGAGCACGTCGACATCGCCTGCCGGCGCGTCTTCGCCGGGAAAGATCTCGCTCCAAACCGACCGGCCATAGCGCGCGGCCTCGTCCCTCCTGGCGGAAAGGTCCCGCTCCGCTTCCGCGAGGACGTCTTCGGGGCTCTCCTTCCACCCCGTCGAGAGGCGAAACGTCTCGGCATATTCGCTGCCGAGGCGGGGAGAGCCGGTCGCTTCGCGAGACAGCCGGTCGAAGAATCGCGCGAGACGATCGAGCGCCGGCGCCGCCTCGAGCCCGGCGCGGCGCAGCCGGGCGTCCGCGGGCGCGAATTTCGGCAGTCCGTCCCGGAAGAACGCCGCGCTCGCGCGCGCCTGTTCCGCGGCGATTCGGCACAACTCGGGCGCGATCTCGGAACGGGGGGCCTGAGACATCGCGGCCTCGGCGTCCGCCGCGAGCCGCGGAACCCGGAGTGTGCGCGCCCGGACGGCCTCGATCCGCTCCCGTTCGGGGCGGTCGTCGCGAATCAGGAGAAAAACGTCGGCGTCTCCGAGGATCTCCGTCCAGTAGAGTGGGTCCCTCCAGGGCCGCTTTCGGACCTCGAGATCGTGAACTTCGCGGTCGATCTGCCCGGCGAGGGCTTCGGCGTCGAGCCGGTCGTCCGGCGAGCCCCGGTTCGCTTCCGCGGCGAGCCAGGGAGCCAGCTCCTTCCGGGTTTCCCGGTTCGCCGCGATCCAGCGCCGAAAGACGGCGGGAGTCAGGTGCTCCAGCTCGCGATCGTGGTCGTGGCGTCCCGCCTGGACCGCGGCGGTCGGAAACGTCCGGAAGTAGAGCTCGAGATACCGGTCGCGGATCGGCGCGAGCGCCGCCGTTGCAGCCAGGAACATCATCGCTGCGATCATGGGTGAATGATATTGCGGGCCGGGGGTGGGGTTTACCCGAGCGCCTTCCGGACGATCTCTTCCTGCTCGCGCTGGAAGACCGAGAACGTTCCCGTCGCGGGGCTCGAGCTCGCGGGTCGGGCGGCGACTTCCATCTCGACTCCGGGGAAGATTTTCGCGAGCCGGGGGCGGAGGAAATTCCAGGCTCCCATGTTTTCCGGCTCTTCCTGGGCCCAGACGATCGTCTCGACTCGCGACCCGAGACTCGAGATTTCGGCCTCGGGAAGGGGAGCGAGTTGCTCGAGGCGAGCGATCGCGGTGGACAGGCCCGCCTTGTCGCGGGCCGCCGCGAGATCGTAGTAGAGCTTCCCGCTGCAGAGAACGAGGCGATTCGCCGCGGCCGGGCGTTCCTCGGACAGGACGGGAGCAAACTTCCCGGCGGTGAGGGCCTCGAGAGGGGAGAACGAGCGCGCGAGCCGCAGCAAGCTCTTTGGAGTGAGGACGACGAGGGGCCGGGCCTGCTCCTGCCGCCCCTGCCGGCGAAGCAGATGGAAATACTGGGCGGCCGTCGTGGGCTGGCAGACGGCGAGGTTGTCCCCGACCACGAGCTCGAGAAACCGCTCGGGCCGGGCGCTCGAGTGCTCGGGGCCCTGTCCCTCCTGGCCGTGCGGGAGCAGGAGAACGAGCCGGCTTTTCTGGCCCCACTTTTCCTCGCCGGATGCGATGAACTGGTCGACGATCACCTGCGCGACGTTGACGAAATCGCCGTACTGCGCTTCCCAGAGCGTCAGCGTCGCCGGGGAGGCGATGCTGTATCCGTATTCGAAGCCGAGCACACCGGCTTCCGAGAGGGCGCTGTCGTACACCGCGAACCGGGCGCCTGCCGGCGCGGATTCCGCGAGCGTCGCGAGCGGGGTCCACGTGCGGCCGGTTTTCGTGTCGTGAAGAATCATGTGTCTCTGCGAAAACGTGCCGCGCGTCGTGTCTTCGCCGGAGAATCGGATCGAAACGCCGTCGATCAGGAGCGTGCCGAACGCGAGGGCTTCGGCCACGGCCCAGTCGGCCGGCTGCTGGCCTGCGGTGATCTTCGCGCGCCTTCCGAGGAGACCGACGACCTTCGGGTTCAGCGTGAACCCCGCCGGCACCCGCGTCAGGGTGGTTCCGATCCGCTCGAGCGCCTCCCCCGGAACGCCCGTTTCCAGCGGCGGAGGCGGCGCCGCGCTCCGGCCCGGGTCGGGTGCCGCGCCGGGTCCCTCTTTCGCGGCGATCTCCTTCGCGCGTGCGAGCGCGCTCTCGTATCGGCGGAGCCGTTCGGCCTTGAGCTCTTCGATCTCCGGCTCCGTGAGGACTCTCTCTCGGACGAGCTTCCGCGCGTAGATCGAGAAAACCCCCGGGTGCTCCCGGACCCTGTCGTACATGAGAGGCTGCGTGTAGCTCGGCTCGTCGCCCTCGTTGTGCCCGTGCCGCCGGAACCCGACGAGGTCGAGCACGATGTCCTTGTGGAACTCCTGCCGGTAGTCGAGGGCGGTCTGCAGAACGCGGAGCGCGGCCTCCGGGTCGTCGGCGTTGACGTGGAAGATGGGCACCTGATTGATCTTCGCCATGTCGGTCGAATACAGCGACGAGCGGCTCTGGTCGGGCAGCGTCGTGAACCCGATCTGGTTGTTGACGACGACGTGAATCGTTCCCCCCGTGCGGTATCCCTTCAGCTGCGAGAGGTTGAAGGTCTCCGCGACGATTCCCTGCCCGGCGAACGCCGCGTCGCCGTGGATGAGCACGGGGAGCATCCGGTTCCAGACCTCCGGGCCGTGGCCCTTCGCGTCCTGGCGGGCCCGGACGATGCCTTCCACGACCGGGTCCACGAATTCGAGGTGGGACGGATTCGGAACGACTTCGATCGAGACCCGGCGTCCGCCCTCGACTTCGCGCTCGCCCCGCGCGCCGCGGTGGTACTTCACATCTCCCTCGTCGGTCGGGAAGTCCGGGTGGACGATGCCCTCGAAGCTGGCGAAGATCCTCTCGCAGAAGTGCCCGACGACATTCGCGATCACGTTGAGGCGTCCCCGGTGCGACATGCCGATCGTGATCTCCTCCACGCCGCGGCGGCCCGCTCCCGCGACGAGCTGATCCAGCAGAGGGATGAGAGTCTCGTTGCCTTCGATCGAGAATCGCTTCTGGCCGAGGAAGCGGTTGTGGAGAAAGCGCTCGAAGGATTCGGCGGACAGCAGCTTCCAGAGGATCTTCTTGCGCACCTCGGCAGGCGGCGGCTCCGGCACCGCTCCGATCCTGCGGCGCAGCCATTCCTTTTCCGCGGCGTCCTGGATGAAGCGGTATTCGACGCCGACCTTTCCGCAATACGAGCGGCGGAGGATTCCGAGAATCGTCCGAAGCGGCAACATCTCGGATCCGCCGAGCCCGCCGGTGATGAACTCCCGGTCGAGATCCCAGATCGTCAGGCCGTAGGTCTCGAGGTCGAGCTCGGGGACATTCCGGATTTGAGTGGCCCGGAGCGGATCGATGTCGGCGATCAGGTGGCCGCGCACGCGGTACGCGTTGATGAGCTCCAGCACGCGCGCCTGCTTCTCCATCTCGCGGGTCCCGGAGGAATCGCTCCCGAGGATCGAGGGATTGTTGTCCACGGCCCATTTCAGCGGCCGATAGGGGACGTCCAGATCCGAAAAGATCGATTCATAGAAGCCGTCTTCGCCGTGCAGCAGGCCGTCGACCCGGCCGAGGAAGCTCCCCGACTCCGCGCCCTGGATGATCCGATGGTCGTACGTGCAGGAGAGGGTCATCACTTTGCTGACGCCGAGTCGCGAGATCGCGGCGGGCGCCAGCGCGGAGAAGCCCGCCGGATAGTCGATCGCGCCCGTCGCGAAAATCAGCCCCTGTCCGGGCATGAGCCGCGCGACGGAGGCGGTCGTCCCCACCGGGCCGGGGTTCGTCAGCGACACCGTGGTGCCGGCGAAATCGTCGAGCGTTGACCGGCCGGCGCGGGCCCGTCCGATCGCGTCGTCAAACGCCGCGAGGAACGGGGCGAAGGTCATCGAGCCCGCGTCCTTGATATTGGGGACGAGAAGCGACCGCGTCCCGTCCTTCCGTTCGACATCGACGGCGATTCCGAGGGCGATGCGATCGCGCGACAGGCGCTCCGGCTGGCCCGCGGTCTCCATGAACGCGTCGTTCAAGCGGGGAAAATCGGCGAGGGCGCGGACGACCGCCCAGGCGATCAGGTGAGTGAACGAGATCTTCGACTGGTCGTTGCCGGCGCGGGAATCGTTCAGGAGCCGCCGGTTCTCCTCGAGCAGCTTGATCGGGACGATCCGCTGCGAGGTCGCCGTCGGCACCTCGAGGCTCGCTTTCATGTTCTGGGCGATCTGCAGCGCGGCCCCGCGAATCGCCTGCCGGTCTCCCGAACCGCCTTCCCCTCTCCCGGCGGGAGAGGGTGGCCGAAGGCCGGGTGAGGGAGCTTCCGCGGGCGGAGCCGGGGCTGCGGCTTGGGGTGAGGTCAAGACCGAGGTCTCCGTCAGCGTCGCGAAATACTCCCGCCAGTCCGCCGGCACGAGGTTCGGGTCGGTCCGATACTGTCCCAGCAGCTCGCGGACGTAGTCGGCGTTGATCCCGTATTCCTCCAGGATCCTCTCGGACAGCTCGTTTTCCTTGATGTCGGCGACGGCCAAAGTCTCTCTCCGGGCCCGAAAGCGGTCTTCGGGCGCCCGATAAACGTATCACCGCGGGCGAGCATTCCCCGGGCCGCCCGGCGCTCCGGTATTATCCTCTCCATGAAAAAGACCGCCTGGCTGTGGCTTCTGGTCCTGCCCCGGTTCGCGTTCGCGGCGACCGCGGCGAAGACGATGCGCCTCGATTATTTCCATACCGGTGACGCGTCGCACGAGATCTTCAGCGTCGACCGCATCGTCGTCGAGCCGCTGCCGTGGCCGGGAAATCCGGCGAAGGCGATCGACGACACGAACCTGGGGCGCTACTTCTTCGAGCTCGTCGACCGGGCGACGAACCGGGTCGTCTATTCGCGGGGATTCGATTCGCTCTACAGCGACTGGTCGGAAACCGACGAGCCCGCTCGCTTGGCGCGAACCTTTTCCGAGTCGCTCCGATTCCCGGCTCCGGAGCGTACCGCGCAGATCGTCGTGAAGCGGCGCGACGGCGAGAACACGTTCCGGGAGGTCTGGACGACGACGATCGATCCCGCGAGCGCGCTCGTGGATTCCTCCGCGCCCCCGCCGCCCGCGCCGCTGCTCGCGCTGCAGAAGTCGGGCGATCCGTCGGCGAAGGTGGATTTTCTCATCCTCGGCGACGGCTACACGAAGCAGGAAATCCCGAAATTCGAGAAGGACGCGCGGCGGTTGATGCAGATCCTTTTTTCGACGCCGCCGTTCCAGGAGCGCCGGGTCGATTTCAACGTCTGGGGGTTGTGTCCGCCGTCGGCCGAATCGGGGATCTCGAGGCCCTCGACCGGGGTCCACCGCCGAAGCCCCGTGGGGTCGACGTACGATTCTTTCGGGTCGGAGCGCTACATCCTGACGTTCGACAACCGGGCGCTTCGCGACATCGCCCAGTTCGCGCCGTACGAGTTCATCGAGATCCTCGTCAACGGGAAGACGTACGGGGGCGGCGGGATCTTCAATCTCTTCTCGACGGTCGCGGCCGACAGCCTCTGGTCGCCGTACCTTTTCGTCCACGAATTCGGCCACCAGTTCGCGGGGCTCGCGGACGAGTACTACACCTCGGCGTCGTACTACGACGCGAATCGCCCGCGCCCGGAGCCGTGGGAGCCGAACGTCACGAACCACCCCGGCGAGCTGAAGTGGAAGGATCTTCTCGCTCCGGGCACTCCCGTGCCGACGCCCTGGAAGAAGGACGAGTTCGAGAAGCACGAGGCGGAGATCCAGGCGAAGCGCAGCGAAATCCGGGCGCAGAACCGCCCCGAGTCGGAAATGGACGCGCTCTTCACGGAAGAAAAGGCCTGGACGGCGAAGCTTCTCGGGAGCGACTCGTTCTCGGGAAAGGTCGGCGCCTTCGAAGGGCGCGGACTATTTTGCGAAGGGGTACTTCCGCCCCCAGGAAGACTGCATCATGTTCACTCGGGACATGACGTTCTGCGCGGTCTGCCGCCGCGCGATCGAGCGGATCATCTCGCTCTACTCGCGGCGCTGAGGCTCAGCGCGGAGCTCCTTTGCGCCTCGCTCCGCGGCTCTTCAGGATCCAGCGCTTCGATTTCGTCACCGGCCGCTCGGCGCCTTTTCCGATGAGCGTCAGCAGGTCGGTCGTCGTCACGATCCCGACGAGCTTGCCGTCTTCGAGGACGGGAAGGCTTCCGATCGTCCGGCCGCGCATCAGGTTCGCGGCTTCGCGGAGCGTCGTGTCTTTTTTCGCCGTGACCACCGAAGGGGTCATCACGTCGGCGACCGTTCGTCCCTGCCGGTAGGCGGGGTCTGGTCCTCCCAGGTCGCGGTCGGAGAGCAGACCGACGACGTGCGAACCGCTCATGACGACGAGGTGATGGATCCTGCCCGTCTGAATCCGGTTCCACGCCTCTTCGGCGGTCGTGTCGGCGACCACCGTCTGGACCTTTTTTTTCATCACTTCCTGAACTCTCATTTTGGACCTCCTTCTGTCGGTTTGCTGCTGCTCACATGCCAAGAATGTCGCGGGAGCGGCCGGCTTCCCAGATGCAGCCGCATCATTCCCGAGGCTCCCGGAAACGAACGGATTACAATCGACGGAGGAGGCGCGCCATGAAATTGAACGTCAAGGCTTTCTCGCTCACGTGCGGAATCGTGTGGGGCCTCGGGATCTTCACGCTCGCCTGGTGGGTGATCGCGTTCGACGGCCAGGGCGGAGCTGTTCCCCTGTTGAGTCTTACCTATCGAGGCTTCACGTTCACGCCCGTCGGCAGCGTGATCGGCCTCCTCTGGGCATTCCCGGATGGTCTCGCGCTCGGCGCGCTGATCGCGTGGCTGTACAACCGCTTCAGCGCGAATTCATAGGGCGGGGCGGGACAGGTCCGCCGCGACGGCCGCGGCCGATATCGCGCCGGGCGATTCGACGTTTCGCCGAATGGCGCCGAGGATGTGGCGATGAAAGCGGTGGCAAACCGCCGCTTCGATTCTGCTCCACAGCCAGCGCGGCGCCCGCGCGCTCGTGTAGCGGGTCTTGAGCGCGACTTCGGTCGAGCCCCCGGGCAACTCGCGCAGCGAGTAACAGCCGCCGGAGAGAGTGATCCCCTGCCCGACCACGAGCTCCTGCCGGACGATCTCGAAACCGTAATGGCGGCCCCGCTCGACGTGCGTGACCCGTTTCAACAGCTGCCCGGTCTCGTAGCGGCACAGCGACTCGTCGCCGACCCGGGACTTCCTTCCTTCGCTTCCGATCGGTTGGGGAAGTACGAGGCGGAGAAAAAGCGGCGGACGATGCGCGATCTGCTCGAAGAAGAGCAGCCCGTCCCACGCTCGCTCGGGGCTGGCCGCAAACTTCATTCGCGTGACGATTGAGGCGGTTTGCTCGGCTGTCACAGCTCGGCCGCCGGTCTCGCGTCGACGATGCCCCAGAGCATCGACCGGTCCTCCGCGGCGCGGTTCGTCGGCCAGGCCGCCTCCGGTTCGCGGAAGCTGCGAAAAACGGCGATCGCTCCCGGCGCCGCGGCGCGCTGGACAGCGGAGATCAGACGCCTTTCGTAGCCCGGATCGGCCCCGTCGAGGATGTTCGACAACGTGAACCCGTCGAAGCTCCCGGCCGGCGCGGTTTCCAGAAACAACGCCGCGTCGGAAGCGACCAACCGGATGTTCCCGGCAACGGGGGGCGCCGAAGAGCGGTTTGGCTCTCCGAGCAGAAGCGCGCGGACATGGGGATTCGTGCAGTTCGGATGGCGCGAGAAGCAGCGCTCCATGCGCGCGCGCAGGATCCTGCCGAAGCGGGGCGGCACGAGCCGGAGGAACGGCGCGGCGTAGAAGGAGCGCAGAACGGCCCGGGAGAGGAGCGCGTCGAGCGCGGCGCGAAAGCGCCGGGTGTCGAGCCGGCGGCGCCAGAAGACAGTCTGCTCGCCGGGTCCTCGAGGTCCGCGAATTCCCGAAGCCGCGACGGGCGCCAGCCCGCGAGCGGCGCGAGGCTTCGCGCGAAAGCCGTGAGGCGCTCGGCCGCGCCGCGACACTCGGCCCCGCCGGCGATCCGCCGCGCCGCGTAAGCGAGCTGAACGGGGTTGATGTCGGCGGCCACGACCTCGTGCCGTCGGGAAAGCTCCATGGCCGTGCAGCCGGCCGAAGCGATGCAGAAGACGCGCCCCCCCGGCGCGAAGGCGCGAAGCTCGACGGAAGCGTCTTCGTGCATCCGGCCGAAGAGGACCTTGCCCGGACCGCTTCGCGCGTCGAATCGTCCCCGCGCCCATGCGGTCTCGAAAACGGCTGTCGCCACATGTGCATTATCGCGGGTTCGACGCCGGATTGCTCGCAGATAGTCCAAATGCATCTGGCGGTATCGCTCTTGCAGAGAGAGCCTGAACAGGAGAGCGACGATGAGAGAGGCAGAGAGAGGAGACGCAACCGCGCTCGAAACCGGCGTCGTCGAACTGGTCATTCCCGCCGGCGACGTGTCTCTCGGAGGCGAGCTTCAGTTGCCCGGCCGCACGCTCGGCGTCGTCGCGTTCGCGCACGGCTCGGGCACCAGCCGGCACAGTCCGCGCAACCAGTACGTGGCCCGCTTCCTGCGCCAGAGGGGTCTCGGCACGTTCCTGTTCGATCTGCTGACGCCCGAAGAAGAGCGTGAGGATTTTCGCAGCGCGCGGCTCCGGTTCGACATCGATCTGCTGGCGGAAAGGCTGATTCGGGCCTCCGGCTGGCTCAGCGGGGAAATCCCCGCCGGCATGCCGGTCGGCTATTTCGGGGCGAGCACCGGCGCCGCGGCCGCGCTCGTCGCCGCCGCCTATCTGGGCCCCGAAGTCAAGGCCGTCGTCTCGCGCGGGGGGCGGCCGGATCTCGCGGGCGACGCGCTCCCCCGCGTGATGGCGCCGACGCTGCTTCTCGTCGGAGGACGGGATGAAACGGTCCTTCAACTCAACCGGGCCGCGCTCGAGAAGCTCCATTGCGAGAAACAGCTGGAGATCATTCCCGGGGCCACCCACCTGTTCGAGGAGCCGGGCGCCCTGGAGAAGGTCGCTTTCGCGGCCTCCGAGTGGTTCCACCGGTTCTTGAATCCCTCCCGGGACTGAGCGTCCGATGGAAACCGGCCCGGTCGTTCCCACGCGCTTCTGGCACCGGCTTCCGGACGGCCGCGTTCAATGCGACGTCTGTCCAAGGTTGTGCGCTCTCCAGGAAGGGCAGCAGGGACTGTGCTTCGTGCGCGCGCGCCAGGAGGGCAAGATCGTCCTGACGACTTACGGGCGATCGAGCGGTTTCTGCGTCGATCCGATCGAGAAAAAACCTCTCAATCACTTCCTTCCCGGGACGGCCGTTCTGTCGTTCGGAACGGAAGGCTGTAACCTCTCCTGCCGTTTCTGCCAGAACTGGGACATCAGTAAGTCCCGCGAGATCGCGAAACTCGCGGACGAGGCATCGCCGGAAAAGATCGCGCGCGTCGCGAAAGAGCTCGGCTGTCGAAGCGTCGCGTTCACCTACAACGACCCGACGATCTTTCTGGAGTACGCGTCCGACGTTGCCGACGCCTGCCACGAGGCGGGAATCCGGGCCGTCGCGGTCACGGCCGGCTACATCTGCGCCGAGCCGCGGCGGGAATTCTACCGGCACATCGACGCCGCGAACGTCGATCTGAAAGCGTTCACCGAAGACTTCTACCACAAGGTCACGTCGTCCCACCTGCGGCCCGTTCTCGAGACGCTCTCCTACCTGAAGAACGAGACGAACGTCTGGCTCGAGATCACGAATCTGATGATTCCCGGGCTCAACGACTCGGAGCGGGAGACCGACGAGATGACGCGTTGGATCGTGGACCGGCTCGGGCCGGACGTCCCCGTGCATTTCACCGCGTTTCACCCCGATTGGAAGATGAGAAACGTGCCCGCCACTCCTCCGTCGACGCTTCGCCGCGCGCGCGCGATCGCACTTCGCAACGGGGTCCGGCACGTCTACACGGGAAATATCGTCGACGACGAAGGCGCCAGCACTTTTTGCAGCGGCTGCGGCGCGAAGGTCATCGGGCGGGAAGGCTATCTCATCACGTCATGGGCTCTCGAGCCTCGCGGGCGATGCTCGGCGTGCGGGGCGGCCGTGCCGGGGGTTTTCGAGGCTTCGGCGGGGTCCTGGGGCGCGCGGAGAGTCCCCGTGCGGATCCGCGACTTCGCGGCCTGATCCCTGTTCTAGGAAGTGGGAACGATTCGCCGCCGGCGCTGGGGGCGGACTCCGTAAATGGCCTTGAGCGTCTGCACGGCGTCGCCGAACGAGACCGACGACTGGTTTTTTTCCAACTTCTCTTCGGAGCGCAGGACCACGTCGTCGATCGACAGGATTCCCTGGAGCGTCCCGTCGGGATCCACGACCGGCAGGCGGCGGATGTGCCGGGTTCGCATCGTCTTGAGCGCGGATTCGAGCTCTTCCTCGGGTCCGCAGGAAATGACCGGTTTGCTCGCGAGCGCGAGGGCGGGGATCTCGGAAGCCGGGCGGTCCATCGTCGCGATCGCCTTGCAGAGATCGCGGTCGGTCAGGATTCCCAGGATCCGGCGAGCCGCGTCGACGATCGGGACGACGCCGATCTCGTGGTCGGCCATGATCTTGGCGACGTCGCCGATCGTCGCGTGTCGCGTCGCGAAATAGGGAGAGGAAGTCATGATGGCCTGGACGTTCATTTGGCCTCCTAACAACGAGAGATCGTGAACGTTTCCTCCTTCGTCCTCAAGACGCATTCGCATCAGAACGCCTCTCCTGATTCAAATACATCTGCTCGGGGAAGAAGACGGGGATGAGAATCGATCCGGGCCGCGACGAGAGTGACCCGCAGGGAGGCGAAGAATGGCAACGATGGTTTCGGAGAGACGGAAGAGCGCGAAGACGGGCGGCGCCGGCAAGCCTTTGGCGGGGACCCGGATCGGGGCCGCCGTTCGCGACTTGATGACCGAGGAGGTCGTCTCCCTGTCGCCGGGCGACGACTTGACGGAGCTGCTCGATCGGATGGCCGACGAGCACATCCGGCACATGCCGATCGTGGATCGCGACGGGGATCTCGTCGGCCTCGTGACCGATCGCAGCCTCGCGCAGATCGCCCTGTCGGGCGACGCGGGAGAGTTGACGCTTTCGGCCCAGCGGGAGCTTTTGCGGCGGCGGCGAATTCGCGAGATCATGACCACGGAGGTCGACACGGTCGAACCGGATCAGAGCCTGCGCGAGGCCGCGGAGCTGCTCCTCGAGAACAAGGCGGGGTGCCTGCCCGTCGTCGAGGGGAGCCACGTCGTGGGCATCCTGACCGAGTCGGATTTCGTCCGACGCTTTCTCGAAAGGGAATGACGCGGATGTTCCGGCGGATTCTCGTTCCCGTCGACTTGACGCCGAAAGCTCTCGGGGTCGTTCGGGTCGCGTCGCTTGTCTCGGGTAAGGATGCGACCGTGACGCTGCTTCACGTGATCGAGAAGATCGACGGCGGCCTGCCGGGCCTCGAGCGGTTCTATCGCCGCCTCGATCTGGCCGCACGGCGCAAGCTCCAGCCCGTCGCGGCCCGCCTCGGGCGCCGGGGCCTCAAGGTCAGGATCGCGATCGTCTACGGGAATCGCCTGCGCGAGATCCTCCGATTCGCGAGCGAATCGCGTTGCGACCTCGTCGTGATGGCGTCGCATCGACTCGAGCGAAACCGGCCCGGCGGAGGCTGGGAAACGCTGAGCTACGAAGTCGGCCTCCTCTCCTCGCGCCCGGTCCTCCTCGTGAAGTGACGGCCCGATGTCCGGTCTCGTCGCTTTCACGCTCAACCCCGCGATCGACGAGAGCACTTCCGTCGCGTGCGTCTCTCCGAATCACAAGCTCCGCTGCGCGTCGACCCGGTCTCACCCCGGGGGCGGCGGCATCAACGTGGCCCGGGCGATCCGGAGGCTGGGGGGCGAAGCGACCGCGATCTTCCCGGCCGGCGGGTACACCGGAGAAATTTTCGACCGGCTTCTGGACGAGGAAGGAGTGCGGCGCGTTCGCGTTCCGATCGAGGGATCCACGCGGCAGAACTGGAACGTGCTGGAGGAATCGACGGGCCGGGAGTATCGCTTCTGCATGCCGGGGCCCGCTCTCCGGCCGGAAGAGTGGCGCCTGTGTCTCGACCGTATCCGCGAATGCGCGCGCGGCGCGTCGTACGTCGTGGGGAGCGGGAGTCTTCCGCCCGGCGTGCCGGTGGATTTTTATGCTCGCGCCGCGGCGGCCGCCTCGGAGGAGGGGGCGCGGTTCGTTCTCGACACTTCCGGGGAGCCGCTGCGAGCGGCTCTCGAACAGGGCGTTTTCCTCGTCAAGCCGAGTCTCCGCGAGTTCCGTGAGCTGACGAAAACCGGCGTCCAGGATCCGCTGGAAGAGGCCGGAGAGCGGTTGATCGCGAGCGGGAGTTGCCAGGTGCTCGTCGTCTCCCTCGGACCGGCGGGCGTCTTCTGGATGGACGCCGAACGGAGGGAACAGGTCCCGTCCCCGCGCGTTTCGGCCGTCAGCAGTATCGGCGCCGGAGATTGCCTCGTGGGCGGAATCGTGCTCGCGCTCGCCCGAGGACTGCCAACGGCCGATGCCATCCGGTCCGGCGTGGCGGCTGGCGCCGCCGCGGTCTTGAACCCGGGAACGGAGCTCTGCCGGGGAGAGGACGTCGAGCGCCTGGCGGCGGAGCTCGTTCCGGCGCGCTCCGAGGCATAATTCGCCCCGATGGAGCCCATTCCGATCGTCGGCGCGGGACCGGCGGGCCTTGCCGCGGCGATCACGCTCGCGCGCGCCGGCGTTCCTGCGGTCGTGTTCGAAAGGGCGAAAACAGTCGGAAGCCGCTTTCACGGCGACTTCGAGGCGATCGAGAACTGGACTTCGAAACACGACGCTCTCGAGGAGCTCCGGGCGATCGGGATCGAGCCCGATTTCGAGCACGTGAAGGTCCATGAGGGATTTTTCTTCGACGCGTGGGGAGGGCGCCGCCGGCTGGCCTCGCGGGACACGCCTTTCTACCTGATCCGCCGCGGTCCGGAGCCGGGAACGCTCGATCGCGCGCTCGAGGCCCAGGCTCTCCGCGAGGGAGTCGAGATCCGGTATGACACGGAGGCGCCGGCCCTCCGCGGCGGGATCGTCGCCGCGGGGCCGAAGCGGGCCGATGCGATCGACGTCGGCTACGTGTTCGAGACCCCGATGCCCGACGGCGTGTTCGCCGTGATGGCGAACCGGGTCGCGCCGAAGGGGTACGCGTACCTGCTCGTTTCCCGGGGCCGCGGCACGGTCGCCTGCTGCCTGTTCGACCGATTTCGCGAGGCGAACGGATATCTCGACCGCACGGTCGAGTTCTTTCGGGGCCGGACGGCGCTCGAGATGGTCAATCCGAGGCGTTTCGGAGGACTCGGGAACGTCCACTGGCCGCGCACGGCGCGAGACGGCGAGGCGCTGCGCGTCGGGGAGGCCGCCGGATTTCAGGACGCCCTGTGGGGATTCGGAATCCGCATGGCGATCGTTTCGGGCCACCTTGCCGCGCGCGCCCTCGTCGCGGGCCGCCCCCGCGAGTACGACCGGCTCTGGCGCGAAAGGCTCGGAGGGCTGCTCGCCGCGTCGTTCGCGAATCGGAGGCTGTACGGGCGAGCGGGCGATCTCGGATACGCGCTGCTGATCCGGCGGGTCGCGCGCGCGGACGCGCGGGAGTTTCTGCACGGGCTCTACGCGCCTCGGTGGTGGAAATCGTTGATCGGGAGACTGCGGCTCGACGGGAGGTAGCCCGGCGGGTTTTTAGGCGGCCGAGGTCGCCGGGCGGGAAGGAGAATGCAGCTCCTTCTCGCTCACGCGGATCGGGAGAATGACGCTCTGCAGCCCGGAGAACTGGAGCCGGCGCTGGATCGCGTGCGCGGTCTGGTTGTGCAGGAACCGGTAGACGAACCGGTCCCGCTCGAAAACGAGCTTCCCGAGATAGAAGATCGTCCTCGGAAATTCCCTCTTGACCTGGAGCGCGAGGTTCTCCGCCTCGTCGACCGCCTCCGTGCCGAGCGAATAGCGGAAATCGGCTTTCATTCCGAGCTTGTGCGCGAACTCGACGTACTGGCGCAGGTCCGCCTCGGTCGAAGCCTTGAGCGCCGCGATCTCGGATTCGCCCTTGAAACGGGCCGAGTCGATCACGCCGACGGAAATGAACAGGTAATTCTCGTAGTAGCGGGGAAACAGCGCCTGGATCGAGAGGAGCGAATGCACTCCGAGGCCGTTGAACCCTCCGACGAGGATCGCGGCCGTCGGCGCCTTGCGGTCCATCGGCTCCTTTTCGACCGGGTGCTCGTGGAGAGGAACGCTCGTGAGGACTTCGTCGAGGTACTTCAGGCGATCCCGGACGTTGTGGTAATGCTTGTGGATCGAGAACGCGAGCAGGATGAACGCGCTCGTCACCGCGACCGTCACCCATCCGCCTTCGAGGAGTTTTTCGTACAGCGTCACGCACAGGATCGAGAAACAGAGGACGAGGCCCGTGAGATGAATCGGCAGGTTCTTCTTCCACTGAGGCTTCTCCCGGCGGTCCTGGATCCAGTGCATCGTCATGCCGAGCTCCGTCAGCGTGAACGTCAGGAACACGTTGATCGCGTACATCGTCACGAGCAAGTCGAGGCCGCCGCGCGCGTACAGCATGACCGCTCCCGACGCGAGGCCGATCAGGAGCACCCCATTTTTCGTCACGAGCCGGTCCGAGAGCTGCGCGAACCGGTGCGGCGCCCATGAATCGACGCCCATGTTCGCGAGGACTCGGGGCCCGTCGAGAAATCCGGTCTGCGCGGCGACGAAAAGGAGCATTCCCTCGGAGACGAGCGTCGCGACGACAAGCCATTTTCCAAACGGAGCGCCCGCGATCTTCCAGGCGGAGAAAACCTTTTCTGCGAGAACGCCGTTCATCGTCTTGCCCGCCGCGGGTTGCGCGTGCACGAGGAGATACGCGAAGAGAATGCCGCCGGCCGTGAACGCGAGGGACAGAGCCATGTAGAGCATCGTTTTTTTCGCGTTGTGGACCCGCGGTTCGCGCAGGATCTGGACGCCGTTGGAAACGGCCTCGATCCCCGTGTAAGTCCCGCCGCCCATCGAATACGCGCGGAGGAGAATGAAGAGCATCGGAACGAACCCGAGCGCGGACACGCCCCCGTGGAAGTCACTCGCCGTTCCCCGGAGCACGATCGGAAGCTCCGTGAAATGGCCCAGGACGGCCGTCAGGATGAGGACGAGGTGCGTGAGGCAGAAGACGAGGAAGATCGGCAGAAGAAACGTGACGGACTCTTTGACGCCGCGAAGATTGAGGATGACGAGAAGAGCGAGGACCGCGATGCAGGTTTCGAGCTTGAGGGAATGGAGGTGGTGGGGAAGGAGGTTGAAGATCGCGTCGACGCCGGACACGACCGAGACCGAGATCGTCAGGATGTAGTCGACGATCAGAGCGCACCCGGAAACGACTCCGAAGCGCGGCCCCAGGAGTTTCGTCGCGACGAGGTAGCCTCCGCCGCCGCCGGGGAACTCCTCGATCACCTTGCTGTACGCGAACGAGATGACGAAGACCGTGAACGCGGTCATCCCGACGAGGATCACGGCGAGCGGGGCATGCGCGCCGAGCGCCTTGTAGGCCTCTTCGGGGCCGTACGCCGACGAAGAGAGGCCGTCCGCGCCGAGGCCGACCCAGGCGAGAAACGCGACGAGCGAAACGTGGTGAAAAACGCCCGGGTCGGTCGCCCTCAGCGGCTTGCCGAGAACGATGTCTTTGAGGGTATGACGGCTCTTCGAGCCTTCGTTGTGCGGCATGAAAGCGGGATTCTCTCCGAAACGGAGACCGGAAGCCAGCGCGTCAGCGCGCGGGGTTCGTCCCGGCCCGGGCCCGGACCGCGGCGAGGAGCGCCGCGAAACGCTCGGACGAGCGGATCGCCGCGAAATCTTCGTCCGTCTCGAGCGATTCGGGCATCGCGAATCCCTTCGCGACCGACGTCGAGAGATCCTCGATCGCCTTCGACGCGTCTCCCGCCGCCGCGAACGCCGCCGCCCGGCGATACCAGCCGGCGGGCCAGTCCGGCCTTGCCTCGATCGCGATCGACAGGCACAGGATCTCGCGATCGAGCTTTTTTTCGCCCCGGTATCCGCGCGCCAGGTAAAACGAAGTCTGGACCGCGATCTCGTTCAGGATTCTCTGCGCCGAGAGGGAATCCTCGGAGACCGGCGCCCGCGCCGCTTTTTCGCGCAGCTCCGGGATGCGAAGCTCCTGGACGAGCCGCTTCAGGGGAATCGCGTCGCCCGACCGGATCTCCGCCCAGACGGCCGTTTGCGACGCCCTCGTCCGGTCCTCCTCGAGGACGCGCTTTTTCTCCGCCGCGGCGGCCTTGCGCGTCGCCGGCGCGCGCTGCAGCGCTTCGGCCGCCGCGCCTGCCGCCGAGACGTCGCGAAGCCCGGCGAAATCCGCTTCGATCGACCGGTAATCGCCGAGAGCCTCCGCCGGGCGTCCGGTTTCGAGCGCGCGCGCCCTCTCCCAGCGCCGGGCAAAGATCGATTCCACTTCTTCGGCCCGGACGGGCGCCGTGCCGGCCCGGATCGCCTCGATCTCCATCCACTCGACGGCGTCCCGGCAGAGCTCCTTCGGGGGCCAGTCGTGCTCGCCCCTGAACCTTTCGATCCGGTGAGGAACGCCGAGCGAGTCGAGCGTGTCGTCGAGCGCGCGCATTTCCGCGAAGTTGAAATCGAGATCGCCGATCGTGCCGAAATAGACGAACGGCGGCTTCCTCCTCACGGTCGTGTGAAACCCCGCTCCGCAGCCAATCACTCCCGCGACCGTTCCGGGCGCCGTCGTCCCCATCAGGGTCGCGACCCGCGCTCCTCCGGAGAAGCCCCCGGCGTAAACGCGTTTCGGGTCGATCGAGAAGCGCGCGTGCGTGTCTCTCCACATCGCCCGAAATGCGGTGATGTTCGGATCGGCCGGGCCGTCGCTTTCGGTGTTGTTCGAGCTCGCGAGGATCCACCCGTAACGCGCGGCGCTTTCCGAAAAGAGCCGCGCCGCGAGCGGTCCGTGCGCGCGCGGGTCGAAGAGAAAGAGGATCGGCCACTCCCGGTCCGGCGAATAGCCGGGCGGCAGGTACAGGGAGTAGCTCTGGCCGGGAGTGTCCGCGCATTCGACGCGATCGACGACGGAGCCCGCGATCAGGCCCGGCGAAGCCTTCGGAGCGGCCGCGACAGCGAGGGCGAAAAGGGCTCCGAGGGAGATCACGACGAAATTCTAATCCGAGCGACAGGCGGGCTGCGATACAGTCTCGCGCCGTCATGTCCTCTTCCTGGCCCTGGGAGAAGCGCCCCTGGCCGTGGCTCCTCGTCGCGGCCTGCGTCCTCGCGTACGCGAACGGCCTGAACGGAGGATTCACTTACGACGACAAGGCGATCGTGCGGGACGACCCCCGGATTCAATCGTGGTCCGAGCTCCCGAAGATCTTCACGACGCACTATTTCGGCGGAACGCTTGCGACCGGCACCGCCTATCGTCCGGTGGATCTCCTGTCGTTCGCGGCGAATTTCGCGATCCATGGAAAATCGACGTTCGGATACCACCTGACGAACGTCCTTCTCCACACCGGCAACGTCCTGCTCCTCTTTCTTCTCTTTCGCCGCCGGTTCGGCGAGACGACGGCGGGGATCGCTTCACTGCTGTTTGCGGTCATGCCCGCTCACGTCGAAGCCGTGACTTCGATCGTGGGCCGGGCGGAGGTGCTCTCGACGTTCTTTCTGCTGCTCGCCTGGCATTCGGCGCTCCGCGCGGGCCGGAGGTTTCGCTGGCTCGCTCTCGCGTGGGTGCTCTATTTCCTGGCCATCGAAACGAAGGAGAGCGCGGTCGTCTTTCCGGGGCTCGTCTTCCTCGGCGAGATGCTCGACGAGGAGGGGAGCTTCGCCCGCCGGATGGGATCCCTCCTGAAGCGCCGGGCGTTGTTCTTCTTCTCGTTCGCCGCGCCCCTCGCGGTGAGTTTTGCCATTCGCGCGGCCGTTCTGAAGGGCTTTCTGATCTCGAAGAGCGCGGGGTTTTTCGAGCTCGAGAACCCGCTCGTGACATTGTCGTTCGCGCGGCGAGCCGGCAACGCGGCCGCGATTCTTCTCCGGGGAGCCGGGCGCGTCGTTTTTCCGCTGCGTCTTTCGGCGGACGAATCGGCCTGGCAGCTGCCCGTTTACGGATTTCGCTCCCCGGTCTTCTGGGTGTCGCTTCTGGGGGTCGGCACTCTTGCGGCGGCCGGCGTGGCTCTCTTTCGCCGGAGGCGCGCGGCCGGGTCGGGTCTCCTCTTCTTTCTCCTGGCCGCCCTTCCGACGTCGAACTTCCTGTTCGTCACCGGGACCGTCATGGCCGAGCGCCTTCTCTACCTGCCGTCGGCGGGAATCGCGCTCTTCGCGGCCTCGTGCTTTCCGCCGGACGGAGCCGGGATGCTCCGGCGGCGTCGTGCCGTCGCGGCGCTGGCCGCCGTGACACTCGCGTTCCTCGCGCGGACGATCGTGCGGAACACCGTCTGGCTCGACGATCGGACGCTCTTTGCCAATCTCGTCGTCACCTCGCCCGACAGCGCAAAGGCGCACTACGATCTGGCGTACGAAGACGCGGACAAAAAGAGATATCCGTCCGCGTACGCCGAATATCGCCGCGCGACGGAGATCTTCGCGAACTACTACGACGCCTGGGCCGGGCGCGGCCGGATGGCCGGCGAGCTGGGGGACCTGTCCGAGGCGGTCGCCGACGGACGCAAGGCGGTGCAGATCTTTCCGACCTACGAGAACGGCTGGTTCACCTCTGCATTCTGCGCGGAGCGCCGGGGCGATTTCGCGGAAGCCGAGAGCGATTACCGGGAAGGGGTTCGTCTCTGCCCGAATTCGTATCCGCTCGCCTACCACTGGGCGGTCTTCCTGTGGCGGCGGGGGCGAGCCGACGAGGCCGCGGCCGCGTTCGCTCGCGCGATCGAACTCGAACCCGACATGGCCCTGAACCACGACGACCTCGGCCGCCTGTTTGCTTCGAAGGGGTGGACCGAAAAGGCGGAAGAGGAGTGGGACGAATCGGTCGACGACTTCGAGAACGACGGAGTCGCGCTCTCGGGACTCGCGAGGATCGCCGAGCAGCGGGACGACTTCGAAGAGGCGGCCGGGATTCGCCTGAAGCTCTTCGAAGCGGACCGGGAGCGCTCCGACCTCCTTCTCCTCCTCCGGGACGCCGCGCGCTCGCCGGAAGCCGCGCGCACGGTCCGAGCGCACCGGGGCCGATGGATGAGGCTCCAGCCCGCTCTCTTCTCCGATCCCGTCGTCGTCGAGGCCGTTCGATCGCTTCCGTCGCGGTGATATCGTGCCGCGGGTGCGTCGTTCGCCTCTGTTCCCGGCGCTTCTCCTCCCGGGCCTCCTGGCCGCTTCCGATCTGACGATTCCGGCCCCGGGAAGGGTTCGGGATCTCTCTGCGGCCCCCGGCCCCCTGTCCGGGTCCGCCGGCCCGGTACCGGCCGGGCACCTGCTCGCGAAGTTTTCGGTTCCGATCGGCCCGGAGCTGCAGGCCGCCCTTCGCCGGTCGGGATGGATTCTGCAGACGGTGCTGTCGAGCGATTCGGCTGTTCTTCTGGCGCGGCCGGGGCAACCCCCGGGCCCGGCCGAGGTCGCGTGGGCCGGGCCGCTCGAGCCGGCGGACAAAGCGCCTCCCGAGCTGCTCGAGAGCGCCGGGACCCGATTCCGGAGCGAATTTCGGTTCTCGGACATCCCGGTTCGACGGCCGCGGAGCTCTCGGAGGGGGCCCGCGCCGCCGGCCTGGCCGTGCTCGGCTCGCGGGATTCGCCGTTCGGGGCGAGGCTCGAGCTCGCGGCGGGCGGGTCGCGCAGCGGCCTGCTTCGGTTCCTGGCCGGGGACGCCGTCTTCGCGGCGTTCCCTCGGGCGACGCCCCGACTCGCGAACGACCGCTCGATCGGCACGATTCAATCGGGAGTGCCGCTCGGCCCGACGCCGATTTTCGCGCACGGGATTTTCGGCTCGACCCAGACGATCGGATATCTCGACACGGGGCTGGACGTCGATTCGTGCTACTTCGCGGACCCGGCGAATACTTTCGCCGTCAACACCTATTCTTCCGGGCAGTACGGGATCGAGACCGGCGCGCAGCACCGAAAGATCGCGGCCTACGACTTCCTTCACTCGTGCGACCAGTTCCGGGCTCCCTGCGATCGGCCGGACGATCCCGACGCCTATGACGACGAGGGGCACGGAACGCACGTGGCGGGCAACGCCGCGGGCGACAATTTCGCTCATCTGCTCGCTCACGATTCCGGAGACGGAATGGCCCCGGGCGCGCGCCTCGTCGTCCAGGACGCGGGGTTCGCGGCCGACGGATCGGAGTGCGGAAACCTGCCGGGCCTCGGATGCTCGCCGGACGGACTCGACCCGATCTTCGAGCAGGCTTACGCGCAGGGAGTCCGGATCCATTCCGATTCCTGGGCGGACGACACGAGCGGTCCGGCTCCTTTCAATTCGGGATACTCGCTGAGCGCCCGCGACGTGGACGATTTCGCTTTCCGGCACCCCGATTTTCTTCCCTTCTTCGTCGCGGGCAACGCCGGACAAAGCGGTCCGCGATCCGTGCCGTCTCCCGGAAACGGAAAGAACGTGGTGTGCGTGGGCTCGACTCGCAACACTCCGGGCGGCTCCGACGAAGATCTCTCCGATTTTTCCGCCATCGGCCCCGCCGCCGACGGCCGCCGGAAGCCGGACCTCGTTGCTCCCGGCGTGAACATTTCGGCGTCGTCCGATTTTTCGATCCTGACCGACAACTGCAGCGTTGCGGTCGCCGCCGGGACTTCGTTCGCGGCTCCGACCGCCGCGGGGGCCGGGGCGCTCGTCCGCGATTATTTCGAGCAGGGCTTCTACCCCGGAGGGGAAGCGGACGCCGCCCACGCTTTCTCGCCGTCCGCCTCGCTCGTGAAGGCCGCCTTGATCGCGTCCGCGGTCCCGCTGCGCGGAAACCGGCTCGGGGTCCCGGTCGAACCGCCCCCGTCCAACGAACAGGGTTTCGGCCGGATCGATCTCGAGAACGTTCTCGCGTTCCGGGACTCCCCGTATCGCCTGTTCGTCGCCGATCGCGCCTCCGCTTTCGTTCCGGGCGAAACGCGCTCCGCCGTGTTTCGGGTTTCCGTGCGTGTCGGGGTCCCGCCCCCTGCGGGTCGTGCTCGTCTGGAGCGACCCTCCGGGCGTTCCCCGGGGCTACGCCGACCCGACGCCCGAGCTCGTCGACGACCTGGACCTTTCCGTCGAGGGCCCGGGTCTGCTCGAGAGTCAGTTCGATCGCCTCAACAACGTCGAAGCGATCACGTTCCCGTCGCCGCCGCGGGGCGATTTCACGATCTCGGTCGCGCCGCACTTCATTCCGTTCGGTCCAGCCGTGGGTTTTGCCGTCGTCGCGACCGGCGACCTCGCCGCCCCGGCCGGACCCGGTCTCGAGGCCGAACCCGGTTCGGCGGCCGTCGACGGAAGCCCCCTCGCGGACTGTCAGGTTTCGCAGGTCTCGATTCGGCTCCGGAATTCCGGCGAATCGCCGAGCTCGGAATTGTCGGAAATCTCGATCGAGAGCCTGGATTCCGCGGTCGAAGTCGTGACTCCCATGCCCCAGCCGCTGCCGCCGATCGCTCCGGGCGGCTCGGCGGCGTTCCGATTTCAGGTCCGCGCGGGGTTTCGCGGGATTCCGCTCGCCTGTGGACGGCCCGTGCCGTTCCGCGCGACCGTCTTCCCGAACGGCGGCGCCGAGGTGTCGGACTCCTTTTCGCTGCCGGGCGCGCCCGGCCCGGACGGCTGCGGAAGCGTCGCGTCGCTCACTTGCGCTCCTTCGCAGGTCCGTCCGATTCGCCTTCCCTGAGAACGCAAATCTCGCTCGTCTTTCGCAACCTCGCCGACAGGTGGGGGTGGATCTTTTCGTACCGAAGGATCACGGCGTGAACGAGGAAGTACGTCACGGTCGCCGCGGCCGCGGAGACGAGCACGGCGCCGACGGTCAGCGCCGCGAGGTAATTCCAGCCGCTTCCCCGAAGAGTGTGCCAGAACTGGCGGTGGAGCACCTCCCGCCAGGGAAGCCGCGGCGCGAACGACGGAGAGTAGTGGAGGATCTTTTTGCCGAGAAATTCCTCGAACGTGATGACCGGCACGACCGTCCACGGATTGACGACGAGCGTCCCCATGACGACGTCGACCTTCGAGAGCCTCAGGAGGAAAGCGAGCCCGAGCGCGATCAGCGTGTGAAAACCGGTGAGGGGAGTGAAGAAGCTGAGCGCGACGCCCAGCGCGAAGGCCGCGGCCACCTTCTCCGGGAGGGTCTTCCTTCCCCATGAGGTGGAGAATGAACTGGCGCCACCGCCCGTGAAAGATCGTCATCGGGAGAAGTGGTCGTACCCGCTGTCGCCGACGGCGACGCGCCGCCGTCCGTCGGTCCAGAAAACGCCCCGGCCCGCGACCGTTCTTCCGATTTCGGCGACCGGCGTCCGGGTCTTCCGGGCGGCCCGGCGGATCGACTCGGCGTTTCTCCCGGGAGCGGTGAAGAGAAGCTCGAAGTCGTCGCTCGGCAGGAGGATCGTCTTCCGGTCGAGGCCCTCGAGGACGAGAGCTACCCCGGAGGCGGCGGCGAGGCGGTGCGCGTCTTTCGCGAGCCCGTCGGAGACGTCGATCATCGCCGAGGCGAGGCCCCGCGCCGAAAGGGCGAGTCCGAACCCGACCCTCGGCTCGGGGTCGAGGTAGCGCTTCTCCTCGGCGGCGGGACCGCCCGACTTGCGCCGCCGCCGCGCCGCGAGGCCGCGCCAGGAGGCGCCCGGTTCGCCGGTGACGTAAACGATGTCGCCCGCGCGCGCGCCGCGGCGCGTGACCGGGCGCTTTGCCTTTCCGAACAGGCAGATCGTCACGAAAAGGTCGCGGGAGCGCGAGACGTCGCCTCCCCACAGGCTCGCTCCGAAGGGTTCGAGCTTGGAAATCGCGCCCTTCGCGATTCGCCACGCGTAGCCCGGCGTTCGGCCGGCGGGAATCCCGAGCGTGAGAAGCGCGCCCACCGGCGCCGCGCCCATCGCCGCGAGGTCCGAGAGGTTCGCGCCGGCGGCTCGCCTTCCGATCCACTCGGGGGCTTCCCGGGAGAGGAAATCGACGCGCTCGACGAGCGTGTCGGTCGTGATCACGTAACGGCCCCGGGGAAGGTCCACGACCGCCGCGTCGTCCCCGATTCCGACTCGGACGCCGCGGCGGGGCCGCACGGCGTTCGTCAGCTTTTCCGTGAAGGCGTTTTCGCCGCGGGCCTTCATACGGCGGGCTGCGGGCCCGGGGGCCGCGGCGAGTGGGCCCGGCGGGGAGGGGCTTTCTCGGAGTCCGCGCCCTTTTCCGGAGTCGAGAGGGCGAGGGCCAGCACCTCGTCGACGCTTCCCACGTACCGGACCTCGATTCCCGACAGGACGTGGGGCGAGATCTGCTCGATGTCGCGGCGGTTGAATTTCGGGAGAACGACGGCGGCGATCTTCGCCTGTTTCGCGGCGAGAACCTTCTCCTTGACGCCGCCGATCGGCAACACTTCGCCCCGCAGCGTGATTTCGCCGGTCATCGCGAGGTCCTTCGAAACCGGCCGTCCGGTGAAAGCGGAGATCATCGCCGCGGCCATGGTGATTCCGGCCGAGGGCCCGTCCTTCGGGATGGAACCCTCCGGAACGTGCACGTGGATGTCGTGGGTCTCGAAGTAGTCGTCCGGAATTCCCAGTTCCTTCGCATGGGCCCGGGCGTAAGTCAGCGCCGCCTGAGCCGATTCCTTCATGACGGTTCCGAGCATTCCCGTCAGGAGGATGGCTCCCTTTCCCTTGACCGCGTTCGCTTCGACGAAGAGAACGTCGCCCCCGACGGGAGTCCAGGCCAGTCCGGTGGCGACGCCGATCTGATCCTTTTTCAGCCGCTCTTCCGCGAAGAACTTCGTCGGTCCGAGCATCCTGACCACGACGGCGGGCGTGATCCGGAATTTTCGTCGCTTTCCCTTCGCGACCGTGACCGCGACCTTGCGGGCGACCGAGCCGATCTCTCGCTCGAGGTTCCGGAGTCCGGATTCCCTCGTGTAGCCCTCGACGATCTTCCGCAGGCCCGGTTTCGTGAATTCCAGGTTGTCGGCGGTCACGCCGTTCTCCTCGAGCTGCTTCGGAATGAGATGAATCTGCGCGATTTGAAGCTTCTCTTCCTCCGTGTAGCCCGAGAGAGAAATCACCTCCATCCGGTCGAGGAACGCCGGTTGAATCGGGTCGAGGACGTTCGCGGTCGCGATGAAGAGGACGCGGGACAGATCGTACGGAACGCCGACGTAATGGTCCCGGAACGTCGAGTTCTGCTCCGGGTCGAGCACCTCGAGCAGGGCGGAGGACGGGTCGCCCCGGTAATCGGCTCCGAGCTTGTCGATTTCGTCGAGCATGAAGACGGGATTCGACGTGCCGGCCTGCGAGATTCCCTGGATGATTCGTCCGGGGAGAGCGCCGACGTAGGTCCGGCGATGTCCGCGGATCTCGGCTTCGTCCCGGACGCCGCCGAGCGAAAGCCGGATGAACTTCCGGTCGAGCGCGTGCGCGATCGAGCGGCCGAGCGAGGTCTTTCCGACGCCGGGCGGCCCGACGAAGCAGAGGATCGGGCCCTTCATCGTCTTCTTGAGCGTCTTGACAGCGAGAAACTCGATGATCCGGGCCTTGATTTTCTCGAGGTCGTAGTGGTCTTCGTCGAGGATCTTCTTCGCGCGGTCGAGGTCCGAAGCGTCGAGAGAAAACGTGTTCCACGGGAGCCCCGTCATCCAGTCGAGATAGGTGCGGATGATCGCGGTTTCCGCGGAGTCGGGGTGGCTGCGCTCGAGCCGTTTGATCTGCTTCTCGACCTCGGTCGCCGCCTCCTCCGGAAGGCTCTTTTCGGAGACCGCGCGGCGGTAGTTCGCGATTTCCTCGGAGAGCTCCTCGCCCTCGCCGAGCTCCTGCTGGATCGCCTTGAGTTGCTGCCGCAGGAAGTATTCGCGCTGCGACTTGTCCATCTCCCCCCGCGCCTGGGTGGTGATTTCCTGCTGCATCGTCAGAACGTTGATTTCCTTGAGAATTTCGTCGTTGACGAGTTTGAGCCGCGCGATCGGAGCGATCGTCTCCAGCACGCGCTGGGCCTGTTCGGACTTCAGCTCGAGATTCGAGGCCGCGAGATCGGCGAGGCGCGCCGTGTCCTCGATGTTCGCGGCGATGAGCATGACCTCGGGAGAGATGTTCTTGCCGAGCGTCACGCTTCTTTCGAGATTCTGCTTCACCCCGCGCACGAGCGCTTCTTCCTCCGGCGCGAGCTTCTTCGGCGCCTCGGGCTCGGGGATCCTCGTGACTTTCGCGCGCAGGTACGGTTCGGTTTGAAGGAAGGAATTGACGCGCGCCCGGGAGACGCCCTGGACGAGCAGCCGGATTCTTCCGTCGGGGAGCTTCAGCATTCGCATGATCGCCGCGAGCGTGCCGATCTCGTAGAGGTCCGCCGGTCCCGGGGTCTCGTTCTCGCTGCTCCTTTGAACGGTCAGCATGATGACCCGCTGCTCCGCGAGGGCCGCATCCACGGCGTTGATCGACTTTTCGCGGGAGACCGACAGGGGAACGATGATGTAGGGGAAGACGACCATGTCTTTCAGGGGGAGAACCGGAACGATGTCGGGGATCGGGATCTCGGCCAGCGTTTCGGTTGCCTTGTCGAATTCTTTGTCGGCCATGTCAGGGGTTCCCTTCCAGGATTTCGATTTGAATGTCGAGGATTCGGCGGCGGTCGGAGAGGACTCGGGGCATGCGGATCAGGAGAAGGCCGTCCGCCAGCATGGCCTTCGCCTGTTTCACGTTCACGGCGCTCGGGAGCGGCACGATCTTCTCGAACTTCCCGAAAAAGCGCTCCATGCAGAGGAATTTCGTCCTGCTCCCGGGCCGGCGGTCCGCGCGTTTGACGCCGCGGATCCGCAGCTGGGTTCCCTTCGCGGCCGCGTTCAAATCGCCCGCCGCGAGGCCCGGGACCTCGACGACGATCTGAACCTCGTCCGCGGTTTCGAGGACGTCGACGTTCGGGTCCCACGCCGTCGCGGTCGCGAGCGAGGCTCGCTGGCTTTCCAGGATTCCGGCGAAGAGGCGGTTGAGCTCCGTCTGGAGCCGGGTGATCTCCATGAGCGGGCCGAAGAGTCCGGCTCTCTTCAAACCGCTCCTTTCGGATGGCGGCGGCCCGACAGCAGGGTCTTCAGCTCGTCCAGGAATTCGCCGACGTCCTCGAACTGGCGGTAGACGGACGCGAAGCGGACGTACGCGACCTCGTCGAGCTCCTTCAGGCGTTCCATGACGAGCGATCCGATCGCGCGCGTGGAGATCTCGCGGTCGGAGCTCTCGTGCAGGCGGCTCTCGACTTCGTCCGCGATCGCGTCGAGCCGGGCCGACGGGATCGGCCGCTTCTCGCAGGCCCGGGAGAGGCCCGTCCTCAGCTTCTTTCGGTCGAAAGGCTCCCGGCGTCCGTCGTTCTTGACGACCATGTACGGGATGTCTTCGATCGTCTCGTAGGACGTGAATCGACGCGCGCACCCGGTGCATTCGCGGCGCCGGCGAATGAACTCGCCGTCCCGTCCCTCCCTCGAATCGACGACGCGGTCTTCGAGGGCGCCGCAAAACGGGCATTTCATGGGTTGAATCTATTCTTCCGCCGCGGCTTCGGCAAGATCGGCGAGCGATTGTTTCGACCTCCGCGACCCCGCGGCGAACAGGGAAAATCCGATCACCGTGACCGGAATGAACGCGATCGCCCAGTAGAGCAGCGCGAACGCGGTCGCGGTGTCGATCGCGACGCCGTAGAAGAACGTGAGGGCATAGCTGCACATCGCCTGAAAACCGCCGATCGCCCCGGGAGTGGGGATCAGCATTCCGACGAGCGTCAGGAGGCAGACGATCACCGCGGCCCAGAACGAGAGCGGAGTATGGAAGGCGCGGAGCAGGAAGAAGATCTGGAGATACACCGCCGTCCAGAGCGCGGCCGAGAGCGCGACCGCCGCCGCGAAGTTTCGGCCGTCGCGGACGATGGACAGCCCGTCGATGAAGGAAGCCGCGGCGCCGCGGATCTTCGTCCGCGCTCCGGCCGGCAGCCGCGACGACAGGCGATCGACGAACGTCACCATCTGGGTCCGGCGCAGGACGGACCACGCGCTGACCGCTGCGAACCCCGCGAGCAGCGCGGCGGAGATCTTCGCCAGCCGGACGATCAGCTCCGGATGCGCCAGGGTGTCCGCGCCCGCCCGGCCGGTGCGGGAGCGGATCACGAACGCGACGACGAAAGCGAGGACCGTCGCCAGGTCCAGGAGCCTCTCGAACGCGACCGAAGCGAGCGCGCCGGAAAACGAAAGGCCCGTTCGCCGGGAGAGGACGACGGGCCGGATCACTTCTCCAGCGCGCGCGGGCAGGACCGTGGACGCCGCGAAACCAATGCACGTCGCCGAAAAACTGTCCACGAAACGCACTTTTCCGACAGGCCGCAGGAGGAACTGCCAGCGCCACGATCGCAGCGGGACCGTCGCGACGCTGCTCCCCACCGCGAGGAGAAAAAATCCGGGGTGAACGCGCGCGAGCTTGTCCGCGACGTCCGCGAGGTTCGCCTTCGACAGGAAATAGGCGAGCAGGGCGACCGCGAGGCCGATCGACAGAAGCATTTTCACCCGCCGATTTTCCATGCCGCTTTCTAGCACAGATGGAGTGCCCGAATCTCTCTTTTCCCTTGACTTTCCAAGACTTCGGGCCGACAATGCTCCCAAGTTCCCGGGTATCCAAGAGGCCCTTTTTTGGAGGATAAAAATGCGTAGGTTGGCTCTCGGGCTCGTCGTTGCTCTGTGCCTCAACGCGGCGGCCGCTTCCGCCCAGTCGGCGTTCGGTCACGTCGACACCCCGCGACCCGGAGATACGATCTACGGCGTCGTCGCCGTGAGCGGCTGGGTTCTCGACATCAACGCGGTCAGCAGCATCGACCTCTATGTCGATGGGGCGAAAGTCGCGACGGCCGACATCAACCTTCCCCGGGCCGACGTGCTCAACGTCTTTCCGACGTACGCGAACAGCCCGACCGCGCAGCCCGGCTTCATCACGTCGTTCTACACGGAGAAAGGGGCTCCGAATTTCGTTTATCCGAGCGGAGCGCACACGGTTTCGATCAAAGTGGTCGAGTCGGCGAATCCGAACGTTTCGATCGACATCGCGGACATCCCGGTCACCGTGGACAACACCCTGAACCAGACGCCTTTCGGCTGGATCGACATCCCGGACGGCAACCCCGACAAACACGGAAGGATTCGACTCGGCGCATCCCGTTGTGGGCTGGGCGATCGACGACGGCGTTTGCCCGGCCGGCAGCGCCCAGGCGAAGTGCGGCGTCGATCACATCGACATCCTCGTCGACGGTCAGATCGTCGCGGGGGCGGTCTGCTGCAACGTTCCCGGCCAGCCGGGTTCGGGTTCGAGCGCCGGTTCGGCCACGTTCGGCAGCACCCGGCCCGATGTCCAGGCGGCTTTTCCCGACGTGCCGGACTCGCTCTATTCCGGCTGGGCCGCGAACATCGACACGACTCAGTTCATCAACGGCCTTCACACGATCACGGCCCGTGTCACCGACGGACAGGGGGTTTCCCGCGTGATCGGCAGCCGGACGGTGCAGACCGACAACGCGAGCCTGAACCTCCATCCGTTCGGCGCGATCGATTCGCCGCTCGACGAGCTGACGTTTACTCCGATTTGCACCTAGCCCGACGAGACGTGCTCGCCGGGCGGGGGCTCCCCGTCGCCGATCACGCCGCCGGCCGTTGCCGCCAATCTCGTCACCGGCTGGGTTCTCGACACGGGCGCGCGCCTCGATTTCGGCCAGACCGGATACGTGGAGCTGCTGATCGACGGGGTCGTGATCGCGGATACACGCCGGGATTGCCTCGTCGGCGACCGCGGGGTTTTCATCAACTGCTACGGCGTGAATCGCCCCGACGTGGAAAGGAACTATCCGGGATTCGTCAACTCGGACAACGCCGGATTCATGTTCGACTTCTTCGCGCTCGACGAGACCCAGGGTCACCTCCTGATTTCGATCCCGACCGCCAACGGCGGCGCCGACCTGCGTGACCCAGATCGCTTCGGGCAAGCACGACGTCACGGTCATCGCCGGCGACGTCGCGGAGACGGGGCCAATCCAGATCGGAATTCCGCTTTCTGCGAATTTCGTGACGTGCGGCCGCAGCTGGAGGACACCCCTCATCGGATACATCGACACGCCGCTGAACGACCAGTTCATCGACGGGATCCTTCGAGATCGTCGGCTGGGCGTTCGATTCCACCGGCTTCAGCTGCGACATCAACAACACGTCGAACATCGACATCGACGTCGACGGATCCTGCGCGGCGAGCCCGGGGGTCGTTCCCTGCGCCGTCGCAAGCCGCGCCCAGTGGTGCCTGAATCGCCCCGATGTGCCTCCAAACGATGCGCGCGTGAAGACCTCCCACGTCGGCTGGGCATTCCCGCTCGACACGACGAAGCTCGCGGACTCCCCGCACGACCTCAACGTGTACGCGACCGACACGGCCGGCAACCGGACGCTGATCGGCCGCCGCAAGTTCGTCGTCGACAACAATGTCGGCGACGCCGATCGTCTCTTCGGGGCCGGCCCCATCCTGTGTTTCCGTCAGCCCCGCGACGACGGAAGTGATCCTCGACGGCGCGCTCTTGTTTCCGAGCGGCGAACCCGGAAGCGTGATGGCCGTGAATCGTGCTTCCCCCGGGCTCGGCGGTCGAAGCGACTTCGGCGACCGACACCGGCAACTGCACGGAGTCGGAGTGCCCGCAGACGATCTGCGCGCAGACGGTGACGGTGAACGTCACTCCCGCCGCCGGGGCGACGACCGTGACGTTCCGCCTGGAGAACGTCCAGACCGCCCTGCAAACGGGAGAGATTTCGGTCGCCGTCGGCGCCTGCCCGTAGCCCGGAAAAACTCGATCTCGTCGCCTCGCCGCCCCCGATTTCGGGGGCGGTTCGTTTTTCAGCGGTTTCGGCTCCAGAACTCCACGAGCTGGCCGCGGAATGTCGGGTGAAAGTGGGCCTGGACATATGCCCACACGAGCGGCGCGCGAGCCCGGTTCGGAATGCCGTCGATTGCGCTCTTGACGTCTCGGACCTCGGCCAGGACCGCGCCGACCTTCGGGTTGGAATCGATCGCGTGGATGACTTCGTTCTGGCGATCCGGTGTCTGGTAGAACGCGACTTCGTAGTATCGGACGGGACAGTCGCGGTTGAAAAGATAGTAAAAGATTCCATGGTTCGCGAAGTCGAACCACGTTTCGTCCTGCGACAGCCGGCCCGTCCCCAGAAACTTTCGAACCTCTTCGATCTCAAGCGCGCTCTCGCGATCGAAAACGGCTCCCCGGGCTCGGGGAGCGGGTCGTCAACGGTGACCTCGTCCCGCGCGTTCGGCTCGGCCGCGAGCGACGTGGCACGGTACTGGAGGCTTGCGAGGGGCCGAGCGATTCGCGACGGCGAGAAGCAGGAGGGCGCCCGCGAGGGCTCGCCGGGCGGCTCCGCCCGCGCCGATCCAGCGCGCGGTGAGAACGAGGATGGTCGGATAGAGAAAAAGCGCGTAGTTCAGGTGGCGGCGTTCGAAGACCGACATCGTTGCCGCGAGGAACCACGCGAGGAACGGGAAAACGGCCCGGGCGCGCGCCCCGACGAACGGCGACCTCGCGACGACGACCGCGAAAAGAAGAACGCTCGCGAAGAGGGTCCAGGCGTAGACGGCGGCGGGATCGCTGACGGCCGTCGCGAGGTCAGGGATCCGAAGGCCGTTGAACGACGCGGGGAGCGGGGCGAACCCGAGCGTCGATAGCGCGGGAAGAGCCCGCGAAGATCCCGGAACGTCACCGCGGCGAAGCTCCCCAGGATTCGTAGGCCCCCGAAGACGGCGGCAACGACGGCCAAGGTGGCCGCTCCGCCGGCGAGAAAATACGCGAGATTTCGTCGCTTCGGACCGCGCCCGACGAACAGGAGCGACAAAACGGCGGCGCCGGCCGCGTAAGCCGCGAACTCGACCGCGATGAGCAGGCCCGCCGGCACCGCCGCGCCCACGAGCGCCCATCCGCGTGACGTGTTGCGCCGTAGCATGAACGCTGCGGGCGCGAGGATGATGAGCGACCCGAGCAGCCGGAGAAAGCCGGTTTCCGGCATCGAGGAAGCGAACGTGAGCAGAAGCGCCCAGAATCCGACGGCCGCGCTCCCGGTCGCCGCATATCCGAGCGAGTAAATCGAGGGCCAGAACAGCGTTTTCACGATTCGATCGCCCCGCGAAAGGCCGCGGTAATCCTGTCCGAAAACGCGGAGCTCGGCCGCCTGGAGGAGTCCGTCGGCGATGAGGCCGTGTCCGGGAACGATGTCGCGGTAAGGGAGCTCGCCGCGCAGGTATTCCGAAGCTGGCAGCAGCGGATGTCCGTCCTCGAAGAGATCCGCGCGCGGCGCGTGTTTCATGAACGCGGCCATGGCGAGAGAAACCACGCACGCGGGCAGAAGAAGATACCGAACGCCGGCGCGCAGGAGGAGCCCCGATTCGCGGCGGCGGCGGATCACCGCGGCGGCCAGGATCGGAAGCAGGAGCGCGAGGACGGAGGCGCCGAGCGAGACGGCGATTGGCCGGACTCGCCACAACGTCAGCGGCGTCAGGAGGGCCGTCGGCGCGAATGCTCCCGCAGCCGCCTCGACGCTGCCGCGTCCGAGCCACGCCGCTTCGGCAATCGCGACGGCCACCGAAACCGCCGCCAGCAGGGCCGGCGAGTCATGGGCGCGCACGACGGCCCCGGCCGCGAACGTCCAAACGATGATCGCCTGCGCGATCGCGGCCGGCATGCCGAGACGCCGGTTCCCGGTTCCTTCCTCGATTGCCGGGGAGAAGACCCCGAGAAATACAAAGCCGGCGATTCCGGCCAGCACAACCCACCGGGTCGTCGTTTCGGTGGACGCGAGAATCGGAGAAAGCCAGAGACCCGCCCAGGTCAGCGGTTTTTCCAACCGCAGCGGGATGGCCCCGGGCCGGGTGAGAAGAAGCCTGCCGAGGAGGGCTCCGGCGACGGCGCCGAAGAGAAGCAGCAACGATACGGTCACTTCCGCCGTCGGGCTGAACCCGTTGAGCTTCGCGAAGCCCACGAGCTGGGAAGGGAGGTGCTGCTCTCGGGATCCCGCGAGAGAGGCGAAGCGCGACCGTGAAGCCGTATGCCGCGCTCGAGAAAAGTGCGAAGAATCGGCCCGGCCCGGACCGGTTGGAGCGCAAGGACCCGAGGCCGGAGAGGCTCAGTTCAGGGATGTCCTCTGGGACGCGGCGCGCTGCGAGGGCGACTTCTTCGGCAGCGCCGCGATCCGTTCGGCTTCGGGGAACTGGTGAATCGCTTCCTGCGCCTGCTTGTCGGTGCGAAGAGCGCTTCGCCACCCCTCGGAGAGGCCGAACTTGGAGTTCAGAAGCTCGGTTCGGATCGCGGAATCGATCAGGTCGCGGGAGGGATCCTGGCCGTAATCCTTCATCGTCTCCGAGGAGCTTTCGATTCCCTGCGCCTGCGTGAATTGGAAGAACTCCTTGCGGATCGCGTCGTTGATTTCGACGTCGCGGCCGAGATCCGGATGGCGCGCGAGGTAGTCGACCGCAAAATTGAAGAAGGCGCCGTGAGCCTGAAGCCGCTGGACGAACTTCGACGTCTTGTCGTAGCGGATGACGTCGTCGGGCGTGATGCCGCCGGCCGCGTACACGGGGCGGCCCGCGTCGGTGTAGAACACCTTTCCTTCCTTCTTCGCGTCCGCCTCCCTCTTGTCTCCGTTCTCTTCGTCGGGATTCAGGTAGTCATAGAAGTTCGTGTAGTCGCGCTGGATCCATCGCCCGGAGGGCGTGTAGTACTTCGCCGTCGTGAGAGCGAGGCCCGCGCCGTAGGGAAGGGGGTAAACTCCCTGGACGAGGCCCTTGCCCCAGGTCGTCGTTCCGACGATCAGGCCCCGGTCGTGGTCCTGGATCGCGCCGGCGACGATCTCCGACGCCGACGCGGAGCCTCGGTTGACGAGGAGAACGAGCGGGCCGTCGAAATGCGGCCCGTTGCCGGGGGCATAGAAGTCCTGCGCCGAGGACGCCGTGCGGCCCCTGCGTGTAGACGATCTTCTCCTTCTTCTTCAGGAAGAGGTCCGCCACGTCGACGGCCTGGTCGAGCACGCCGCCCGGGTTGCCGCGCAGGTCGAACAGGAGCTTCTTCATCCCCTGCTTCTCGAGCCGCTCGATCGCGGCGACCATCTCGCGGTCCGACGTGTGGGTGAACTCCGCGAGATGGATGTACCCGGTGTCGGGGGTCAGCAGGAAGGCGTAGCGGACCGAATTCGTCGGGATCTCGGCCCGCGTGATCGTCATCTCGATCGGCTCCGACAGGCCGGCCCGGCGGATCGTGATCGTGACCTGCGTTCCCTTGGGACCCTTCAAGTGGCGGACGACCTCGTCGGACGTCCAGTCGTCGATCGGTTCCCCGTTGATTCGCGTGATGATGTCACCGGCGCGAAGGCCCTTCTTCCAGGCCGGCGTTCCTTCGATCGGGGAGATGACCGTGACGTGTCCCTGCCGCTTCTGAATCGAGATTCCCAGGCCGTAGAACGAACCCCGCTGCTTTTCCTCCATCGAGGAGAATTCGTCCGGGTCGAGAAACGTCGTGTGCGGATCGAGGCGCGAGAGCATGCCCCGGATCGAGGCGTAGACGAGCTTGTCGGGGCCGGTGTTCTCGGCGCTCCACTCGCCGGCCGTCGTGATCAATTCGGCGTATTCGTTCGTGTACTCGGTCAGGGGCCTGTCGACGTCATTTCGCCGGCTGGCGGCGCCGCCGAGCAGGGTGGCGCCCGCGAGAATTCCGGCGCCCAGAAAGATCGTTTGCCGTCTCAAAAGAACCTCCCGAACGCGCCTTGTTCGCGTCCGATTTCCATTCTCCCACGCGAATCGGCATTTATCCAGACGCCCCCGACGATTGACGCGGCGGCACGCGCCGTCGCAGAATAGCCTCCGAGAGGTGACCCCATGCTCGGTTCCATCGGAATGCCGGAGCTGATCCTGATTTTCATCGTCGCGCTGATCGTCTTCGGGCCCGAAGAAGCTGCCCGAGATCGGCAAGTCCCTGGGAAAGGGGCTCGCCGAGTTCAAGCGCGCGTCGGACGATTTGAAACACAACATCCAGAAGGAAGTCGACAGCCTGCAGGCCGAGGTGAAGCCCGAGGCGAAGCCCGAAATCCCGGGCGCGCCGCCCGCCGACACCGTCCAGAAGCCGAGCTGACGAGCGGATTTGAACCTTCAAGACAACCGTCCCCGGGGAGCGGACGAAGAGCTGCCCCGGATGGGGTTCTTCGACCATCTCGAGGAGTTCCGCAAGCGCCTGGTCTGGTCGATTCTCGCCGTCGCGGTCGCGTTCGTCGCGGCCTGGACCTACTCGCCCACGATTTTCCACTGGATCGAACGGCCGATCCTGCCCTATCTCCCGAAAGGCAACCACCTGGCCTTCACGACGATGCCGGAGCCGTTCATTCTCTATTTCCGGGTCGCGCTCTACGGCGGAATCCTCCTCGCGTCTCCCGTCATCCTGTGGCAGCTCTGGCTCTTCATCTCCCCGGCCCTGTACCGAAAGGAAAAGAAGTACGCCGTTCCGTTCCTGCTTCTGACGCTTCTCTTTTTTCTCACGGGATGCGCGTTCGGCTATTTCATCGCGTTTCCGAAAGTCTGCCAATTTCTCGTCGGGATGGGAACCGCGACGGGGTTCACGCCGGTCATCACGATCAACGAATACCTGTCGATCGCGTCGAAGACGATTTTCGGCCTCGGTCTCTGTTTCGAGCTTCCGATCCTGGTTTTCTTTCTCGCCCGGCTCGGGCTGGTCACGGAGAAATTCCTCCTCGCGAAGTTCAAGTATGCGGTTCTCATCATCTTCATCGTCGCGGCGGTCATCACGCCGACCCCCGACATGATGACGCAGACGGTATTCGCGGTCCCGATGATCGTTCTCTACCTCCTGGGGATCGCGATCGCCTGGATGTTCAAGAAGCGCGAAGCATAGGAGCGGCGCGGGAGTGAACGATGGAACGCCTATATCGGGCCCTCGCGCTGTTCGCCGCCGTGCTGGCGGGCGGGACGGTGCTGTTCCGGGCGATCGAGCACCTGGACTGGTTCGATTGTTTCTACGCCACGTTGCTGTCGATCACGCCGCTCGGCCACGGCCTCATGCCGGGATTGTCCCGGGCCGGGCGCGAGCTCAACTCCGTTCTGCTGGTCTGCGGCGTCGGCGTCGTCGGGTACGCGGCGTCGATCGCGACGCGATTCGTTTCGAAGGAGAGCTCGGCCGCGTCTTCTGGAGGCGCCGGGTGCGTAACCGGGTGAACGCCCTGGAGGGGCACTACCTGCTCTGCGGGCACGGCCGCGTCGGCCGGATCGTCGCGGAGGAGCTGGAACGCCACCGTGTCGCGTTCGTGATCGTCGAGCTCGCGGAGGAAGCGGTTGCGGATCGCATCGCCCGCGGGGAGAACGTGATCGTGGGCGACGCGACGGACGAGAAGGTCCTCGAGTCGGCGGGAGTGCGGCGGGCGAAGGGGCTCGTGTCCGCGCTCCAATCCGACGCGGACAACCTGTACGTGACCCTGACCGCCCGGGAGATGAACCCGTCGATTCGAATCGTCGCCCGGGCGACCGACGACGCCGCGGCGGCGAAATTGAAGCGTGCGGGCGCGGACCGCACGATTTCTCCCAACGTGATCGGCGGACGCGAGATGGCGCAGCACCTGTTGATGCCCGCCGTCGTGGATTTCATCCATCTCGCGACCGGAAAACAGAATCTGGAGCTGGAAATGCGGGAGATCCACGTTCGGGACGGATCCCGCCTCTGCGGGGTGCCGTTCTCGGAGAGCCCGATCCGCCGCGAACACGGTGTGATCGTCGTCGCGATCAACCGCTCGAGCGGCGAGTCCGTCTTCAATCCCGATTCCTCGTTCGTCGTCGGCGCGAACGACATCCTGATCTGTCTCGGGCGGCCGGAACACCTGGCGGCGATGCAGAAGCTCGCCGAACAGGGCGTTGAACTAACCCGCTTTTCGTCCGGATCCTCGCCGATTTTTTCGAAGGATCTCCTCGACGAACTCGCGAACGGCGCCGCGGCCGCCCCGGCATTTCAGAACGAGGTCGGCCCGCGAGCGGACGTCCGCCGAAGCATCGGCGGGGCAGGCGCTGAATCCGCAGGCGTCGAACAGGCCGATGTCGGGCGAATCGTCGCCGCAGGCGGCGGCCTCGTCCTTCGTCAGTTTCCAGCGGGCGAGGTACGCGCCCGCGGCGGCGTTCTTGTCCTTGACTCCCTGCTTGACGGCCCGGACTCCCAGCTCGCGGGCCCGGTACTCGACGGCCGGAGAAACCCGTCCGGAAATCCAGGCGATCTTCAGCCCGGCGGCGATCGCCATCTTGATCCCGTGGCCATCCTTCGTGTCGAAGACCTTCAGCTCGTGTCCGCGCCCGTCGAGGTACACGCGCCCGTCGGTCAGGACACCGTCCACGTCGAAGAAGAGAGCGCGAATCCTCAGAACAGCCCCACTCCCCAGAGATCGTGGAGGTGGAGGGCGCCGGTCAGCCTCCCGTCGCCGTTTGTGACGAAAAGCGACGTGATTTTCGCGTCCTCCATGCGGTGAAGGGCGGCCGAGGCGAATTCCGATTCGTCGATCGTGCGCGGGGGACGATGCGCGCACTCGCCGGCCGTTCGGGCGAGAAGGCCCGGATCCGCCTCCAGCAGCCGGCGGAGGTCGCCATCGGAGATCGTCCCGTCGAGGCGGCCGTCACCGTCGACGACCGCCGTGATTCCCATCATTTTGGCGGTCATCTCGTGGATGACCTCGCCCATCTTCGTGGGCCGCTCCACGCGCGGCACGCGGTCGTCGCGCCGCATGAGGTCCCCGACCCGCAGGAATTTCTTGCCGAGTTTTCCGCCCGGATGGAGCGCCGCAAAGTCCTCCTCCCGAAATCCCCTCATCTCGGAGAGCGCCATCGCGAGCGCGTCCCCCATCGCGAGCATCGCGGTCGTCGACGCCGTCGGGGCCAGATTCAGGGGACAGGCTTCGCGCGAGATCGCGACCGAGACCGGAAAGCTCGACGCCCGGGCGAGGGTCGAGCCGGGCTGCTCCCGTCATCGAAATCAGGGGAATCTCGAGCCGCTTGAGGAATTCCAGCAGGCGAAGGATCTCTTCCGTTTCGCCCGAGTAGGACAGCGCGAGCACGACGTCCCCTTTCACGATCATGCCGAGATCGCCGTGGATCGCTTCGGCGGGGTGCAGGAAGAACGCCGGAGTTCCCGTCGAGGCGAACGTCGCGGCGATCTTCTGGCCGACGATTCCGGACTTGCCCATGCCCGTCACGACGACACGACCCTGGCAGGAATGCAGCGCGCGCGCCGCGGCTTCGAACGGTGGTCCGAGATTGCCGATCTGTTCGCGGACGGAATCCGCTTCGATTCGCAGGACTCTTCGCGCGCTGTCGAGGATCACGCGCCGATTTTAGCCGAATGTCCGGTCCTTGCGGGTCGGGAGGGCGAGACCGGCGATCACGGAGAAACCGAAATCCGTGAAAGCCCGGCCCCCGGAGAACGTTACGAGGTGCGCACGCTCTTCGTTTCGCCGAAGGATGCCCACCGGCGGCGCTGCAACTCGAGCAGGTACTGGATGATCTTGTGAGACGGAACGAACCCCTTCATCGAGCTGTAGGCGCTCGAATCCGATCGCTCATGGCGCGTCATGTCATCCAGGGCCATGACTCTCGCGAGAGTGGTGTGGTGGTTCATGTTTCGCCCTCCGGCGAAAACAAATTCAACTTTCGTGCCAGAAAGCCGATTCGGGGGCGAAAGCTTCAGGCGCGCAGCTTCGGGATCGCGAGGATCCGGCGGGCTTGACAGGCGCCGCGAACGAAGTTAACGTTGTTAACAATGCAGACCCGAATCGCGGGTGGGGCGATTCTCGGCGCGGCCCGGCGGCTCGTCGATGAAGAGGGGCTCGGCGCGTTGACGATGCGCCGACTCGGCGAGCGGCTGGGCGTCTCGGCGACGGCGCTTTACCGCCATTACCGCAACAAGGACGAGATCCTCGAACTGCTCGTCGAAGCCGCAAACGAGGTTCTCTCCCGGTATCTCCATCGGGCCGCCTCCGCTCCGACCGCCGGGAGGCGCCTTCGACGGACGGCGCGCGAATACGCCTGCTTTGCGCTCGAGGAACCCGAGTTCTACCGGATCCTCTTCCTCACGACGGGGCGCCCGAGGATGGACATTCTTCCCGAAGAGAGCCGCTCCGCGAATTTCCAGACGCTTCTCGATCGGGTTCGCGCGTGTTCCGGACGGACCGCCGGCGATCCCGTGGTGGTCGCCATATCTCTTTGGGCTCACTGGCATGGCCTCGTCGCGATGTATCGCGCGGGACGGTTCGGCGCCGACCCGAAGAAGTTTCTGGCGCTCTTCGAGCGGTCGGCCGAGGTTTTCCTGCGGGCGATCGCGTCGCGTCGTTCGCCGGGCGGGAGCCGCGGATGAGACGCGCGTTCGCGGCCACCGCCGGCCTGGTGCTGATCCTCTGGGCGGCCGTGCGCGTCGATCGGGCGCCGCGGCTCGACTCCGATCGATTCTCCGAGACGCGCGCCCGAGCGCAATTGCGCCGGCTCATCGACGGAATCGCATCCCATCCGGTGGGATCGCCGGAGAATCGGCGGATCGCCGATCGCCTCGTCGAAGCCCTTGCCGCAATGGGATATCGCCCCGAACGGCAGAGGGCGTTCGTGTGCGGCGATTTTCGTCGATCCTGCGGAGAGGTCGAGAACGTGATCGCGACGGCCGAAGGCTCCGCCTCGACCGGCGAGATCGTCCTGAACAGCCACTATGACTCGGTTCCCGCGTCTCCCGGCGCGTCGGATTCGATGGCGGGTGTCGCGGCCCTGCTCGAGATCGCGCGCGACCTGAAGACTCGTCCGCCGGCGCGGAACACCGTCCTCTTCGTGTTCGCCGACGGCGAGGAAGCGGGACTCCTGGGATCGACGGCGTTCGTGAACGCCCATCCTGCCGGGCGGATCCGCGTCGTCGTCAATCTCGAAGCCCGCGGCTCTCGCGGACCGAGCCTGCTCGCCGAAACCTCGGGCCCCGCTTCCGGCGTGCTCGCGCGCTTCGCCGCGAAAGCCCGTCGGCCTTTCGCCGATTCCGCGGTCGCGGCGCTGACGGCGCTCCTCCCCAACGCGAACGACCTGGAGGAGTACCGGCGAACCGGGGCCGTGGGCCTGATGTTCGGTTTCGTCCAGGGTTTTCGGCAGTATCACTCCTCGACGGACACGGCGGAGGCGCTTTCTCCGAGACGCTCGGGCAGCACGGCCAGAACGCGCTCGATGTCCTGCAGGCGGTCCGGGACGAGGACCTCGGCGCGCTGCCGCGCGGCCCGGCCGGATTCACGACGATTTTCGGGAAACTGATCGTCTGGCCTCTGGGCGCGGCGTTGCCGGCCGCCCTCGCGGCGTTTGCGGTGACGGTCGGGGCCGTCCTGGTCCTTCGCCGGAGGGAGGGGATCCGTGTCCGGGACGTCGCCGCCGCCGCGGGGTGGATCGTGGTGTCGATGGCGCTCTCGGGACTCGCGTCGCTCCTGACGATGAAGGTCATGCGGGCGGTCGCCGCCTCGCCGACGCCGTGGAAGAGCAGGCTCGAGCCGGACTATCTCGCCGCTTGGGCCGGAGCGGCCCTGGTATCGATCGCCGTGGCCGACGCGCGGCGCGTCGCCGCGGGGCGCCCGCGTTCTGGTCGGGCTCCCTGCTCGTCTGGTCGGTCGGGGCGCTCGTGCTCTCGGTCACGGCGCCCGCCGCGTCGCACCTCCTTTCGATTCCCGCCCTCTTCGGGGGCGCTCTGGCGCTGTTGCCGGCGCGACGACCGGCTTCCGGCGTCGTCGATCGTTCGATCCTGACCGGCGTCGCGGGCGGATTGCTGGTCGCCTCCCGGATGCAGGTGCTGCTCGATCTCGGGGGCTGACGATCGTGCCCCTTCTCGCGGTATTCGCGGCCGGGATCGCCGCGTTCTTCGTCCCCGCCTGGTGCTCCGCGCCGCGAATGCGGGTTCTGCCGGCGGCGGCGCTCCTCTGGGCGGCGGCGATTGGCGCCGCGGCGGCCGTGCCGGCGTTCACGGCGAAATCGCCGCAGGCGCTGAACCTCACCTACGCGCTCGACGCGGACTCCGCGGCCGCGCAGTGGGTCTCGAGCGGGTCGCCGCTGCCGGGGTCCCTTCGCCGCGCGGCGCGCTGGACCGGATGGCGCGCCCCGTTCGAGTGGCTCGGCGCGAACGAAATCGGACCGTCGGCGTCCGCGCCGGCGCTGTCGCTGCCGCCTCCCCGGTTCGACGTTCGGGAGTCTGCGGCGATTCCGGGAGGGCGCGAGGTTTCGGGGAGACTCTGGTCGCCGCGGGGCGCGCCGGTCGTGTACCTGGCGATTCCGGCGGGGGTCCGCGTCGAGGAAATTCGAATGGGCGGGCAGAGCGTGCCGCCGGATCGCCTTCGCCGAAGGCTCTTCGCCCGCGGGTGGGAAGTGGCCATCGTGTGGACGGTGCCGGCAGAGGGGATCGATCTCCGGATCCGGCTCGGACAGCCGGGGCAGGCCGAGATTACCCTCGCGGACCGCAGCCGCGGCCTTCCGCCGGAGGGCGCCGGGCTCGCCGCCGCCCGCGGCGCGGCCGCCGCTCCGAATTTTTTCGGCGATTCGACGCTCGTCGAAACGCGCCGGAAGATCTGACGGGTCAGCCGGCGCGCCCGGCGAGGTCGAGGACGTCGCGGATCAGGCCGGGCAGGAGCTTCACGTCGAGCTGGGTCGAGGCGTCGGAGAGCGCGTGGTCCGGGTCGTCGTGGATCTCGAGGAAGAAGCCGTGGACGAATCCGGTCGCCGCGGCGGCGCGGGCCAGGATCGGGGCGTACTGTTTCAGCCCTCCGGTCTGGCGGCCCCCGCCCGGGAGCTGCATCGAATGGGTCACGTCGTAGACGATCGGCACGCCGAGCTGCGCCATCATGGGGAACGCGCGGAAATCCACGACGAGGTTGTTGTACCCGAACGAGCTTCCGCGCTCGCAGAGCATGACCTTTCGGTTCCCCGCGGAAATGCACTTTTCGACGGCGTGGCGCATGTCCCCGGGTGCGATGAACTGTCCCTTTTTGATGTTGATCGGCTTGCCGGTTTCCGCGGCCGCGACCAGGAGATCGGTCTGGCGGCAGAGAAAAGCCGGAATCTGGAGGACGTCGAGGACGCGGGCCGCCTCTTCCGCCTGCCGGGGCTCGTGAACGTCCGAGATCACCGGCAGCCCCGTCTTCGCCTTCACGTCCGCGAGGATGTCGAGTCCTTCCACGAGACCGGGACCGCGGAACGACCGCACCGACGTGCGGTTCGCCTTGTCGAAGGAGGACTTGAACACGATTTTCGCGCCGGTCCGACCGGCCACGGCTTTGAGCTTTTTCGCCATCGAGAGCGAATGCTTTCGAGACTCGATCACGCACGGCCCCGCGAAAAAGAGCGGGGGAGCGCCCGGTCCGATTTCATAACCGGGCGCGATGCGGATGCGGGAAACTTTCACTCGCGGCGGAGTCTATCAGGCCGGTCCGAGCCGGGGAGCTGCCTGACCTCCATTTTTCCAGTGCGAAGCCTTTCGATCCGGCATAGAATGCGCGGCAACGGAACGAAGATCCGGGAGGTGATGGCATCGCAGTGAGAGACCGGTTGTCGGTGAAGAATTTTCTTGGAAACTTGTGGAATTTGAGTGAGGAGATTTTAGTGAAAAAGACGTTGACCTATCTGCTGGTGGTCGTGGCGGTGGTGGCAGTGGCCTCCAGCGCGATGGCCGTGACCTGCACGATCGATCAGCACCCGGCCGCGACGCTCCTGGTGCCGTATTTCCAGGTGCATCTGAATGCCGACGGATCGGTGGACACGAGCGCCACGCCAACCGACACGCTGATCACGGTTGTGAACGCGTCGAGCGCAGCCACGCTGGCTCACGTGGTGATCTGGAACCGTCGTTCGGTTCCGCTTCTGGACTTCAACATCGCGCTGACGGGCTATGACATCGTCGGCTGGTCGATGGAAGACGTGCTGACGGGAATCATTCCGAGCACGCCGGACAACGGAACGTATGTGAGCAAGGACGTGTGCCAGAGGAACCCGAAGGCGCAGGCGTACTCCATCGACGGACCGGACACGGATGGATCGTTCCTGCGGTTCCGGCCGTCCAACGACACGACGGGCCAGGACAACAACCAGGCGACGACGCAGTACAACTCGCCGGCGTTCGGGGCGGACTTTGCGGCGGACCTGGCCGACGCTCTGGACTACGACTCCAACTGGGACTGCGACGGCGACGGCGATGACGGATCGGCGCCGGATGGCGACATCACGGGCAGCGCGGTTTCCGGCAACGGGAACCTGTCGGGCTACGTGACGATCGACATGGCGAACTTCTGCAGCCTTTCCAACCCGTCGGTGGGAGCGTACTGGGATCAGGACGCGGCCGGCTGGGAGAACAACCTGTTTGGCGACTACATCATCGTGACCAACAGCGGCATCCCGACTCTGGGAGCCTCCACGGTCCAGATCGAAGCCGCGCTCGACACGGTCGCCACGGCGGACAACTTCGTCGGGACGAGCCCCCGTCAAGACGCCGGCCACACGGAGCTCGTTCATTCCGTTCGGTTACGAGGCGTTCAACTGGCCGCCCTTCGAAAACGTCGAGACGCGCCGGTTCGGACGTTCTACGCCCGCTACTGGGAAGACACGACGGGCTACAACTTCGCCGATACGGGCGTGATCAACAACGGAGACGAGGGCAACTACATGGCGGCCGTGTTCCCCTTCGTTTCGGAGACCTGGGGCGATCAGCGCGAGCCGCTCGGGGTTCGATACGGCGTCCGCTACCTCAACAGCGGCGGCCTGAGCTCGAACCTGCGCGTGTGGCGCGCCTCGGCCGACGACCTGACGGATCTGACGGGGAATTCCTGCACCGCGAAGGAAGCGGCGATTCTGGCAACGGTTTTCGACTCGGATGAAGGAACGCAGCAGATCAACGGGTGCCCGTCTCCGTGCCCGAAGACGTCGTTGAACTTCCCCTACGAGACGCAGCGCACGGGAGTCGATCAGATCGGCGCGCTCGCGGTCAACGGGTGGGCGTACATGAACTTCCTCGGCGCGGAGAGCAACGTCTCCTCGTCGAAGGATCTCGACCAGGCGTGGGTCGACTACGAGATGTCCTCGGGTGTCGCGTTCGTCAACGCGAGCGTCCCGGGCACGCAGCTCGATCCCAGCACCTGCTATCCCGAAGGGCTCACGGACCTCTGGAACTCCGAGCAAGAATCCTTCGGTTTCTATCCCTGGCCGGTGGGTCTGGGCCACAACTAGGGTTCTCTTCTCAGTCCGGTACGGTGGGCGGGGGCAACCCCCGCCCACTTTTTTTGTTCACCTCGGACCCGATTGTGTGAGTGCAAACCGCTCAAAAAAGTCGTAGAATCCGGCGCAACGGAACGAAGATCCGGGAGGTGATGGCATCGCAGTGAGAGACCGGTTGTCGGTGAAGTATTTTTCTGGAAACTTGAGAAATTTGAGAAATTTGAGTGAGGAGATTTTAGTGAAAAAGACGTTGACCTATCTGCTGGTGGTCGTGGCGGTGGTGGCAGTGGCCTCCAGCGCGATGGCCGTGACCTGCACGATCGATCAGCACCCGGCCGCGACGCTCCTGGTGCCGTATTTCCAGGTGCATCTGAATGCCGACGGATCGGTGGACACGAGCGCCACGCGAACCGACACGCTGATCACGGTTGTGAACGCGTCGAGCGCAGCCACGCTGGCTCACGTGGTGATCTGGAACCGGCGTTCGGTTCCGCTTCTGGACTTCAACATCGCGCTGACGGGCTATGACATCGTCGGCTGGTCGATGGAAGACGTGCTGACGGGAATCATTCCGAGCACGCCGGACAACGGAACGTATGTGAGCAAGGACGTGTGCCAGAGGAACCCGAAGGCGCAGGCGTACTCCATCGACGGACCGGACACGGATGGATCGTTCCTGCGGTTCCGGCCGTCCAACGACACGACGGGCCAGGACAACAACCAGGCGACGACGCAGTACAACTCGCCGGCGTTCGGGGCGGACTTTGCGGCGGACCTGGCCGACGCTCTGGACTACGACTCCAACTGGGACTGCGACGGCGACGGCGACGACGGATCGGCGCCGGATGGCGACATCACGGGCAGCGCGGTTTCCGGCAACGGGAACCTGTCGGGCTACGTGACGATCGACATGGCGAACTTCTGCAGCCTTTCCAACCCGTCGGTGGGAGCGTACTGGGATCAGGACGCGGCCGGCTGGGAGAACAACCTGTTTGGCGACTACATCATCGTGACCAACAGCGGCATCCCGACTCTGGGAGCCTCCACGGTCCAGATCGAAGCGGCGCTGGACACGGTCGTTACGGCGGACAACTTCTACGGGTCGAGCACGAATGTTCCGACGAGCTCGTTCATTCCGATCGGATTCCAGGAGTTCAACGATCCGCCTTTCGAAGATCGAATCCCAGCCCCATCCGCACGTTCTACGCGCGCTACTGGGAAGACACCTCGGCATTCAACTTCGCCGACACGGGCGTGATCAACAACGGAGACGAGGGCAACTACATGGCGGCCGTGTTCCCGAGAGTTGCGTTCACGTTCGGCGACAACCGCGAGCCGCTCGGAGTTCGATACGGCGTCCGCTACCTCAACAGCGGCGGCCTGAGCTCGAACCTGCGCGTGTGGCGCGCCTCGGCCGACGACCTGACGGATCTGACGGGGAATTCCTGCACCGCGAAGGAAGCGGCGATTCTGGCGACAGTGTTCGACTCGGATGAAGGAACGCAGCAGATCAACGGCTGCCCGTCTCCGTGCCCGAGGACGTCGTTGAACTTCCCCTACGAGACGCAGCGCACGGGAGTCGATCAGATCGGCGCGCTCGCGGTCAACGGTTGGGCGTACCTGAACTTCCTCGGGAGCCGAGAGCAACGTGTCCTCGGACAAGGATCTCGACCAGGCGTGGGTCGACTACGAGATGTCCTCGGGTGTCGCGTTCGTCAACGCGAGCGTCCCGGGCACGCAGCTCGATCCGAGCACCTGCCACCCGGAGGGGCTCACCGATCTGTCGAATTCGACGAATCCTTAGCCGCGTTCTATCCCTGGCCGGTGGGACTGGGCCACAACTAAGGTTCTCTTCTCAGTCCGGTACGGTGGGCGGGGGCGACCCCCGCCCACTTTCTTTGTGTCAGATAGAGAGGAGCCCGCCGAAGGCGGAGCCGGGCGAAGAGCTCTTACTCGCCGGCGCGCAGATTCGCCTGCTGGGCCGCCGCGACGTTCACCTGAGACTCTTTGAAGCCGTGGTGCGCCTTCGCGGCGCGGATGAAGTCCCGAAACAGCGGATGGCAGGCGAAAGGCTTTCGATTTCAACTCCGGATGAAACTGGCAGCCGAGGAACCAGGGGTGGTCCTGGTGGAACTCGATGATTTCGACGAACTTTTTGTCGGGCGACATGCCGGTGAACGAGAGCCCATGGTCTTTGAGCGTCGGGAGGAATTCCTGGTTGACCTCGTACCGGTGCCGGTGGCGGTCCCACACCGTCGGTTCTCCGTAAGCGCGGGCTGCAAACGAGCCGGGCGAGAGCTCCGCCGGGATACTTGCCGAGCCGCATCGTGCCGCCGAGCGCCTCGACCCCGATGAGGTCGCGCAATTTGTAGATGACCTTGTATTTCGGCTCTTCCTCGAATTCGGTCGAATTCGCGCCTTCCAGGCCGCAAACGTTGCGGGCGAACTCGATCACGGCGCACTGGAGGCCGAGGCAGATTCCGAAAAAAGGAACCTTCTTTTCCCGGGCGTACTGGATCGCGCGCATCATCCCCTCGGTGCCGCGCTTTCCGAAACCGCCGGGCACGAGGATCGCGTCGACCCGAAGCAGGTCGTCCGGGAACGTGTCCCCTTCGAGCGTCTCGGCGTCGATGTAGGTCAACTTGACGTGAACGTCGTTCGCGATCCCGCCGTGGACGAGGGCTTCGTTGAGCGACTTGTACGAATCGCCGTAGTCGACGTACTTGCCGACGACGCCGATTTCGACCTCGCCGTGCGGCGCCTTGATCCGGTTGACCAGGGCCTCCCATTTCGACAGGTCGCGCTCGTAGTGCGGCAGGTTCAGGAGATCGAGGATCTGGGTGTCGAGGTTTTCGGAAGAAAAAGCCAGGGGGACCTCGTAGATCGAAGGAACGTCCTTCGCCGTGATGACCGCTTCGACCGGAACGTTGCAGAAAAGCGCGATCTTTGCGCTTGATGTCGAGCGGGAGCACGCGGTCCGTCCGGCACAGCAGGATGTCCGGCTGGACCCCGATCGAGAGGAGCTCCTTGACCGAGTGCTGCGTGGGTTTCGTCTTCAGCTCGTCCGGAGGCTTTGATGTAGGGAACGAGCGTCAGGTGAATGTTGACGGCGTTGCCGCGGCCGACCTCGAGCCGGAACTGCCGCATCGCTTCGAGGAAGGGAAGCGACTCGATGTCGCCGACGGTCCCCCCGATCTCGATGATGACGACGTCCACGTCCTGCGAGACGTTGCGAATCGCCTCCTTGATCTCGTCGGTGATGTGAGGAATGACCTGGACGGTCTTTCCGAGATAGTCGCCGCGCCGTTCCTTGTCGATCACCGTCTTGTAGATCCGGCCCGTCGTCGTGTTGTTGAGGCGGGACCCGGTCATCGAGGTGAAGCGCTCATAGTGCCCGAGATCGAGATCGGTCTCCGCGCCGTCGTCGGTGACGAACACTTCGCCGTGCTGGAACGGCGACATCGTTCCCGGATCGACGTTCAGATACGGGTCGAGCTTCGCGAGCGCGACGGAATACCCCCGCGCTTCGAGAAGCGCGCCGATCGAGGCCGCCGCGATCCCCTTGCCGAGAGAAGACACAACGCCGCCGGTCACAAATACGTACTTCGTGCTCATGCCAATCTCCTCACTGCACCGGGTCGTTGAAATTTCGCAACCTGGGTTTCCGAATGAATCGGCCGGAAGATAATATTAGACCTCATCTTGAATTCCGTCAAGAGAATCTCCGTTCTGTGGGCGGTCGCGATCGCGGTGGCGGGCGCAGCCGCGATTCGGGCCGTCGACCTCTCCTGGCGGCGGATGGAGATGTCCGAGACCGGGCGCGCCCGATGGATCTGGACGGCCGACGACATCAAGGCGGCGCATCCGGTCGATTTTCGGGTTTCCAGGTCCATCGTGATCGGCGGGCGGATCGACAGCGCCCGGGCGAAGATCTTCGTCGACCGGACGTATCGGTTTTTCGTCGACGGAACGTGCGTCGGAAGCGGGGGACAGAGGCCCGGCGACCCGCTCGACGTGTTCGACTTGCCGGGCGGGCTCGCGCCGGGGACGCACGAGCTCTCGATCGAGGCCGGCAGCCCGACCGGCGTCGGGGGCATTCTGTTCTCGCTCGACCTGACGGGCTACGGGCGCAACGCGGTCGTTTCCGACGGGTCCTGGAAGGCGGATGGAAAGCCCGTGTTCGTCTGGGGCGATCCGCCGATGTACCCGTGGGGGTTCCCGGCGCTGCCGAAACCCCGCTGATACGACTCGCCAATCTCCGGAGAGCTTCGCTCGCAGCCCTCGCGGCTCAGCCCCAGCGCCGGCTCGGCAAGTCTCTTCGACCCTCGGCCGCAGTTCGCTTTCCCTCGGGATCTCAGAGACTAGCCTGCGCCGCCCGCGTTGGCCCCGGAGCCGCTCCGTCGGCTTCGGCTCGGGAGTGGTGCCCGGGCGGGTGGCCCGGGGCGAGACCTCTTTTGCCGCTCGCGGCGCGGAGTCGTAGCAAAGTCCTCAACCCGCAGCGAGCGGAAAAGACGGTCGAGTCCCGTGACAGGACCCGCCCGGCCCCCAGGGGTCGAGGCGTTTCGGGGCTCTAGCTGTTCTGGGTGGCGGCGGTGGCGAGCTCGGAGACGGCTTCCCGGGACGCCGCGCAATACGGATTGGACCCGTCATAGCCGGCTCGTGCGATGATCTTCTGGTAGAGCGCGATCGCGGCGTCCGTGTCGCGGAAGCCGACGTCGAGCACTCGCGCAAGGAAGAACAGCACCTCGAGGTTCTCGGGATCGATCGCCCTGGCCTTTTCGCAGAAGACGCGCGCGACGTCGAACCGCTCTTCGGCGGCCGCAAGCCGCGCCCGGCGGAGGTAGAGGTCGACTTCCTGCGACGGGGGCACACGCGCCGCCCGCATCTTCAGGCCTCCGAATTTTTCCGATAACAGACGAGGTTTTCATCGACTCCGGGACACCTCGATTTTCAGTGTAGAGGAAAAATCCGCCGCGTCAAGGAGTTTCGCCGGATTTGACCCCACCCCCTTCTCCGCATGCGGGGAGGGGTGGCCGTGAGGCCGGGGAGGGGTTCAGTTTTCAGCTGGCGCGCTCGACGATGCTGTCGGCAGCCAGAACGAGAGCATCTTTGGCCTCGCCGTCTTCGAAGCCCTTCAGGTGCTCGCGGGCGGCGCGAGCGTTCTCCCGCGCGAGCGCTCTTGTCTTCGAGACTCCGTCGTATCGGTCGACGATCCCGAGAATCTCGAACGGCGAGACGCTTTCGAACCGGCGCTCCTTGAGGACGCGCGAGATCTTGTTCTTTTCCTCGGGCGTCGCCCCCGGCAGCGACAGGATCAGGGGCATCGTGAGCTTCCCTTCGCGGAGGTCGGAGAGAACGGGTTTCCCGACGACGGATTCCCGCGACGTGTAATCGAGAAGATCGTCGATGAGCTGAAAGGAGATCCCGAGGCGCTTGCCGTAGAGGGCGAGCTGTTCCGCCGCGGCGGGATTTCCTCGCGGGGCGAAGTGCGCCGGAATGCTGCAGGCGGCGGAGAACAGCTCCCCGGTCTTTCTTCGGATGATCTCCAGCGCGCCGTCGCCGTCGAGATCGACATCTCCCTCTCGCTCGAGCGCGATGATCTCTCCTTCGATCATCGCGAGGGTCGTGCGGGAGAGGATCTTCAGGATCGTGAGGTCTCCCTCGTCGAGGGCGACGCCCATCGATTTCGTGTAGAGGTAGTCGCCGAAAAGAACGGTGAGGTTGTTTCCCCAGCGGGCGTTGACCGACTCGCGGCCTCGCCGCAAACGGGCTTCGTCGATGATGTCGTCGTGAACGAGAGTCGCGGCGTGGATGAATTCGATCACGGCGGCGTACCGGACGTCGGCGTCGCCCTCCCGATAGCCGAGGAGGCGCGCGGAAAGCAGCAGGAGCGCCGGACGCAACCGCTTTCCGCCCCCGCTGCGGAGATAGTCGCCGATCTTGGAAATCGTGGGAACGGGGGAGTGGCACAGCCGGATCAGCTCCTCCTCGACCTGCGACAGTTTCGGCGCGATCAGGTCGTAGGAGCGCCGCAATTCGGCTTCGCGGGGTTTCGCGACGGATGCCATCTCTGCCCGGAATCCTATAACAGCCATGAAGGACGGGCGGGTCCTGTCGCGGGACTCGACCCGCGAGCGAGTCTCAGCTCCGGTAGTTCGTGAACTGCAGCGGGACGCCGAAATCGGCCCCGCGCAGCAGCGCGATCACGGCCTGCAGGTCGTCGCGGTTCTTGCCCGCCACCCGCACCTGGTCGGACTGAATCGAGGCCTGGACCTTGATTTTCGAATCCTTGATCGCCTTGACGATCTCCTTCGCCTTCTCGATCGCGATGCCCTGCTGCACCTTGACGACCTGGCGCACGGTCGCCCCGGCAGCCGGCTCGACCGGCTTGAACTCGAGCGACTGGAGGGGCACATTCCGCTTGACCAGCTTCGTCTCGAGGATGTCGACGACGCTCTTCATCTTGTGATCGTCGTCGGACGTCAGCGTGAGCTCGAGCTCCTTGTCGTTCCATTCGATCTTCGATTTGCTCCCGCGGAAATCGAACCGGGTCACGATCTCCTTGCTCGCCTGGTGGACCGCGTTCTGGATCTCCTGCAGGTCCACCTTGGAAACGACGTCGAACGAATTCTCCTGGGGCATGTTTGCTTTCTCCTTTATGGCTCGTTCTCGACGATTCTCGTCCCCGCAGGCGGGCGAATCGTGAAATCCGCGGCGCCGCGCGGCGGAAGCGTCCGGAAGCTCTTGAACTGGAATTCGGTTCGGTCGCCTCCCGAGCTCTGGAACGAGAGCGCGATCGGCGTTCCGGCTCCCGACAGCGAGAGGCGGATCCAGGAGACTTCGGGCTCGGCGGCTCTCGGCGTGAGGAGAACCGTCGCGCCGTCCGGATGGGGCTCGATCGCGAGGGTGTACTGCTTCGCGAGCTCCGAGGGAGACTCCAGGAATACGAGCGGGAGCTGCGCGCGGTCGTCGTCCGAAAGCTGGCGGACGATCATCTGATGTTCCCCGGGCGTGAAGAACCGGGCGGTCTTTCCGTCGAACGTGAAGATCTTGTTCGAGGGAGCGGCATACTGGAACCGGATCTCCTCCGGCGCCTGCAACAGCACGGTTCCGCCCTCCTTCCGGCTGCGCGTGAAACCGCCGGGAGTGAACGTCTGCACGAATTCGGCTTCGTGGGCCTTCCCGTCCTGCAGGTACCGGGCGGCCTTCGAGAGCTCCGCGGCGGGATCGGAGGCGAAGGCGGGGGCGGCGAGGGAGCCGAGTGACCCAGAGCCCAACGCACACTGTCATTGCGAGGGCCCGAAGGGCCCGCGGCAATCTGTCCCGGGAGAGGTTCGGCCGGGCCGGATGCTTCGTCGCTTCGCTCCTCGCAATGACACTTCGGTCGGCATCGTTCCTCAATGCCGGAAATGGCGCCGCGGCGCGAGCAGGAAGGCGAGCTTGCGCTCGTCGGCGGCGGCGAAAATTTCCGAATCGCGAATCGAGCCTCCCGGCGCGACGACTGCCGTCACGCCGGCGTCCGCGAGAATGTCGAGCCCGTCGCGGAACGGGAAAAAGGCGTCCGAGGCGGCGCCGCAACCCGTGATCGGGAGATTCGCCTTCGCGATCGCGAGACGGCAGGAGTCGACGCGGCTCATCTGTCCCGCGCCGATTCCGACCGTCTGGCGGGCGTTCGCGACGACGATCGCGTTGGACTTGACCCTCCGCGCGACCGTCCACGCGAGCTCGCAGGCGGCCCGTTCGATCGCGAGCGGCCGCCTTTCGGAGACGACCTTCCACGCGGTCGGATCGTCCTCCGCGTCGTCGGCGCTCTGAAGCAGCAGACCGCCCCCGATTCGCTTCCAGTCGGGGCCGGGCGCCGGCTTCTGGCTGACCGGCAGCTGGAGCAGCCGGATATTCGGCTTCTTCGCGAAGAGGGCTTTCGCTTCGTCGGTGAAGTCGTCCGCGACGACCGCCTCCACGAAGTGCTGCAGGACGAGCGACGCGACCGTGCCGTCCACGGTCCCGCGCAGCGCGATGATCCCTCCGAACGCGGCGAGAGGGTCGCAGGCGAACGCGCGGCCGAACGCTTCGAGAAGCGTCTCGCCGACCGCGACTCCGCACGGGTTGTTGTGCTTGACGATCACCGCCGCGGCGCCGCGGAGATCCCGGGCCAGGCGCAGGGCGGAGTCCGCGTCGAGGAGGTTGTTGAAGGAAAGCTCCTTGCCCTGGAGCTGGCGGTAGTCGATGAGCTCGCCAGCGGGGGAAAGCCGGTCGCGGTAAATCGCCGCCGGCTGGTGCGGGTTCTCGCCGTATCTCAGCTCTCCCTGCTTTTCGAACGCGAATAGGAGCGTGTCCGGAAACGGCTCGCCGCCCGAGAGCTCCCGGGCGAAGTAGTTCGCGATCGCCGAGTCGTACAGCGCCGTGCGGGCGAAGGCTTTCGAGGCGAGGCGCTCCCGGCTGGCGGCGGCCGTTCCGCCCGCGCGAATCTCTCCGAGCACGGATTCGTAGTCGGACGGGTCGACGATCACGGTTACGCGCGCGTGATTTTTCGCCGCGGCGCGGATCATCGCGGGGCCGCCGACGTCGATCTTTTCGATCGCGGCCTTGCCCCGGGCCCCGTGCGCGACGGCGTCTTCGAACGGGTAGAGGTTCACGACGACGAGATCGATCGGCTGGATCTTCTGGTCCGCGAAATCCTTCGCGTGCTCCGGATCGCCGGGGTTTCCGAGGATCCCCCCGAAAATCTTCGGGTGGAGCGTTTTGACCCTTCCCCCGAAGACTTCCGGAAAGTCGGTGATTTCCTCGGCCCGGCGGGACGTCACGCCCTGTTCCGCGAGGAATTTCGCCGTGCCTCCCGTCGAAACAATCTCCACTCCCATCGACGCGAGCGCTTTCGCGAGCTCGACGAGCCCGGTCCGGTCGGACACGGAGAGGAGCGCCCTCCGGACGGCGACCGCGCCGTCAGCGTGGGGCGCCGGCGATTGTGTAGGGTCCATTCTTCTCCTCGAACTTCCTGGCGGGCCGGGCGTCGCCGCCCGCACCGACCCAGACGGCCCAGAGCAGGTTCGTTTCGTCGGATACGAGCCGCGCCGCGATCGCGTCGGGTCCGGGGTTTTTCTCCCGGAGCTCCGCCGCCGCCCTGCCGATCGACGCCGCGACCGGGTCGGGATTTCCCGCCGCGGACGGGGCCGAAACTCCCGGAAACCGGTAAGGCCCCGCGCTGGCCTCTTCAAACGCTTCTTTTTCCGCGGGCGTTCCGAGCTTCGGCGTTTCGAAGGCTATCAACTCTCCGACGAGCGTGCCGAAACGATGGATCACGTCCGCGAAGTGAGTCCGCGAGAGGATCGCCTGCGAAAGGGCTCTCGCCTCCTTCGCGAAATCCGCGGCCGGGGCGCGGGAGATCGTCTCGCGGACTCCGCTCAGGAACTCTTTTCGGTGCTGGACGATCAGGTCGAAGAGATCGGGCGGAGCATCCCGCGTTCCGGCAATCGCGAGATTGAGAGCGGCGCGTTCGGAAGCCGGGAAAGGGCTCCCGGTCGCGAAGAGGAGGACGAGGGCGGCAACGGCTCTCATCAGGCGACGGTTCTCATCGGGCGACGGTTCTCATCAAAGGCCTCGAACCAGGTCCGCATGGAGGAGCCGGTGAAACAGGTGCTCCCCGGCTTCGCGGCGAACCGACAGGCGTCCCGCGCCATAGGCGCGCGAGCCGAGCCCTCGCTGGACCGATTTGCAGATGGCGGTGTCTTCGTCCTGAATCCGCTGTCCGACGTCGATGCTGGCGCGATTCCGCTCGCGGGCGTCGTCGGAAGAGACGTCGGTGAAGTAGAAATCGAAGATCACCTCCGTGCGATCCGCGCCGAGCGGCAAAACGAGATTCGTGTCCATCACGCCCTCGTACCAGTTGACCATGAAATTCGGATGGATCCAGTAATAGAACGCGTCTTCGCCGGTGCGAACGGCTCCCGTCGCCGGCTCCGCACCCTCGCGGACGATCGGGCTTCGCTGGAGGCAGAAGCGGTCCCCGTTCTCGATCGCGTAGCGCGAATAGTCGAGCACGGAATCGAGCCCCTTGTGGAGGTGCGGAACGTGGTACCCGCCGTCGAGGTAGTTATCGACGAACACCTTCCAGTTGCAGTCGAACGCGTAGTGGCGGCGTTCCAGGAAATGGAATCGCGAAAAACCGAGTTTCCGGCACTGCTCGCGGAGCTCGGCGCCGAGGTATTCGGAAAGCGACGGGCCTTCGGAATCGAGGCGGACGAACACCCAGCTCTCCCACTGCTCGGCCGCCACCGGCAGCAGGCCGTTCTCTTCCTTCTCGAAGCGGCAGACCCCCGCGAAGTCGGGCGTGCCCTTGAGCGAGCCGTCGAGGGAATACGTCCACCCGTGGTAGGGGCACCGAAGCAGGTGCGTTTTTCCCTCCGGCTCCGTCGCGACGGCGGCGCCGTGGTGGCGGCAGACGTTGTAGAAGCCGCGCAGCGCGCCGTCGTTGCCGCGAACGACGACGATCGGCTCGCCCGCGATCTCCGCGGTCAGGAATTGACCGGGTGCAGCGACCTGGTCCGCCCGGCCGATCATCTGCCAGCCGGAGAAGACAGTCCGCTTTTCGAGATCGGCGAGGCGCTCGTCGACGTACCACGAGGCGGGGATCGTCCAGGCTTCCTCGAGGGGGCGGGTCGCGTCGTAAGAGTCGACGAGATCGCGAAGCGACGGCTCGCGCGGCGCCGGGGCGTTCACCACGGCGGCGTCGCGGTCTTGCGCGGAGGATTGAAAAACGGCGTCCGGACGACGCGGGCGGTCACTCGGTGGCGGACGGCCTCGACCGTCGTTTCGACGAGGAGCTCGGTGCCGGGCGCCGCGTCCTCTCTCCGCACCGTCGCGAGCGCGATCAACTTCTTGAGGGTCGGAGACCACGCCGTCGACGTCGCCTTGCCGGTCTGCGCTTCGCCGCGATACACGGGAACGGGGACGCGCGAGGCGATCGCGGGAATCTGCGGCGCGAGCCCGATCGCTTCGTACAGCGCCTCGATTTCGGTCCATTCGACTTCGAGGCCCACGATTTCGCGCGCCGGGCCCTTTCGCGCCTCTTCGCGCAGGGCCGCCTGGCCCACGAAGCGGTTTTTCTCGAGGCTGACGAGGCGGGAGAGCCCCATTTCGAACGGGGAGTAGCGCTGCGGTGCGATGAGCGCCTTCTTGCTGCTGTGAAAATCGACGTCGATCAGGAGAAGCCCCGCCTCGATTCTCGCGACGTCGAGCGCGAGCATGCCGGCGGGCCGCACGTCGAAGGCCCGGCCGGCCTCGACGAGCGCGTCCCAGACTTTCGGCGCGCTCGCCCAGGGCATCCAGATCTCGTAGCCGAGGTCCCCCGTGTAGCCGGTCCGCGAGATTTCGACGGGCACGCCGGCGATCGATCCGCTCGTGACGCGGAAATACTTGAGGCCCGCGATGTCCGCCTCCGCGGCGCTCGCGAGGAGCTTGCCGGAAGTGGGTCCCTGCACGGCGAGCGCGGCGACCGATTCGGAAATGTCTTCGATCTCCACTTCCATGCCCGAGGCGTTCTGCCGGAACCAGCGCAGGCTCGGGTCGGCGGCGGTCCACCGGTAGGAGTTTTCCGCCAGCCGGGTCACGGTTCCGTCGTCGATCACCTTTCCGCGCTCGTCGCACCACGGCGTGTACAGGACCTGTCCGACGGCGACCTTGCGCATGTCGCGCGTGATCAGCCGGTCGACGAGCCGCGTCGCGTCTTTGCCCGAGAGCCGGTACTTGAAGAGCGGCGAGACGTCGATCAGCGCGGCGGCGTTGCGGATCGCGTTGTACTCGTGCTCGTGGTGCGCCTCGTAAGCGCTGACCGCGTAGTACCCCGACCACTCGCGATAGTTCAGGCTTTCGCACAGAGGGAAGGTTTTTTCGTGGAGCGCGGTTCCGATCGGCACGTGTTCCTCTCGTTGAGCAGACCGCCAGGTTGTCGCGGGCAGCGATTATAAGTATGCTCTCGCGGTTTCGGCAAGCGGGAGAAACCGGGAAGGCGGAATGAGCGCGAACTACGACGCGATCGTCATCGGCGGCGGCCACAACGGTCTCGTGACCGCGGCGTATCTCGCCCGGGCGGGCAAGAAGGTCGTGGTACTCGAGCGCCGGCACGTCCTCGGGGGAGCGGCCGTCACCGAAGAGGTTTTTCCCGGATTCACCTTCTCGGTCTGCTCCTACGTCGTTTCGCTCCTGCGGCCGGAGATCATCCGGGAGCTGGACCTCCCCCGGCACGGGCTGGAGATCCTTCCCCTCGACGGCACGTTCACCCCGATGCCGAGCGGCGACTACCTGTGGAGGGTGAACGACCACGCCCGCACGCGCCGCGAGATCGCCCGGCATTCGCGAGTCGACGCGGAGGCGTACGACGAGTACGGCAAGGCGATGGTCGAGATGGGCCGCTTCGTCAAGCCGATCCTCGGGATGACGCCGCCCGACCCGACGTCGCTCGCTCCGAAAGGCCTGAAGGACCTCTTCTTCCTGCTGCGCCGGTTCCAGAAGCTCCCCCGGAAGACCAGTACAACCAGGTCCAGCTGATGACGATGAGCGCCGTCGATTTTCTCGACCAGTGGTTCGAGACCGACGTGTTGAAGGCGACGATGAGCGCCTCGGGCATCATCGGGACGTTTCTCGGGGTGCGCTCGCCCGGAACGGCGTACGTCCTGCTCCACCACTACATGGGTGAGATCGACGGGGCGTTTCGCTCGTGGGGCTTCGCGCGGGGAGGCACGGGCGCGATCTCGAACGCGATCGCCGACGCGGCCCGGGAAGCGGGCGTGGAAATCCGGTTGAACGCGCCCGTCGACAAGATCCTCCTGCAGGGCGACCGGGCCGTCGGCGTCGCGCTCGAGAACGGCGACGAGCTTCGCGCCCCGCTCGTGTGCTCCAGCGTCGACCCGCGGCTGACGTTCTTCCGGTTCATCGGCGAAAAGCACCTCGACGGCGAGTTCGTCGAAGACATCCGCCGCTACAAGTTCCGCGGCTCGTCGGGGAAGGTCAACCTCGCGCTCGACGCCCTTCCCGATTTTCGCGCGCTTCCCGGAACGGGGACTCACCTGCGGGGCGCGATCTCGATCTCGCCTTCGGTCGAGTACATGGAGAGGGCCTATGACGACGCGAAATACGGGAGGTTCTCGCGCCGCCCGTACATCGACATCGTGATCCCCAGCCTCACGGACCCCAGCGTCGCGCCTCCGGGCAAGCACGTCATGTCGTGTTTCGTCCAGTACGCGCCGTACCACCTGAAGGAAGGAACGTGGGACGAGAAGCGGGAGGCATTCGGCGACACCGTCGTCGACACGATCGCCGAGCACGCGCCGAATCTCAAGAACATCATCCTCGACCGGCAGGTCCTGACGCCCCTCGACCTGGAGCGCGAGTTCGGGCTGACGGAGGGAAACATCTTCCAGGGCGAGCTCTCGCTCGAGCAGCTCTTTTTCCTGCGTCCCGCTCCGAAGTGGGCGCAGTACCGCAGCCCCATTCGGAACCTCTACATGTGCGGCTCGGCTACCCATCCGGGAGGCGGCATCATGGGCGCGCCCGGACGAAACGCGGCGATGAAGATCCTGGCGGACGGGAAATGAGCCGCGTGCTGCGCACCTCACCCCCCGTCCCCCTCTCCGTATTACGGAGAGGGGGTGGCCGGAGGCCGGGGGTGAGGTCGTGAGCGATCGCGTCGTCATCGTCGGCGCCGGGCACAACGGGCTCGTCGCGGCCGTTCGCCTCGCGAAGGCGGGGCTCGCGCCGCTCGTCGTCGAACGGCGTTCGATCGCCGGGGGAATGGCCGTGGCCGAGGAGATTCATCCCGGCTTCCGCTGCCCGTCCGTCTTTTCGACGATGGGCGCGCTCCCTCCCGCGCTCTCCCGCGAGCTCGGACTCTCCGGGCACGGCTTCGAGCTCCTCGCTCCGAGGCTGCGCGTCTTGTCGCCCTCGCTGGAGGGCCCGCCCGGTCTCGTCTTCGACGACCCGGCCGCGACGGCGGAGGCCTGGAAATCCCGCTCGGCGAAAGACGCGGCGAGCTATCCGGCTTTCGCCGAATCGATGCGCAGGATCGGAAAAGTTTTGCGGCCTCTGCTGACGATGACGCCGCCGTCGATCGACCGGCCTTCTCCGTCAGAATTGTGGCGTCTTCTCGGTGTCGGACGCGGCTTCCGCGGCCTCGGAAAGCGGGATGCGTACCGCCTTCTGCGGTGGGGCCCGATGGCGGTTGCGGACCTCGTCGGCGAGTGGTTCGAGACCGACCTGCTCCGCGCGACGGTCGCGGCGAGGGGGATCTTCGGCGCGTTTGCCGGCCCCTGGTCGGCGGGAACGTGCGTCGGGCCGCTGTTCCAGGCCGCGCTCGACGGGCACGCGGTCGCGCCGGCGTCGTTCCCGCGGGGAGGAATGGGCGCGTTCACGGTGGCGCTCGTCTCGGCGGCGCGCGCGGCGGGGGCCGAAGTCCGGGCGAATTCGGAAGTCCGGCGGATCGTCGTTCGCGACGGGCGGGCGTCCGGCGTCGAGCTGACCGGCGGGGAAGTGATCGACGCGCGCGCCGTGATCTCGAACGCCGATCCGAAGACGACCTGCCTGAAGCTCGTCGAGCCGACGGACCTCGACCCCGACTTCCTGACGAAGATCCGGAATTTCCGGGCCGTCGGGACTGTCGCGAAGGTGAATTTCGCGCTTTCGGGGCCTTCCGGCGTTCGCGGGCGCGGCGGCCGGCATGCTCGAGGGCAGGATCCACATCGGCGCCGGCATCGACGACCTCGAGCGCGCGTACGACGCGTCAAAATACGGCGAGATGCCGGCCGTCCCGGTCCTGGATTGCTCGATCCCCTCCGTGCTCGATCCGTCGCTCGCTCCGTCTGGCGCTCATGTGCTGTCGGTCAGCGCCCAGTTCGCGCCCTACAAGCTGCGAACCGGGAGCTGGGAAACGCCGCCGCGACGAGCTCGGAGACATCGTCGAAAAGACGCTCGAAGCCTACGCCCCCGGATTTCGCCAGCTCGTCGTCGCGCGGCGCGTGCTCGCTCCTCCGGACCTGGAAGCGGAGTTCGGCGCGTGGGGCGGCCAGATTTTCCACGGCGAGCCCGCGCTCGACCAGCTCTTCACGATGCGGCCGATCCTCGGCTGGGCGCGCTACCGCGCCCCGATCGCGGGCCTCTACCTGTGCGGCTCCGGCACGCACCCGGGCGGGGGAATCAACGGGTTGTCGGGCTGGAACGCGAGCCGGGAGATCTTGAAGGATCTGAAGAAGTAGCTACTCCCGCTCCACGTCGATCCCGTACCCCTTCAATTTCCGGTAGAAGTTCGAGCGCTCGATGCCGAGCTCTTCCGCGGTCCGGCTGACGTTGCCGCGGTTGCGGCGCAGCGCGCCGAGGATGAACCGCCGCTCGAAGTCGTCGCGCGCCTGCCGCAGGCTCGCGAAGTGCTCCGGGATCGCCATCGCGTCGGTCTCGACGATCTCGGCCGGCAGGTCGCGGGCGTCGATCGTGTCGCCCGGCGACATGATGAAGAGGCGCTCGACGAGGTTCTTGAGCTCGCGGACGTTTCCCGGCCACACGTAGCCGCGCAGCTTCCTCAGGGCCAGGTCCGAGAAGACCTTCGGGCGCTTGCCGGATTTCACGGCGCACTCATGAAGGAAATGGCTCGCGAGGAGCGGCACGTCGTCGGCCCGCTCCCGCAGCGGGGGAACCGTCAGCGGAACGACGGCGAGGCGGAAGTAGAGGTCTTCCCGGAAACTCCCCTGGCGGATCTCCTCGGGAAGGCTCTTGTTCGTCGCGGAGATCACGCGCGCGTCCGACTCGATCGTCTTCGTTCCGCCGACCCGTGTGAAGCGGCCGTCCTGGAGCGCGCGGAGAACCTTCGCCTGGGTCTTCGCCGACATGTCGCCGACTTCGTCGAGGAACAGCGTCGCCCCGTCGGCCTCCTCGAACTTGCCGGCCCTCTCCGAGGAGGCTCCCGTGAAGGAACCGCGGACATGGCCGAAGAGCTCCGATTCGATCAGCTCTTCCGGGATCGCCGCGCAGTTGACCTCGACGAGAGGGCTCTTCTTCCGATGCGACAGCGAGTGGAGCGCCCGGGCGACGAGCTCTTTCCCGGTGCCGTTGTCGCCCGTGATGAGTACGCGGGCGTCCGTCGGCGCAACGCGCGCGATCTCTTCCCTCAGGCGCACCATCGACGGCGTCTCGCCCAGAAGCGCTCTCTCGCCGGACATTTTTTCGCGGAATCGGGCGACCTCTTCCTGGAGGTCCCGGTGGTCGATCGCTTTCTTCGCCGTGAGCACGATTCGTTCGAGGGAAAGCGGCTTCTCGAGGAAATCGTAGGCGCCCGACTTGACGGCCTTGACGGCGGTCTCGACGCTCGCGTGGCCCGAGATCATCACGACGGGAAGGCTCGACGTCCTTTCGCCGAGCGACTCGAGGATCGCGAGGCCGTCCTTGTCCTTGAGCCACACGTCGAGGAAGACGAGGTCGAACGGCTCGCGCGAGAGCTTGTCGAGGGCTTCGGCTCCGTCCGCGACCGCTTCGACCGAGTAGCCCTCGTCCGAGAGGATCTGCGTGAGCGTCTGCCGAATGCCGCGCTCGTCGTCGATGACGAGGACTTTTCGATTCTTCATGCGGGCCGGTTCTTCATGCCGCGGGGATCTCAATGACGAATTTCGACCCGCGCGGGCGGTTTTCCTCCCAGCGGATCGTTCCCTGGTGGTCCGCCACGATCCGGGAGACGATCGCGAGCCCGAGGCCCGAGCCGCCCGATTTCGTGGAGAACTCCGGCAGAAAGATCTTCTCGCGATCCGCCGGATCGATTCCGGAGCCCGTGTCGGACACCTGGATTTGAAGGGCGCCGTCGAGCTCTTCGAGGCGAAGCGTGACCGTCCCGCCTTCCGCGCTCGCCTCGAGGGCGTTGTCGAGAAGGTTCACGAGAACGCGCTGGAACTGGCTGCCGTCGAGCCGATAGGCCGGCCGGGGCAGCGTGTTTTCGAGGCGGAGCGCGACGCCGTCCTTGGAATCGCGGTACAGCGAAACGGTCTTTTCGGCGAGCGACGACAGGTCCGTCATCTCGGGGCGCGACTCCGGCATCTTCGCGAATCTCGAGAACTGGTCGACCATCGTCTTCAGGAGGTCGACTTCTTCGATGATGACCCCCGCGCCTTCCCGGACGGCGTCGGCCGCCCGGGGATCGCCCGCATTGAGCTTCTTGATCATTCGTTCGGCCGAGAGCTTGATCGGAGTCAGGGGATTCTTGATCTCGTGCGCGACCCGGCGGGCGGCCTCGGTCCAGGCTTCGAGTTTCTGAGCTCGCGCCACCTCCGTCGTGTCCTCGAGGGCGATCACGACTCCGCCCCCGGCCGGCATCGCCGCGACGGAGACTTCGGCGCGGCGCTGCTTTCCGGGGCCGCCGGACGCGAATTCCTTCGGTGCGGGCTTGTGCCCGTGGCGGACCGCTTCGAGCGATTCGAAGAGCGGCCGCAGCTCCGGCCGCCCCGCGAGCTCGCCGATCTCGCCTGGCGCCGTTTCGAGCCCGAGGATTTCGAGGGCCGCGGGATTGGCGAGCTGAATCTTCCCGGAAGGCTGAACGGCGACGATCCCCGTCCGCGCCGTCTCGAGGATCGTCGAGAGCAGCTGGCGTTCCCGGTCGAGGCGGCGGTTGATGTCCGTGAGGTCCCGGTTCGAGCTCTCGAGCCGCTGGCGGTTGTCCCGGATCTCCGCGGTCATCCGGTTGAACGATTCGACGAGGACTCCGAGCTCGTCGCTCGCCGGCACGGCGACTTCGGCGGTGAGGTCGCCTTCGGTGATCCGGCGCGTGGATTCCGCGAGCGCGACGATCGGCGCCGTCGTGCGCCGCGCCAGCGTGAGCCCGGTCCAGATGGCCGCGAACAGGAGGGCGAGGGTCAGGAGGGTGAACACGAGGATGTTCGTGGCCTGGATCGCCGGTTTCTGGACCTCGATTTTCCGATAGTCGCTCCAGGCCCGGGCCACGAAGTCGCCGGCGGAAGCTTCCGCCGCGCTCACCCGCAGCCCGGCCGCGACGATTCCGGAGCCGGATCGCGCCGCGACCCGGACCCATCTCGAGTTGTCGTGCAGGAACGAGGTGAGCGAGGAGCTGCCCTGGCTTTCGGCCCGCGCGAGCAGATCCGGCGGAAACGGGGGCGGCATCTCGGCGCCGGCCGACACGCGAACCGGCTCGCCCCGCGGCGGATACAGCTCGAGGCTTCCGTAGCCGCGGAGCTTGATCTCGCGGGCGAAGAGCGCGCGCGCGGCCGCCTCTCCGCCCGCGCCGAGCTCCAGCGCGAGGGCCCGCGCTTCGCGTCCGGCGTCGTCCTGGACGCGGCGGTCGGCGAGATCGCGCAGCAGCTCCGAGCGGTTCACGATCGTTTCGACGGGCGTCGAAAACCAGCGGTCGATCGATCTCTGCAGGAGGTTCGTGGCCGCCAGGAACAGGAGCGCGATGGGAATCGACGTCAGGCCGAGCTGTGTGATCAGGAGCTTCGTCCGGAACTTCGTCCCGAGGCGCCCTCGGCGGCGGTCGAGGAGGAGTTTGATGAGGGCGCGAAAAATCACGAAGAGCGTCGCGGCAATGAGCAGCACGTCGACGTACCAGAGGATGAAGAGGGGAACCCGGCTCGCGAAATTCTCCGGTTCGAGGGGCCGGCCGCCTTCCTGGGAGAGGTAGATGCCGCCCCAGATGAAGAAGACCGCGAGGGCGACGGCGACGATCAGGCGGTTGTCGCGGCGGTGCCTCAGGGCTCTTTCTTCCGGCGTCATTTCAGGTCGGCGTCGTGAATCTTGAACGTCTTCGATTTTTTCCATTCCGTCGAGGAATCCACGGGAGCGAGCGCGAAGAACCTCCCGGCATCGTACGAGGCGCGCATCTTGACGTACAGGTGCTTGTGCGGCCAGTCCTTCCGGATTCGGAACGCGCGTAGCTCGCTCCGCGAGAGGAGCATTCGAGCGGCCTCCGTGAACTCCTGGGTCGTGAAACTGTTGGAGGGCTTTCCGTCCCAGTAGTCGCGCACGAGGTACTCGCGGCGGACCGGGTTGTACGTCGCGGTGATGCGGAAACGGTGAGCGTCGAGAAACTGATCGAACCAGTAGCGGTTGCGGTCGAGAAGCCGCAAGTCGTATTCGATCGACAGCTCGAGACCGGATTCGAGCCGTCTCGAAAGCCGCGGATCGAGCGCCCCGTTCAGGGTGAACGCGAGAAACACTTCGTTTCCGCGGACTCCGATTGAGAGCGGCGAAATGTGCGGGTTTTCGGCGCCGGCGCGGGGAGGCGACGCGAGCGCGAGAACCGCGATCGATGCGCAGATTCCGAGCGTCCGGCGGCTTTGCATGCCGGAATCTTACATGCACCAGCCCACGTCATTCCCGCGGAAGCGGGAATCGCCCGGTGTGGGTTTTCGTGGGCTGCGGCCCGAGCGGTCCCCGCTTTCGCGGGGACGACAATTTTTGTGTCGGTTGCTCCGGGTTCAGACGGCGAACGAGGGCTTCGCCCGCCGGGGCGTCTCGCGCAGAGGTTTCGCGGCCGGGACTTCGCCGCTCGCCAGTCTTCGGACGAGCTCCGCGTGGAGAGCATGGCCGGCTTTCCGCGCGTAAATGCGTCCTTCGAGCGGCCGTCCGAGAAGAGCGAGGTCTCCGAGCAGATCGAGGATCTTGTGGCGAACGAACTCATCCACGAACCGGAGAGGTCCGGACAGGATGTTTTCCGGATCGAGCACGACGGCATTCTGGAGAGACCCGCCGCGAGCGAGACCGCGCTCGCGCAGGTAAGCGATCTCATGGGTGAAGCCGAATGTTCGCGCGGGAGCGATCTTCGAAGCGTACCCCTCGGATTGACACTCGAACGTCATCGTCTGCCGGCCGATCGCGCGGTGGGGAAAGTCGATCTCGTACGTGACGGTCAGGCCCTTGCCGGGCTGAATCGAAAGAAACTTGTCGCCGCTGGAGATCTCGGTCGGCTCCGTGACCGAGAGGGGAGCGACCCGGCGGCTCTGACGCTCGATCCCGGCCGCCTGAAAGAGGCGGACGAAGGGAAGCGACGATCCGTCGAGGATCGGGAGCTCCGCGCCGCGGACCTCGATCTCCATGTTGTCGATGCCGAGGCCGTAAGCCGCCGACAACGCGTGCTCGACGGTCCCGATGAGAACGTCTCCCCGGCCGAGCGTCGTCGCGTGGTCGAACGCGAGCGCGCTCGTCGCGAACGCGGGGATTTCGACGGCGGGCCGGTCGTCGCGAACGAAAACGATTCCGCGGCCTTCCGGCGCGGGCCGAAACGTCGCGGTCGCGACCTCGCCGCTGTGCAGCCCGATGCCCTCGATCGAAACCGGCGTGCGAAGCGTCTGCTGAACTCTCATCGTCACTGTCCCGGGGACATCGCGAAGGACGTGCCAGACGAGAATCGGTACCGGGCACTGCGATTGCCCTTTCGTTTTCAAAGGTTTCCGTTTTCGCGAGATCCGGCTTCGGGCAGCGAGAGTGGCGAATCGTTCACAGACTGTGGTGAATCGGCCACGGTTGGCCTGGGCCGGCCAGATGCTACGATGAGACGGAAATGCTTGATCCCACGGAAGAACAGGCTTATCGGGAAGCGCTCTTCAGCCTGCTGGAAAACAGCAAGGTGAGCCGCTCGGCCCTCTATCTCATGGAGCCGACCGGGGAGTTTCGGCTCGCGGCGCACCTCGGTTTCTCGCCGCGCGACCTGCCCGTCGCGAGCTTCGGGAAAGAGAGTCCCCTCTTCCAGCGGGTGAACCATTTTCGAAAACCGTTCTATTTCAATTCGCCGAAGGACGCGGGCGAGCTCCGCCAGCTCATGGAAGCCTCCCACACGGCGAGGCTGCTCGCGGCGCCGATTTACGAGGACGGCAGGCTGATCGGAATCGTGGAGGCCCGCGACAAGGCCGCGGGGGAGCTGTTTCACCAGGAGGATGCCGGACGGCTCTCCGCCGTGATCTCCGCGATCCTTCATCGACGGCGCGCGCTTCGCGGATCGGCGGAATCCGAAGGGGATCTCTCGAGCCCACCGGGGCTGTTCGACCTCTCGGCCGCGGCGGGGAAGCGGCCGGCGCCCGCGACGGCGGCCGTGTCCGATCTCGTCCGCCCCGCCCTGACTCCGATCCCGCCGCCTCCGAAGCGGCCGCCGCTCACCCAGCGCGAGGTCGTTCTGTTTCGAGGCTTCGGGTCCGCGCTGCTTCTGAATCCCGGACTCGGGGCATGTGTCTTTTCTCTCTGGACCGAAGAGTCCGCGGAGTTCTTCATCGCGTCGCGCATTCCCCTGGCCGAAAGCGCCCGGGAGGCGGTTTTTTCGAACGCTCACGAGGTGCTCGGGCATCTCTATCCCGGGCGTCCCCGGCCTGGCAACACGCGGTTCAGCACCGATCTTCCGCTCGGGACCGCCGACGGAGAGATCGCGGCGGCGCAGATCGCGGGGCTCCAGTCTTCGGTCGTCGTCTCCGAGGAAGGGCGGGCCATCCTTTTCACCCTGCTGTTCGTCTCCGAACCCGACCCGAAGCTCGTCGCGGCGATCAAGGAGACGCACCTCCTCGTTCGGCGGGCGGTCTCCGAGACGCGAGAGGCCGTGCGCTATCGCGAGGCGTTTCGCGGTCTCGTGCGCCGTCTGATCGAGCCCGGCCTGAAAAAGTACACCGCTCTCGTGACCCACAGCCTCGCCGTCGGAAAGTGCGCAAGAGGGTTCGCAACCTATCTCAAACTGCCCGAAAGGACGGTCGAGCAGATGACGGTGGCGGCGTTGCTGCACGACGTCGGCATGCGCGAGCTCGCGTACGATCGACTCTCGGAGCGGCGTCCCCTCGTCGAGCCGGAATACCGGCTCGCCCGCGATCATCCCTCCGTCGGGGCGATGCTCCTCGCCGAGATCGATTTTCCGTTCCCCATCGTTCCGCTCGTTCTGCACCACCACGAGCGGTACGACGGAAGCGGCTATCCGGACCAGCTCCGCGGGGAACAGATTCCGTTCGGGTCGAGGCTGATCCACATCGTCGAGGCGTTCGACGCGATGACCTCGCCCTCCTCCTACCGTCCGCCGATCAGCCGCGAGGAGGCCGTGGAACGAATCGTCGCGAAGGCGGGAACCCAGTTCGACCCGGATCTCGCTGTCCGCTTCGGCGAGTTCATCTCGTCCGAAAACTTCGACCGAACGTGAAGGCGGCTCGCGAGGCCCGGAACGCGGAGCCGAAGGTCGTCGCAACGAACCGAAAGGCGTTTCACGATTTTTTCATCGAGAGCAGGCTCGAGGTCGGGCTGGCGCTGTCGGGAAGCGAAGTGAAATCGCTGCGGGCGGGCAAGGCGAACCTGAAGGACTCGTTCATCCATTTCCGGGGCGGCGAGGCGTACCTCTCGGGGGCCCACATCTCGACCTACGGGCCCGCTTCGTGGACCGGTCACGTGCCGGAGCGGGATCGAAAAGTGCTGATGCACCGGCGCGAGCTCGACCGATGGGCGTCGGAAGTCGCGCGAAGCGGCGTGACGTGTATTCCCCTCCGGCTCTACTTCAAGGGCGCGCGGGTGAAAGCGGAGATCGCCCTCGTCAAGGGAAAGAAGCTCCATGACAAGCGCGACACGCTTCGAGAGAAGGATCTGAAGCGGGAAGCCGACCGCGCGATGCGTGAGCGAAAACGATGAAGGAGCACGACGAGGTCAGCTCGTGACGCCTTCTCGTCGCCGGCCGCAAACTCGCTTCGTCTTGACGGCCTCGCCTCCGCGGTTCCCGACTCCGGCTCGGCTCACATCCGGTGGCTCGAACAGTGCGTCCGGCTTCTCAAAGGGTCACTCGCTGACCTGAACTCCCCTCGTCTCAATAACTATCCGATGTCGTTCTACTCATTTTCTCCGGGCACATAGATCAGGTCGTTCGTGTGGTTGTCGATCTCGGCGGCAAAGACGAGGGCCTGGCCGGAGCCGGAATCCACCGTGAACTCGATGTAGCCGTTGGACGAGCTCCCCGCGCCGAGCAGGTCGCCGAGGGTCGTCTGGATCGTGGCGTGGGCTCCCAGCAGATAGGCCTTCGTCCCCTGCGGGGTTCCGTTCTCGTCGAAGAACGTCGCGCGGACCGTGACGGGCGACCCGGTGACCTCCGTGAATCCGAAATTCGTGCGGAAATCGGCGTTGTGCGCGAGATGAATCGAGACTTTCTTTCCGCCGGCCGAGAGCGCGTCCGTCGCTTTCGCGCCGGTGACGAAGAACCCGTAGGTGCCGGTGCCTCCCGGCGCGCCGTTCGGCGTCGAGGTCCGGGCGGAGACGAACAGGTTCGAGGCCGTCTGCGGATGGATCTGCAGGCCCGCGCCGGAGTCCCCCGTGAGGCCGAACAGGCTCTGCAGGACGTCCTTGAAGACGAGCGTCTGCCCGGACGCAACGGTGATCGGAACGGGAGAGGACGCCCCGGTGGTGCCGAACGCGGGCAGCAGCGAGACGGAAAACGTTCGCGGTCCCGCGGACCTGTTCGTCACCGAGAGATCGGACGTCAGAAAGCTGTTGAACGCGCCATGGGTGTGCGCGACCTCCGTGATGAAGAGATCGTCGGCCGATTCGGCCTGCGTCTTCGCGACCGAGAGCAGGGTGTCGCCCGAGCCTTCGTCCACGGTCGCTCCGTACGGGATGACGCGGCCGCCCGAGAGGACGGTGAAGTCGACGCGCGCCGCGGGAGCCGTGAAGTGATGATCCGTGTCGGTGAGAGGGTTGTACTGCTGATTCGAGTAGGGAAGCAGAGTGAGCATGAAAGTTCCCACCGAGGCGCCCGATTCGTCGAAACCCTGGACCCCGACTGTCGTCGTCTGCCCGGACGCCTCCGTCGCGCCGACATTCGTGTGGAATCCGGCCGCCGTTTCGAAACCGTTCGCCGTCGCCGTTCCGTCGGCGGCGCCGACGGCTTGCGCCGGCGTCGACGTCGGCACGAACGTGCCGAAGGTCCCCGCCGAGTTCCGCGTGTAAGCCCGGGAGGACGCGTGGAAGGACGATCCGTCGGCCGCGACGAGCACGAGCGATCCGATCGATCCGGGCGAGTCGAAGTCGTTCAGGCAGAGATCGTTCAGAGCGAGCGACTCCCGCGGCTCGACGAGATGGTTGATGCCGAGGGCCGAGCTGGCGGCCTGTCCCTGCGCCACGAGGAAGGCGTTGATGGTCACGGGGTGCGAAAACGACGGATTGAAGATGCGGGCGTCGCTCTGGAAGAAAAATCCCGCGCCCTGCGTGTTCGCGACGAGGGGAACGACGCGGCGGAAGTCCGAGCCGTTGCTCGCGGGGACGGATCGAACGGGAGCGGCCTTGTAGCGCGCCTGGAGGACGTTGCTCGCGAACCCCTTCTTGTCGAAAAGCTGAACGCTGACCGAGACGCAGTCGGGGCAGATGGAAGGAGTCACTCCCGTAATCTGAAGCTCCTCGGTGACGTCTTTCTGGCCGTCGAGCGTGCCGTTGAACGAGTCGGACGCGAAAGCCACGATCTCGCCGGTCGAATCCGAGAAGAGGATTGAAAAAGAGTCGATGTCGCCTTCGTTGTCGTGCGCGGTGAGGTCGATGTTCACCTGGCTCGGCGTCACGGAATCGACTTTCGCGGACGTCGTCTCGAGGAGCGGCGGCGTACCGTTCTGATTCTGAATCCGGATCCAGTACGGAACGTAGAGAGCGCCGGAAATCGTCGCGCCTCCGTCCGAGATCGAGACGGCCCCTTCGGAATCGCTCTGGCCGTGGGCGATCGAGGCCGCGACGTTCAGCGTGAGCGTGAACGTGCCCGATGTCGCCGGCGCGAGCGAGAGAGTCGAGGGCGAGACGGTCGGCGTGACGGCGGGGTCGCTCAGGGCGGACGTCGCCGCCGCCTGCAACTGGTACGTGGCCGGGACAGCGCTCTTGTTCTCGAGCGTGAACGTCCGGGTCAGGAACCCCGACGGCGGGACTCCGTTGAGGAACACCTGGCGGAAGGAATGGCTCGCCGGCAGCACGACCGCGCCGACGGCGGACGCGGCCGCGAGATCGATGTCGCCCGAACCGCGCTGCATGACGGAGAGGTTGCCGATCCGGGAGGCGTCGTTCGGGTCCGTCGGCCTCGTCGCGGTCTCCATGAGGGCGGCCTTGATTTCCGCGGGACTCCAGCTCGGATGTTTCTGGACCATCAGCGCTGCGGAGCCTGCCGCTCGCGGCGCGGAGAAAGACGTTCCGTCGCCGAACGTGAAACCGGAGGGATCGAACAGGGGTGTGTCCTGCCCCGAATCCGAGTCGGGAAAGGGAAATCTCCCTTCGCCGAGGGGGTCGTCGTCCTGGCATGCCGCGTAGCTTCCGACTCCGACCGACGTGAGGTCGGGCTTGATCTGGAAATCGAGGGTCGGCCCGTTCGAGGAAAAGCTCGCGAGATCGTGCGAGGGCGCGGCGAAAGTCGCGGCCGGTGTGCCGGCCGGCGCGGGTCCGAAGCTTCCCGTCGGCGCGGAGGCGCCCGGGTTCGCGTCGAGGTAGGTCTTCAGATTCAGCCCGTCCGTCCGGGTGACGAAAATCGCCGGAATCGTCGTGCCGTCGACAGAAGGGACGAGGAGGGCGTCGCCGCCGGGAGTCGAGCAGTTGGCGGAAGCCGCGTCGCAGTTGTAGATGACCACGCCCAGGGCTCCCGCCGTGGCGGCGTTCCCGACTTTCGTCGTAAAGGTGCAGCTCCCGCGCTGGATGAGGACGACCTTGCCGGAGATCAGCGGGTCGAAGACCTTCGTGCAGCCGAGCGAGTCGCCGGCGCCGTCGGAATTGTCCCAGTCCACGAACGGCGCCGAAAACGGAATCGCGGGAAACGTGACTCCGCCGGCGCCCTGGGCTCCGATGATGCTCGCGACGGACGGAGGCGCGCCTCCCGCGGTCATGGCGACCCGGGCCAGGAGACTTGCGCTCACGCCGTTGTGCGAGTTCGTCGTGGCTCCGACGGCAATCACGTCAGGAATGTCCGCGCTGGAGCTGATCGAGTCCGGAAGCAGATTGCCGGACGCGTCGACTCCGGAATTCCCGGCGGAGATCGTCACGACCATTCCCCCCGCGATCGCGTTTTCGATCGCCTCGAACTCTCCGGCGTTGTTGAAGAAGAAGGGCTCCAACCCGGTGTTCGGATCGTTGAGGCCGAACGACATGTTGAGCACGTCCATCCCGTCGGCGACGGCTTCGTCGATCGCCGCGATGATGTTGTCGCTGAATGCGTTCGGCGCGAAGACCCGGTAGTCGCCGATATAGGCTTTCGGAGCGACGCCCTCCATCGTCACCGGACGGCGCCCGGCGCCGGACAGCGTCACTTTCGCCCCGGCCGCCACGCTCGCGGTGTGCGATCCGTGGCCGGAGAGGTCCTGCGCGGTCTGGTGCCCCGCGTTCAGGGCCGCGCTGGTCGAGTCGATGATGCCCTGGAAGTATTTCGCGACGATGACCTTGGAATTCGCGAAGTGATTGCCGTCGTTCTCCTTCGGGAAGCCCGCGGGCATCGCGAGGGAGGAGTCGGAAAACATCGGGTTCGAGAAATCGACGCCCGTGTCGACGTCGGCGATCTTGACGCCCGCGCCGGCGTTCGCGTCTCCGCCGACGGTGCCCCAGAACGCGGGCGCGTTCATCAGGGGATTCGAGCTGTCGAGGTGGAGCTCGTATTTTCGAACGGGGTAGACGGTCTTCACGCGCGGATCGGATCGCAGGACCAAGAGTCCGCCCTCGGGGACGAGGACCGACATTCCGTTCAGGACGTTTCGGAATCTCGTTCCCACCTGGAACCCCGCGATCTTCCCGCGCATGTCGGCTTCGAACGCGTCCTGCTTCCGGGAGAGGTCCCGGGCCAGCGCGTCCAATTCGGCCGGCTGGGCCGCCCGAAAGGGTTTAGCCGCGACGGTCGCGGATGCCGCAATCGAGCGCACGAGGGGGGCGTCGCGCAGGACGACGATGTAGGCTCGCCTTCCGTCGCTCGCGGTCTCGGTCGAAAGGCTCGACGACGATCCCGCGCGCCGAATCGGCGAGAGCGAGACGCTCGCGGTCGCGCCGAAAGACCGGCCCGGCCCGAGCCCGACGAGCATCGACAGCAGAAACGAGACAAAAAGACCTCTACGCCCGATATTTCTTGTGATTTGCAAATGAGACTCCTCTGTTCAGAACTGGACTAACGGCGCCCGCGACGGCAAAATTCCAAATCGAATCTTAATCGAATATTCTTTCCGAATGATCGCTGTCCTGGCAGATTCTCATCTCGGGCAGGGGTCTTCCGGCCTTCCCCCGTTCCGCCAGGCCCTCGCCGAGGCGCGAAAACGGGGCGCGACCGCGGTGTACCTCCTGGGCGACATTTTTCAGTATCTGATCGGAGATCCGAAGTTCTCGACGCCTCTCCTGCGCGGTTTCCTCGAGGAAATCCGGGAAATTCGATCCCGCGGGGAGAAGGTCTTCTACGTCGAGGGGAACCGCGACTTCTACCTGCGAGGTTCGTACCTCGAGAAGGAATTCGACTCGATCCGCCCCGAGGCCTCGTTCGAGGCCGGGGGCCGGAAGTTCTTCCTGGTCCACGGAGACGGGATCAACGAGCGGGACTGGCCGTACCGGTTCTGGCGGTTCGTGTCGAAGAACCCCTTCGCCCGCGCGGCGATGAAGCTCGTGCCGGGCCCGGCCGCCCGCCGTCTCGTGTCGAAGACCGAAGAGCGCCTGCGGGAGTCGAATTTCAAGCACAAGGCGCGCCTTCCCTTGGACCTGATCCGTTCCTTCGCGGAGAAGCGGTTCGCGCGCGGGGACGACGTCGTTCTCCTCGGCCATTTCCACGAGGCGTGGAGCGAGGAGATGCCGGGAGGAGAAGTCCGGATCGTGCCCCCGTTTCTCGAAGAGCGGAGCTGGCTCGAAATCGACGACGGCGGCAGGATCTCGGTCGCCGCCCTCCCTTGATCCTCGCGGCGATTCCCCCCGTCCCGGAGATTCGGGGCCGGGTGAGGGTCCCCGGGTCGAAGAGCCACACGAATCGCGCCCTGTTGCTCGCGTCGCTCGCGAGCGGTCCCGTCCGGGTCCGGGGCGCGCTGGAGTGCGGCGACGCGGATTCTCTGCTCGCGTGCCTTGCGGCCGCGGGCGCGTCGATCGAGGCGCTGCCCGCGGAGATCCGCGTGACGCCGGGACCGCCTCCCGCGTCTTTCGTCGTTTTCGACGTGCGCGACTCGGGAACGGCGTGCCGTTTCCTCGCGGCGTCCGCGTCGGCGTCGCCCGGGCTCGACGTGAAGTTGACCGGATCCTCGAGGCTTTGCGAGAGGCCGATCGGGCCGCTCGTCGACGCGCTGCGAAGGCTGGGAGCCGATATCGCGTATCTCGGCCGGGAAGGCTTTCCGCCGCTCGCGATCCGCGGCCGGGCGCTCGAAGGCGGCGAGGCGGCCGTGGACGCCTCGGCGTCCAGCCAGTTCGCCTCGGCGATTCTCCTCGCGGCGCCCCGGATGCGCGACGGCGTCCGCCTGCGCCTCGAGGGAAGGGAAGTTTCACGGGCCTACGTCGGGACGACTCTCGAGGCGCTGTCCTCGGCGGGCGTGCGCTGCGGGATTGCGGGTCCGGCGATCGAAGTTCAGCCCGGCCCGATCCGCGTGGACGAGATCGCGATTCCCGGCGATTTCTCCTCCGCCGTCCCGCTGGCCGGAGCGGTCGCCGTTCGCGGCGGCGAGCTGGAGCTCGGGAACCTTTCGTGGCCTTCCTCCCAGGCGGACGCCGCCGCGTTTTCCGTGCTGGAAGAGATGGGACTCGCGGTCGAACGCTCGCGCGACTCGCTCCGCGTCTCGGGCCGGGCGGCGCGTCCCGTTTCTGCCGACGCGGCCGGCTTTCCCGACGCGGTCCCCGTTCTCTGCTCGATCGCCTCGAGGATTTCCGGCGAGAGCGTCTTTTCGGGCGTCGAGCACCTGCGCCTGAAGGAGAGCGACCGGATCGAGGCGATCCGCGAGATGCTGGCGGCGGCCGGAACGGCGTCGTCCGCGGGGACCGGGGAAATTCGCGTCGGCGGCGTGGCCGGCGAACCCGCGTCCGATCCGGTGTTCCCGACGCGCTCCGATCATCGGATCGTGATGGCGTCGACGCTCCTCTGCCTCGAACGCGGCGGATTCGTCGAAGATCCGGACTCGGTCGGCAAGTCCTATCCGGGCTTTTTCCGGGATCTCTTCCGCTGTATCCTCCGATAAAAGAAACTCACGATGGTCTTGCCGAAAACCGAGTCGGATGGGGAGGACGCTTCCGCGGAAACCGTCGGAGATTCGCCCTCGGCCCGAGAGCGTCTCGGGGGCTTCCTCCCGCTGGATCACCCGATTCTTCCGACGTTCCTCGACCTGGACCTCTCGCGGGGCTCGCTCACGCTGCGTTTGCGCCGCCGCGAGGGAACTCCCGTCGCGAAGATCCGGTCCTCGCGCGAAACCGCGGCCGCGCTCTTCGTTCAGGCCGCGTCGGCGCTTCTGTTTCTCGGAACGCGCGGATTTCCGCTCGAGCACTCGGATTTCGAAGATTCCCGCGTCGAAATCTGGAACGGAGCCCCGCACCTGTGGCTCGCGAGGACGCCGAGGGCCGCTCTCCGCGAGCCGCTCGCGGCCGAACCGGTTCCGGCCCTGCTCGCGGGCCTCGTCCCGTTTTTCTTCGGGCCGAAGGCGCCGGGCCGGCTGCTGGATTCGTATCTGAACAGGATGTCCCGGCCCGTGCGCGCGGAGACCTGCGTGAGCGAGATCTTTCGGACATTTCCGTTCCTCGGCGAGGCGGCGTTCGCCTCCGTTCGAAAACGGTGCCTCGGCTTCGCGCCCGCCGGATTCGACGATCGGGAACGCCGTCACCGGGCGCGGGCCCTCCGCGCGAAGCTGAAGCTCGCCGGGCGCCGGCCGAGGGTCTTCTCTCCGGGCGCGAGCGCGCTGCTTTCGGGCGACGCGCTCCGGGCCTCTTTCGGAGCAGCCGGCCCGGGCGGGCGAACGCGATCGGACCTGGAAGCGCGTCTCGCCGAATGCGCGGAATCGGACAGCGATTGGATTCGCCTGGAACGAGACTCGTGGGACGACGATTCGATCCGGCTCTTCGACCGAATGTCCGGCCGCGCCGGAATCGACGTCGTCGAGGTCGAGATGCCCGGTCCTCTTCGTCCCGACGAGCTCCGCGACGCGGCATGGATTCCCTCGCCCGACCTCTCGTCCTCGGTCGGGCTGTACGAGGCGCTGCACTCGGTCGTCGAGCGCAATCCGCGGGCTCTGCGCCGGAGCCTGTCCCGCTTCGTCGTGTCGCCGGATTTCGGGGCGTTTCTGAAGTCCGGGTCGCTGCCCTCCTCTCTGGGAATCGGAACCGGAGGAGGCGTCGAGAGCTCTCGCCGCACTGGCCCGGCCGGAGAGGCGCGCGATCGGCCTGTTTCTGTGCCATCCCGGCGAGCCTTCGTCGGCCGAGGTCGGGCGGATCGCCGGCGGCGACTTTTTCGACGGGGCCGCGGTCCATCTTGCGGCGGAAGGCTGGCTCTTCGAGGACCCGGCCTCGGGAGAGTGGCGGCCGGCGGACCGGTCCGCGAAAGCGGACCTTCTGTCGGCGTTTTCACCCGAAGAGAGCCCGCGCCTTCGGCGAGTCGTGGCTCGATTCGGCGGAAGACCCCGTTCTCCGCGTGCAGCTCGCGCTTGCCTGCGGTCGTGCGGACGTCGCTTCCGGCGAGGCGGAGACGATCTTCGGCGAGTCGCCGCCGCCCTCGCGGCCGCGCGGGCTCGACGCGCCTCGCGCGCCTCTGGGTCGGCGCGGCCGGAGCCGTCGCCCCGGCGCCGGTCCTCCTTCACGAGGCGAGCCGTCTTTCGGAGGTCGGAAGGGAAGCGGAGGCGCGGGCGCTGGTGGACGCCGCCGCCGCGGATTCCGCCGCTTCGCCCACGTGGAGACGGGAGGCCCGATTCCGGCTCGCGCTTTCCTGGGAGGCGGAGGGAGAGCGCGAGAAGGCGGATCGCCTCCTGTCCGATCTTTCGCGGGAGCCCGGCAGCCCCGCGGTCGCCCGGTCGCGCGCGCTTCGGGCGCTGGCTCGTCTCGCGATTTTCCGGGGCGACGGGGATCGGGCGGCGGAGATGCTCCGCTCCGCCTCCGATTGCGCGGCGGGAGACCGCCGGGAGGAAATCGAGGTCCTGCTCGGGAAGGCCGATCTGGCGTCCCGCCGGGGCTTTTTCGAGGAAGAGGCGGCGATCTACGCAGGTATCCGATCCGGGATCGAGGAATTTCCGGACGAAGACCTGGAGGGCCGGCTGCTGTTGCGCGAGGGGATGCTGCTGTCGGACCGGCGCGAGCACCGCGCCGCCGCGGCGCGTTTCTCCGAGGCGCTCCAGCTCGCCGGCGCGCATCCCGAGCGGCGCGGAATCGCGCTCACCGACCTCGCGATTTCGACCGAGTTTCTCGGGGATTCGGCGGCCGCGGAATCCTATTTTCGCGAAGCTCTCGCGTGTTTCGAAGAGTCGGGAAGCGTCGCCCGCCGACGGAACGCGGCGGGCAACCTCGCGCACATGCTGATCCTCCACGACCGCGACGAGGCCGCGCGGCCGATCGTGGACGCGCTGCTCGCCGATTCCGCGAGGGCCGAAGACCCCGTCGGCACGATGGTCGCGCTCGCGTACCGTTCGAGGCTGTCGCTCCGCCAGGGACGCTTTTCGGCGGCCGCTCGAGATCCGCGCAGAGGCCCTCGCGCTGTGCGAACGGCTCGGAGACCGCGTGGAGCGCGCCGAGCTGGAGATCGAAGATTCCGACGGAAATCTCCTTTTCGGGGATCGCGCCGGGGCGCTCGCCGCGGCGAGACTCGCGGCGTCCCGGCCCGCGGACCGCAGCGACAGCCGGGAAGTCGCGCAGCATCGCGTCGCGGACCTGGAACGATGGCATGCGGCGGCGGGGCCGGAGTCCGCGTTCAGCCCGGAGGAGATCGCGAAGGGCTTCGAGGAGGATTCCGCGGCGTGTTCCGAACGCGTCGCGCGCGCCCGCGCGTTCTTCGGAGAGGATTTCGAAAAAGCGTGGCCCGAGGCGTGCGCGCTCGCCCGCGAGAACCTCGTCCGGCGCGGCCGCGAGGAATTCGTCGAGCGCGTCTTCTCCCGCGCGCTCGAAGGACGGCACACCGAATCGCTCCGAGAGCTTCGGCGAAAGCTCCTCGAGCATGGCCTGCCGCTGCGGCTCGTCGATTCGCAGGGAACGGTCCTCTGGAAGTCTCCGACGTTCCACTGTTCCGCGTGGAGCCGGCGCCTGGACTGGAGCGGCGAGGACGTCGCTCTCGAGGGGGAAGGTTCCGACGCCGATGCGATCGCGTTCGTTTTCGAGACGCTGTGGAGGCGGAGCGATCTTTCGCCGCCGGACCTTCCCGACGCCGGGAAGAACGTCTTTTCCTCTCTCGGAGTCGTCACGGCGGACCGGTCGATGGAAAATCTCGCGACCCGGCTGTCGCGCATCGCCCCCCAGAACGTGACCGTCTTCGTGAGCGGCGAGTCGGGAACGGGGAAGGAGCGTGTCGCGCGAGCCGTGCACCAGCTCTCCCCGAGGGCGGCGTTTTCCTTCGTGGCGGTGAACGTCGCGGCGTTTCCGGAGCACCTGCTGGAGGACGAGCTCTTCGGCCACGCGAAGGGCGCGTTCACGGGCGCGGACCGCGATCGCGCCGGCCTCTTCGAGTCCGCGAACCGGGGAACGCTGTTTCTCGACGAGATCGGAGACCTGTCGCCGGCGCTCCAGGCGAAGCTCCTTCGCGTTCTGCAGGAGAGGGAGATCAAGCGGATCGGCGAGAATCGTTACCGGTCCGTGGACGTCCGCCTCGTCTCCGCCACCGCGAGGGACCTGGAGAAGGAAGTCGAGCGGGGCGTCTTCCGCGAGGACCTGTACTACCGGCTCAAGGTCGCTTCGCTCGTCCTTCCCCCTCTTCGCGAGCGCGGCGGCGACTCGGTGCTCCTCGCCCGCCATTTCCTGGAGAAATACGGCTCGGAGTACGGGAAGGGCTCGCTGAAATGGAGCTCCCGCGCGGCCGCGGCGATCCGGGCGTTCTCCTGGCCCGGAAACGTGAGGCAGCTCGAAAACGCCGTGATGGAGGCCGCCGCTCTCGCGGATCCCGGCGCGACGATCGACCTCGACGGCCTGCCCGCGTTTCTCCGGGCCGACACGGCCGTTTCGGCGCCGGGCGACTACCGGGCGCAGGTCGACGCCCACCGCCGGCGTTTGATCGAGCTCGCGCTCGCCCGTTCCCGGAGCAACCGCACGCACGCGGCGCGGGAGCTCGGCCTGACGCGGCAGGCGCTGCTCTACTTGATCCGGGAGCTCAAGATCAAAGGGTAGCCGGCGCGGCGATGTCCGTCGTCAGACGAACGTGCTCGCCGCCGTCAGCCTCAACGTACGCTATTCGGTACGCCTTGGCCGCCGGCCGGCTCCGCGCGCTCGTCTGACTCGGACCTCGCCGCGCTTTCGACTCGCGGGTTTCACGGTCTCCATTCGACAATTCTGCCCTCAAAAGCCGAGGCGGCGACGGTATAGGGAGACGCCAGGTACATCTGCCCCGGACCCGAACGGCCGGGGAAGTTCCGGTTGATCGCGGAGACGGTGACCTGGTCTTTCGTCGTCGAGACGCCGGGTCCCGCGTTGATGCACGCCCCGCACGAGGGGTCGATCGTCTTCGCGCCCGCCCGCGCGAAGAGGTCGAGGTAGCCCTTCGCCTCGCAGTAGCGCTTGACGTCCTGGGAGCCGAACTGGATCCAGAACGTCACCCCGTCGGCGACTTTTCTGCCCTTTGCGACCGCATCGCGGCACACGGCCGCGTACATGTCCATGTCGGACCTCTTTCCGGCCGTGCAGGAGCCCCCGTACGCGATCTCGATCGCGACGGGGCCGAGGTCCGAGAGCGCTTTTCCGTTCCCCGGGTCGCCGGGCAGCGCGACCATCGGTTCGATTTCCGCGGCGTCGAAGACGAGCGTCTCGGACCACCCGGCGCCGGCGTCCGACGCCAGGCCGTCGCACATCCGCTCCGCGGCTGCGCGCGACATTCCGCGGTGCTCCACGAGAAAGTCGGCGGTCTTCGCGTCGGGCGCGACGAGGCCGGTGAACGCGCCGACCTCGGCCGCCATGTTCGTCATCGTGGCCCGCTCGTCCACGGTGAGCCCGCGCACCGCGTCGCCGGTGTACTCGAGGATCTTGCCGATCGCCTTGCCTTCCTTGACGTACGGATGGGCGAGGATCGCGAGCATGAAGTCCTTCGCGGTCACGCCCGGCGGCTTCTCGCCGCGGATCTCGATCTTCACGGATTCGGGGACTTTCACACGGACATCGCGCGTGATCCACGAATTGAAGATGTCGGTCGTGCCGACGCCGAACGCGACGCAGCCGAGCGCGCCGCTGTGGGGCGTGTGGGAGTCCGAGCCGATGATGACCTGGCCCGGCAGCGCGTAGTTCTGGTACATCACGGAGTGGCAGATCCCCTCCGAACCGCCGGAAGGCGACTTCGCCGTGCAGCCGGATTCCCTGCCGCTTCGCGAAATCCGCCTGCCGCACGGCGAGCTCGTCGGCGGCATCCAGGAGTCCGGCCGCGACCCGCTCCGGGGGCATCACGTGCTTCAGGAACGTGAGGTGGTCGCGAAAGAAAAGGATCGTGGCCGGATCGTCGACTTTCGCTTCCGGCCCGAGGTTCGCCTCGAAGAACGAGGCCGCCATCGGCGTGACGTATTCGTGGGAGAAGCGGTAGTCCGTCCGAACGAAGCCGGCGTCTCCGGGCGCGACCGAGCCCACGCCGAGGCGGCCGGTCTTCGCGTCGGCGACGAAATGCCGGGCGAGGATTTTTTCCGCGAGCGTCATGGGGCGGGTTCGGCTGCCCGGCGACGGGGGCACGATCTCGCCCGCGAGGCGCGCGACGTTGTACGGGTAGAGGCCGCCGCGCTCGACGATCTCGCGCGTGATCTCGTCCGCTCCCTTCGAGAATTCCGAAAGCGGGATCGCCTCGCCCCGGCGGATCCGGTCGATCAGCGAAAAATCGGTCGAGGCGAAGACGCCGAGGTTCTGGCAGTTCTGCCGGTAGATCCGCTCGATGTTCTCCGCGATCACGAGCCGGATCCCGGCGCACCGTTCCGCGTACGGCGACTGTTCGCGCGAAGAGCCCTTCCCGCGGCGCTTTCCCGAGACGCAGACGGAGAATCCCCCCGCCTTCACGTCCCCTTTTCCGACCGGCTTTTCCCCGCGGCACGTGAGGCCGACGTACGGATAGTCGCCCAGCCGCTCGTCGAAGTAGTAGCAGACCCACCCGGGCGTGATCTCGTCGGTCGAGATGTCGTCCCGAAGCGGAATCGACGGGTTCCAGTCGAGATCCTCGCCTTTGAGCTGCCGGCGGATGAGCTCCGGATCTTCCGTCAGGAAGAGGATGCGGCCGGGAAATGTGACGCTCCGTTCGGGCATCGGGCCTCCGAAGGTTCCATTCTAACGCGCCTGTCCCTTCGATCAGGCTCCGGGCGCTCTTCCGGCGCTAAGATCGGATTATGAGAAATCGATTTGTCGGCCGCGCCCTCCTTCTCGCTTCCGCGCTGTCCTGTTCCGCCGTTCTCGCGACGACCTACCCTCCGGTCGCGTCGTCGGTCGTCACGATCAAGGGCGACTGGTTCGGGCACACGACGCCGGCGGCACAGTACCGGGCTTACCAGAACCCGGGAGACACGTTCCGGATCCTTTGCCCGGAGCCTTGCCCCGTCGATCCCAACGTGATCGCCGGGTTTCACTTCGGCTTTGCGCAAGCCCAGCAGAAAACGGTCCAGTTCTTCGGCATCGACATCCGGTCCTCGCTCAAGCCGATGGACCTGCACATCGCGAACGACACGTGGTGCGGCAGTTACCAGCCGGGGTTCACGGGAGACTCGAGCGTGTATCCGGCTTACAGCGGCCTCACGACGGCGTACGGGTGCTTCTGGTACGCGAACCGTCCCGATTTCTTCGAGCCGTTCACGGCGGACAACGTCGCGCAGGTTTCCTACCACCTGCTGACGGTCCACGAGTACTCGCATCCGGTCTTTTTCGGGCGCCACTACTTCTCGTACGAAGACGTCGTCAAGGCCGCGTCGTTCGACGTGAGCGGCGTCGCCGGCGCGGCCCCGATCACCGATCCTTGCGCGGACCACCTGTACGACGTGAGCCAGGGGAGGCTGATCTGGTCGCTGTGCCACCTGAACGGGTTCTCGTACGCGGACCTTCCGGCCGCGATGCAGCAGCTCGACACGCTCTTTCAGTCGGGGAACGGGGCGATCGACCAGGGCGTGCCGAACACGACCTCGGTGTATCAGTTTCGCAAGATCCTGAACGGGGTCCTGGGCGGCGACACGCGGGACGCGTTTCTTTCGAGTCTCATTGCGCCAGGGGAAGTGGAGGACGACGCGACGCTGCCCGGATCCGGCGGAGTCGCATGGTTTCTCGGGGGATGGATCTCCCTCGATCTGCCGCCGCAGGCCGTCGCGGGCTCTCCGTCGGTGCACGTGGCCGCGCTCTACTCGCTTCCGGCCGGCGCGAATTTCACGAATCTCGACTTCAACACGATTTACGCGTTCACGCCGGCGCCGGGCTTTTCGAAGCCGGCGACCCTTCGAATCAAGTACGACCCGTCGCTTCTGAACTACGGATTCGTCCCCGCTGTCCGGGAGGAGACGCTGAAGCTCTACCGGCTCGTCGGGAATGCGTGGCAGGCGGTGGCGGGGTCGCGAGTGGACACGATCAACTCGGAGGTCGTCGCGCCCGTCACTTCGCTCGGGACGTTCGGAGTCTTCGGGGCGACGAGCTCGCCCGTCGGAAAGTCTCTCTACCTCTCCGGCATCGGCGCCGTGATGGGCGCGAACGGCTCGAACTTCCGGACGGCGCTTCAGATTCACAACGGCGGCCTGTCCGGTTCCAGCGGACAGCTGATTTTTCGCGCGCCCGGAAATCCGGCCGACGGGAAGCCCCTCGCCTATTCGCTTGGGTTCGGCGAGACGCAGAGCATCGCGGATCTCGTGACGGCGTTCGGGGCGTCGGGACTGGGGAGCCTCGAAATCGCCCCTTCCTCGGGCCAGGCCCCCGTCGTGACGGCGCGAATCTTCAACGATTCCGGGGCGGCCGGGACCTCCGGGTTCTCCGAGGAAGCTTCCAAGGAATCGTCGGCCCTTTCGGCCGGAGATTCCGCCGTGCTTCTCGCGCCTCCCGATCTTGCGGCGCAGCGCTTCAACATCGGCGTGCGGCCGCTGGGCCAGGGCGCGTCGCTCTCCGTGACGATTCGGAACGCCGCGGGAACGGTGATCGCGACGCTGAATCGCAGTTTTCCCGCGAACGTTCTCGACCAGGAGAGCTCGGGGCAGTTCGCGCCGGGAGTCGCCTTCTCCGGAAACGAAAGCCTCACGATCAAGATCACGGCCGGGAGCGCCTTCGTGTTCGGCGTCGCGGTGGACAACAAGACCAACGACACGAGCTTCGAAGCGGGGAGGAACCTCGCGTTCGCCCCGTCGGCCGACGGGTCGGTGGAATACGTTCCGGCGGTGGGCTCTTTGCCCGGAGCCAACGGCGCGAACTTCAAGACGTCGTTTCAGATTCACAATTCCGCGGCGGCCGCCGTGTCCGGGAAGCTCGTCTACCATGCCGCCGGCCGCACGTCGTCTTCGGGCGATCCGTCGATCGCCTACTCGCTCGCCCCGGGGCAAACGGAGTCGTTCGCCGACCTCCTTTCCGCGTTCGGGTTGACGGGGCTGGGGACGCTCGACGTCGTCTCCTCTTCGGGACCTCCGCCGCTCGTGCTCGCCCGCGTCGTCAACGACCTGGGCGCCGGGGGAGGGCGAGGCCTGGCGGAGGAGGCCGCGACGGCCGCCGAGATCCTGAAGGCCGGCGACCACGCGGACGTGATCATTCCTCCGGACCTGTCGAAGCAGCGCGTCAATATCGGCGTGAGAACGTTCGGTGCGGCCACGCTGGCGGTGACGCTTTCCAACGAGAACGGCCGCTTCGTCGGTTCGCGTCCGCTCCTCCGGACCATTCCGGCCGGACAGTTCCAGCAGTTCTCCCTGCAGGACTTTCTTGGAGCCGGGGTCGCGATTCCGGCGGGCGGATCCGTGCGAATCGAGGTGATCGGAGGGCAGGCCCTCGTCTATGGGTCGGTCGTGGACAACGTCACGAACGACTCGAGTTACCAGCTCGCAAGACGCCTTCCGTTCGTGTGAGCGGGGGCTCCGGCCCGGCTCTATCCGCGCTTCAGGTATCGGAAGCGGCGATGGGCTTTTCCGGCGGCGGGCTTGACGTCGTCGTTCTGCAGTACGGAGATCGAGCCGTCCACCTCGAGCACGGCGAGCTGAACGTCCTCGAAGACTCGCGACGCCGTGCTCTCGCAGGGCGGCCATCAGGTCGTCGGTCGTGATCCCTTCCTGCCTCAGATGCGCCTCGATCACGATTCCCCGGTTCACGAGCAGGGCCGCGTGGCCGCGCAGGAGCCGGCCGAGGGGAAGCCATTTCCGCGCGGCGCGTCCCACCGTGAAATTCAGCAGCAGGAGAACACGCCGCCGCGAGCAGTCCGCCGGAAACCGAATTGTCCGGCGCCGACCATCGCGTTTTGAACGGCGTTCGCGATGAGGAGGATGAGGACGAGGTCGAACGGAGTCATCTGTCCGACTTCGCGCTTTCCCGCCAGGCGCAGGCCGACGAGAATCACCGATGTAGACGAGCGCGCATCGGTCGGCAATCTCCAGGACCGGCGTTCCGAGATGCCACATCGCGGCTACCCCTTCTGAAAAAAGAGGAACAGGTTCACGGCGGACGGCCCGAGCGAGAAGAAGTCGCCGGATTTCAGCTCGCGCGAGCAGTCCTCCTCCGACGCTCCCTCGATGTCCGGCTTCGGCAGCTCTTCGCCGTTCAGGTACGTTCCGCACGTCGAGCGCAGGTCGACGAGCTGGAAGACCGGTTCCGATTGCGGCCCGCGGCGCGAGATCTTCGCGTGAATGCGCGAGACCTCCACGTTCAGGAAGGCCTCGGGCGAGGAGACGCGAAAGCCGCCGACCGGCATTCCGACTCCGATGAACTCCGGGACCTCGCGTCCGAGCAGCAATTCGTCGAAGTCCATCTTCACGAGCCCGGCGTTGTACGGGCCGAGGCCGAGCATGTAGTGGCCTTCCGCGAGCTTCAGCAGACGGTGTTCCAGCCGCTCCGAGATCGTCCGCAGTCCGGTCTCGGCGAACGACGACACGTCGCGCTGGCGGGATTCGAGAGCCTCGCGACAGATCGCCGAGAAGATGTCGTCCATTGCGGAAGTCTGCTCTCCGGCGGAGAAAAAATCAAAGTCGCGCCGCGGAGCGCTCGATTGACAGGCGGCGGACAATTCGAGATGATCGCGCGGATGTTCAACTTCACGACGCTCCTCGCCGCGGCGCCGGCTCCCGGGACGCCCCAGAATTCGTTCATGGCGTTCCTTCCGATGATCCTCATCTTCGCGATCTTCTACTTCATCCTGATCGCGCCGATGCGCAAGCGCCAGAAGAAGACGCAGGCGATGCTCGCGCAGCTGAAGAAGGGCGACCAGGTCATCACGAACGGCGGTATTTACGGGCGGATCGCGGCGACCGACGAATCGACGAATTCCGTCATCCTCCAGATCTCCGACCAGGTGAAGATCAAGGTCGCGCGCAGCGCGATCGCGGGCATGCAGGGCGGCAGCGAGCCCGTCGAAACCTCCGTCGAACCGAAGTAAAGCTCGCTCCGTCGACTGCGCGGGTGGCCCCTGGCGGCGTTCGGCAGTTCCTCGCTCGCCGAAAAGAACTCGCAACGTCGGCATTCGATTCGGCAGGGTTTAGCGTGGGGGGCTCGGAGACTTCGAGCCGAAGACATCCAGCTCAAACACACTTTTCGGCTCCTCAGAACCGCCTGCGCGCCGCCTCAAAGCCCGGGCACCGACCCGCGGCGGGCGACGGCGGCTGTCGCGAGCAAGGGAATCGGTTGTCTGAGCCGCTGTATCGCGCGCCGACCCAAGGTGAGAGCTCTCTGCCCGATTCGATCGCATACAGTTCGGCATTCCCGTTCCACACCGCAGCGGTCGGCGCCAGGCGGCGAGTTCCGATTCCCGCGCGAGCGATTTGCCGCCGGAGCCCGGCCGCCGGGCTCGGTTTTGGTTGACTCGCGCCCCACGCCCCGATACACTCCGTCGGTTTCGCGGTATTTGCCGGGAGGTTTTGAATCGTGGCTCAAAAAGTCTGGGGTCGCGTCGCTCTGATTCTCGCCGTGCTCGTCGCATCGGTCGGCGCGTACGTCGCGAGCGGAATGTCGCGCGTGAAAAACGACGTCACGGGCGAGACGACGCCCGGGTTGAGGGACTACCTCAAGAACGGAATCAAGCTCGGGCTCGACCTTCGGGGAGGCATTCACCTCGTCCTGCAGGTGCAGACGTCCGATGCCTTGAAGATCGAGACCGACGAGGCGATCGCGCGCCTGGGCGAGCAGAACACCGCTCAGCAGCTGAAACTCGGGGCGATCACCTCCACCGGGCCGTCCTCGTTCAATGTGACGGTCGCTGCCGACTCGGACCTGGACAAGCTTCAGGACGCCGCGAAGCGGTATCTCCCCACGTGGGAATACCGCCGCCTCGGGACGACCTGGACGTTCTCGCTCGGCGCTCCTGCGCGCAAGGCCCTCTCCGACGAAGCGGTGCAGCAGGCGGTCGAAACGATTCGCAACCGCATCGACCAGTTCGGCGTTTCCGAGCCCGTCATCGCCCGTGAAGGAAACGAGAGGATCGTCGTCCAGCTCCCCGGAGTCGACGATCCGAAACGGGTCAAAGACATCATCAAGTCGACGGCGTTTCTCGAGCTGAAACTCGTCCTCGCCGGCCCCAACTCCGACCGGACGGCGCTCCTGGCGGCGACCGGCGGCCAGGTGCCGCCCGATGCCGAAGTCGTCGAGGGCAACGCGACCGAGCAGGACCCGACTTCGTCGAAGATCTACTACCTTCTCCAGAAGGCGGCGGCCGTCACGGGACGCGACATCAAGAACGCGAGGCCGTCGCAGGACGAACAGAACCGTCCCTCCGTTTCCTTCACGCTCAAGGCCGACAGCGCCGACAAGTTCGGGAAATTCACCGGCGCGAACATCGGCAAGGGGCTCGCGATCGTGCTCGACAACAAGGTGCAGTCCGCTCCGAACATCCACGGGCGCATCAGCGATTCGGGCATCATCACCGGAAACTTCACTCCCGAGCACGCGAACGATCTCGCGCTCATCCTCCGGTCGGGCGCGCTTCCGGCGGGGCTCGTCTACCTCGAAGAGCGGACCGTCGGGCCATCCCTCGGCCTGGACTCGATCCGAAAGGGGATCACGGCCGCGGTCCTGGGGGCCCTGCTCGTGTTTCTCGCGATGGTGGTCTACTACCGCCGTTCGGGCTTCAACGCCGTGCTCGCGCTCGTCCTGAACGCGATCATCCTGCTCGGGGTGCTCGCCCAGTTCGGGGCCACGCTCACGCTGCCCGGAATCGCGGGCTTCATCCTGACGATCGGCATGGCCGTCGACTCGAACGTCCTGATCTTCGAGCGGATTCGCGAGGAGCTGCGCGAGGGCAAGACCCCGAAGACCGCGATCGAGAACGGCTTCTCGAAGGCGTTCCTCACGATCGTGGACACGCACGTGACGACCGTCGTCTCGGCCCTCTTCCTCTTTCAGTTCGGCACGGGTCCGGTGAAAGGCTTTGCCGTGACGCTGATCGTCGGCCTCGCCGCGTCGATGTTCACGGCGGTCTACGTTTCGAAGACGATCTTCATGCTGGAATACGGCTCTCGGCAGCGCGTCGAGAGCGTTTCGATTTAGGACGGGCGATGGAACTGTTCAGAGACACCAAGATCGACTTTCTCCGGGTCAAATGGATCTGCATCGGGGTTTCCTGGGCGCTGATCGTGCTCGGGTTCGTCTCGATCGCCGCGCGCGGCGGTCTGCGGTTCGGAATCGATTTCTCGGGCGGGACCCAGATCGTGCTGAAGTTCTCGGCGCGTCCGGAGCCCGCGAAGATCGAATCGATCCTCAAACCGCTCAACCTCGGACTGGAGGGGGTTCAGCGCTACGACGATCCCGCGAAGAACGAAGTCCTGATCAAGGTCAAGCAGCAGGCCCGCGAGGGCCGCGACGTTTCCCAGGAGGTGTTTTCCGCGCTCTCGGCCGCGCTCGGGTCGGGCGGGGACCCGAAGAAGATCGACGTGAACGCGAAAGGGCACGACACTCTCGCGGTGTCGATCGCGCCGACGGATCCCGACAACGTCGCCGGCCGGCTCGGAAACGCGGCGGCCCAGCACTATGCAGCGGTCGGAGACGCGATCGTCGCCTACCGCTCGCAAATCGGATTGTTCCGGTCGCCGGCGGATTTCGACGCGATTCCCGGCGTGTCCCCCGCCGTGAAAGCGTGGCTCAAGCAGAACGTGGTCATTGGCCCGTTCACGGTGCTGTCGGCCGACAACGTGGGGCCGCAGGTCGGAAGAGATCTTCGAACGAAGGCTCTCTGGGCCGTCCTTCTGTCCACGGTCGCGATGCTCTTCTACATCTGGTTCCGCTTCGACGTGAAGTTCGGCGTCGGCGCGATCGTCGCCATCATTCACGACACGCTCATCACGATCGGCCTGCTTTCGATCTTCAACCGCGAGATCACTCTCGTGGTCGTGGCCGCGCTGCTGACCCTCGTCGGCTATTCGATGAACGATACGGTCGTCGTGTACGACCGGATTCGCGAGAACCTGAAGAACAATCGCCGCGATCCGCTGCCGAAGGTGATCAACGACTCGATCAACCAGACGCTCTCGCGGACGGTGATGAGCTCCGGTCTCACGTTCCTCGTCGTCCTCGCGCTGTTCTTTCTCGGCGGGGAGGTGCTGAACACGTTCGCTCTCACGCTCGTGATCGGCATCATCGTCGGCACGTACTCGTCGATCTATGTCGCGGCGCCGATCGTCGTGATCTGGAACGATCTCCAGAACAGGCGCCGTCCCGTCGCCGCGGCCGCGAAGGCTTCCCCGAAGGCTTCTCCGAAGGCGGGAAAGTCCGGCAAGAGATAGACGTTCTCGTGGTCGGGGCCGGCGCCGCCGGCCTCGCGGCCGCCCTTTTTGCCCGCCGCGCGGGCGCCCGGGTCGCGCTCCTGGAATCCACCGACAATCCCGGCCAGAAGATCCTGATCTCCGGCGGCGGCCGCTGCAACGTGCTCCCCGCCCGGTTCTCGCCCGAGCTCTTCGTCTCGGCGATGCCGCGCCTCGCGGCGAATCTGCTGAAGTCCTGGCGTCTCGAATCTGTCGCGCAGTTTTTTTCCGAAGATCTCGGGGTTCCGCTCGTCCTCGAAGAGGAGACCGGAAAGCTGTTTCCCGCGTCCCACCGCGCGCGGGACGTGCGCGACGCGCTGCTCCGGGAAGCGGGCAGCGCCGGGGTCGAGCTCTTCCGCGAGGCTCGCATCGTCGAAATCTCGAGGTTCGTCCCCGGGCGCGCTTTCGGCCCGGGTCCAGGACGGCAGGTCCTTCACCGGCGGAGCGGTCGTTCTCGCGACGGGCGGGCTCTCGATTCCCCGGACCGGTTCCGACGGAGCCGGCCTCGAGGTGGCCCGCCGGCTCGGGCATCGAATCGTCGAACCGTACCCCGCGCTGACGCCGCTGCGGACCTCCGAAGCGGATCATCTCGCGCTCGCGGGCGTCTCGCTTCCGGTGAAGATTTCCGTCGAGGGGAACGATTCCGCGCGGGCCGCGACCGCTTCGGGCGGCTTTCTGTTCACGCATTCCGGCTATTCCGGGCCGTCGGTGCTGGACATCTCCCACCACATCGTCCAGGATCCCGGGCGCCCGGCGCTCGTTGCCTGGACCGCGGCGTCGGTTTCCGACTGGGATCGCCGCCTTCGCGACGCCCCGGGAAACGCGACGGTCGCGGGCGTGATCGCGAAATTCCTCCCCGATCGCCTCGCCGACCTCCTCGCGCGGAACGCGGGGGCCGGGCGGCCGCTGACCGTCTCGCACCTGTCCCGCGCGGCGCGGGCGCGCCTGGGCGAGAACCTCACCCGGATGCGCCTTCCCGTGTCCGGCCACGAAGGCTACTCGCGCGCCGAGGTGACGGGAGGCGGAGTCTCGCTCGACGAGGTCCATCCCGCGACGCTGCAGAGCCGAAGGGTCGCGGGCCTGTTTTTCTGCGGCGAGATCCTCGACGCGTTCGGCCCGATCGGCGGGCACAACTTCCTCTGGGCGTGGGTGACGGGGCGGGCGGCGGGCCTCGGCGCGGCGAAGTGCGCGCTTTCGGCTTCGGGATCCTCGTAGAATAGAGGGGTGATCCGCTTCGAGGAGATCCTCGAGAAGGCGCAGTCCTACAATCCCGGCAGCGACGAGACGCTGCTGCGGAAGGCCTATGTGTTTTCCGCGAAGGAACACCACGGCCAGACCCGGCGTTCCGGCGAGCCGTACCTCATCCACCCCCTGAACGTCGCCGGAATCCTCGCCGACATGCGGGCCGACGACGTCTCGATCGTCGTCGGGCTGCTGCACGACATCCTCGAGGACACGGGAGTCACGAAGGAAGACCTGGCCCGGCATTTCGGCGCCGAGGTCGCGGAGCTCGTCGACGGCGTCACGAAGATCGGCAAGTTCACGTTTCATTCCCGCGAGCAGGAACAGGCGGAGACGTTCCTCAAGATGATCCTGGGCATGGCGTCCGATCTCCGGGTCATCCTGGTCAAGCTCGCGGACCGCCTCCACAACATGCGCACCCTCGAATACCTTTCGCCGGAAAAGCGCGAAGAGGTTTCGCGCGAGACGCTCGAGATCTACGCTCCGATCGCGAACCGGCTCGGAATCGGCTCGATCAAGGGCCAGCTCGAGGACCTCGCGTTTCACGCGCTCGAACCGGCGCAATACGAGCAGATCTCCGAGGCGGTCGAAGCGCGGCTGAAGAACTCCCGCCGTCTGGTGGAAGACGTGCAGCATCGAATCGAGTCGGCCCTCTCCGCCGCGGGAATCGAGAACCAGGTCCGGGGCCGCGTGAAGCGGCTCTACTCCATCTGGCTCAAGATGCGGCGCCAGGAGATCGAGATCGCGCAGCTGTACGACATCCTCGCGTTCCGCATCGTCTGCCGGGAGGTCAAGGACTGCTACGCGATCCTCGGGCTGATCCACCAGATCTGGCGTCCCGTTCCCGGGCGATTCAAGGACTACATCGCGATGCCGAAGCCGAATTTCTACCAGTCCCTCCACACGACCGTCATGGGAGAGAAAGGCACGCCGTTCGAGGTGCAGGTCCGGACGCACGAAATGGACCTCGTCGCGGAGAGGGGGATCGCCGCGCACTGGCGCTACAAGGAGGGCCGGCTCGACGCTTCTCCGGACGACGCGCGGTTCGACTGGCTCCGCCGGCTCGCGGACCTGCGCACGGAAGTGACCGATCCGCGCCAGTTTCTCGACGCGTTGAAAGTCGACCTCTACCCGGACGAGGTCTACACGTTCACCCCGAAAGGCAAGGTGTTCGCTTTTCCCCGCGGGGCCACGCCGGTGGATTTCGCGTATCGGGTCCACAGCGACGTCGGGGCGCACTGCATCGGCTCGCGGGTCAACGGCAAGCTCGTTCCCCTGAAGACGCTGCTGCAGAACGGAGACTGGGTCGAGATCCTGACGTCCCCGGCGGCGAAGCCGTCGCGCGACTGGCTTTCGTTCGCCGTGACGTCCCGCGCGAAGAACAAGATCCGCCATTTCATCCACGCGCAGGAGAAGGAAAAGTCGATCGAGATCGGCCGCAAGCTGCTCGAAAAGGAATTCAAAAGGTTCCGCCGGTCGGTCAAGAAACTGGAATCCGACGGCGCGCTCGCGGATCTCCTTCCGGACCTCGGACTCTCGAAGATCGAAGATCTGTATGCCGCGCTCGGCTTCGGGAAGATCGTCCCGCGAAGCATCGTCGAGAAACTCGTGCCCTCCGAGGAGATCGACCGCGTTTCGGCGCCGGAGCCGGAATCCGTCCTCGAGCGCGCCGCGCGAAAAATCCTGCCGTTCGGATCCCCGACCGTCGAAGTGGTCGGCTACGACGACCTGCTGGCCTCCCTCGCGAAATGCTGCAATCCCCTTCCGGGCGAGCCGATCGTCGGCTACGTGACCCGCGGAAGGGGCGTCTCGGTTCACGCGGCGAGCTGTCCGAACGTGACGAGCCTTCTGTACGATCCCGAACGCCAGATTCAGGTTTCCTGGTCGGGGAAGAAGTCGGCCGGCCGATTCCCGGCGGAGCTCAAGATCGCCACGGAGGATCGGCCGGGCTGCTCGCCGATCTCACCCAGGTGATCGCCGACGAAAAGAGCAACATTCGAAGGATCGAGGCCCGAAGCGACGCCGGCCGGACGGGCGAGGTCCTCGTCGAGGTCGAGATCGAGGACGTGAAGCACCTGGAGAGGATCCTGAAGCGCCTCCGCGCCGTCGCCGGGGTGCTGCAGGTCCGGCGCCAGTTCCAGACGGCCGCCGCCGCCGGCGACGCGACGCCCGCGTGAGCACCGCCGTCGTGCGAAGGCCGGACGGGTGGCATGGGGCGAGACCCCTTTTGCCGCTCGCGGCGCGGAGTCGTAGCAGAGTCCTCAAACCGCGGCGAGCGGCAAAAGCGGGTCGAGGCCCCATGACAGGACCCTCGCCGGCCGAGCAGTCGTCCCCGAGCGCAAGCACAGGGGCCACGGTAGCGGAAGCGGGGTTTGGAGCTAGGCTTTGGCGGCGCGGGTCGGCTTGACGACCTTGCCCGATCGGAGGCACCGCGTGCACACGTGCACGTGTTTCGCCGCCCCTTCGAAGACCGCTCGAACGCTCTTCAGGTTCGGTTGCCAGGTCCGCTTCGTGACGTTGTTCGCATGACTCACGCGGTTACCTGAAACCGCGGCTTTTCCACAGTAATCACATCCCCTAGGCATTGCGTCTCCTCACTTGCCGGAAAACTCCATTCTAGCACGCTTTCCGGGCGGCCGGAAGAGGGGCTAACTCGTGCTGGGACAGAATCTTTTGCCTTGACAGTCGTTTAGCCTTCTGCTATTTTGGCACCAGTTGCTAGTAGTCCATCGCTAACCCCCTAAACCGGTTCGAGGAGTAGGTGAGGCATAGTGCTGTTCGGCAAATCTAAGAACCTCGTAGGCCTCGACATTGGCAGCTCCGGAGTCAAGCTGGTGGAGCTCAAACAGGCCAAGGCGGGCAGTTTCAAGCTCGTTTCGGCCGGCGTCGAGACCCTTTCGCCGGAAGCCATCGTCGACGGGGCGATCATGGATTCCTCGCTCGTCGTGGAAGCGATCAACCGGCTCGATGCCGTCCTCAACGTCAAGAACGACAACTACGGGACTTCCCTCTCGGGGCACTCCGTGATCATCAAGAAAATCAACCTGCCGCGGATGACCGAATCGGAGCTGGCCGAGTCGATCCGCTGGGAGGCGGAGCAGTATGTTCCGTTCGACATCAATGACGTCAACCTCGACTACGTCGTTCTCGAGGGAGGCACGGGGGACGGCATGGACGTGCTCCTCGTCGCCGTCAAGAAAGGACAAGATCGCCGAATACACGGGCGTGATTTCGCAAGCGGGAAAGAACGCCGCGCTCGTCGACGTGGACGCATTCGCGGTCCAGAACGCCTACGAAATCAACTATCCGTTGACGCCCGGGCGCGTCATCGCGCTCGTCAACATCGGGGCCTCCGTCACGAACGTCAACGTTCTCTCCGGCACGAACTCGATCTTCTGGCGCGATATCTCGTTCGGGGGCAACCAGTACACCGACGCCCTGCAGAAGGAATACAACCTGAGTTTTGAACAGGCGGAGGCCCTCAAGCGCGGCGAAAAAGTGGGCGAGCACACGCTCGCCACGTCGCTGCCGATCCTCCAGTCGGTGTCGCAGGACCTTGCCCAGGAGCTGCAGAAAACCTTCGATTTCTTCACGGCGACGACCGCGACGGAAAAAATCGACGAGATCGTGCTGTCCGGCGGCTCCGCCCGCGTCATCAATCTCGATTCGCAGTTGAAGGATCGATTCGGGATTCCCGTCGAGATCATGAACCCCTTCCGGCAGATCCAGACATCGGGGAGCGGCGTGTCCGAGGAATGGCTTTCGGACCAGGCTCCGCGGCTCGCGATCGCGGTCGGCCTCGCCTCCCGGCAGGTCGGAGGGTGAGCGTTTGATCAAGATCAATCTCGTTTCTGAAGGGCGCGCGACCGCCGCCAAGAAGGCTGCGGCTCCGACCGCAAGGTGCGACGGGCCGGATGAACAACTTCATTTTCGCGGGTTGTTTTCTTGCTCGGCGCGCTCTATATCGGCGGAATGTGGTGGCACCTGAGCAGCGTGAAGCGGCGATCTCGACGACAAGATCCGAAAGGCCCAGATCGAAGTCGACCGCCTCAAGTCGATCATCGACGAAGTGAACGGGTACGAGAGGAAGAAGGCCGATCTCGAGAAGAAGATCGCGCTCATCAATGATCTCAAGCGGAATCAGCGCGGTCCCGTGCGGCTGATGGACGAGGTCTCCAAGGCGCTTCCCGACCTCGTGTGGCTGAACGAGATGAATCTCATCGGCAACACGATCAGCTTGAGGGGCAAGGCGATGACGCCGAACGCGGTGGCGAACTTCATCGAAAATCTCAAGAAGAGCTCCTACTTCGCGGAACCGACTTTCGACAGTCTCAACCAGGAAGGGCCAATCTACAACTTCGGGCTATCCGTGACGTTCACGTACGTGACGCCGCCGGCGGCATCTCGACGACGACGACAACAACGACGACCACAACCATGGCCGCGCCCTCCGGGGCGGCCGCGCCGGCGGCGTGAAGAGGCGGACATGGCGATCGAGCTGAAATTCGAAGACAAGGCCTGGTGGGTCGCGGCGGCCTGGGGCCTCGCGCTCTCGGCGATCCTGTCGCTTTCCGCGGAGTACGGGTATCCGAATTTTCAGCAGAAGCGAAAGGACATCGAAGCGGCGAAGGCCCAGCCTGACGTCGCTCACGGCCGAGATCGAGAAGGGCCGGGCCGCCGAACGGAAGCTCTCCCAGTTCCGGGAAGAAGTGAAGAAACTGGAGCTGGAGCTGCAAAAGCTCCTGCAGGTGCTTCCGCCCGAGCGCGACACCGAAGACCTGATCAAGAAAGTGGAAGCTCTCGTCCACCAGGGCGATTTCACGCTGCTGACGTTCCGCACGAACGAGCCGATCCCTCGGGACTTCTACAAGGAGTACCCGTTCAACATTTCTCTCAACGGCACGTACCACAACCTCGCGCTCTTCTTCAGCCGGATGAGCAATTTCTCGCGAATCATCAACGTCGAGGATCTTCGGGTCCACGGAATCGACGCTCCCGGAAAGACGATCGGCGCGACGTTCGTCGCGAAAACGTTCATCTACATCGGTGACAAGCCCGCAGGTCTGCCGAAGAAGGGCGCGGGCGGGCCCGTCGGGCCTCCCCGGGATCGCGCCCCGGCGCCCCCGAGGGGTGAAGGGAAATCGGAATGAAGATCTTCCGCGATTCCGGAATCGTGTTCGCCGTTCTGGCCGCCTCCTCGGCGGTCTTCGCGGCGCCGCCCGCTCCGGCGGGGAAACCGGCTGCGCCTCGCGCCCAGGCCGCTCGTCCTTCTTCCTCCCGGAAGAGGACGAGCACGCCTACGTGTACGACCCCGCCGGCCGGCGGGACCCTTTCAAGTCGCTCCTCGTCCGGGAACGTTCGCAGGGAGGGGAGCGGCCGCCGGGCATTCCCGGCCTTTCCGTCGACGAGCTGGAGCTCCAGGGGCTGTGGAAGACGCGGTCGGGCTGGATCGCGGAGGTGCGCGGCTCCGACAATCGCAGCTATCTGCTTCGAAAGGGAGACCAGTTGTTTGATGGCGAAGTGCTCGACGTGAGGGACAACGAGCTCACGCTTCGGCAGAACGTCAACGATCCCCAGAGCGTCAAGCCGTTCCGCGACGTGACCAAGCGCTTGAACGCGTCGAGATCGGAATGAGCCGGGCCCGGAAGGCCTTCGTGAGAACGGGAGGAGAGATGCACCGACGATGGATCTGCTTCGTGGCGATGGCCGGTATGGCTTTCGCGGGCGCCGCGTGCTCTTCGAGCCACGCGAATCGCGCCGCTGCATCGGACTCTCCGGCCGCCCGCGCCGCCTCGACCCCGGCGACCCCGGAAAAGAAGCCGGCTGCGGTCATCGATTCCGCGGCCTTTTCGCAGGATTCTGACGGCGCCCGGATCGTTCTCAATGCCAGGAGCCCGCTCCTGTACACCTCGTACGAGCCGCGGCCCGATACTCTCGTCATCGATCTGACCGGCGCCCGGCCGGCGGACGCGTTCGTGACGCCGTCGCCGGAGGGGACTCTCGTCAGCTCGATCCGGGTCGAGCCGCAGGTCGAGCTCGGCAAGACGCAGACCCGGCTGACGATCGTTCACGATCCCAAAGTGAAGTACGAGATCGCGTCGCAGGGAGAATCCCTCGCGATCGCGTTCGCGCCGGAACCAGGCGCGGCCGCGGTTGCGGAGGCTTCCGACGTTCCGAAACCGGCGGTCGTCACGGCGGTCGAGCTCCGCCGGCCGCGCGGTCGAACCTGTAGCCAGCGGCCCCGGAGCCGGCTCAGGCCCAAGCCGAGTCCCCGGCTCCGGTCAACGTTCCCGTCGGAGAGATCGCCCGGACTCTTGAAAGCGTCGAAGTCCAGGGAGCCGGAGATTCTGTCGTCGTGACCCTGCTCGGCGACGGAGTGCTCTCCGCGACCGACTTCGTTCTTCCGAATCCGCCGCGGATCGTCCTGGACTTCAACGGGGTTCGGACGGGGGTCAAGCGCCGCACGGTCGCCGGGGCGGGCCCCGTCCTTCGGGCCCGCGTCGCGCAATTCAAAACGGCCCCGGAAAAGGTGACGCGCGTCGTCCTGGATATGAACGGAGCCGTTCCGTACACGACCCGGCGCGACGGGGAGCGTTTCCAGATCGTGATCGGATCGGCCGTGGAAGCCCGCTCGACGCCGGCACCGACGCCGGCTGCGCCGGACGCCGGTCCCTCCCGGACGGTGCTCTCGAGCCCGGCCGCTTCCAGCGAAGCGGTGATTCCGCCTCCGCCTCCCGCGCCGGTCTCGACCGCGGAAAAGGCCCCCGAGGAGATGCCGAAGGTTGAAAGCCCCGCCGAGCCTCCCGCCGCCGCTCCCGCGGAAGCCCCCGCGCCGGCGCCCGCGAAGGCGGACGGCAGCCCGATGACCCGGGTCGCGACCGGCCCTTCCGTCGAATCGATTCCCGTGCACAAGCGGGCGCCGGGAGTTCTGGAGGCGCGGCGCGAGCCGCGGCCCGCGGCGCCGAAGGCCACGTCCGGCGAGGACCACGCCGGCCGCCGCCGGGAAGAAAAAGGAAGACGTCCTGTTCGAGTCGGCCGAAGCGCTTCTGGCGCAGCAGGAAAAACCGACCGACCGCCAGGAGCTCAACAACGCTTACAAGTCCAAGACCGTCGGAGGGGGCGAGTCGCAATACACGGGCGAGCCGATTTCGCTCGACCTCAAGGACGCCGACATCAAGGACGTGTTCCGCACCATCTCGGAGCTGACCGGACTCAACATCGTGATCGATCCGGACGTCCGCGGAACCGTGACCGTTCGACTCGAGAACGTCCCCTGGGACCAGGCTCTCGAGTTGATCCTCAAGCAGAACGGCCTCGGATACATCATCGAGAACAACGTCATGCGGATCGCGACGATCGGAAAGCTCCAGGCGGAAGAGCGCGACCGCGCCGCCCTCGATCTGGCGCGCCAGACCTCGCTCCCCACGAAGACCGTCACGAAGAAGCTCTCGTACGCGAAGGCGGGGGCGATCGCGGGAACCGTGAAGCGCGTCATGTCGCCCCGCGGCGACATCATCGTCGACGAGCGGACGAATACGCTGATCATCCGCGAGATCGCGGACTTCATGCCGACGGTCCTGCAGCTCATCGACAGCCTCGACACGCCGACGCCGCAGGTGATCATCGAGGCTCGAATCGTCGAGACGACGAAAACGTTCGGGCGCTCGCTCGGCGTCAACTGGGGATTCACCGGCACGGCGGATGCCGCGCACGGCAACACGACGAATCTGGTCTTTCCGAACAACGGCACGATCAACGGCACGGTCATCCAGCGCCCGAACGGAAACGCCCAGCCGATCTCGTCGGGCCTCGCGCTGAGGCTCGGCAACGTGCTCGACACGTTCAACCTCGACATCGCGCTGAACGCCGCGGAGAACGAGGGCCTCGCGAAAGTCATCTCTTCGCCGCGCGTCGCCGCGATGACGAACACGCAAGCGTCGATTCAAACGGGCACCCAGATTCCCGTCCAGACGACCGTCAACAACACGACGACGGTCAGCTACATCGACGCGACGCTGCAGTTGAGCGTCACTCCCCAGATCACCGCCGAGGGAACCGTGCTGATGGACGTCAACATCCAGAAGCGCGAGCCCCTCGCCGCGATTCCCGGCACCCCGAACCTCCCGATCGCGATCCGCCAGGCGAGGACGCAGATCATCGTCAAGGACGGCGGCACGGCCGTGATCGGCGGAATTTTCCAGATGAACAACAACGACACGTATCAGAACGTGCCGGGCCTCTGGAAGATCCCCCTGATCGGAAATCTTTTCCGGAGCAAGATCACGGCGGACAACCACGAAGAGCTGATCATTTTCATCACCCCGCGGATCGTTCACTGAGGGAGGCCAACGAGATGGGACCGACGAAACGATTCTTGAATCAAGCGCTGATCCTCGGCCTGGTGCTGCTTCCGCTCGCGACCGGCTGCACGAACAAGCAGGGAGAGACCGAATCTCCCGTGTTCATCACGGTTCAGGTCGAAGCAACCCCGGGGTCGTCAACATCGCGACGCCGGCGCCGGTTCAATTTCCCACGATCACGCTTCAGAGCCACCTGAAGAGCCCGACGGCGTCGGATCCCCAGCACTTTCAGGATGTCAACATCACTTCCTACGTCGTGACCTACTCCCGCGTGGACGGCGGAACGAGAGTGCCGGCGCCCGAAACGTTCGGCGGAGCGCAGGGCCTGCTCCCCTCGGGCGGCTCCCAAACGCTCAGCAATTTCCCCGGAATGTACGCGTACGCGGTGACACAGTCTCCTTTCGACCAGCTCCTGCCGTTCAACGGGGGGATCGACCTCGAGACGGGAAAGAGCGAGATCGATATGCGCTTCACGTTCGTTTTCTACGGCGAAACCGTCGCGGGCACCCGCGTGGCGAGCGAGCCCGCGTCCGCGCCTTTGATTTTCGTCTACCAGCCATGAAGCAGAAAACCAAGGAGGGCCTTATGCGCCTGTCGCTGAACCGGTGGATTGCGCTCGCCACGATCGCGGCGAGCGCGTGGATGGTCGGCTGCTCGGCGGATAGCCCGACTCCGACCTCGAACAACGGGGGAGGCGGAAATTCCGGGCTCGCCCTCCAGATCACGACGACGAACGCGTCCCCGAAAGCCGGCACGTGCACGATCGTTCAGGCATTTGCGACGTTGAACGGTTCGGCGGTCCCCGACGGAACTTCCGTCGTGCTCTCGACGAGCTTCGGCGTTTTCGCCCAGAACGGGCTGCAATCGATCTCTCTCGTCACGCAGAGCGGCGCCGCGGCGGCCACCGTGTGTTCCGACTCCGAGGGACCCGTCACCGTCAAGGGTACGGTCACCCTGGCCGGGAAGCAGGGGCAAAAGACCCTGATCCTCCAGTTCACTCCCAACGGTCTGCCGAGCGGACCGTTCATCTCGGTTTGCTCCAACCCGCACAGCGGGCCGGTCACGGGAGGTACGCCCGTGACGATCACCGGACAGGGCTTCGGGTCCACCCCCGGGAACGTTCGCGTCTTCTTCCGCTCCGGCGCCGTGGTCCACCAGGCCGTCGTCACGTCGGTGACGAACACCCAGATCACGGCCGTCACGCCGGCTTTCCCGGAGCTCGCGGGCGTCGGCTCGGCTTCCGTCGACGTCGAAGTCGTCATCTCCGGCGGGATCGACCTGGTTTCGCCGAGCTGCTTCACGTTCAACGGCGCGTTCATTTCGATCTGCTCGAACCCCGGCAGCGGTCCCGTCACCGGCGGGACGCCGGTGACGATTCAGGGCGGAGGCTTCGGCACCGAACCGGGCGCCGTCCAGGTCCTGTTCCGCATCGGTTCGACGACGCTGCCCGGCGTCGTCACGGGCGTGACCGACACGACGATCAGCGTCACGACGCCCGCATTCACCGGCCTGGACGCCACGAAGCCGAACGTCGCGGACATCATTGTCAAGATCGGCGGTGCGACGACGATCACTTCCACAGCCTGCTTCACGTTCACGGCCGTCAACCTCCAACCGGTCGTTTCGTCGATTCTGCCGACCTCGGGCACGAAACTCGGCGGCACGCGGGCGACGATCCTGGGCTCCGGCTTCTCGTCGCCGGTCCAGGTGTTCTTCGGTGGCGTCCAGGCGGAGATCGTCTCCGTCAGCTTCAGCCAGATCATCGTCATCACGCCGCCTCTGCCGAACGGCACGCCGGTCGGATTGACCGGCGCCGTCGAGCCGGTCGTCGTCAAGAACGCCGACTGCGGCAGCGGGACGAGCTGCCAGAGCAACGGCGCGACGACGTTCACGTTCACCGTTCCCCTTTCGATCACGACGTTCTCGCCGATCGAGGGAGACGCGAGCACGGTCGTCACGATCCTTGGCCAGGGCTTCGTCGCGCCGGTCCAGGTCCTTTTCGGGGGCCACGAGGCGACGATCGTCTCCGTTACCGGCACTCAGATTCTCGTGAAGCCGCCGGCTGGATGCGGCGGCGGCGGCACGATCACGGTCACGAATATCGCGACGGGCGAATCGGCGACGAGCTCGTCCTCGTTCACGGGAGTCGTTCCGACGATAACTTCCCCGAACGGCCTCGTGCCGAATTCCGGCCCGGCGAACTCGGCGACGCAGGCCGTCGTCAACGGGTCTCACCTTTTCGAGAGCAGCAACCCGCAGCTCTCGATTTTCAATGCGCAGGGAGGCACGGTCACGATCACCGGGACGAGCGAGCTCAACGGAGGACAGTTCGTCAACGTGAGCATTACGCCGAACGGCTCGGCGTCGACGGTCACCTTCGCGATTCGTAACGACACGACGGGGTGCGTTTCGGGGGTCTTGACCTTCAACGTCACGAACGCGCCGCAAATCACCGTCGCGCTCAGCCCGAATACGGGCCCCATCGGCTCCTGCACCACGGCCACTGTCTCGGGAACTCAACTCTTCCCGACGGGCGTTCCGGCGGGCGCTCAGATCGTCAATGTGACGGGGCCGGGCACGGTCACGATCCTCACCGCGACGGACGGCAATCCTGCAGCAGCTCACGCTGAGCATCTGCCCGACGGCCGCGGGAACCATCACGTTCCAGATCAAGAACACCGGCACCGGGCTCATTTCTTCGGCACTGAGCTTTACAGCTTCCTGCGGAGCGACGGCGTCGGCGCCGAACCCGTCAACGGGGCCTTCCGGTCAGCCGAATACAGTGAGCGTGAGCGGATCCGGTCTTTTCCCGACCGGCAATCCGAGCGCCGCGACGATCGTGAATGTCGTGGGCGGTACGGTCATCATTTCCGGCGCGACGGATGGGTCGACGCAGACCCTGACACTGACGATCACCCCGACGGTTGCGAGCTGCAGCTCGACAGTCGTCACATTTGCCATCAAGAACACGGTCAGCAACTGCACGACCGGCACGCTTTCCTTCACGGGGACCGCGGGCATCACCGCGAGCGCTCCGAACCCTGCGTCCGGCCCGGCGGGCACGTTGACGGTTGCGACAGTCACCGGTTCCGGATTCTTCCCGACCGGCGACTCGAGTCAGGCCGTGATCACGGGAGTCAGCGGCGGAACCGTGACGATTTCCGGCGCTTCCCAGGCGGAACTCAGCAGACGCTCACGCTGCAGATAACGCCTGCGGCGGGCTGCGCCGGGGGGGCGGTCACGTTCAGCATCAAGAACAACGCAACGGGATGCGTCTCGGCGCCGATCACTTTCACCGCGACGGGAACCAGCCGGCCGTGACGGCTGGTCCGACGCCCGGGAACGGTCCCGCGACCTCGACGACTCAGGTGACGGTGACGGGAACGAACCTGTTCCCGGCCGGCAACCCGGCCGCCGCTTCGATCGTGTCTAACGTCGGCGGCACGGTGACGATCGTTTCTGCGGTTCAGAACGGCAATGGAACCGAAACGCTGACGCTCAACATCACGCCGACGAACTGCTCGGTTCCGAAGGTGACGTTCGCGATCTCGAACGGTTCGTGCACGACGCCGACGCTGAACTTCATCGTGAACGGGCTCACCGTGACTTCCGGACCGACGCCAGCTTCGGGCCCGGCCACCGGCACGACCTCGGTGACCGTCGTCGGCAGCGGGTTCTTCCCGTCCGGAAATCCCGCGGCCGCGACCATTACGGCGAATGTTGGCGGAACGGTTGTCATCACGAACGCGCAGGACAACACGCCGTCGGCAGGCCAGCAGACGCTGACGATTGCGATCACGCCGACCGATTGCACGACAACGTCCGTCACGTTCAAGATCAGAAATACCGTCGGCGGATGCACGTCGGACAAGCTTTCGTTCATCTCCAACGGTCTGACGGTCATCAGCGGGCCGGCGCCTTCGAACGGACCGCCGACGTCGACGACGACGGTGACGATTGTCGGAACGGGCTTCTTCCCCGCGGGCGACCCGGCCGCGGCGACGATCTCCCTATCGGCCGGTGGAAATGTCGCGATCATCAGCGCTCAGGACAACATCCCTGCCACAGGTGAGCAGACGCTGACAATCAATATCCAGCCGTTCGACTGCCTGCAGACTTTTGTGACGTTCCAGATCGAGAACGGCGTCACGACCTGCAAGACGCAGACTCTTTCCTTCATTGTGAACAGCTTGCACATCATCAGTGGCCCGACGCCGTCGAGCATTCCCACGGGAGCCTTGAACACCGCGGCGAACAACGTGACGTTCACGGGCACCGGATTCTTCCCGCTCGGCGACCCGAGCGAGTTGGTCATTACGAACGTCTCGCCTGCCAGTGCCACAGCGGGCATCACGAGCACGATCGACAACCCCGTCATCGGTGGGACCCAAACGGCGACCGTGACCGTCTATGCGATGGCTTGCGGAACTCCGGTGACGTTCAACTTCAAGAACAAGGTTACCGGTTGCAAGTCCCAGCAGATTTCGGTTCTCGCCGACCTGCCGGCCAAGCCTGTCGCGACCTTCAACCAATCGCCCGGCGGCACCGGCAGCAACACGATCGTCTTCAGCTCGGCGGCGACCCCGGCGAACACCGACAAGTCGTGCACCTGGACGTTCACCGGCGTTCCGAATCCTCCGAGTCTGACGACGTTCAGCACGGTGAATTGCGGCCAGACCGGCTCGACGGTCTGCCTGTAACATTCCCGGGCGACACCGGCGGCAGCGCGACCCTGACCGTGACGGATGATTGCGGCCAGACCGATACGGAAGCGCAGGGGGTTATTCCGCCATAGGGATCGGGCTTTCCCGGTTTCATCTCGCGCCGCCCCCTCTTGGGGGCGGCGCTCTTTTGGTGAGAGAATGAGGCTCATGGCGGAACCCGAATCGGACGAGAGAATCCGGGACCTCGAGCAGCGAATGGCCGCGATGCCCGGCTCGCGGATCTTCGTCGGGCTGGCGGAGGAATACCGGCGCGCCGGGCGCTACGAGGACGCGCTGAATACCCTCCGGAAGGGGCTGGAAAGCCATCCCACGTACCTGTCCGCCCAGATCGCGCTCGCGAGGCTCTACCAGGAGACGTGGCGCACGGATGAGGCGATCGAGGCGTTTTCGAAAGTCCTCACGATGGACCGGGAGAACCTCGTCGCCGCGAAGGCGCTTTCGGATCTCTACGAGAACGCCCACAACCCTGTCGAAGCGATCAAGAAGCTGAAGCTGTACCGCGCGATCTCGGGGGACAAGGCGATCGACGACAGGATCGAAAAGATGGAGGCGCTCATCCATCCGCCCGAGCATCCGCCCGAGGAGCCCGCAGCCACGATGGCCCTCCGGATCGACGACCTGACGCTTTCGCCCGAGTCGGTCCCGGAGCCTTCGTTCGATCCGAACGAGACGATCAACGTGCTCGGCGCCGCGATACGCGGAATACCCGGCGCCGGAGCCGCCGGCGGAAGTCGCGGCGGTCGACGACACGCCGGTCAACGGTCACCCTCCCTCCCGCCGCACCCAATGCGAGCGACGACCTGCCGGCGTCGCGCACCCTCGCCGACCTGTATTTCAAGCAGGGATTCGTCGATGACGCGCGGAAGATCTACGAGAAGCTCGCGGTCGCGAATCCGATGGACGAAAGCGTCACGAGGCGCCTGAAGGTTCTTCGCAAGCCTTCCCGGCGGAAATCCGCGAGGCTCGAGAGCTGGCTCGCGGGAATCCAGAGCCGGGCGAGGGCGGGGCGGGCCTGATGGCGATTTTTCGCGAAGCGCTCGAAGGCATCGCGCAGAGAGTCGAGGGCGTGCGCGGCCTCTCTCTGATGGGGCGCGACGGCATCACGCTCGAATCGGTGGGATCCGCCGCCCTCGCCGGCCAGGACCCTCAACTCGAGCCGATCGCCGCCGAGCTGACGGGAATCCTGAAACACCTCATGACGGCGGAATCCGGGATCGACTCGGGCATCATCCAGCAGTTCACGATCGAAAGCGGGAGCTCGATTCTGATCCTCGTGGCCGTGACTTCCGAGTATTATTTGCTCGTCCTGCTCTCGCGCGACGGGAATTTCGGACGGGCGAGATTCGAAGCGCGCCGGGCGGCGGCGCGGCTGGAGAAAGAGCTGATCTGATGCTTTCGTTCAAGGAAATCAAGGAGCTCATCGATCTGGTCTCGGCGAAGAACCTGGCGGGCGTGGAAATCGAGCGCGCCGGGTTCCGGCTCCGAATCGAGGGCCAGCGCGCCGAGCCTCCTTCCAACGGCGGCGGCGCGGCTCCCTATTTCTACCCGGCGATTCCGGAGCCCGCCCGGCAGATCTCCACGACCGCCTCCGGCGACGCCCCCGGGGCGGCCCCCGCGGCCGCGAGGCCGGAAGAAGCGCCGGAACCAGACGTCCACTACATCCTCTCGCCGATCGTCGGGACGTTCTACCGCTCCGCCTCGCCGGAATCGGCGCCGTTCGTCTCTCCGGGGGATCGCGTGGAGAGGAACAAGATCCTGTGCATCATCGAGGCGATGAAGCTGATGAACGAGATCGAGTCCGACGTCGCCGGCGAGGTCGTGAAGGTCTTCCCGCAGAACGGTCAGCCGGTCGAGTACGGGGAACGGCTCTTCGCGATCAAGACCGCGTGAAAGCCTCGATCGGGGAAGAACCCCAGACGGCCCGCCTCTCCCCGCGGGAGAGGCCGAACGGCCGAGCATGCCGAGGCCGTCCGGGTGAGGGAATTCCGGGCCCGGGCTCCCTCACCCCGACCCTCTCCCGCCGGGAGAGGGGGGAAGCCGGCCGTACAAGTGTTTCGTAAGATCCTCGTCGCGAACCGCGGAGAGATCGCCCTTCGGGTCATCTCCGCGTGTCGCGAGCTCGGAATCCGCACGGTCGCCGTCTACAGCGAGGCGGATCGGGACGCGCTCCACGTCCGCTATGCGGACGAGGACGTTTGCATCGGACCGCATCCCCCGTCGGCCTCGTACCTGAACGTCGCTTCGATCATCTCCGCCGCCGAGATCACCGAGGCGGACGCGATCCATCCGGGCTACGGTTTCCTTTCCGAGAACTCTCGATTCGCGGAGATCCTCGCGGACTGCCGGATCGCGTTCATCGGCCCCTCGCCGGAGGCGATCCGAACGATGGGAGACAAGGCGCTCGCCCGCACGACGATGGCGAAGGCGGGCGTTCCGACGCTTCCCGGGTCCGTCGGCGCGCTCGACACCCTGGACGAGGCCGTCGATCTGGCGCGAAAGGTCGGTTATCCCGTCATCCTGAAGGCTTCTGCCGGGGGCGGGGGACGCGGCATGCGGGTCGCCGCCAACGAGAGGGACCTCGCGTCGTACTACGAGATCGCGCGCGGAGAGGCGGACAAGGCCTTCGGCAACTCCGAGATCTACCTGGAGAAATACCTCGTCGCTCCGAGGCACGTGGAGTTTCAGATTTTCGGCGACCGGTTCGGCAAGGTCGTCCACCTCGGCGAGCGCGAATGCTCGATCCAGAGGCGTCACCAGAAATTGATCGAAGAGTCGCCTTCGCCGGCCGTCGATCCCGATCTGCGAGCACGGATGGGGGCGGCAGCGATCCAGGCGGGAAAGGCCGTTGCCTATCTGGGCGCCGGGACCGTGGAGTTCCTGCTCGACGCGGACGGCAAGTTCTACTTCATGGAGATGAACACGAGGATTCAAGTGGAGCACCCGGTCACGGAGGAAGTCACGGGTCTCGATCTCGTCAAGGAGCAGATCTCCGTCGCGGCGGGCAACGCGCTCTCTTTCGGCGACAAGGAGATCAAGGCGCGCGGCCACGCCATCGAGTTCCGGATCAACGCGGAGGATCCGGAGAAATTCACTCCTTCTCCCGGACGGATCACCGTATTCCACCCTCCGGGCGGAACGGGAGTCCGGGTGGACACCGCGGCCTACCAGGGCTACGTGATTCCGCCCTATTACGATTCCCTCATCGCGAAACTGATCGTCCGCGGGAAGGACCGCGCGGAAGCGATTTCGCGGGGCCGGCGAGCGCTCGACTTCTTCGTGATCGAGGGGATCAAGACCTCGATTCCGATGCACCGGCGGATCCTGGACGAGAAGGACTTTCAGGAAGGCCGGTTCACGACGCGCTTCATGGAAAGATTTATTTCCGGCGGGAATTGAGCGTCCGCGGGCTTCCTCCCATCTACGCGATCACGGACAGACGCCGCTGCGGCCTCGAACGCGCGGAAGACGTCGCCCGGATCTTTTTCGAAGAGGGAATTCGGGCCGTCCAGATTCGCGAGAAGGATCTGCCGGATCCCGATCTCCTTCGGTCCGCTCAGCGAGCCCAGGAAGCCGCCGCTGCCCGGAGAGCGCTTCTCTTCGTAAACGACCGCGTCGACGTCGCCCGAATCGCAGGCTGCGGGGTTCACCTCGGCGAGGACGATCTGCCTCCCGTCGCTCGCCCGCCGGGTGCTCGGCGCGGAACCGGCCGTCGGGATCTCCACGCATACCGTCGAAGACGCTGTTCGCGCCTTCGGATGCCCGGACGCCGACTACGTCGCGTTCGGCCCCGTGTTCGAGAGCGGGACGAAGCCCGGCCGCTCCGCCCGGGGGCTTGAGCAACTCGCGGCCGCGGCGTCGAGCCCGGCGCGCGCGAAGCCGCTCGTCGCGATCGGCGGCATCTTGCCGGACGACCTGGACGCGGTGTGGGCGGCGGGCGCCGACTCCGCGGCGATGATCTCGGCCCTGAACGGCCCGGACGCGAGCGAGAAGGCGCGGTCGGCCGTCGACGCGTGCCGCCGTCGTTTCCTTCCGAGGAAGATCTGGCTCGTCGGATTCATGGGGAGCGGGAAGACGACGATCGGACGCATTCTGGCTCGGCGGCTGGCGCTTCCGTTCTTCGACCTCGACGCCGAGATCGAGTCGACCTCGGGAAAGACGGTTCGCGCGATCTTCGAGTCGGAGGGGGAGCCCGAATTCCGCCGGCGCGAGCGGGCGTTCGTGGAGGGCTCGGCCGACATTCCGGAAGGGCGTCATTGCGACCGGCGGCGGAACTTTCGCGGCCGAAGGCAACCGAAAACTCATTCAAAGATCGGGACTGTCCGTTTTCCTCGACGCGCCGTTCGAGGTGCTCGCGGGCCGCGCGGCGGCCAGGCCGGACCGGCCGCTGTTTCTCCGACGTTTCGCAGGCCCGGCGGCTTTTGGACGAGCGCCTGCCTTTCTATAGAATAGCCGCTCTCGCGGTTTCGTTGACCGGCGCCGAATCGCCCGAAGCCGCGGCGGAAATGCTTCTCGAGAAAATGGAAGAGCGAACTTGCGTTATCTGATCCTGTCGGACATCCACAGCAACGACGAGGCCCTGGCCGCGGTGATCGCGCGCGTTCGCCGGAAGAAGTTCGACAAAGTGGTCGTGCTCGGAGACTTCGTGGGCTACGGCGCGAACCCGAATCAGATCATCGACCGCATCCGGAAGATCAAGCGGGAGAAGATCATGATCCGCGGCAACCACGACAAGGTCGTCGTGGGGACCGAAACGGGGGATCTTTTCAACTCCGTCGCTCTCGAGGCGGCGCGCTGGACGGGAAGCCGCCTGACGCCCGCGAACTGGAAGTACATCGAAGCGCTTCCGATGGGGCCGGCGATCGTGGACGGCGATTTCGCCGTGTGTCACGGTTCGCCTCTCGACGAGGACGCCTATATTTTTTCCGACATCGACGCCTACATGAATTTCCAGCAGGGCGCCTGGAAGGTTTGTTTCTTCGGGCACAGCCACATTCCCTCCATCTTCACGCTCGAGCGGAGCGCGATCCGGGTGGAGGTCGTTCGGGGCGACCGGAGCAAGATCGTTCTCGACCCGCGCAAGCGATATCTCATCAACCCCGGTTCGATCGGCCAGCCGCGGGATCGCAACCCGAACGCGGCGTACGCGATTTTCGATTCGAAGGAACGGGTCGTGTTTTTCGACCGCGTCTCCTACGACGTCGGCCGGGCGCGCGAAAAGATCCTGAAGGCCGGCCTTCCGGCGATGCTCGGCGACCGGCTGCCGCTGGGGCAGTAGACGCGTGAAGGCGTGAAGTCGTAAAGGCGTGAGGTGAATCCGCTTCCGGCCGGAGTAGATTGCTTCGCTTCGCTCGCAATGACAGGCGCAAGGGCGGCTGTCCAGAGCGAGGGAATCGGCCTTGTCTGAGCTGGAGTTCTTCAGCTTGAACTGTCGAGAGGACTCCGGGAACAACTGCGTGAGGGGCAAGGCGATGCCGCGAGTTGCGATTCCCGAGCGATGGAGCTGCCGCCCGAGGCGCTTCCTCGCAGTGGCCGCGACGACGTGCCTGCTTTCCTGCGCTCCTGCCCGGCGACCATCCTCTCCGGGGCAGTCCCGACTCCCTTCTGACGGTGAAATTCGGCTCGGCGCGGGAGGCGGAAGCCTCCGTCCTGATGCTCGAAGACGAGCGCCGGTACGACGCGGGGATTCTGGAAGAGGCGGCGAGCCGCCCGGAAGCGATTGTTCGGGAGCGGACGGCGCACGCGATCGGCTCGATCGGCGATGCGCGGGGGTTCGCGATTCTCGCGACGCTCTCCGCGGACCGCGAGAGCTCGGTGCGGGCTGCGGCGGCGCTCGGTTTCGAGCTGCTCGGCGATCCTCGCGCGGCCTCCACGCTCCTCGTGCTTTCCCGGCAGGGCGATGCGGTCGTCGGGTGCGCTGCCGTCCGAGCCCTCGGGCGGCTCCACGCGCCGGCCGGAGACGGGCCCCTCGCGGCCGCTTATGACTCCGCGCCTCCCGCGGAGCGTCCCTGCGTTCTCCGCGCGCTCGCCGGGTTCGCGACCGAGCCGGCGGCGTCCCTGGCCCGGCGCGCGGCTTCAGAGGGGACGGAGGAGGTCCGGCGAGCGGCGATCTACGCGATCTCCCGAAACCCGATCCCGTCCTCGTTCGACTCGATTGCCCTCGCCGTTCGCGACCCGGATCCCGACTCCGCGGCGTTCGCGGCGCGCGGCCTCGGCGTGCTCGGCGGGCCCGGCGGTCTTCCGGCGCTCTGCGAGGCTCTCGGCCGGAGCGAGCCGGGCGTTCTCGCGAATTCTCTGAACGCGATCGAGCAGATCGAGGGCCGGCAATTTGCGGCGCCACCCGCCGGCTGCGTCGGACGCATCGTTTCGCTTGCCTCGGACGTGAACCCGAACGTCGCGATTCCGGCGCTGACGGCGCTGCGCCGCTTCACGAGCGATCGCGAGGCGATTCGGACGCTGAACGCGCAGGCGACCTCCGGCGCGGGACGCCGCCGGGAAGTCGCAATCGTTTCGCTGGCCCGCGGGCTCCGGGAAAATTCGAGATCCAAGATCGAGCTGGCGATCGCGTCGGAGGACCCGTCCCTGCGCGCGGCCGCTGCCGAAGGGCTCGCGGGGCTGCCGGAGGACTTCGCGGGACCTTACCGGTCCCGCCTGCTCGCGGACCCGAGCCCCCGGGTGCGCGAGTTCGCGATCGATGCGACGCCGGCGGACCCGGCTCATCGGGAAGCGATTCGGGCGATGCTCGCGGACCCCGATGCGGGAGTGCGCTCCGCGGCGATCGACCGGCTCGCCGATCTCGACGATCCGGCGGTTGCGGCCGATCTCCGCGCCGCGCTCGCCGGCAGCATCCGCGATTCCATTCCCGACGCGGCGCTTTCGGCGGTCACCGCGGCGGCGCGTTTTTCCACCGAGCAAGCGCGCGCGGTCGCGGCGGCCGCTCTTCTGGATCCGAGGCCGCTCGTCGCCCGCCTGGGCCGGCAGGAATTGATCGAGGTCTTCCACTCCGACGCTTCCGCGATTCCGGCGCCCGGGTACCGAAGCGCCCGGAAACTCGCGGATTACGAGCGCATTCTTGCCGACGCCGGGAGTCCGCGGAGGGCGAGGATCCGCACCGCGAAGGGCGACATCGTCGTCGAGCTCGAAGCGAGGGGAACTCCGCTCACCGTCGAGAACTTCGTCGGCCTCGCGTCGCGGAAATTCTTCGACGGGACGACGTTCGATCGCGCGGTTCCCAACTTCGTGATTCAGGGAGGCGACCCGACGGGGACGCAGCACGGCGGCCCGGGCTACGAAATCCGCGACGAGCTGGGGCCGGGCAGTTTCGAACGGGGCGCCGTCGGGATGGCTCTCGGGGGCGCCGACACGGGCGGCAGCCAGTTCTTCCTCACACTGTCCCCGCAGCCGCACCTGGACGGCCGTTATCCTCTCTTCGGGCGGGTCGTTTCCGGCCAGGCGACCGCGGAGCGGATCGAGCAGGGGGACCGCGTGATTTCGGTGACGGTGGAGGCCGCGCCGTGAGCGTCGGGCGCGACGCTCGTGAAGGCGTGAGTCGCTTCGCTCGTGAACACGGACCCCTTCGCGATTCACGATTTCACGAGTTCACGGGTCGTGAGGATGCGTGAGACCCTGGCTCGCAGCCTGATGCTGCTCGGTCTCGTGACGACGGGAATGGCCCTTTTCTTCGGCCTTTCCGGCGCGCAGCACCCCTTCGTCATGGAGCGGCTGGGAGGTCCGGTGCGGGCGGAGCTGACGGTCCTCGCGCTCGGGGCGGCGCTCTTCCTGCTCGGACAGGCGGTCGGGGGGAGTGGAAGCGGTGACTCGCGCCTCGTCGCTCGACGCTCCCCGTTGCCGGGTCCCGCGTTCGCGGGCCTCGCCGAGGAGTTCGACCTTCGCGTTCTCGACGCCGACACTTCCCCCGAGCATCTGGCCGCGGAGCTCTGCGACGCCGATGCGCTCATCTGCCTTCTCTCGGTCCCGGTCGGCGAAGGGCTGCTTTCCCGCGCTCCGAAGCTCAGGATCGTCGCGAACTACGCCGTCGGCGTCGACAACGTGGATCTGGCGGCGGCCGCGGCGCGAAAGATCGTCGTCACGCACACGCCCGGGGTCCTGACGGAGGCGACGGCCGACATGGCCATGGCCATGATCCTCGCGGTCTCGCGCCGGATCCTCGAAGGAGACCGTCTCGTGCGGGCGGGGGGCTTTTCGGGCTGGCGGCCGGATCTCCTGCTCGGAAGGGGGTTGCAGGGAAAGATGCTCGGAATCGTCGGTCCCGGAAGGATCGGAAAGGCGACGGCGCGGCGGGCGAGGGCTTTCGGAATGGAGATCATCGCCCACGGACGCTCGGCGCGCGACTCTTCGGACCCGGACGATCCGCGGCGCGTCTCCTTCGAACATCTTCTCGCCTCGAGCGACGTCATTTCCCTGCACGTTCCGCTCACTGCCGAAACGTTCCACCTCATCGGGGCCGAAGCGTTTTCCCGGATGAAGCCGACCGCGATCCTCGTCAACACGGCGAGAGGGCCCGTCGTCGACGAGATGGCGCTCTGTCGCGCGCTCGACGAGAAGAGAATCTGGGGCGCGGCCCTGGACGTCTTCGAGCGCGAGCCCGTCATCGCTCCGGCCCTTCTCGACGATGACCGAGTGCTTCTGATGCCCCACGCGGCGTCGGCCACCCGGGAGACGCGCGAGGAGATGGCGAGAATGGTCAGCGAGGACGTGCGGAGGGTCCTCCGGGGCGAGAGGGCCCGCTGGCCGGTCGCGAGCGTTCCGTGAAGCGGCCGTTCAAGCAGCTCACCCGTCTCGACGACGCGTGCCGCGACTCCCTGCGACGTCTCAAGGGCGCGCGGCCGATCGGATCGCTCGTGGCCGAGAAGTGGCCGGAGCTCGTCGGTCCGTATCTCGCCGGAAAGATCGAGCCCCACTCCGCCGGCAAAGGAGCGATCGACGTCGTCCTGCTCGACCCGCGCTGCCGGCGCTCCGTGGAGGCCCTGTTGCCCCAACTGGAAGCGAAGGTGAAGGCCGCGTTTCCGAAGGTCACGAGCGTTCGGCTGCGATCGGGGCCTTGATGCACTCGGCCGTCGGGCGGTCGCCCGGGCGGTGCGAGGAGCGCAGTCGGAAGCGAGGGAATCGGCCCCTGTCTGAGCTGGAGTTCTTCGGCTCGAAACGGCGAGAGGACTCCGGGAACGCGGGTATGAGGGACAAAGCCATGCCGCGAGTTGCGATTCCCGAGCGACCGAGCTGCGGCCCGAAGCGCCGCTCATAGCCGGCGCGTGATCCTCCTCGAAACCTCGCGCTTCCTCGCCCTCGACAAGCCCTCCGGCCTCTCGATGGCGACTCCGCGCGGTCGCGAACGGGAGGCCGTCGAGAGGCTCGTCGAGGCGGCGGGGCTGCCTGCCGGCGCGTCCCGGGAGCTCCTGCTCGTCCACCGGCTCGACGTTGGCACGTCCGGAGTCGTCCTGCTCGCGAAGGATTCCGAGGCGCACCGGGCGACATCGCTCCTGTTCCAGGAGAGAAGGGTCGAGAAGGCGTACCGGGCGATCGTGTGGGGGCATCCGAAGCCCTGCCGCGGGCCTCATCGGCTCGCCCCTCGCGATGGACCGCGAGGACCGGCGAAAGATGAAGGTCGTCCGAAGAAGGCAAGCCCGCCGCGACCGACTATCGAACGCTCGAGCGGCTGCACTTCGGTCGCCCACATCGAGCTGTCTCCGAGGACCGGCCGCACGCACCAGATCCGGGTCCACCTCGCGTCGCGAGGGCACCCGATCGCCGGCGACGACCTGTATGGCGGGCCGCGGTGGAGGGGAGTGCGCGAACCGGCGCTGCGCCGGATCCTCCGGGAAGTCTCGCGCCTTCTCCTCCACGCTTACCGCCTGGAATTCGCGGATCCGTTCTCGGGCGAGGCGGTCCGGATCCAATCTCCGGAGCCGTCTCTCTTCGCGGAGATCGTCGCCGCATCCCGCGGGTGACGGCTTTCCGGCTACAATCGAGCCCGATGGCAGGCCGATCTCCTCAGCGGAAGCGCCCGAGCCTGCTCGTCGCGATCATCGTTTTCAAATTCTTCAAGGCGTTCCTGTTCCTCACGGCCGGGGCGGCGCTTGCGATCGCGCGGCAGGAGCCCGTCTCGCGCCTGTTCCTGCGCTGGGCGGACTGGGTCGAAGGGACGCCCCGCCTCGGGTTCACGTCGCGGATGCTGCGGGACCTGTCGTTCGCGTTCGAGCTCCATTTCCCGGCGATCGTGGCCTCCTGCCTCATCGCCGGCGTCGTGGTCCTCTGCGAGGGCACGTTCCTCGCCCGGGGATACAGCTGGGCTCCCTGGCTCACGATCGTTCTGACGGCGCTCTTCATCCCGTTCGAGGTGAGGCATCTCTTCCTGCGCACCTTTTCCGCGCATCGCTTCCTCCTCCTCTTCGTGAACGTGCTGATCGTCATTTACCTCTACCTGCACCGGAAGTTCTTCAAGGGGCACATGGAGGCGAAGCGCTAGGAACCGGACGCGAGCCTTTACGTGTCCGTCCCATTTCGGGTATAAACTCCGGTTTCTCTCTCGGGGCGTAGCGCAGCCTGGTAGCGCACTCGGTTCGGGACCGAGTGGTCGGAGGTTCAAATCCTCTCGCCCCGACCAAATTTCGCTCCACTTCGTTCCGCTGGCGCTGCGCGCGTCGCCGCTGCGCGGCGACAAATTTGTGTCCAACCTGGGAGAAGAATCCCCAGACCCCCTCCAAAAGCCGGACAAACCCGCTTGACTTGCGCCTCCTTTACGCCTATATTCCGCGAAGTAAGGCCGACGGGCCGGCGCAGCTGATCAGAGCGCGGGCCGCGGTAGTTCCCTCGGCCTTCTTTTGAAACGAGGGGGCATTCCCATGAATCTGACGAAACGTCAAAAGGAAATCCTCGATTTCATCTCCGCGTACCGGCGCAAGAACGGAATTTCTCCGACGCAGCGGGAGATCCGGGAGGAGTTCGGTCTCTCGAGCTTCGGGACCGTCCAGAAGCACCTTCGCCTGCTGCAGGAGAAGAAAGCCCTCACGCGCGACTGGAACAAGAGCCGAAGTCTCGCTCCGGTCGAAACGGAGGGGCCTGCGACGGCGGTCCGGCTCCTCGGCGTCGTCGCGGCGGGGCGCCCGATCGAGCCGTTTCCGGATTCCGATTCGATCGAGGTTCCTCCGTCGCTGCTCGGGAAGGGAGAGCACTTCGTTCTGAAGGTGCGGGGCGACTCGATGGTCGAAGATGGGATCCACGACGGCGACTACATCGTCGTCTCGCGCCGGGAAAACGCCGAAAACGGACAGACGGTCGTTGCGCTGCTGAAGGGCGAGGCGACGCTGAAGCGGTTCTACGCGGAGGGCAAGCGCGTGCGTCTGCAGCCGGCAAACAGCGTGATGAAGCCGATCTTCGCGGAGCCGAAGGACGTCCGCATCCAGGGCGTCGTGACCGGCCTGATCCGCTCCTACAGCCGGATGTAGGGCGGCGCTGCCCAGTTTGACCTCGGGTCGAGCCGAAGCCTAGAATCGCAACCGGACCCGGCGGCGACGTACCCAAGTGGTAAGGGAGAGGTCTGCAAAACCTTTATTCGTGGGTTCGATTCCCACCGTCGCCTCCAAAACCGGCACAACGTCTCATTTAGCGACGGCGCGGCGGGTCGCCTCGAGATATCGAGTTCCGAAGCGAACGTCGGGTTCGAGGTGGGCCCCCTCGGCCCACTCATTCCAGGCGTTGACGAAGACCAGACGGTGGTCGGGATGACCGAGTCGCGCGGCGGTCACCAGTCCGCTCAACCACCCCTCGTAGGCCTCAGGCGAAGAGCCGTGAAAGATCGTGGCGCGGTGGCCGAGCCGCGGGTGTTGTCCCAACCCACGATCGCGGTGCGATAAAGCCGGAAAGGCGGCGGCGCCAAGGCGAGCCGCCGGGCAGCCGCTGCTCGGTAGTCGACGATGTCGCCACCGAATCCGGGGTCGATGCCCTCGACGGCGCAGGCATCCCGCCGCACATCCTCGCCGTGCGGCGGAAACTCCACCGCCGCATCGAAACCGAGCGGACGGGGGTCGATCAGCCCGAAGGTCTGAGCGGCGACGAGATAGAGGCCCGGGAGCCCCTGCTCCCTCGCGGCTCGACGCCACCGCGCGGTCGTCGCCTCCGGTTGTGGGATCGCTCCCGCCCGATACACCAGGAGGATGGGGGCCCCGCGCACGCTCAGGTAGCGCCGATCGCGAAAGAAAGGGATCAAGCTCTCGATGAACGCGGCATCCACTCGGGACCATAGCGTTGCTCGATGAGCCACTCCCGCTCGGCGCCGTCCCAACGGCGCATCCCAGTTTTCGTTCGCCCAGCAGAGACAAAAAGGAAGGTCCGGCACGCCGCTGGCGAGCATTTCCCTGAGTCGCCGATGGAGGAACGTATTGGTGCCGAACGAGTAGTAGTAGTAGCAGAAACCGTGAATGCCAAAGGCCTGAGCCAGCTCCGCCTGGCGTTCGCGCACGGTCGGCAGGCGCAGATCATAAAACCCGAGGCGCTCCGGGAGGTGCGGCTGGTAGTGGTCGCCGAACTGTGGTTGTGCGCGAGCCACGCGGGACCACTCGGTGAATCCCTTGCCCCACCACCGATCGTTCTCGGGAATGGGGTGAAATTGCGGAAGATAGAAGGCCACCACCTTCACGTCCTCCTCGGGCGCGGACCGCACGGCGGTCCCCGTCCGCGGCCGCCGGCAAACGTGGTCGGCGAGACGGAAATCGCGCCAGTCCCCGTCGGCGTCGCCGCGTTCGACGGCGACGAAACCCTCGTACACCGTCAAACTACGGAAGAGCGTTTTCGAGCCGCCCGCGGCCGCGACCAGATCGCCGACGAGCGACGTCAGGCTTTCCTCTGCCGCCCAAGCGTGGCCCGGGTCCTGAAATTCCGGCCAGTGCTCCCAGGCCCAATCCTCGATGATGTAGAAGCCTCCCGGCGCCAACAACGGAAAGAGCGTGTCGAAGCTCGTCCGGGTCGGCTCCGCCAGATGAGAGCCGTCGTCGATCACCAGGTCGAGCTCGCCGCCGAGATCGCTCTCCACGATCTGGCGCAGCCTCGCCCGATCTGCTGGTCCGTGCGCCAACGCGTCATGACGCGGTCCTGCAGCCGATTGGCGGTCAGATAGCGGCGAAAGTAAGGACTGTCGTCGCGGTCGAGCAGATCGATCGCAACCATTCGCTCGGGCCGCAAAAGCTCGTACCAAAAGGCGGTGCTGCCTCCGTCCCAGATTCCGATCTCCAGCATGCGGCGCGGCCGGAAATTCCTCGCCGACCAGAAGCGCTCGAATTGCTCGACGAGCTGCCGGTTCTTGTAGAAGCGGAAGCAGTCCTCACCGAGCTCCCATCGGTCGCTGCGCGACTCCTCGAGGCGAAAGACGAGGTCGCCGAGGAGGACGCGATCCGGCAACCATGTCATGCGCCCGAACACGTTGCTCAAGCGCGCTCGACGGTGACCGGGGTCCGTCGAGAAACGTGGCGTGAAGGGTTCGCTGCACGATGGAAAGTCGATAGGTTCCCTGCGGCAGGCCGAACAGGTCGATGGTCGCTCCGAAACCGCAGTCCGCAGGGTAGTCGGGGTACGCTGCCACGACGTCGGGCCGAGGAAAGCGTTCCCGAACAGGGAAGATGCGGTCCTCGCCCCCGTTGAACGACTCCAGCGCCAACAAGAGGTCGACCTCGTTCGGCGGCGCATCGCCGGTGTGCGCCCAGCCCACGATCCAGACCTCGTGGCCGCGAAGGGGAATGGGCTTGAGCGCGCCATCCAGCTCTGTCCCGGCGACGCTGCCGACGCGATCGAGGCTACAGCGGCCGCCGCACGGAGGGAGCTGCCGACTGGGCACCGGCACGAAACGGAGAGTCTCCTGGCCGATCGGGTTCCGACCCAGCGCCGCTTCAACGGAGGTCAGCAGGCGGTCGCGCGTGTGCTCGTGCAGCGCCAGCACCTGAGCGAGCTCGTCGAAGGCGGCGCGGGCGGGGTCTCCCAGCTCGCCCAGCGAATCGCGCGGCTGGCGTAGGAGCACGGACCGCTGGCGGGCCCGCGCGCGGCCCGTCGGGTGGCCTGCAGGGCGGCCCGTCCATCCTCATCGTCCGGCTCGAGGTACCGGCCCCGTAACCAGTCGTTCCACGCGTCGACGAACATGGCGCTCGCCCCGACGTCGGGTGCCGTCCACGGCCGAGCGCAGCCAGTGCTCGTAGAGCTCGGCGCTGCGCGGGGCGTCTCCGCCGCGCCGGCTTTCCACGGTGCGAAAGAAGCGGTGCGCCGGCCACGGGCGCGCGAGCGCCGCGGCGACCGTGCCGCCGTAGTCGGCGGCCTCCACGGGGATTTCGAGAACGGAATCGAAGCCGAGATCCTCGGGACGGTCAGCGGGAACGGGCTCGGCGGCGCAGAGGTGGATCGCGCCGAGCTTCTCGGCCGCCGCGGCGCGCCACGCCGCCGCGATCCGTCGCGGCTCGATGAGCCGGGTGACATCGCGTACGACGACGAGTGGGCGGTCGTCGACGCGCACGTAGCGGGGATCGCGAAGGCCGGGCACAATGTCGTCGAACAACCGCCCGGCCGTCGTCAGGGAAAGCGGCTCGCCGTCTTCGACCGCAACCATCAGGCAGAACGGGTAGTCGGGCCGGCCGCTGGACACGAGGTCCCGCCAGGGTGAATCCCAGCGGGGCCCGTCCGCCCCCCAGGAATAGAGATAGCAGAACGCGTCGACGCCGTGCTCGCGTGCGAGAAGAGCCTGCGCTTCGCGCACTTCCGCCACGCGAGGGTCGCCGAATCCGAGGTCGGTGGGGAGAGGCCGCGGTGATTCGGTGGCAACAAGGCGGGCCCACAGGCTGCTGGCATAACTTCCCTCCTGCGCCTCTTCCGGGGCATAAGACCGCGGGTCGTAGAACGCCACCACGGAAACGTCGCGTCGGACCGCCGGCGCCACCGCCGGGGGATCGCCGTGGTCTTCGGGCTTGCGCACCAGCGCCAGGCTCTGCGCGAAGGTCGGGCTCACCTCCGCGGGCAACTCGATGAGCTCGAAACCTGCCGCAATGAGTTCCCGCCGCACAATGTCGGGCCTGGCGAAAGCGACGCCGTAGAGCGGCTCACCGTCGTAGTCGGAGGTCAGGCAGGCGAAGGCGTGCCCGTTCTCGCGCAGAAAACGCGCGGCGGCGGCGCGTTCGTCCGGCGCGTACGAACCGTAGTTCTGCATCCCGCCGGCCGCCCACGCTTCGGCCTGGTCGGCTGACAGATAGGTGAAGGCCGCGACACCGCCCGGCCGCAGCATCTGCGACCAGGCGCGGAGGGCGCGGCGCCAGTGATCGAGTGGAGTATGGGTCAGCAGCGAGACGCAGAAGACGGCGTCGAGGTCGCGGGGAAGGACCTGTTTGTCAGGCCGCCAGCCGGTGACGACGGGCAGCGCGCCGAGCTCATCGGCGCAGAACTGAGCGGCGTCGCGGTCGATGTCGCAGGCGAACACGGCGGCATGCGGAATCGCGGCGCGCAGAGCGCGGGTGAGCCGGCCGTAGTGGCACGCGAAGTCCGCGACCGCCCGGCTGCCTTCCAGCCCGGGGTGTCCATGTTCCCGCAAGCGGGCATCGATCTCGGCAAGCTGGCTCACTGCCGAGCTGAAATAGGAGCCGGACCCGGCCGATCTCGAAACCCTCGAAAAGGGCGTCGCGACTCGAGATCGTCCGGTTGACGCGCTGGAGCAGATCGAGCTGCCGGAGCTCGGGCCCGGAGGCGAAGGCCTGTGGGTGGCGGCGCTG
>CAVZCI010000013.1:0-38013 GCA_963773815.1 uncultured Acidobacteriota bacterium
TCTGTCGTTGCCGCTTCATTCATCGTATTGCTGGAAACCGTCCGGGCCGCCGTCGCCGCCGGGTTGACCGAGTTCGGGGAGAACCGGGTCCAGGAAGGGGCGTCGAAGATCGAGGCGCTGCGGCCGGATTTTCCGGGCCTCGTCTGGGTCCTGATCGGAAGACTCCAGACGAACAAGGTGAAAACGGCGCTAAAATACTTCCAGGAGATTCAAAGCGTCGACCGGGATTCCCTGCTGGAGAAGCTCGCGCGCGAAGCGCAAACCCTGGCGGCGGTCGTCCCGATTCTCCTGGAGGTCAACATCGGAGCTCAGGATTCGAAAGGAGGAGTCGAGCCGGACGCGTGCGGAGCGCTCCTCGCGAAAGCGCTCGCGCTCCCTTCGGTGCGGGTCCGGGGCCTGATGGCCGTTCCTCCTCCGCGCGAGAACCCGGAAGACGTCCGCCCTTCGTTTCGCGAGTTGCGCGAGCTTCGCGACCGCCTCCAGCAGGAGACGTCTTTCTCCCTTCCCGAGCTCTCGATGGGGATGAGCCACGACTTCGAAATCGCCGTCGAAGAGGGCGCCACGCAGGTCCGGATCGGAACGGCGCTGTTCGGCGATCGGGAAACGGGCGCGCGTCCATGACGCTGCTCGGGGGGGTCGTCGAGGCGGTCGGAATCCTGCTGACGATGCTGCAATGGCTGATCATCGCGGCCGCGCTCGTGACGTGGGTCTCTCCCGATCCCCGAAATCCGATCGTGCAGTTTCTGTTCCGCTCGACGGACTGGCTCCTGCGCCCGTGCCGAAAGATCCTGCCGCCCCGCTGGACGGGAGGGATCGACTTTTCTCCGATCCTCGCGATTCTCCTGATCGTCATCGTCAAGCAGCTCGTCATCGGGTTGCTGCTCGGAGCCCCGGTCCGTTTGTTCTAAGGAGGCTGTATGAACGTCAAGATCACCGCGGTCGAGATCCAGAAGCGCGATTTTCCGATCGCCCGCAAGGGCTATCCCCCGGAAGCGGTGCGCGGTTTCCTGAATTCCGTCGCTGAGGACTTCCAATCGCTCGTGCGGGAGAATTCCGAGCTCGAGACGCGGCTTCGACGGCTCGAGGAGGAGAATCTCGAACACCGCGACCGGGAGCGGATCCTCAAGGAGACGCTTCTTTCCGCCCAGCGGATTTCCGAAGAGATGAAGACCAACGCCCGCCGCGAGGCGGAAGTCGTGCTGCGCCAGGCGGAGATGGCCGGCCAGCAGCTGACTACCGAAGCGCTGCAGCAGTCGGCGAAGGTCGAACGGGCGATCCGCGACCTGAAACTCCAGCGGGCGAACTTCCGCCTCAAGCTGAAGTCGATGCTCGAGATGTTCCAGACGGTTCTGGATTTCGACGAAGAGGAAGATGAGAAAACTTCGTCGGTTTCCTATCTCGTGCGGCCGCAGGACACGAACACCGGCTCCTAGTGTCTCGCTCGCAAGACCGGGGCGACTCTCCTCGCTCGCTTGAAATCCGGAACCTCGCCTGCCTCGCGACGCCGCGGGGCGATCGCGCCCGATCCGGAATAGCTCAGGGGGAGATCTTCGTCCTGTCGAACGCCGCGGTGCGGTGCGAGCAGGGGCGAATCGCGTTCGTCGGCACGGAGACGGAACTGGCGGGCCGCCGTTTTCCGACGGCAGAGAGCGTGATCGACGGCGCCGGAAGGACGCTCCTCCCCGGTTTCGTGGACGCGCACACCCATCCCGTCTGGGCGGGCGACCGCGCGTCGGAGTTCGCGCGGCGGCTCGCGGGCGAGTCCTACGAGGCCATCGCGGCGTCCGGCGGGGGAATCGCCGCGACCGTCGGCGCGACCCGCCGCGCCGGCCGGAACGAGCTCTCGGCCCTCACGCTTTCCCGGCTCGCCCTCATGGCGAAAAGCGGAACGACGACGGCCGAGTGCAAATCGGGCTACGCGCTCGACGCCGATGGAGAGATCGGCGCGCTCGAGCTGCTCCGCGACCTCCGGCGCGATTCGCCGGTCCGGATCGTCCCGACGCTCCTCGCGGCGCACGACATTCCCCCGGAGCTCCGTTCGAATCGCGGCGAATGGGTCCGCCGGATCGTCGAGGAGATCGTTCCCCGCGCCGCAACCGCGGGCCTCGCGGAGTTCTGCGACGTCTTCTGCGAAGACGGCTACTTCACCGTCGAGGAATCGCGCGAGATTCTCTCCGCCGCCGCGCGTTCCGGGCTCGCGCTCCGGATCCACGCGGACGAGCTCGCGCTCTCGGGCGGTGCCCGGCTCGCGGCGGAGCTGTCGGCCGCGTCTGCCGATCACCTCCTTTTCATCGGCGACGCGGAGATCGCCGCGCTCCGCGGCTCGGGCACCGTCGCGACGCTCCTGCCCGGGACCGCATGGTGGCTGCGTTCGCGCCGGGCTCCGGCGCGCGCGCTCCTCGAAGCGGGCGTTCCCGTCGCCGTCGCGACCGACGCGAACCCCGGTTCGTGCAATACCGAGTCGCTGCCGGCCGTGGCCGCTCACGCGTGCCTCGATTACGGAATGACGGTCGAGGAGACTCTGACCGCGATCACGCTCAACGGCGCGGCTTCACTGAAAAAGGCGGCCGACCGCGGCTCGATCGAGGTGGGGAAATCGGCCGACCTGACGCTGATCGACGCTCCCGACTACCGCCACCTCATCTATCATTGGGGCATTTCCCTGGTTTCGCACACGGTCGTGAAAGGAATCGTCCATGAGTTTTGAACGGCAGACGATCGCCGAATTCTGCGCGGCTCTCGCGTCCTCCGACCCGACTCCCGGCGGGGGCACCGCGTCGGCCGCCGCGGGCGCGGTCGGGACATCGCTCGTTTCGATGGTGATCGCGCTCACGCTCTCGAAAGAAAAGTACCGCGGCGCGGAGCCGGACCTGGCCCCGATCGCGGCCGAGGCGGACGCCGCCGGCAAGAGGCTTCGGGCCCTCATGCAGGAGGACGCCGAGGCGTACGACGCGATGGTCGCCGCGCGAAAGCTCCCGAAGGAGACCGACGGGGAAAAGGAAGCGCGAAAGCAGGCGATGGCGGCGGCCGCGCGCCGGGCGACCGAGGTTCCGATGGAGACCGCGCGCGTCGCCTCGGGAATTCTGTCCCGCGTGTCGCTCGTCGCGGAGAAGGGCAACCCGAACGCGTCCTCCGACGCTGGCGTCGCGGCGCTGCTCCTTTCGGCGGCAGCCGAAGGCGCGCTCCTGAACGTCGGCATCAACCTGACGTCGATCGACGACGCGGCGTTCGCCGGCCAGATGGAGAAAGAAACCGCCCGGATTCAGAGCGACGTGGAGCGATGGAGCGCGCAGGTCATCGCGCTCGTCCGGAAATCGTTCAAGAAATGAGGAGCGCTCCGGTCTAGCCGCCGCTCCCCTTCCCCGACTTCTCCAGCTCCTCGCGAGCCTTTTCGACCGTCGATCGCGCCTTGCGCATCGCGTCGATCGAGAGGAGGCGGCTCTTCTCGAACGCCGTGCGGCCGAGCGCGAACAGGGATTCGCCGAGCAGCCTCAATTCTTCGGCAACGGTTTCCTTTTTCTGCGAGTCATCCATGGTTCCCTCCGGGACTCAGAACGATTTCTTTTCGCGCTTCGAGAAGAACGTCGCGGGAAACGCGCGCTGGAAGTAGTCGAAGACGGCCGTCACCTGACGGTTGTCGCCGTTTTCCCATCCCGTGTCGCGGTAGCACCACTCGTCTCCGGAGTACGTCTTGAAACAGAGCTCGAGACACAGGTTCTCGCCCGCGCGGGGCGCGCAGTTGAGCCACATCTCCTTGATGTTCTTCTCCATCATCGAAAAATTGTCGTCCTCGTCGAGCATCTGATACCAGTTCACGCGCTCGGCGTCGATCACGAGCTTCCCGACGAGCTTGTTCTTCGAACCCCCGACGCCCAGGATGCCGCGCTTCTGCCGGACGAGCCCGTCGAACTCCGCATGCCGGGCGACCGGCTGGGCCGAAACGGCGGCCGATGGCGCGGCGACCGAGCCGGAATGCAGCATCGCGTCGATGAGGGTCTCGGAGAGCCCGGCCTGTCGCAGGGCGATCAGATCGTCAATCGAGAGTCGGTAATTTCCATTCTCGTTGCGGACCTTGTTCAGGAGAAAATCCTCGCTATACCCGGCGTCTTTCAAGCGCAGGATTTCCCGCGCGGCCGGGGAAAGGAGGGACGCGCCGGCCCCGGGCGAGGGGGGCACGGCCGTTGCGGTGTCGACGGCCGCCGGCTGCGTGCCGGGAGCCGACGGCTCCGTCGTCACAGGCATCGCGGGCGGAGGCACAGGCGCGGGCGGCGGCGCATACGAGGGCGGCGGGACGGGGGCCGCCTCGGCCGACGGCGGAGGAAGCGGCGGAGGCGCCGCGTAACGGTGCGACGAAGCGCACCCGAGGAAGAGCAGCGTCGCGCCGACGGTGAAAAGGGGTCGCAGTTTCATGGTGTCGCTCCTGCGCCGGATTTTACACCCGGCTGTTCCAAAGTAAGTCCGGGCTGCCGCGGCGATGATTCTCGTACCTCGCCATCACGAACAGAGCGTCGGAAAGGCGATTGAGGTACGGAAGGACGAAACCACCGACCGCCTCCGAACGGGAAAGATGCAGCGTCAGCCTCTCCGCGCGCCGGCAGACGGTTCGCGCCACATGCAGCGCGGCCGCGCCCGCAGACCCTCCCGGCAGAATGAAATTCTCGAGCGGCGAGAGCTCGGCCGACAGCTCATCCATGAGCTTCTCGAGCGCCGCGACGTGGCGCGATTCGATCTTCGGGGCGGGAAGGCGGACCTTGTCTTCCTCGAGAATGCACAGGTCCGAGCCGAGATGAAAGAGCTCGTTCTGGATCTGCGCGAGCGCGGCTGAGAGCTTCGAATCGAGGCCGGCCGATCGGGCCGCTCCGATCTGCGAATTCAGCTCGTCGACGGTTCCGAACGCCTCGATCCGGGGCGAGTCTTTCGGGACGCGCTGGCCGCCGCCGAGTCCCGTCGTCCCGTCGTCGCCCGTTCGCGTGTAAACCTTCGTGATGCGGGGCATGCGACGCAGTCTAATTCATGCTCAGAACGCCGCGATCAAGCCGCCCCAGACGCGCCGCCGCCGGGCCGGATAGCCGCTCGCCTCTTCGTAGCGGCGATCGCCCGCGTTCTCGACGGTCAGGAACGGCGAGAAACTGCCGAGCCGGTACTCCGCGTGAAAGTCGACGCGAAGATACGAGGGGTCCTCGTTCGGCCCGAAAGGAAACGCGGACTGAAAGTCGGGACGGCGGCCGACGTAGATCATCGACGCCGACGCGAGCCAGGGGCCGCCGCTCCAGGTCAGATCGAGCGCGCCGCGGTGACGCGGACGGCGCACGAGAGGTTCTCCCGTGGTCTCGTCGACGGCCCGAAGGAAGGTGTAGGAAATCCGCCCGCGAAGGGCTCCCGCGATCGGACCGGCGGCCGACGCCTCGACCCCTTCCGTCCGCGCCCGGCCGACGTTCCCGTTGGTCTGGCGGACGGGGTCGTACTGGATGAGGTCGCGAATCTCGTTGCGGAAGACGGCGACGTCGATCCGCGTCCGGCCGGCCGCGCGAGTCGCGCCGATCTCGTAACTCTTCGAGCGCTCGGGGTCGAGATTCGGGTTCCCGAAGAAGGGGTAGTACAGCTCGCCGATCGACGGGGCGCGAAACGCCGTTCCGTAGGACGCCCGGACAGAGGTGCTCGGGTCGAGGCTCGCGACGATCGAGACGCGCGGGTTTGTCGACGAGCCGAACACCGAATGCCGGTCGAATCGGATCCCGGCAACGGCCCGGAGGCGGCCGCTGAAGAGCGCGAGCGAATCTTCCGCCCCGATGCCCCAGATCGCGGTCCTTCGATCGGAGATGACGGGCCCGAACGCGCCCGAAGAGTCGACGGTCGACCGCTCGTACGACGCCGTCCCCGACAGGGAGTTCGTCTCCGAGGACTTCCACGTGTCGACGGCGCGCGCGCCCTGGATTCGGGAGTGGGTTTCGCCCTGGAAGAACCCCGAGGTGTCGTCCGGGTCGACCGCCGTGGGACGGAGCTCGACGTCGGAAAGCGACCCGATCAGCGAATTGCTCGGGGACATTTCGGCCCGCACCGGGAGCGTCCACACGGTCTGCGAGAAGTCGGTGAAACGGCGCGGCGTCGGGGTTCCCGAGTCCGACGGAATTTCGCTCCGGGCGAACGTGCGCTCGACCTGAAGGCCCGCCCGGAAACCGGAGGAAAGCGACCAGTCGAGGCCCGCGGAGCCGCTTCGATCCCGCCATCCATCGTTGTCGACCCGCGTGCCGGCGACGGTCTGCGCCTCGCCGTCGTCACGCGCGTCGCGCCCGGAGATCGAAAACCCGAGGGCGCCCGAGCCGGCCGTCGCGAAGAGCGTCTCGTCGTGGAACTCGCGGTTTCCCGCGGCCGCGGTGACGCGCCCCGCGGGCTGCGCAGGATGGCGCCCGGCGCAGGATGGAGATGACGCCCCCGACCGCGTCCGAACCGTAAAGGGCGGAGTAGGGGCCGCGAACGATCTCGATTCGTTCCACGTTCTGCGTCGAGAGCGCGGAAAAGTCGTAGCCGGAAAAATACGGGCTGTTGACCCGGACGCCGTCGATCAGCACGAGCGTCTGCGTCGAGTTCGTTCCGCGCAGAAAGACGCTCGTCACCTTTCCCGCGTCTCCGCTCTGGACCACGTCGACGCCGGGGACCTCCCGGAGGAGCTCCAGAAGATCCGTTTTCCCGCTTTTTTCGATCTGGTCGCGGGTGATCACCGTGACGGAGGCGGAGACGTTCGGGTCCGTTTCCGAGGAGAACGAGTCCGAGACGACGACGTTCTCGGAGACCGGCGGGAATCGTCTGCGCGCCGGCGCGCGCCGCCAGGCAAAGAATCGCGAAAAACCGTGCAAATCGAAGAGTCGTGTTCATCGAAGCCTCCCGCTCGACGAAACATCGCAACTTCTCTTCGGCAGGTCTCCTGACTTCCGGATCGACCGCATCTCGCCCCTTCCCAAACGTGGAACTTGCATCCCGGCGTTCAGTGGATCTGGCGCGTGCGTCCCCGGTTACAGTGGCGGGAGCCGTGCGGGTTTTTCACCCGCTTCCCTTTTCACCCTCCCCCGGGGATTCGGGGGCAGGGCACCGAAGAATTCAAAGATCGCGAAGACGACGAGATTACCTCAGAATGTGTCGCGGGTCGAGACTGGGGACCCGAGACCCGATACCCGCCACTCGCGACTCGCGACTGTCTTTAGACGACGACGTGCAGGCCGGCCCGCGAGGTCTTCGGGGCCGGGTCGTACGCGCGCCAGGCCCGGGCGAGCCGCCGAATGCCGTCGCGGATCTGCTGAAGCTCGAGGCAAAACGGAAGACGGAGATATTCCGAGCAGCCGCCCGTGGGAGAGCAGGTCGAGCCCGGAAGGATCGCGACGCCGTGCCGCAGCGCGATCGGCGCGAATTCGTCCGCGTCCCCGTGCGGGAGCCGCACCCAGATCGAGAGGCCCCCGAGCGGCTTCTTCCACGTCCAGCCGGGGAGCTGCGCGGCGAGCTCGGAGGCGAGCAACTCGAAGCGCTCCTCGATCTGCTCGCGCCGACGTTCGCGAATCGCCCGGGCGCGGCGCAGGAGCCGGACCGCGACCGCCTGCGAGATCGCGGAGTTGCCGAGATCGCCCATCACTTTGAGGTTCGAGAGCGGGGCGAGCAGGGGTTCCGGAGCCCGGAGCCAGCCGACCCGCAACCCGCCCCAGATCAGCTTCGACAGCGATCCCACCGAAATCACCCGGCCGCTCCGGGAAAACGCGGCGAGCGGCGGCGGCGGCCTCCTCCCGAAGGAGAGGTCCTCCAGCGTGCCGTCCTCGAGGATCGTCGTGCCGTGCTGATCGGCGATTCGGGCGATCTCGCGCCGCGCGTCGGGGGAAAGGACCGTCCCCACGGGATTCTGGAAGGTCGGCATCAGATAGAGAAGCCGCGGCGAGTCGCGCGCGAGGACTTCCGAAAGCCGGTCGATCCGCACGCCTTCGTCCCCGACGGGGACGGGAACGAGCCTCGCCCCCGCGGAGGTGAACACGTCGATCGCGCCGAGGTACGTCGGATCTTCGAGCGCGGCGCAATCTCCGGAGCGGAGCAGAACGGCGGCCGCGAGGCCGATCGCCTGCTGCGCCCCGTGCGTGACGAGGATCTCCTCCGCTTTCGTCGGAAGTCCCGAATCGGAGATGTGCGCGGCGATCGCCTCGCGAAGGGCGGGAAGTCCCAGCCCCGTGTAGCCGTGGTTCCGCAGCACCGACTTCAGGTCGCGGGCCGCTTCCTGGAACGCCTCCTCGAAGTCCGGGGAGATCGCGGGAAGATGCAACCCGAGGAACGAAATCGTCGAGGGGTTCGACTCGATCAGCCCGCGAAACGCGGTGTTGCGCCGGCTCGAAGCGGGAGAGCCCGGGGACGCCGCCGGCCGGGGCGACGCCGAACGGCAGACGCGGGTTCCGCTCCCCTGAACGCTTTCGACCCATCCCTCCGCCCGGAGGCTCTCGTAGGCCCCGACGACCGTCGTCCTCGAGATCGAGAGCGCCTCGGCGAGCTTGCGCTCGGCGGGAATGGCCGCGCCGACCGGAAGGCTTCCCGACGAAACCTCTTCGCGGATCGCTTCGGCGAGCTTTCGGTACGCCGGGCCCGAGCGCGACTGCCAGCTCCCGAGCTTCGACACGAACTCCCAGAGGTCGGTGTGCGGCATCGGGGTCCAATGATACACAATTGGCACTTGCAATGGTATCTAAAATCGCGAGAATACTCACAGCGATGTACGCTGATTGGCTCTATTGGACTCTAAGCGGAGGTGACGAATGGCTCTCCCGAAATTCGCATTCCTCGACGGAAAGATCCTCCCGTATTCCGACGCAAAAGTGGGCCTGCTGACCCACGCGCTCAACTACGGCACGGGATGCTTCGCCGGGGTCCGAGCGTACTGGAGCGCGGAAGAAAACGAGCTCTTCGTCTTTCGCCCCCACGACCACTTCATCCGCTTCCTGGAATCCTCGAGGCTCCTCGCGATGCAGATTCCCTTTTCCGCCGGCGACCTCGCGGACCGGCTGGCCGAGCTCCTGAGAAAGGAAGGCCTGAGGGAGGACTGCTACATCCGGCCGCTCGCGTTCCTGTCCGAAGAAACGATCGGGTTCGCCTGCACGGGCTGAAGAGCTCCGTTTCGATCGTCGCGTTTCCGTTCGGCAAGTATCTCGACCGGCCGCGAGGGAGCGCACCTGACGATCTCTTCCTGGAGGCGGATCGACGACAACGTGATTCCCCCGCGGGGAAAGATCACCGGCGGCTATGCGAACTCGGCGCTCGCGAAGACCGACGCGCAGAACGCCGGCTTCGACGACGCGATCCTTCTCGATTCGCAGGGAAAGGTGAGCGAGGCGACCGTGTCGAACGTCTTTCTCGTGCGGCGGGGCGAAGTCGTCACCCCCCGGACGACCGACAGCGTCCTGGAAGGAATCACGAGGCGCACCGTCGCCGCTCTCCTCGAGCGGGAGCTCGGCCGCCCGGTCGTCGAACGGGCGATCGATCGAACCGAGCTGTTTCTCGCCGAGGAAGTGTTTCTCGCGGGAACGGGCGTCGAAATCATCCCGGTCACCCGCATCGATCACCGCTCGATCGGCTCGGGGGCTCCGGGGCCGATCACCGAAGAGATCCGGAAGACCTTCTTTGACGTCGTCCGCGGAAAGAACGCCCGCTACCGTTCCTGGTGCGAACCGGTCTACTCCCGGCCGGCCGCCGCCGCGGAGACCGCCCGCGCCCTCGCGACGGCGCGCGGATGAAACTCGCTCTCATCGACGCGTTCACCGAAGCGCCGTTTTCCGGCAACGCGGCGGCCGTCTGTCTGCTCGATGGAGAACGCGACAGCTCGTGGATGCAGTCGCTCGCCCGCGAGCTCGGGTACTCGGAAACCGCTTTTCTCCTGCGCGAAGGAGCCCGGTATCGGCTTCGGTGGTTCATGCGCCCTGGGGCCCTTCTGGGCAGAGCGGCTCGGAAAACGCGATCTCCGCGGCGGCGCAGCTCTCGGCCCGGGGAGGACGGCTTTCAGTCCGTATCGGGGAAGAAAGCCGCGTGTTTCTGGGGGGATCCGCGGTCACCGTGTTTCGGGGAGAGCTCGCGTCCCTTGAGAAAAGGCACGTCCCGGAAGTTCAGGTGAAATAAAAAGCGCTCCGGGATCGTTTTCCCGGACGAGGGGAAAACCCTCGCGCCTCTCCAAATCGTCTCACCCCATGAGATCGGGGCGCGGAACGGCCGAAAGGTTCTGCTCCGCGCCCCGCCCCACCACCTCTATTTTGAATTCCCTTCCAGATCGCAAGAAGCCGCTCGAAGTCCGCGCGGGCGCTCTCGAGCTCGGCGACCGCCTGCACGGTCGGCGCAGCGTCGGCGCTCTCGATCGCCTGAAACGCGGCGGAGGCCCGGGAGTTGACAGCCGCAAAGCTGTTCTTTCCCGAGGCGAGCGCGGCGGCGGCTGCGGACGGCTTGCGCTTCTGGAGCTCTTTCGCGTCGTTCAGCGCGGCGAAGGAGAGATTCATCAGCTCCTGCGCCTGCTTCGCCGCGTCGTATTGCCGGGCGAGGTCTTCGGCCGTCGTGTGCACGCGCGGGTCCATCCGGAGAGTGAAGGACTGCGTCTGGCTCTTTCCGCCCACGGTCAGGCGGGCCGAGTATTTTCCCGGCGGAACGAGAATGCCGTCCGGCTCGATCGGCGTGTCCTCTCCCCAGACCGCGGCGATCGAGAAGTCGTATCCCGCGCTCTTCGGCCGCTCGGAGCGCATGTCCCAGACGATACGGTGGTGACCCGGCGCGGCCGAGAGCGGCGGCTCGGGCTTCAGCCACGCCGCGGCGAAATACCTTTCGGCGTCCGCGGACGCGATCTTGTCCTCGCTCGAAAATCGGCGCACGAGATCCCCTTTCGAATCGAGGATCTCGAGAGTGACCGGACCTCCGGCCCGCGATCGGATCACGTAGTCGATCACGGCTCCCGCCGGCGGGTTCTGCCCCAGCGGCGTCTCCGGCGGCAGCGGCGTGTCGTTGTTCTCGTTTCGCCGCACGCGGATCGGCGTCCGCCGGCGGGAACAGGTGCCCCGGGGCCTGCGCGACGTTCGCCGAGCAGCTCGCGCAGCGGCGAAACGTCGTCGAGAATCCAGATCGCGCGTCCCTGCGTCGCCGCGATCAGGTCGTCTTCCGTGGACCAGCAGGTCGCGGACCCAGACGGTCGGGCAGGTTCAGCTGCAAGCGGCTGCCAGTGGTCGCCGTCGTCGAACGAGACGTAGACGCCGCGGCTCGTGCCCGCGTAGAGCAGCCCGCGGCTCACCGGATCGGCCCGGACGACCTGCACGAACCCGTCGCGGCGGAAGGCCCGTCGCGATCGCGCGTCCACGTCTGTCCGCCGTCGTGGGTGCGTAGCGATGCGGCGTGAAGTCGTCCAGCCGGTGGCGGTCGACGGCCGCGTAGGCGGTCGCGGGGTCGAGCGGCGAGGCGTCGATGAGTCGTCGATCTTGCTCCAGGTCGAGCAGCCGGTCGGCGTCACGTCGTGCCAGCTCTTGCCGCCGTCGCGCGTCACCTGGATCCGTCCGTTGTCGGTGCCGATCCAGATCTCGTCGTCGGCTCGCGGCGAGGGCGCGATGGTGAAGATGACTCCGAAGCCGCAGGCGGCGCGCGCGTCGGAGCGTGATCGCCGCCCTCGCACCCTTCGTGCCGCGGACCGCGCGCCGGTCAGGTCGGGGCTGATCGATCTCCCAGCAATGGCCGCCGTCGTCGGAGCGGAACAGGACCTGCGCGCCCTGATAGATCGCGTGCGGGGGCCGCGGCGAAACGGCGATCGGCGTGATCCAGGTGTAGCGGTACTTCACGTCGGTCGGCCCGCTGCGCGTAGGCTCGACACCGGCCAGGGCGATACGTTCCGCCACCTGGCCGGTCCTTCCGTCGAAGCGCGACGAGCCGGCCGCCCGAGCCCGCTGCCGTAGACGATGTCCGGGTCGCCCGGATCGGGAACGTCGTAGTCCCGCTCGTCGCCGCCGACCGGATGCCAGTCGCGGTAGGTCGATCGCGCCGTAGTCGCTGCGCGAGGCGATTCCGACGGTGCCGCTGTCCTGCTGGCCGCTGTAGATCCAGTAGGGGAACCGGTCGTCGGCGGCGAGATGGTAGAACTGCCCGGTCGGCTGGTTGTACCAGCTGCTCCAGCTTCTCCCGCCGTTGACGGTAACCACCGCTCCCTGGTCGCTCGCCGTCGATCATGTGGTCGGGGTCGTTCGGATCGATCCAGAGGAAATGATAGTCGTCGCCGCCGGGCGCGCCCTTGACGATTTCGAACGTCTTGCCGCCGTCCGTCGAGCGCCGGATCGACTGCCCCGTCATGTAGACCGTGTCGCGATCGCGGGGGTCGGCGGTCACACGCCCGAAATAGTCGCTTCCGACCCATCGCTCGCGATTCACGCGCTTCCACGAAGCGCCGCCGTCGTCGGAGCGGTAGAGGCCGGTCTGCGACTCCGAGCCGCCCGCGAGGCCGGCGTTTCCGGAAAAGGCGCGCGCGTCGACGGCCGCGTACAGCCGCCCGCCCGGCGCGACCGCGAGCCCGATCCGGCCGATGCCGCCGCCCGCCGGCCAGCCGCTGCCCGACAGCCGTTTCCAGGTCTTTCCGCCGTCCTGCGATTTGTAGACTCCGCTCCCGGGTCCCATGTTGGGCTGGAAGTACGAAAGCCACGGGTAATTGCGCACCTGCCAGAGCGCGGCATAGACGACCGACGGGTCCTGCGGATCGGCCGCGAGATCGACCGCGCCGGTGTTCTCGTCGACAAACAGCGTTTTCGTCCAGCTCTTTCCCCCGTCCTCGGTGCGGAAAACACCTCGCTCCGGGTTCGGGCCGAAGATGTGTCCCATCGCCGCGACGAGCACCGAGTCCGGGTTCCGCGGATCGACGAGATCCGGCCGATCGCGCGCGTCGCGGAGAGGCCGAGGTGCCGCCAGGTGCGGCCCCCGTCGTCGGACCGGAACACGCCATCGCCCGAAGCGAGGTCGTAGCGCGTCTCGACCTGGCCCGTTCCGACGTACAGGATCTTCGGGTTCGACGGCGCGAGCGCGATCGCGTCGACGCTCGACGTGCTCTCGTGCTGAAAGAGCGGCTCCCACGTCCGTCCCGCGTCGTCGGTCGTCCAGACGCCTCCGACGGCGGCTCCGAAGTAGAAAACGTCGGGCTGGTCCGGAATTCCCTCCGCGCACGTCGACCACCCGGCCCGGAACGGCCCGATGTTTCGCCAGCGCAGGCCGGAATAGCTGTCCGGGCCGATCGGCTGGCCAGAGGAACCGGCCGCGGAGAGAGCGGCCAGGCACACGGCGGCGAAGATCACGAGGAAACGGTTCATGCGGCTCCTCCTGTTCGGGACTCCAGGCGGTATTCTACGTCTCGGCCTCGGCTTTTAGCAGCTCCCAGAGGGCCGCGACGTGCTCGCGCTCGGTCGGCAGGGCCCCGATCGAAACCCGCACCATCCACCTTCCGTCGAGAATCGCCGGCGTGAGATACGCGCGGCCCGATCGGTTCACCCGCTCGGCCCAGTCGAGCGTGTGGCGGTCGAGCGCCTCCCCCGAGAGCCCCGAAGGCTCGTGCCGCAGGCAGACCGTCTGGAGCGCGACCGGAGCGAGGACCCGCCAGCACTCGCGACTCGCGACCTCTGATCCGAGCCAGCGCGCGTTCTCGATGTCCCGGCGCAGCCTCCGGCGCAGGCCCTCGAGTCCTTCGGCGCGGATCAGAAACCAGAGCTTCAGCGACCGGAACCTCCGCCCGAGCGGGATTCCCCAGTCCCGATAGTTCGTCACTCGCTCGTCCACGGCGCTGCGGAGGTAGCTCGGGTTCGTGCTCATCACCCGCACGAGGTGTTCGGGGTCGCGGACGTAGTAAACGGAACAGTCGCACGCCGCGCCGAGCCATTTGTGCGGATTGACGACGACGGAATCGGCGGACTCGATTCCCCGCCACAGCGGCCGAAGCTCCGGGAGAAGCATCCCCGAACCGGACATGGCCGCATCGACGTGGAGCCAGAGCCCGTGCTCGCGGGCGATCTCCGCGATTTTCTCGATCGGGTCGAAGGCCGTCGTCGCCGTCGTTCCCGCTGTCGCGACGACGGCGCACGGCCGGATTCCGCCCGCGAGATCGGCGCGGACGGCCGCAGCCAGCGCTTCGGTGCGCAGGGCGTGCGAAGCGTCGGAGGGAATCTTCCGGACGTTCTCGCGGCCGAATCCGGAAAGGAGCGCCGCTTTCTCGACGGAGCTATGGCTCTGGTCGGAGCAGTAGACGGCCAGGGGCGACTGCCCGGCCATTCCCCCGCGCGCGAGCGAGTAGCCCGTCGTCTTCTCGCGCGCGCAGAGAAGCGCCTGGAGCGTCGCGGTCGAAGCCGTGTCGGCGATCGTCCCGCTCCACGCGGTCGAGAGCCCCATCATCGCCCGCAGCCAGTCGGTGACGACCTCCTCGACTTCGGTCAGCGCGGGGCTCGCCTGCCAGGAGAGGCCCACGCCGCCGATCCCGGTCGACACGATGTCGCCCAGCACCGCGGACAGGTCGTTGTTGGACGGGAAAAACGCGAAGAAGGCCGGATGCTGCCAGTTCGTCATCGCGGGGATCACGAGCCGGTCGAGATCGTCGAGGACTTCGTCGAACGGCTCGGGGTTCTCGGGAGGCGAGGCCGGGAGCCGGGATTTCAGCTCGCCGGGCTCGATGCGCGGCAGGACCGGCAGTCCGGCGACCCCCTCGCGATAGTCCGCGATCCGGTCGATCAGCCGGTGGCCGTATCTTCGAAACTCTTCAGGAGTCATGGGACCTCCGCTGGGCTTTCTACCACGGCGTTCCAAGCATGCTCACCCCCTCACCCGGTCCTTCCTCGCTCTGCTCTGAAGTCCCCCCCTCTCCCTCGAGGGAGAGGGAAGGGTGAGGGGGAACCGAGAATCGAGCGCCACAGCGGTTAGAATGCCTCCGATGCCTCCCTCCGAATTCACGCTCGACTTCGATCGCCAGCGCCGGCTCGGCTTTCCGGAAGTCGTGCTCGCGACCGGGAAGCTCCCGGACCAGATCGTCGCGATCTGCCGGCAGCTCGCGAGGGAGCACGACGTCCTCGTGACGAGGCTCGGCGAGGAACAATGGGAAGAGCTTTCCCGCGAGGCCCTGCCCGGACACGCCGACTACGACGAGCGCTCGAGGACGCTGATTCTCCAGGTCGGAAAGGCGAATCGCCCGATCCCGGGCGACGTGGCGATCGTGACGGCCGGAACGGCCGACGTTTCCGTCGCCGAGGAGGCCCGCCGGACGCTCCATTACATGGGCGTCGCGTCGCGCGTCATCGCGGACGTCGGGGTGGCGGGAGTCGTGCGCCTTCTCTCGAAGCTCGAAGAGATCGAGAAGGCCGACCTCGTGATCGCGGTCGCGGGAATGGAAGGCGCGATCTTCTCGGTGATCGGGGGGCTCGTCGGCCGGCCGATCATCTGCGTGCCGACTTCCGCCGGATACGGAGCGAACTTCGCCGGCCTCGCCTCGCTCCTCTCGGCCCTCAACTCCTGCGCGAACGGCGTGACCGCCGTCAACATCGATTCGGGGTACGGCGCCGCGATGGCCGCGTACCGAATCCTTTCGAAAGGACCCCAAACATGGCAAAAACCCAGGGAAAGCGCCGCGTCGGCAAGACGGCCGAGGAGTACGTCCACAGCGCGGCGGTCGGCGTCGACCGCCGCAAGAAGAAAGCGCTCCTAGGCCGCGCGACCACTCCGGTCAAGATCGAAAAGGACACGACCGTCGCGCAGCTGCTCGACAAGTACCGCGACATCTCGTTCCAGGCGCGCGCGCTCGGCCGGTGCGGCCAGGTGTTCGAGAAGGCCCTGCGCGACAAGGATCGGCCGACGATCTTCCTGGGACTCGCGGGCTCGCTCATCGCGGCCGGAATGCGGCAGGTCATCGTCGATCTCATCGAGAACAACATGGTCGACGTCATTGTCTCGACCGGCGCGATCATCTCGCAGGACTACTACCAGGTGCGCGGCGGCCGCCACTACCACGGAACTCCCGACATCGACGACCGGATGCTGCGCGACCTCTACATCGACCGGCTCTATGACACGTTCATCGACGAGGAGAAGTACTGGGAAACCGACATGGCCGTTTCCCACTTCGCCGACCGCCTCACCGGGACCTCGCTCTCCTCGCGCGCGTTCCTGCGGTTGCTGGCCGAGACGGCTCGCCACGACGACGGATCGATCCTCGGCGCCTGCGCGCGCCGCAACGTTCCGCTCTTCGTGCCGGCGCTGAACGACTCCTCGATCGGCATCGGCCTGACCGAGCATTACCACCGGGCGCGCCAGCGGGGAAAGACGCCGTTCCAGATCTCGTCGATTCGAGACAACTATGAGCTCACCCAGATCGTCGTGAAGTCGAAGTGCACGGCGGCGCTGTACATCTCCGGCGGAGTCCCGAAGAACTACATCAACGACTCGATCGTCATGAGCTACATCTTCGGTCTCGACACGGGCGGCCACCGCTACGCGCTGCAGGTCACGACCGATGCGCCGCACTGGGGCGGTCTCGGCGGCTCGACGCTGTCGGAAGCCACGTCGTGGGGGAAAGTCTCGAAGACCGCGACGCACGAGATGGCGTTCGTCGAAACGTCCGTCGCGCTGCCGATGCTGTACGCCTACGCGCTCCAGAAAAACGCCGCAAAGGGCCGCAAGCGCCTGAAGTACGTGTGGAAAGACGACATTCTGGAGAGCCTGAAAGTCGGTTAGGCCTTCTTCAGCAACGCGATCTGGCCCGCGTGGTACAGCTCGTGCTGCACGGCGCCGTGGAGCATCACGTACACCGAGTACGGCTTGCCGGGGACGATCTCTCCGAGGTGGTCTTCGGGCCACGAGGAAACCGCCTCTTCGAGCTCCCGGTGGGCGTTCGCGAGCGAATCGCGAGCGGCCGTCCACGCGCTCTCGGTCGTCGCGGCGACGGCCGGGAAATTCTCGGCGTCCGACGGGTCCCTCCCGTGCCATTCCCGCAGGCGCCCCGCGACCGTGCGGTCCCACGTCGCAGGTGGAGCACGAGCTCCCAGATCGAGTGCGCGCCGGCGACCGGGTGCGCGACTGCCTTCGCGGCGTCGACGTCCGCGAGCAGCTCCGACAGCGACGGGCCGTGCCACGCCTCCCCGCCCCACGATCGCTTCAGCTGATCGACGATCCGCTCGATTTCGCTCATGATTCCTCCGGATCAAGAACGACAGGAGTATAGAACTTCGCATCGGACTCGAAGCTCGCTCGGCCAAGGCTTGCGCCCCGAGCCCATGGTCCGCGGGGCTCGGCACTCGTCCGCAGGCACGGCGCGGTCGATCGGGATGGAATCGCTCCCCCGCGCCTCTAGCGTTCGCCGCGACCTCTCTTCTCTCAATTGTCGCGATCGTTCTTCTTGCGACTCATTCACGGCCTGCGGACGAGCGCTCTGCGCCCCGCGGCCCGGCCCGAACGGGCCGCTCCCGGGACCTCGCTCGCGGGAGGGGAGCCCAACTCCTGAGCGAAGCCGGTGAACCGGCCCGGGGCCAGCGCGGAGTCACAGGTGCCTCCCGAGAGGAGCGTAAGTTTTTTCGCTGGAATGCCGGTTACGGAACGATCGCTCGACTCGCGAAAAAATTTGCCCGAGGAGCGCGCACGGACAAGATGCCACCACCGGGCGCGCTGCGTCTCCTCGAGGGAGGAACCGAAGACTCCGCCACGGGGCCAGGCCGCGACCACCGGCGAGCGAGGCCTTTATCCCAGCTTCGCGACCTCCCGGTGCCGGAAACATCCCGCGACGTGGTCGTTGACCATTCCGACCGCCTGCATGTGGGCGTAGCAGATCGTCGGGCCGACGAAACGGAAACCTCGTTCGCGCAGGTCTTTCGAGAAAGCGCGCGATTCCTCGGTCTCCGGGGGAATGTCGTCGAGAGTCGGCCGCTTGTTCTGGATCGGCTTTCCGCCGACGAAGTCCCACATGTAGCCGGAGAAGGATCCGAACTCCTTCTGCACCGCGAGAAACGCGCGGGCGTTCTCGCCGGCGGCGTCGATCTTCGCCCGGTTCCGCACGATTCCTTCGTCTTTCATCAGGCGAAGGCGATCCTTCGCGGTGAAACGCGCGATCTTTTTCGGATCGAACCCGGCGAAGGCCTTGCGGAACGCCGCGCGCTTGCGAAGGATCGTGATCCACGAAAGCCCCGCCTGGAACCCTTCGAGAATGAGGAATTCGAACAGCACGCGGTCGTCGCGAACCGGCACGCCCCATTCCGTGTCGTGGTACGCGACGTACAGAGGGTCCTCGCCGGCCCAGCCGCAGCGGATTCTCGAGTCGTTCATTCCCGACGAAGGATATCCGAATGCATTACGATCTCCCCGTGGAACATCTTCGCCTCGAAGAGCACCCGATCCGCGATCGCGTGTGGGCGTGGTCGCTCGGCGGGGACAGGATCACGACGAGCTACGGCGCCAACTGCGTCGCGGTGGAGGGAGATCGCGGCGTCCTCCTCGTCGATCCCCTGATCGCGCCGGCTCACGCGCGGCTCGTCGAGGCGGCCCTGCGCGAAAAGACCGCGACTCCCGTCCGGTGGGTGCTCCTCACGCACCACCACACCGACCATGCTCTCGGGTCGTCCTGGTTCGCGCGGCAGGGCGCCGTCGTTCTCGGGCACGACGAATGCCGCCGGGGCATGGAAGCCCACCATCCCGGGCTCCTCGAAGCCCGGCGGAGCGATCCCGAGCTCGCGGAGCTGTTCGCGGATGCGGAGTCGGCCGCGCCCTCGTTGACATTTTCCGGGGCCGTGACGCTCGATCTCGGCGGCGTCGAAGCCCGCGTGCTCCATCCCGGCCACGGCCACACGGCCGGGGACGCGGTGCTCCATCTGCCGGGGGAATCGGTCGCCGTCTGCGGGGATCTCGTCTCCAGCGGATACCACATCAATTACGAGGACGCTTCGCTGGAAGGCGTCCGCGCCGGGCTGGAGCTCCTCCGCTCGCTCTCGGCGGAAACGTACGTCCCCGGGCATGGCCGCCCCGGCAGTCGGACGATCCTGGAGGACCAGAAGTGGTACCACGCGGCGGTCGAAGAGGCGATTCGCGAGGGAGACGCGGCCGAGCGCGACCCCGCGGAAACCGTGAAAATCCTCACGAAACTCTTTCCCAGTTATCTCCTCGAGGGAGTTCTCCCGGATACGGTCAGAGTCGTTTCTTCTGCTCTTCGAGCTCCGCTCGCGCCGACTCGAGCGCCCGCCTTCGGTCCGCATTGACGGTCTTCGAAAGCTGATCGGCGATCCGCGCGAGAGAAAGCTCGATCGCCTGAAGCCGGGCGCGCCGCTGCGCTTCTCCGGCCGGCGGCTCCGCTGCCCCGTCGGAACGGCGATTCTCTCGCTCCGACTCTCTCTCGGCGGGAAGGTCCTCTTCGCTCTTGCCCCAGCCGCGCGCCAAGCCGCCTAAGCTCCCGAACCGCGCGGACCACCCGGCCTCGAGCCCGGCACCCGCCCCGGGCAGAAACTGAAGCGGGTCTGGTCACTGGCCCCGACCCCGCATTCCGCGCAGACTTCCGCGCCGTCCCGCGCGATCCACCGGTGGAGACGGGCGCTGCCGGCGCCGGGCATCTTCGGAGCTGGCCTTTCCTGCGGCATTCGTCAACCCTTCAAGTCCGACAACTCATTTCAACAGAGCCGCGGCTTCCGAGATTCCTCGAGCTTCCCGCTCGAGAACCTTCGCGAGCTCGGGAATCTGGACCTCGGTCAGCTTCCAGTTCTTCTGTTCGACGGCCTCCCGGACGGCGGGGAGCGTCTTCACTCCGTAGCCGGTGTAGAACCCCGGGGCGTAGATCTGGTTCTTGAACCAGGGACGTCCGGGAAGGCCTTCTTCCGACAGGAGAAGCCGCTCCAATCCGAGGATCTTGCCGTTTGCCGCGGCGCTCGCCTTCCGCGCGCGCCCGAACGCCTCGTCGAACTCCCGGGCCGACCGGGCGAGCGCGAGGGCCGCTCTTTCGAGAGGAGCAAAGTCGATCTCGGGAGCAATCGTTTCCGGCTTCGGAAGCACGGTCGGGCGGCGCGGGTCATCGACGGCGGCAAAGAGACCGTCTTCGATATCCCTGTTTCGTTCCTGCGCTCGCGTGCGTTCGGTTTCGAATTCGTGCTTGATCTCGATGACATACTTCGACACGGCGTCGGAGAAGTCGACGTATTCAAACGGCAGGATGTCCGCGGAGGCCAGGCGCATGACGGCCGTCGCGCCGGACTGCGCGAGCGCGCGGCCGTATGCGAAATCGGTGTCGGAGAAGTGCGTGTACCAGTAGAAATCGTCGTAGATCGAATGGTAGACGCCGGCGCTGCTGTCTTCTCCGCCGAAGCGGAGATCCCCCGAAGCGATCCCGAGATGGTCGAGAAAGACGGTGTAATCGGAGCCGGAGCCGAGAGGCTGAACGGGAGTGTCGGCGCGGGCGCGGATTTTCTCCGGGTCGGGCTTCTCCTGGAGCCCGTGCCCGCTCCGCGAAAGCATTTCGGGGTCTGGATCCGCCGCCGCGCGAACGTCGTGGGCCAGCAGCCGCCGGGAAATCGAAACGTGCGCCTCCGGGTCTTCCACCGAGCTCGCCACGCCGTCGAAAAACCGCTGCAAGGTCTGCGACGCCGACACCCTCCAGAAGCCGCGCCCGCTGTTATCGGAATTGATGTAGGCGACGGCCTTTTTCGTAAGCTCTTCCGCGTGCGTTTCCGCCCACTCGGTCGAACCGAGCAGCCCCGGCTCCTCGCCATCCCAGGCGCAGTAGAGAATCGTCCGCTTCGGGCGCCAGCCCTTCTTCCACAATTCGCCGAGCTGCCGGGCCTCTTCGAGCATGGCCGAAAGGCCGGAAATCGGGTCGTCCGCGCCGTTGACCCAGGCGTCATGGTGATTTCCCCGGATCACCCACTGGTCCGGAAACTCGCTGCCGGCGAGCTTCGCGACGACGTCGTGGATCGGCCGCGACCTCCCAGTTGAATTTCGCGAGGAGATGGACTTTCGAGGCGCCCGGGCCGATGTGGTACGCGAGGGCAAGCGCGCCGCGCCACTTTTCCGGGGCGATCGGCCCCGTCAGGCTCCGAAGAAGAGGCTCCGCGTCCGCCGCGGAAATCGGCAGCACGGGGATCTTCGTGAGCGTCGCGGCTTTGCTCAGGGGGAGCCGCCGGGCCCCGGGCACCGAACCGGTGCCGGGCGTTTCGGGATCGCCCGGGTAGAGAGGCATGTCGGCGACGCTGCCCCGCTGAACGCCGTCCCGGGGACGAAACGCGCCCCCGGGGAACGTGTCGCCCTCGAAATACCCGTCTTCGCGCGGATCGGAATAGATCAGACAGCCGACGGCTCCGTGCTCGGCCGCGACTTTCGGCTTGATGCCCCGCCAGGAACCGCCGTAGCGCGCGATCACGATCTTTCCCGCGACCGAGACGCCGAGGCGGTCGAGCTCCTCGTAGTCGGCGCGGCACTCCATAGTTCACGTAGACGAGCGGCGCCGTCACGTCACCGTCGATCGAGTACGCGTTGTAGGTCGGGAGCTGCTCCGATTTCTGCCCGGAGGTCGGGTCCTGCGGGAGCGCCGGTTCCTCGAGCTTCGCCGTGAACCGGACCGGTTCCAGCAGCTCGACCGCCCGCTCCTTCGGAGTCGGGAAGAGCACGTCGAAGGTCTCGATGCGGGCGTCCCAGCCCCACTCGAGGAAACGCGCGAGTATCCATTCGGCGTTGCGGCGATCCTGCTCGGATCCCGTGTGGTGCGGGCGGGCGGAAAGCGTTTCCATGTTCGAGCGGATCCTCGAGGGTTCGATCCCGGAGCGCACCTCGCGCTCCCACTTCGCCTCCTCGGTGGCGGAAGCGGGAAAAAAGCCGCGCATCGCGGCCTCGGGAGAAGGCGCGGGGGCCGCTCCGATCGCGGCCGCCGCCGCGAGCGCAAGCACGAACCAGTTTCGATGTCTCATCAGATCTCCTCCCTCGAGTTTCTCTGCGGATGCAGAATCGGCTTTTTCATCGTGCGAAGACGTCAAGCATAAAGGATTCCGGAATGAGCGAGCGGAACGCTTTTTGCGGTATCTTCCCGACCTCATGCTGCGAGCCGGGATCGTCGGACTGCCGAACGTCGGGAAATCGACGCTCTTCAACGCGTTGACGCGCACGCGCAAGGCCGAGGCCGCGAACTACCCGTTCTGCACGATCGAGCCCAACGTCGGGATCGTGACCGTGCCCGACGGCCGCCTCGAACCGCTCGCGAAGATCGCGAAGACGTCCGTGATCATCCCGGCGACGGTCGAGTTCGTGGACATCGCCGGCCTCGTCGCCGGCGCGTCGAAGGGGGAAGGCCTCGGAAACAAGTTCCTCTCCCACATCCGCGAAGTGGACGCGATCGTCGAGGTCGTGCGCTGCTTCGAGGACAAAGACATCGTGCACGTCGCGGAAAAGCTCGATCCCGTCGCCGACATCGAGACGATCTCGACCGAGCTCGTCCTCGCGGACCTGGAGACCGTCTCGAAGGCCTTCGACAAGGCCGAACGCCTCGCGAAGGGACAGAACAAGGAAGCGAGAGCGGAGGCGGATCTCTGCCGGAAGCTTTCCGCTCACCTCGACGCGGGCCGGACCGCATCCGTGTTTCCGTTCTCGGACGAGGAGCGCGAAATCGCGCGAAAGCTCTTTCTCCTCTCGATCAAGCCCACGCTGTTCGCATGCAACGTCGCGGAGCGCGACCTCGCCCGGGCGGACGAAAATCCGTTCGTGCGTTCCGTGCGCGGCTACTGCGCGGCGCACACGAGCTCCGAGGCCGTCGTCATCTCCGCCCAGATCGAGTCGGAGCTCGCCGAGCTTCCCGCCTCCGAGGCGGCCGACTATCTTCGTTCCCTCGGCGTCGAGGAGTCCGGCGTCGGCCAGTTGATCCGCGCGGCCTACCACCTGCTGGGGCTGCGGACTTACCTGACGGCCGGCGAGAAGGAAGTGCGCGCCTGGACGATCCACGCCGGCGATACGGCCCCCCAGGCTGCGGGCGTCATCCACACCGACTTCGAGCGGGGGTTCATCCGCGCGGAAACCGTCTCTTACGACGACCTCGTCGAGGCCGGCTCGATGGCCGCGGCCCGGGAGAAAGGTCGCGTGCGCCAGGAGGGGAAGGATTACGTCGTCGCCGACGGCGACGTGATGCTGTTCAAGTTCAACGTCTAACCTGGGGGAAGAATCCCCCAGACCCCCTCGACCCGCGGGAAGAATCCCCCAGACCCCCTCGTCAGCGAGCCGAATCGGGAAGAAGTTTCTCCGCCTCGGCCGCGACGAGGCCGAAGTCCTTGTCGCGGGCCTCCTTCGCGAGCGATCGGAGCTGCCGGAAACCTTCCTGTTTTCTTCCGGCGAGGATTTCGATCTCCGCGGCCGCCCGCCGGGCTTCGAGAATGTAGAAAAGCCAGCCGGATTTTCTGCTCCGCGTCTCCAGATCGGCGAGGAGCTTCTTCGCACCCGCGAGATTCGACGCGCCTGTTTCGACTCGGACCGCTTCGAGAAGGACCGGAAGATTCGCGCCGTTCTGGCGATTGTTCTTCAACAGGCCGCGGGCCTTTTCGCAGAGGAGCCGCGCCTCGGCGATTTTCCCGAGCGCGAGCTCCGCGCGGGCCTCGGTCGCGACCGAGATCGCTCCGTTGCCGGTCTGCCGGACCTCGGCAAAAACAACGGCAGCGTCCTGCGCGAGTTTCCTGGCCTCGGGATAGCGTCCTTCCGAATTGCGGAGCCCCGCGATCAACATCGACGATTCCGCGGCCTCGTCCTTCAGCCCCAGCTTGCGCCGCCGCGCCAGCGCTTTTTCGTAATGGCCCTCGGCCTCGGAGAGCTTTCCCTCCTCGACGGACACATTTCCCAGATCGTTCTCCCGCGTCGCTTCGCCGTCGGGGTCTCCGAGTTTCTTCGTCAGGGCTAGGGAGTCTTCGTATTTCGTCCGGGCTTCGGCGAGACGCCCCTGCGCCAGGTCGGTGTCCGCCAGAGACGCCAGGCTGTAACCAACATCATCGTCGGCTCCGATCTCTCGACTGATCTCGGCTCCTTCTTGCTGGAGAGCGCGCGCCGCGTCGAACTGACCCTGGTCGGCCAGGATGTTTCCGGTGGCGTTCAAGCCCCAGACGATTCCCCGCCGGTCGTTGATGCTGCGGTTGATCGCAAGGACCTGGCGGCTCTCCGAAAGGGTCGAATCGACGTCGCCCCGAAGCCAGTCGAGGTCGGCCAGGTCGCTCAACGCATGGGCTTCGCCCTTTCGGTCGCCAATCCGAGCGAAGGTGGCCTGCGCCCGCAGCAGCAGGTTCCGTGCGCCGTCGTAATCACCTTCGTCGCTGGTGGCGTTCGCGATCCCGATCAGCGCCCGTGCTTCTCCGTTGCTGTCGCCGGCGCTTCGAAATAGAGCTTCCGCCGCCTCGTAAGATCGCCGACCTCTTCCCGGCTCGCCGAGATCCCGAAGCGCCGCCGCCTCTCGGAGCCGAACCTCGGCGAGCAAGAGCGTCGAGCCGTTCCGCTTCGCCTTTTCGGCGGCCAACCCGGCGGCCGCGAGCTCATCCTTCCATTTCGAGAGGGCCGCGTCGGCGTCCGCCCGCGCGAGGTCAATCCGCGGATCGTCGCGGGCCGGCGCCGGCAGCGTTCCGAGCGCTGTGAGCGTCGCGAGCGCCTCCCGGGCGCGTTCTCCGGAGATCTGTACCGACGCCAGTCGAAGTCCGGCATCCAGATCGTCCGAATGCGAGCGAAAGAGGGAAGCGTCGAGCCTCTCGGCCCGCTCCCATTTCCCTTGCACCTCAGCGAGCCGCGCCTCGGCGGTGGCGCGGATGGCAGGCGGTGACCCGCTCGAAAGGCGGAAGGACCTCTCCGCCTCGGCGCGCGCCCTCTCGTCATATCCAAGCGCCGACCACGTTTTTGACAGCGCCTCGTGCGCAGGCCCGAAACCAGGCTCGATTCGGATCGACGCCTCCAACAGGGGTCGCGCGCCAAGCGCGTCGAATCCCCGAAGCTTTGCCAGCCCTTCCGCGTAGAATCGCGCCGCCTCGCGACCGTTCGGGAGAGCCGCGACGATACCGCCGGATTCCGAATCCGGCGCGGTCGCCAGGCCCAGCTCCGCGCGCAGCCTGTCGCCCGCCGACGAGACGAGCCGGAACAGATCGGCCTCGCTCCCCGTCTCCGTCACAGTAGCGAGAGACTCGCCGTTCGTCGTGTCCTGAAGAGTCATGTCGAAGCGAATCTTTTCGCCGCCCGGGGGGGATATGGCAATGAAGGACCCGGATAAAACGAGATCGGCGTCGAGACTCGTGCGGATCTTGAGAAGGCTCTCGCGTGAAAGCGCGCCGGGCGAGCTCGGAAAACGGGCGCCCACCATTCGCGCGACGTTTTCCATCGGCACCAGCCTCAGTTTTTCGCCCGCCGCGAGCTCTGCCGACATCATCTCGGACACCGCCGTCGAGAGCCAGCCCGCGTCGGGGCGTCCGGAAAGGTTCTGGAATCCGAGCACGGCCACGCTGCGGCGGGCATGGACTCCGGCCATCGAGGCCGGCGTCGCGGCCTCCCGCGCGCGCTCTCTCCTCTTCCTCATCCAGAGGATTCCCGAGGCGAGGCCCAGAACCACCGCCAGGCCCAGAGTTGCCGAGACGATCACGGACGCGCGCCGGGAGCTCCGGCGTCCGGGGATCGGCGCCGGGACCGCATCCGGACTGACGAGAGACGGCTTCGGCGCCGCCGGAATCGCGGCCGGAGGAGGAGATTCAGCCACTCGGCCCACGGGGGCCACGAATCGGTATCCCGCCTTCGGGACGGTCTCGATGTAGCGGTTCTCTCCTTCCGCCTCGCCGAGCGCCTTTCGAATGAGCCAGATGTTTTTCGTGAGGTTTCCTTCCTCGACGGCGGTCTCCGGCCAGAGGAAGGCCATCAGCTCGGTCTTTGTGACGATATGCCCGGCGTTCTCCACGAGGAGCCGAAGCGTGTCGAAGACCTTGGGCTGAAGGGCAATCGGTCTCCCCTCTTTCAGCAGGCGGCGCTCGCGCGCCTCCAGCCGAAACGGGCCGAATTCATAGAGGCCGCTGGAAGCGTTCAACTTATCTGCTTCACCCATTTTGCAGACCAGAAAAAATCCATCGAGAACCCAGCGATTGTCCCAAGACGAATTATTCCATAGAGGCCACTCTGCCGTCGCATACCGGAATAGTCCGGCTTGCGATCGGAGGGATAGATCATGGAAATCAGAAATTGGGTTCGCGGGTGGGAGCTGGCGGCGTGCGCGGCAGTTATCACGATGTTCTCGATCAGTCCGAGGGCCTGGGCACAGGGCGACGGATCCGCCATTTCCCCGTGCTCGAATGCAACCCTCCAGGGGAGCTATGGGTTCACGATCCAGGGCTCGCAGACGGTCGGTGGCCCGATCGCCGGCCCGGTTGCCGGAGCGGCGATCACGAATTTCGACGGCCTGGGAGGATTTACCCAGCACGACGCCGTCATGCACAACGGCACCCTCGTCAGCGGGTTTGAATCGGGGACCTACGTCGTCAATTCGGACTGCACCGGACAATTTACTTTCCTCAACGCCGCAGGTGTTCCCATTCACACCGGTTTTGTGATCGACGATGGCGGAAATGAGATGCGGGCCGTCGTCCTCAACCCCGGCACGACGATCTTCAGTATCGGACGCAAACAGTAAGGAGAAGCAGATGAAGATTTCACACAGTTCCCGGAGAGCATTTTTCGCGGTCGTTGCCTTGCTGGCCGCAGCCGTTGCGCATGCTGGCTTCCCGTCCACGGATATATTCCTGCCTTCCGTGGGGCGGATCGCCGGATCGTCGGGTTCGCAGTTTTTCACGACGGTCTGGGCGACGAACCTGACCAGCGCGCCCGTTTCGTTCACGTTCGACTTCCTGAAGCAGGGCCAGGCCAACGCCTCGCCCGCGTCTTTCACCGACACCCTTTCCGCGGGCCAGACGAAGATGTACGAGAACGTCGTCGAGTCGAAGCTCAATCTGACGAGCGCGATCGGCGCCGCTCGCGTCACCTCGTCGGGCGAGATTCTCGTCGCGGAAAGGATCTACAACCAGGCGCCCGGCGATGACCTCGGCAACACGCAGGGGTTGTTCTTCGCCGGCGTGCCGAAAGGCTTTTCGATCTCGCTCGGCCAGTCCGCTTCGATCCAGGGGATCAACCAGGGAGGGTCGGAAAACTTCCGCTACAACTTCGCGCTCGTCGAGACGGGCGGCGGCTCTCCGACCGTCCACGTGGCGCTTCTGGATGGCGACGGCGCTAGCCTGGGCTCTCGCGACTACGCGCTCGCTCCCTATGAACAGCTCCAGCCCAACGTGGCGGATCTGTTCCCCGGCGTCGCGACGACGAACGCCCGGATCACCGCGACGGTGACGGGCGGGACGGGCTCCGTCCTTCTCGCCGGAGCGCAAATCGCGAACGAATCGCAGGATTCTTCCGGATTCGAGATGAGCTTCCCGGACGCCTTCGGGGGCGTGACGAGCCTGAATGGATTGACGGGAGCATTGACGCTCGAGGCGGGGGCGAACATTTCGATCACGCCCGACGGATCGAATGCGCTGAAGATCTCCGCGACGGTCGCGCAAGGTCCCGCGGGACCCCGGGGCGCGACCGGGCCTCAGGGACCCCCGGGGCCCGTCAACGCGGTTTCGACCGACACGCCGAATACGGCCGCCCTGCGCGACGGATCGGGAAACTTCGCGATGAACACGCTCACTCTGGACGGAAACTTGAACCTGCCCGCAACGACCGCATCGACGGGGATTCTTTTCCTCGGCGGTCAACCGTTTCTCGACGGCTTCGGCACCGGAAATACGTTCGTCGGTTCCGTCGCCGGAAACCTGACGATGACGGGCGGCTTCAATACGGCAACCGGCGCGTTCGCGCTTGTTTCCAACACCTCCGGTGGCGACAACACTGCGGACGGTGAGGGTGCGCTCGGCCTCAACACGATGGGCGCGGGCAACACCGCTGTCGGCGTCAGCGCTCTTGGCTCGAACACCACCGGCCCGGCGAACACCGCTGTCGGCGAAAGTGCGCTCTTCGCGAACACCACGGGAAGCAACAACATCGCGATCGGCGACGGAGCACTCGAAAGCAACACCACAGGTGACAACAACACAGCCACCGGAACCAATGCACTCGAAATAAGTACGGGTGTCCTGAACACCGCGACAGGTTCCTACGCGCTCAATGAGAACACCACAGGCCGTTTCAACACCGCCGTCGGCGCGGACGCGCTCGAGGCGAACACGACAGGCGAAAACAACATCGGGATCGGAGCGAACGCGGGCGGCAATTCGACCACCGGTAACAACAATATCGATATCGGCAATCAGGGAGTGGCGGGGGAAGGCGACACCATCCGCATCGGGGACGACAGCATTCAGACGGCCGCTTTCATCGCCGGCATCCGGGGAAAGACAACCGGGAACAACGACGCCGTCGCGGTCGTCATCGACAGCAACGGCCAGCTGGGCACGATCAGCTCCTCGCGCCGCTACAAGGAGGACATCCGCGACATGGGGAGCGCGTCGGATCGGCTGCTCCGGCTTCGCCCGGTCACGTTCCGCTACAGGAAGCCGTTTGCCGACGGAGGAAAACCGATCCAGTACGGCCTGATCGCGGAAGAAGTGGCCGAGATCTTTCCGGATCTCGTCGCTTACGGCCGGGACAAGAAGCCCGAAACCGTGAAGTACCAGTTGCTGTCATCCCTGCTTTTGAACGAGCTCGAGAAGCAGCAAGTGAAAATTCACGATCAGGCGGCCGAGATGACCTCGCTGAAAAAGGAACTGACGGAACAACGCGCGGCCTTCGCGGCGCTTGCCTCTAGGGTATCGAACATGGAGAGGAACGCGGCGGCGACCGAGCTCGCCCGGAGAGAGGTCGGCGCGAACTAGCCGGCCTGAACTCGTCCCGGCGGATCGCAGGCTCTTAGGAGGAGACAGGAATGAAACGTTCACACGGTTTCAAGAAACCGCTTTTCGGGATCGTCGCGCTGCTGGCCGCCGCAATCGTCCAAGCCGGCTTTTCATCGACCGAAACGTTCCTTCCGGCGGTCGGACGCGTCGCGGGCCAGGCGGGGTCGCAGTTCTCCACGACGGTCTGGGCGACGAACCTGACTTCGGCGCCCGTTTCGTTTACCTTCGATTTTCTCAAGCAGGGGCAGGCGAACACGACGCCGCCTTCGTTTACCGACACCCTTTCTCCCGGCCAGACGAAGATGTACGAGAACGTCGTCGAGTCGAAGCTCAATCTGACGAACGCGATCGGCGCAGCTCGAGTCACTTCGTCGGGCGAGATTCTCGTCGCGGAAAGGATCTACAACCAGGCGCCCGGCGATGACCTAGGCAACACGCAGGGGTTGTTTTTCGCCGGCGTACCGAAGGGGTTTTCGATCTCGCTCGGCCAGTCCGCTTCGATCCAGGGAATCAACCAGGGAGGGTCGGAGAACTTCCGTTACAACTTCGCGCTTGTCGAGACGGGCGGCGGCTCTCCGACCGTCCATGTGTCTCTCCTGGACGACAACGGCGCGACTCTCGGCGCGCGCGACTACGCGCTCGCTCCCTATGAACAGCTCCAGCCCAATGTGACAGACCTCTTCCCCGGCGTCGCGACGACAAACGCCCGGATCACCGCGACGGTGACGGGCGGGACCGGCTCCGTCCTTCTCGCCGGAGCGCAGGTCGCGAACGAGTCGCAGGATTCCTCCGGCTTCGAGATGAGCTTCCCGGACATGCTCGGCGGCGTTACGAGCTTGAACGGGTTGAACGGCGCACTGACGTTGGAGGCGGGCAGCAACATCTCGATCACGCCGGATGGATCGAACGCGCTGAAGATTTCCGCGACGGTCGCTCAGGGCCCCGCGGGGCCGCAGGGACCGAGGGGCGCGGCGGGAGCCGCGGGACCACAGGGCCCCCCGGGGCCGGCGGGCGCCTCCATCAACCCGCTTCAAATCGCCCTGCTGCGCTGGTGGAACGCCGACCAGGTCGCTTCATTCACCAATGCCGTGAACCCTTCATACGACTTCGCCGGTCCGGACAGCCTTGCGTTCGACGGCGCGCACATCTGGGTCGTGAACAACGAAGGCCTCAGCGTGACCGAGATCAATGCCAGCGACGGAAGCTTCGTGCGCAACCTTTCCGGCGGCTCGTACAACTTCAACGCACCGCAGGGCATCGTGTTCGACGGACAGCACGTGTGGGTCTCCGATCTGGGGACCACGAGCGTGACGGAGATCAACGCCAGCGACGGAAGCTTCGTCCGCAACCTCTCCGGCGGCTCGTACAACTTCGGCCAACCCTTCGACATGGCGTTCGACGGCGCGCACATCTGGGTCTCCAACGTCGGCAACAACACCGTGACCGAGATCAACGCCAGCGACGGAGGCTTCATCCGCAGCCTCTCCGGCGGCGCGTACAATTTCAACGAGCCGGCCGGGCTCGCGTTCGACGGCGCGCACATCTGGATCGCCAACGTCGGCAACAACACCGTGACCGAGATCAACGCGAGCGACGGAGGCTTCATCCGCAGCCTCTCCGGCGGCTCATACAACTTCAACATACCCGCCTACGTCGCTTTCGACGGCGTACATATCTGGATCACGAACGCCGGTGGCAACACCGTCACCGAGCTCAACGCGGGTGATGGAAGCCTGGTGCGCAACCTCTCGGGCGGCGCGTACAACTTCAGCAACCCTGCCAATATCGCGTTCGATGGCGCGCACATCTGGGTCTCCAATGTCATCAACGGCAGCGTGACTGAGATCAACGCCAGCGACGGGAACTTCATCGCCAACGTGTCCGTCGGAACTAGCCCCGAGGGCTTCGCTTTCGACGGCGCTTTCGTTTGGGTCGCCGTGACGGGCAGCAACAGCCTCTCGAAGTTGTGATTTCGCGCGTCGTCGAAAAGAGGCCAAGAGGAGGAGCGATCGTTGGTGATTCTGACGTCGCCTTAGCAATGGAAGGCATTCTGCCGCGCAAAAGGGGGTTCCGATGAGCGAGCTGACGAATTGTGAAAAGTGCGGATCCCCGATCCTGGGCAATGAGACGTTCTGCTCGAATTGCGGGAAGCGAGTCTTCGGCGCGGCCGCCCCCTCTCCGGCCGACGCCGAGCGCCGCTTCTCTGCGCTCGTGACGCGTTTGCGTGCTCGCCTTCGTGGGAATCGACCCGTACCGGCAAAGCGAAAGGAGAGAGAATCATGAAAGCAAAACTCGGATTGATTTTCGGAGGGTTGCTCGCTGGCGCGTTCGTCTTCGCAGCCCCCGCGGTCACGATGAACGGCTCCCTGCCGATTTATCCTCACAGCCAGAACATGAATCGCGACATGCCCGCTCCGCCCGCCGGACGCGGAATACCGATGGTGCGGGAAACGCAGAATTCGGTCCGGACGGTGGATCGCTGGTATGGGTCCCGCGTGGCGAAATCCTGTGCGCGGACGAGCGCGTCAGGCGGGGTCAAGTACGCGTGCCCCGGCGGCAGCATCATGATTTATACGCACGGCGGCAAGACGCAGATCGCCCTGGTTCCGGCCATGCCGTCGTTCACGAGCCACTGAAGATGAACGCGCACCAGAATTTCGCTCGCCTGGCCTGCCTGATGACGGCGTCGGTTGCCTTCGCGCAGGTGTCGACGCCACCGGCCGCCCCGGTTCGTCCCGTGACCGACGACTACTTCGGCACGAAGGTCGTCGACAACTACCGCTATTTCGAAGATCTGAAAAATCCCGACGATGCAGAACTGGATGAAGGCGCAGGCGGATTACACGCGTGCAGACACTGGACTCGCTGCCCGGTTATCCCGCGCTGCTCAAGCGCGTCGACGAACTGAGTACGTCCTATCCGGCGGCTGTGAGTGACGTGCAGATCGTCGGTGGGCGCTATTACAGCCTGCGCAGGCCGCAGGGCGCGCAATCGCCCAAGCTCTACGTCCGCGATGGCCTGAAGGGCGACGACCGCCTGCTGATCGATCCGGAAAAGCTTTCGACCGGTACGCAGGCGCATCTGAGCATCGATGGGTATCGCCCTTCACCGGACGGCCATTACATCGCTTACCAGCTCGCGGCCGGCGGCTCCGAAGAGAGCGTGCTGCACATCTACGATGCGCAGGCCGGCAAGGATTTGCCCGAGACCGCGGACCGCGCTGACGGTGATGCGTTCTGGCGCGCCGACAGCCGCTCGTTCTTCTACTTGCGCGGACAGAAGATGGAACCCGGGATGCCGCAGACAGCGGAGGAAGAGAACGGGCGCACGTATCTGCACATGCTCGGGCGCTCGTTCGACGACGACCCGCCGATCCTCGGCCGCGGCGTCAGCCGATGCGATCGCGATGACGCCGGTCGAGGTTGCCGAAATCTTCACTACGCCGGGTTCACGCTATGCAATCGCCTTCGTTTTCCCGGGCACCGACCCGCGCCTTCGCGTGTATGCGGCGCCGGTCGACGCCATTCGCGACGGCAGGGCCGTCTGGCGCGCGATCGCCCCGAGCTATGACGATCAATTCATCGGCGGCGAAACCCGGCGAGAGGGTCATCGCGCTTCGTGGCGACACGCTGTACTGGCTATCGCGCAAGGGTGCGCCGCGCGGCGAAATCCTCAAGCTCGATCTGGCGCACGCAGACTCGAAACCGCGCGTCGTCGTCGCCCAGGGCGATCTGCCGATCTCGGGGGTCTATGCGGGCCGCGATGCGATCTACTGGCGCGTCAACGACGCCGGCGCCAACAGCATCCATCGTCTGCTGCTTGGCGAAAGACGCAAAACCGGAAGCATTGAAGCTGCCGTATGCAGGCGACGTGGCCGACGTGAGCACGGACGCCACGGGCAGCGACGTGGCCTTGCTTACCTTCAGCTATCTGCGCTCGCCGACCTATCTCGGCATCGATCCCAAGACCGCCGCGCTCGGCGATGACGGCTTGCAACCCGCGGGACCCTACGACCATGCCGATGATCTGACCGTCGAGGAGGTGCGGGTCAAGAGTTGGGACGGCACGCTGGTACCCCTGTCGATCGTCCACAAGAAGGGCATGCCGCTCGACGGCAACAACCTCACGAGGATCAGACGGCTACGGCGCCTACGGCATCAGCGACTCGCCGCTCTACGTTCCGACGATGCGCGCGTGGTACGACCGTGGCGGCATGATCGCCTTCGCGCACGTGCGCGGCGGCGGCGAGCTGGGCGAGGCCTGGCACAAGGCCGGCTTCCAGGCCACCAAGCCGAACACCTGGAAAGACTTCATCGCCTGCGCGCAATACCTGGTGGATCGCCAGTACACCCGCCCGGCGAAAATGTTCGGTTGGGCGGCGAGCGCCGGCGGCATCCTGATCGGGCGGGCGATCGAGGAGCGGCCCGATCTGTTCGCCGCCGCGGTGATCGACGTGCCGGCTGCCGACATGCTGCGCATCCGAGACCACGGCCGAACGGTGCCGTTCAACATTCCCGAGTTCGGCAGCGTCAAGACCGAGGCGGGTTTCAAGGCGCTGTACGCGATGAGTCCGTATGCGCACGTGCAGGACGGCATCAAGTATCCGGCTGTGTTGATCACGACGGGCATCAACGATCCGCGCGTCGCCGCGTGGGAGCCGGCCAAATTCGCCGCGCGCCTGCAAGCGGCGACCGCGAGCGGCAAGCCGGTACTGCTGCGCGTCGACTACGACGCCGGCCACACCGGCATCGACGCGACGCGGCGGCAGCGCGATCTGGAGATCGCCGACATGTTCGCCTTCGCGCTGTGGCAGACCGGCGATCCGGGGTTTCAGCCGAAGACAAAAAAGCGAGAGAAGTGATGAAACACCTGCTCGCCATCGTGATGCTCGCGGCAGTGTCCGCCGCTTTGGCGCAAACACCGCCGCCGGTAGCCCCGGTCCGCGCAGTCACAGATGACTACTTCGGCACGAAGGTAGTCGACAACTACCGCTACTTCGAGGATCTGAACAATCCGGAAGTCCAGAAGTGGATGAAGGCGCAGGCGGCCTACACGCGCGCCACGCTGGATGGATTGCCGGGCGCGCGGCGCTGGTCAAGCGTATTGCCCAGCTCGATGATTCGCAGCCGGCCAAAGTCGAGGGTCTGCAGATCGTCGCCGGGCGTTATTACACGCTGCGCACGCCAAGCGGCGCGCAATCGCCGAAGCTGTACGTGCGCGATGGCGTGAAGGGCGCCGACCGCCTGCTGATCGATCCGGAGAAGATTCCCGGCAACGACAAGTCGCACTACAGCATTCACGATTACCGGCCCTCGCCGGACGGCCGCCACATCGCCTGCCAGCTCGCGGCCGGCGGTTCAGAAGAGAGCGTGCTGCATGTCTTTGATGTGGACGCCGGAAAGGATCTGCCGCAGGCCGTCGATCGCATCGACGGCGACATCAGTGCGCCGTTCTGGCTCGCCGACAGCCGTTCGTTCTTCTACTCGCGCGAACTGAAGTTTGACCCCGGCACGCCCGCCGCCAAGATGAGAGAAAACAAGCCTGTCTATCTGCACGTGCTCGGGCGCTCGTTCGATGCCGACCCGCCGGTTTTCGGTCACGGCGTCAGCGACACGACTGTCGCGATGACGCCGGGAGAGTTCCCCGAGATCGTCGCCGCCCCGGGTTCGCGCTACGCGATCGCTTTCATCTCGCCCGGCAGCGACGCGCGACTGCGCGTATATGCGGCGCCGGTCCACACCATCGAGAGCGGCAGGGCGCGGTGGCGGCCGATCGCCGCGAGTTACGACGATCAGTACATTGGTAGCGATAATTCGGACCATCCGGTGATCGCGCTCACCGGCAACACCCTGTACTGGCTATCGCGCAAGAACGCGTCGCGCGGCGAAATTCTCAAGCTCGATCTTTCGCGCGCCGACTCGAAACCGGAGGTGGTCGTTCCCCAGGGCGATCTGCCGATCTCGGCTGTCTACTCAGGGCGCGACGCGATTTACTGGCGCGTCAGCGACGCCGGCATCAATGGCATTCATCGCCTGAGCTTTGCCGCGAACGCGAAACCGGAACCGCTGCGCCTCCCCTACCCCGCGGATATCGCCGAGGTGGATACCGACCCGCTGAGCGGCGCGGCGATGATGCTCGCGATGAGCTGGCTTCGTTCGCCGGCTTATCTCGGCGCCAGTCCGCGTAGCAGCGACGTTGCCGTCACCGACCTCCAGGCGGCCGGACCTTTCGACCAGCCGGGCAATCTCGTCGCCGAGGAAGTGAAGGTGAAGAGCTGGGACGGCGCCGAAGTACCGCTGTCGATCATCCACCGCGAAGGCCTGAAGTTGGACGGCAGCAATCCGACATGGCTAGGGGGTTACGGCGCTTATGGCATCAGCGTGCCGCCACTCTTCCCCCTCGCGCTGTTCTCCTGGTATGAACGCGGCGGCGTGTTCGCGATCGCGCACGCGCGAGGCGGCGGCGAATACGGCGAGCCCTGGCACAAGGCCGGCTTCCAGGCGACCAAGGTGAATACCTGGAAAGACTTCATCGCCTGTGCGGAGTATCTCGTCGGTCACCGTTACACGAATCCCCAGAAGTTGGTCGGCTTCGGCGGCAGCGCGGGCGGCATCATGATCGGTCGCGCGATCGAAGAGCGGCCGGACTTGTTCGCGGTCGCTGTCATCGATGTACCGGCTGCCGACATGTTGCGCTTCGAGACCACCGCAACCGGGCCGGACAACATCCCGGAGTTCGGCAGCGTCAAGACCGAGGCCGGTTTCAAGGCGTTGTATGCGATGAGTCCGTATGCGCACGTGCGGGACGGCGTGAAATACCCCGCCGTCCTGGTGAAGACCGGCATCAACGACCCGCGTGTCCCGGCTTGGCTTCCCGCCAAGCTCGCAGCGCGTCTGCAGGCGGCTACCGCGAGCGGCAAACCGGTACTGCTGCGCGTGGATTACGACGCCGGCCACGGAGGTTTCGATGCGACGCGCCGCCAGAAAGAACGAGTTATGCAGACCAGTTCAGCTTTGCGCTGTGGCAGACCGGCGATCCGGAGTTTCAGCCGAAGATCAGTAAAGGAGAGAATTGATGAAACGCTATTTCGCAGTCGCGCTGCTCGCTGCCGTCGCATCCACCGCACTCTCGGATCCGACGCCCAAACAAGATTTGCTCGTTCCGCCCGCGAACGCCGATCATTTCGTGATCGTCTCGACGGCGGGCAAACACGGCGACGAATGGCGCTGGAAGCTTCCGGACGGCAGCACCGCCTACCGCGAATCGATCCTGCTTCGCGGCATCGTGTGGGAGCAGGACGAAGTCGCGCATCTCAATGCGCAAGGGGTGCCCGACAAAATTACCATTCGCGGCGTCACGCCCAGCGGCGACGCGGCCGAAACCTTCACGATCGACGACGGCACGGCGCGGTGGAAGAGCCCTGTCGATGAAGGTCAGACTTCCCCAGGTCCGGACACGGTCTACAACACGTTCGGCGGCACCTTCCTTGCCGCCGACATGGTTGTCGCGCCGTTCCTCAAGGCGGGCAAAAAGGGGCTGGCTCTGCTGCCGTCCGGCCATGGCACGTTTGAACGGTCGCGGACGCTCACGGTGGCCGGCTCCGGCGGCCCGAAAGAGGTCCGACTCTACTTCGTGAAAGGCGTGGGTCAGGCCCCATTCCCCATCTGGCTCGATGAGCAGGGCAAGCTGTTCGGCATCGTCTCGTTCGTCTCGATGCTTCCCGCCGGTTACGAACAGAATCTCGCGACCATGAATTCGGCGCAAGTCGCCGCGCTCGCGGATCTCGCGCCGGCTATCGCGCGCCGGTTTTTCACCGCCGAGGCCCGCAAGCCGGTGCTGTTCCGCGACGTCAAGCTCTATGACGCCGATCATCAGCGGTTCGTCGAGCACGAGGATGTTTACGAAGCGGGCGGAAAGATCTCCGGGTCGCCGCGACCGGGGCAGCGGTTCCGGCCGGAGCGCGGGTGATCGAGGGGCGTGGAAAGACCCTTCTCCCCGGCCTCTGGGACAGCCACATGCACCTCGGCGACGATTTTCAGGCGCTGAGCGAAGTCGCTCTGGGTGTGACCTCGATCCGCAATCCCGGCGTCGTCTCCATCGATCTCGCCCGAAGCCAGGCGGGGCGGCGCCGCGCGGACACCCTGGTCGCGCCGGAGGCGTTCAATTCCGTCATTGTCGACGGCAAGGGGCCGCTCGCCGCCAACGGCGGCATCACCGTCTCCAGCCTCGACGAAACGCTCGCCGCGGTTCGCAGGATCAAAGCGGCGGGGATGATCGGCTTCAAAATCTACGGCTCGCTGAACCCCGCCTGGGTTGCGCCCGCGATCAAGCTCGCGCATCAGCTGGGGCTCCACTTCCACGGCCATATCCCGGCCGGCATGCGCACGCTCGACGCCATCAACGACGGCTATGACGAGATCACCCACATCTATTTCGCAACCATGCAGGCGATGCCGCAGGAGGTCGTCGACAAATCGAACACGACGATGCGGATGACGGGGCCGGGCAGGTATTTCAAGGATGTCGATTTCAACTCCGAGCCGACGAAAACCGTGATCTCGACCATGGCCGCGCGCCATATCGTGCTCGACCCGACGCTCGTCGTCGTCGAAGGGGTCCTGACGTCCGAAGCCGGGAAGCTCGGACCGTCGTACGCGCCCTATGCGGGAATCCTGCCGCCTGCCGTGGAACGCGGCTTCAAGGCAGGAGCGCTTCCGCTTCCGGAAGGCACGACTCGCGACGACGTTCGCGCGAGCTTCCGGCATATGGTCGATTACGTCGGCGCCATGTACAAGGCCGGTGTGCCGATCGTCGCCGGTACCGACGGCGCCGGAATCGAGCTGGTTCACGAGCTCGAGCTGTACGTCGAGGCCGGCCTCACGCCGGCACAGGCGCTATCGACGGCGACGATCGCGCCGGCGCGCAACGTCCACGCCGACAACCGCACCGGGTCGATCGATGTCGGAAAGGAAGCAGACCTGCTGCTCGTCGACGGCGACCCCGAAAAGAACGTCGGCGACCTTCGCCATGTCGACGAAGTGGTGCTGGACGGCGCGCTCCTCGACGGCAACGCGCTCCGCAAGGAGGCGGGGTTCAGCGGCCGGCCAAAATAGACTGAAAGTCGCAG
>CAVZCI010000014.1:0-562739 GCA_963773815.1 uncultured Acidobacteriota bacterium
TCGACGAGACGCCGGCGCAGATGGCCGCGACCTCGCGGACTTCGCGCAAAAGGGCTGGGTCAACGTCGTCGGCGGGTGCTGCGGCACGACGCCGGCGTACATCGAGGCGATCGCGGGGGCCGTCGCGCCGGATCCCCCCGCACGCTTCCCGTCGGCCGAGCCGTTCACGCAGCTTTCGGGGCTGGAGCCGCTGACGATCCGCCCCGATTCGAATTTCATCGTCATCGGCGAGCGGACGAACGTCACCGGCTCGCAGAAGTTCGCGAAGCTCGTTCTCGCGGGGAAGACTCGAAGAGGCGCTCGACGTCGCGCGCCAGCAGGTGGACGGCGGCGCGAACATCCTCGACGTCAACATGGACGAGGGGCTGCTCGACTCGGAAGCCGCGATGCGCGAGTTCCTGAATCTCGTCGGCTCGGAGCCCGAGATCGCCCGGCTTCCGATCATGGTCGACAGCTCGAAATGGTGCGTGATCGAAGCGGGCTTCAAGTGCCTCCAGGGAAAGTGCGTCGTCAACTCGATCTCGCTGAAAGAGGGCGAGGACGTTTTTCGCCGCCAGGCGAAGCTGGTCCGGCGCTACGGCGCGGCGGTCGTCGTGATGGCGTTCGACGAGAGGGGCCAGGCGGACACGGCGGACCGAAAGGTCGAGGTCTGCACGAGGGCTTACAGGATCCTGACGGAGGAGATCGGGTTTCCGCCGCAGGACATCGTCTTCGACCCGAACATCCTGACCGTCGGGACCGGGATCGAAGAGCACAACGGCTACGCGGTCGCCTTCCTCGAAGCGACGCGGAGAATCAAGGCTGCGCTCCCGCTCTGCAAGGTGAGCGGCGGGGTCAGCAACATCTCGTTCTCGTTCCGCGGCAACAACGCCGTGCGCGAGGCGATGCACTCCGCTTTTCTCTACCACGCGATCCGCGCGGGGCTCGACATGGGGATCGTCAACGCGGGCCAGCTCGAGGTGTACGAGGAGATTCCGCAGGACCTCCGGGACCTCGTCGAGGACGTTCTGCTCGACCGCCGGCCCGACGCGACGGAACGCCTGGTCGCGTTCGCCGAGTCGGTGAAGCAGAAGGAGAAAGGCGCCGTCTCGGAGGACGAGTGGCGCAAGGGCAGCGTCGAGGAACGGCTCGCGCACGCGCTCGTGAAGGGCATCGTCGACTACATCGACGAGGACATCGAGGAGGCCAGGCAGAAGCTACGGCCGGCCGCTGGCGGTCATCGAAGGTCCGCTGATGGACGGGAATGAACGTCGTCGGCGATCTCTTCGGCAGCGGGCAAGATGTTCCTTCCGCAGGTCGTCAAGAGCGCGCGCGTGATGAAGAAAGCGGTCGCGTATCTGCTGCCGTATCTGGAAGCCGAGAAGTCGTCCTCGGGGAGCCGGAAAACCGCCGGCAAAGTGCTTCTGGCGACGGTCAAGGGCGACGTGCACGACATCGGGAAGAACATCGTGGGAGTCGTGCTGGGCTGCAACAACTACGAGGTGCATCGACCTCGGCGTGATGGTCGCGAGCGACCGGATCCTGCAAGACGGCGAAGGAAGAGAACGTCGACCTGATCGGCCTCTCGGGGCTGATCACGCCCTCGCTCGACGAGATGGTCCACGTCGCCCGCGAGATGGAGCGCGAAGGCCTTCGAATTCCGCTGCTGATCGGCGGCGCGACGACGAGCCCCCTCCACACGGCGTTGAAGATCGCGCCCGCGTATTCGCGGCCCGTCGTGCACGTGTCCGACGCGTCGCGCGCCGTCCAGGTCGTCGGCGCGCTCCTGGGCGCCCAGTCCGCGGACGAGTTCTGCGCGGAGAACTCGCGCAAGCAGTCGGCCGCGCGCGAGCACTACCGGAACCGGGAGGACAAGCCGCTCCTTTCGATCGCCGAGGCGCGCGAGGCGGCGGACGCCGATCGTCTGGCAGCCGGCGGATCTGCCGACTCCGGCGTTCACGGGCCCGCGCGTCGGCCGGCGAAGTTCCCGCTCGCGGAGCTCGTGCCGCTGATCGACTGGTCGCCGTTTTTCCACGCGTGGGAGCTGCGCGGCCGTACCCGCGCGATCTTCGAGGACCCGAAAGTCGGGCCGAAGGCCCGCGAGCTCTTCGACGACGCCCAAAAGCTCCTGGCCGAAATCGTCGAGAAGCGGCTGCTCGCGGCGCAGGGGGTTTACGGGTTCTTCCCGGCGAACGCCGTCGAAGACGACATCGAGATCTATGCGGACCCCGCGCGAAGCGAAGTCGCGGGCGTTTTCCACACTCTGCGCCAGCAGATGGAGAGGCCCGAGGGCGAGCCGAATCAGGCGCTCGCCGATTTCATCGCGCCGAAGTCGACGGGCCTTCCCGATTTTCTCGGGATGTTCGCCGTGACCGCTGGGATCGGAGCCGCCGAGCTGTGCGAGCGGTTCGAGCGGGACCACGACGATTACAACTCGATCCTGACGAAGGCTCTCGCCGACCGGCTCGCCGAGTCCTTCGCCGAATGGCTCCACCGGAAGGCGCGCCGCGACTGGGGCTACGGGCGGGAAGAGAACCTCTCGCCGGAAGAGCTCCTTCGGGAGCGTTACCGCGGAATCCGGCCCGCGCCCGGATATCCCGCCTGCCCCGACCACAGCGAAAAGCGCCTCCTGTTCGATCTTCTCGGCGCCGAGTCCCGCGCCGGGATCCGGCTCACGGAGAATTTCGCGATGTCGCCGGCGAGCTCGATCTCCGGCTTCTACTTCGCCCATCCGAAGGCCCGGTATTTCGCCGTCGGCAGGATCGGGCGGGACCAGGTGCTCGATTACCGCCTTCGGAAAGGGGCCGATCTCGCGACCCTGGAGCGGTGGCTGTCCCCGAACCTGGCCGCGAGCGGTTAAAAATCCTTTTATTTTGGCCGCGTTCTCTCTAGAATCCGCGGTCAGGAGGACCTCTCGAGATGCGATGTGTTTTACGTCATCTCGCTGTAACGGCGGGAGCGGTTCTTGTGTTCGCTTCGGCGGCGTTTGCCGCGGAAGGCCGGTTTTCGGGGACAATCGTCGATGAGAGCGGTCAGCCGATCCCCGGCGCTTCGATCACGGTCACGACTTCGAGTCTCGCGACCGTCAACCTCACGCTGACGTCCGACGAGGGCGGCCGCTGGGCCGCCGACGTCCCGAACGCGAGCTGGACGTATTCGATTCGCGTCCAGAGGGACGGATTCTCCCCGAGCCAGACCCAGATGAAGCCGAACGGCACCAAGGAGACGAAGGTCGACCTCACGCTTCATCCCCCGATGGTTCCTCCCACGCCGCCGCCGCCGAAGGTCGACCCGGGGGTCGCCGCCTACAACGAGGGCGTCGACCTCATCCAGAAGGGAGACAAGGCGGGGGCGGAGCAGAAGTTCGATGCGGCCGTCGCGGCGAAGCCGGATCTCGCCTCCGCCTGGAAAGTGCTCTCGCAGCTTTCGTACGAGCGAAAGGACTACGCGAAGGCGCTCGCAAGCGGCCGAAAGGCGCTGGAGCTCGACCCGAAAGACAACGACCTGTACGGCATCCTGATGGATTCCGCGCAGAAGACGGGGGATACCCAGGCCGCCGTCGCCTACAAGCAGAAGTTCGTCGAGGCGAACGCCGACAACCCGGAGGTCAACTACAACTCGGGGGTCGAGTCTTATACCGCGAACGACTACGCGGGCGCGGCGGCTTCTTTCAACAAGGCGGTCTCGCTGAAACCCGACATGGCGAACGGCTATTTCTGGCTCGGAATGTCGGAGTACAACCTGAAACGGTACTCGCCGGCGCGCACGCACTTTCAGAAGTACCTCGATCTCGCGCCGAAAGGCGACCAGGCGCAGACGGCCAGGGAGATGCTCGCGGCGATTCCGGCAAAATAATTTCGCGGCTCGGCGGCGAAATTCATCCCGCGCAAGCGGGGATCGCCCGCGGGGTTCTCCATCGAATGTCATCGCGAGGCCGCGACAGCGGCCGTGGCGATCTGCCCTCGGGAGCGATTGCTTCGTCGCGGAGCCTGTGCCCGCGAAAGCGGGTGCTCCTCGCAATGACAGAGGAGCCGCCGAGGGGCGACTCCCGCTTTCGCGGGGAGTGACAGCTCCGCTCGTCAGCGCCGCAGCGAGTCGAATTCTTCGGGGTGATTCGCGCGGGCGCGCGCGTCTTCGGGCGACACGAGGCCCTGGCCGGCGAGCGCGGCGAGCGATTCCTCGAGAGAAACGGACCCGTTCTTTCGCGACAGGGCGATCTCCTGGTGCAGGTGCTGGAGCGCGTTCTTCCGGATGTGCTGCCGGGCCCCGTACGTCACGAGGAGCAGCTCCGCCGCCGCGATGCGCCCCGAGCCGTCCGCGCGCGGAAGGAGCTGCTGGGAGAGAACGGCCGCGAGAGCCATCGCGATTTCCTGCCTCACGGTGGACTGCCTCTCGGGCGGAAACGAATCGGCGATCCGGGCGACCGCTCCCGCGGCGTCGGAGGTGTGCAGCGTCGAGAAGACGAGGTGTCCGGTCTCGGCGGCGGCGAGCGCGATCGACATCGTCGCGGGATCGCGCATCTCGCCGACCACGATGACCTCCGGCGCCTGGCGCAGCGCGGCGCGCAGGGCCGACGCGAAGTCGGGCGAATCGCTGCCGATCTCGATCTGCTCGACGATCGATTTCCGGTGGGCGTGCTCGTATTCGATCGGGTCTTCGATCAGGAGGATGTGCTTCGAGGCGGTCCGGTTGATTTCCCCGACGAGCGCCGCGAGCGTCGTCGTCTTGCCGGACCCCGTCGGTCCGGTCACGAGGACGAGCCCGTGCGGCAGCCGGACGAGCTTTTCGACGCCCGGCGGAAGCCCGAGCGAGGAGAGCGACGGAGCTTCGGACGGAAGGGCCCGGATCGCCGCCGCGGCCCGGCCCCGCTCGCGGTGCAGATTGACCCGAAAGCGCGTGCCTTCGGCCTTCACGGAGAAGTCGGCGCTCGACCGCTCGCGATAGTCCTTGCGATGTCCGGCGCTCAGCGCGGGCAGGAGCGCGCGCTCGATGTCGGAGCCGTCGAGCTTGTCGGCCCCGAGATATTCGACCGAAGCGCCCCGCCGGAGGACCGGCGGGAGGTCGGCGACGAGCAGCAGATCGGTCGCCTTGCGGGCGACCATGGCCTCGAGCCACCGGTTGAGCCGGGGATCGGGCTCGGCGACCTCGGACAGCAGGACGCTTTCCGCCTCGAGCGACGCGTCTCCTGGCTTCGCTCCGGCATTCAGGTCGGCGATCAGCCGGTTGAGGTCCTCGATTTCCGCCACGGAAGGAGTTTAACTGTCACTGGACCCGAAGTATTCCGGTCATTCCGAGGTGCGAGTCGAAATCGCCGCAGACGTGCGTGCACTGGAAGGAGTAGCTGCCCCTCTGGTACGCCTGGGGAGTGAAGCGCACGGTGAATTCGGTTCCGGGCGAGATGTCGTCGGTGCCGGGAATGCCGAGGTCGGAGATGCCCGAAAACCCGTGCTGGACGTCGATCGAATGGAAGACGAGCGTGTAGTCGACTCCGACGGTCAGGACGAGCGGCCCCGAGACGGGGCCCCCGGGACTGTAATTCCACTGCGAGACGTCGATCGTGACGGTCTGCGAGCCGGCCGGCGCGTCGGAAAAGGCCGACGTGTCGGCGGCGCTCGCGAGCGTGCCCTGCGGATTGAAATAGGTTCGAACGGCGCCGGTCTGCGTATCTGTCGCCGTGATCGTGTACTGGACGTTCGAGAGCGCGCCGTAGAACAGCCAGAAGCGGCCGTTGATCGCGCGGCCATCGAGGACCTTGACGATCAGCTCGAGGTTGGAGCTGTCGAAGAACCAGAAACTTCCCGAGTCGGCCGTCAGCGGCGACGCCTGCCCCTGCCCGCTCGTGCCCGCGTCGAGCGCCTGCCAGTCGGCCTGGACCTGGAAGCGCCCCGATCCGAGGCAGAGCGTCGTCGCGTCGGGAACACAGGAGGCCGCGGCCGTTCGGCCCGGGAACCCCGCGGTAGCGAGGAGCAGAAACGCGGCGATTGCGAGCCCGTTGCGCGCCATTCTCCGTTGGACGACGGAGAGCCCGCGCGGATTACGCGGGCTTCGGGGCCGGCCAGAGAGTTCTCTCCGTTTTGATGGGTCTTGGGAAATAATGCCCGGGATATGCCTGGCCGGATGACGTCGGAGACTACGAGCCCTGACGAAGGGCTCGACCCACGTCGATCGATGGGGACGATCTTCGAAGCGAAAATTGGAGCGTTCAAAACGGAGAAGCGAAAAAGCTGACGGTGAAGGTCGGCTTCGACCCGTCCGCTCCCGACATCCACCTCGGTCACACGGTCCTGTTGCTGAAAATGCGCCACTTTCAGAACGCCGGCCATCGCGTGATCTTCCTGATCGGAGATTTCACCGGACTGATCGGCGATCCGAGCGGGAAGAAATCGACGCGCCCGCAGCTGACGCGCGCGGAGATCGAAAAGAACGCGGAGACCTACGCCGCGCAGTGCTTCAAAGTCCTCGACCCGGAGAAAACGGAAATCCGCTACAACTCGGAGTGGTTCCTCGGAGGCGGGCCGGAGAAGCGGCCGCCGCTCGGCGCGGACGGCTTCGTGCGGCTCGCCTCGAAAATCACGGTCGCCCGCGTGCTCGAGCGAGACGACTTCGCGCGGCGCTGGAGCGCGCACCATCCGATTTCTCTCCACGAGCTGATGTACCCGCTGTCGCAGGCCTACGATTCGGTCGCGCTGAAGGCGGACGTCGAGCTCGGCGGGACCGACCAGCTCTTCAACCTGCTGCTCGGCCGGGACCTGATGCGCGAGGAGGGGCTGGAGCCGCAGGTCGTGATGACGGTGCCGCTGCTCGTCGGGACCGACGGCGTCGAGAAGATGTCGAAATCGCTCGGCAACGCGATCGGCGTCAACGACCCGCCCGGCGAGATGTTCGGAAAGATCATGTCGATCTCCGACGAGACGATGTGGAGCTACTGCCTCCTCCTGACGGATGAAACCTCCGAAGCCATCGAAAGCCGGAAACGTGACGTCGCCGCAGGGCGCCTCCATCCGATGGACGCGAAGAAGGCGCTCGCCCGCGAGATCGTGTCGCGGTTCCACGGCGCGGAGGGGGGAAAAACGGCGGAAGAGGAGTTCGTCCGCGTCTTCTCGCGGCGGGAAGACCCCGCGAACTCCAAGGAGATGGCTCTTCCGGCGGCGGGAGAAGGCGCTCTTCCGAAGCTCCTCGCCGAGGCGGGCCTTGCCCCGTCGGTCGCCGAGGCGCGGAGGCTGATCTCTTCCGGCGCCGTCGACGTCGACGACGAACGCGTCACCGACCTGAAGTTCGCCGTGGCTCGAACGGCGGGCTCGGAAATCCGCCTGCGCGTCGGAAAGCGCCGTTTCGCGAAGATCAAGTTCGAGTAGGGCTCCCTCACCCGCGGCTGCGCCGCGACCTCTCCCGCGGGGAGAGGCGGATTATTCGGTTATCCGCAGCAGGCGCCGCGCGGGATCTCCGCCCCGTGCGGACACTGGCGCGGATGCGCGAGGAACGAACAGATCGAATCGGTAACTTCCTGCGACAGGATGTGCTCGAACCGGCACGCTTCGCGCTCGGTCGCCTTCTCGTCCATCGACAGCGTCTCGCGGAACAGCGTTTCGGCGAGGCGCTGGCGGCGAACGAGGTTCCGGGCGCGCTCGTGGCCCGGCGGCGTCAGCCGGACGAAGTCGTCGGTGAATTCCAACAGGCCGTGTTCCTCGAGGCGATGAAGCATCACGGGAGACGCGCCGTGGGAGCCCGTCGTCAGGCGGGCCATGGTTTTCTCGTCCCGTTCCGACAGGATCCAGATTCGCTCGAGCACCTCGTCGATCGCTTCCTCCGCTTCGGCGGGCGTCAGGTAGGACCCGACGAGCCTCCCGTGATCGAGCGTGAGCCGGCGGTCCGCGAGCTTCGAGGCGGCGAGGTCGTGCGTCACGAGCACGATCGTCTGGCCTTCCGCGTGCAGCTCCTGGAGCAGCTCGAGGACGATCCTCTCGTTCTCGCTGTCGAGGTTTCCGGTCGGCTCGTCCGCGAGGAGCAGGCTCGGCCGGTTCACGAGCGCCCGGGCGACGCAAACGCGCTGCAGCTCGCCGCCCGAAAGCTGCGAGGGCAGGGCGTCGGCGCGTTCGCGAAGTCCGACGCGCGCGAGCATCTCCCGAGCCTCTTTCTCGTCGACCATCGAGTGCAAATCCTGAGCGAGCATCACGTTCTCGACGGCGGTCAGGTAGGGCACCGTGTAGAACGACTGGAACACGAGCCCGATTTTCTCCCGCCGCAGCCGGATGCGCTCGCGCTCCGAGAGGCCGGTCGTCTCGATCCCGTCGAGGAGGATCCTTCCCGCGTCGGGCCGGTCCAGACCCGCCGCGAGGTGGAGAAACGTGGACTTCCCGGAGCCCGACGGGCCGACGACCGCAACGAACTCTCCCGCCTCGATCGCGACCGTGAAGTCCGACAGCGCGACCGGTCCCCTCGGGTAGGACCGCGTGACGCCTTCGAACGCGAGGCGCGGAACGCCGGAACGACGCTCGGGGGCGTTCATTCTTCCCTCAGAGCGGTCATCGCCTGGATCGCGAGCGCGCGCCGCACCGAGGGCAGGCTCGAGGCGGCCGCGACGGCGGCGGCGAGAACGAGCGGCGCGACAACCCAGAAGATCGTGACCGTGAGCGGAACGCCGAACAGCGAGCGCTCGAGACGATCCGCGGCGGCGAGGCCCGCGGCGGTGCCGAGCAGCCCGCCGATCGCGCCGAGCGCGATCGCTTCGATGAAAAACCTGGCGAAGAAGCGTCGCGCCTCGGCGCCGAGCGATTTTTCGAGCGCGATCTCGCGCCGGCGCTGCACGACCGACGCCATGAGCGTCGTCGAGGTCCCGAGCGCTGCGAGCAACGCGATCGAGAGGCCGAGCGCGACGAGCAGGCCCCGAAGCCGGAGCAGCACCCGGCCTTCCGAAGTGGACACCGCGAGCAGCGGGTCGACCCGCGCCCCCGTCTCTTTCTCGAGAGCCGCCGCGCGGGTCGCGACCGCGGCCCCGCTCCCCGCGAGGCGAAGCAGAATCGCGTCGGCTCCGGCGGAAGGGGGCAGGCTGGCGTCGGGCACGAGCAGCTCTTCGTCTTCGCCTTCACCCGTGGAGATCCTGCCGACGATGCGGTAACGGCGCGACGTTCCCGAGAGCTGAACGGCGAGCTCTTTTCGCGGCCGCAGATCCAGCCGGTCGGCGAGCCGCGTGCCCGCCACGGCCTCGTTGTCGGCGGCCGGGAGCCGGCCTTCGAGCTTCCACGCCGCGAGGTACGGGCGGGCGCGGGCGAAGTCGACCGCGACCGCGACGAACCGGCGGGGACCGGCCGAGGCTTCGCGGACGAGCACGGGCAGCGCGAGCTCGACGCCCGGAGCGGTCTCGATCGCGCGGACGGTCCCCGGCGGCAGGGGAGCCTCGCTCCTCGCGCGAGCGACGGCGTTCGCGCCGCGGCGTCGAAACTCCGTCGTCATCTTTCGAGCGACGTCCGAAGACAGCGAGCCGAGCGCGGCCGCGGCGGCCGCGGCCACGGCGAGGGCGCAGATCGCGGGCAGATACCGGGGCAGCCGCCGGCGGAACGACTTCAGGATCTGGCGCGCGGCGAAGCTCATCGGGAGGATCACCCTTCCCGGAGGGCCGCGATCGGCTCGAGCGCGAGCGCGCGGCGGACGGGAGAGACGGCCGCGCCGACCGAAACGAGAACCGCGGCGGCCGCCGCGACGGCGGCGAGCATGGGGCTCCGGGCGACCGAGAACCCGAAGATCGCCCGGGCCGCGATCGGCGCCAGCAGCAGCCCGGCGAGCGAGCCCGCGACGCCGCCGAGCAGGCCGTTCGCGGCGGCCTCGGCGAAGAAGACCGCGGCGACTTTCTCGGGCTCGGCGCCGAGCGCCTTCCAGAGGCCGATCTCGGCCGCGCGCTCGGTGACCGAGTCGTAGAGTGTCGCGAAGACCGCGAGCAGGGCGGTGAGCAGCGCCGCCCCGCCGGCGAAGAACAAAAGGCTCTCGGCGATGCTCGCGGAGCGTTCCTCCGCGACCGTGATCCGGCGGACGGGGGCGGCGCGGGCGCCGGGGATGCTCTCGACGATCCGCTGCGCGATCGAGGTCGCGTAGGGGGTGCAATACCAGCGGTCGTACTCCGCCGGGGGAAGGGTGCGGGGATCTTTGTGCAGGGCGGCGAGCAGCTTCGACTCCGGCGTCGTCATCGCGGCCACGTCGATCCGTCCGATGCGCGCCGGTTCTCCGGCGATCTCCTGCGCGAGCGGGAGCGGCAGCAGGATCTCCGAATCCTCTCGCTCTCCGGAGCGGAACACTCCCGCGACGGCGACGTTGCGTTCGCCCCCGGGTCCCTTCAGCTGCAGCCGGGCGCCGGGCGTCCAGGACCGGGCCTGCGCGAGGCGCGCTCCGACCGCGGCCTCGCTTCGGCCGTCCTCCGGCCAGCGCCCGGAGACGATCTTCCAGGCCGGGTGGGCCGCGACGACGCTCGTCGCGAACCGCTCGCCGGTCTTGCTGCGGCGATTCCGCCGGAAATCCACGCCTTCGGCCGGGACGGGTTCCGATCCCGCCAGGACGGTCACGGATAGCGCCGGAGAGATCGCCGTGATGTTGTTCTTCCAGAAGATCTCGGTCAGCGCGTCGACGGAGCCTTCCGGAAGCGTCTGCGGCGCGGGGGGCGCCGGAAGCGGGACTCCGAGGAACGACGGCGCGGTCTGCGACGTCTCCGGACGCACGACGATGTTGGCCCCGTAGGCCGTCAGGTCCCGGCGGACGCGGTCGCCCGTGCCGGTGCCGATCGCGAGAACGAGCGTCCAGACGGCGGAGGCGATCGCGAGCGCCGCGAACGCGATCGTCTTGCGACGCCGGCTTCGGCGGAAGGAGCTCGCGAGGATCCGGAAGAACATCGCCGCTCTTTCTACTTCGGCGCCGCGAACTGTTTGGCCTGGGCCTCGAGGTCCTTCGAGAGAATCACCAGATCGCTTCCGTCCGCGTGCGACGGAAGGGGGATCGGGTTGCATCCGCCGCTCTTGCCGATCGTCGGCGGGTTGATCGTGGCGTCGCAATAGAGACAGACGAGATTGCCGCCGACCTCGTTGTAGCCGGTCGTCCCGCAGATCTGGCAGGCGTCGAACGTCGTGCGAAGCTCGCCGGCGGCGCGGATGACGAGGAACCGCACGGACTTCCCGCCGACATCCGCGACGTAGCGGTGGAGATGCCCGTCGGAGACCTGCGCGAGGGGCAGGCGCACGCCTTCCGCCGAGAGCGCGACGGGGGTCGCCGGGCTCGCGTGCTGCGACGCCTCGGTGCGGACGAAGCTCACGCCCAGGATCGCGAGAATCACGGCCGACAGCACCGCGGCGACCTGAAGGCCGCGCCGCTCCCGCGTTTCGCGGGACCGCGCGAGCCGCGCCTCGGGCCCCGACCCTTCGACAATCGCCTTCTTCGGCGACGTCGCGAGGGCGAACAGGGGGATGAGCAGGACCGCGAGCACGAACAGGACGTTGTTCTTGACGATCGGCCCGATGAACTCCATCTCGCGCCGGCTGACGGGAAGGATGCCCGCCTCCCCGAACTCGTGAAGGCCTCCGATGAGGAGCTGGAACAGCAGGATCGCGAGCACGAAATTCGTGACCTGGAAGAAGCGCCGCAGGTCGATCCGCAGGCTGCCTTTCGCGAACGCGAATCCAAACGCGACGGCGACGGCGAGGCCCGCGGCCCCTCCGGCGAGCGTGGCGAGCGTGTCGGTGTTGAGGGACGAGGCCGAGACGAACAAGACCGCTTCGATCCCCTCGCGCGCGACCAGAACGAACGTCAGCCAGAAGACGGCCCAGCCGCCGCGTCCGACCGCCGCCGCCACCTTCCCGCCGACTTCTTCTTTCATCCGGCGCGAAGCCCGGTGCACCCACCACATCATCGTTCCGACGAACACCGCCGCGACGAGCATCAGGACGCCCTCGAACAACTCCTCGTCCACGGCGACCCGGTGGAGCGCGACCCCGCCGGCGATCGAGGCGAGCAACGCGAGACCGAGCCCCTGCGTCACGCGGGAGTAGAGGTCCTCGCGGCCGGACTTCCGGAGCGCGCCGGCGATGATCGCGACGACGAGGGCGGCCTCGATTCCCTCCCGCAGGACGATCACGAAACTTTCGATCACGGCGCCGGACCTCCTCTTGACAACCGGTGCGGAATCGCACACTATCACGCCTGAGACTGAGTCGCAATGTCAAAAACACCCGATCCGAGCCGCCATGCCGCACCGTCGTGAAGCCGCCCTGTTCCAGACGTATCTGAAGCGGCGCGGCCTCGTCCTGACGCCGGAGCGCCGGGACCTCTTCGAGGAGATCTTCAAGAGGCACGAGCATTTCGAGGCCGACGAGATCCTCTTCCGGATGAAGAAGAAGGGCCGCAAGATCTCGCGCGCGACGATCTACCGGGGCCTCGAGCTCCTCGTCGCGGCCGGAGTCGTGGGCCGCGTTCGCGTCGGCGAGGAGGGCTACCGGTACGAGCGGCTCCACGCCGGCGAGCACCACGACCACATGATCTGCGTGTCGTGCGGCCGGATCATCGAGTTCTACGAGCCGAAGATCGAAGAGCTGCAGGACGAGGTCTGCGCGCGCGCCGGCTTCCGCGCCGTCGCCCACAGCCACCACATCCGCGGCTTCTGCCGCGAATGCCAGAAGACGAAGAAGGCCGCCGGGGAGCTGGAGTCCGCCAGGTCTCTCGCGGCCGACGTTTGAGGGTTCAGTGAGACTGAGTCTTAGACTCAGAGAAAGCGACGATCGCATGTCGACGAAGCTCCGGCGGCCGCTCCTCCCGGTTCTCCTTCTGGGCGCCGTTCTCGCTGCCCGCGAGGCTCGCGCGGACCGCAAGTACTACCTCTTCACGTACCAGTACGCGACGCTGCCGAAGGGCTCCGCGGAACTCGAAACGTGGCTCACCCGGGAGGACGACGACGCGAAGTCGTCGCAGACGAACGGGGAGATTCAGCTCGAGGGGGAGTTCGGCGTGACGGATCGCTTCGACGTGTCGCTGTACACGACGTTCACGAAGGAAGGCTCTTCGTCCCTCGACTGGGACTCCTCGAAGGTCGAGGCGAAGTACCGGCTCGGCAGCGCGGGCGCCTGGCCGGTCGATGTGGAGCTCTACGCCGAATACGAGCAGCCGTTCAAGGTCCGGGGATTCGGCGAGCCGGAGCTCAAGCTCATCCTCGCGCACGACTTCGGCGCGCTCAACGCGTCGGGCAACTTCATCTTCCAGAAACCCGTGGACGACGAAACGGGCCGGCATCTCGCGTGGCAGAAAGAATGGGCCGCCGGCGCTTCGTACGAGATCTCGCCGCGCGTCAACGCCGGCCTCGAGGGACACGGGTCGTTCACGGATTCGACCGCGAAGGTCGGGCCGGTCGTCTCGTACCAGGCGGAGAAGGCGTGGGTCGCGTTCGGTCCCTTCTGGGGGCTGACGCGCCGCGACGGGAATTTCGGCGCGCGCGCGATCCTGTCGTTCTACTTCTGAGGACGGCCGCGATGAAGAAGCCGGCACGAGCCGTCGTCGCGTTCCTGTCCGCCGCCGTCGTGGGCTCACTCGCCTGCGCGACGGCGCTCGATCCGGCCCCCGAGCCGTCTTTCGAGCCCGGGCGCGCGCTGTACGCGGCGAAATGCGGGGGATGCCACCGCCTGCGCCCGCCTTCGAAGATCGACGCCGCGAAATGGCCGTCGATCCTCGACAAAATGGCGGTCAAGGCGAAGCTCACCCCGGAGCAGAAATCGTCGCTCGACGCTTACGTGCGGTCGGTCGTTCCGAAGTAGGGCGTTCTCAGAAAAACGCGAACGTCTTCGTCCGGAACGCGGCGCATCTCTTCGAAAGCGGGCATGTCTCGCAGCGCGGTTGATTGCGCTTGCAGAGTTCCTGCCCGTGGAGCCGCAGGAGCGTGTGCGCGCGGATCAGCCAGGAGGAATCCGCCAGCAGCTCGCCCGCGACGGCTTCGACGGCAGATCGATAGGTCCGGCCGTAGTCCTTCTCCTTCCGGGCGAAGCCGAGGCGAACGAGCACGCGGAGGATGTTGGAATCGGGCGCGAGCGTGATGAGGCTCCGGCCGTGGAGCAGGATCTTGTCTGCGCTCGGATTGGCGATACCGGGAAACCTCTTCAGGAGCTTTCGGGCGCCGGCCGGGTCTCTACGAACCGCCCTGCGCAGGTGATCGAGCCCGATCGTCTCGGCGATCTCGGCGCACCGCCGGAGCCTCGCCGCCCTTTCGGGCGGCCGCATGCCGCAACCCTGGATCGCTTCGAGGAGCGCCTCGTCGGGGGCATTCAGGATCGCCCTGGGAGTGAGGCCGATCTTCTCGCGCAGCGAGCGGAACACTTCGGTCCGCCGAGCGTCGTCGACGAGATAGGCGCAGCTTTCCCAGAGAATCATCTCGAACGGGTCGGTGACGGCCGGCCGGCCGGGGCGCCCGTAGATCTTTTCCAGCGCTTCCACTGTCCCCACGAGTGTCAGTCTCGCTCTCGATTTCGAGGCCATCATCGGAAAAGTCAAGCAGGCCGGAATTGACGTTCGAGATTGGACATCGTTATGTTTCAAGATACGAACGTTGTCCTTGGGGTGTCGTGATGAAAACTCAGCGCGTCCTCCTTGCGATTTCTTCAAGCCGCTCTACATCCGCCAGATCCTGGAGGCGCCCGGTAGCCTTCTTGTTCACAACCAGGTGGTGGCGCGAAAGGACGGGCACCGGAAGGTCCGCGAGCGTTGCATGGAAACGGGCGGGCCACGCCTCGTCGAATTGGACGCCGTCGATCGCCGTGATGACGTCGATTCGAACGGGTTCCACGCCGATCTGAAAGATCAGTCCCGGCCCGGTGAGGTCACTTTCGGTCAGATCGTGAAGGGGAGCGCCAAACGCGGCGAGCGCTTTCAAAACTCTGGGTGCGTTCGCCGCAGAGGGACGGACCCAAACGTCCAGGTCCTTCGTCGCACGAACGTGTCCATGCGCCGCCAGCGCGTGAGCGCCGACGACGAGGTACTCAACTTCGTGGGCGTTGAATTCGGCTAAGAGATCTCTGAAGTCGGGGCTCACCGGAGCCGTCCTCGATCCACTCGAGGCAGATCTTCGTCAGAATCCATACGCCCTCGATTCGTTCCGCGACCGAGCGGCTCATCCACTCATCATCGATGGGAGGCGTTTCACCGGGCCGCAGAATCCGGGAAGTGACTTTTCCAGGAGCTGCTGTTTCAGCCATTTAGCTCATTTTATCACTTTGGCGATCAGCTTCGCGCGGCGCTCGCGAGGCGGGACGGAGAGGACATGCCGGCTTACGAGGCGTTCAGCGGATTCATCTTTCCTCCGAAACTTGCCGGATCCAGTCCCGGAGCGTCTCGAGGTACCCGGGTCCGAGCGAACCCTTGAACGGACCGTCCACAACCCTCAGGTCGTGGTTTGCGTCGGGGTAAGACACGATACGGGACGCGGCACGATTCGTGAGCACCGGCTCAATCAGTCGTCGCGCCTCGTCGACCGGGGTCTCCGTATCGTGTCCGGCGAAGAAGACGAGCACGGGGCAGCTAGTCGATCGCAGAAAGGGAAGCGGATCGAAATCGAGGATCTTGCGAAGCCACGCGAACATCCAATCGTCGGGAGAGTCGGGACCTCCGGCGAGCGCGAACCACGGCTGTTTCTTGGCTTCGGGGAGACGCCGAGCGTAGGTTTCCCAGTTCTTTCCAGTTCGGGCAAACTCCAGGCCCGCCCGGGTGAAGTCGAGAGCCTCCGCGATCTGCGAGGAACCGGCCGAATTCGCGCGAAGCTCTGCCTCGACGTTGTAAAGAATCTGCTGCTCGGGGGTGACCATCGGAGGCGAGAGGAGGACCAGATACGCCGGATCCTGAACGAGCGTCGCAGCGATTGGAAGGACGTACCCAGCCTGACTCGCGCCCCGGAATCCGATCTTGTCTCCGGCGATTTCGTGGCGGGACCTCAAGTATTCGAAGGCCGCTGCCGCGTCGGACGCGAGATCTCGAAAATTCGCCGTGCGCCAGTCGCCGCCCGAACCGCCGACGCCGCGCTTGTCGTACAGGAGGACGGCAAGGCCGTTCTCCGCGAGGAAGATCGCCTCGGTGTTCAATCGGGGATTGTCCTTCCCGATGTTGCCCGAACCGTGTGTAAAAACAACGGCCGGAGCGCGGACAGGCAGGAGAGGAAGGTAGAGCCGGCCGGCGAGGAGGATCGGCCCATTGCAGAATGTGACTTGCTGAATCGAGTAGCTCGACGGGCTCGGGCCGGCAGCGGTGGATCGAGCCAGAATCATGGCCGCGAGGACGGTGGCTCGGCAGAGTGCGGCTCCCACGCCTGAACCTACGGGGATTCGTTCGAGATGTTCCCGATTTTGATGTGAGAAGGGGACCGGCGGTCAAAGACCCCCGGTCGGCGCGAGCCGGATTTCGCGCTGCCGCGGAATCCTCGACGCGTCAAAACTCGCGAGCGCCTCGTCGAGCGTCGGGGCCTGGCCGAGCGTCGTCAGGAGCGCCGCGACGACCGCGCGGAGGCTTCCTCGCTCCGCCGCCTCGGCGAGCTGGCGGCTGCCGGCGCGCTTCGAAAGCTTCTCTCCCTGATCCGACACGAGAAGGGGGATGTGGGCATAGGACGGAATCGGAAAACCGAGGGCCCGTCCGAGCAGGATCTGGCGCGCCGTCGAGTCGAGGAGGTCCGCCCCGCGCACGACCTGCGTGATCTCCTGCGCGGCGTCGTCGGCGACGACCGCGAGCTGGTACGCGTAGGCGCGAGCCGGCTGCTCTCGCCGGACGACGAAGTCGCCGACTTCCTTCGCGACGTCCTGCGAGATCTCGCCGAAGACTTCGTCCCGGAACGAAACCGTCCCCGCCGGAACGCGAAACCGCCACGCGCGCGCCTCGGCCGGGCGGATCTTCGCGTCGCGGCATGTCCCGGGATAGACCGCCTCCGCGCCATGCGGGGCGGAGGCCGACGTCGCGATCTCCCGGCGCGAGCAGACGCAGGGATAGAGCCGTCCTTCGGTCCGGAGCCTTTCGAAGATCGCGTCGTAGCTGCACGCGCTGCGATTGCCGGCACGATCGGCCCGTCGCTTTTCAGGCCGCAGAGGGAAAGGAGACGGACCTGCTCTTCGGCGCAGCCGGGGATCGTCCGGGGCTCATCGAGGTCTTCGATCCGGATGAGCCAGTCTCCTCCGGAATGCTTCGCGAACAGGTACGACGCGAGCGCGGCGAGCAGAGAGCCGAAGTGGAGCGGCCCCGACGGCGTCGGGGCGAAACGGCCGCGCCGGCCGGCTACTTCTTCTCGAATCCTCGAACGTCCTCTTTGACGAGCCGATCGATCTCTTCCGCCGACAGCACTTTTCCGAACGGAGGCATGTCCTTTTCCGTGCCGTTCGTGACCGCGTCGATCATCTTCGCGTCGCTCACCTTCTCCTGGAAGGCCGGATCGGTGAAGTCCTGGGCCTTCATCTTTCTTCCCTTCGGCGTGTTCGCCTTCCCATCCTCGCCGTGGCACTTGGAACACCGTTCGACGAAGAGCTTCGACGGCGTGAAGGCGGCCGCCGCGAGAGACGCGTAGCCGGCCAGAACGATCAGGGAAATTCGGATCTTCATTCTTCCTCCCGCGGCGATTTTCTCAGAAAGCCGGCCGTTCGCTTCGCGTCTTTAGAAAAGGAGAGCCAGGCCGCGATTGCGAGAAGGCCGAGGTCCCTCGCAACGACCCACCGCATCTCTCCGACCAACTGGGCATGGCTCTTCTCGGCGGAATGAACGTCGAAGCAGCCGCACTGAACCGCGTGGTCCCGCGCGAGATTGATGGCGATCGCGAGGATGAAAATGACGAGCAGCGCTGCCGAAAGCTTCGCCCCGGTTCGCCAGAACACGCCGGAGACGAGCGCGATGCCCGCGAGCATCTCGATCCACGGGAAGAAAAGAGCCAGGAAATTGACGGCGGGAGCCGGCACGAGGAGGTAGTTCGACATCATGTGCGCGAATGCCGGCGGGTCGGCGATCTTCGGTCCCGCGGCGACGATGAAGACGGCGCCGAGAGCGATCCGCCCGAGCACGAGGGCGAGCCGCTTCACTTCTTCGCCTCCCGTTCGATCGGCCAGCCGCGCTTTTCCCAGTCGGGAAATCCGTCCCGGTAGACGAGAACGTTGTTGAACCCGATCGACCAGAGCCGCTCCGCGAGCCGGTGCGAATCCTCGCAGTCGCCGCCGCTGCAGTACGCCACGATCGGCTGCGTGAGGTCGCGGCCTTCCTGGGACAGCGCGAGGAGTTTCCCGTCGAGGTCGGCCTCCCAAACCGAGAAGGAACGGGCGCCGCGGACATGTCCCTCGCGGAAGGCCTCGGTGCGCCGGGCGTCGGCGAAGAGCGCTCCGCGGTCGAAAAGCGTCTTCGCCTGTTCCGGCGTGATTTCGAGGTAGGGCTTATCGGGGTGCGGCGGAAAATCCGAAGGGGCGGCGGGAGTCGCGGCCGGCGCTGCCGGCGCGGGAGCCTTCGGAACGGAAGAGCTCCTGCCGATCCAGTCGAGACGCCGCGTGGGGCGGGCCGTCAGGTTCGATGCGACGGCGAAAAGGAGCGCGAGCAGGACGAAAGCCCCAGCTTCGCGAAGCGTCCTCGCCGGTTCGTCAGCGCGCGGCGGGGGTCTCATGCGACACCTTCTCGAGCGCCTGGGCACGGGCGACGCCCTCGGCGATCACCTCCGCGTAGTAGCGGCTCATCGCGCCGTGGACCGAAGCGGCGATCGTGCCGCCTTTCGGGTGATCGCGCAGGGTCAGGCCCTCGAGGCTCGCGAGCCCCTTTCCTTCGGTCAGCGGCCTCACCCAGGCAAGCGGCTCGGTGCCGACATCGGTGACCTCGGCGCGGAGAATCTTCCCGTCCGCGTCGAACGCAACGCCGATACCGATGGGGCCATGCTCGGAGGGCATCCAGATGAACGCGGCCGATCCGATGAGCCGGCCGGAGGCGTCTCGCCCGAGGTAGATCTTCGCGTCTTCCTCGGAGGGCGTCCAGCCCGTCGCGGCCTTGATCGCCGCCATGTCGGGTCCTCCAATCATCAGGACCTTTTCCGAGAATTTCACGGCTCCCGGGAGGTTCGATTGAATGAACTCTCCACGTTTGACGAGCTGCACATTGGGAGTCACGTGCGCAAAGAGAGACGTTGAAAACAGAAGCACGGCTGCCGCCGCGAAAAGATTACGCATGGTTCACCTCCACTCTTTTCGTGAAAAACCAGCATTGAGACAGAGTCAGCGAGAGCACGATGAGATAGGCGAGGCCCATCGCGAACCCTCCCCCGACCGCCATCCCGCCGAAAAACGTTCCCGCGTTCGGGAACAGGTGCGCCCCCCAGAGGCCGGTGAAATCGAGAAATGGCGCCGCGAAGGCGCAAAGGACGAGGGCGACCCGGGCGCCCGAGGAAAGCGAAAGGCCGAAGACGATCAGCGAGAGCAGCGCGGCGGTGATCGCGTAAACGGGGATGTGAACGTGCGTGTCCTGCACGAGCAGCTCGCGGCTGACCTGATGGCGCGGACGGTTGAGCATCGCGAGATCCACGGGCTTTTCCTCGGCTGCCGAGGTCTGGCAGCAGGCCATCGTCATGTCGTGATGAGCTTCGGGGGCAACCGTGGCCGCGACTCCGCTCGGCGTGAACGCCGCGAAGTTTCGGACCTGCCACGCGCCGAAGATGTTCGCGACACCCAGAAGCAGCAGGAAGAGCGTCGCCGCGAGGCGGATCTCGAGGGCGCTGTGCGGAAGTTTTCCCATCCTCGCTCCCTAAAACAGAAACACGGTCTGAAACGTTGCGGAGTAGGCGTCGTGCCGTCCGACGCCTTCCTGACGAGTCCGAAAAGCATCGACGCTCGAACGGTCCCACCGGAGGTCGAGCCGGACCGTGACTTCGGGAAGCCGGAGCGATGTGTGCTCGAAAGTTCGGTAGAGTCCGTAGAAGCCGCCGCCGACGAGGTATTGGGGAGAGACCGTCACCGAGCGCAGGATCTGGCGGGATCCCGTCCGGGAGCCGCCGATGTCGTCCAGATAGTCGCCGCGCAACGTCGCCGCCCAGTGGCGCCCGAACCGATGGTGGAGAAAGAACATGTCGGCGAACCATTTCGCGGTGTCACCGTCGAATGCAGCGTGCGGCTCGCGGCCCGCGACGAATTCCTCGCCGTAAACCCACGAATCGGTGGGCTGCATCAGGATCGTCGCGACAACGGTCGTTCTTTGATCTCCCGTCTGGCCATCCTTTTCGCCTCCCTGGATGACTCCCAGGCCGAAGTGATATTTCAGGGAGGGATTCCAGAGGCCGTAGAGAGCGCCCGTCTTCGCCTTGTTGTTGTCGGTGTCGTTGTCCCACCCGTTACCGAAGATGGCAAACGCTTCGAACTTCGGGGAAAAGGATTCGTGGACCTGAACCCCCGTGAACTTGACGGGCCGCGCAAAGTCGAACGTAAAGGAATTCGTGGCCTGGAAATTCAGGGGCGCGTCGTCGCGTTCAATCGCGATCGGCGAGTCGAATTTTCCGAGAGTCAGCGACAGTCCGGCCTGCGGCGAGGGAACCCAGGAAAGTTGAAGGTTGTCGATTTCGGTCGAAGTATCTTCCTCGAAGTTGCCGGTGTCATCGACAAACGGCGAAGCGGCCTCGCGCGCGGTCGTCAACTGGGCGAAAGCCGAGAGCTGGTCATTGATCAGCTTGGAAAACGAGATCGCGAGCGCTGTGCCGGCGAACGAGTTCTCGTCCGTATTGAGGTTGTACGCGTAGGTTGCGACCCCGAAGCCGTTGATGACGAGCTTTCGAGCCGGATCGTCCCCGAACGAGAGGTCGACCGGGGCAGAATTCGCGTCGAGCGATCCTGGCGACACGGGCTTTTCTTGGGCAGCGAGGCGATCGCACCCGAAGATCGCCAGCGCGAGGATCCAGAAAATGTAACGACTCGAGAGGAATCTCAAGTTTCACCTCCTCAAAAAAACGGGACGAAAAAGGAGAGGCGGCGGAAAATCAGACGCGGGGAGGCTTGTCGGGAGGAGGGAAGGCGCGAGCCGCCGCGACAGTGAGTCGGAAGCGGGACGACGATGTCGAGTGCGGGGAGCGGGTCGATTTCGTCGAGACGTGCGACGCGAGGATCGCCGGCGGCAGAGGCGGGAAGGACGCGTCGCGCGGCCGTGCGCGGGCAGCTCTTCATCTGGCAAGCCGGCAGACGGGCGCAGCAGATCATCTTCGCTCCGCCCCGGCAGCAGGCCATCCCGCCGGTGCCCTGGGCCGCGCCCGCGAAGGGCGCCGCGAAGATCGCCGCGAGGGCCGCGAGGAGGATCAATGAGAGCAAACGCCGCATCGTTGCGAACGATAACACGGGTGAAATCACGGCACGGCCGAGTTAATCGATACGCGAGCGGCGGGTGACGCGGATGCTGAGACGACCCCGCGGGCAGCCTGAGGACCCGAGTGCGTGCTGGGAGGCACGTACCGCCGCAGGCGGGCCGGGAGAGGCGAGCCACGGGGCTCTCGCAGCGAACGCTATCGCGCCGGGAGAGGGGAAAACTGCGCCCACTTCACCACCCCGCACCCGATCCGCCCGCCGGCGTTCCCGGTCGGCTGGGTCATCATGTCGTCGGCTTTCGCGTGCACGACGACCGCGTGGCCGGAGACCGACATTTCGCCCAAGGCGATCGTCAGGACCGTGGAATCGAGCTCCAGGTGCCCGTGCCCGTCGGCCCCGACCGTCATGTTTCCGAAATCGCCCGCATGGTGATTCGGAGAGTCGGGGGAGCCGTGGGACATGTGGGTCGGGTTGAAGTGGCCTCCCGCCGAGCTCGCGTCGGGCGCGGAACAGTCGCCTTTTTCGTGGAGATGGACCGCGTGGACGCCTTCGGGAGCGTTGTTGACGTCGACGACGATGTGAACAGCCCCCGAGATCTGGGTGAACGTGGCCGTGCCGGTGAGCGCGCTTCCGCTTCGGCCTTCGATCATCGCGGTCAGCTGCGGGCCTGCGGGGGCGGGCGGCGCGGCCGCGGAGCTTCCCGTTTTCGAGGACGCGCAGCCGGCCAGTCCGGCGAGCAGGAAGAGCGAGGGAGCGAGAACCCGGGAACGGCGCAAAGTTTTCATGGAGTGCCTCCTGACGGCGATTCTATTTCTTCTGTTTCGCCGGCCGCTTGCCGCGACTTCGAAGTCCCTCCCCGGGAGGAACCTTTTCGTTTGCGGGACCCCCCCGAGCGGGACCGCCCGGAGACCGGGGCCTCTTCGACGGCGAAAAACCGGAACACCCCGTTGAAGCCGATCAGGGTTTCCGCCTTCTCTCCGTTTCGCACGATGCCCTGGAAGCGGCCGCGTTCGCGCTCGACGACGACCCCGTTCTCGATCGCGGATGCTTCGAAGCCGATGCGGCGTCCGTCGAGCGGGTCACCGGAATAGTTCGTCACCGTGACGCGGCAGATCGTGGCGTTGTCGGACGAGACGCCGAAGTCGGGATAGATCTGGAACGTGAGATCCGGGCCTCCGCCGGCAAAGGCCGGGGCGGCGGCGCAGAGCAGGACCGAACCGAGGATCGCGAGGCATTTCATCTTTTCTCCTTTCGGAGGCAGACGAAGGAATGCCGGCGCTTTGTGTGAGGACGCGCGAATCGTACACGAATCGAAAATGTGTTTCAATACTCGAAACCGATGCGTCTTTCCCTTTCCGCTGCGGTCGAAGAATTCCTGAAATTCCTCTCGCTCCAGCGCAATTTCTCCCCCCAGACGCTGCGCGCCTACGGCGCCGACCTGGAGCGGTTCTGCCGGTTCTGGGAGAAGGACTTCGCGAACGAGCCGGCCGCCTCGACGCCTCTTTCTCGCGTCGACAAGCTCGCGATCCGGGCCCACGTGGCCTCGCTCCACCGGGCGAAGCTCTCGAGCCGGTCGCTCTCGCGCCACCTCTCCGCGATCCGCTCGTTCTTTGCCTGGGCCTCCCGCGAAGGGCTCTGCCCGAAGAACCCCGCCGCGGGAATCCCGAGTCCGAGGACCCCGAAGACGATCCCGCGGGCTCTGACGGCCGCGGATACCGACCGGCTGCTCTCGGCCGGCGACGAGACGGCGCCGTTTCCCGAGCGCGACCAGGCGATGTTCGAGTTCCTCTACGCGACGGGGCTCCGCGTCTCGGAGCTCGCGGGCGTCGACCTCGACGACCTGGACCTCGCCGAGAGGCTCGTGCGCGTGCTCGGAAAAGGGGGAAAGGAGCGGATCGTGCCGTTCGGGGCCCCCGCGGCGAAGGCGATCCGGAAATACCTGCCTTCGCGCGGCGCGCTTCGCGCGGCGCACGTCCCGCGGGAAGAAGGGGAGCCGCTCTTCGTGAACCGGCTCGGCGAGCGGCTGACCTCGAGGTCTGTCGCCCGCGTCCTCAAGCGCCGCCTCCGCGAGGCGGGCCTTCCCTCGCGCATCTCGCCGCACGCGCTGCGGCACACGTTCGCGACGCACCTGCTCTCGGCCGGCGCGGACCTGCGCTCGATCCAGGAGCTGCTCGGCCACGCGTCGCTCTCGACGACGCAGCGCTACACCCACGCGGACGCGGCGCGGCTGATGGAGGTCTACCGGAAGAGCCACCCGAAGGCTTGAGGCGCTCGCGAACCTCTCCCTCTCCCGGCGGGAGAGGGTTGGGGTGAGGGAGCTGTGGCCCGGAACTCCCTCACCCGGACCGCCTTCTGCGGTCCGGCCTGCCCGCATTTACACGGCTTCTAAAGGCTGCCCGCGGGGAGAGGCGTCTCGAATCGGAGCCTTACCGCGTCTTCTGGAAAATCTCTTCGAGGCCGGACGTGTCTCCGCGCGTGCGGGACGTCTCTCCGGAGCGGTCGTAGACGGCTTTTCCGTTCTTGTCGAGGAACGCGAGCGTCGGGATGTAGCCGTGGTAGTACGCGTCGACGAGCTTCTTCTGCGGGCGCGTCGGGTGATCGAGATCGACGACGAGGAACCTCGCTTCGTCTCTGTGTTTCGCGTAGAACGCGACGAGTCTCTCCGCCTCGCGGTTCGTGTTCCAGCAGTGCGACGTTCCGAAGAAGACGACTGTCGGCTGCCCGGTCGCGGTCTCCGCGCTCAGCCGAGGTTCTTCCCGCGGATCGGATAATTCGAGCTCGAATCGTCGGTGAAGGAGCAGTCCGGAGCGAGCGTCAAAGCCGCGGCGCCCCCCGGGTCAGCCGCACGACTGGCCCCGGCGGTGAGAACGGTCAGTAACGCGACGGCGAGAAAAGACTTCTTCATACGCGTTGAGATTCCACAAGTATGAAAAGGGTTTCAGATCTCGGAGCGCGGCTCGTAGATCACCAGGTCCGGTATGTCTTCGAAATCGCGCCGGATTCAGCGTCCACAAACTGGCCTCCCGCATGATCGCGCAGGCGGCGATCGCGAAATCGATCTCCCGCCCCCGCGGCTTCTTCAGCAGGCGATACAGGGATGCGGCGAGGGCGGCTTCCGGCGAACCAAACGGTACAGCGAGCTCGGAAGGAAAGAGCGTTTCCTGGACAATGAGCTCTTCCGATCTGCGTGGACCACGATTCCATTCGTAAAGGACGAGAGACGACATCTCGATACGTTCTCCTGATCCAATTGTCTCTCGCAGGGCTCGACCGGGATAGCTCGGACCCGTCAGCGCGTCCACGAGCGACGGATGTGTCGAGATGGATCAGCGAATCTTCCTCCGCCGGCCATCGCCGAGCGCCTGACTTCGACGGATTTCCTCGAGTTCCCGTTTCACCTCGGCGAGGGAGCGTCGTGGGGTCAGGGGTACAAGCCGATCGAAGCGCCTCCGAAGCATCTGCAGTCCTTCCACTTCCGAGAGTTTTCCGACCGGAGCGCGTAATCGTTGATGGCTTCGCGCACGACCGCGCTCTGCGGCCTGCTCAATCGCTGCGCCGAGAGGCGCAAGCTTCTCGACCGTCGGCTCATCCAGCGTAAACGTGACTTTTACCATATCGATACCATACTACCATATCCGACCAGTTCGGGACGGTCAGTACTCCAGCACCTTCTTCGCGGCGGCGAGAACTTTCTCGGCGCTCGGCAGGATCGCCCGCTCGAGGATGCGGTTGAAGCCGACCGGCGTGAACGTCGAGCCGACGCGCCCGATCGGGGCGTCGAGGTAGGGAAACGCGCGCTCCTGGATCTGCGACGCGACCTCGCCCCCGAACCCGCCGTGCACCTTGTCTTCGTGCGCGATCAGCACCCGGTTCGTCTTCCGGACGGATTCCAGGATCGCGTCGAGGTCGAGCGGAACGAGCGACCGAAGGTCGATCACCTCGGCGCTCTTGCCTTCCTTCTCGAGAGCCTCGGCGGCCTCGATCGCGAAATGCACGGGCGTGCCGTACGCGAGGATCGTCAGGTCCTTTCCTTCGCGGCGCCGGCGGGCCCTTCCGAACGGGACCGCGAAGTCCGCCGGCACCTTCGCCCTCGCGGCCGGAAGGTTGTAGAGGAATTTCGGCTCGAGGTAGAGGGTCACTCCGCGCGAGCGGATCGCCGAGCGCAGGAGCCCGGCCGCGTCGTCGGCGAACGCGGGGACGACGACGCGGATCCCCGGCAGCGTCGTGAGCCAGCCTTCGATGTTCTGCGAGTGGTAGAGGCCGCCCCCGATGTATCCGCCCGAGGCGAGCCGGACCGTCACGTTCGGCGAGAACTTCCCGTTCGTCCGCCAGTATTCGTGCGACATCTCGACCATCTGCTCCGCCGCCGGCCAGAAGTAGTCCGCGAACTCCGCCCCTTCCACGATGACGCGGATCTTGTCGTCGAGGCGCGAGAAGCCGTCGGCCGTGCCCATGATGTAGTCCTCGGCGATCGGCGCGTTTCGGATCCGTTTCTCGCCGAACTCCTGCTGCATCCCCTTCGTGACGTTGAACACGCCGCCCTTTTCCCGGTTCGCGACGTCCTGCCCCCAGAGGAACGTGTCGGGGCTCGATCGAAATTCTTCTTTCAGGGTCGTGTTGAGGGCCTGGATCAGCGACATTTCCGTCCCCGAGCCGTCCGGCAGCCCGTCCGGCCAGTTCGCGGGCTTCCAGGCTTCCGGCACGACGTACTCGAAGATCGATTCGGGCGTCGGGTCGGGGGCTTTTCGCGCCGCGTCCGCGGCCTGCTCGTAGGCGGCGCGGTTGGATTCTTCGATTTCGACGAGCTCCGCCTCGCTCAACAGGCCCTGTTCCAGAATGAGCCGCCGAAATTTCGGAAGCGGATCGGCCGCTTTCGCCGCGGCCAGCTCCTCGGGGGTCCGGTAGAGCTCCTGCCGGTCGGAGTTCGAATGCGGTCCGATTCGCACGCAACGGGCGTGGACGAGGGCGCACCCGCGGCCGCTCCGGGTCCATTCGACCGCCTCTCCCATCGCGCGGAAGGAATCGAAGACGTCCGTGCCGTCGCAAGGGACGACGGCGACGTTCTTGAAACCGCGGAAATTGTCGGACGCGAACTCGTTGGCCGTCTGCTCCGCTTTCGGCACGGAGATGCCGTACCCGTTGTCCTGGACGACGAAGATGACGGCGAGCAGCTCGCGGCTCGCCCCGTTGACGGCCTCGTAGAAGTAACCCTCCGAGGTGGACGACTCGCCGACGGAACAGAACACGAGGGAATCCCGCCCGTAGTCCTTGACGGCGCGCGCGAGGCCCGCGGCGTGCTGCGCGTGGTTCGAGACCGCGGAGGAAACGTTCTGGATCCCGATCTCGGGCTTCGCGAAGTGGTTCGACATGTGGCGTCCGCCGGAGGCGGCATCGGTCGCCTTCGACATCCCATTCAGGAGGATTTCCTCGACGGTCAGTCCCGCCGCGAGGCAGGTCGTGAGGTCGCGGTAATAGGGGAACAGGTAATCGCGTCCGGGGCGAAACGTCAGACCGAGCGCGAGCTGGATCGCGTCGTGCCCCGCGTTCGGCGCGTGGTAGCTCCAGCCGAGGCCCTGCTTCAGGTAGTTCGGCGCCTTGTCGTCCAGGACGCGTCCCAGGTGAAGAAGCCGGTACCATCGCTGGATTTGCTCGCGGCTCGGCCGCTCGATTCCGGCCATTGCGATTTGTTCGGTCGCCATCCTCATCCTCGCGGCAATCTTATTCGAGTTTTCGGCTATTCTTTTTCCGTGAAATACCTGGCCGTGGACTTCGGGGAAAGGCGCATCGGCCTCGCGACCTCGGACGCTTCGGGGCTGATCGCGACCCCGCGGCGGACCCTTTCCCGCGGGAGCGACGATCGGGCGGTCGACGAAATCCTGAAGTTCCTGCGCGAGGAAGAAGTGGGGGAGATCGTCATCGGGATCCCCCACCACGCCGACGGACGGGAAAACGAGCTCGCGGCGCGCGTCCGGTCCTTCGGCCGGAAGCTCGAGAAGGCGGCCGACCTGCCGGTCCACGCCGTCAACGAGCACCTGACGACGCGGGAAGCGGAGAGACGGGTCCCCGGGCGGGCGGGAGCCGACGCCGACGCCGCAGCCGTCATCCTGGAAGAATTCCTTTCCGGACGCGCGCGATGAGCCGGCACCGCGGCCGCCGGGCGATTCTCGTGCTCCTGCTGCTCGCGGCGCTCGCTGGCCTCGCGGGGTATGTCTGGATCCGGGAGCCTTTTCGGGGATTTTCCGGCCCGTCGGCGACCGTCGAGTTTCCGATCGGAACCTCGACGCGCAAAATTTTCCGGCAGCTCGAGCGGGCCGGCATCGTGCGCGATGCCGTTCTCGCGGAGATCTACTACCGGCTCTTCTATCGGAGCGAGTCGCTGCGCGCGGGCGAGTACGCGTTTTCGGGGCCGCAGTCGCTCGACCGGGTGATCGCGACGATCGTTTCGGGCGAAGTCGTCCGTCACATCGTCGTCGTGCCCGAAGGGTTGACGGACGAGGAGAGTTTCGCTCTCTTTCTGCAGCAGCGAATCGGTTCCGCGCAGGGCTTCCGGCGCGCGGCCAGCGACGCCGTGAAGGTCCTTCCGTGGGCGACGGCCGAGACGACGGACCTCGAGGGGTTCCTTTTTCCGGACACCTACATCGCGACCCGGTCGACGCCGACGCGCGAGATCGTCACGCGAATGCTCGAGAATTTCGAGGGCCACTTCAGCGCGGAAATGCAGAAGAAGGCCGAGGCCGCGGGGCTGTCCGTGCGCCACGCCGTGACGATCGCCTCGCTCGTCGAGAAGGAGACCTCCCTGCGTTCCGAAAGGCCGCACGTCGCGGCGGTCTACCTCAACCGCCTGAAGATCGGCATGCGCCTCCAGTGCGATCCGACCGTGATCTACGCGCTCGAAAAGGCGGGCAAGTGGACCGGCCGCCTTCACCGCTCCGACCTGGATTTCGAATCGCCCTACAACACGTACCTGAATTCCGGCCTTCCCCCGGGCCCGATCTGCAACCCGGGCGTCGCGTCGCTTCGGGCCGCCGTGGAGCCGATGGCGAGTGACGATCTCTATTTCGTCGCGCGGGGAGACGGCGGGCATTATTTCTCGAAAACCTACGCCGACCACCTGCAAATGATCGAGAAGAGCCGGGCGAATTCCGCGGCCGCGAACAGCGAACAGCCGCGTTGACGCTGGTCCCGGGGGCGTGTTAGCTTAACCCCGTACCCATAAAGGTTTGATGGCCGAAAACGAGATCGTCCCGCGGCTTTTCGGGTCGTATCTGCTCGCCGAGAAGATCGGCGCGGACGCGCTCGGAAAAGTGTATCGCGCGCGCAAGATCGAGAACCCGTCCGCCTTCTTCCGGCTGCGGGTCTTCGACGCGCCGCGGCTGGACTCGGAGCCGGTGCTCATCTCGATCGAAGAGAACGGCGCCGTCCACGATTTCCTGAAGAACCCCGCGGTCGCCCGCGACGTCGAGCTGGATTCCGTCGAAGGAGACGCCTTCCTCGCCTACCGCGACGCCGGGGGCCGGACTCTCGACGCGCTGCTGGAAATCTCCCGCAGCCGGCCTTTTCCGATTCCGATCGAGCACGCCCTGCTGATCGCGGAGAAGATCGCGACCGGGCTCGACCACGCGTACAACTCGCTGATCGACGGCGAACGCACGCTCCACGGGCTCGTCTGGCCGGGTTTCGTCGACATCTCGGACGAGGGAGAGACGAGGCTCGTCGGATTCGGTCTCGCGGAGGGCGTTCTCGCATCGCGTTCGGCGCCGTCCGTGCAGGGGCTGCTGTTTCCGTTCCTCGCTCCGGAGATTCGATCGTCGGGAAAGCCGACCCGCACCGGAGACGTCTATTCGACGGCCGCCATCCTCGTCGCGATCCTGACGGGCGCCCCTCCGCCGCTCGATCGCGCGCCGGACCTCGTCGGAGGACTGAAACTCTTCGGCGGCGAAGAGGCGATTCCCGGCGACATCGCGGCGGTCCTGAAGGTCGCGCTCGCCGAATCGCCCGACAGCCGATACGAAACCGCCGGCGCCCTTCGCCGGGAGCTCGGCAAGCTGCTCTTTTCGGGGAAATACGCGCCTTCCACGTTCAATTTCGCGTTCTTCCTCACGAACCTCCTGAAGGCGGAAATCGGGGCCGAACAGGCCCGCCGAAAGGAGGAGAGCGGCTGGGACGCGAGCCGATATCCCCGGCCCGCCGTGACCGCTCGTCCTCCGCGGCTCGTCGCGACTCCCCGGTTCGGGGTCACCGTCGCGGCCGTGGACGACACGTCGGAAAAGAAGTTGCCGCTGCCCAGGATCATCGGGGGTGCGATTCTCGGAATCCTCCTGCTCTGGGGCTCGATCTACCTGCTGCGCCTCAAAGGCCGGCCTCTGTTCCCGCAACCGGCGCCGAAAGGAGCGGCCGCGTCGGAGCCGCTTCCGACGTCGACGTCGACGGCCGTGGCTTCGTCCGGGTCCGCGGCTCCCGGCGCTCCGGGTCCGGGCGCCCCGGCTGCCGCCGTTCCGGCGCCGACCGCGGGCATGTCGCCCGAGCAGTTCAAGGACGAGGTCGCACGGCGGCTCGGAGAGGAAGTCAAGAAACTGGAAGCGGAGGAAAAAACGAAGCTTGCGAGGGCCCAGGCCGAAAACCGGGCCGCGTCGCTCAAGCCGGTTCCGGCGCCGCTGTCGCCCGGGCTCTCCGCCCCGAAACGGATCCCCGTCGGGAGCCAGGCGGCCGTCCGGCCGACTCCGACGCCGGTGGCGGTGACGCCGGCCCCTTCGATCTCCGGTGTCGCGCCGATCCCGCCGGGCCCGGCCGCTCCCGCGACGCGCCGCGGAGATCTCGTCGCATCCGCGGAGCTCGACCGTCCTCCGCGGATCGCGACCGTCGTCAAGCCGGAATACCCGCCGATCGCCCGAAGGATGAACATTGGCGGGACGGTGGTCCTGAGCGTGCTCGTGACGGAAACGGGAAGGGTCGAGGACGTGCGGGTCGTGCGCGATCCCGGCCGCAACGTGGGTCTTCCCCAGGCGGCGGAAAAAGCGGTCCGGCAATGGACATTCGTCCCGGCCGAAAAAAATGGCGTCGCGGTGAAGACGTGGTACATGGTTCCGATCCCGTTCGTGCTGTAAGGGAAAGACGTGAAGCTCGTCACGTTTCTGCACGGTGGCCGGGAGAGGATCGGCGCGAAGACGAGCCACGGGATCATCGACCTCGCGGCGATGGTTCCGGAGCTGAATGTCTCCATGGAAGAGCTCATCCGCCGCGCCGACTCCCTGCTGCCGATCGCAAAAGCGTTCTCGCCGGGGACGGAACGTTCCCGTCCGGCGCGCTTTTCGTGGAGGAAAACACGGTTCTGCGTTCGCCCCTGCCGCGTCCGCCGTCCATGCGGGACGGATACGCGTTCCGCCAGCACGTCGAGACGGCGAGAAAGAACCGCGGTCTCTCGATGATTCCGGAGTTCGACCTGTTTCCGGTTTTCTACTTCACGAACCACCAGGCCGTGATCGGCCCCGGAGAGCTGCGCGTCGGGCAGGGGAAGGCTCGACCGGCTCGACTTCGAGCTCGAAATCGCGGCGGTCGTCGGGCGCGAGGTGCGCAACCCGAGCCTCGAAGAGGCCGATCGCGCGATTTTCGGCTACACGATCATGAACGATTTTTCCGCCCGCGCCCTGCAGATGGAGGAGATGAAGCTGAACCTCGGGCCCGCGAAGGGGAAGGACTTTGCGACGGCGCTCGGGCCCTACCTCGTCACGCGTCGACGAGCTCGCGGGCCGGCTGACCCGGACCGACCGCGGCAACGTCTTCGACTCCCGGATGACCGCGGAGGTCAACGGCATCCAGGTTTCCGAGGGCAACGCGTCGGACATGAATTGGACGTTCGCGCAGATCCTGCAGCGGGCGGGAGACGGGGTGACGCTCTATCCGGGCGACGTGATCGGCTCCGGCACGGTCGGCACCGGGTGCTTTCTGGAGCTGAACGGATCGAAAGTGACGAAGGACCAGTGGTTGCGGCCCGGCGACCGGATTTCGCTGTCGGCCGGGGGGCTGGGAACGCTCACGAACACGATCGTCGAGGACCCGGCGTGCTGATCGCCGACGATTACGAGAATCTCTACGCCTACAACCGGTGGGCCAACGAACGAACCGTCGCCTCGTGCCGCGCGCTGACGACGGAAGAATACGAGCGGAAGATCGGGGGAGGGTGGCCGAGCGTGCGCGACACCCTCGTCCACATCGGGTCCGCGACAAGAGCGTGGCACGATCGTTTCCTCGGGAATTCTCCTTCGCGACTGCTGACCGGGGCGGACGTCCCGGAGCTCCATTCCGCCGTTCGCCTGCTCGAAGAGGCGGACGAAATCCTGACCCGGTTCGTGCTCGGGACGTCTCCGGAACGCCGCGTCGAGATCCTCGCGTACAACAACCTGCAGGGAAACCTGAAGAAGGTCCCGTACTGGGCCGTCTTCCGGCACGCCGTCAACCACGCGTCGTACCACCGCGGCCAGATCTCGACGATGATCCGCTCGATGGGCAAGGACCCGAAGCCCACGGACCTCGTGTTCTGGGCGATCGTCAACACGCCGCAGGAGTAGGGCTCGCGCCTGACCCTCTCCCGGCGGGAGAGGGTAAGCGAAGCGCGGGGAGGGAGGCCGTCGAGTTCCCTCACCCGTCCCGCCTCCGGCGGTCCGGCCTTCTACATCGACATGTTTTTGAAGGCTGCCCGTGGGGAGAGGCGAAGAGACTCGCGATGCCGGCTCGGCGAAATTCCGTAGAGTAAGCTGCGCGGCATGGAAAAGCGCCACATCGGCACGGCAGCGAGCCTGAAGGCCGCGTTCGGCTCCTGGCGCGTCGGCGCCGTCGTGCTGCAGTCGTTTTCCTCCGGGCTTCCGCTCGGCCTGATCTGGATCGCGCTTCCCGCGTGGCTGAAGTACCGGGGCGTCGACATCAAAACGATCGGCCTCTTCACGCTCGCGCAGGCGCCGTGGACGTTCAAGTTCCTGTGGGCCCCGCTGATGGACCGCTACCGGCTCCCGTTCCTCGGCCGCAAGCGCTCCTGGATGCTGCTGTTCCAGGTCCTGCTTCTGGGGGGAATCGCGGCGCTCGCGTTCGAAGGAGCGAATCCCCGGGTCGCCGTCGTCGCGGCGGTCGCGACGTTCATCGCGTTCTGCTCCGCCAGCCAGGACATCGCGATCGACGGCTACGCCGTAGAAGTCCTGCAGAAAGACGAGCTCGGCGTCGCGGTCGGCGGGCGCGTCGCCCTCTACCGGGCCGCGATGCTCGTCGCGGGGGGCATCGCGATCGCGCTCGGCAATTCGCTCGGATGGACGCGCGTCTTTCTCGGGCTCGCGCTCCTCTACGTTCCGCTCATGGCCGTCGTCATCGCCTCGCCGGAGCCCCCGGCCTCGATCCGCCCTCCCGTGACGCTGCGCGAGGCCGTGTTCGACCCGTTCGTGTCGCTCTTCCGCAAGCCGCGGGCGACCGCGATCATTCTCTTCATCCTCCTCTACAAGCTCGGCGACAACATGGCGACGGCGCTCGTGCGGCCGTTCCTCATCGAGAAACGCTTTTCTCCGGCCGACGTCGGGCTCGCGACCCTCACGATCGGGCTGGTCTTCATCATCGCGGGCACCGTCGCCGGCGCCGCGCTGACGAAGAGGATCGGACTCGGGCGCGCGCTCTGGATCTTCGGAGTTCTCCAGGCCGTCGCCTGCCTCGGGTACGTCGCCGTGGACCGCATGGCCGGCGCCGCTGGCCGGACGGCGAACGGGCCCGGCCCTTCGCGATCCGCCTCGTCATGTACGCGGCGACCGCGCTCGAGACGGGGTGCCAGGGCCTCGCGACGGGCGCGCTCGACGTGTTCCTGATCCGCCTGACGCAGAAGCGCTTCTCGGCCACCCAGTACGCGCTCTTCGCGAGCGTCTTCGCGCTCGGCCGCACGCTCGCCGGCGCTCCCGCGGGAATTCTCGTCGACTCGCTCGGCTGGACGCCGTTTTTCGTCGTGACGATCTTCGCGTCCGTGCCGGGGCTGATCATGCTGTCGCGGTTCGTCGCGCCGGGCGTCCGCGAGCCCGACTTCGAGATCGAGGACGTGCGTCCTCGGGAGCCGGTCGGCCGCGGCGCGCTCGCGCTCTCGGCTTTCGCGGTCGCGATCGTCAGCGTCGCCGGCGCGCTGCTCGCCTCGGCCCTGCTCGACGCCGCGAAGGCGATGCGGGGAAAGCCGGGCGCCGTCTTCGACTTCGGTGGACAGCTCGCGCGGCTCGTTTCGCCCGCTTCGCCGTCGGGCTGGCTCTCGCTCCTCGGTCCCGTCGTGCTCGGCGTGTTCTGCGGCCTCGCGGCGGCGGGGCTGCTCGCCGCGAGGCGGGGGGTTCGGAAGGGGTAGGAGAAGAAGGCCGGGACCTCCGGGCGCTGCGCGGGTTTACGGCCGCACGGCCGGGCCGCGAACCGCCGCGCCCTGTGCGATCGCGATCGGCACATAGCCGCGCTCGAGTCCGGCAGGCGGCGTGACGATCTGGCCCGGGTCGAGCGAGACGAGGTGGCCGGAGCTCGGAGGAGGAATCGTCAGGCCGTTGGTCCCCCGGTCGTGGACGCGCTCGGCCCAGGCCTGCAACTTCGCGCGCTGGTCGTCGGTCAGCGGCAGCCGCGCGAGGGCGGGCTGATCGACGAAGCGGTACCAGACGTACGTGACCTGCGAGCCGTTCGAAAGGACCGCCTTGAAAGGTCCCGCGGCCCATTGGCTCGACTTCCACGGAGAGCTCTCGCTCGTGTCGAGCGAAGGCGCGGGGAGAGTCTTGAGCTGCGGGAACAGCTGCTCTTTGAGTTTCGTCGAATCGGGAACCTGGGACTCGGGGATCGGCGTCCAGGTCCCGTCGATCTTCTTGTAGTACTGGGGAAGGACGCCGACTTCGGTCGAACCGTCCCACTGGAGGCCGAACACCGAGGTTCCCTCGGAGGTCGTGTAGCAAACCGTCTGGACGGTCGTCCCGAGAGCGATGGGGTTCGAATCGTCGAGCATCGTCAAGTGCCGATCGGGTTCTTTCATCTCGGAATGCCAGATCCCGTCCGGTCCGAACTGGGTCGGCGCCGCGCCGCCGTTCACCCACGTAGCCCAGGCAGCCCAGATCGCGGTTTTGTAGTAGCGCGTGAAGTCCTGCTCGAGCACGGCACGGTTGTTCCCGTCGGGGAGGAACCGGAGGCGCGGCACGCGCCGGTACTGGTCGGTTCCGCTCGTCGCGTCGAACGAATTCGTGAACCCGACTTCCATCGCGGCCTGGCCCGCGACGGCGTTCCGGCTGTCGAGTCCGTAGCCAACGGAAAGCGGCGGGTTCTGGCCCACGTTGATCGCGGTCCACATGGCCGGAGTGAAAAAGCCGACGGCGCCCTTGAAGTTCGACGCGTGGAAGAAGAGCGTCCAGGTATTCGGCCCGGTCGGAATGCCGTCCGGCGATGCGTTTGCGGGAATGGTCGGAAGCGCGATCCATCCGTAGCCGAAGATCGACGGAACGGTCGGGTTCTCGAAGACGACCGGTCCCGGCGGGAGGAGGAACCGGTTGCTGAGCTGCGCGAAATAGATCTCGCTCGGCTCGAGAGTGCGCTCCGCGCCCGGCACGTACCCGGGGCTGCCGACTCCGCTTCCGTAGCAGTTGGCCGTGGCCGCGATCGAGAAGAGGCTCGATACGACGGGGTTCTTCACGTTTCCCCATGAGCCGACTCCTCCCTCGATCGACTGAAAATTGATCGGGGAGGTGACCTGAGGGCAAAAATTCTCGGGCGACCCGTCCGCGTTCTTCGGCACGGGGTTCCAGACTCCGTTCGCGTCCTCGTACGGGTTCGGAAGCATCCACGTCGCCCAGCCGAGCTGCGTCCAGTCGTCTTTGCCCGGCTTCACGGGCTGTATCGCGCTGTACATGCTCAATCCCCAGCCGTCCTGCCGGATGTCGGGCGATTCCTGGGGATAGGCGGTGAAGTAGCCTGTCAGACCGTTGTACGTCGGCTTCAGCACGGTTGACGTGGCGCGGCCGTGAACGGGGGCCGGCAGCGCCGGCGACGCCGGATCGACGCCGACGGGTTCGACCGCATGAACCGGCCGCGCCGGAACCGCCGCCAGAACCCACAGCAGGACTCCCGCGGCTCCCGCCTCGAACCTCGAATGCATCTTCATGATGCTAGCACCAGGGCGGGCGGCCAGCCGATGGCCACGCGCGGACCCGCACGCGTTTCTTGACTCTCTCCCCGCCGTTGGATAGATTGCACGTCCTGACGCGGGGTGGAGCAGCCTGGTAGCTCGTTGGGCTCATAACCCAAAGGTCGCAAGTTCAAATCTTGCCCCCGCAACCAATTACGAGATGGCCGGGATCAATGTCCCGGCCTTTTTCTTGCCTCTCCCGATCGCCCCGCCGGCGAACTTCCTCCTTTTCCCAGCGTACTATCGAGGATGAACGCTAACGAAAGGCAGGAGTTCCACGGGCGGGAGGTGGCGAGACGCCAGATGGGGTCGTGGACGCTCGTCCTCACGCGCTACGAGCCGGGAACCGTGATTCCCTTCCATCGGCACGAAGAGCCTTACGCGACCGTCGTCCTGCGCGGCCGCTATCGGGAGAGCTCCGGGTCGGTCGAACGGGAGTGCGCGCCGTCGAACATCGTGATTCACGGCCCCGGGGAACGGCACCGCGACACGTTCGCCCCGGTCCCGACCTCGTGCCTCAATCTCTACGGCGGCGACTTCTCGAAGAGCGCCGTCCTCGCGAATCCGGCGGGCGCGTCGATCGCCGCGAAGCTCCGGGCGGAGTTCGCCGAGCCGGACGCGTTTTCGAGCCGGATCGTGGACGCCCTGATGCGGGAGTCGGAAGCCTGGAGCGAGCGGTGTTCCAACGATCGCCGCCGGCCGCCGTCGTGGCTTCGCCGCGTTCGCGAAGAGGTCGAGGCCCGCTTCCGCGAGCCGATCACCCTGAGCGGCCTCGCCGCGTTCGCGCGCGTGCACCCGACCCATGTCGCCCGCGCCTTCCGGCGGCACTACGGGATGACGCTCGGCGAAATGATCCGGCTGAGGAGAGTCCAACATTCGAAGACGCTCCTCCGTTCCGGGCGGCCGCTCGCCGAAGTCGCGGACGAAACCGGTTTCGCGGATCAGAGCCATTTCACGCGGACGTTCCATCGCCTGACGGGAGCGACTCCCGCGGCGTACCGGCGCGATGTTGGCCGGCGCGAGGTCGGCTAGTCCCGTTCCATTCCGCCAGAACCGTTCAAGACCGGAAAACGAGGCTCGACGTAGGCTCGCCCCATGAATTGTCTGCTGATGCTCCTGCTCCTCGCGGCCGCGAGCCCTGCGCCCCCTTCTCCCCGTTCGGTCGCTCCCTTCGACGCCGCGGACAACGCCTCGATGGAGGCGGATCAACGAAAGGCGCGCGATCTCTTCCTCGAGGCCTCGCGATCGGACCCGGACCCGAAGCGGCGCGATCAGGCAATTCTTCGGGCGGCGCGTCTCGGCTGGTACGTGTTTCACGACGCCGCGGCCGCTCGCTCGCTGCTGGCCGGGCTCGCGAAGGGCCCGGAGGCCTCCGCGGCGCTTTCGGAGCTTTCCCGGCTCGAGACGGAGCTCGCCCGGGACTTCGAAGCGGCCCGGAAGGCCGCCCGGGACGCCGGGGCCGCGGCGAAGAAAGCCTCCGATCGGGACGAGGCGCTCACCCGGCTGGGCGCCGCAACCGTCGAGGAGGCGCGCTCCCGCCGTCTTGCCGGACGCTGTCCGGCCGACCGGCCCAGCCTCAAAGACGCGATCGCGAGCCTGTCCACGGCCATCGAGGAAGGCGGACCCACGCTCGAGCGGTCGCGCCTGCTCCTGGACGCTTCTCTCCTCTCGGGCGACGAGAAGAGCGCGCGGAAGGCGTGGGGCTCGTACGACGCGGAGCTCCCTTCTCTCGTTCCGGCGGACGTCCACGACCGGCGGGCGGCGGGCCTGGCCCTCGCGAAAGCGAAGCTCTTCGACGAGGCGGAGCTCGTTCTCCGCAATCCTTGCGCCCCACTCGCGGCGAAGGGTGACGCCCCGGTACTCGCCGCGCGGCGGTACGCGGAATTCACGCGGCGTGTTCATGCCATCGCGGACGAACACTTCCGGCAAGTCGCCGCGGGCATCGACGACGCCCGGCAGTTCCATCAGGCGCTCGGCGCGGAGGGAGTCGCGCTGTGGAAGGTCCTGTCGCCCCGTCCGAAAGGATCCGCGTTCTCGTTGGAGTCCTTGCAACTTGAGCTCGACGAGCGCTTCGGGGCGGTCTTCACCGTCGGCAACACGGAAGGAGTCCCCGACATTCTCTACGGCCACCGAGTGGCCGACGAAACCCGCGAGGTGGTGCAGCACGGCCGGAAGGCATCGCTTCGATTCATCCAGCTGGACGGGATGGTCTCCGGCGGATACGCGACCTGGGTCACCCACGGACGGCAGGGCACCGGCGGGTGGGTGGGTGACGGCGTCGTCTACCAGGTTCGCCCCATGTATGTCGGAGGCCCCCTGCGGCTCTGGCGACAGCTGACGGATCCCGAGACGAAGACCCGCGCGCAGGAAGAAATTCAGGCGGAGTCGATGCGGGATCGCGAGCGGGTCAAGGGCGACGAGGTCGCGGCGTTGCGCGGCCTCGAGCTGAGGCTGGCCGACCAGTACGCGGAAAGCGTGCGGCAGAGGTTCCAAGAGGAAGGGTTGTCCGGCGAGGCCCTGCGCGACGCGTTTCTCCGGACCGTTCGCCGGGACTCCGACGCCGCTTCGATCTGGGCACACGAAGGGCGTCATGCGATCGACAAGGCCATGGGGGTCCACGACGACGAGGAGCTGGAATTTCGCGCGAAGCTCTCCGAGGTGCAGTTTGCGCCGGGACCGAGAGGATCGCTCGGATCGATCCTGTCGCCGGTGGGCGGGGCGAGCGCTCATGGGAAAGCGAACGAGCGCGTGCTGAAGGGAATCGTCGCCTGGATGAATGCGCACTCCTCGGAAATTTCCGGGTTCGAGCCCGAAGTCCCTCGCCTCGCGCAGCTGGATCGCCTGACGGACGATCAACTTCGCGCGGCCTGCCGTTCGCTCGATCCGCTGGCGCGCTGAAGGCGCAGCGGGTGTAGGCTCCGGGGAGAGAAGGAGGAGGCACCATGTACGCTGTCGTCCGCCACTACCATTTCAAGCCGGAGAACGGCCCCACCATCGACAGGATGGTCAAAGAGGAGTTCGTGCCCCTCATCAAGAAGGCGAAGGGCTTCATCCGCTACTACTGGCTCGACACCGGGAACGGCGAAGGCGCGTCGGTCAGCGTCTTCACGGACAAGGCCGGCGCCGACGAGTCGATCCATCTGGCCGCGGACTACGTCCGGGACCATATGGCGAAACTCGTCACCCAGAAGCCCGAAATCATCGAGGGCCCCGTCAAAGCGCACGACTGAGACGTGATCGCGGGTCGATCCGAAAAGGCCGGGATCGACGTCCCGGCCTTTTTCATTCTCGATTCGAATCGATTCAGGGGTTGATGATGATTCCCGGGTCGACTGGGGCGCTGCAGGTCACACCGTCCTTCGCGCAGGTGTACGCCTTGTAGAGGTAAACCCAGTTCGGGTTCCCCGGCCTCGTCGGCGCGCTCGAGTTGCACTGAGCGTGGGATCCGTCGCAATCCTTGATGTTCTTGAACGCGTCGGGATCGTCGAACACGATCTTGACGTTCGGGCGGGCCGTGTCGATCGACCTCCACGTGATCGTGTTCGCTTTGCTCTTCGAAGCGACCGCGAGCTTGCAGCTGACCTCCGTTCCCACTTCGATCTTGTGGTCTCCGGGATCAGAACCGCACGGCGTTTTCCACGCCGGCGCGGCGCCAAAGCTGAATGACCATGCCGTCAGCGCGGCTCCGAATGCGAATACCCCGGAGAGCTTGTTCCTCGAATCCATGACCCCTCCTTCTCTCAATGCGCGCCCGGGTTTCTGCTGAGAAGAGCGTTGAGCCTGCCGTCCGCGCGGAGGCTCGAGAATTCCGGATCCCTTTCGACCAGGACGCTGGGATATCCGGATTGTAGCGCCTGTCGGAGATCCTGCAACGCCGCCGACGGATTCTTGGCCAGGAGCTCGACGACGGCAGCCTGGTACTCGATGTCCGGGTCGCTGCGGCCGGCTTCCCGGGCGCGGCCGATTTCGGCGAGGGCCTCCGGGGTCTTGCCGCTTTTCGCGAGCGAGCTCGCGAGGATCGCCCGCACGAGTCCGTCGTTCGGATTCCGATCGAGCTCCTTTCGGCAGAGCTCGATCGACCGGGCGTAGGCCGGCAGGCTGTCCTGCCCGCGGCCCGGAATCCACCGAAGCGCGTCCCCGAAATTCGACCAGACGCGGTAGAGGTCCGGCGTGAGTTTCGTGGCCTGCTCGAACGCGGCGGCCGACTGGCCGTAGTTGCCGAGAAAGAACTGCGCGGTCCCGATGTTCGATTGCGCGAAGCCCGTCGGCTCGAGCGCGAGCGAGCGCTCGAAAGCGGCGAGCGCTTTTTCGAAATCCCCGGCGAGGAAATACGCCCCGCCGAGGTTGGACAGCGCCATCGCGCTGCCCGGCGTCAGTTCCGTGACGCGGCGGAACGCCGCGGCCGCCTCTTCGTACCGCCCCCGCGAATAGTAGAAGCCGGCGAGCTTGCTGTAGCCGCCCCAGTACGTCGGCTGGAGATCGATCGCCTGGCGGAAGGTCTTTTCCGCCTCCGCGCTGTTTCCCGCCGCCCCGAGAGCGCGCGCCAGCCCGAGACGCGCCGGGTAGCTCGTCGGCGAGCCGGCGAGCGCGCGCCGAAAGGCGTCGATCGCGCCAGCCGCGTTGCCCGCATGCAGCCGCAGCTCTCCCAGCGTGATGTCGACGTCCGCGAGAGTCGGCCCGAGCTCGCGCGCGCGGCCGGAGGCGGCTTCCGCTTTCGGAATCAACGTCGAATCGTGCGTCCGGTCGAACGTCTCGAGATACGCCCTCGAGAGCGACGCGAACACGTACGGCGATCGCGTCGCCGAGCGCGAGAGGGATTCGAGGATCGCCGTCGCTTCGTCGACCGAAGACTTCGTGTTGTAGTGTTGAAGAAGGCCGACCGCCTTCAGGTAGCGCGACTGGTCCTCCGCGGAAGCGAGCCCCGCGGCGGGAGGCGTCGGGCCCGTCATCGGAAGCGACTCCGCTTCGCTCACGCGCGCGACGAGCCGGTCCTGCAGGTCGAACAGGTCGGCAGCCGACCCGTCGAGCGTGCCTCCCGAGATTTCGGTTCCGCGGCCGACGTCCCAGAGCGAATACGTGATCCGGATGCGGTCGCTGCTCCGCTGCACGGACCCGCGCAGAACGACCGTCGCGCCGAGATTTCGGGCCGCCTGCAACGGGTCCGGGTTTCCGGCGGAGGCCGCGACGGCCGCCGCCGGAGAGACGACCTGGATCCCGGTCGCGCCCCCGAGAGCCGAGGAAACCGTTTCGACGAGCCCTTCGCCGAGAAGCCCGTCGTCGCGGACGTTCGAGAGATCTCGGAACGGAAGGACCGCGAGCAGCCGTGCGGGAGGGGGAGCGGCCCGCCGGGGAGAACGGCGGCTGACGAGCAGGGCGCCGGCCAGAACCGCGATCGCAGCGACCGCCGCGCCGGCGGAGATCGCGGCGATTTTCGGAAAACGGCGCCGCTTCGGCGCCACGAAGACGGCGCTCGAGGTCGATCGCCGCGGAGCGATTCCGTCGAGCACCTCTTCGATCGCGAGGCGCGCGTCGCCGATGTCGCGCAGCCTCTGCGTCGCGTCTTTCTGGAGGCAGCGCGCGAGCAGCTCCCGGATCGCGGGAGGCGTCTCCGCGGGAAGCTGATCCCACTCCGGCTCCGATCGAAGGATCGCCGCGAGGGCGTCGGGGACGGAGATGCCCGTGAAGGCCCGCCGTCCCGTGAGGCACTCGAAAAGGAGGCAGCCGAACGCCCAGATGTCCGTTCGCTTGTCGATCGCCTGTCCGCGAGCCTGCTCCGGGCTCATGAACTCCACCGTTCCGAGGATCACGCCGGGCCGCGTGTGGTCGAGCCCCGCCGTCGTCTCGCGGGAAAGGCCGTGCACGGCGTCGATCTCCGTTCGCAAGCCGCCGGCCATCTTCGCGAGGCCGAGATCGAGGATCTTCACGCGCCCGTCCGGGCCGATCATCACGTTCGCGGGCTTCAGGTCCCGGTGGACGATTCCGCGCTCGTGCGCGGCCTCGAGGGCCTCGGCGATCTGGCGGCCGATCCGGAGCGTCTCCGTCACGGAAAGCGGGCCTCGCATGTGATCCGCGAGCGTCTTGCCCGGCACGAGCTCGAGGATGAGATAGCGGTGCCCGCCGTCTTCTTCGGCCCCGTAGATGGCCGCGATTCCCGGATGATTGACCGAGGCGAGAAGCTGGGCTTCCCGCTCGAATCGCGAGACCCGGCCCGGGTCCTGCCCGTGCGTCTCCGGAAGGACCTTCAAAGCGACGTCCCGGCCGAGCTTCGTGTCCCGCGCCCGGTACACTTCGCCCATCCCTCCCGCTCCCAGCGGCGCGAGGATTTCGTAGATACCGAGGCGGGTGCCTGGCGAAAGACTCAGTTGCGATCTCCTGTTCGAGGCATTTTACCCTTCCGTACCCGCTCACAGGGAGATTCCTGTGACGAACTTGCAAAAGACCATTAAATATGTTCAAATGATCGCTGAATATGGTCGGTATGTCGTCGCCGTTCGGCGGTGTGACGCGAACGAGAGTCTTGCTGGCGTTGCGGCTGCTCGAAGAGAGCTACTCGCGCGAGCTCGCGCGGCTTCTCGATTCACCCGTTTCCGGAATTCAGCAGGCTCTGCGAGGGCTCGAGACGGACGGTCTCGTCGCAGCGCGCAAGGCGGGGCGTACGCGGCTTTTTCAAATCGACCCCCGATACTTTGCCCGTCTGGAGCTGGAGGCCTACCTCCAGCGACTCCTCGACCCCGAAACCGCCCTTCGCCGACAGGCCGCCGCCCTTCGCCGGCGGCCTCGCCGCGGCGGAAAACCGCTGTGACGCTGACCTCCCGGTCGAAACTGAGCGATGTGGCGCGGGTCGTCGGCGGGGCACTGGCCGATGCCGGAATCCCGGCAACGTTGAGCGGAGGCGCCTGCGCCACAATCTATTCCGAAGGCGCGTATCAATCCCTGGATCTGGATTTTATCCTCGGCGAGAGTGTCAGCCGGAAACGGTTGGACAAGGCGATGTCCGATGCCGGATTCAAGCGGTCTACGGATCACTATATCCACGCCCGGACGAAATTCTTCGTCGAATTCCCCCGCGGCCCGCTCGCGATCGGGCGGGATGCCGCGATTCGACCGGTCAAGATTCAACTCGGCAGGATCCGCATCGCCGCGCTGTCCGCGACCGATTCTTGCCGCGATCGGCTTGCCGCCTTTTATTTCTGGAGCGATCGGTCGAGCCTCGAAGCCGCCGTCGCGATCGCTTCGCGACGAAGGGTAGCCCTCGGAAAGATTCGGCGATGGAGCGAAGGGGAGGGTCACGCGGAGCGATTCGGGGAATTCCACCGGCAGCTTCGCAGCGTGCGACGCCGTCCTTCGCGGTCAACGGCGAGCAGCTCTTGAACTGAGCCGAGAAGATTCTAGAGGAGCTGCTGGGGGAGAGCGGGGCCGCCATTGCGAAACCCGCGGCTGGCATTGACTATCGGGTTCGAGCTTGCGAACTGAGCCTCACTAGGCGATATCCCTCACCCGCCGCTGCGCGGCGACCTCTCCCGCCGGGAGAGGTGATCTGGCTCCGCATCCTCCGGCAACCTCTCCCCGATCAACCGATCCGCCATCGCGAAATCAATTTCGGCGGCGCTCTTTGCGGTTTTCGTCAACTCGTCGAGGATCCCGGTCTGGATCGCGCCGAGGCGCTGCGCCTCCGCGTAGGGGATCCGGTGGAACATGACCATCGAGTAGCGCGGGATGAAGCGGCGGGGATGGCGTTCCTCCAGGCGGAACGAGATCTCTTTCTTCAGCTGGAAGAGCGGTTCGCGGACGGTCGAGCGCATCTCGACGTAGTTCTCCAGAGCCATGTCGGCGATCGCGTCCGCGTTCGGCCGGCGCAGCGATTCGAACTTCGAGAAGATTTCTTCCCATGTTCCGTCGCTTGAATCCAGCAGACCGTCGAGAGCCTCGCAGTCTTCGAACGCCGCGTTCGCGCCCTGGCCGTGGAACGGGACGATCGCGTGCGCCGCGTCGCCCAGAACGAGCACGCTCTCGAACGACCACGGACGGCAGCGAATCGTCTCGAGGTGGCCGGTGGGGTTGCCGAAGAAGTCCTCGACGAGACCCGGCATGAGCGGGATCGCGTCCGCGAAGCGCCGCTCGAAAAGCCGTCGAACTTCATCCGGCAGTTCGGAGCCTTTCGAAGCTTTCCTCTCCGGAATTCGGAAGAAAGAGCGTCGCGGTGAAGCTGCCGTCGGCGTTCGGCAGCGCGATCAGCATGTATTCGCCCCGGGGCCAGATGTGGAGCGCGTTCTTTTCCATCCGGAACGTGCCGCCGGAACCCGGCGGAATCGAAAGCTCCTTGTAGCCGTGGCCGAGAGGGGCGTCGTCGAAGCTCCCGCGGGTCTCGTTCAGGATCGCGCCGCGCACGGCCGATGCGCTGCCGTCGGTTCCGATCAGGACCGAGTAGGGGAAGTCGCGAATTTGCGAGTCGCGAGTCTGGAGGCCGAAGCGAGTCCGAAATCTTCGGCCGGCGAAGTCGACGCCGACGCACGCCTCGCCGAACTCGATCTTCACCCGGCCGGTTGCTTCCGCCGCGTCCATCAGCAGCTCGTTCAGGCCTCCTCGCGAGACCGAATAGATGACTTCGTGCGGCTTGTTGCCGTACGGGACGAGCTGCAGCAAGCCCTGCTCGTCGTGCAGCATCCGCCCTGCCATCGGAATGAGGGCGGGCCGCAGGCGTTCCATGAGGCCGGCTTCCTCCAGCGCATGGATTCCACGGTTCGCGAGCGCGAGGTTGATCGATCGACCCCGGGATGCGCCGGCTTTGCGCGGGTCGGGACGCTTTTCGTAGATCGTCACGCGATGGCCGCGCCGGGCCAGGTAGATCGCGAGCAGCGATCCCGGCGAGACCCGCGCCGACGAGAGTAATGTCCGGAGTCTCCCGAGCTCTCTTCACGGCGCACGCTGCCTGTTCCTGTCATCGCGAGGCCGCCTTGCGGCCGTGGCGATCTTCTCCCGGGCGCCGAGCAGATTGCCGCGGTCGCTTCGCTCCCTCGCAATGACTCCGCCGTTTGGTGCCGTCACAGCGATGCTTTCAGGATTTCCGCGAACCGGTGGACCTCTTCGTACGTGTTGTACAGCGGCACCGGGGCGACGCGGATGACGTCCGGTTCGCGCCAGTCACAGGTCACGCCGGCGGCCTCGATCCTCTGAAAGACGGTCTTTCCGGCCGTCGTGAGAGGCGGCCTCACGGCCTTGCCCGGCTTTATCGAAGCGAGAGCTGGCAGCCGCGCCGGTCGGGATCCGGGGGCGTGAAGATCTCGATCGAGTCTCCGACCCGGTTCTTCAGGAGCCATTCGAGATAGCCCGTGAGGCGGATCGACTTCTCGCGCAGCGGCCCCATCCCGCCGGCGGCTGCGAAGACTTCGAGCGACGCCCGGATCGCCGCGAGCGACAGGATCGGCGGGTTCGAGAGCTGCCACCCCTCGGCGCCCGGGATCGGGCGGAAGCCGGGCCGCATCCGGAAACGCGATGCCTTGTCGTGCCCCCACCAGCCGGCCAGCCGCGGGAGCGACTCGTTCGCGTGCTTTTCGTGCACGAAACAGCCGCCGACGGAGCCGGGTCCGGAATTCAAATACTTGTACGTGCACCAGACCGCGAAATCGACGTCCCACTCGTGGAGCTTCAGGACGAGGTTGCCCGCCGCGTGCGCGAGATCCCACCCGACGACGCAGCCCGCCTCGCGGGCGAGCCGCGTGATCGCTTCGATGTCGAACGCCTGCCCCGTGTAGTACTGGACGCCGGGCAGCAGGACGAGCGCGATCGCGCCGCCTTCGCGTTCGAGCGACGTTCGCGACGTCTTCCGTCGCGATTCCGTTCTGTCCGGCGCGGGGCCGCAGCCGCACGACGGCGGTCGCCGGGTCGAATCCGCGGTGGGCCGCATGGGACTCCACGGCGTAGTCGTCCGAGGGAAACGCGTGGTCTTCGATCAGGATCTTGTGCCGTTCCCGCGTCGGGCGGTAGAAGCTCGCCATCATGAGGTGGAGGTTGACGGTGAGCGAGTTCATCGTCACGACTTCCGCGGGGCGGGCGCCGACGAGGCTCGCCGCGGGTCGCGCGAGCAGCTCGTGGTACGGCATCCACGGGATCTGCTCCCGAGAAGTGGCCCTTGACGGCGAGGCGGCCCCATTTTTCGAGCTCGGCGTCTAAAAAGAGTCTTGTCCGCCGCGGCAGGAGCCCGAGCGAATTGCCCGCGAAGTAGATTTCGTCGATCTCACCACGGCCGTTGTCGCGTTTCGGAATGACGAACTCTTCGCGAAAGGACCGGAGAGGATCACGGTCGTCGAGAGCGACCGCGAAATCCCGGCCCGTTTCGAAATGCTCGTTCACGGCTGGCCTGGCTCGCTTACCGCTCCGCCGAATCTTTCGCCGGAGAGCCCGAGCCACTCGAGCGCCGTGCCGTGGAGGAGTCGCGCGCGCGTGGTCTCGTCGAACCCGGTCGTTTCGATCAACTCTCCGGGGCGGGCCTCGCCAAGCGGGAAGGGATAGTCGCTGCCGAGCGCGATGCGTTTGGCCCCCATCAGGTCGACGAGGTAGCGCAGCGCGAGCGGATCGTGGACGAGCGAATCGACGTAGATTCGATCGAGGTACTCCCGGGGCGGGACGCCGTTGTCGACGGCGACGAGATCCGGCCGGGCTTCGAAACCGTGCGCGATGCGTCCGATCGTCCCCGGAAACGCCCCGCCGCCGTGCGCGAACGCGATCCGGAGGCCGGGGAGTTTTTCGAGCACGCCGCCGAAGATGAGCGAGCAGATCGCGAGCGAGGTTTCCGCGGGCATCCCGACGAGCCAGGGAAGCCAGTACTTCGCCATCCGTTCTCTGCCGACCATTTCCCACGGATGGACGAACACGGCGGCGCCGAGCTCCCGCGCGGCTTCGAGAATCGGAAAGATCGCCGGGCTGTCGAGGTTCGCGCCGTTGACGTTGGATCCGATCTCGACACCGCAGAGTTTCAGCTCGCGCATGCAGCGCTCGAGCTCCGCGATCGCGAGGCCGGGGTCCTGCATCGGGATCGTCCCGAGGCCCGCGAAACGGGTCGGATGAGACGCCTGCAGTCCGGCGATGTGGTCGTTCAACCTCCGCGCGAGGTCCAGCGCCCGGCGCGGAGGCGCTCCGTACGCGAACATCACCGGAACGGTCGAGAGGACCTGGACGTTGACTCCGCCGCGATCGCATTCGGCGAGCCGCGTTTCCGGCTCCCAGCTGTTGCTCTCGATTTCGCGGAACAGTTTTCCGTCGATCGTCATGCGGGCCCGGCCGGGCGAGGAGGGCTCGATTCGAGCGAAGCCGGCGCCGAAGTCCGGGAGCGTCTCGGGAAGGACGTGGGTGTGGATGTCGATTTTCAGCAATTGATCTTCAAAAGGGATTCGCGCCTATCCGCGGGTCGGGGCCGGCATCACGGTGCCGCACTTCTTGCACGTGCGAAGCGCTTCGCTCGCGAAGAATCGGTCGAAGATGGGCGGGAAGTCCTTTTCGACGTTCTTCAGCGAAAAGAACTCCTCATACAGCAGCGTCGTGCACCTGTCGCAGTACCACTGCAGCCCGTCCTGCTCATGGGGAAGCCGGCGCTTGTTCGACGACGAGCCCGACGGAATTCGGCATGCGCTGCGGCGAATGCGGGACTCGCGGCGGATGCAGGTACATTTCGCCCGCGCGAATCGGAACGTCGACGACGCGGCCCTCCTGGATCGTCTTCAGCACCATCTCGCCCTCGAGCTGGTAGAACAGCTCCGGCCCCTCGTCGATGTGGTAGTCCTTTCGATTGTTCGGGCCGCCGACGACCATGACGATGAAATCGCCGTCCTCGAAGACCTGCTTGTTGCAGACGGGCGGCTTGAGGAATTCCCGGTGCTCGTCGATCCACCGGGCGAAGTTGATCGCCTTGGGTTCCATGCCGCCTCCCGCGAAGCCGATATTATAGATGCCATGAGCGGATCGTCCGGCCCGGGGAACGGGCCCGTCGTCTCGAAGCGTGCTCCCCGGCCGGTGGGGCCGTATCCCCACGCGCGGCGATTCGGGAATCTGCTGTTCGTCTCCGGCATCGGGCCGCGGCATTCGAAGACGGACGCGATCGCCGAGGGCATCGAGGCGCAGACGCGCTCCTGCATCGAGAACGTGAAAGCGATCCTCGAGGACGCGGGCAGCTCGCTCGAGAAGGTGATCGACGTGACCGTCTTTCTGACGGACATTCGGGAAGACTTCGCGGCCTTCAACAAGGTCTACGGCGAATACTTCGGCGGGATTCAGCCGGCGAGAACGACCGTCGGCGTCGTCGCTCTGCCGACGCCGATTTCGATCGAGCTCAAGGTCATCGCGGAAAGTTGAAGCCCATCGTCCCCTTCACTTCGGCCGGAAGCTTCGGCAGGGCGGAGCGCGGGATGAAGAACGACGAGAGGCCGACGAGGTCGCCGAAGACCCGGTGACGTTCGGCCGCCCGGCCGAGGTACTCGGACCCCGAGCTTCCCCCGGTGCCGATCCTCGTGCCGATCATCCGCTGCGCCATCTGGGCATGGCGCTGGCGCCACGTCGTGAAATTCCGCTCCACGTCCGTGACGAGCGTCAGGAGGCGAAACGGCAGGTGGAGGATCGGCTCGTCGCGGTAGAGATGGATCAGCAGCGCCGCCTGGAGCGCGCGCCGCGAGAAGCGGGGTCCCGGCCGAGGATCGGCTCCCGGTCCTCCGGCTCTCTCGCCGGCGGATTCCCCGAGGACGTCCTCGAACCGCAGCGCCGTGGCCTCGAGGCCGGCGAGCTGGGTGGACTTCTCCTTCTCGGTCAGCGTCGGGTTCTGCCGGATCGATTCGCGGTCGGCGGCGAGCATCGCGTCGACCGCGCGCCGGTATTCGCGCCAGAAATCGAATCCGCCGAAGCTCAGAAAGGGAGTTCGCTCGAGCCAGCCCTGCAGAAGATCGAAAAGCGAAGGCTCCTTCTCGGCGGCCTCGAGCCTCGCTTGATCTTCCGGGCGGAATCGGGACGTATAAGGGGCGTCGTTCAGCTGGAGGCGGTCTTCGCGCCGGAGGCCCATCTTGTTCTCGACGAGTCGGAACTGGACGCTCTGGACGCCCGACGCGGGAATCAGGACGTCCCGAAACTCCAGAAAGTCGAGCGGCGTCATCGTCTCGAGCACGTCGATCTGCTGGATCAGGACGCGCTGGATCTCGACGATGCGGCCGAAGTGCGAAACGGCGCGCCCGACGTCTTCCTCCTGCACGGTCGGGTTCCGGAAGAACGCGAGCACGGCGTCGAGCTCCCAGAGGATCTGCTTGAACCACAGCTCGTACGTCTGATGGACGATCACGAACAGCATTTCGTCGTGGGCGGGACGGCCGCGGGCGGCGCTTTCGAGCCGCTGGCAGTCGAGCAGTTTTTCCAGCTGGATGTAATCCGCGTAGTAAAGAGGCTCGCGCGGCTTGGGCATCGGCAGATCCTACTCGGAATAGAATCGGCTCGTGAAGCGCGTCTTCAACTTCATCGGCGGCGAGTTCCGGCCGCCCTGCTCCGGGAAGTTCCTGGAGGACGTGAATCCCGCGACCGGCGAGGTGATCGCGGAGATCGCCGACAGCGACACAACGGACGTCGACGCGGCCGTCGCTGCCGCGTCCCGCGCGTTCCCCGCCTGGCGCCGGACGCCCGCCGAGGAGCGTTCGAGGCTGTTGCTGCGGCTCGCCGATCTCATCGAGGAGAATTTCGAAGAGCTGGCCTCGCTGGAATCGGAAGACAGCGGAAAGCCCGTTTCGCTCGCCCGCCGCCTCGACGTGCCGCGCGCCGTGAAGAACTTCCGGTTCTTCGCGACCGCGATCCTCCACGCCGAGACGAAGTGCCATCCGATGGACGACGGGTCGCTCAATTACACGCTGCGGCAGCCGCTCGGCGTCGCCGGGCTGATCTCGCCGTGGAACCTTCCGCTGTACCTGCTGACCTGGAAGATCGCGCCCGCCCTCGCCGCGGGCAACTGCTGCGTCGCGAAACCGTCGGAGCTCACGCCGATGACGGCGAACCGGCTGGCGGAGCTGGCGCGGGAAGCGGAAATCCCGCCCGGCGTCCTCAACATCGTCCATGGCCGGGGAGCGGTCGCGGGCCGCGCGCTCACGTCGCACCCCGGCGTTCCCCTGATTTCTTTCACCGGCGGGACGAAAACGGGCGCGGACGTGATGGCGCAGGCGGGGCCGCTCTTCAAGAAAGTTTCGCTCGAGCTCGGGGGGAAGAACCCGAACATCGTCTTCGCCGACGCCGATCTCGAGGAAGCCGTCGCGACGTCGATCTCGTCCAGCTTCGCGAACCAGGGGGAGATCTGCCTGTGCGGCTCGCGGATCTTCGTCGAGAGAAAGATCTTCCGCGAGTTCCTCGACCGCTTCCTCGCCCGGGCGAAGAAGCTCAAGGTCGGCGACCCGCGGGACCCGGCGACCGAGGTGGGGGCGTTGATCAGCCGCGCGCACCTCGAGAAAGTCGCCGGCTACGTCGAGCTCGCGAAGCAGGAAGGGGGCGAGGTCCTCTGCGGCGGGGGAGTCCCGAAGGACCTGCCGGAGCGCCTTCGCGGGGGCTATTACCTGGAGCCGGCCGTCGTCGCCGGCCTCGGCGTCGGGTGCCGGGTTCTCCAGGAGGAGATCTTCGGGCCCGTCGTCACCGTGACGCCGTTCGATTCGGCCGAGGAGGCGATCGCGTTCGCGAACGGCTCGCGCTACGGCCTTTCGGCGAGCGTGTGGACGCGCGACGTCGGCAAGGCCCACCGGGTCGCCGCGGCGATCGATTGCGGCACCGTCTGGGTCAACACGTGGCTGCTGCGCGACCTCCGCGTCCCGTTCGGGGGAATGAAGGACAGCGGCGTCGGGCGCGAGGGCGGGTTCGACTCGCTCGACTTCTTCACCGAAGCGAAGAACATCTGCCTCAAGCTGTGACGAACTTCCGAAGGATCGTCGTCGCGGGGAGCGACCGAACCCCGGGACGGCCCAGGCCGCCGGGTGGATTTCCGCGGCGAGCACCATGCCGTCGTTTCGGGCCGCCAGTCGAGAGACCGGTCGAGGGCGTAATCGTCCTCGTCCACGGAGAGGGGGATCAGGACGAGGACGCCGACGGCGGCAAGCTGCCTGACGACGAGCGCGGCGGCCGGCTCGAAGATTCGGCGGACGTCGAACTCGACGCTTCGCGAGCGACTAGTGGCAGACGAACGCCGCGGTGTCCTGGATCGGATCCATGCTGTGGAGGTCCGGGTTCGTGTAAACCGCCTGCTCTCCGGTGCTCGTGTCCGTGACGGTGAGCGTCACGGCCGCGTTCGTGCCGGCCGACGCGAAGACCCAGATGTGGCCGCTGAAGGAACACGTGTCGAGGACTTTCACGAGGAGCTCCGGATTGTCGGCGGAGAAGAACCAGAACAGGCCCCCGTGCGTCACGCCGACGCTGCTCAGCGGAATCGCCTGTCCGTCACCCGACAATCCGCCTTGCTGGGACGTGTGGAACGACGCCTCCACCTGAAATCTCTTGTCTCCGGGTTGATCGTCCACGCAAAGCGTCGTGGGGCCGGCCAGGCAGCTTCGCAACGGAGGCCCTCGCGGAGCAGGTCGTCCCGATGAATGTCCCGTTCGACTGCTGCACGCAGCTCGACGAGGCGATGCAGCCGGCGGTGTAGACGTTGTTCGTCCCCGAGATGTAACTGCACGGTGGGTCGGGCGGCGGCGGAGGAGGCGGGGGTGGGGGCGGGGGAGGAGGCGGAAGCGGCGTGGTGTCCACGAGCTTCCAATTTCCCGAGGAGTCCTTGACAGCCTGCTGGTAGTACTTCTTGAAGACGTCGACGTTGTTGGGAGCGCCGTCGCAGCCGACGCGATCCCCGGTGACGTACTGGGCCGTGCCGACCGAGATGAGAGCGCTTTGCGGACAAGCGCTGTTGACTTTGGCCGGAAAGCCGCTCGGCAGCGGGATATCGGTGTTCCAGAGCTGGCCCCCGTTGAAGCTGTGGCCGTCCTTGGACATCTCGTGACTCAGCAGGAGAGTGCCGATGCCGGACGCGCTGGTCACGGGAGAGGTCTGGCCTCTACCCAGCAGCGGAAACAGCAGGAAGATTATTAAAAGTGTTGATCGACGCCGGAACAAGTTTGAACCCCCGCGCGAATGATCCCAGACTGGAGGCCCCGTGTCAACTCCGGGCTTTGATCTTCTTTGCCGGGGCCTTCTCCGCCGGCCCTCCGCAGTCGTAGAAGGCGGCCCTTCCCGCGTACTGGCTGAACTTGCGGGCGGCGCCGCGAGCGTCCTGGCAGGAGACCTCGTTCAACGTCTCGCCGCGGTAGCGGTCGCCGTCCTTGCTCACGATCGTGCAGTCGTGGAGCCCCTTGACGTCCTTCAGGTCTTCCGAGTCGCTGAGCAGCAGGTAAATCGAATTCGCGTGGAACTTCCCCGCGGCGTTCTGCAGCTCGATCGGATGGAGCACGAGCGGATCGTCGGCGTCCGGGTCCGGGGCCTTGTACTGATCGCCGAGAATTTCCTTCTGGTCGGACGGTTTGAGCGTGTATTTGTACGCTCGGAACCGGCACTTTTCGGCGTAGGGATCCGGCACGAAAGACGCGGCCGGAAGGGAGAACGAACGCGGTAAACGCGACGGCCGCTCCTTCCGGCGTCTGGACGATCACATCGGAGCCGGCCAGAGTGCCGTCGAAGGCGACGTGGAAGCGGCGGTCCGTCGCGGGCTGGGCGAGCAGCATCGAGCTCGCCGAGAGAATCAGGAGCGTTGCGAGAAACGGCGCGCGGACGATTTCATGGTTCCTCCTCCGAGTCCGGACGTCGGGGACCTCGGGAAGCTCCGGGACTTCCGAATCTCGCCTTCAGGCGGAGAAACGGCTTCTCGATCAAATAGTACGACAGCGCGGGGACGAGGACGATCGCTCCGAGCCAGATGGCGTGGCTCGCCGCCCGGGCGCCGGCAGCGGACTCCGGCGGGATCTGCGCGGGCGAAAAACCGAGGAGCGCCTTCGACGCGCGCTCGCCGACCTGGAACGCGACGCGGTGCCACAGGTAGATGCTGTACGAGAGGCGGCCCACCCACGCGAGCGGCGCGAGTCCCGAGGAGCCGGACCGGAAGCGAGTCCGGGTAGCCCCGGATCCAGAGGATGAGGGCGGCGACAATCGCCGCGTTCGCCGTGAAACCGAACCGGGTCGTGTAATCGATCGAGCCTCCCCACTTCCACGACAGGCGAAACGAGAGAAGGCCCAGGGCGAGCAGCGCTCCGAGGATCGGCCGCGAATAAGGACGAAGGGACCGGCAGACGCCGGCGAATCCGTCTTCCTGTTCGATCATCGCCGCCGCGCACCCCCAGAGAGGGACGTCCATGCGCGTGTCGGGCCGCATGTAGATCCCGGGGAACAGGGAGACTCCCATTCGCACGAGCGCGATCCTCCACAGGGCGATGCCGGCGCAGGCTCCGAGCGTGAGGAAGAGCAGGCGGCGTCTCGCCACGGAGCGGACCAGCCACGGCCAGAACGCATAGAACTGCTCCTCGATGCACAGAGACCAGGAATGGGCGGCGGGCCCGTCGCCGAGACGCCCGGTCGCCATCGCGATGTTCGCGACGTACAGGACGACGAGCAGAACGACCGGCGCGCTCACCGTTTTCGTCAGCCACAGCACCGCGATCCACGCGTAAAGAGCCGGCAAAATCCGAAGCGCTCGCCGAAGGTAGAAGTGTTTCAGGCTCACGGTGCCCCGTTTCGCCTTCTCGCGCAGCAGGAGCGTCGTGATGAGATAGCCGGAAAGAACGAAGAACACGTCCACGCCGATCCATCCGCGGTTGAACGGGAACGTGTTCAGGCAGGGGGCTGTGAAGGCCGACGACCAGGACGATCGAGATCGCGCGAATTCCGTCGAGGGCGCCGCTGTAGGGCAGCGCGTTCGGGCGGACGCCCGCCGCCGGCGCGGCATCCGGCCCCGTGTCCTTCAAGCTTTCGCTCCGCGGATCCAGAGCTCCGCCGCGTCCCTCCTCTCCGGATCGCGAAACGCCTTTTCCGTTTCCCAGCCCCGTATCCCGGCCAGCGACAGCAGCAGCGACCGGGAATCGCCCGGCCCCTCGTCGGCGCCTTCGCGGCCGGGGGCCGATCGAAACCGGGCGAAGGGCGCCGGGTCGTCGCGCCGAAGCTCGAGCGCGAGAGAAACGCCCTCGACCTTTTCCTGGTCGAATCCGTCCACGGTCCCCGAGAGCAGGACCCATCTTCGCGGGCCGGATCCCGCTTCGAGCGAGGCGACGGCGAACGCGAGCGCGCGAAAGACCGACGCCTGCCCGTCGGCGAAGGTCAGGACGCGGCCGGTGTGCTGGAACCGGATCGCGAGCTGGCTCGCCGCGCCGTTGGAAAGGCGATGGGGGATGAAACGCGGCGGAAGCGCGCGTCCGGTCTCGGCTGCCCGCTCGAAGATCCGGCGCTGGCCGACTCGCGAGCCGTCCCCCGCGACGATCAGGCCCGCGGGGTCTTCCTCCGCGGACGCGGCCGGCGACAGGCTTCGATAGGCGGCCTCCAGCAGGGCCACGAGGGGATCGTCCCGCGGGCCGAGCGCCGCTTCCCGGACGAGCGCCGGCTCGCCGCCGAGCGCGCTCACTCGAACGGCTCCAGCAGGAGCGCGACGTTTTGCCCTCCGAACCCGAAAGCGTGAACCGCCGAGAGGCGCGGCTCCCAGGCGGCGGCCTCGCGGGGGAAATTCAGGCGCGGCAGCTCCGGGTCGGGATTGCGAAGCGTCGTCGTTCCGAGGCGGATGCGGTCCCGGAACATCCGGCAGAGGAGGACGACCGAGAGAGCCGCGGAAGCGCTCATCGTGTGGCCGATCGGGGGCTTGAGCGACACGACTTCCGGATGCAGGCCGTAGACCTCGCGAATCGCCTCCGTTTCGGTCGAATCGTTCAACCGCGTCCCGGTCCCGTGCCCGACGACGAGAGCGATCGAGCCGGCCGGCCGGCCGGAGCTCGCGAGGCATTCCCGGAGCGCGCGGCGAACACCTTTGCCCGTGCGATCCATCGCGAGAGGGTGCGTGGCGTCGCACGAAATTCCGGAGCCCGCGATCTTCGCATAGGGACGGACGCCCCGGGCGCGCGCGTGCCTGGGCGACTCCAGGACGACGAATCCCGCCCCTTCGCCGATGACGACTCCCGTGCGCTCCGCGTCGAACGGGCGGCAGGCCTCATCGGCCATTCCGCCCATCTGGCAGAGGCCCGCAAACGCGGCGCGGAAGAGTCCCGCGACGCCTCCCGCGAGCGCGACGTCGCACGTTCCGGCGCGAATCCGCTCCTCCGCGAGCGCGATCGAAATTCCCGCGGCCGAGCAAGCGGTCGCGACCGACGTCGAGAACCCGCCGAAGCCGGCTTCTTTCGCGATGCGGTCGGGCGCGGCGTTGCCGGGGCAGGGCATCTCTTTCTCGAGCGGGCCGGCGTCGGGCTGGAGAATCCCGAGCCACACCTCCCCGCGCTCGTCGCCCGACTTCAACCCGGCGTCGTCGAGAGCTTCGCGCGCGGCCCGAATCGAGAACTCGGTCTCGCGGTAGAGCGGCCATTCTCCCGGGACGGTCCCCCCGACGTGGCAGTTGAGGTCCCCGGTCTCGAAGCGTTCGATCGCGGACGTCGCGAGCCGCCCGTCGCGGCAGCCCTCGAAGAACGGGTCGACGCCGGCCCCGAAAGCCGTGACGGCCCCGAGTCCGGTGATCCAGACGTCCTCTTCCGGGTCGCGCGCGCCCGCCATCGTCAGACGATCCGCTTTCCATCGGCCCGGCCCGGGTTCCAGCGGTGGGTGAATCCGTCGAAGTCTTGCGGGGACGCCTCGGCGCTCGCCCGGAGCAGGTCCGCGAACCGCGCGAGCGCGGCGGGCCGGTCCGCGGGGAGAGGGTCGCCGGCGGAGATCGTCAGGCGCCCTCCCGGCGCGGTCAGGAAGATCGGCCGGGCCGGCACCCCCGAGAGATTCGACAGGCGAAGCGGGTGAGCGTCGATCTGGAGAAATCCTCCGAGGAACGAAGCGGCCCAGAAGCGCCCCTCGCTCTCCGGCACGGGGGAATGCCGCTTGAACACCCGGTCGACGACCGCGATCAGGCTACCGCGCGCGAGCGCGGCTTTCAGGCGGTGGGGATGATCCGTGGAGAAGAAATGGGGAAAGTCGATCGGGTTGCCCCGGTCGAACTCCCGGTCCTGCGCGGCGATCTCCTCGCGGAAGAGATTTTCCGGTCCGAGGACGTGCGCGGCGGCGATGCCCCGGCGCCTCAGGATGTAGCGAAGGGGACGAAGGTCTCCGAGATGGGCCGTCAGGTACAGCGTCGGCTCCTGCTTCGGAGGCTCGCCCTTCCAGACGGGCTGGTGCCGTTGCGTCGCCATGGCCCGCCCGACGAGGAAACGGAAAATCTTTCGCGCGCGCGCCGCCTTGCGCCCGGCGTCCTCCCCGAGGCCGGGGAATCGGAGCGCGACCTCGTCCCACTCGCTCTCGGTGAGCTGCGTGAGGCGCAGAACTTCCTCGCCCCGCGGAAAGGGGGACAACGACTCCCTCAACGGGAGAAGGCGCGCCGGGATGGCGTTCGCGATTCTCAAAGTGCGCCGCTCGACGACATCTTTCCATTGTAATCTCCGCAGCGAATGCCCGAGAACTTCGCCGAGGGAGAGCTCGTGGCGGGCCTGATCGCCCGGGACGAGCGGACTTTCGAGCGGCTCGTTCGGGAGCAGGGGCCGCGCCTCCTTTCCGTCTGCCGGCGATTCCTCCGCAACGAGGAGGATGCCCGCGACGCCGTGCAGGAGACGTTGCTCTCGGCGTTTCGCTCGATCGGCGGATTCGGGCAGGGCTCGCGCCTCGGAACGTGGCTGCACCGCATCGCCGTCAACTGCTGCCTCATGAGGCTCCGCACGCGGCGGCGCAGGCCCGAGGAGTCGATCGAGGACCTCCTTCCGAAATTCGCCGAGGACGGCCACCAGGCTCCGCCGAGCGCGCCCTGGGAGGGGTCCGCGGAGGAGCTCCTTGAGCGGGCGCAGACGCGGCGAATCGTTCGCGACGCGATCGACCGGCTTCCCGAAACGTACCGCTCCGTGCTGCTGCTGCGCGACATCGAGGAGCTTTCGACGTCCGAAGCCGCGAGCCTTCTCGCCGTTTCGGAGAACGCGGTCAAGATCCGCCTCCACCGGGCGCGCCAGGCGCTGCGGGGGCTGCTCGATCCGCACTTCCGCAAGGGTCGCGCGTGAGCCGGAAACCGTCCCCCCGCCCGCGGCATCGGAGACTCAGGTGAGAGTCTTCTCGTTGAAATGCCGCGAAGTGATCGAGTTCCTCGACCGATACATCGAGCGGCGAGCTGCCCGCCCGCCAGATCCGCGAGTTCGAATGGCACCTGCGGCTGTGCCGGTCGTGCCGCGCCTACCTTCGCACGTACCGCGAGACGCTTCGGCTGGAAAAAGCCTCCGCCGTTCTCGAGCGGGAGGCGGCCGAAATGCCGGAAGAGCTCGTCGCCGCGATCCTCGCGGCGCGCGGGCGCTGATCTCCGGGAAGCGGGGCGATTCTCCGGCGCTGATACACTTTCGGGGTTGGATCCGGAGCATCTCGACGTCAAGGTTCGCCCGCGGCCGGAGGAGGACCTCCGCGAGTCGGAGCCGCTGTACCGCCTCCTCTTCGAGTCCAATCCCGTCCCGATGTGGGTCTACGAGCGCGAGACGCTGCGCTTCCTCGCGGTCAACGACGCGGCGATCGAACGGTACGGGTTCTCGCGGGAAGAGTTCCTGGCGATGACGATCCTGGAGATCCGGCCGCCCGAAGAAGTCGCTCTCCTTCTCGAAGACGTCCGGAGCCTGGGCGCGTCCACGAGCGCCGGTCAGTGGCGGCACCGCGCCCGGAGCGGGGAAATCTTCTTCGTCGAGGTCGCCTCGTGCGGACTCACGTTCGCCGGGAGCCCGGCGAGGATGGTCGTCGCGAAGGACGTGACGCAACGCCGCCAGTCCGAGAAGCTGCAGTCCGCGCTGTACCGCATCGCCGAAATCACGAGCTCCGAGCGGGATCTTCCCGCGTTCTATTCGGCCCTTCACCGGATCGTCGGCGAGCTGATGAACTCCCGCAATTTCTATCTCGCGCTCTACGATCCGGCGAGCGACACGATCAGCTTCCCCTATTTCGTGGACGAGTTCGACCCGGTTCCAACTCCGAAAAAGCCCGGGAGAGGCCTCACGGAGCTCGTGCTGCGCACGGGCGCACCGCAGCTCGTCTCCTCGGAATCGTTCAACCGGTTCGTCGAGGAAGGCAAAGTCGAGTCCCAGGGCGCTCCGTCCATCGACTGGCTCGGCGTGCCGCTGCAGGTCGGTTCCCAGACGATCGGCGTTCTCGTGGTTCAGAGCTACAGCGAGGACGTTCGGTACGGCGAGGAAGAGAAGGGCATCCTCACGTTCGTTTCGCGGCACGTCGCGAGCGCGCTCGAGCGCAAGCGCAACGAGGAGGCTCTCCAGAGATCGGAGAGGCATTACCGGAACCTCTTCGAGAGCGCGAACGACGCGGTGCTGATCTTCGAGCCGGAAGCCGAGGTCATCCTCGAGGCGAACCAGAAGGCGCTCGAGATCTACGGGTTTCCGCGCGAAGAGCTGCTCGGAATGAGCCTGAAGTCGATCACGAAGGAGGTGGCGCGGGGCGACGACCGCCTGCGCCAGCTGATGAAGGAGGGCTCGCTCCAGAACTGGGAGACGACTCACCGGAGCAAGGACGGGCGAATGCTCGACTTCGTCGTCAGCGCGTCGGTCGTGGACTACGACGGCCGCCCCGCGGTCCTGTCCATCAACCGGGACGTGACGGAGAGCCGGCGGGCGAAGAAGCAGATCGAGCAGCTCGCGTACCACGATTCGCTCACGGGGCTCGCCAACCGAGTCCGGTTCGAGGAAGAGCTCGAGGCGGCCATTCTGCGGGCGAAACGCCAGGGCCATTCGATCGCGATCCTGTTCATGGACCTGGACCGCTTCAAGATCGTCAACGACAGCCTCGGCCACAAGGTCGGCGATCTCTTCCTGCAGCAGGTCGCGTCGCGGCTTCTGGGGCTGCACCGCGCCGGGGACACGCTCGCCCGGCTGGGGGGAGACGAATTCATCCTCCTGCTGTCGCGCATCGAGCGGCCGGAAGACGCGGGCGTCGTCGCGCGCAAGATCCTCGAGCTCTTCCGCCGCCCGTTTTCCGTCGCCGGCCGGGAGCTCTTCGTGACGATGAGCGTCGGCATCGGCGTCTTTCCCTACGACGGCGAGGACGCCGAGGCGCTCGTGAAGAGCGCCGACATCGCGATGTACCTGGCCAAGCAGAAGGGTCGCGACAACTATCAGTTCCACGCGAGGGCGATCGAAGAGAGCGGGCTGGATCGGCTCGACCTCGAGGCCGGGCTTCGCCGCGGCCTCGATTCCGGCGAGTTCGTCGTCCATTACCAGCCGCAATTCCTCCTCGCGAACCGGAAGATCACCGGGATGGAGGCCCTGTCGCGCTGGCAGCACCCGATCCGCGGGCTCGTGCTGCCCGGCGACTTCATTCCCGTGGCCGAGGAGACGGGGCTCATCCTTCCCCTGGGATCGCGGATCCTGCGCGAAGCGTGCGTCCAGACGCGCGCGTGGCAGGGCATGGGCTGGTCGAACCTGCGGATCGCCGTCAACCTCTCGGTTCGACAGCTCCAGCGGCAGGACGCCGCCGAACGGATCCGAAAGATCGTCGTCGAAAGCGGTCTCGATCCGGGCTGGGTGAGCCTGGAGATCACCGAAAGCCTCGCGATGCAGGGTTTCGAGGCGAGCGTTCGGAAGCTGCACGAGCTCAAGGAGCTCGGCCTCGGCATCACGATGGACGATTTCGGAACGGGCTATTCGTCCCTGAGCTACCTGAAGCTCCTTCCGGTGGACACGATCAAGATCGACCGCACGTTCATCCGGGATCTCGCGACGGACCCCAACGACGCGTCGATCGTCCGCGCCGCGATCGTGATGGCGCACGAGCTCAAGTTGAAAGTCGTCGCGGAAGGAGTGGAAACCGAGGACCAGCTCGACTTTCTGCGCCAGTCGCACTGCGACGAGGTCCAGGGATTCCTCTTCAGCCCCGGCCTCCCCGCGCCGGAATTCGAAGCGCTGCTTCGGGCGCGGAAGACGAGAAAAACGAAGATCGCCCCGGCCCGGACGCCGCCGATCCTCTAGCGGCGCGAGGCCTCGGGGGCGCCTTGCCGTTCCCTCAGCATCTGCTGCGCGCGCTCGAAGCCTCGCCGGAACGCCTCGTTCTCCCAGGAATCGAGATATTTGCGGCGAAGGCCTTCCTTCGCCTCGTCGAAGCTCTTCCCGCGGAAGTCGAGGCGCTGCGCCGCTTCGAAACCGCAGCGGTACATCTTCTCGAAGACGGGAAATTCGTCCTTGCCTCCCTGGAATTCGGAACGGGCGACGTCGCGCAGGCCGACCCACCACTCTTCGCGGGCGGCGTCGATCGACACGGCGCCCGATTCGGTCAGAATCCGGCGCGCCCGTTCCGTTTCGTCGTTGCCGTCCAGCATCGCGATGACGACGGACCGGCCGCGCCGCAGCGCCTCCTCGTAGAGGAAGATCTCGTCGTGGGGCAGCCCGTCGGACAGCGAGTTCTCGATCGCTTTGCCTCCCGCGGCGCCGCCGATCGCGCCCCCGATGCCGAGCAGTGCGGCTCCCGCGAGACCGATTGCGGCGACGGCTCCGATTCCCGGCACGAAGAGCCCGGCGACGAGCGGCCCGAGAAAGTAGCCCGCCGAGGCCCCCGCGGCTCCCCCCACGACTCCGCCGATCGCGGTCGCCGTTCCCGGCTGCTCCGTATCGCTCAAAGGCACCTGCCCGACTTCGCTTTTCCATTCCCCCGGCGTGAGGATGTTGACGCGCTCCGCCGGAGTTCCGGCGGCGATCAGGCGTTCGGCCGCGCGGCGGGCGTCGTCCTGGGTCGAAAAGATTCCGACAGCTGTTTCCATGTCGTGATGCTCCTTCCGGGAGCTCTCTCCAGCACGTGCTGTGCCATTCCGGCGGGGATTTACAGCGGCTGAACCGAAACGGCGATCCCGTTCTCGAAGACGACCATCCGGTGCGCCTGGCGGTAGGTCCATTTCTCGCCCGGCTTTCCCGATTCGGACGTGTAGCTCTCCACCTCGTCGGGGCTTCCGAGGAGACCGCGCACCTGTTCGGGAGTCATGTTTTCGCTCACGCCGCCGCCCGAGGCCCTGTCGGCTTCCCGTGCAGCCTCGTTGAGCTGCGAGTTCGCCTTCGACTCCTGGGCTATCGGGGCCGCAAGGGAACCGCCGGGCGCGAGCTTCTTGAGCTCTCCCGGGTTCTTCCAGATCCAGAGCGCCGCGGCGGCGAGCACGAGAAGGGCGATCAGTCGGCCTGGCTTCATGTTTCCTCCCGGAAATGCCGATTCTAACGCGGTTTCCTCACCCGGCCGCGGCCGCGGCGAGCCACGCGTTCATCGCGGCGCTCGGCGCGATGCCCGCCTGCTGGCGCAGAACGAGCCCCGATTTCAGGACGACGAAGTTCGGAATTCCCTGGACGCCGAAGCGGGCGGCCACGTCCGGGTGTTGCTCCGTGTTCACCTTCAGCACGATCGCGCGCCCGGCCATTTCGCGCGCCGTCTTCGCGACCTCGGGCGCGGCCATGCGGCACGGCGCGCACCACGCCGCCCAGAAATCCACGAGCACGGGAACGCGGGCGTTCCGGACGATCTCGTCGAATTCCGCCGCGCCGACTTCGATCGGCTCGGATCGGGGCGGCAGAGGAGCGCGGCACGCACCGCAGCGCCCCGTGTCGGCCAGGTGCGAGGCGGGGACGCGGTTCTTCTTTCCGCACGAGCCGCATCCGACGACGACGCCGGAGCTCGCACCGCGCTCTTTCGCTTCAGGCATCGGTGTTTTCCCTCACGGAAATTCTAGAGGCAATTCGCGTTTCAGCTTCGACGGAGTCCCTCTCGGGGCTCCGGCGTCTTGTCGCGCCGAAGTTTTCCGCCAGGGTTTCGGAAATCTCTCCGGAAATCCATGCGGAAATCGTCAGAAAACGCCGAATAATTGGCCCTCTCGATCAACTTGCACTCGTTCCTGTGCTTCACGATAAGTCACTTTTTTTCAGGTAGTTATTTCGGAACTGGAGGAAGTGCCGCCTTCGCCCGCAATAGCGCAATCGGGATGCCATCTTTTCCCACAGGATCACTCCATTCCGTTTGTTAGGGTTACCTGAAGTTCGCGGCGCATCCCTGCGACGGAATCCTCTCGGATAAGATCGCGTCTCTTCGGGGAAAGGGATCACATTGCTCGATTCGTCCGCCGCAAAACCGCCGGTCGCCAGAAAAGTTCCGCGAACCGTTCGCCTCCACGGCGAAAAGCGCGTCGACGACTACTTCTGGCTCCGCGAAAAAGAAAATCCGGACGTCCTCGCCTACCTCGAAGCCGAAAACGCTTACGCGGCGGCCGTGATGAGACCGACGGAGCCTCTCCAGGAGGCGCTCTACCGCGAAATGCGGAGCCACCTGAAGGAGACCGACCTCTCGGTGCCGTATCGCGAGGGAGGATATTTCCATTACTCTCGAACGGAGGAAGGAAAACAGTATCCGCGTTTCTGCCGGCGCAGGGGATCGCTCGACGCGCCGGAGGAAGTCACGCTCGATCTGGACGATCTCGCCCGCGGGAAGGAGTTCCTCGCGCTCGGCGAATATTGCGTGAGCCCGAACGACCGCCTGCTCGCGTATTCGCTCGACGAGACGGGCTACCGGGAATACACGCTTCGCGTCCGGAACCTCGAGACGGGCGAAGATCTCGCGGAGCGCATCGAGAAAGCGACCTCGGCCGCGTGGGCCGCCGACAACCGCACACTGTTCTACTCCGTCGAAAATGACGCGAAGCGCTCCCATCGAGTCTTCCGTCACCGGCTCGGGGAGAGCGGCCGCGACGAGCTCGTGTTCGAGGAGGCCGACGATCGGTTCGACGTGGAAATCGGCCTCACCCGCAGCGGGAAATTCCTCCTTCTTCGCTCCGCCAGCCACACGACGACGGAGACTTGCTTTCTCTCCGCGGAGGACCCGGTCGGCGTCTGGAAGATCCTCGCGGCCCGGGAACCCGACGTCGAGTACGACGTCGACGAGCGGGAGGGGCTCTTCTATGTCCGGACGAACGACGAGGGCCGCAATTTCCGGGTCGTCACGGCGCCTTGCGCCGACCCGCGCCCCGAAAACTGGAAAGAGATCGTTGCCCACCGGGAAAGCGTGATGGTCGAGGGCGTTGATTGCTTCGCCCGGTTCCTCGCGCTGTCGGAGCGCGAGGGGGGCCTGCCGCGGATCCGGGTCACGGAGCTCCCGTCCGGCCGGTCGCGGCGGATCGAGTTCCCCGAGCCGGCGTACGACGCCTTCCCGACCTCCAACCGCGATTACGGCGCGCTCCATCTCCGCTACAACTACCAGTCCTTCCTCACGCCGTCCTCCGTGTTCGATTACGACGTCGCGAGCGGGGAGTCGGTCCTCCGCAAGAGAACGGAAGTGCCCGGTTACGACGCCTCGCTCTACCGCTCGGAACGGTTCGAGGCGGCCGCTTCCGACGGCGCGAAGATCCCGATCTCGCTCGTCGCGCGCAAGGGAGTCCCCCTCGATGGCTCGGCCCCGATGCTCCTGTACGGCTACGGGTCTTACGGGCTGACGGTTGACGTCGCGTTCAACTCGAATCGTCTGTGCCTGCTCGACCGCGGCGCCGTTTTCGCCGTCGCGCACGTCCGCGGAGGCGGCGAGCTCGGCAAGGCCTGGCACGACGAGGGTCGCATGGGCAAGAAGATGAATACGTTCACGGACTTCGTCGCGGCGGCCGAGGACCTGATCGCCCGCGGCTGGACTTCGCCCGGCCGGCTCGCGATCGAAGGAAGGAGCGCCGGAGGGCTGCTTGTTGGAGCGGCCGTTAACCTCCGGCCCGATCTCTTCCGGGCCGCCATCGCGACGGTTCCGTTCGTCGACGTCATCAACACGATGCTCGACGCCTCGCTGCCGCTGACCGTTGGCGAGTACGAGGAATGGGGAAACCCGAACGTGGAGAGCGAATACCGCTGCATGCGCGAGTACTCTCCGTACGACAACGTCGCGGCCCGAAACTATCCCGCGATGCTCCTGAATTCCTCGCTCCACGACAGCCAGGTCCCGTTCTGGGAGCCCGCGAAGCTCGCCGCGAAGCTGCGCGCGACGAAGACCGGCGACGGCGTCCTGCTTCTCCGGACGAACATGGCCGCCGGCCACGGCGGCTCCTCCGGCCGGTACGACCGGCTGCGCGAAATCGCGTTCGACCAGGCGTTTCTCCTCTCCCAGTGGGGGATTTCGTAAGCCCTCTTCCCCGGGGACCGCAACTGAGGCATCATCCCATCCATGAACAAGACGAGTTTCTTCCGGGCCCTGCTCGTTTCCGCGCTCCTGATCTCCGGTTCCATCCCCGCCGGGGCGGCGGACGCGAAGGGGGAGCTCGGCCGCGTCGATTTTCCGACGTCGGCCCGTTCGCCCGAGGCGCAGGCGGACTTTATCCGTGGAGTCCTGCTCCTTCACAGCTTCGAATATTCCGACGCGGCTCTCGAGTTCCGGAAAGCCGAGAAGGCCGAGCCCGATTTCGCGATGGCGTACTGGGGCGAGGCGATGACGCAGAACCACCCGATCTGGAACCAGCGCGACGAGAAGGCGGCGCAGGAGATCCTTGCCCGCCTCGCGCCGACGCCGGAAGAGCGCGCCGCCCGGGCCCCCACGGAGCGCGAGAAGGGTTTTCTCCACGCCGTGGAAACGCTCTTCGCTCCCGGCGAGAAGGTCGAGCGCGATCGCGTTTACGCAGACGAGATGGGCGAGCTGCACGAGGCTTTTCCGAAGGACGACGAGATCACCTGCTTCTACGCGCTCGCCCTTCTGGGAACCTGCGAGGGGGAGCGCAACGTTCCTGTCTACGAAAAGGCGGGCGCCCTCGCGGAGGAGGTCTTCGCCCGGCGGCCGGACCATCCGGGCGCCGCCCACTACGTGATCCACAGCTACGACGATCCGGCTCACGCGAAGAAGGCTCTGCCGGCTGCCCGCGCGTACTCGAAGATCGCGCCGGCCGCCCCGCACGCGCTCCACATGCCGTCGCACATCTTTCTCGCGCTCGGAATGTGGGACGACGTGATCGCGTCGAACGAGGCTTCGTGGAAGGCTTCGGGAAAGAAGAGCTACCACGCGCTCTCGTGGCTGCAATACGGATACCTGCAGGAAGGCCGGTTCGACGACGCGAGCCGGGCCCTGGGCGAGATGAAATCCGCGGTTGAGAGCGACAAGTCGGAGTCGGCGAGGATGCACCTCGTCGCGATGCGCGCGGCCCAGATCGTTGCCACGGAGGGCCGCGACTCGGCCGCGAACAACCTCAAGATCGACATGACCGGCCTTTCTCCCGCCGTCGTGGCCGCGAACATCTTTGCGTCGGGGTTCGCGCACGCTTGCCGGGGAGAGCTCAGGGACACCGTGGCCTTTTCGAGGGCGCTCCTCCTGATCGCGGGCAAAAACTCGAAGGATCCCCTTCCGAGAATTCTCTCCGACGAGCTCACGGCCTCAGTGCTCGCCGCGAAGGGAGCCCGGCATTCGATCGCCCTGAAGGACATCTCCGACGCGGCGGCCGCGGCGGACAAGCTGCCGTACGGTTTCGGACCTCCGGATCCGGCCAAGCCGGCGCACGAGCTGTGGGGCGAAATCCTTCTGAAGATGAGCGAGCCCGAAGACGCCCGCCGCCAGTTTCAGCTCTCGCTCGATCAGAACCCCGGCCGGAAGCTCTCCCTCGCGGGGCTTCGTCAGGCGGACGAAAAGCTGAAAGCCGCCGCCGGAAAGTAGCTCCTTATTTAGACGAGCGATCCGCCCGTGGGACAAGCGGGACGGCGCTTCGGCGGGGCGAGCGATGCCGGACGGGGCGCGCGGGGGCCGCGCATTTGCCGGGCGCGGCTTTCCGCTGCGGCCGCGAGCGGACATCGGGTCGGGCCGGCGAGCGCAAGAAGCGCAGAGCGCCGGACCCCCGGGTCCATCTTCGTGAGGACCGTGCCGAACAGAATTTCGTAGCCTCCGACGCGGCGGAGATCCTGGAGGAGAGACTCTGCCCTGCAGGAAGCGGCGCGTCTCAAATCGGTGACACCGGACTGCCCGGAGGCGGTGAGCGCCGCGGCTCCGATCAGAAGCGAAGCGGCGACTTTGGCGAGTCTCATGTGTTTCATCTCCGGGCCTCCCGTTCCCTTGAGACGAGGCTCGGCGCGGAAGGTTTCGCAGCCGGTCCGGAAACGTTCAACCTCGCCGCTTGAAACCCTGGATTTCGCGCTCGTGCTTGCGGGCCGCTTCGCGGGTGCCGAACGTTCCGAGATTGCGGCGTTTTCCCGTTTTCGGGTTCTTGTGGCGCGAATAGATTCGGTACTGCCCGCTCGGGAGTTTTCGGATCATCGGGAGCCTCCGTCCGAGGAAGGAAAGCAAGCCCGATGCCGCAAAAAAAAGCCCCGGACCGGAAACGGTCCGGGGCTTTCCCGTCCTGGGAGAGGATTCCTCAGTAGCGGTTGGAGCCGCCGCCTCGGGAGTAGCCTCCGCGATTGCCGCCGCCGGTGCGGGGCTCCTGCGGACGCGCCTCGTTGACCGTCAGCGGGCGGCCGTTCATGTCCTGGCCGTTGAGGCCGGCGATGGCGGCGCGCGCTTCCTGATCGTTGGAGAACTCGACGAAGCCGAATCCCTTGGCGCGGCCGGTGTCGCGGTCCGTGATGAGACGGACCGAGTCGGGCGTGCCGTAACCGGCGAAGAGGTCCTTCACCTGGTCTTCGGTCGTGTCGTAGCTCAGGTTGCCGACGTACAGTTTCATTTGGATACCTTCCTTTGTGCCGGAAATTCCGGCGAATCCTTGCCGCTTGTCAATTTACGTAGGGCGGGTCGCAGCAAAAACATCCCAACGTTTCTTCTTAGATCGGTCGGAATTCTACAGGCGAGCTGAAAAAGGCGAGCGATTCGAAGAGCCTGCAGTGTAGCAAGGGTCGCGAGGAAATGCAAGCGCCCGGGATCGGGGCTCGCTTGGCCCGCTTCGGGCCTAGCCCCGAGCACCGGCGCGGCAAGCGGGTCCTGTCGCGGGACTCGCCCCGCTTTTCCGCTCGCTGCGATTTGAGGACTTTGCTACGACTCCGCGCCGCGAGCGGCAAAAGGGGTCTTGCCCCGCGCCACCCGCTCTCTTCGACGCCGGCGCGTTGGCCCCGCCGCTCCCGGGCCTTCGCTCGCGACGATGAAGGAAGCGAAGACCTTGAGGCGCGGCGAGACCGATGCGAGACGAGGGCTCGCAGCCCGAGGCACCCGAGGCGTACTGAGCAAATACGTCGCAGGGTGTCGAGGGCGAGAACGCTTGTCGCAGCGAAGGTATCGCCGCGCTAGCTGCTTAGCTTTCGTCGGCGGTTGGCCCGTAAATCGGTGGCACCGGCACGTCGAGCAGCCGCAGGTAGATCGAAAGCTGCCCCCGGTGGTGGTACCAGTGGTTCAGCATGACCGCCCGCAGGAAGCCGATCTTCGGAAGCCGCGCCATCGTGACGTCGCCCCGGTGAAAGTGAATCGTCTTCCGGAGGTCTTCGTCGCCGAGCTTGCCGAGGTTCTCCTTCGTCTCGGGAATTCCCGCGGTGAAGGCCTCCAGCATCGCCTCGGCCGTTTCCGGCCGCGGCGGCTGCTTGTGCGCCGTCACGTCGGCGTCCTCCAGCAACGCCATCGCGGAGACGCGTTTCGGGATCGAGGCCACGTGCCAGGCCAGCTCGCCGAGGGTGCGCGACTTCTCGTGCGGCTTCCAGGCGAGCTTCGCCGTCGGCACGCGCGAGAGAACGCGCTTCGTCGTTTCCGCCTCGCGAAGGAATTCGTCCACGATCGGTTCGATCATCGCCATGATTCGTTCCCCCCGGGACAAACTCTAGTATCCCGTGACGGAAATCGCCAGAGCGCGTTCGGAACGCGCCGCCCGAACGCGGGGGGGCCCGGTCAGCCGCGCGGTTCGGGCGCAAAATCGCGGCCGTCGAGCTGACGCGGCGGAGCGACCCGAAATCCGTTGCGCCCGGAGCTCTTGACCGCGTACATCGCGGCGTCGGCGCGGCGCACGAGATCTTCCGGCTCGGCGCCGTGGTGGGGAAAGAGGCTCAGGCCGATGCTCGCGCTCACGCGCAGCGCTTCGCCGGCGACCTCGATCGGTTCCGCGATCGCTTTCAGGATCTTCTCCGACACGAGGCGAGCGTCGGCCTCGGATGAAATCCGGTTCAGCACGAGCACGAACTCGTCGCCGCCGACGCGGGCGATCGTGTCCTCGTCGCGAACGCACGACTGAAGCCGCCGCGCGACGATTTCGAGCAGCCGGTCGCCCGTGTGGTGGCCGAGAAAGTCGTTGACGTCCTTGAAACGGTCGAGGTCGACGAACAGCACGCCGAGGCCGCTCTTGTCCCGGCGGCAACGGGCGAGGGCGAGCGTGAGCCGGTCTGCGAGCAGCGCGCGGTTCGGAAGCCCCGTGAGCGCGTCGTGGAACGCGAGGTACTGGTTTCGTTCGGAGAGCTGCCGGTAGCGCTCCTCGGAGGCCCGCAGCTCGTCGATCGCGCGCTTGTGCTCGAGGGCCGCGGCGACGTGCTGGGAAACGAACGTGAGCACAGCCTTTTCCGACTCGACGTAGCGCGTCGTCGGAACGTAGCTCTGCACCGCGAGCACGCCGATCGTCTTGCCGCCGATCTTGAGCGGCACGCCGAGCCAGTCGGCCGACGGCGCGCCGACGAGATCGACCTCGCCCCGGGCCGCCATCTCGAGGAACGTCTCGTCGGTCACGAAGAGCGGCTGGCCGCTTCGCAGCACGAGCGCCGTGAGCGACCGGCCGGCTCGCATCGGCGCGGGAGAGTCGTCGCTTTCGTCGACGAAGTACGGAAACGTCAAAAGGTCCGCGGCCGGGTCGTACAGCGCGATGTAGAAATTCTTCGCGTCGAGCAGCTCGCCGACGATCGCGTGGATCGACGCGTAGAACTCGCTCATCTCCTCCACCGAGCTCGCCTTCGCGGCGATGCGGTACAGCGCCGATTGCAGCGCGAGGCCGCGGCGGTACTCCGTCACGTCGCGGAACGTCGCGACGATCGCGGAAATCGCGGGGTCGTTCAGGCGGTTCGCCCAGACGGCATTGAGGACCTTGCGCGTTCCGTCGGCCCCGACGCAGCGCAGCTCCATTTCCTTCGCGAGGCGCCCGCGGGAGGAGAACTCGTCAAAGAGGTCCTTGACGGCGTCGGCATCGGCCGGCTCCAGGAATTCCGTCACGCGGTGACCGGGAATCTCCCGGAACTCCAGGCCGCAGAGCTTCGAAGTCGCGGGCGTCGCGTACAGGATCTTTCCGTCCGCGTCGAACAGAACGACGGCGGCGGCGCTCGTCTCGACGAGCGCGCGGAACGTCTCTTCGCTCTCGAATAGCCGGGCGGCGGCCTCTCGGGCCGTATCGACGTCTCGAATCGTTTTTCCCCTGTTGGAGCCCGATCCTATGCCGGATCGGGTAAAATTCCAAAAAAGCCATGGAAAGCGACAGTCTCCACAACATTTCCGACACGGCCCTCTGGGTCGCCCAGTACCGCGTCATGGAGACCGGGCGCGGCGACGCGATCTTCCGCGACCCCCTCGCGAAAAGGCTCGTCGGTGACCGGGGCGAGGCGATCGTCCGGAAGATGAAGGTCGGCGGGATGGCCTGGCCGATGATCGTTCGCACGGCCGTGATGGACGAGATCATCCTGCGGTCGATCGAGCGGGACGGCGTCGACTGCGTGCTCAACCTCGCGGCGGGACTCGACACGCGCCCCTACCGGCTCCCGCTTCCGAAGACGCTGCGATGGGTCGAAGCGGACCTGGCGGACATCCTCGCCTACAAAACGGAGAAGCTCGCCGGCGAGAAGCCGGTGTGCCGGTTCGAGAGGGTCGCGGCGGACCTGACCGACACGGCCGCGCGCCGGGGCCTGTTCGTCCGCGCGGCGCAGGGGAGCAAGGCGGTCCTGACCGTCACGGAGGGCCTGCTCGCCTACCTCGAGCCGGAGCAGGTCGGCGCGCTCGCGGACGACCTCCATTCGCCCCCGGCGATGCGCCAGTGGCTGATCGACATCGCGTCGCCGCGCCTGAAGAAAATGCTCGACCGCAAGGTCGGCAAGCACGTCTCCGCCGCGAACGCGCCGTTCCGGTTCGCTCCGGCCGAGGGGACGAAGTTCTTCGAGCCGCACGGCTGGAAGGAGCGCGAGTTCCGCTCGACGATCGTGGAGGCGTTTCGCCTGCACCGCACGATGAAAATGGGGTGGATCTTCCAGCTGCTCGGAAAGCTCCAGCCCGCCGCGAAGCGCGAGGAGATGCGGCGCATGGGGGGAATCGTCCTGCTCGACCGGATCTAACCGGGGGCTTCGCTCAGACCGGGAGATCGCGTCCTGGCCCCTGATGGACCGGCCCCCGGCGAGCGAGCCCCTTACCTCGGTCCGCTCGAAATCCGGGTGCGCAGCTCCGCGGGCGTTTGTTCCGGCGCCGGCGCGATGCACGCGTCCTCCCGGCCCGACCCGGCGGGCGAAAACCCGCCCCACCACGTGCCCCAGCGGCTCGCGCCCTGAAGCGGCGCCGCCGCGTACTCCTGGATCGTCCAGATCGAAAGGTCGTCCTGCGGGTCGACGACCGTCTCGGAGAGATCGCCCCACCGGTTGAGGCCGCCCGAGTCGGGCTTCACGTAGACCCCGAGCCCGGTCTCCAGCGTGTGAATCCGCGCGAGCTGCCCGTCGCACCCTCCCGCCGTCCGGATTGAGTAGCCGGCGGAGGGATACGCCTGCGGCGAGAAGATCGAGTACCCGACGACAACCTGGTTCCTCGCGTTGACCGCGACGCTCGGGTACGCGAGCCACGTCTGGCCCGACGCGTCGCCGATGCGCCCGAATCCCGAAAGCGCTCCGGCCGTCGTGACGCGCCACCACTGAACGACGGAATGTTCCGGAACGCTCCCCGCCGCGGGGATCGTCGCGGTCTGCGCGGCCCAGATCGTTCCGTTGCGCAGGCACGCGCTCGCGACGTCGTCCTGCGACGCGGTGATTCGGCGGGTCGTCCCCTTCTGCGGCAGCGCGTCGAACGGGTTCGGGTGCGCGACCCACGACGAAGGGGCGGAAATCGTCGCGACCGTCTTCAGTTTCACGATTCCGCCGACGTCGGTCACGCGCGACAGTTCCAGCTGTCCGTGCCCGGCGTTGTTCTCCGACCACTGCTCCAGCAGAAACTCGTCCGCCTCGTCCGCGTCGAGTGTCGCGACGGGCGCGACCGGCGAAACCGCGTCCGGCAGCACGAAGCGAGACAGGGCGACCGTACCGGCGGAGAGGAGCGGAGCCTTCTCGATCGCCCACACCGCGACGCCGCCGCTTTCGCCCGTCGAAAGCGAGATGAGGTTCGCCGTCAGGCAGATCCACCGGCCGTTTCCCCCGAGCAGCGGAAACTCCGCGGCGTCGTCTCCCCGCGGGTCGGCGGGGATCCGGTAGAACGTCCAACCCTGCGTCGGGTCGGTGCCGTCGGAGATCGCGAGCAGGAGCGCCGGCTCGGCCGTGACGCCCTCGGTTGCCATCACGGCGATCCAGCGGTTCGAGAGCGAGTCGTACATCACGCGCGGGTCGAACAGCAGATCGTTCCGGGACACGGACGCCCAGAACTGCGCAGGCGACCACGTCTTCGCAAATGCGCCGTTCTTGCGCTGAACGGCAAAACGCGTGTTTGTCATCGTGAGGAGATGGTCGGGCCCGGCGGCGCCCTGCGGATCGGGTGGCACGCCGCCGCCGTCGTCGGTCACCGCCGCGAAGCTCGCAAACAGCGCGAGACCGGAGGGCTGCGCCCGAAGAAGCGATGCCGAACAGAGCAGCGCCGCCGCGGCGAGGAAGCCGGGGAAGGTCCGTCTCTTCGCAGTCGGGGAGGGGGGCGCCGGAGATCCGAGGTACCGGAGATGCACGACCCGGTCATTCTATACGGGTCAGGGTTCGCTCGGAGGCGGGCGAGGTGCAGCCCCGCGGCGGCAGTCGGCTTGGCCCCGCCGGCTCGCTCGGGGAGTTGGTGCTCCAACTCCCCGAGCGAAGGCCCGCGACAGTGACCCGCTCGGTGAGCTGGCGCGGGGGCAACCACGAATTGAGGCCGAGCGAGCCTGGACTCCCGAAAACGCGCTCAGCCGGCCTTCAGCGGCCGCGGATCAGGTGCAGGACGATCACGATCACCGCGATGATCAGGATGATGTGGATGAGCCCGCCGCCGACGTGGAAAGCGAAGAACCCGAGCAGCCAGAGAATGAGGAGGATGATGCCGATCGTGAGTAACATGGGCCCCCCTTCCTTGCGTTGGAGCGATCATACCTCCCCTCTCGGCAGGAGTTGGAGGCGCCGGCAGCTCTTCGTTCGCCGATAAGAGCTCGAAACATCGGGGCTTCGCTTCTCCGGCATGAATCCTGCTTCGCCCAGTGGCGGGAGGTTCGAGATGAACAAAGACGAACGGGTCGGAAAAAAGGAAGAAATCAAGGGCAAGATCAAGGAAAAGGTCGGAAACGTGGTCGGAAATCCCGATCTCGAGGAAAGCGGAGAGCGCGAGGCGCGGGCCGGAAAAGCGCAGCATGATTTCGGGACTGCGAAGCGGAATCTCGGCGACGCGATCGAGGAGGTCGGCAAGAAAATCAAGAAGTGACGGAGAAAAAGCGCGCCGTTGCTACTTTGTGAGTCGCTGCTTGACCGAGGCGTCGAGTTTTCCGAGTTGCGAGGACGAGCCGGCGCTGACGGCGTTCTGAAACAGGGCGATGGAGAACACGACGTTGCCCATGAGGGAATCGATTCAAGCGCGGGTCGTGGCCGCCTTTCGGTTGATGGCTCTGTTGTTCTCGCATCCGATTCGCGAGAGCCGTCGCGTCCCCGGCCGACCCGGACTCCGCGAGGATGCGAAATTGGCCGCCTCCCGACTTGCTCTGGTACGTGCACGTCATGTCGCCCGGCGTGGCGGTCGCCGTGGAGCCCATGATGCCGCTCCACGTCTCGGCAGGGAGGACTTTGCAAGGAGCCGGAGTCGCCGCCGATGCGATCGGGACGGCCAGGAGAGAGCTTGCCGCGAGCGCGAGCAGCGCCGGCAGAATTCGTCGGTTCCTCATGGCTCCAGTGTCACCGAGCAGGAGGACCTCCGTCCAAGACTTTTTTTCGATCAGGATGAGACGGGACTCCCATTTCGTTCTGCTGGAGAGGTTCTGTCTCGAAAAGGCGGCCTCGGGGAGGATCGAGATTGTCGCCGAAGGCGTGAAGGCGCGCCGCGGTAAGATCCCGGCGATGAAGAAATCCATTCTTGCCCTTCTGCTGGCGCTGGCGGCGCCGGCCGCCGGAGGCGCCGCGCCGGACGCTCAAAGCGGGATCGACGCGTTCAATCGCGCCGTGATCGACTCGACGAAGAAGATGGACAACGCGGCGAGCCTCGCCCTGTGGGACGAGGGCGGCGTCAGCATTCTTCCGAATTCGAAGCCGCTGTCGGGCAAGCCCGCGATCGCGAAGTTTCTCGAGACCGTGGCGGCGGAGACGAAGGGCGCGGCCATGCAATCCTTCACGATGGAGTGCGCGACGATCGCGGTTTCCGGCGATCTCGCCACGGAGCGGTGCGTCGAGCACCAGGTCGTGAAGCTTCCGGAAGACAAGCCCCCGTTCGACGGGTGGGGCAACCTTCTCTACGTGCTCCACCGCGGCGGCGACGGAGGCTGGAAGATCCGGGCGGAGATGTGGAGCCCGGCCCTACCGGGCGCGAAGCCGTAAGGGCTGAGCGGTCGCCGCTCGCGAGGGTTCAGTTCGCTCAGCCCTCGAGCGCGCGGCGCAGTTCGGCGGCGACGAAGTCCGGGGAGCGGCCTTCGATCTGGCGGCGTTCCAGGATGTAGACGGGCGCGCCGTCTTTCAGCAGGACGACCGACGGCGACGACGGCGGATAGTTGCGGAAGTATCCGCGGGCCTTCTCCGTTGCCTCGCGGTCCTGTCCGGCGAACACGGTCGTCAACCTCGGCGGAGACGCGAGGCCCCGGACGGCGGCGACGACGCCCGGCCGCGCGGATCCGGCCGCGCATCCGCAGACGGAGTTCACGAAGACGAGAACGGGGCCGGATTTCGCGCCGAGGACGTTGTCGACTTCCTCGGGAGTCTTCATCTCTTCGAAGCCGGCGGCAACGAGCTCTTCGCGCATGGGACGCGTCATTTCAGTCGGATCGAACGTCTTGAGCATGGCGCGATTCTACATCGCGGAGAAATGAACCATCCGGTTCGCGGTCATTTATTTTCGCTGCGCGGAGAAATCGGGAACCGCCGGCGACCGTTTGCGTTGTAGCTTTGCATATGCGAAAAACTCGCCTTCCGATCGTTTCCCTGGTTCCCGGCTTTCTCGTTGCCGCGGCCGCGCTCGCGTCGTCCCCGAAACCCGGCGCGAGCCACCTCCAACTTTCGCCGTGCAAGCTGCCCGGAATCGGGCGCGAAGTTCGGTGCGGGCGCTTCGACGTGTGGGAAGACCGCGCGAAGCGCGCGGGACGAAAGATCTCGCTTCGCGTCGTCGTTCTGCCGGCGACCGGCTCCGAAAGGGAGCCCGATCCGATCTTCATTTTCGAGGGAGGGCCCGGCGAATCGGCCGTCGAATCGGCGGCGGGGGAGGCGGCGGGCGGCGCCGAGGTGAACCGAAAGCGCGACCTCGTGCTCGTCGACGTCCGCGGAACCGGCGATTCGAACGGGCTGCAATGCAAGGCGCTCCAGGGGCACGCGGGCGTGCTCGGATTCCTCGAGAGCTTCCTGCCCGTCGAAGGGGTCCGCGCCTGCCGGCGTGAGCTCGAGTCGCGGGCGGACTTGAGGTTCTACACGACGGCCGCCGCCGTGGACGACGTGGACGACGTGCGGAGCGCTCTTGGCTACGACCGCGTCAACGTCGAGGGCGGCTCGTACGGCACGAACGCGGCGCTCGAGTACATGCGCCGCCATCCGGAACACGTTCGCACGGCGGTGCTCGAGGGCATCGTCCCGCCCGGCACCCGGAGTCCCTTGCACTTCGCGCGCGAGGCTCAGACGGCGCTCGACCAGGTGATCGCGGCTTGCGCGAAAGACTCCGCCTGTCACGCGGCTTTTCCGGACACGCGGGGAGAAATCGACGGTCTGCTGGCCCGGCTCGACAAGCAGCCGGCGGACGTCTCCATCAAGGACCCGAAAACCGGCAAACCGCTGAACGTCGCGTTCGGCCGAAGCGCGGCCGCCCAGACGATCCGCTACATGCTCGATGACCCGATCACCGCCGCGCAGATTCCCCTTCGGGTTCACATGGCGGCGCAGGGCGATCTCGGGCCGCTCGCCGAGACGGCGTATCTCTTCGGCAACCTGATGACCTCGACGGCGGACGGCTTTTATCTGTCCGTCACCTGCGCGGAAGACGTCCGGTTCTTTACGCCCGACGAAGCCGAAAAGGCGTCGCGGGGCACGTTCCTGGGCGATTTCCGCGCGCGCGCGCAGAAGGCGGCGTGCACGGAATGGCCTCGCGGAGAGACGCCCCCGGACGTCAACGAACCGGTGCGCTCGGATGCGCCGACGCTCCTGATTTCGGGCGAGCGCGATCCGGTCACGCCGGCCGCCTGGGGCGAACAGGCGGCGCGAACGCTGTCGCGCTCGAAACACGTCGTCGTTCCGGGAGGCGGCCACGGGTTCGACGGCGAAAAAGGGACCGAGTGCCTCGATCGCCTCGCGCGGGAGCTCGTGGAGCGCGGATCCGAAAAGGACCTCGACACGAGCTGCGTCGCGAAGATCGAGCCGGTCCCGTTCGCGCTGAAGGACGACCGCGCCGCGGAGATCGAGCTCTCGGAGGCCGAGCTCGACCGCGATGCCGGCGCTTACGTCGGTCCCGACGGCCGCGAGATCGTCATCCGGCGTCAGGACGGGATCCTGCAGATCGTGCTCGGGGAAGACGGTACATTCCGGCTCGCCCCCATCGCGCCTACACGATTTCGAATCGAGGGCGCGCCCCCCGGCTTCTTCGTGGAGTTTCAACGCGATGGCGGCGCCGTGACCGGCCTGCATCTGGAGCTCGGGCCGAACGATCGGCAGACACTGAAGCGCAAATGAGGGCTGGCTCGAGTGGCGTGGGCGTGAGGAGCGATCGGTCAGGAATCAGGCGGGCGGCGCGATCCTTCGCTCCGAGATGGAGGTCTCGAAGGTCTTCCCGTCGAGCTCCACGTAGAGGTGCCGCTCCGTAACGGAGAGCGAGAATCGCGAGCGGCGATCGATCGACTCGGCGATCGCGTCGACGAAACCCAGGTCGAACGCGAAGATCGGGATCTGCCGCCCCGGTGGGTTTTCGCGCCCGCGAGCTGCCGGACGAGCCGTTCGGGGTCTCGCTGCGTGTAGACCGCGACGCGCTCCGCCGCTTTCGCCCCGCGGTGGAGCCGATCCGCGTCCGGCATGCCGACCTCGATCCACGCGGTCATCCGGCGGGTGAGGTCGCGCGCGAGCACGGCCGGCTGGTTCCCGCCGCGACCCCTCGGTGAATGCGATGCCCTCGCGGTATTCCAGGCAGTAAGCGAGCAGGCGCGTGACCATATAGGGGGCCGTCTCGGACGGCTGGCGCGCGAGGCACAACGAGAGTGATTCGTACACGCCCCGGTCCACGTCGGAGATCTCGACTTCGACGTTGTGGATCGTCGCTTTGGCGGCCATCGCCTGCGAAGATCTCATGGAAGGCGTGAATGCGTAAGGGCGTGGAGAGCTGGGGTGAAGTGATGAAGAAGTGAAGTATGATTTTCTCAAGAAAAGGAGATGCCATGAAAAAGACTCTCGTGGCCGCCGTCCTGGCGGTCGTCCTCGCCGCAATTCCCTCGTCCGTCCGCGCCGCCGACCCCGGCGCGAAGGCCGCCTTCGAGGGGACACAGCATGCCTTCGTTTCGGCGTGGAACGCGCACGACCCCAAGAAACTGTCGATGGTGTGGGCGCAAGACGGCGACCTGATCAACCCGTTTGGCAGGGTCGAGAAGGGCCGCGCCGCGATCGAGGGGCTCTTCGCGGAAGAGCAGGCCGGCGTGATGAAGCCGACGACGTACAAGGTCGAGGCGAGCTCCCTGCGGGAAATCGGCGCGGACCTCGCCGTCGCGGACTGGACGGCGGTCGTGACCGGAATGATGACCCCGGACGGGAAACCGGCGCCGGACTTTCATCACAATGTGACGCTCGTCTATCAGAAGAGGAGCGGCCACTGGACGCCGGAATCCGTGCGCGCGTACGTCTTCGTGCCGACGCCCGCGAAGTAACGGCTCGCGCGGGCGGCGCTCGGCAGTTCCCCCGGAACCGCGCGCCGCCTTCCACCGGGTACGTCCGGAACGCAAGCAGGGCGTTGAGCTCGCAGTCTTTCGGTTCGCCGGTCCCGAGCCGAGCGAAGCCCCTACTTCCTTCCGCACGCCTCCTGGAACCCGAGCTGGCAGGCCTTTCGGAACAGGGCTTTCGCGCGGTCGCGGTCCGCGGAGACGCCCCTCCCTTTCTCGTAGTCGACTCCCAGGTCGAAGCATCCCTCCCCGTCGCCGAGCTCGCACGCTTTCTCCAGAAATCCCGCCGCCTTCGCGGCGTCCCGCTCGGTGCCGATTCCCGTGATCGCGGCCGCGTTGAAACAGCCGAAGGAGTCGCCGCGGTCGCACCCGAGCTCGAGAGGCGCAGCGCGGCCGAGGAGTCTTTCTCCACTCCGTCGCCGTCGATGTAGAGCGCGCCGAGGAGCGAGCACGCGCGCGACCGGTTCGCCTCGGAGCCGGGGTCGTTCGCGTCGATTTCGCGGTCGCACGCGTCGCGGAAGAGCGGCGCCGCCCGGGAAGGATCTTTCGAGACGCCCGTGCCGTCGCGATACGCGCGGCCGAGGTTCACGCAGCCGTTCCGGTTGGAGGGCTGGCAGCGGGAGCCGTCGCATCCCCGCTTGTAGAGCGCGGCCGCCCGCGGCGCGTCCTTGCCGACGCCGGTCCCGTGTTCGTAGAGGAAGCCGAGATTCGTGCACGCGGGCGCGCTTCCCGCCTCGCATCCCTCGCGGTATCGCGCGACGGCCCGGGCGAGGTCGCGGCCGGTTCCGCGCCCTTCGTCCGCCATCAACCCCTCGTTGTAACAGCCCTGTTCGTCGCCGAGGGCGCAGGATTTCACGTAGAGCGCATTCGCGCGGCGGTCGTCCTTCGGCACGAACTTTCCGGTCGCGTGGAGAAAGGCGAGGGTCGCGCACCCGCCGCCGCTCCCGAGATCGCAGGCGCGCTCGAGGACGGCGACGCTCTCGCGGTTTCCGTCCCGGCTGAGGAACAGGCCGCGGTACGCGCACGCGTCCGCGGAGCCCGCGCGGCAGGCCGAGTCGTAGAGCCCGAGCGAACGCCCGCGGTCGCCCGCGTCCCGGCTGCCGGCGAGAGACCACGCCTGGCGAAAGCAGGCCGCGAGGACTCCGGCGCGGCAGCTCTTTTCGAACAGAGCATCCTGCCGCGCGGCGGCGAGCGTCAGCGTCAGCTTCGAGCCTCCCCGCCGGACGACGACGCCGACCGGGCCGGACGGGCGGTTGAACGCGGCGTCGAGGAAATCGCACTCGCCGAGAATGTCCGCGCCGCCGATCTGCTCCACGACGTTGTTCGGGCGGACGCCCGCGAGCGCGGCCGGGCCGCCGGGAAGAATGTTTTCTGTGATGATGCCCGCGACGTTTGCCGGGAGCCCCAGCTTCTTGCGGAGCTGCCGCGTGATCGGTTTTCCCTCGAAGCCGAGCGTCGCGCGTTCCGACCGCGCGGGCGCCCCCGCCGCCGATGCGGACGGCCCCGTGGATGCGCATCCCGCCGCGAAGAGAAGCGCGGCGAGCCCGGGGAGAAGTCTCGAACGTAATCGGGGATTTCGAATTCATGGGCTGAGCTCTTCCTATCGATAGAAGCGTCCTTTCGACGATCAGCCGCGGTGAGGGAAACGGTCGCGCGCCGGTCGTCGATCTCGTAGAAGATTCTCCACGAACCGACTCGAATGCGCCAGGTCGGCGGATCCCACTCGCGGAGTCGCGCTCCGCCGGGGACCTGCCGCGGCGAGGAGCGGAGGATCGGGTAGATGCGTTGCTCGAGGGTGTTCTCTTATTCGGTTCCGCGCGGCATCGCCGAGCCGTTCGAGATCGCGCTGGAAACCGGAAGTTTCGAAGATCCGGAAATCAGACAAACCGGCCCGCGGCGCGCCGCGGCCTCCCGGCTGCCGCGTTTCAAGCGCCGCGAGAGGTCGCGGTCGGCGCGGATGCCGGCCATCTCTCCCTCGGAGACGAAGATTTCCCGAATCGCCTTCTGCTTCGCCGCGGTCTCGATGAAATTGGAGACCGACCGGTTCTCGGCGGCGGCGGCTTCGGAGACGAGGCGGTAGGTGGCTTCGTCCATGCGAACCGTCAACGTCTTGGGCATGTCATCACTCCATGGCATTGAATCATCAGCATGCAGTTACGTGGGAGGGGGGAAAACGCGAGCGCGAGAAGGACTACCCGTTTCAAGTCCGCGCCCATGCTACCAGACGCGCTTTCGGTACGAGTCTTGCTGTCATAAGCCCTCATGAAGAAACGCGTCGCGCTTTTCGTTCTCGCCTGCTTCGGCGGCGGCGCGTTTCTGCGCGGAGATTTCGTGCGCGTCCGCTACCCGGAGGGCGTCGTGCGCGGGTTCCTCGTTCTTCGCGCGCCCGATGGCGCCGTGATCGCGGACGGCGATTCGATCGAATTCGCGCGGGGAAACCGCGTAACGAGCCGCCTCGTTTTCCATTTCCGGGACGGATCGCTGCAGGACGAGACGACGATTTTCACGCAGCGCGGGCGCTTTCGGCTCGTGAGCGACCGGCTCGTCCAGCGGGGCCCGAGCTTTCCGGTTCCGATGGAGGTCTCGATCGACGCGGCGAGCGGACGGGTGACCGTGAAGTACGCCGAGAAGGGCGTGGAGAAATTCCTGGACGAGCGGATAAAGCTTCCCCCCGACCTGGCGAACGGGCTGGCCTCACGCTGCTGAAAGACCTCGCGCCCGAGGTCGCGTCGACGACGTTTCCGATGCTCGTCGCCGCTCCGAAGCCGCGGCTCGTGAAGCTCGTGGTCTCGCGCGCGGGATTCGCGACGATTTCCAACGGCCGCCAGTCGTGCCGGGCGGCGCGATTCCACATCCACGTGGACATCGGGGGGCTCGCGGGCGCGGTCGCGCCGATCGTCGGGAAACAGCCGAAGGATGCGGCCGTTTGGATCGTCGGCGGAGACGCGCCCGGTTTCGCGAGGTCGGAGAGCCAGTTCTACGAGGGGGGACCGCTGTGGACGATCGAGCTCGCGGGGCCGCAATATCCGCGGGATCCGGCACACTAGCCCTGCTACCATCCTTCGCGTGACCGATCTTCTGTCGCTCTTCGGGCAGATCGACATCTACCTGTTCGACCAGATTCTGCGGGGGCGATCGCGCCGGGAATGACCGTCCTCGACGCCGGGTGCGGGAGCGGGCGCAACCTCGTGTTCTTCCTCCGCGAGGGATATGGAAGTCTACGGCCTCGATCCGGACGCGGGCAGCGTCCGCGCGGCGCGCCGGCTCCTGCAGGAGCTCGCTCCGCGCCTGCCCGCTTCCAACATTCGCGAAGAGCCGGTCGAGTCGAACGGCTTTCCCGACGCGATCGCGGATGCCGTGGTGAGCAGCGCGGTGCTTCACTTCGCTCGGGACGAGGCGCAGTTCCGGGCGATGCTTCGCGGCACGTGGCGTCTCGTCAAAGGGGGCGGCCTGATGTTCTGCCGGCTCGCCTCGACGATCGGAATGGAAAGCCGCTTTCGCCCCCTCGGGAACGGACGGTTCGCGCTGCCGGACGGCAGCGAGCGCTACCTCGTGGACGAAAAGTACCTGCTTGACGGGACGGACGAGATGGGAGGCCGCCTGCTCGATCCGCTGAAGACGACCGTCGTGTCGGGACAGCGGTGCATGACGACGTGGGTCGTCGAGAAGAAATGAAGGGTTGAAACGAACGCCCGCGTCGCTGCGGGCGGAAAGAGCAACGTCTCAGATTCCCGACAGGATCGCTCCGGCCGCTACCTCCCGGCGAGCAGGAAGATGCCGGCCGCGATCGCCAGAACGTCCAGAATTGACCCTGGTGGGCGAACGTGATCGACAGGAGCGGAAACAAACCGTACAGGATCAACCAGACGGAGAGAAGGATCATCCCGAGGCCTTTGGTCTTGAATGACATTGGGCGCCCTCCTTTCGGTCAGCGTATCCCAATCGCGGGACTGTGATATCTGAGACTGGTCTCGTTTCGCTCGCCCTTCTCAGGATTGCTGAGTTTTCGAACGAATCCCAAGCGAGATGGCGCCACACGCGTCGGCGAGTGCTGCGTCCGAGATTGATCGCCGTCAACACGCCGGACCGCCGGCGCAGAAGGGCCTGAACATGAAAATCTACATCGGCAACCTCTCTCCCGATTCCACGGAACAAAACCTCCGCGACCTCGTCACGCCGTTCGGCAAGACCGACAGCGTCGCGCTCGTGATGGACAAGGCCACCGGCAAGGCGAAGGGTTTCGGCTTCGCCGAGTTCGCGAACGACGCAGAGGCGAAGGCCGCGATCGCCGGGCTCAACGGGAAGGATCACGGCGGCAAGCCTCTCACCGTCAACGAGGCGCGCTCGAAGGCCGCCCCCGCTCCCGCGCTCGCCGCGAACTGATTCTTCGTTTCGAAGTTCAAGAGGCGGGCCGCGCGCCCGCCTTTTTTTTGAACCTTCCGGACGCCCGGACGTGATCGTCAGAGGGAGAGGTCGCGAATCCCGGGGTGCTCACGAGCCGCTTGCTCGCAGCGCTCGAGCAGGTCGCGGCCTGCCGCCTCCACGGGTAGCGCTCGATCAGGGCGCGGGCGATCTGGAGAGCTTCCGCGACTTCTTGTTGAGCAGGAGCAGCTCCGCGTATTCGATCATCAGCGATTGCCGCAGCGGGTCGATGTGCAGCGCTTCGCGGTACTGTTCGAGGGCGCGCGCACGCCAGTTCTTGTTGTGAGAGAGGGCGCCCGCGAGCCGGTACCGGTATTCCGCGTTCTTCGGAGCGAGCCTCACGCTCTCCTGGAGCAGCAGGATCGCCCCGTAGTAGTCGCGCTTCTCGAGGGCGCGAGGGCATCGACGTATCCCGCCCGCGCCTGCTCGGCGCGAACCCTCGGATCGGCCTCCCACTGGCCGTTCTGAGGGATCGGAAGAACGAGGGGGCTGTCGTCGAACGGCGGCGGAGCGGGCCCTTCGGAGAAAGAGGGCGCGAGCTCGATCAAGCCGCACGCGAGCAGCGTGTAGAGGGTCCGGCCGGTCTGCTCGCGGGAGGTCCCGAGGCGAAGGATGTCCTGCAGCCGCGTTTTGCTGTCGCACAGCGAGAGGAGGTAGGCCTCCTCCGGGTTGAGGCGGAGCGATTCGACGCGAAGGGCAAGGTCCGTCGCCCTCGCGAAGTTCGCGGGATCGCCGAGCGCTTCCAGAAACCGCTCGTCCTCCGGAACGCGGCGAACGCCCTCGATGATCAGAGCGGCCGTGGGGAGGTCCAGGGCGACGCCGGAATCGAGCTCGCCGCGGAAGGAAGGAACGCGAACTCGCCCTCCTTCCAGAGGAAGCAGGAGAAAAAGATTTCCTCGAAGTGCCCGCGAATCTCCTCGTCGAGAACGCGCGGGAAAGCGCGCCTTTCTCGACGAGGAGCTGTCCGATCCGTCCGCGGCGGCCGGCCTCTGCGGAGCGGATCGCCTCTTCGACCTGTTCCTCCCCGACGACGCCGTCCAGGATCAGCTTCTCTCCGATCCGCATGCCTTTCCGCGTCGTCGCGGCGGTTTTCAGCTCGCCGCCGACAAAAAAGAGATGGACGGTCTCGTCGGGCTTCGTCAGGACGAGCGTACCCTTCGCGCGGGCGCCGACGATGCGATGAAGCACGATCGGCAGCAGGGATCTGCCGAAGCTCTCCTCGAAAAGTGTCCGTCAGTTCCAAGGGTTTCTCCGCGTTCTGGAACCCAAGGTTAACAGAATCTCCACGGCGGACGACTTCGCCCGGGTCTCGATGGTCTTCACCGGGCGAGCATAAGGGGTCGGGCCACGCGCCGCCAGAGGAAGACTCCTCACGTGGTATGCTTCCGTTTCCCGCATCGCTCGCCTTTTGACAGCGTCGCTGCTGAATCCCGAACGATCAAGACCGTCACCGGAGGTTTCCGTGGAAGTCAGGTTCAACATGCCCCAGTTCACGCCCGCGGGCGTCGAGCGGATTCGCCGGGCGATGGAACGCGGGCACCGGGGCGATGACCCGATACTTCCCATTCGGCGGAATGCCCTGAAGAAGGGCGGGGGCGATTACATCTCGTGGAGCGGCCCGGTCGATTACGACTGCCCCGAAGACCTGCTCGGGGAGATGGAGATCGATTCGAGCAGTTTCAGGGCGGAAAGCGGGCGGCCAGGTGATCGGGGCGGACCCGAAGGCGTTTCGCGATGTCGCATGATCCTCTTCTCGACAAGTTCCGGGAGGTTCGCTCCCTGTTGACGGCGTTCAAGAACACTCTGAGCAAGCAGAAGCGATTCACGCCGGAGGCGGCCTCGATCTTCGGCGACGAGGACCGCAAGTTCTGGGCCCTGCAGGAAGATCACGAGAGGCGAAAGCATTCGGGGATCAGTCCCGGAGCCCGCGACGACATGATGAAGCTTCTCGCGGCCGAAGCCGACCGCTGGTCCCGGCTGTGCGCGCTCGCCGAGAGCGGCGCTCCGATCGACGGCGAGCTCACCGGGAGTTGATCTGCCGGAAAGCCCCGTCGGCCGCGATAAAATCCCCCGAATGACTCCGGTCCTGCGAAATTTCATCGGCGGCCGCTGGATCGCCGCTGCCGGCCGCGAACAGCTCGACGTTCACGATCCCTCTCTCGGCGAGGTCATCGCGAAGACGCCGATGTCCACTCGCGAGGATGTCGGCGCCGCCGTCGAGGCCGCGCGAGCCGCGTTTCCCGCCTGGAGCGAGACCCCCCCGCCGCCCGGGCGAAGCCGATGTTCCGCCTTCGCGCGCTGCTCGGGGAGCATTTCGAGGAGATCGCGGGGATCGTCACGCGGGAGCACGGGAAAACGCTCGACGAGTCGAGCGGGAGCCTGCGGCGCGGGATCGAGTGCGTCGAAGTCGCGTGTGCAGCGCCGTCGATGCTGATGGGCCAGAGCCTGGAAAACGTCTCCGCGGGCGTCGACTGCGCGGTTTTCCGCCAGCCGGTCGGCGTCTGCGCCGCGATCGTGCCTTTCAATTTTCCGGTGATGGTGCCCCTGTGGTTCTTGCCGTTCGCGGTCGTTTGCGGAAACACGTTCGTCGTCAAACCGTCGGAGCAGGTCCCGATGTCGCTATGCCGGATCTTCGAGCTGCTCGAAGAGTGCGGCCTGCCGCCCGGCGTCGTGAACCTCGTCAACGGCGGCCGCGAGGCGGTCGAGGCGATCTGCGACGATCCGGGCATTCGAGCCGTTTCTTTCGTGGGGTCCACGGCGGTGGCCCGCGCCGTTTACGAGCGGGCGACGCGAGCGGGAAAGCGAGTACAGGCGCTCGGCGGCGCGAAGAACTACGTCGTCGTGATGCCGGACGCCGATCTGGACCGCGCGATGGCGTCCATCACGGAGTCCTTCTACGGCTGCGCGGGAGAGAGGTGCCTCGCGGGCAGCGTTCTCGTGCCCGTCGGCCGCGCGCACGGCCCGGCGCGGGACCGGTTGATCGAGTCGGCCCGGGCGTTGAAGGTCGGTCCCGGAGCGGAAGCGGGTACGCAGATGGGGCCGCTCGTCAGCGGACGGCACCGGGACCGCGTCGTCGGTTACATCGAAAAGGGGATCGCCGAGGGAGCGCGCCTCGTCCTGGACGGCCGATCGGGGTCCGCGGGGGGAACGCCGCCGCGCGGCTTCTTTCTCGGACCGTCGATCTTCGATTCGGTCGATCCGGGGATGACGATCGCGCGCGACGAGATCTTCGGACCCGTCGCGTCGGTTTGCCCGGTCGACGACCTGGCCGGCGCTCTGGAGGCGATGCGCGCGCACCCGAACGCGAACGCGGCTTCGATCTTCACGTCTTCGGGCAGGGCCGCGCGGGAGTTCGCTCACCTCGCGCCTTCGTCGATGGTCGGAGTCAACGTGGGAGTCGCGGCCCCGATGGCGTATTTCCCGTTCGGCGGCGCGAGGGACAGTTTCTTCGGCGATCTGAAAGTTCACGGCCGGGACGCCTTCGAGTTCTACACGGACAAGAAGGTCGTCACGTCTCGATGGTTCTGAAAAATCTGGAAGGAGAGAGATTCATGACGGACACACGTTCCCCCAATTACCAGGATGCCGACCTCGTGCTGAAGCTGTTCGACCTGCGCCGGGAGACCAAGCTCCGCGAAGCGCGCGGCTGGTTCGGCGGCTTCTACCCGGACTCCGCGAAAGACCTGCACAACGCCTACTCGGCGCCGGACGCCTACATGCGGATGGTCGCCGGATACTGGGACATCGCGACCTCCCTCGTGAACCAGGGCGTCGTTCATCGCGGTCTCTTCGTCGAAGCCGGCGGAGAGGCGTTTTTTCTCTGGGCGAAAATCGGAGAGTACGTGCCCGCTTTTCGCGAGATGACGGGAAACGCGGGTTTCCTCGCGAACGTCGAGCGGTTCGTTCGCGAAACGCCCGGCGGCGCCGAGCGGGTCGCCGGAATGCGCGAATACCAGAAGAAGGTCCGAGCCGATCGCGAAGTCCGAAAGGGATAGCGGGCGTGTTCCCCGGGCCGGCGAAGCCGATGCCCGGAGTATGATCGCGCCCATGAAACAAACGTATACGGCTGTCTATTGCCAGACCGACGGGCGGTGGTTCGGCTGGGTCGAAGAGATTCCGGGCGTGGGGGCGCGGGCGAAGAGCCGGGAGGCGATGATGACGGGGCTGCGATCGGCGCTGCAGAAGGCGCTCGTGAAAAATCGCCGCCAGGCGCGCGCGATGGCGGGCCGTACGGCGACCGAGAAGACGTTTCGGATCTGAAGGTTTGATGGGAACTGCCGGGCGTTGGCTTCTCCCCTCGATGGCACGGGATTCGCTCTGTGAAGAAAGCGAAGCCATCTTTGAAGGAGGTGCTCATGGGCCTGATACTCCTGATCATCCTGATTCTTGTCCTCGCCGGTGTCTTTCCCCGCTGGTCCCACAGTCGCAATTGGGGGTACGGACCGACCGGCATTGTCGGAGTCGTGCTGATCATCGTGGTCGTCCTGCTCCTGATGGGGAGGCTGTGAGATCCGATGAAACAGCCGAAGCAGGCGAAGAAAACGCCGACGAAATCCCCGAAAATCGACAGCCGGATGACCCCCGCCGAGAAAGACTCCTTCGTGGAGCAGGTCGAGGAATTCGAGGGGCCGGACCGCCGCGAAAAGCGCGGCAGCGAGAAGCCCGAACCTCACGAGCCCGGCGTCGCCCGATCGTAAGGCTTCCGGGGCCGCCCTTTACTTCCGGTCGATCTGGATGTTCTCCTTCGCGCCGCCGTGGGAGACGGCGATCATGATTCCGACCCCGATCAGAATCACGAGCCCGATCGCGGTCCAGGCCGCCCCGATGTGCTGCAGGATTCCCATTTTCCAGAGCGCGGCGAGAAGGCCGGCGATCAGGACGACGTAGCCGAGCAGATACAGGCCGGTCCATTTCATTGAAGCGCCTCCGGGCTCCGTCGGGAGCAAGGCCTGTGCCACCAGCCGCGCGCGGTTCGCGCATAATGCGGCAAAGATGCGCACCGCGTTCTTCACCGCCTTTGCGCTCGCCGCGTTCGCGGCGAACTCGCTGCTCGGCCGGCTCGCGCTGGGGGGAAACGCGATCGACGCCGCGAGCTACACGGCGATCCGGATCGTGTCGGGGGCGGCGGCCCTGCTCGCGCTCGTCCTGCTCGCCGGGAAAAAGGACAGCCTCGCCGCGAGCGGGAGCTGGCCGTCCGCGCTCGCGCTGTTTTTCTATGCCGCGCCGTTTTCCCTCGCGTATCGAACGATTCCCGCCGGCGTGGGCGCGCTCGTGCTGTTCGGCTGCGTCCAGGCGACGTCCGGCGTGGGGTACGCCGCGTGGTACGCGGCGTTGCCCGGTCTCACGGCGACGCGCGCGGCGAGCGTTCAGCTCGCGGTGCCTGTCCTCGCGGCGGCCGGAGCGGTCGCGTGGCTGGGCGAGAGGGTCACGGCGCGCCTCGTTCTCGCGTCGCTCGCGATTCTCGGCGGGGTCGCGATCGCGGTCGCGGGCCGGAGCCGGATCGCGTCCGGCGCGCCGGGACGCCGGGCATGATGCTACGATCTCGCCTCATGAACGCCTTGCGGATCGTGCCGTTCGCGTTCCTTCTCGGCGCGCTCGGTTCTCCCGCCCTCGCGGAGACGGCGGATTCCGTCGCGCCGGGCGAGGCGGCCGGGAGTTTTTCGATCGACGGTAAGGCCGTGTCGCTGCGCCACGCCTACGCGATGACGCAGCCGAGCGATTTCGACGAGAAGAAAACCGACACGGCGATCCTCCTGACGGAGGATCCGCTGCCCCCCCGGGCGCTGGAAGGTCTGAAGGACCTCGAGAGCGCGGCGCAGGGAGAGGGCAATTCGCTGCTCCTGAAACTGGACGAATCGGGCAACGCGATTCGCGAGGTCGTCCACCATTCCGCGCTCGGCGGCGGGAGCCTTCAGATGTCGGGAATGACGCATTCGGACATCCGCGTGACGTCCCGGAGCGGCGGCGCGATCTCCGGCTCGGTGTCGACGGCAAAGGAGGAAGAATTCCTCGAGCACCCGTACAAGACCGACGTCCGATTTCACGCCGTCCTGCGCGAATCGTTCCGCGAAGCCCCGGCGCCCGATGCGAAAACCGGCAGGAAACTTCCGGCCGGCGGCGGCGAACCGGGGAAGGCCTGGATGGCGCTCCACGCGGCGATCCTGCGGAAAGACGTCGCGACGATCCGGAAGATGAGCCGTCCCGGCGAGATGCCAGACATCTCGGACGACGATCTGAAGAAGGGACTGGAGCTCATGGCGGCCATGACGCCGGAGAAAATCGTCATCGAAGACGGCTACGTCCGGGACGACGACGCCGTGCTCTACATGACAGGCCTGCAGGGAGGCGAAAAGCAATACGGAACGGTTCGCCTCTCGCGGATCGCCGGCAGCTGGCGCCCGGCGGGAGAGAAGTGGAGCAACACTCCGCCCCAACCGTGATGATCGCGCCTGGAGGTCACATGAAGCGGAACTGGAAAAGCCTTCTCGGGATGTCGCTCGCGCTCGCGGCCGCCGCCTTCCTCGGCGCGTGCGCGACGGCCGGCGGGAGCGGCGCGAACAACGCTCCCGGAGCCGCGGCCGCTCTGCGAACGGACGCGCATCGGGACGCCCAGCCGCCGGTCGCGCCGCCGGAAAAGGCGGGCGAGACCGCGCTCGAGTTTCCGCCGGACCCGTTTCCCTCGACCTACAAGGCGCTGCCCTCGAAGCCGACGCTCATCTCCGGCGCCCGCATCTACACCGGCGCGGGCGACGAGATCGAGGACGGGGACGTCCTGATGAGCGGCGGCCGGATTGTCGCGGTCGGGCCGAAGATTTCGGCTCCGGAAGGCGCGATCGTCGTCGACGGGAAGGGAAAGACCGTCACGCCGGGGTTGATCGACGTCCATTCGCACCTCGGCGTCTATCCCTCGCCGGAGGTCGACGCGCTCTCCAACGGAAACGAAATGACGAACCCCGACACCGCGCAGGTCCGGGCCGAGAACTCCGTCTGGCCGCAGGATCCGGGCTTCAACACGGCGCGCGCCGGGGGCGTGACGACGCTCGAAATCCTGCCCGGCTCCGGCAACCTCATCGGCGGACTGAGCGTGGTCCTGAAGAACGTTCCTGCCCGCACCGTTCAGGCGATGAAGTTTCCGGGCGCCCCGTACGGCCTGAAGATGGCGTGTGGAGAAAACCCGAAGCGCGTCTACGGGTCGCGCAAGCAGTTCCCATCGACCGAAATGGGCGACGTCGCCGGCTATCGCCAGGCGTGGGCCGACGCGCAGGACTACGACGCGAGATGGAAGGCCTGGGAGAAGGAGAAGAAAGGCGCGCCCCCGAAGCGCGACCTGAGGCTGGAGTCTCTCGCCGCGGTGCTGGCGGGGCGCGTGCGCGTCCAGATGCACTGCTACCGGTGCGACGAGATGGCGACGATGCTCGACGTTGCGAAGGAATTCCACTACCACATCGCTTCGTTCCATCACGCGACGGAGGCCTACAAGATCCCGGACCTGCTGCGGGAGAACGGAACCTGCGCGTCGATGTGGGCGGACTGGTGGGGCTTCAAGATGGAAGCCTGGGACGGCATTCCGGAGAACATCTCGATGGTCGACGCGGGCGGCGCCTGCGCGATGATCCATTCCGACGATCCGAACGGGATTCAGAGGCTGAACCAGGAAGTGGCCAAGGCGTGGGCGGCGGGTCGCCGCGCCGGCCTGCAGATCTCGAAGGCTCGGGCCGTCGAGTGGATGACCCTCAACCCCGCGCGCGCGCTGGGGATCGACAAGGAGACCGGTTCGCTCGCTCCCGGGAAGATGGCCGACGTCGTGATCTGGACCGCGGACCCGTTCAGCGTTTATGCGAAGGCGGAAAAAGTTTTCATCGACGGCGCGGTCGCCTACGACCGGGACGATCCGGGCCGCCAGCCGAGCTCCGATTTTTCGCTCGGCAGCATGGGAGGCGAGCGATGACCCGAAGAAAGCTTCCGGGAATTCTCGCGGCGGCCGCCCTGTGCGGCTTCGCGCCGTCCTCCCGCGCGCGGGGTGAAACGTACGCGATCACGAACGCGACCGTGTACACGCTCGGCGCGCCCGGAAAGATCGATCACGCGACCGTCGTCCTGCGCGACGGAAAAATCGAGGCGGTCGGAGCGGGCGCCGCCGTGCCGGCCGGCGCCACGCGCATCGACGGGACCGGAAAAATCGTCACTCCCGGGCTGTTCGACCCGATCAGCCGGTTCGGCATCGAGGAAGTCTCCGGGGTCAAGCAGACGAGGGATCTTTCGGTCGAGGGGCGGCAGTTCACGGCGTCGTTCGACGTGACACCCGCGATCAATCCGCGCTCGATGCTCATTCCCGTCAACCGGATTGCCGGCGTCACGACCGCCATGGTCGCGCCCGCCGTCATGGAAAAGGGGACGATCATCGCGGGGCTCGGCGCGATCATCAGCCTCGGCTCGACGGACCACTACCTGCTGAAAAGCCCCGCGGCAATGTTCGTCGCGTTCGGCGAAGCGGGCGCGGAGCTCTCCGGAGGGTCGCGCGCCGCGGCGATGCTCTACCTTCGCGAAGCGCTGCAGGACGCGCGGGATTTTCGGACGAACCGAAGCGCCTACGACGCCGCGCGGCGCCGGCCGTACCTGCTCGACCGGACGGACCTCGAGGCGCTGGACCCCGTTCTCCAGGGAAGAATTCCCCTCGTGGTTTCCGTCGACCGGGCGAGCGACATCCTGGCGGCACTGGGGCTCGCACGCGATTTCAACCTGAAGGTCGTCGTCGCCGGGGGCGCGGAAGCCTCGATCGTTGCCGGGGAGCTCGCGAGGGCTGGAGTTCCGGTCATTTTGAACCCGCTGCAGGACCTTCCGTCCGCGTTCGAGGCGCTCGGCTCGACCCTCGAGAGCGCGGAGAAGCTCGCGAAGGCCGGCGTCGTCATCGCGTTCGAGACGGGCGACTCCCACAACGCCCGCAATCTGACCCAGCTCGCCGGCAACGCCGTCGCGTACGGCTTGCCGTACGAGGAGGGCCTCAAGGCGATCATGCTGAATCCGGCGCGGATCTACGGGTTCGAAGGCCGAACCGGCTCGATCGCCCCGGGGAAGGACGCCGACGTCGTCCTCTGGAGCGGCGACCCGCTCGAGGTGACGACGGCCGCGGAACAGGTGTTCATCGGCGGCCGGAAGATCCCGATGGTGAGCCGGCAGACGCTGCTGCGGGACCGGTACCTGAAGCAGCTTCCGGGAGACGGCGCTCTGCCGCCCCAGTACCGTCCCGTCCCCCGCCGCTGAAGCGCCGTGGACACATCTCCCTTGAAGGCCGGACTCGATCAACCACGACCTCGAATCGATGCGCGGAAAAGACGGTAGGTTCGCCGCATGACGGGAGGGCCGGAGATCAGTGAGGCGAGCCGCCGCGATCTCGCCGACTGGGAGCGAATCGCGCCGGGTTACCTCCAACGTGGAGATTCACCCGACGGTCGGATCCTTCTGCAATCCGCGGAAGTCTTCTGGAAGGTCGCCGGAAATGTCCGCCGCCGGCGCGTGCTGGACACGGGCTGCGGCCCGGGCTGGATGACCCGCGCGCTTCAGGACGCGGGCGCGCGGGTGCGCGGGATCGACGGTGCGGCCGAGATGCTGCGGCTGGCGCGAGCGGCCTGTCCCGGGATCGAGTTCCGGCGGGGGGACCTCTCGCTCGGCCTTCCGTACCCGGCGCGGAGCTTCGACCTGATCCTCGCGCATATGCTCGTCCTGGACATCCCGGACATCGCCCCCTTGTTTCGGGACGTGCGCCGATGCCTCAAACGGCGTGGCCGGTTCATCTTTTCGATGCTGCACCCTTGTTTCAACAGCTTTGAAACCGCGCGCGACGAGCAGACCGGGCGGCCTTTCCTCAAGGTCACCGGCTATCTCGATCCGGCGGTCGTTCGCAGGACGGACTTCGAAGGCGGCCACAACTACTATCATCGGAGCCTGACCGACTATGTCGAGGCCTTGCACGCGTGCGACCTCGTCGTCACCAGCCTCGTCGAACCGCGAACGGATCCCGGTGCCGACGAGCCGGACCCGGCGCTTCGGGCCTTTCGTTCGAGTGTTCCCCGTTTCGTGATCGTCGAGGCCCGGCGGGTGTAGTGTCCCGGGACGATCGCGACCAGAACAACGGGACACCGAATTCGTAGGAAAGTTCGAGGAGGCGGAGATGGCGCTTCAGCGTTCCCGGACGAGCAAAATGATCGCCGGCGTGTGCGGGGGAATCGCGAAGTCCGCCGGCTGGGACCCCACGGTCGTGCGCGTCGTGTTCGTGTTCGCGACGATCTTTTCGGCCGCGTTTCCGGGCGTCCTGCTCTACGTTTGTCTCTGGATCGTGATGCCGAAGGAGCCGCTCGGAACGGTTTGAAGGTCAGCCGTTCGACGCGAGGACTTCGGCCGATTCGTCGTCCACGAAGAGGCGGAGCATGTCGAAGCTCGTGACGATCCCGGCGATCGACTCGCCGTCCCGAACGATGACGCGGTGGATGTGGTCGGTCAGCATCATCCGCGCGATCTGCGAAACCGGCGCGTCCCGTCCGACCGAGATCACGACCGGAGTCATGATGTCCTCCACGTCGAGATTCTCCAGCTCCGGGCGCGCGGCCCCGACGCCTTCGACGTCGAAGCGATGCTCGAACGCCCGTCCGTAGTAGCCGGTTCCCCCGGAGGAATCGCGGGAGCCCGCGACGTCGACGCTGACGATGTCCATGATGGAGACGACGCCGACGGGGCGGCCCGCGTCGTCGGTGACGGGAGCCCCCGAAATTTCATGCTCGCTCAGGAAGCCGGCGAGATCGCGCACCCGCATGTTCGCGTTCACGGTGAGAACGTCGGGATTCATGATGTCCTCGGCCAGCCACGCTGTCATCTTCGGTCGTCTCCTCGAGCCAATCATGGCTCCCCGCCGGGAGGTTGACATGATGCGATCGCACCATCCGCCGGGTTCGGCTCGGGGCAAAAGTGCGTACAATCGCCCCGTGGAGCAGAAAGGTCCGATGAGCGCCGCGGGGGAGCGCGACCTGGCCGACTGGGACCGCATCGCGTCGGGCTACCTCGATCGCGCGGCCTCTCCCGACGGCCGGATCTTCCTGCAATTCACGGAGGAAACCTGGCGAATCATCGGGGACGTCCGGCGAAAGCGCGTCCTCGACCTCGGCTGCGGACCGGGCTGGATGAGCCGCGCGCTGCGCGACGCGGGAGCCCGGGTCCGGGGAATCGAGGGCTCGTCGGAGATGCTCCGGCAGGCGCGGATCGCGTGTCCGGATGTGGAATTCCTGCAGAGAGACCTCTCGCTCGGTCTGCCCTACCCGAAGAGGAGCTTCGACCTCGTCGTCGCCCACATGCTCGTGCCGGCGATTCCGGAAGTCGGGCCGCTGTTTCGGGACGTCCGGCGCTGCCTCGGTCGGCGCGGGCGGTTCGTGTTCTCCCTTCGCCATCCGTGCTTCTACAACTTCGCTCCGGCCCGGGAGGGGCCGGACGGGCAGCCGTTCCGGAAGGTCACGGGCTACCTCGAGCCGGCGGTCTGGCGCGTTTCCGTGTTCGAGGGCGGCCACAATCATTACCATCGGAGTCTCACGCAGTATTTCGAGGCCCTCCGGGAGAGCGGGCTCGCGGTGACGCGGTTCGTCGAGCCGAAGACCGATCCCGGCGCGGACGAGCCGGATCCCGTGCTGAGAGCTTTTCGGGCGAGCATCCCCGACTTCCTGGTCATCGAGGCGCGGCCGGCTTAACGGGAACCCGGGAAGCGGCCGGACACGGCTTCCCGGAGAAGCGCGAGGCAGTCGCCGCGGGCAACGGGGCCGATGACGGCGCACGAGATCGGCGATCGGGCCGCGATCGATCTCGCGGAGAGGGACGTCTCCGGGAAGTATTCGGCCGAATCGTCGAGCGTGAAGCCATACACGAGCCGGCCGACCCGGGCCCACAGCGCCGCTCCCATGCACATCGCGCACGGCTCGCAGGTCGTGTCCAGCGTGAACGCGGACAGGTCGAAGACGCCGAGATCCCGGCATGCGGCGCGAATCGCGAGGACCTCGGCGTGCGCCGTGGGGTCGCCGCTCGCGAGAACCCCGTTCCGGGCCCGCGCGACGACTCGGCCCGTCGCGGAATCGACCACCTGCGCTCCGTAGGCCGTCGGGTTTTCCGTCGCGAGACTCGCGCGGGTGAAATCCGCGAGGTCCTTCATCCGCTTCTCGTCCGCTCCGGCTGGCCGGGCCCGGGGCGAGAGCGACAGGAACAGGCGCCGTACGCTCGTGCGGTAGGCGCGCCGAAGCCTCACTGTCAGGAACATCGGAGCGTCCTCCCGTCCGCGCGAATCTTAACGCAGCGATTGATTCAATTGCCTCAGGACGGGCGGAGGACTCCGTGGGAGCATCTTTTCGGGAGGCTCCGATGATCGAAGTCCGGTTTCCGGGAGGCAGGAAGGTCGAAGCGGCCTTCGACGGCTATCGCGTCGTGACCGACCAGCCGGCTTCGTCGGGAGGCGACGGCGTCGCTCCCTCGCCTTTCGATCTCTTTCTGGCTTCCGTGGCGACGTGCGCGGGATTCTACGCGCTCCGCTTCTGCCAGGAGAGGAACCTGGATACCGACGGGCTCAAGGTCTCGATGGAGACCGAGCGGGACGCATCGCGAAAGAAGATCGTGGAATTGAAAATCGCGATCGACCTGCCGGAGAAATTTCCGGAACGATACCGCGATGCGCTTCTCCGCTCCGTCGCCCAATGCCCCGTCAAACGGCATCTCGAGGAGCCTCCCGCCATTCAGCTCACGGCGCGTTTTCCGGTCCCCGAACCGGAATTCGCGAACGCGTAGACCTCCCTTCCCTCCTTCCCAGCCCCGGGCAGGCACATGGGCCTGCCTCTGTCCGGGCGCGGTGACACCGCCCGATATTCCCGAATTTCGACTTCGTTTTTCGGAACGGATCTTGCTGCTTTCTTTCCCGGGAGCAATGGGGCTCCGTCTTTTCATCAGGCCAGGAGGTTTTCCATGCAAACCCTAGTAGAGACGAAATCGCGATCCGCTTCCGCGATGATCGGCCGCGAGGTCAAGGACGCGGCCGGCGAGAAACTGGGAAAGATCGAGGATTTCGTGCTGGACCTCGAATCGGGCCGCATCGCCTACGCGGTGCTCTCGTTCGGGGGTTTCCTGCACATCGGCAACAAGCTCTTCGCGATCCCGCCGAGGGCTCTGAATTTCGACGCCGACCACGGCGACTTCGTCGTCAACGCCGACAAGAACATCCTGAAGAACGCGCCCGGCTTCGACAAGACCAACTGGCCCGACATCGCCGACCGCGGCTACGCGACGAAGATCTACGCCTACTACGGGTACACGCCGTACTGGGAGTAGCGGTTCGCTTGTCAATGGCGGGGGGCTGACCCCCGCCATCCTTTTCTCCCGCTAGGGGAGCTGATCGTCGGAGAGACCGAAGAAATGTCCGATCTCGTGGACGACGGTCTTGCGAATCTGTCCGACGACTTCCTTCCGGGTGCGGCAGAACCGCAGGATCGGACAGCGGTAGAGCACGATTGCGTCCGGCAGCCCGGCGAAGTTGGAGTCCCGTTTCGTCAGCGGGGTGCCCGTGTACAGCCCGAAAAGCGTCGAACCCGGCCGAACGCCGAGTTCCTCGAGGATTCTCGCGGAAGGGGCATCCTCCACCGAGACGAGCGTGTTCGCGAGGTACTTTTGAAACTCGGCGGGAATCGAATCGAGCGCTTCCGAAACGAGCTCTTCGAATTCTTCGGCGGACACGCTTTCCACGGGCGCGACATTACAACGAACGAGCGGAGGTATGCCTTATTCCCGGGGAACGGCCCTCGCGATCGCCAGAACGACCTGTCCGTTCGAACCGCGAGGCTAGAGTGCTCGGATTCTGACGGATCCCCCGGAGGTCTCGAGGCGCAGCGGCGAGCCGCCGCTGTTGAGGCGGCCATGAAGCGACCCATGGGAGGCGGATCCGTGAATCTGGAGCGGAAGATCCGTGTCCACGCTGTCGCCCTCCGCGTCGATCGACAGGTTCGCCGCGGGATCCACCGAGACGGTGATGCCTCCGCCCGAGCTTTCGAGGCGCCCGCCCTTCGAATTCCCGCGAGCGAAGGAGGCGTGAATGCCCCCGCCGGACGTGTCCGCGTCGATCTTTCCGCCCGCCTCGGTGATGCGGATCGGACCTCCGGAGCTGTGAGCGCGGAGGTCGCCGCTGATCGTCTGGATCTCGACGGACCCGCCGCTCGTTCCGGCGTCGAGCGGTCCGTCGAGATGGACCGCCTGAATTCCGCCGCCGGCGGTCCGCACGCGGCTCGAACCGCGGATGTTCCGAAGATCGATCGACCCGCCGGAGGTCTCCGCGTCGAGGTCGCCGGCCAGGTCTTCCGCCGCGAGGCCGCCGCCGGACGTCCGAAGCCGGGCCGCCGCCCGAATGCCCCTCACATCGATCGCCCCGCCGGCCGTATGGATCTCGAGGGCGGTCTGGAACGGCACTTCGACCTGGACCCGCACGCGGCCATTCCAGTGCTCGAACCAGCCGTGCCGCCGGTTCTTCGCCGACACGCTCACCGAGCTCGGACCCGTCTCGAATCGGATCGCGAGACGGTCCTCGAGGTCGCTTCGCGGAGACGTGAACACGACATGCGCGGCATCGCCGGCCGTGCCGGTCACGAGGACGCTTCCGTCGTCGGTGTCCAGAACGAATCGCCCTCCGGGCGAGAGCTTCAGGGTTTTTTCGACGCGCGAATCGGCCCGCAGGCCGCCCGCGAAGCCGGCGGAAAGCGCGGCTACGAGAAGTGTGGTTTCGAGGCGCATGGCTCCCTCCCGTTTCTCTTCCCTCCAAGAGACGAGAGCGGCCGGAAAAAGTTTCGAGAAACCGGGAGTCCGTCTACTTTCCGCAGCGGTACGCCTCGCCCGAAATCTCCGTTTTCGACTTCGTTTTCACGACGAACCGGTCCCCGCCGGCTTCCGCGGTCTTGAGCCGGATCAGCTCCTGGGCGTTGCCGTAGTAGAAGTTGTGGCCGGCGATCTCGTAGACGCCGCTTCCCGAATTCGCGACCGAGAACTCCGCGATCCGGGAGCAGCCGGAGACCGCCGCAGCGTCCTTGTCGATCTTCACGCGGTTCGCGGCCTTGCGGAAACTGTTCAGGGCCAGATCGGCCCGGGGCGGCGCGGCCTCGGCCGGGGGCGGGGCGGGCGCTTCCTTCGTCGGCGCGGGAGGAGCAGCCGGCGCCTTCTTTTCCACGGCCGGGGAAGGAGCAATTGCGGCCGGCGCCGGCTCGACCTCCGGAGGAGGCGCGACCGGCGCAGGAGGCGGAGGAACGACGACCGGGGACGCCGGGGGCGGCACGATGACGGGAGGAGCCGGAGGCGCGACAGGCGTCGGGGGCGGGGGAACGACGACCGGGGGAGCCGGCGGCGGCGCGATCGGGGCCGGGGGCGGAGGAGCGGCGACGGGCGGCGCCGGCGGAATGACCGGAGCCGGGGACGGCGGCGCCTTGACCGCGGAGGAGGCGGAACTTTCGCCGCCGGAGGGGGCGGGACCTTCATCGCAGGGGGGAGCGGCTCGGCGGCGACGGCCGGAGGGGCCGGCTTTGGAGGAGGCGGCGCCAGCTTCGCCGTCCCGTTGTAGAGCTCGTCGGCCTCCTTCAGCTCGGACTGGATTCGATGGAGATCGGCGAAGAACTTCGCGCGCGATTTGTCGCGATCGAAGCGGTCGCGAGCTTCCTCGTACCCGCGGGCGGCGGCGGAATAATTTTCCGACGACCCTTTTTTCTTCGGCCGTCGCCGCCGCTGCCCGCGGAAACGGCGGCTTCGCGATCGAGCTTCTGCCGGAGATCGCGGACCTCTTCGACGGACGCTCCCGGATCCTCGAGGCCTTTCTCGAACGCCCTGCCCGCGTCATGGAGAGGCTTGAGCTTGTTCTGGTCGACGGTCTGGGCCAGGAGCGCGCCGGCGCCGAACGCGGCGGCGAAAAACGCCGTGAGAGCTTTCATGGCTTCCCCCCGCCGCGATTATAGGGGGCCGGGGAGGGGGAAGGTTGGAATTTAGCCGGCCGAGCTCACGGTCACGATCCGGCGGCCGTTGCCATCCTTCGACTCGACGAGCCGCACCTTGTTGCCGACCGCGACGGAAGCATCGATGTTCGCGGTCGTATCCTTTCCGGAGAGATCGACGTGGTGGTGGTCGTTTTCGCCGGTCATCACGTCGATCGAGCGGCCGGGCTCGTAGGCCGAGACCGTGCCCACGTAAGTCAGGGTGTCGCTTTTGGCCGAGCCGTCCACGCCGTGGGTCGTCGTTTCGGTCTCCTTGACCATGGTGGATCCAACGGTCGTGGCCTCGGTCTTCGTCACGGTCTTGTCTGCTCCGGAGGTATCGGTCACCTGGGCCTTGAGCTCCTCGCGGGGAGTGGAGTCGCGGCGGCACGCCGAAAGAACGAGAGCGCCGGAAGCGGCGAGAATCGCCGGAAGCAGGGAGTAATCCTTGATGGTACGCATGTTTTTCTCCTCCCGGCCTGGACTTTTGCACGCGCCGTGCCACGCCTCGACTCGGCCGTGCGATAAAGTCGGCCCAACCGAGGAGTACCCATGCCCCAGACTCCCCACGTGGAAAAACACTTCACGTCGTCGGAGACGATCCGGGACGTCGTGATCGGAATGTCCGACGGGCTCACGGTGCCGTTCGCTCTCGCGGCCGGCCTGTCGGGCGCCGTCGGATCGACGCGCGTCGTGATCACGGCGGGACTCGCCGAAATCGCCGCGGGCTCGATCGCGATGGGGCTCGGCGGGTACCTTGCGGCGCGAACCGACGCCGAGCACTATGCGTCGGAACACGCGCGCGAGCGGCGGGAGACGATCGAGATTCCGGAAGAGGAGACCCGCGAAGTCGCGGAGATCTTTCATTCCTACGGGCTCCCGAAAGAGGAGGCTTCGCGCGCCGCCCGCGCGATCCGGGCGGATCGGGGGCGCTGGATCGACTTCATGATGCGCTTCGAGCTCGGGCTCGAGAAGCCGGACCCGAAACGGGCGCGGACGAGCGCTCTGACGATCGCGCTCTCGTACGTCGCGGGCGGCCTCGTTCCCCTGGCGCCCTACTTCTTCTTCCACGAGACTCGCGAGGCGCTGATCGGCTCAATCGCGGTCACGCTCGCCGCGCTCCTCGTCTTCGGGTACGTGAAAGGGAGATTCACCGTCCGCAAGCCGTTTCGCAGCGCGTGGCAGACCGCCGTCGTCGGGGGTCTCGCGGCCGCCGCGGCGTTCGGCATCGCGAAGCTCATCAGCTGAAAGGATGAAGATGCGCCCACCCGCGCCGAGCGAGGGGCAATGCGCGGGTTCTGAAGTGGCGCGCAGGCGGTTCCGAGGAGCCGAAAAGTGTGTTTGAGCTGGATGTCTCCGACTCGAAGTCTCCATGCTCCCCACGCAAGAGCGGTGTCGGAGCGAAGCCCGATGTTGCGAGTTCTTTTCGGCGAGCAAGGAACTGCCGAGCGCCGCGGGGTCGGGCCACGAGCGGCGCCGAGCAGGCTTCCTAGCCCTCGAGCTTCGCGTCCATCGTGATCTTCGCGTTCAGGACGCGGGAGATCGGGCAGCCGGTCTTCGCGTTGTTTGCGGCCGTGTCGAATTTCGCCTGGTCGGCTCCCGGGACCTTCGCGGTCACGTCGAGGTGCATTTCCGTGATCGTCCAGCCCGCCTCGAGCTTTTCGAACGTCGCCGTCGCGGTCGTGTGGATCGCTTCCGCCGTCAACCCCGCGGCGCCGAGCTGGCCCGAGAGCGCCATCGAGAAACAGCCCGCGTGCGCGGCCGCGATGAGCTCCTCCGGGTTCGTCCCGGCCCCGTTCTCGAACCGTGTGCCGAAGGAATACTGCGTCTTCGAGAGGACGCCGCTGTCCGTCGAGATCGCCCCTTTTCCGTCCTTGAGTCCGCCGTTCCATACAGCCGAAGCTTTGCGTTTCATTTCTTCACCTCGTTCCCGACTCTATCCGCGCGGGTCCGGAAAGCCAAGCAGCCCCGTGTTACGCTTTCGGGCGTGAAAACGCGGCATTTCGCGCTCTTCGGGCTCGCGCTCGTTTCGGCCTGCGCGCTCGGCGCGGCGTCCGCCGCTCCCTCGGAATCGGATGAGTACACGCGCTACGAGCTGCTCGCTCCGGGCTCATCGCAGTTTCACATCCTGTACGAGGTCACCGCGACTTCGCCGGGCGCCGCCTACTTCTTCAACCCGATTCGGAAGGGCAGCGAGGCGAGCGGCGAATCGGTCGTGGACCTCGCGTCGGGGGCGCCGCTCGCCTTCGACGTGGTCTCCGGCGAGGAGGCGCGACGCGAGGGCTCCGCCGACGCGGAGACGGACGTGTCGTACATCCGCGTGAAGCTGCCGCGCCCCGTCCCGACGGACGGCGGCGTTCGCATTTTGATCGACAAGACCTACAAGGACCCGAAGAGCTACTCTGTCGCCGGCGACACGATCGTGTTCTCGCGTTCCCTCGGGATCCGCCGCAATTCGATCGTTCTTCCGCCCGGTTACGAAGTGATCGAATGCAACGTCGCCGCGCAGGTCCTCCGCGAAGCGGACGGGCGCCTGAAAGTCTCCTTCATGAATCCCTCCCTCGATCCCGCGTCGGTCGTGATCCGGGCGAGGAAGCTCGCGCGATGAGAGCCCGGCGGTTGCTCGCGGCCGCGTCCCTCGGCTCGGCGCTTCTCGCCGGCGGGGCGGCGTTCGCGGCGGAAGGGCCTTCGGACGCTCTCGCGGAACGGCTCTCCGAGCGCGCTCACCAGGATCGGACGATCGTCTACTTCCTTCTCGATCCGGATTCGCACTCGTTCGACCTCTACCACGACTACACCGAAACGAAGCCCGGCGAGGACAAGTACGTCAACGTCGTGAGGAAGGGAAGCCGCGCGTCGAAGCCTTCCGCGCGCATTCTCGACACGGGAGAAGAGCTGAAAGTGGAGACGTTGAAGGGCGAGGAGATCCGGAAGGCGGGCATCGACATCGGCGAGCCGATCGGGCCCGATTCGGAAATCGTCCTGATTCGTTATCCGCCCGTCCGCAAGGGGCTGTCCGTGCGGCTGCGGATTTCGGAGACCTACACCGACCCGAAGAGCTACCGGCGGGAGGGCGACGAGCTCGTCTTCGACCGTTCGTTCGGCCGGCCGCGAAACGCCGTCGTGCTGCCCGCGGGGTGGTACCTGACGGCGAGCTCGATTCCCGCGGTCGTTTCGGAAACTGCCGACGGGCGCATCCGCCTGGATTTCGTCAACCCGCGGCCCGACGAGATCGCGGTCCTCCTTCGCGCCGCCCGGCGACCCGCTCGAAAATAGCTCTCCGTGCGTCGGGGCTTCAGTGCATCGGAGCCACGGGTCCTCCGCGCCGGACCCGCTTGAAGAGCAGCAACAGCGGAATGCAGAGAAGGAAGAAGATCCCGACGACGCGGAACGCGTCCATGTAGGTCAAGAGGAACGTCTGCCGCGCGACCGCGCCCTCCACCGCCGCGTAAGCCTGTTTCTGCGCCTCGTACGCGCTCGAGCCCTTTGCGAGGAAGCCCTTCGCGGCCGAATCGAGCCGCTGCCGCAAAGCGAAATCGTAGACGGAGACGTGCGTGAGCAGGTTCTGGCGGTGCGTTGCGGAGCGGTGCTGGATGAACGTTGCGACGAGAGCGACGCCGAAAGAGCCGCCCAGCTGGCGCATCATGTTCGTGAAGCCGGCCCCCTGCGGGATGTCTTTTCCGCGGAGGTTCGAGAGCGCGAGCGTCGTGAGCGGAACGAAGAGGAGGCCCAGCCCGACGCCGCGCAGGATCAGCGGCCAGAAGAAATCGCTCCTGCCTGACGAAAGGGTCGAATGCGAGAGCAGGAACGTGAATCCGAAGAAAGAGATGAACCCGAGCGCGTTCATGATCTGGGGCGGAAATCCCTTTTGCATCAGCTTGCCGACGACCGGCATCATGATCGCTGTCGCGATGCCTCCGGGAAGCAGGATCAGGCCGGTCTGCATCGCCGTGAACCCGAGCAGGTTCTGCGCGAAGACGGGAAAAATGAAAACCGAGGAATAGAGACCGAAGCCCAGAATGAACGTGAAGAGCGTGCCGACGGCGAGCGAACGGTCCTTGAGCACCCGCAAATCGACGATCGGATGCTCCGCCGCGAGCTCTCTCCAGATGAAGCCGATGATGCCGGCCGCCGCGACGACCGCGAGAATCGTGATGTACGCCGCCGAAAACCAGTCCTCCCGCTCGCCGCGCTCGAGAACGACCTGGAGAGAGCCGATTCCCGCCACGAGCAGCGCGATCCCCCACCAGTCGACCGCGCCGACATGGCGCTTCTCCTTCGGGTCCCGAATGTACGCGAACGTCAGCAGCGCCGCGACGATCCCGATCGGAATGTTGACGTAGAAGATCCACGGCCAGGAATAGTTGTCCGTGATCCAGCCGCCGAGCGTCGGTCCGATCGTCGGCCCGACGACGACGCCGAGGCCGAAGAGCCCGTTCGCGAGCCCGAGCTCCTCGGGCGGAAACGTTTCGACGAGGATCGACTGGGAAGTCGAGAGGAGCGCGCCGCCGCCGACTCCCTGGATGAAACGGAAGACGACGAGCTCCCAGATGCCCGTCGCGTGGCCGCAGAAGAAAGAGGCGATCGTGAAAAGAACGATCGAGCCCGCAAAGTAGTTCCTCCGCCCGAAAAGCGACGAGAGCCAGCCGGTCATCGGCACGACGATCACGTTCGCGACGACGTAGGCCGTGACGACCCAGGCGATTTCGTCGAGCGTCGCGCCGAGGTTTCCCATCATCTGCGGGAGAGCAACGTTCACGATCGAGGTGTCGATGAGCTCGATCACGGAGGCGAGGATCACCGTGATCGTGATGATCCATTTGCGGGCTCCCGTCTCGGACATCGGGACTTAACGGGCGAGCAGCAGCCCGAGCGTTCGGACGAGCGCCCAGACTTCCGCGCCGAGGGAGCCGACGGCGAGCAGCGCGAACAGCAGCGCGAGGCGGTCGGGCTTCCGGCTGGGACTCATCTTCGACGGGTATACGTTTGCCGGGCCGAAAACGATTGGTCCCCCGGGAACGCTCGGCGCGAGCATCAATCGAGGTCGACCGTCGCGTTGACGCTCATGCCGGCGCGAAGGGGATACCGGGCGTCGGGAGCCTCGGTCGGGACGATCTTGACCGGAACCCGCTGGACGACCTTCGTGAAGTTGCCGGTCGCGTTGTCGGGCGGCAGGAGGGAGAACTTCGCGCCCGTCGCCGCCGAGAAGGAATCGACGCGGCCACGGAAAACCTTCTTCGGGTAGGCGTCGACCGTGAATTCCGCCGCCTGGCCGACGCGCATCTTGCGAAGCTGGGTTTCCTTGAAGTTCGCGACGACCCAGACCTCCGAGCCTTCGACGATCGCCATGAGCGGCTGGCCGGCGGCGACGAGCTGGCCGACCTCCACGTCTTTCTTCGAGACGACTCCGGACGCGGGGGCGGCCACCGTCGCGTACGAAAGCTGCAGGCGCGCCCAGTCGAGGTCGGCCTGCTTCTGGGCGACCTGTCCGGAGGCCGCCTGAACCTGCTGCGCGGCCGCCTCGAGCTGCGATTTCGCGGCCTCCGCGGCCGCGCGGGCCGCGTCGAACTGCTGCTGCGAAATCTCTTCCTTCTGTCGCAACGGCCGGTAGCGCGCGAGGTCCTGGTCCGCCTTGTTCGCGGCCGCCCGCGCGGCGGAGACGTTCGCGCGAGCGACCGACACCTGCGCGCGGGCGTTCTCGACGGCCCCCTGCGCCGTGTCGACCTTCGACTGGAGGTCGCGCGGGTCGATGCGGACGATGACCTGGCCGGCTTTGACCGTTTCGTTGTCGCGAACGCCGACTTCGGTGACGTATCCCGGGATCCGGGGAAGGACGGGATCGATGTGCGCCTCGATCTGCGCGTCGTCGGTCTCGGCATGGTGCTTGTAGAAGCTCACCGTTCGGATCGCGAAAATCGCGCCGGCGACGAGCGCCGCCGCGAGCAGACCGAACGTGATCACCCGCCTCTTCCGGGAGCGCGCGGGGCGCGATTCCGGCCGGGAGCCCTGTTGAGCCCGAGCTTCCATCACTTCCCTCCCTGCAGAATCGCCTGCCGGATCTCTCCGGTCGCATGCTTCAGATCGAACCACGCCTGCGCGCGATCGGCCATCGCGGCGAGGCGCGAATCCCTCGCGGACGTCAGCGCGGTCTGGGCGTTGTCGACTTCCACGTCGTTGGAGACGCCGTTCGCGAATCGGTCCCGCGCGAGGTCGAGCTCGTCGTCGGCGAGTCGCGCCGTCTCTTCCGCGAGCGCGACGCGGCTGACCGCGCTCTCGTAGGCGAGCAGGGCGCGGCGAACGTCTTCTTCGACCTGTCGCTCGGCGTCGAGCGCCTGGACTTCGAGCTCCCGCTCGCGGGCCCTCGCTCCCGCTTCGCGCGCGCCGATCTGACCGCCCGTGAAGATCGGGACGGAGACCGTTGCTCCGACGACGCGGTTCCAGGAGAGGTCGCCGAGGTAGTTGCCGTTGTATCCCCCCTGCGCCTGCGCGACGAGCTTCGGGTATTTTTCGGACCGGACCGCGAGGAACTCGAGACGCGCCTCCTCGAGCCGTTCTTTCGCGGTCGCGATCTCCGGCCGGTCCGACCGGGCCCGGTCGAGCGCTTCTTCGAGAGAGGGTGCTGCGCTTTCGGGCGTCTTCGGCTCTTCGAGGACGAACGCTTCGCCGAGGTCGGCGCCGATCGCCCTCAGCAACACGACCTTTGCCGTGTCCCGATGCGTTTGCGCGACGAGGAGGTCCTGCCGCCGGCGGGAGAGCTGCACCCGGGCGCGCGTGGTGTCGAGCTTCGTCGCGACCCCGGCATCGAGCTGGTGCTGCGCGAGCTCGGAGAGCCGGTCGAAGAGGGTGACGTTCGCCTGCGTCTCGTCGACCTGAGCCTCGGCTTTCCGGACCGCGAGATAGATCGTCGCGACCGCGGCGGCGACGTCGTCGTCGGCCCGGCGGCGCTCGGTCTCCGAGATCGCGATTCCGCTCCGCGCGGCCTGGTATCGGCGCCGGGCGGCGAGGTCGACGATGTTGTACGCGGCGGCGAGGTGGGCGTCGAAGACGTTGAACGGTCCGACGACGGAAGGAAAACCGGGGATCGTCAGGCCGAACGTCTTGAGATTGAGGACTTCGTTCTGGTCCTGGACGGCGCCGTCGAGCCGCGGAAACAGGGCGGACTTCGCCTCGATCGCGGCCGCCCGCGACTCTTCCACGCGGAGCGACGCGAGCTTCGCGGCGGTTCCGTCGGACAGGGCCCTTTGAACAGCGTCGGCGAGCGTGAGCTTTCGGGCAGCGGCGAGCGGGGCCGGCGGCCGGGCCGGGAGCGCGGAAGAGACTCCGAGGCAGACGAGTCCGGCCGCCGCCGCTTTCCGGATCGTCGAGCGGATCATTGCGCGACCTTCCGTCCTTCGCAGCGCAGCCATTCGCTGACATAGACGGGGCAGTGGAGGAGCTTCGATTTCGCCCCCTCGCCTTTCGTGAAGAACTCGACGGCTTTCCGGTCGACGAGGCCGACACCCTCGAGATCGAGAGTCACCGTCTGGCCGGCGTCGCGGGCCTTTCGGAGCAGCTTGTTCAGCTCCGGAACGTGGTCGGACGAGATTCGTCCGGAGAGGAAGAACGTCACGCCGGTCGCGGTTTCGGAAGTCTTCTCGATCTTCAACATCGGCTTCGCTGCGAAAGGCATCAAGACGCGTGCCAGCGCGAGCACAGCGCCAACCTCTTGATTCACCGAGCCATGTCCGGCGAAGTTCTGCCGAATTCCGGTTGATTTACGAAATTCCGTAAGCGCGGAAACGGGCTTACGAAGGCTGTAATCCCGCGTCAGGCGATGGCGGCCGCTCGAAGCCGTTCGTCGGCCGTGAGGAGATCGAGCTCGTCGATTCTTCTTGCCGCCTGAAGGTAGGTTGCGAGATGAAGCGCGTCCAGCGCACGCAGGTTCTTGTTCGGCGCGACATGGCGAGCCAGCTCGCATACCGACGCCGTCAGCTCCCAAATCTCGCAGCGGGACCACAAGGCATCAACGGATCGTTCGGCCCGGATCAGGTCGGCCTCGCCCGCTCGGCGAAGCTCCCGCGCGCGAAGAAACGCCCGAGATGACTCGACCAGGGAGAGCCGGGACGTGATCAGGAGCTTCGAACCGTGGATGGCGGTTTCGATCTCCGGACTCGCACCCGCCTCGAGAACGACTCGGAGGACTGCCGAGGTGTCGAGGTAGAATCGGAAGGGACCCTCAGACAATCCGGCGCTCTCCACGAATCTCGTCGAGGAGCCGCTTCGCCGTCCCCGAGGGAAGGTCGACGGCCTCCGGCTTCCAGCGCCATCCGGTCTTCGGGAGGGTTGCCCGAGTGATTTCGCCGGAATCCGCGAGGCTCTCCAGCGTTTCCGCGAGGCCTTCGGGCGTCACGCGCTGTCGGCGTGCGGGACGAAGCTCCGCGACGACCTCGTCGCGTTCAGTCACCAGAATCGTTTCGCCGGTCTTCGCGAGACGGACGTACTCCGAAAGGCGCGCTTTGAGGTTCTTGATGCCGACGGCCTTCATGCGCCAAATGTAACCACCGGTAGTCACTTTGTCAATGGCACCGGGCCGGGATCATCCTCGCGGGCAGCCCGGGGTAACGGAGAGAGCGATCGAAGGGGCGGGCGCAGATCGTCTCGGCGAGATCAGGTCCTGATTTTCCCGGGCAAGGGCTCGCCGTTGCCGGCAGTCTTCACGATTCTGTCGATGGCCGAGCGCGTCTTTTCGTCGACCTGCTCGAAGGCGAGCCCCGACTGATAGCGGGAGCCCGTCCCGGGCAGAAGGTGGCAGCGAACAACCTTCGCCGTCACTGTGGCGGCCTCGCCGCCGAGATCCAGATGAATCTCGCACCGGGACCCGGGCGCGAGCGCTCGGCCCGATTCGATGAGCGCGCCCCCCGCGGAAAGGTTCCGGATGAACGCGTCGGTGACCATCCGGACCCTGGCCGGGAGAGGTTTCGCGGGACTGACCCGGGGTAGCCGTCGCCGCTCCTTCGGTCGTTTGCTCTCGTCGTCGGCCATGAAAGTCTGAGGTGATGTTAGTGGATATTTTGCCGGAACCGGTACTTGTCGATCTTCAACTTCCGGATCTTCGACTCGAGCGTCGTCGAGGGGATCTGGAGCCGCGCCGCCGCGCCGGAAGGCCCCGAGACGCGGCCGCGCGTTTCCGCGAGAACGGCTTCGATCATCTTCTTCTCCTGTCCCAGGAGGCTCGCCGGAAGAGCGCCGCGCGGGGAGGAGGCGGAAACTCCCGCGAGCGCGCTTTCCTCGATCTCGAGCGTTTCTCCCTCGGCGAGAATCGCGGCCCGTTCGAGGAGATTCTCGAGCTCGCGCACGTTTCCGGGCCACGAGTACGCGACGAGGCGATCCATCGTCTTTTTCTCGACCTTACGGATCCTCTTCCCCAGGCGGGCCGAATGGCGCGCCGTGAAATACTCGACGAGGATCGGGATGTCTTCGCGCCGTTCGCGCAACGGGGGCAGCTCGATCGGAAAGACGTTCAGCCGGTAATAGAGGTCGCTGCGGAAGGCGCCCTCGTCGACCGAGCGAGCGAGGTCCCGGTTCGTCGCGGCGATGATCCTCGCGTCGGTGCGAAGCGTTCGAGTCCCGCCGACGCGCTCGAATTCACCTTCCTGGAGGACGCGCAGGAGCGCAACCTGGATCTCCGGCGAGAGCTCTCCCACCTCGTCCAGAAAGATCGTTCCGCCGGAGGCGAGCTCGAAGCGGCCCGGCCGGCGCTGGAGGGCTCCCGTGAAAGCGCCTTTCTCGTGGCCGAAGAGCTCCGAAGCGATGAGCGAAGGAGGGAGCGCCGCGAGGTTCACTTTCAGCAGGACGCTGTCCGAGCGCCGGGACCGGCGGTGGATCGCCCTCGCGATGAGCTCCTTTCCGGTCCCGGTTTCCCCGGTCAGCAGAACGGTCGAGTCCGTCGGCGCGACCTTCTCCACCTTCGAAAGGACCTTTCGCAGGGCTTTCGAGGCGCCGACGATCTCTTCGAACATCGATTCCTGGTCGATTTCCTCTTTCAGGACGAGGTTTTCCTGCTGCAGCCGGTCCTTCAGCTTTCCGATCTCGTCGAACGCGAGGGAATTCGCGACCGCGGTCGCGATCGGCCGGGAGACGGCTTCGAGGGTGTCGACCTCGTCGGGCTCGAAGCGCCGCTGGCGGGTCCGCGAGAACGCGATCGAGCCGATCAGGCGCTCCCGGGCGAACAGGGGAGTGCGCACGTACGAGTGGATTCCGTAGGAGAAAAGCCGGTCGTCTTCCGCGAACAGCTTCTCCTCGAGAAGATTCTGGCAAACGTAGGCCTTTCCCGTCCGGCCGACGTATTCCGTTCCCGAGCCGTGAAACGGCAGGCCGCCGGAGATTTGCGCGACCTGGTCGGCCGACAGGTGCAGGGCCCGGGTCATGACGTCGGCGAAGGGCTCTCCGGGCAGGCGCTCGACTCCCTCGATGTGGATCGCGTGCAGGCGCACGAGCTCCCCGTCCGTGGTCGCGACTCCGATCGCGTCGACCGGCACGAACGGCTTGAGCGCGCGGGCGACCGACCCGAGCACTCCGGACAGCTCGAGCTGCGCATTGGCGGCCTCGGAAACCTGCAGCAGAAGGCGATATTTTTCTTCGCCGCCCCGGGGCCAGGAAGCGTCGGACATTGGCGGGATTTTATCCCGCGGATCGTTCTTCCTTGTCCAGCGTCTTCAACATCGTTTTCAGGTCCTCGGCGTGCTCTTCTTCCATGGCGAGAATGCCCTCGAGCATGCGCCGCGTCGTGACGTCGTCGTCCCCGACGTAGCGGATCATCTCGGAGTACGAATCGATCGCGATCCGCTCCGCGACGAGGTCTTCGCGAATCATGTCGAGGAGGTCGGTCCCCTCCACGTATTCGGCATGGCTGCGCGTGGAGAGACCCTCCGGGCTGAAGTTCGGCTCGCCGTCGAGCTGCGTGATGCGCTCGGCGATCAGGTCGGCGTGCCCCTGTTCCTCGTTGGCATGCTGGAGAAACTCGGCCTTGACGGCCTGGGCGTGGATTCCGTCCGCCATGAAGTAATGGCGCTTGTAGCGGAGGATGCAGATGATCTCGGTCGCGAGGGCCTCGTTGAGGATCTTGATCACGGTGGGCCGGTCGGCCTTGTAACCCTCGGTGACCGCGCCCTTCTCCATGTGCTTCCGGGCGCGCCGCCGGAGCTCCTGGATGTCGCTCACGAACGTCTTTTTCCCGCCCGGCCCTTCCGTTTTCGGCATGCTGATGCTCCTTTCAAATGACGCTTTCTAGCCTACAGCAATTTCAGAGCCAGTCCGCTCGCGGGGGAAATTTCGGATTTCCGACAAACGTTATAGTTGACGAAATGCCTGCACCCGCGAGCGTTCTCGCTGCCGCGGATCCGGTTCGGATCGACCCGAAGCTGGATCTGGAGGAGGAGATTCGGCGGCTCAAGCGCGAAAAGAGGATCGTGCTGCTCGCCCACTACTACCAGGAGGCGGAGATCCAGGACCTGGCCGACTTCGTCGGCGACTCCCTCGACCTGTCGAAAACGGCGCAGAAGACGGACGCCGACATCATCCTGTTCGCCGGCGTGCGTTTCATGGCGGAGACGGCGAAGATCCTGAACCCGTCGCGAAAGGTCCTGATCCCCGACATGGGCGCCGGGTGCTCGCTCGAGGACTCGTGTCCTCCCGAGGCGTTCCGGGCTTTCCGCGACGCGCATCCGGGCGCGGCGTCGATCACGTACATCAATTGTTCGGCCCGGGTGAAGGCGCTGTCGGACGTCATTTGCACGTCGTCGAATGCCGAGAAGATCGTGCGTTCCTTTCCGTCCGACCGGGAGATCCTCTTCGCGCCCGACCGGCATCTCGGCGCCTGGCTGGAGAAAAAGGTCGGCCGCAAGCTCGTCCTCTGGCCGGGCACCTGCATCGTGCACGAACAGTTCTCGGAGCGCGAGCTCGTGCGGCTGAAGGTCGAGCACCCGCACGCGAAGATCGCCGCGCATCCCGAATGTCCCGAGGCGATCCTGAAGCACGCGGATCACGTCGGTTCGACGAAGTCGATCCTGAATTACGTCACGACGAACGAAGCGCCGGAGTTTCTGATCGCGACGGAGCCGGGAATCCTGCACCAGATGGAAAAGGCCGCGCCCGGAAAGAAATTCATTCCCCTTCCCGCGGACACCTGCGCGTGCAACCTCTGCCCCTTCATGAAGAAAAATACCGTCGAAAAAATCTACCTCGCGATGCGCGACGAGACGCCCGAGATTACGATTCCGGAAGACGTCCGCGTGGCCGCTGAAAAATCTCTCCTGCGGATGCTGGAGCTTTCCTAGAGCGGGCGCGCCGATAGCTGGCGCGAATACGAACGTGCTCGGCCGGCGCCGCCTGCGACGTACTTGTCCAGTACGCCTCGGCGACGCTCGGCGCTGCGCGCGCTCGTCTCACGCCGCTCTCGCCGCGCTATTCAAGGATCTGCACGATCGGGGCGGCCGCCGTCCGGTTCGGGATATCCTCCCGGCGTGAGCCAGATCGATCCCGCCCTGAAGGCCCGGCTCGAGATGTTCCTCTCGGAGGACATCGGCCGCGGTGACGTTACTTCCCGGGCGGTCGTGCCGGAAGGCGCTCGGGCAAAAGGGTTTCTTCTCGCCAAGAGCGATCTCGTCGCGAGCGGTCTGGAGATCGCCGGCGAAGTCTTCGGCCTCGCCGACCCGGGATCGGTTTGGACCTGTCTCGCCGCGGAAGGAGACCGCATCGCCGCGGGAGCGAAAATCGCGGAGGTCTCGGGCGGCGCCCGAGGCCTGCTCGCGGGGGAACGGGTCGCCCTCAATCTCCTCCAGAGAATGTCGGGCATCGCGACCGAGACGAGGCGTTACGTCGAGGCCGTGCGCGGAACGGCCGCCCGGATTCTCGACACGCGCAAGACGGCGCCGGGCCTTCGAGCGTTCGACAAGCAGGCGGTCGTCGCCGGCGGGGGAACGAACCATCGCTTCGGGCTCGACGACGGAATCCTGATCAAGGACAACCACATTGCGGTCGCCGGGGGCGTCGCCGCGGCCGTCGCCGCCGCGCGGCTTCGCGCGCCGTTCGGCCTGCGGATCGAGGTCGAGGTGGAAAGCGAGGTCCAGCTTCGCGAGGCCCTCGAGTCCGGCGCCGATCTCCTGCTTCTGGACAACCGGACGCCGGCCGAGGCGGGGAGGCTCGTCGCGCTCGCGCGCGGGCTCGCGCCCGGGGTCCGGATCGAGGCCTCGGGGAACGTCTCGCTCGCGAACGTCCGCGCCTACGCCGACGCGGGCGTCGATTTCATTTCGGTCGGCGCGTTGACGCATTCGGTGCGGGCCGGCGACATTTCCCTGGAGCTCGAGATCGGGTGAACGAGATCTACGACGTCCTCGTGATCGGAACCGGCATCGCGGGCTGTTCCGCGGCCCTCTCGGCCGCGCGCGCGGGGGGGCGGGTCCTCGTGGTCACGAGATCCGAGCAGGCGGAATCGTCGAACACGTTCTGGGCGCAGGGAGGCATCGTCGGCCGGCCGGCCGGCGACACGCCCGAGAGTCTCGCCGCGGACATCGAAAAGGCGGGAGGCGGACTGTGCAATCCCTCCGCGGTCGAGCTGCTCTCGCGCGAAGGCCCCGACCTCGTCGAAAAACTCCTGATCGGAGAGCTCGGCGTGCCGTTCGACCGCGAGGACGGAACGTTTCAATGGGCCCTGGAAGGAGCTCACTCGCTCCCGCGTGTGCTCCATGTCAAGGACGAAACGGGAATCCCGATCGAGCGCGCGCTTCTCGAGGCCGTGGGCTCCGAAAAGAGCGTCGAGTGGAAGACCGCGCACACGGCCGTCGACCTTCTGACGCCCGCGCACGATTCCTCCAACCCGCTGGATCGCTACGCGAGGCAGCGGGTCTTCGGAGCGTACCTGTTCGACCGCTCGACCGAAACGGTCCGGCCGGTTTACGCGCGCACGACGATCCTCGCGACCGGCGGTCTCGGGCAGGTCTTCCTGCACACGACGAATCCGGCCGGGTCCCGCGGCGACGGGATCGCGATGGCGGCGCGCGCGGGCGCCCGCCTGCTGAATCTCCAGTTCGTGCAGTTCCATCCGACGGCCCTCGTCCATCCCAAGGGGCGCCTGCTTCTCTCGGAAGCGCTGCGCGGCGCCGGCGCAAAGATCACGGACGCCGCCGGCCGGCCGTTCCTGAGGGAGTTCGATCCGCGCGAGGAGCTGGCGCCGCGCGACGTCGTTGCCCGAGCGATCCATCGCCGCATGCTCGACGAGGACCAGCCGCACGCCCTTCTCGACATTTCGCACAAGCCCCCGGAATGGATCCGCGAGCGGTTTCCCGGCGTCGCCCAGCGCTGCCAGGAGGCGGGTTACGACGTGACGAAGGGGCCCGTGCCGATCGTTCCGGCCGCGCACTATTCCTGCGGCGGCGTCGCAGTCGATCTGGACGGGCGCACGACGCTCTCGGGCCTGTACGCGGCCGGAGAGGTCTCCTGCACGGGAGTCCACGGGGCGAATCGCCTCGCGTCGACGTCGCTTCTCGAAGGTCTCCTCTGGGGATGGCGGGCGGGCAAGCTCGCGGCGGAGGAAGCCCGAGCCGATGCTTCCGCGAAGTCGTATTCGGCCTGGGACTGGAAACCCGAGTCCGAGCCGGTCGACGCCGCTCTGGTTTCGCAGGACTGGCTCGTGATCAAACACACGATGTGGAATTATGTCGGCCTCGTGCGCTCCGGCCGCCGCCTCGACCGCGCTCGCCGCATCCTGCAGGAGCTGAGGGACGAAATCGAGGACTTCTACCGTCAGGGAACGATGTCCGACGCGCTGATCGGCCTGCGCAACGGCGTTCGGACGGCCCTCGAGGTCACGCGCGGCGCCGCGGACGATCGCGTCTCCCGCGGCACGCATTTTCGAGAGGATTCGCCGGCTTCCCCCGCGGCGTGATAAAAAGGACTTTCGGAATCGCCGGAAAGCGAATAAATTCAGAGTAAATGAGGTCTGCGATGAAGGTGCTGTTTCTGCATTTCGCGAGCGAGACTCGCGATGCGAAGGCCTCGCGGCTCGCCAAGTCGGGCGCCCAGTTGATCGTCGAGGAGCCCCGCTGGCCCCGATTCTCGGAAGTGGCCCGGCGGGAGAAGCCGGCGGCGATCGTCATCGATTTTTCGAAGGCTCCGTCCCACGCTCTCGAGACGGCTGACTATCTCTCCAAGGCGAAGGACACGCGCGAGCTCGAATTGTTCGCGATGCACGTGTTCGACGACCGGAAGGACCTGCTGAAAGAACGGGTTCCGAAGATCCAGGTCTACTCCGAGCGCGAGCTTTCGGCCGTCATCGCGGAGCGGCTGCCGAAATGGGAGGCGCTGCGGGCCGCCGCGGAAGAGGCCGCGCGGGAAGAGCGCCAGCACCGCGCCGAGGAGCGCAAGGCGGCGGCCGCGGCGTCCCGCAGCCACGCCCGGGAAAAGCGACTGGCCCTGAAAGCGGCGGCCGGGTCCGAGGTCCCCGCCGCGGCGTCGCGAGCCGAGCCCCGGAAGGCGGAAAAGGGCGCTCCGAAGCCGGAACGCAAGCGCGCCGCGGCGAAGCCGGCCCGGAAGGGCGCTGGAAAGCATGGCCCGAAGAAGAAAGCCGGCCGGCCGAAGCCCCGGCCGCGGAAGAGCTCCGCCCGGACCGCCACGCCGAAGCGCGCTCGTCCCCGCGCCGGGAAGCCGCGGAGCGCCTCGAAATCGAAGAAGAAGAAATGAGCAAGGAGTGAGAATGTCGGAACAATTCTCGAAGAATTCCGTTTCGCAGTACGCCGATTCGTCGCGCGAAAGGTTCGAGTCGACGCTGCGGGACATCGTCGAAATTCCCACGGTCTCCGTCGAGCCGGAGCACCGGGCCGACATGGCCCGCGGCGCGCAGTACGCCGCGCAGCTCCTCGAATCGATGGGCGCGCGCGCCCGGGTCTACGAGACGGGCGGTCACCCGCTCGTCCACGGCCGCTTCGAGATCGATCCCGCCTACCCGACGGCGACGATCTACAACCATCTCGACGTTCAACCCGCGGAAGGGCCCGACTGGAAGTCCGAGCCGTTCCGGTTCGTGCGCGACGGCGACCGCTACCTCGGGCGCGGCACGACCGACGACAAGGGGCCGGCGATCTCCGCGCTGTTCGGCGCGAAATACGCCGCGGACAACGGTGCGCGCGTCAACATCGACTTTCTCTGGGAGCTCGAAGAGGAGATCGGGTCGCCGCATTTCGAGGCGACGATCAAGGCGCACCAGGAAGATTTTCGAACCGATTCGATCGTCGTCTCCGACACGGTCTGGGTCTCCCGCAAGCATCCGGCCTGTCCGGCGGGCCTCCGGGGCCTTCAGGGATTCCGTTTCACGCTCCGCACCGGCGAGACCGATCAGCACTCCGGCACGGCCGGCGGCGCGGCGCGCAACCCCCAGGCGGAAATCTGCGCGCTCATCGCCGAGTGCGTGGACGCGAAGACCGGCCGGGTGAAGATCCCCGGCTTCTACGACGACGTGGCGAAGCCGACGAAAAAGGAGCTCGACGATCTGCGGAAGTGCGGCTTCACGACCCGTGAATTCAAGAAGGATCATCTTTTCCGGTCGATTCGCGTCGAGGATCCGCTCGAAGTGATGAAGCGAATCTGGATGATGCCTACCTTCGAAGTTCATGGAATCGCCGGAGGCTACGTCGGGCCGGGCGTCAAAACGATCATTCCCCCGTCGGCGACGGCGATCGTTTCCTGCCGGCTCGTTCCGAACCAGAGCCCGAAGAAGATCGTCAAGCTCGTGAAGGACTTCGTGAAGAAGAAAAACCCCGACGTGGAAGTGTGGCATGAGCACGCGCTGCCCGGCTACCTCGCGAAAACGACGGGACCGTACGCCGACGCGATCAAGGCGTCGATGAAATTCGCTTTCGGAAAGGAACCGGTCTTCGTTCGCGAGGGCGGTTCGATCGGCGCCGTCCTCTCGATGGAAAAAGTTCTGAAGGCGCCCGTCTACTTCCTCGGCCTCTCGCTTCCGGAGCACGGGTACCACGCGCCGAACGAGAACTATGACTGGCAGCAGGCGCGGGGGGGGATGATGGCGTTCGCCGAATACTTCCGCCGCGTCGGCGAAATCTAGCGGGGCGATGCTCTTGCTGCGGCGAACGTTCTCGCCGCTCGGCGCCCTGCGACGTACTTGATTCAGTACGCCTCGGGCTCCTCGGGCTGCGAGCGCTCGCCTCGCGGCGGCCTCGCCCCGCCTCAGAGCTGAAGCGGAATGGCCGAGCCCGATCGACCGACCGTTTATTCCTCCGGCCCCGGAGGTTCCGGCAACGTCTCTCGCTGCCCGAAGTGCGGGTGGCCGGCCGACCGGTGCGCGTGCTCGAAGGCGCCCGCTTCGCCGAAGAACCTCCAGCGCGTCCGCGTCTCGCGGAGCTCGTCGGGCCGCGCCGGAAAGACCGTGACGCTCGTCGCGGGTCTGGAGGAGAACGAGGAGGGCCTCGGGTTTTTCGCGAAGAAACTGAAGGCGCGCTGCGGCGCCGGAGGCACCGTCAAGAACGGCGTGATCGAGATCCAGGGCGACCACGTGGAGACCGTTTTGTCCGTTTTGTCAAGCGAGGGATTCCGCGCGAAAAAATCGGGCGGATGACGTTGCAATCGCGTGCGTCGGGGGGGAGAATTCTTCCGTGCTGCCGGAGGTTTTCGAGTGCCCCCGCTGCGAGAGGCAGTTCCTGATCGACGAGCCTCTCGACGGCTATCAGACGGTCCACTGCCCCCAGTGCGGGCGTTATCTGGGCGATCGGGACCTGTCCTATGTTCTGCGATCCGAGATCGATGAGCTCGTCGAGCGGCTCGAGTTCGAGAAGAACCGGCTGGAAAGCGACGCCGCCGTCTACGGAATGACCGACTGCGAGGCGGAGATGAGACTCTACGGGCGGGAGATCCCGGGAGCGATCGGCGTCCTGCGCGAGACGATCCGGAAGCTGCGCGCGATGAGCGAATCTTACAAGCCGTCCCCGACGAAGATCCGCAACCGCTGACCGCCGCCCGGGAACCTCAACCGCGCGGGAGGATCACCGTTCGCACGTGCGACGTTCCTTTTTCCAGCTCGTCGAGCACGGCATTGATCGCATCCGCCTCGAGCGGAACGGTTTGGGTGACGGCGTTCGAAAGGTCGATCTTCTTCTCGCGCGCGAGCTCCATGAGGCCGACGAGTTCGCCGAACAGGTGGTCGGAACAACCGAGGATCCGCCTTTCCTTCCCGAGCACGTCGCGGTAGGGGTCGAAGGAGAACGGCCGGTCGTCGAGGGCGACGATCACGAGCCGGCCTTCCGGAGCGAGCGAGCGAAGAGCTGAAGTCCGCGCGGCGGGCGCCCCGGCGAAATCGAGAGCGACGTCGGCGCCGCGACCGCCCGTGAGCGCGGCGACCTGATCCTCCACCTTTTCGACCGAGGCGTCGACGGTCTCCGCGCCGAGAAGCCGCGCGGCGGCGAGCTTCGCGGGGACGACGTCGGCCGCGATCACCCGTCCGGCGCCGAGCGCCTTCGCGAGCTGCACGGCGGAGAAGCCGAGGCCTCCGAACCCGGCGACGAGGACCGATTCGCCCCGGCGCAGGCCCGCGATCCGGAGCGCATGGAGCGCCGTCGCGGAAGAGCACATCATGACCGCGGCCTGATCGAACGGAACGGAATCGGGGATGCGCACGGCGTTCGCGGCCGGGGCCGCGACGAATTCGGCGTAGCCGCCGTCGCGGTCCTTTCCGAACATCGAGACCCGCGGGCAGAATCGCTCTCCTCCGCGAAGGCGATCGGAGCACTGGCCGCACGAGACGAGCCCGCACGAGACAAGATAGTGGAGCGCGACCCGATCGCCCGAGGAAAAATCGGCGCCGCCCTTTCCGGCGGCGGCGACGACACCCGCGATCTCGTGACCCGGCGTGACGGGCAGGCGGGTCCGCCCCGGGTCCTTTCGGTAATGCGCGTCCGAGTGGCAGATCCCGGCGGCCCGGACGTCGACCACGATCTCGCCCTCGCCGGGCGAAGGATCGGCGAGGACTTCGTCCCGGAGCCCTTCTCCTGTTCGATTCAGCCGGACGGCGCGCATTTCGGGAAGCGGGACGTCAAGGCGCCGGGGGGGCCGCGGCACCGATCGCCGCGACGAAACTCCGGATCCTCCGCTCGACCGTCTCTTTCCCGAGCAGCTCGAGGACATCGAAGAGCGGAGCGCCGACGGTCTTGCCGGTCGCCGCGAGCCGGAGGGGATGAATGAGCTTTCCCGCGGAGACGCCCTTTTCGTTCGCGAGCTCGCGAAGCGCGGCCTCGACCGCGGCCTTGTCGAAAGCGGCGAGCGCGGCGTACCTGCCGGCGAGGTCGGAAAGAAGCGCGGCCGTTTCGGGCCCGACGTTTTTCTTCAGGCCGGCCGCCTCGTATTCGGTCGGGTCGGCCGCGTAGTCCCTCAGCGCGGAGGCGAGCTCCTGGATCGTACGCGACCGTTCGCGGTGGAATTCAATGGCTCGAAGCGCGACTGATTCGGGAGGAAGAGGCGGGCCGCCGGCGGGAGCCGGCGAAAAGCTCCGCCGCTGTCATCGATGCGAGGTACTTCGAGTTCATCCAGAGGAGCTTGTCCGGATCGAACACGGAGGGCGACGATCCCACGCGGTCGAGCGAGAAGTCCCGGATCATTTCCGGCAGCGTCATGATCTCGCGGTCGTCTCCGGGCGACCATCCGAGCAGCGCGAGGAAGTTCACGAGCGCTTCAGGAAAAATTCCGGCGTCGCGCCATTCCTCGACCGAAGCCGCGCCGTGCCGCTTCGACAGCTTTTTCCGGTCGGTTCCGTAAATCATGCCGAGGTGGGCGAACTTCGGAAGCTCGGCGTCCAGTGCGCCGGAACAGAGCCACATGCTTGGGCGTGTTCGCGAGGTGATCGTCGCCGCGAATGACGTGGGTGATGCGCATGTCCACGTCGTCGACGCAAACGGTGAAGTGATAGAGGGGATGCCCGCCGGACCGGACGAGGACGAAGTCGTCCGTCGTGCCGGCGGGAAACTCGATCCGTCCGCGGATGAGGTCGTCGACGACGATGGGGTCGGGCGGGACGCGCAGGCGCAGCACGAACTTTTCGCCGGCGGAGGCCCGGCGGTTCGAGTCCGCCGGATCGAGGGTCCGGCACTTCTTCGAGTACTGGTAGGCGCGTTTTTCCGCCTCGGCGCGCCTGCGCTCGGCGTCCAGATCCTCCTGAGAACAGAAGCACCGGTAGGCCTTTCCCGCGGCGAGGAGCTCGTCCGCCTTTGCCCGGTAAAGGTCCATGCGGTCCGACTGGTGGATCGGCCCCTCGTCCCATTCCAGGCCGAGCCATTCCATGGAGCGGAGGATCTGGTCCGTCAGCTCCGCGCGCGATCGCTCGACGTCGGTATCCTCGATTCGGAGGATGTGGACGCCGCCGGAGTGGCGCGCGAACAGAAAATTGTCGAGAGCCGTCCTCGCGCCGCCGACGTGGAGGCTGCCCGTGGGAGAAGGAGCGAACCGCACTCGGACCGTCATGAGGCAGGAGATCTTATACGATCGGCGCCGCATGGAAATTCTCTCGGAGGATGCGTCGGAGAGGCGGTCCTGGGCCGCCGCGCTCGCGCTCGTCGGCGTGACGCTGATCTGGGGAACGACGTTCATCGTGAATGCCGAGGTCCTCGGGCGGGAGCCGCCGATTGCCTACGTCGCGAGCCGGTTCGTGCTCGCCGCGATCCTGCTGAATCTCGCGACGATCGGGAGGCGCGCGACGCCCGGGCTCTGGGCCGACGGCGCCGGAATGGGCGTCCTGCTCGCGCTCGGGATGGGCGCGCAGATCGCGGGGCAGACGGAGACCTCGGCCTCGAAGACCGCGTTCATCACCGGACTCTCGGTCGTGTTGACGCCCGTCGTCGCCCTGTTCCGCGGCCGGAGGTTTCCCGGGGCGGCGAGCCTCGCGGGGGTTGCGCTCGCGACGGCGGGCTTTTTCGTGCTCTCGTGGCCCGCGGGAGGGGGAGCGGTGAACCGGGGCGACATGATGGTGCTCGCCTGCGCGGTCTTCTTCGCCGTCTATTTCGTCGAGAACGAGCAGCGCTCGCCGCGGCACGACGCGCTGCTCTACACGGCGCGCCAGATGATCTTCGCGGCCGCGACGCTGCTCGCCGCCTCCGCCGTCCTGCGCCTGGCCCGGCCGCGCCTCGCTCTGACCGCGTTCGAGGCGCGGCCGCTTTCCTTCGACCGCGGGTTCGTCGTCGCCGTCGCGTACATGACGCTGTTCGCGACGATCGTGACGTTTTCGGCCCAGAACTGGGCGCAGGCGAAGATCTCGGCGACGAAGGCCGCGATCATCTTCGCGCTCGAGCCGGTGTGGGCGGCGATCTTTGCGGCGGTCATCCTGGGGGAGCGGCTCGGCGCTCGCGGCCTCGCCGGAGGCGCGCTCGTCGTCGCCGGGATCGTCGTGTCGGAAGCAAAGCCGGGCAAGCGCCCGGCCAGTGATTAATCCAGCGGGAACGAGAGCGTGTATTCCCAGCCGCCGCGCGCGACGGTCATCAGCAGCGTCGTGCGGTTGAAGTCGCGGTTCAGGACCGCGGCCGCATCCTTCTCCGACCGCACGACGTCCCCGTTCAAGCCGACGAGGGAATCGCCCGGCTCGAGGCCCGCGCGCGCCGCCGCCGAGCCCCGCGCGACCTGCGAGATTCGCAGCGCGCCCCGGTTCGGCGCGACCTCGATCCCGACGTCCTGCCGCAGGACCTGCGACCAGAGCGACGGGGGAGGCTCCGCCGTGCGCAGCGAGATCTTTCGCGAGGAATTCCCCGTCTTGATCGACAGCGGGATGAGTTTTCCCGGAACGACGCTCGAGAGCGCCGTGTCGAAGTCGTTCTTCGAGGCGACGGGGCGGCCGCCGACTTCGGTGATCACGTCGTTCTTCGCGATCCCGGCGCGCGCGGCCGGAGATCCGGCCTCGATGGAGGTCACGCGGAACCCGACGGGCTTTCCCTCGCTCCCGATCCGGGAAGTCGCCGTCCGGCCCCGCACGCCGATCCATGCCGGCCGGACCGAGCCGAAGTGGAGAATGTCCTCGACGATGCGTTTCGCCCGGTCGATCGGAATCGCGAAGCCGATTCCCGAAGCGCCTCCGACGATCGCGGTGTTGATGCCGATCAGCTGTCCGTCGACGTTGACGAGCGGGCCGCCCGAGTTTCCGGGGTTGATCGACGCGTCCGTCTGGATGAAGTCGGTGAAGATGCGCTGGCTGTTCTCCTCCGGGACGGTGCGTCCGAGCGCGGACACGACGCCGGCCGTGACCGTGTTGGACAGGCCGAACGGGTTGCCGATCGCGATGACGGTCTCGCCGATCAGGATGTCGGAGGAATTGCCCATCGGAAGCATCGGAAGGGGGCCGTGGGCGCCCTTGACGCGGAGCACGGCGACGTCGTTGTCCCGGTCGGATCCGACGACCTCGCATTCGTACTCCTGGCCGGCCTTCGTCGTGGCGACGATCTTCGAGGCGCCCGACACGACGTGGTCGTTCGTCAGGATCACGCCGTTTCCGTTGATGACGACGCCCGAGCCGAGGGACTTCGTCTTGTAGCGCCGCGGCGAAGCGTATCCGAAGTCGCCGAAAAACTGGTCGAACACCGTGGGCTGCCGCCGAACCGTCTGTTCAGCCGAGATGTTGACGACCGCCGGGGACACCTTTTCGACGACGGCGACGACCTCGTTTCGGCGCGTCGGGGGCGTGGCGGCGCCGGACGAAGAGGCGAAAAAAAGGGCGGCGGAACCGAAGACCGCGAAACTGAAAAAGCGGGCGGCAGGATGTCCTGCCGAGCTGAAAAAGCGGGCGGCAGGATGTCCTGCCGAGCTGAAGAAGCGGGCGGCAGGAATTCCTGCCGCCCGGAGCTCGAGGGACTTCCGAAAAACGCTCGTCATGCGCTTCTCAACGCGTGGCGGCTTTCCGGCATTCCTTCAGACCGATTTGACGTCGATCTCTTTTTTCTTGCCCTCTCGGCCGCCCGCGATCGGGATCTGCTTCGGCTTGGTCTCCTCGCGCTTGGGCATCTCGACGTGAAGGATGCCGTCGGCGAAGTCCGCCTGGATCTTGTTCTGGTCGATGCTCGTCGGAAGGGTGAAGGACCGGACGAACGTGCCGTACGACCGTTCGACCCGGTGGTAGTTCTCTTCCTTGTCTTCCTTCTCGAATTTGCGCTCGCCCTTGATCGTGAGCATGCCGTTTTCCACCGTGAGGTTGACCTGGTTCTCCTTGAACCCGGGCAGCTCGACGTTGAGCTTGATGCGGTCTTTCCCCTCGACGATGTCGACCGGTGGGAGCCAGTTACCGGAGGTGAGCGCCTGGTCGGCGTCTCCTCTCGATGTTCTCGCCGTTTCCGGACCGAGCAGCCGGCCGAGCCGGTCGTTCCACCAATTGAGCTCCTGGAAGGGATCCCATCTCGTCAATCCGTTCATCTTTGACCTCCTTGAAAAAAAAGAATCAATGAATCGCCTCGGAGACCATCTCCGCGGCGGTTTCCTTCTCCCGCGCTTTCGAGAGTTTCTCGAGCTCGCGGTCGTCGATCTCCCGGAACGTCAGGGCGTCCGCGGCCGGGTCGACGCCGATCGCGAGGGCCTTCTTTCCCGTGAGCTTGCCCTCGAGGACCCGGCGCGCGAGGGCGTCCTGCACGGTCTTCTGGATCGTGCGCTTCAGCGGCCGGGCGCCGAAAGCCGGGTCGTAGCCCCGTTTCGCGAGCCATTCGCGAACCTGGGGCGTCCAGGCGAGCCGGAGGCCGCGGCCCGACAGCGTCGCGGCGAGCCGATCCAGCTGGATGTCCACGATCCTTTCGATCTGGGCTTCCTGAAGCCGGTGAAAGACGACGATGTCGTCGATGCGGTTCAGAAACTCCGGCCGGAAGTGGCGCGCGAGGGCCTCGGTGACCTTCGCCTTCATTTCCTCCTCGTCGCGGCCGGCGAGCTCGATGATCCATTCGGATCCGATGTTCGACGTCATGATGACGACGGCGTTTCGGAAATCGACCTTGCGCCCCTTGCCGTCGGTCAGGCGGCCGTCGTCGAGCAGCTGGAGCAGCACGTTGAAGACCTCGGGATGCGCCTTCTCGATCTCGTCGAAAAGGATCACGCTGTAGGGCCTGCGCCGAACGGCTTCCGTGAGCTGGCCGCCCTCTTCGTAGCCGACGTACCCGGGGGGGGCGCCGATCATGCGCGAGACGCTGTGCTTTTCCATGTACTCCGACATGTCGAGGCGCACCATCGCGTTCTCGTCGTCGAAGAGGAATTCCGCGAGCGCCCGCGACAGCTCGGTTTTTCCGACGCCCGTCGGCCCGAGGAAGATGAAGGAGCCGACCGGGCGATTCGGGTCGGAAAGACCCGCGCGGGATCGCCGCACGGCGTCCGAGACCGCCTGCACGGCCTCTTCCTGCCCGACGACGCGGAGCCGCAGCCGCGACTCCATTCGCAGGAGCTTCTGGCTCTCGGCTTCCATCATGCGCGAGACCGGAATCCCGGTCCATTTCGCGACGACTTTCGCGATGTCCTCCTCGTCGACCTCTTCCTTGAGCATCGGCGTCGCCGTCTTCTGAACCGAAGCGAGCTTCGTGTTCGCCTCGGAGAGAGACTCTTCGAGCTGCCTCAACGTTCCGTAGCGCAGGACCGACGCCTTCTCGAGGTCTCCCGCGCGCTCCGCCTCCTGCGCCTGAGCCTTGACCCCCTCGATCTCTTCCTTCAGCGATCGGAGCTTTCCGATCGCTTCCTTTTCGTTGTTCCACTGGAGCTTGAGCTGGGAGGACTTTTCCTTTTCGTCGGAAAGGATCCTCTCGATCGCCGAGAGCCGCTCTTTCGCGGCCGGCGTTTCTTCCCGGGACAGCGCCCGCTTTTCGATCTCGAGACTCACGATCCGCCGCTCGATCTCGTCGATCTCGGTCGGGAGCGAATCGATCTCGATCCGCAATCCGGACGCCGCCTCGTCGACGAGGTCGATCGCCTTGTCGGGCAGGAACCGGTCCGTGATGTAGCGGTGGGAGAGCGTCGCGGCCGCGACGATCGCCGCGTCGGTGATTCTCACGCCGTGGTGGACCTCGTACTTCTCCTTGAGGCCGCGGAGGATCGCGATCGTGTCCTCGAGGGTCGGCTCTTCCACGTAGACGGGCTGAAAGCGCCGCTCGAGAGCGGCGTCCTTTTCGATGTACTTCTGGTATTCGTTCAGGGTCGTCGCGCCGATCGCGCGGAGCTCGCCGCGGGCGAGGGCGGGCTTGAGCATGTTCGAGGCGTCCATCGAACCCTCGGAGGCGCCCGCGCCGACGAGCGTGTGGAGCTCGTCGATGAACAGAATGACTCGTCCCTCCGCCTCCTCGACTTCCTTCAAGACGGCCTTGAGGCGGTCTTCGAATTCGCCGCGGTATTTCGCACCCGCGATGAGCGAGCCGAGGTCCATCGCGACGACGGATTTCCTCTTGAGCCCCTCCGGCACGTCCCCGGAGTGGATTCGCTGGGCAAGACCCTCGACGATCGCCGTCTTTCCGACGCCCGGCTCGCCGATCAGCACGGGATTGTTCTTCGTTCGCCGCGAAAGCACCTGGATGACGCGGCGAATTTCGTCGTCCCGGCCGATGACCGGGTCGAGCTTGCCTTTGCGCGCCGCCTCGGTCAGGTCGCGGGCGTATTTCTTGAGCGCCTGGTACTTGTCTTCCGGATTCGGGTCCGTGACTCGAGCGGAGCCGCGGACCTCTTTGAGCGCGGCGAGCAGGGCGGCCTCCCGGGCGCCGGCGGCCGAGAGGATCTTTTCGGCCTGCGTCCCGCGGGCGTCCGCGATCGCGAGCAGCAGGTGCTCTGTCGAGATGTATTCGTCCTGGAACTTGTGGGCAATTTCGAGCGCCCGGTCGAGAATCTTCGCAAGCGCGGGAGCGATTTGCGGCTCGGCCGCCGATCCGGAGACCTTCGACCGCCGGGCGAGCGAAGCGTCGAGCTCGCGGGAAACGGCTTCCCGCGCGACGCCGACCTTCGCGAGGATCGGGGCGACGATTCCCTCTTCCTGCTCGATGAGCGCCTTCAAGAGGTGGTCCGGCGTCGTCTCCGCGTGCCCGGACTCCCGGGCTTCGCGCTGCGCTTCCGCGAGCGCCTCCTGGGCTTTTACGGTCAGTTGATCTGCTCTCATAACGTTGCAATGGTATAATCTTAGTGATTACTTGTCAAGTCATATCTAATGAAATCTACATTGAGTGACTAAGATTATAACCTCTTCTCCTCAAAACACTTCCAATGGCTCCTATCGTTGCTACTTTTCGAGGCGCCGAAGCGCTCGATTTCGAATCCGGCAAGAGTCGCACTTTCCGCACGGCGATCCCTCGGCCGAAGGGTCGTAGCAAGAAAAGGTCCAGGCGTAGTCCAGGCCCAGGGAAACTCCCAACTGCAGGATCTGTAGCTTCGTCATCTTCAAGAGGGGCGCGACGATCCGGAAGCGTCCGCTCTTTTCCACGCCGGCCTTCGTCGCGAGGTTGGCCATCCTTTCGAAAGCCCGGAGAAATTCGGGGCGGCAGTCGGGGTACCCGGAATAATCGACGACGTTTGCGCCGATCCAGATCTCGAACGCGCCGACGGCTTCGGCCCAGGAGAGCGCGTGGGCCAGAAAAATCGCGTTGCGTCCCGGGACGTAGGTCACGGGAATCGTTCCGCGCGCCCCGGCGCGCCGCGGAACGGAGATTTTCGGCGACGTGAGCGCGGAGGCGCCGGACGCCGGCAGATCCACTTTCAGTGTTCGGTGAGCGGCGCATCCAAAGCGGCGCGCGAGCCGGCGCGCGAAGCGCAGCTCCACGCGGTGCCTCTGGCCGTACCGAAACGAGAGCGCGAACACCTCGCGGCCCTTCGCCCGCGCGATCGCGAGGCACGTCGCCGAGTCGGCCCCCCCGGAGAGAAGGACGACGGCTTTCATTTCCCCGGAGCGTCTCCCCACAGGAGCTTGTGGAGCTGAAGGCCGAGACGCACGCGCCTGCCGCTCTCGAGGATCCAGGCCGCGAGGTCGGCCGCGGCGAGGGAGTCCCAGACCGGCGAGAACGTGACCGTCCTTCCGGCGTCGAGATCTCTTTCGCGAACGTGCGCGATCGCCCAGTCGAAATCGCGCCGGTCCGCGAGGACGAACTTGAGCTCGTCGCGCGGCCGGAGACGAGCGAGCGTTTCCTCACGATTGAACGCGGCCATGCCGCTGCCCGGCGCCTTGACGTCCACGATCGCGATCGCCCGGGGGTCGAGCCGGTCGAGCGGAACGTGGCCTCCCGTTTCGACGAGCACTTCCTTTCCCGCGTCGAGGAGCCTGGACGCGAGGGGGTAAACGCCATCCTGCTCCAGAGGCTCTCCCCCGGTGAGCTCGACGAGGCGGGTGCCGTGCGATTCGACCTCCCGCACGATGTCGTCTTCTTCCCTCGGAGCGCCGCCGTGGAACGCGTAAGCGGTGTCGCACCAGACGCAACGGAGGGAGCAGCCGGTCAGCCGGACGAAAGAGCAGGGAAACCCGGCCCGGGTCGATTCGCCCTGGAGGGACTTGAAGATCTCGGTGACCTGCAGCGCGCCCATTTCCCCGATTCTATGGCGGCGGGGGGGCCGGCGTTTCGGGCCTTCGCCGCCCCTGGTAGCGATTTCCGTTACCGGACACTAGAATCCGCACTAATGCCGACGAGCTCGGACATCCTCCGCGACATCCCGCTTTTCCAGACGATGGACGACGAAGAACGCGCGGCCGTCGCCGCGCTCACCGATGAAGTGCATTTCGACGCCGGCGGGCGGATCTTCCACGAGCGGGATCGCGGCGGAATGTGCTACGTGCTGCGGAGCGGTCGGGTCGAGCTCTCCGTCGTCGACGAGATGGGAGAAAAGCTCGTCGTCGACGTCCTGGAGCCGGGAGAGCTCCTGGGAGAGCTCGGGCTCTTCGACGGGGGAAACCGGTCGGCGACGGCCGACGCGCTGACCGACGTCGAAGCGCTCGTCCTGGAGCGGGACGAGTTTCTCGATTTCCTCCGGCGCAAACCGGACGCGGCGCTCGACGTGCTCGCGGCGCTCGCGAAACGAATCCGCCGGGCCGACGCGCTCCTGAAGAACCGGATTCAGAACCCGAACGAGCTGATCGCGACGCAATTGACGCTGGGGGAACGCATCGCCGATCGGGTCGCTTCGTTCGGCGGAAGCTGGCGGTTCATCCTTCTCTTTCTGTCCTTCATGTCGGTCTGGATCGTCTTCAACGTGGCCACGCGGCGCACGTTCGATCCGTTTCCGTTCATTCTGCTTGAATCTCCTGCTTTCGATGCTCGCGGCGCTGCAGGCCCCGGTCATCATGATGAGCCAGAACCGGCAGGACGCCAGGGACCGGATCCGCAGCGAAGCGGACTACCAGGTCAACGTCAAGGCCGAGGTGGAGATCGCGGAGCTGCACGAGAAGCTCGACCGGATCGAAGGCGAGTTCCGGATCGAGCTCGAGAGGCTGCACGGAAGGTTCCCGACGCCCTGACGTCCGACGTTCGAAAACGAACATCCCGATCGCGGCGCCGAACAGGAGGAGCGTCGCGAGGCCGACCGTGATCCTTCCGAGGATCGAGCTCGGCTGCCCGTGCATGAGCTTGCGGTCCGACGCGGCGAGTGTGAAGAGAAGCGGAAAATCGGTTTGAAGTTCGGAGCGCTTTCGCGTACGCTCCGCCCGCATGATCGGCCTCCGGCGCCGCGATCGCCTGTTCTTCGATCTCTTCGGCTCGCAGGCTCGCGTCTGCCGGGAAGCCGCGAAGCTCCTCTACGAGGCTTTTTCGACGCTCGAGGATCTTCCGGCCCGGGTCGACAGGATCAAGTCTCTCGAGCACCAGGGCGACGAGCTCGCCCACGTGATCTTTTCCGAATCGTCGAGGATCTTCGTGACGCCGCTCGACCGCGAGGACATCCACGCGCTCGCGTCTTCGCTCGACGACATCCTCGACAACATCGACGCCGCCGCGGCCCGGCTCACGCTCTACAAGATCGCCTCGCCGGTCCCCGGAGCGGCCGAGCTCTCCCGCATCCTGATCCAGCAGACCGAGATCCTCGAAGCCACGGTGCCGCACGTCCTGGAGAGGGATCACATTCTCGAGTCGTGCATCCGCATCCACGCGCTCGAAAACGAGGGAGACAAGGCCCTGCACGAGTCGCTCGAGAAGATCTTCGACGAGGTGCGGGACCCGATTCTCCTGATCAAGCAGAAGGAGCTCGTGGAAACGCTCGAAGCGGCGACCGACCGGTGCGAAGACGTCGCGAACGTGCTCGAGACCATCGTCATCAAGAATGCCTGACGGGCTCCCGGAACGTTCGCGATGACCGGCGGCGTTCTCTTCATCTTCTTCATCATCGCGGCGGCCTTCGCGTTCGATTTTTCCAACGGCTGGCACGACGCCGCGAACTCGATCGCGACCGTCGTGTCGACGAGGGTCCTTTCGCCGATGCAGGCCGTCGCGTGGGCGGCGTTCTTCAATTTCGTCGCCGCGTTCACGTTCGGAACGGCGGTTGCGAAGACCGTCGGGGGCGGGCTCATCGACATTCGCGTGGTGGACCCGTTCGTGATCCTCGCGGGGCTGCTCGGCGCGATCACGTGGAACGTCGTGACGTGGCGCTTCGGCCTGCCGTCGTCCTCCTCCCACGCGATCGTCGGGGGATACGCGGGCGCGGCCGTCGCAAGGGCCGGCTTCGGCGCGATCGTCTGGTCCGGCTGGATCAAGGTCATCGCGTTCATCTTCATCTCGCCCCTGCTCGGCTTCGCGCTCGGATGGCTCTTCATGAAGCTCGCGACGAGCATGCTCCGCTATTCGCCGCCCGGCCTCGTCACGAGCTGGGCGCGGCGGCTCCAGCTCGTGTCCGCGGGCGCGTATTCGCTCGCGCACGGGACCAACGACGCGCAGAAGACGATGGGGATCATCGTCGGCCTGCTCGTTTCGAGCCGCGCCCTCTTCGCGGCGTCGAACTCGCGTTTTCACTTCATGTACCTCAGCTCGACCCAGGAGATCCCGGTATGGGTCATCCTGACGGCGCATGCCGCGATCGCGCTCGGCACCCTTTCGGGCGGGTGGCGAATCGTGAGGACGATGGGGCAGCGCATCACGAAGCTTCACCCCGTCGGGGGATTCTGCGCGGAGACGGCCGGCGCGTTGACGGTTTTCGGCGCCTCGGCGCTCGGGATTCCCGTTTCGACGACGCACACGATCACGGGCGCGCTCGTCGGCGTCGGCTCCTCCCGCCGGCGTTCCGCAGTCCGATGGGGAATGGCGAGCCGGATCGTCTGGGCGTGGGTGCTCACGATCCCGATGGCGGCGCTCGTCGGCTACCTGCTGCGGCTTCTGTTCAACCTGTTGTGACGGCGGGGTCCTTCACCGCTCCGAGCCCGTCGAAGCGTTGAATCAGGGACAGCAGGACGATGTAGAAGTAGCCCGAGAAGAAGATCATCAGGAACGGCAGCGCGAGGTAGATCCGCTGCTGAACGGCGAGGCCGATCACGAGCGCGAAGTAGGCGACGAACGCGACCTCGACGGGAAAGAAGATGTCGCTCGCGGGGCGGTACGACTTGTCTTTCCACTTCTCCGAGGCCTCGACGATCGAATATTTCGGCGTCCTTCGAAAATCGCCCTTCGCTCCGAGCAGCGCTTCCATCACGGCGTGGGCGTTGTTCACGGCGAGGCCGATCCCGAGGCCCATGACCATCGGCATGTAGCGCAGTTGTCTTCGCCACCGGGGGCCGATCTCCCGTCTGGGACACGGCGTAGAAGGCGATCACCGAGACGGTCGAGATCAGGAAGAGGGGCGCGTCGAACAGGATCAGCCGCGTCCATCCGAGGCGGTGGCGGATGAGCATCGCCGGATAAACGAGCAGCGAGAGCGCGACGACGAGCGGGTAGGAAACGTTGTTCGTCAGGTGAAAAAACGACTCGATCTTGACCTTCAACGGAAACCGGCTCCGGAAGATCCGCGGAAGGAGCTTCCGGCCCGTCTGGATGGATCCTTTCGCCCAGCGGTGCTGCTGAGCCTTGAACCCGTTGATGTCGACCGGGACTTCGGCCGGAGAGACGAGGTCTTTCAGATAGACGAATTTCCAGCCCGAAAGCTGCGCCCGGTAGGAGAGGTCGAGGTCCTCGGTGAGGGTGTCGGCGTTCCAGCCCCCCGATTCTTCGATCGTCGTCCGACGCCAGATTCCCGCGGTGCCGTTGAAATTGAAGAATCGCCCGCTTCGGTTGCGCGCGGTGTGTTCGAGGATGAAATGGCCGTCGAGGTAGATCGACTGGAGCTTCGTCAGGAGGGAGAATTCGCGGTTCAGGTGGCCCCAGCGCGACTGGACCATGCCGACGCGGGGATCGGAGAAATGGTGGATCGAATTGCGGATGATGCCCGGGTCGGGAACGAAATCCGCGTCGAGCACGAGGAGAAACTCGCCCGCCGCGGTTCTCAGCCCTTCCTGGAGAGCGCCGGCCTTGAAGCCGGCGCGATGGCGGCGAGGTAGATAGTGAATGTCGACCCCGCGCCGCCGATGTCGCTCGACGGCCGCCCGCGCGATTCCCCTCGTGTCGTCAGTCGAGTCGTCGAGAACCTGGATCTCGAGGAGCCCGGGCGGGTAGTCGATTCGCGCGGCCGCGTCGATCAATCGCTCGGCGACGTACCGCTCGTTGTACATCGGAAGCTGAACGGTGACTCTCGGAAGCGGCGAAAGCCGGCCCGCCGGCGTCGGGATCCGGTCGCGCGTGCGGTAATAGAGGAGCACGAGCAGCATTCGGTGCGATCCGTAGACCGCGAGGCCGAAGAGGACGGTGTAGTAACAGATTAAGATCGCGATGTCGGAAACATGAAGCATTTTCTTCTCCCGGCCATTCTACTGGAGGCGATTTTTGCTTTCGTCGGGGTCGCCCCCGATTTTCGCGCTCGTCTTCTCGTCTATCTTCCGCTCGTTCTGACGGCCGCTTTCACGGCCGTTGTCTTCGCCCGCCGCGCCCCGAGGAAGGCCGCGCTCGTTTGCGGGCTCGTCTTCCGCGCGACCCTTCTCGTTCGCTCTCCCGATCTCTCGGATGACCTCCTTCGGTACGTCTGGGACGGACGGGTGGCGGCCGCCGGCCGTTCTCCCTATGAGCTTCCTCCGGCGGACCCGACACTCTCGTCTCTCCGGGATTCCCGCTGGCGGAAGATGTCCTATCCCGACACTCTTTCAATCTATCCGCCGGCCGCGGAATTCCTATTCAAGGTTGGTGCCGTCTCCGGGTCGCCGGAGCTCTTCCTGAAGGCGGCGTTCGCCGCCGCCGACCTTTCCGTGGTGTGGCTCCTCGGGCAATTTCCCGGCGGGGAGTTCGCTTGCGCCCTGTATGCCGCTTTCCCGCTGCCGGTCATCGAGAGCGCCGGAATGGGACACGTGGATTCGGTCGGAATCGCTCTCCTCCTCGCCTCCCTTCTCCTTCTGCAGCGGGGCTCGCGAGCGCTATCCGGGGTCGCGGCGGCGTTGTCGGTGCTCGTGAAGTACGTCTCGGGAGCGGCGCTCCTGCCGTGGCTCCGCCGCGGAAAGCTCGCGTTTCTGGCGGCGTTTCTTCTCGCCGGCGGACTCCTCTGGCGCGCGGGGGAGGGCTCGGGGCCGTCGCCCGCGTCCGGCCTGGCGAACTTCGCGACGCGGTGGGAGGGCAACTCCGTGCTCTATCCCGCGGTGCGCCGGGCCGTCTCCGGGCTTCGCCTCCCGGACAGAGCGAAGGCGGTGTACGCGGAGTGGAAGGCCCGGCGGCCGCAGCGGCCCTGGATGGAGCGCGTCTGGCCTTACTTCTATGCGGAGTTTTTTGCCCGCGTGGCGCTCGGCATCGCTCTCGCGGCCGGCCTCGTCGTGATCGCGTTCCGGATTCCCGACCCGGTCCGCGCGACGGGCGCGAGCATCGGCCTGCTCCTCCTCGTTTCTCCCGTTCTCCATCCCTGGTATCTGCTCTGGGCGCTGCCTTTCGCGGCCCTTTCGCGCTCGGCGCCCTTCCTCTATCTCGCGGCCGCCGTGCCGCTCGCATATGGGCTCCTGTACCGGACGCCTTTTCTCTCTCCTCCCGTCATCCTGCTCCTGGAGTACGTTCCGTTTGCGGGGCTTCTCTGCGGGAGAATGTTTCCTCACCGCGCTTTCGCCCCCTCTCGCTCCGACCCGTCCTGACTGCCCTCGAGGGAGAGGGGCTGGGGGTGAGGGGTAACCGGGGCAGATAACCTCATCGTGGCTCTTGGAATTCGGGGGAAGATCGCCCCGTGAGATACCGCGCGACGGTCGCGTACGTGGGAACGTTCTTTCACGGATGGCAGGTCCAGGAGAACGCCCCGCGAACGGTGCAGGGGACGCTCGAAGAGGTCCTGTCGGAGCTCTTCCGGGAACCTCTGCGCTTTCACGCGTCGGGCCGGACGGACGCGGGCGTCCACGCGGACGGACAGGTCGCGCACTTCGACGCGGCCGGGATGCCCACGCCCGCGCTTCGAAGCGCGGTGAATCGCAAGCTGCCCTGGGACGTCCGGATCCTCCGGATCGAGGAAGCGCCGGCCGCATTCCACGCCCGCTCTTCCGCCGCCGGAAAGCGCTACGTCTACCGTTTCTCGCGGGAAGCCGTCGTCGCTCCAAGGGACGCGCTTTTCCTGGCCCCGATCTCTCCCCGCGCCGACGCGTCGCGCATGGCCCGGGCGGCGGCGTCGCGTCGTCGGGACGCGGCGATTTTTTTCCGTTCTCCACCTCCGGAACGGAGACGGAAACGACGGTTCGAACGGTGTCCGCCTGCCGCGTCCGGGAAGACGGGCCCCGCCTGACGATCGAGATCGAAGCGGACGGGTTCCTCCGCGGAATGGCCCGGGCGATCGCCGGCACGCTCGCCGACGTGGGCCGCGGGCGGCTCGCCCCGGACTTCCTGGAGGAGATCTTCACCCGGCGCTCCCGGGCGCTCGTCGCGCCGAAGGCGAAGCCCCGGGGACTGACCCTCGAAAAGGTCTTCTATCCCTTTTTCGATAACATAGGCCCCGAATGAAAGACCGTCAGCTCCTGGCCTCGCCGGGATCCGTCGAAGAAGAGCTGCTCGCTTCGATCGATTCGAAGCGGCTGCCGCGGCACGTCGCGGTCATCATGGACGGCAACGGGCGCTGGGCGAAGCGCCAGGGCAAGCCCCGCGTCGAGGGGCACCGGGCCGGGATCGCCTCCGTTCGGGAGATCGTCGAGACGTGCGCGCGGCTGGAAATCGACGCGCTCACCCTGTACGCGTTCTCGGTCGAAAACTGGAAGCGGCCCCGGTTCGAGGTCGTGACGCTCATGACGCTGCTGAAGGAATACCTGCGCAAGGAGCTTCAGAACCTCCTCGACAACGACATCCGGTTTCGCGTGATGGGCCGCATGAACGAGCTCGACCCGTCCGTGCAGAAGGAGCTCGTCCGCGGTCTCGCCGCGACGTCGACGTGCCGCGGAATGACGTTCAACATCGCCCTGAACTACGGCGGCCGCACCGAGATCGTCGACGCGTGCCGCTCGCTGGCGCAGGACGTCGCGTCCGGCCGGCTCACGCCCGAGCAGATCGACGAGGAGACGCTCGGCTCGCGGCTCGGCACGGCCGGGCTCCCCGACCCCGATCTGCTGATTCGCACGTCCGGCGAGATGCGCGTCTCGAATTTCCTCCTGTGGCAGATCGCCTATTCGGAAATCTGGGTGACGCCGACTCTCTGGCCCGATTTCCGGAAGAAAGACCTCTACGAAGCGATCCTGGAGTTCCAGAAGCGGGAACGCCGGTATGGCGGCGTGCTCGAGAGCCACGGCGCGGCCGCCGGCGGATGAGGCTCCAGCGCGAGATTTCCGCCGGCATCGCGATTCCCATCGTGGCGGCGGTGCTGTGGCTCGCGCCCCCGTGGGCGTTCGGGGCGCTCGCCGGCGTGCTCGCGCTCGCGACGCTCCGCGAGTTCTACCGCCTCGCCGAAGGGGCGGGCCTGCCGGTCCCGAAGACGCTCGCGATCCTGCCCGCGGCGGCGATTCTCGCCGCGGCCGCGGTCCCCGCGCCCTCGCCTTCCGGGGTCGTCGTGGCCGGAGGCATTTTCCTCCTCGCAGCGCTTTTCGCCGCCGCAGAGCTCGTCTCCGACGTTCCGCTCGCGCAGTCTCTCGCGGGAGCCGGCGCCTCGCTCCTCGGCATCGCGCTCGTCGTGCTGCCGTTTTGCGGCCTCATGTGGCTCGACCGCGCGTACCTTCCGGGCGCGACCGCGAAGTTCGGGGCGCGCCTCGTGTTCTTTCTCTTCGCGACGATCTGGGCGTGCGACTCCTTCGCTTATTACGTCGGAAAGAATTTCGGCCGGCACAAGCTCGCCCCCGAGGTGTCGCCGAAAAAGACCATCGAAGGCGCGATCGGGGGCTTCGCCGGCTCGCTGCTCGTCGCGGCGGCCGCCTCGTCGCTCTTTCTCCGGGAGTTCCGGCCGGTCGAAGCGGCGATCGTCGGGGGCCTCGCGTCTTCCGCGGGGCAACTCGGGGACCTCGTGGAGTCGATGTTCAAGCGCGCGGCGGGCGTCAAGGATTCGGGCGTTTTCCTTCCCGGGCACGGCGGCTTTTACGACCGGGTCGATTCGCTGCTGTTCGCCGTGCCCGTTCTCTGCGGCGCCGTCCTCCTGAAGATGGCGACGTGAGGTCCCTTTCCCTTCTCGGCTCGACCGGATCGATCGGCGTTTCGACGCTCGATGTCGTTTCGGCGCTCCCCGGAAAATTCCGGATCGCCGCGATGGCGGCCGGGCGCCGGATCGGGCTGTTCTCGGAGCAAATCGAAAAATTCCAGCCGCTGCTCGCGTCGGTCGAGCTCGAAGAAGACGTTCCCCTGCTGCGAAAGCAGGCCCCGTCGTATCGCGGCGAAATCGTGTTCGGTCGGGAGGGCCTCGTCGCGTGCGCGACGCTCCCGGAATCCGACACCGTCGTCGCCGGGCTCGTCGGAGCGGTCGGGCTCGCCTCCGCCCATGCGGCCCTTCTCGCGGGAAAGCGGCTCGCTCTCGCGAACAAGGAGACGATGGTCGTCGCGGGGGAGCTGATGGCCCGCACCGCCCGGGAGAGCGGCGCGGAGATCGTCCCGATCGACTCGGAGCACAGCGCGATCCACCAGGCCCTTCGGGCCGGGCGGTCCTCCGAAGTGCGCCGTCTGATCCTCACCGGATCCGGAGGGCCGTTCCGCACGCGGCCGCTCGAGACTTTCGACGAGATCGCGATCGAGGACGCGCTGCGGCACCCGACGTGGAAGATGGGGCCGAAGATCACGATCGATTCCGCGACGATGATGAACAAGGGCCTGGAGATCCTGGAGGCGCATTTTCTCTTCGGCGTCGATCCCGCCGCGATCGACGTTCTCCTCCACCCGCAGTCGCTCGTCCATTCGCTGGTCGAGTATTGCGACGGCTCCGTCGTCGCGCAGATGGCGCGCAACGACATGCGTTTCCCGATTCTCTACGCGCTCGCCTATCCCGAGCGGCTTTCCAATCCCTTCGGGGAGCTGTCGCTCGCGGGCGCCCGATTCGAATTCTCCGAGGTCGAGCCGGAGCGCTACCCGGCGATCGGCCTCGCGCGCGCCGCGCTCGCGGAAGGCGGCGCCGCGCCGGCCGTGTTGAACGCCGCCAACGAGATCGCCGTCGAGGCGTTTCTTTCCGGGAAGATTCGCTTCCCTTCGATTGTTCGAATTGTCGCCGAGACCCGGACCGCTTTCGGACGCCGCGGAGCGCCCGGCGAGCGTCGCGGAAGCGGAAGAAATCGACCGCCAGGCTCGCGAGACGGCCCGGGAGCTCGCGGCCCGGTTTTCAGGAGTTCGCGCGTGAGTTTTTTTCAGGACGTGCTGGCCATGGCGGTCGTGCTCTCGATCGTCGTCTTCATCCACGAGTTCGGCCATTTCGCGACCGCGAAGCTCGCGAAGTTTCCGGTCGAAGTCTTCTCGTTCGGTTTCGGCAAGAGGCTCTTCGGCGTGAAGTGGCGGGGAACCGACTATCGCGTCTCGGCGCTGCCGCTCGGGGGCTACGTGCGCGTTCTCGGTCTCGGCCCGGACGAGTCGACGGCCGTCGGCGCGGCCGAGGCCTCCGAGGCGGTCTCGGGGCCGCGCTGGAAGCGCGCCGCGATTCTGCTCGCCGGGCCCGCGATGAACTTCGTCCTCGCGATCGCGCTCGGGGCCGGCGTCTTCATGGTCGGGCGAAAGGTCCCGGCGTACCGGCTGCAGCCGGCCGTCGTCCAGTCGATCGCGCCGAACTCCGCGGGCCAGGCGGCGGGCTTTCGAAAAGGGGACCGAATCGTCGCGATCGACGGCAAGCCGGTGGAGAACTGGCAGGACGCCGAGTTCGCGTTCGCGATCAACCCGCGGCAGAAGCTCTCCGTCACCGTCGACCGCGCGGGAAGCTCGCTCACGATCCCGCTCGTTCCCCGCGGGGTGTCGAAGTTCGACATCGGCTACACGGGGATCGGCCCCGCGCTGCGGCCCCGGGTCGGCCGCGTCCTCTCGCGCAGCCCGGCCGAGGCGGCGGGGTTCCAGAGCGGGGACGTGATTCTTTCCGTTTCCGGGGACTCGGTCGAGAGCGTTCCCGAAGTTCTCGACGCCGTCGGCCGCCACTCGCCCGGGCCGGAGACGTTCGTCGTCACGCGCAAGGGGCAGCCGGTGACGCTGACGGTTTCCCCGCGCAAGGAAACGGACGGCTGGAAGATCGGCGTTTCGCTCGACGTCGACGTTCCGGAAGTGCTCGAGAAGTTTCCGCCCCTCGAAGCGATCCGGCAGGGATGGCGGAGCCTGCGCACCGACACGCAGGCGACGCTCGGCGTCATCGTGAAGCTCTTCGCGGGACGCGCGTCGGTCAAACAGATGTCCGGGCCGATCGCGATCGGCCAGTTCGCGGGAGAAGCGGCGCGCGAGGGAATCATTCCGCTCGTCTCGCTGATGGGGATGCTCTCGCTGCAGCTCGGCATCCTGAACCTGCTGCCCGTGCCGATGCTCGACGGCGGGCAGCTCGCCGTCCTGCTCGTGGAGGGGGCGATCCGGCGCGACTTCTCGCTGCGCGTCAAGGAGCGGATCCTCCAGTTCGGGTTCGTCCTGCTCGTGCTCCTGATGGGGGTCGTGATCTACAACGACATCCTCAAGGTGTTCTGAGGGCTCCTCCACTTTCGTCTGTCGCTGCGAGCGCGATCAGCGCCGCCGGCAGGAGCGCCGCGCAGATCCGGAAAAACGACGAGCGGATGTGCGCGACCGGATCGAGGTACGTGAAAAAATACACGGACGCATAGACGGCGACCTGGGCGGCGATCACGGAAGTCAGAACGGCGGCGGCGCGCCGCTTTCGAACGACGGAATAGACCCACCCCGCCGCGAACACGGCCCAGAAGCCGAACCATTGCCGCGCGAGCAGCTCGCGCGCGAGCTGAAAGAGGATCGCGAGGGGGTGCGCGGCGCGCGACAGGCCGCGCGAGAGCCAGTCTCCGGCCAGGAAACGTTCGCCCGGAGGCAACAGGAAGATCGAGACGGCTCCGGCCGCCGCGGTCCACAGGATCGCGAGCGCGAGCGGCGGCGCGACGCGCTTCTCTCTTCGAAGGAGAAACCCGGCGGCCGCGAGAAGCAGCACGAGCGACAGGCCCTCCCGGAGCTTGATCCACGGCAGGAACCCGGCGATCGCGCCCCAGATCCAAAGGCCGCGGGAGGGACCGCCGCGCCGAATGTCGAGAAGGAGGAGGAAACTCGCCGCGAGGAAGAGCGCGAAGGGAACCTCCATCAGGCCGAGCGACTCGGTGTCCCAAAGGAGAGGCGAGATCGCCGCGAACGCGGCCCCCGTGTTCGCGACCGCTTCCGAGCGTCCCGCGGCGAGGAGCCCCGCGCGGACGAGCGCGAGAACCGCGAGGGCAAACAGGGCGTGCACGACCCTGGCCGATCGCTCGTCGGGCACCGCTCCGAGTGCGATCACCCGCCACGCGATCGGCCCGCCGACGGGGTAGTCGGGATGCGACATGCCGAGCGCGGGCGCCTTCAACTCGCCGAGATCGAGCGTGTGCCCGGCGAGGATCCGTCTCGCTTTCGTCCCGTGCACGGCGTAGAAGTCCCAGCTCCAGACCGGCACGAGCGCCACTTTCGCGAGAAAAAGAGCGGCGGCCGCGAACAGGAGAACGCGGGTCGCGAGCGCGGACCGGGAGAGCGGAAGCGCGGCGAGGGCGGGACGAGCGGCGGTTCGAGCGGCCGCGAAGCGGATCGCGAGCGCGAGCAGAATGCAGATCGCGGCGATGACCCGGCCGCGAAGAGGCACTCCGAGCAGGCCAGCCGCGAAACAGGCCGGAACCGCGAGAGCGATCCCGAGCGCGAACGCGAGCGCCCCTCTTCCCGCCCGAGTCGCCGATGCCGCCCATGGGGCCATTCGAAGGGCGGAATAGCCCGGAAGAGAGACGAGCGCCGCTCCGGCCGCGCTTCGGAGGAGCCAGCCGGTCACCGCGGCGTCTCGCGAGCCACGATGACGTCCCCCGTCCGGGAAACGGCGATTCGCACGAGGGGCGAGGTCCGGCCGGGAACGCTCGGGCACGGTCCAGCGGGGACCTCCCGCCAGAACGCGTAGTTCGTCATCGCTTGCAGCCACGCCGGAGGAACGCGGGACGAGCCGAGGTCGAGGCAGAACGCTTCGCCGGGCCGGAGGAGGCTTTCGGCGTTCTCGAGCCGGCCGAGGAGGGCGGGATCGGGGTACGCCCACCCGAACCAGAGCCTCTCGCCGCGCGCCGTCAGGGCCCCGGGGCGCCGGAGCTGCTCGGCCGCCCGGAAGCCGACGACGAGCGCGATTCCCGCGATCGCCGCCCCCAGGAAAAGACTTCGACGCGGCTCTCTCACGGCCGTACTGCTCCGGCCGGGGGGCGGTTTCTTCGCCGCGCGAAAGCGCTCGCTCCGATCGCTGCCGCGAGCAGCAACGCGGCAAGGGAAATCCATGACCCGATCCGGAATCCGGGGGGGGGAATCGTCGAGGAAGATGTCGTGATCGCCCGGAGGAATCGAAACCCCAAGAAAGAGGCCTCCCGAGAGTCCGAACGGGCGCTCGCCCGGAGACGGGCCGCGAAGCCGCGCGACGGAGAGCGGCCTCCCCGTCTCTTCTCGAGCCGACCAGCCTCCGTCCTGCACGATGCTTCCGACCGCGAGCACGGAGCGGTCTCCGGCCCCCCGGGAATGAAAGGCGATCCGGTTCGTGCTCTCGCGGTAGTCGGAGACTTCCAGCGCCCTCGATGGATCGGTCGAGAAGAATCGCGGAAAGACGTCCGCGTTTTCGAAGACCGTTCCGTCGGCTCCCGAGTAGACGAGAGTCCACTTCGGGGCCGGTGAAGTCCGGCCGGGCGTCGAGACGAGATAGCGCACGTTCAGGAAATCGAGAGCCGGGGCGTTCACGTTCTCGATCATCTTGAAATAGACCGTGGGATCGTAGCCGCACGTCGCGTTGAGATAATCCACGTACTGCCGGTTTTCCATGGGGTCGTTCGTCCGAACTTCCTCGACGCCGGCGAAGATGTTCGTATCCGGGTAGATCACGGCTCCTTCGCCGACGACGCGAAAGGGCGGGGGCCGGCTTTTCAGGAAGCGGACGAGCGGTGTCTCCGGGTACATTTGCGCGATCGAGTGAAATCGGTAGATTCGCGATCCTTCCGCGAAGAGCGCCCCCGCGGCGAGGACGGCAAGGACAGCGGGAAGGAGATCCGCCCGCGTCCGGCGGAGGCCGAAGAGCGCGCAGGTTGCCGCAACGGCGAGCAGCACCGCGACCGCGAACATCCACGCATGCCGCTCCGAAGGCCAGCCACCGGACGCCCGGTGGAGTTTCGCAACGCTCGGGAACGCGGCGCACGCGACTCCCGCGAGGGCGACCGCGAGCGCCGCGGGAAAGATCCATGCTTTTCGGCCGTACCGGAGATCTCGCGCGAGACGGTCCGCTTCGAAGGCGGCCAGGGCCGCCCCTCCGATCGCGAGGAACGAAAAGAACCGGAGCGGAAACATGAGGCGAAGAAGAGGGATCGAGCCGCTGATTTCGGCGAAGGGCCACAGGTCGATCGCGGCGCCGAGTCCGAAGACCATGGGAATGAGCAGCGCCCGGGACGCGCGATCCCTTCGGCTCCCCGGACGGAAGACACAAAGGGCGAGCGTCCACGCGACGAGCCCGATCGCCCCGAGCGCCATCTCCGGAAAAGACCCTGCCCCGCCCGCGATCATCGGCGACGTGATTTCGTCCCCGAAGATTCTCGGAAAGAGGGGCGTCAGCAGCCCTCCCGCCCAGAATTTCAGCCGCGGCAGGAAGGAAAAATCTCCGGACCAGAACGGGTGGCTGATGAGAGCGAACCGGTTCGAGGCGCGGATCGCGAGAGCCTGCGGCAGGAGGACGAAAGCATCGAGCCCCATCGCGAGCAGCCCCGCCGCGAGGATCCGGGCGGCGAGTCTCGGAAAGTCGGGCAGGCTTCGGAGCGCGGCGCGGCTCGCGATCCACAGCGCGACGAACGCCGAGCCGAGCACGACGCTTTCGATGTGGCCGCACAGGGGCCAGACGATGAAAACCAGGAGAAGAAGCAGGAACGCGCGAAAGGAGACCTCGCGATCGCGAGCGAGCTCGATCGCGAACAGCGCCCACGGCCAGAGGCAAATGACCGCCGTGTGGGAAAAGAGCAGCCACGGGATCATCGTCATCGAGAAGGAGAAAGACACCGCTCCAAACACCGCCGCGCCGTCGGACACGCGGAGCTCGCGGAGCCAGAGCCACATTCCGGCCAGCGCGAGCGCGAGCTTCAGCGCGCCCGTGAGCGTCGCCGCCCGGGCGAGCGGAAGGAGGAGGCCGAGAAACGTGAACGGGGAAAACGCGGCCGATTGGACATTCGCGGCGAGCGGAGAGCCGCATCCGTTCCACCGGTCGCGCAGCGGAAGGGACCCCTCCTTGTACGCCATCCGAACCGCCTTGGCCCACGGCACCAGCTCGGTCGAGAGGTCGTTGAGGTTCGCGTTGCGCTTCGGCCCTTCGGCCAGCACGTGCCACGGCCAGAGGGAGAGGGTGTGATCGGCGGGCAGCGGCGTCGTCGCGGTGAAAAAGGCGGGCAGGAAAAAGAGCAGGGGCAGCCCGAACGCCGCCGCGAGCGCTGTCTTCGACATCGGCCGGCGGACCCACGCCGCCGCTGCCCGGATCGCCGCGACGATCCCCGTGTACAGCAGCAGAAGTATCGCGCTCGTCAAGGAGAACCCGCCGGCGCCGCTCCGTTTGGGCCCGCCGAGGCCGCGAACGCGAGGCAGAGGAGCGGGGTCAGGAAGATCCGGCGGGCGGACCACCCGATCCACGCCGTCGGGTCATCCGCGCCGTGGAGATAGTAGGCGACATTGACGAGCGCGATCGCGGCCGCGACGAGCGCCGGCGCGAGGCCCTCCCTCCGAGTTCCCGAGGCTGCCCCCACCGCCAGGACCGCGATCCAGGGAAGGAATCCGACGCCGTAAGAGATCGCTCCGGGCGACGCCCACCGCGACTTTCGAGAGATGTGCGAAGGTCAGGGGACCGCCCATTCCGGGTGCGTAGTTGAACAGGAGTCCGTGGCGGGAGCAGAACGCGAGCCAGCCGCCGAGCGCGACCGCGGGCAGCGAAATCAGCCGGAGCGCGCCGCCAATCCGCGCGGAGAACCTGCCGCGGGACGGGGCGAGCAGGCCGAAAACGCCGGCCACGGCGAGCGCGAAGAAGGCGCCCTCGAATTTCGTGAGAACGCACCCGGCGAGCGCGATCGAGGCCGCGAAGTCGGCCGACGGCGACCGTTCGCCGAAGACGAGGATGCCGAGCGCGAGCGTCTCGAAGAAAAGCAGGGGCGGCTCCGCGTTCCCGGCGACGTCGGACGCGATCCATCCGAATCCGAGCAGCGCCGCGAAGAACGCGCACCGGAGCGCGGCGGAGGAATCGTCCATCTTTCGCCGGATCGTTCCCCAGAACGCCGCGACCATCAGCGCGAAGAAGATCGGAGCCGAGAGCAGCGCCGCGCCCCAGGGAAAGCGTCCAGCCGCGATCGCGCCGAGCGCGTAAAGAGAGGGAAGCAGCGGAGGGTAGTCGGAATGGAGAGCCGAATGGTCGGCCTCGGCGAGAAACGCGGCGTCGACGGATCGGGCCGCCGCGAACTCCTGCCCCTTCGTTCCCCAGAAATAGAGGTAGTCGGCCGACGTGGCCCGGGCCGTCGCCGCCGCGTACCCGAGCAGGAGGACGGCGGCGGCCGCCGCGACAATTCCGGCGATTGCGCGCGAATCGACCGGCGCCGGGACGCGCGCCCGGCCCCGGTCACCGACGAAAAGTAGCCCGGCCGGGACTGCGCCGGCGAGGGAGATCCGGAAGAGCGTCCAGGGAATGCCGGCGGTCGTCAGCGCGAGCATCGCGAGCGCGAGCACGACGGCGCCGGCCCCGAACGCGAAAGCGAAACGCCCCGCGCGGGAATCGATCGATCCGGCGGCGAAGCGGGAAAAGGAAAGCCCGAACACCGGAACCGCGAGCCACGCCGCCAGAAAAGCGAGCCCCGTCATCGCGCGGCCTCGTAGAGATTGCCTTCGGGAAACGTCCGGACGCGCCTGAAACGCGCGTCGAGAAATTCTCCCCCGTAGCAGACGGCGAAGCGCGGGACCTCTCCCTCGGGGCCCGGCGGGACGAAGCGTCCCTCGAAGATCACCCGCTGGCGCGGAAACTGGCCGATCGCGAGGATGTAAGCCGGCCAGTTGCGCGGGTCCCTGCCCGGAGGGGCGACGACGGAAACGGTCGAGCCGGCCGGAATCGCGGCCGAGGCTTCCGACATGAGGAGCAGAAAGGGCTCCGTCTGAGGCTCGTAGAATCTCGCGTCGCCGTTGGAAACGACCGTCTTCGGCCGGCGAAAAGTTGCGGGCGCGAATCGGAAAGTCTGAAAGAGCATCGCGGCGAAGCACGCGGCGAACGCGAGCCACAGGGCGATCTTCACGACGGATTCGCGCCGTCTCAATTACGCTCCCAGAAAACGGCCGCCGGGGAAGAAAAGGACGGATGGAAATGTCCTTCGATGTAGCTCCAGACGAGGGGCGCACGTTCCCGGTTTGGGATGCCGTCGATCGCCTCGCCGGTATTCACGCCCGGTCCGAGATGCACGAGGACCGCGCGGACCTTCGGGTTCTGCTCGACGGCCCGGGTCACCTCGCGCTCGGCCTCGGGAGTCTCGAAGAACGCCACCTCGGTATACCGGATCGGACACCGGCGGTCGAAGTAACAGTAGAGAGAGGCGGTGCTCGTGAAATCGAGCCACGTTTCGCCCGGCCGCAGCCGCGATCGGATGAATTCTCCCACGGCGGCGACGGCATTGGCATCTTCCTTTCGGAACGCCGCGCCGGTCACGCGCTCGGGCAGGGCGGGAAAGACGTAGTCGGGTGAGACGCCCCCGGCCTGCAGCCCTCCCTCGATCGCCATCAGCTCGCCTCCCGGGCGGCAAACGACGACGGCCCAGGCGATCAGGGACGCGGCGAGGAATCGCCGGACGAGAGGTTTCTCGCGATCACCGGCGAGGGCGCGCGCGCCGAGGAGAATCGCGGCGGGCGCGACGAACATCGGGTAGCCATAGTGGTTGCGCTCGACCACCGAGAGCGTCGCGGCGAGAAACCACGCCAGGAACGGAACGAACGCGCGGCCCCGTTCGGAGAGCGCGGCGGGCCGGGCAGCGATCACCCCCGCGGCGACGAGGGCGAGGAGCAGGCACCAGAAGTAGAACGCGCTCGGGTCTCCGAGCGCCGCCAGGAAATCGGGGAATCCGGCCCGAGAAATCGAGTCGGGGAGGCGCGGGAACCCGAGCGTGTAGGCGGAGGCGAGCTTCGGAAGATACAGGAAGGTGGCCCGGAAGAACGCCTTCGCGAATCCGAAGGCGGCGAACAGAAGGCCGATCGCCGCGGAGACGATGCCCGCTCCCGCGGCGGCGGAGGCCAGGTTCTTCCAGCGCCGTCCTTCGGAAACGGCGATGGCGGCGAGCACCGCCACGCCCGAGTAGAACGCGAAGTCGACCGCCCAGAGAAGGGCGAGCGGAACAAGGGCTCCCGTCAGGAACCACGCCCGCGCCGTCGGGCGCCGGCGGGCGAACGACGCGGCCGCGAGCACTCCCCAGGATGCCATGACCCGGAAGAATAGATATTGAGGGAACAGAAGAAAAGAGAGCGCCTCGATCCAGAAGCCGACCTCCATTCTTCCCGTCGCTGCCGCTCCCATCGCGAAGATGAGCGGCCAGAAGAACGCGCCGACGAGACGACCTCCCCGGGAAATGCCCCGGTAGTCGGCGCCGAACAGGCGAAACGCCGCGGCCTGGAGAAGGCCATCGGAGATCAACCCGTGCCCGGGAATGATGTCGCGATAGGGAAGGCGGCCGGCGAGGTACTCCGACGCGGGCATCAACCCGTGCCCGTCTTCGAACAGGTTCGCGACCGGCGCGGATCGCAGGAAGGCCGCGGCCCCGAGAATCACAAAGGAAGTCGCGAGCATTGCCGGGAGGGCGCGCCGGAGGGCTTTCGCGACGAGCGAAAACCGCCGCAGAGCCGACAACGCGAAAGGCGACGCGAGCAGGAACAGCGCGGCCGCGACTTCGACCCTTTCGGATCGGTTTCTCCAGAGCGCGACCGGGAGGAGAAGAACCGAGCCGCACAGGAGCTCGATCTTCCCCTTCAGGGCGGCGATCGCGATGACGGTGAACAGCGTGAAGAGGCCGATGAGCATCGGGATGAGCGGTACCGGGAAATGGCCGAGGGGGCGCGCGAGAAACGCCCACGCCACGATTGTCTGGGCGAGAATCGCGGGAACGACGGCGGCGCGATGGGGTTCCTCGGAGCGCGCCACGGGAGCGAGGATCGCGAGCGAAGCGAATGCGAGCCCGGAGCTCGCGAGAACCCAGACAGTCTCGTTTCCGAGGAAAGCGACGACCGGCGCGGCAATCAGGCCAAACCACGGCACGGGGTCCGCGAATCGCCGCGCGAGGGCGCTCGAGCCGCGGGCAAACCTGTCGTAGGCGGTTCGGGAAAGCCATGCGCCCGCGATCGAGAGGAGAATGAAAAGGAGAAATCGCTCCAGGTCCGCGTGCGGGGAGAATCCGTGAGCGCGGGCGAATCCCGGGTTCTGATCCGCCGTCGCCGTGGCCCGAATCCCGCGGGCGAGCAGGATCGCCACGCTTAGGCCGAAAAGACTTCCGCAGACTGCCGCGGGCCGGGAATCGGGGCGCAGGGTCGCTCCTTCCTTTCGAACGTCCGGTGATGCCTATTCTACGAACGTGGGGTGCCGGCCGTCGCGAGCTTCCGCAGTCGGGCTCGCCGCCGGCCGGCGATCAGGAAGGTTCCGATTTGTCGAGGTCCCGGCGGATCTCCTCTCCGATCCGGCGCGAGACGAAGATCTGCTTCAGGTAGTTCAGCGACGTGATCGCGAAAGGCACTCCGACCGCCGAGAACGGAGCGCCCATCGCGGCGAGCGCGAAATGCCTCGCCTTCGCGCCGGCCGTGAATTCCGGGTTCGAAAAATTGAAGACGCTGCCGTAATACCGGAGCACCTGGGAGTACACCTCGGTGATGAGCTTGGAAAACCCGATTTCGTCTCCCCAGACGTAGCACTGGCCCGACCGCACGGAGTCGAGGAAGGCGGGAAGCGAATCGCATTCCGCGACCGTGAAGACGCGGGCGAGCGGGGTGAGCGTGTGCGCGTCGGAGCCGGCGATCAGCGAAACGCGTCCGTCCTTGGCCCGCACGAGGCCCATCAGGTCGTCGACGAGCCGGTTGTGGTGCGTCGTCATCGCGCCGTTCTTGACTTCGAAGATGTCGAACATCGAAAGCATTTCTTCGAAGTACCGCCGGGGCGAGTTGCGCATGCGGTAGTTCTGGAACATGTGGTTCGCCGAGAAGATGAGCTCTTCGCTCTTGAGGTACGTCACGAGGTCGTAGATGTTTTCCCGCAGGCGCGAGACTTCCCGGTGCTGCGCTTCCGTCAGGTTGAAGATGTTGACGTGGATCCGCTGCCGCGTGTCCGGAAACCAGGTCTCGGCTTCCTCGGACATGAAGAAGTCGGTGGAGTCGGGGTGGTCGTTCAGGTACGCCTTGCAGCCGTCGATGGAATCGTGATCGGTGAACGTCACGTAGTCCATGCCGCGCTCTTTCGCGGTGCGGTAGACGTCCTCGGGCTGCGTGTAGCAGTCCCGCGTGTTCGCGATTCGGAAATACTTGAAAGTCGAATAGATCGAATGACAGTGCAGATCGACTTTCTTGAATCGAGGATCCGACATCCAGTCGGCGGTCGCCTCCGGAGCGCGGGATTCCATGGGACCGGCAGTTTCGCCCGTACCCGATTTCGTGTCAAGTCGTGTTAACTTGAGGACGTGCGGCGCGTCGTGTTTCGAGTGCTCTTCGGGGCCGTTCTGGCCATCGTGTTCGCGCTTTCGGGGTGGGCGTCTTTTCAGCGGTCGGTGCTCGGACGTTCGATCCTCGTTCCGAACCTGACCGGGAAGGGCGTCGAAGAAGCGCAAAAGATCGCTCGCGACTCCGGCCTTTCGCTCGTGATCGAGAAGGGCCGGGAGCGCTTCGACGACCGCGTGCCCGCGCACGCGATTCTGCTGCAGCGTCCCGGCGTAGGGTCGTTCGTCAAGCCGGGGCAGACGGTTCGGGTCGCGCTTTCGCTCGGGCCTCGATCGATTCTCGTGCCCGATCTCGTCGGGCTTTCCGCGCGCGCCGCCGCGCTCTCCCTCACGCGCGCGTCGCTGCGGCTCGGCGAAGTGTCGATCGATCGCGGGCCGCAGCCGCCCGGCATCTCGGCCCAGTATCCGCCGGCGGAGACGGCGGCGTCGGAGGCGGCGCCCGTCGCGGTGCTCGTCAACCGCAGCGCCGGTGAACGGCTCTTCGTCATGCCGGACCTCATCGGACGCGACGCCGAGCGCGAGAAGGAGCGCCTGACGCGCTTCGGGTTCAAGGTCGGCGCCACCCACTACGAGGTCTACGACGGCCTGCCCGCGAACACGATCCTGAAACAGTATCCGCCGGCCGGATATCCGTGCTCGCCGCAGGATCCGATCACGTTCACGGCCGCGGGAACGGAGGCTTTCTGAACCCCGTCCGCATCGCCCCTTCGCTGCTCGCGGCGGACTTCGCGCGGCTCGCCGACGCGCTCGCGGCCGCGCGCGAGGGAGGCGCGGACCTCGTCCACGTCGACGTGATGGACGGCCGATTCGTCCCGACCCTCACGTTCGGGCCGCCGATGGTCGAGGCGCTGCGCCGGGCCACGGACCTCCCGCTCGACATCCATCTCATGATCGAAAGGCCGGAAGAGACGCTCGACCGCTATCTGTGCGGCGTTCAATTCGTGTCCGTGCACGTGGAATCGACCGCCCACCTTCACCGCTGCCTGGACCGAATCCGGGGCGCCGGGGCCTCGGCCGGCGCGGCCCTGAACCCCGGCACGCCGGCCGCCTGGCTCGACGCGGTCGCGGGGCAGATGGACCACGTCCTCGTCATGTCGGTCAACCCGGGCGCGGGGGGGCAGAAGTTCATCGAGTCGAGTTATGACAAAATCCGGACCGTGAGGAACCTTCTCGGCCGCCATCGCCTTCCCATCGAGCTCGACGGCGGAGTCGCGCTCGAGAACATCGGACGCTGCCGGGAAGCGGGAGCCGACATCCTCGTCGCCGGCACTTCCGTGTACGGGCAGCCGGACCCCGCGGCCGCGATCCGGGCTCTGCGCGCGCGGGCGGAGACCGTGTCGGTATGAAAAAGCTCGGCCTTCTTTTTCTCGTCGCCGCGTTCGTGGCCTGTTCCGCCACGAAGAAGCCGGACCGCATCACGAAGGATCTGCTTTCGCTTCCGAAAGAAGCGCTCTTCGAAAAAGGAAAGTCGCTTCTGGAAAAGGGCAAGTTCGACGACGCGAGAAAGTACCTGAACTTCGTGTTCGAGAGCTATCCCAACGACGCGGTCGGGCAGAAAGCGCTCCTGCTCGTCGCCGACTCCTACTTCCGAAGGGGCCGGGGGCAGTACGTGGAGGCGCGGTACCGCTACCGCGACTTCCTGAGCCGCTACCCGTCGGCCGACAACCGGCCGTTCGTTCTCTACCGCTACGCGTTGTGCTACGACAAGGAGCACGAGCAGATCGACCGGGATCCGACGAACACGCGCGAGGCGCTCAACCAGTACCGGAATCTCCTGAAGGAGGCGCCGGATTCCGCGTATGCCGCCGAGGCCCGGGGCCGCATCGACGCTCTGACCGACCTTCTCGCGGAGCACGAGTTCGACGTCGGGCTCTTCTATCTTCGAAAGGGAGATCCGGCGGCCGCGTTCGGGCGCTTTCAGTACACGGAAGAGAATTATCCGAGCTACTCCCACCGGGACAAGCTCTACTTCCACACCGGGCTCGCCCTTCACCGGCTGGGCCGCGCCGCGGAAGCCGCCACTTACTTCGGAAAGCTCCGGGACGCGTACCCGACGAGCCCGTGGGTGGTTCGAATGACGAAAGAGCGTCTCGTCGCGGTTGACAAGGCGGCGAAAAACGGTTAAACTCTTTCCCCAGAGACACTTCCTGAGGAGAGAAAAATGCGTCGGCAACATTTCCTGAAAACGGCGGCCTTTTCTCTGATCCTGGCGTCCGCGGCCGCGCTCTCGGCGCAGCCGGCGCCCTCGAATCCCCCGGACCAGAATCCGCCGGCGATTCCGGAGGCCGTCGGGCCGGTCGTCATCGACGCCCCGCAGCCGATGGGCTCCGAAAACGACGTCAACTGTTTCGGTTACGTGGGAAATCCGGTCGAGCGGTTCAACGGCATGGTCATCAGCGGCGACGCCGTTTATGAGCAGAGCAGCTTCCTCTATCAGGACATCGTCTACTCCGAGAACGACGGAACCCTCCGCGCCGGCGACGAGTACTGGCTGGTCAGCCCGATGGATACCGTGTACGACACGAACGGGCAGTCCCTCGGGCGGTTCTACCAGTATCTTGGCCGGGCGAAGGCTCTTTGCGTGAAAGACAAGTCCGCGATCCTCGAGATCGTTTTCGCGTGCTCGGACATCCCGATCGGCTCGTTCGTGAAACCGTTCGACCCGATCCCCGTGCCGCTGGCGCGCCGCACGAAGCTGCTCACCAACTGCGACAACCCCAGCGGAAAGCGGGTCGGCTCGATCATCTATTCCCGCGACAGCGTCGAGGGGCTCTTCACCGGAGCCGACGTCATCATCAACATGGGGACCGACGCGGGACTGAACCCGGGAGATTTTCTGACGGTATTCCGCTACGCCGTTCCGCGCGAGTTCGATATCGCGTCCAACGGCGATCTGCGCCCGTATCGCGCGAACCTCGTGCCGCCGCGCACGGTCCTCGGCGAGGCGGCGGTGATGACGGTCGGCGATCACACGGCGACCGTTCAAATCATTTCCGGATCGCACACGATGCAGCTGGGAGACAACGTCGAGATCAAGTGAGGAAGATCCGCGGAGGTTGTGGTAGGATCTCCCCCTCGCGCTCATATCGGCTCCTGGAGAATTCTGATTTTTCCGTTCGGTGGCTTCGAGCGCGAGAGAGTGGCGCCGCAAGGTCGCGAGTCAGAGAGGCGGGGGCGTGGATCTCGATTCGAAGCTTCAGCAGGTCATCGACGAGTTATTGACCCACGGGATCAGCCTCGACCTGGCTCGAAAAGAATTCGAAAAGAAATACATCTCCGGCGCCGTCAAACTGTCCTCGGGCAACCTCATCCGCGCGGCCCGGTCCCTCGGAATCCACCGCAACACGCTTCGCCACAAGGTTTCTCTCCTGAAGATCCGCTTGCCGAAAGATCGCGCGCGAGCGGAACGCCCCCATTAAATCGCTGACGAGGCCTGTCATTCCCGCGAAAGCGGGAATCGCTCATCGGTTTTGTCATTGCGAGCGGAAGCGAAGCAATCTGCCCCCGGGGTCAAAAAGGGGTCAGATTGCTTCGTCGCTTACGCTCCTCGCAATGACGGGGCGAGCGAGCTACTTGGTTTCGTTTTCTTTGGTGGGTTTCGCGGCGGGGTCGGCGCCTTCCGTGCCGGACTTGACGGAGCTCCGGAAATTCTTGATTCCTTCGCCGATTCCCTTCCCGAGCTGGGGGAGCTTGCCGGCGCCGAAGATCACCAGGACGATCAGGAAGATCACGAGCAATTCGGGGAAACCAAGGCTGCCTAACATTCGACGTCCTCCTGTCCGAAGAGCTTAACAGAGCGCTTCCGAAGAAGCTTGGAAAATTCCCGCTCGGCCGCTCCCGGGCCGAGCAGCCGCTGGACCCGAGCGGTCTGGGAGGCCAGAAACGGGCGGTAGGCCGCGCCGCGGCCCGCCGCGCAGACGCGGGCGAACGTTCCGGCCGCCTTCCAGCTTCTCTGCAGCGAGACGCGCCGGAGGCGGTCGCGGAACCCCGGCGGGCGCGGGCAGTTTCCCTCGAACCGCCGGCAGATCGCTTCGGACACCTCGGGGTCGGGCGCGACGAGAGTCGCCCGCTCGAACGCGAGCGAGGCCACGTCGTAGGAATCGGGTCCGAGCCGGGCGTCCTGGAAGTCCAGCACGCCGACTTCTCCCCCGGCATCGAAGAGATTGTCGAGGTGGAAGTCCCGGTGAACGAACGCTCGCGGATGCCCGGCGATCTCCTCCGCGAGCGAGGCCGCGAACTCGTCGTGCACCGATTCCTCGCCCGGCGAGAGGGGATCCCCCGCGAGCTCGGAAAAGAACGCGACGCGGGATTTTTCCATTTCCCCGCGAAAGAACTCGGCGGTGAAGGGCGGGTTCGCGAGGGGATCGTCGGTCGTCGCGACGGCGGCGGCGCATTCGGCGGCGAGCGTCATCCAGTCGGCCCGTCTCTGCGGGGTCTCGTTCCAGATCCTCGAGAGGGGCCAGACGCCGAAGTCCTCGAGAATCTGAATTCCCTCCTCCCGTTCCGCGAGAATGCGGGGGACGCGGACTCGGCCCGACAGGGCCCGGCGGATGCGGTTCCAGCGGACGAGCGATTCGCGGGCGTCTTCCGGGTAGACGACGCCGATCGCCGTCGCGCCGTTTTCGGCAAAGATCCGGGAGCATCGCCGCGCGCCGACGTCGCCCGCGAGGGGCTCGATCCGCGAGACGGAAAGGCCCGCCTCCGAAGCGAGTGTTCGGAGCCGGGCCGCCTCGAGGGGATCCATTCCGGCGTTCAGGAGGAGTGCGAGAGGACGACCTTCTTGATTCGCACGGGGGAGTTCGGGTTGTCGCGCGCATCGCGGGGAACGGCGACGATCTTGTCGACGACGTCCATGCCGGCCGTCACTTCGCCGAACGCGGTGTACTGGTGGTCGAGGAACGTGGAATCCTTGACGACGATGAAGAATTGCGACGAAGCCGAGTTCGGATCGGTCGCGCGGGCCATCGAGACGATGCCGCGCTTGTGCGAAACGTCGTTGAATTCCGCTTTCACGTTGCGGACGGTGCCCTTCCGGTCTCCCGCCATCACCGAGTTGTAGACGAACCCGTCTTCTTTCTTCGCGCCGGGAGGAACGATGTAGCTCCCCGTGCCCATCAGGTTTCGGTCGGTCTTCGGGTCTTTCGTCAGCGGATCGCCCGTCTGAATCATGAATCCGGGGATCACGCGGTGAAACAGGACGCCGTTGTAGACGCCCTGGGACGCGAGCTCCAGGAAGTTCTGCACGTGGTGAGGGGCTTTATCCGGAAAGAATCGGATCGTGATGTCGCCGAGGTCGGTCTGCAGCGTCGCCTGCGTGTGCGCGGGGTCCATGGTCTTGCTCACTTTCTTCCCCTTCGGCGCCGCTTCGGCCGCGAAAACGCAGGCGAGGGCGAACGACGAGACGGCAAGGATCTTGAGGGTCACGGGCACCTCCTTTTGGATTTCGAAGAATATCACGCGGTACGATCGGTCTTCGTGAGAACGGACAACGCGGACGTCGTCATCGTCGGCGCCGGTGTCATCGGCTGCGCGATCGCGCGCGAGGTCGCCTCCTCCGGCGCGTCGGTCGTCGTCGTCGAGCGCGCCCGGCCCGGGGCGGAAGCCTCGGGAGCGGCGGCGGGCCTCCTGACCCCGCAGTCCCACGCCTCGGGCCCCGGTCCGCTCACCGATCTCGGGCGTTCGAGTCTCGCGCTGTATCCGGACCTCGCGCGCGAGCTCGCCGAAGAGACTTCGATCGACATTGGCCTGCGCCTCGGCGGAGCGATCCGGGTCGCCGCCGGCGAGAGGGAAGAGAAGGAGATTTCGGAGGTCTGTGCCTGGCAGAACGCCGCGGGGTGGCGGGTCGAGAGGCTCGACGCGGCACAACTCTCGAAAAGGACGGGCGGATCTCTCGGTCCCGCGTTCCGCGCGGGAATCGAATTTCCCGACGAAGGTTCCGTCGACTGCCGGCTCCTCGTCCGGGCCCTCTTCGAATCCGCTCAGCTGCGCGGCGCCTGCTTCCGGCTCGGGGAGAGCGTCCTGTCCGCAGCGGTCTCCGGCGGCCGGTGCACCGGCGTCGAGACGGCGGCGGGAACGGTCGGCGCGGGGGCCGTCGTCAATGCCGCGGGTTCCTGGGCGGCCCTCGTCCCGGGCCTCGCCGGCCCCGCTCCGATGCGGCCGGTCCGAGGGCAAATCGTCGAGCTCGTCCGGGAAGAAGGGGCGATTCCGTTTCCCGTTTCCTGGAACGATTTCTACGTGGTCCCGCGGGCGGGCCGACTGCTTCTCGGCTCGACGCAGGAAGAGGCGGGCTTCGAGAAACGCGTCACGGCGCGGGGCGTGGCGTTGCTCCTCGATCGGGCCCTGCGTCTCGCTCCGGGTCTCGCTTCCGCCGAAATCTCCGGGACCTGGGCCGGCCTTCGCCCCGCAACGCCGGACGCCCTGCCCGTTCTGGGCCGGACATCCGTCGGAGGGCTCTATGTGGCGGGAGGCCACTTCCGCAACGGCATCCTCCTTGCACCCCTGACCGGCCGCATTCTCTCGGCTCTCGTTCTCGGGCGCGAACCGCCGGTTTCGCTGGAACCGTTTCGGCCCGAGAGATTCGTCTTTACACCCTCAAATGAGTCTTGATAAGATGCGCCAAGTTGAGGCAGTAAAAAGTCTTCGAGGGGTAATCGCGAAATGAGAAAACTTTTCTATTCGGCCGTCCGAAGCGCCGCGGAAGGCATGTGGACGGTTGGCCGCGCGATCGACCGCAGGTATGCCGAAGGCTCCTTCCAGCCGAAGTGGGCGCCGGCTCCCCTCATCAAATCGCGCGAACGCAGCAAACCGACGCTCGGTTTCCCGCGCGAGACCGATTCGCTCTGCCCCGGCTGCGTCAAGGAAGTGCGCGAGCAGATCCTCTCGGGCGAAGCCGACTGGTCGGTGCTCGTGAACAGCAAGGCCGGGGAGATCAAGGCGCGCATCGTCGAGAAGGACGGTTCGATCGTCATGGAGAAGGACTGCCCGACGCACGGGCATTTCGAGGACGTCATGTCGACGGACCCGGCGTTCTTCGCGAGGCTCGAATCGCTCTACCCCGGCCGCGACTACCGCATCCCGAAAGACGGGCTGCACGAGCACGGGTCCTCATCGATCAAGTACGGGCGCGGCGCCGTTCTCACGATCGACCTCACGAACCGCTGCAACATGATGTGCAACCCGTGCTTCATGGACGCGAACCAGGTCGGGTTCGTCCACGAGCTCGAGTGGGAAGACGTGAAGGAGCTACTCGACAACGCGGCCGCGATCAAGCCGAAGCGGCAGCTTTCGGTGCAGTTCTCCGGAGGCGAGCCGACGCTCTCGCCCCATTTCCTCCCGGCGATCAAGTACGCGCGCCAGATCGGGTACTTCTCGGTCCAGTGCGCGACGAACGGAATCCGCTTCGCGCAGGACGAGGAATTCGCGCGCGAGGCCGCCGAAGCCGGCCTGCGCTTCGCGTACCTGCAGTTCGACGGCGTCGGCAACGATCACAACGCGCACCGGCAGGTCGGCAACCTCTTCGACGTGAAGCTCGCGGCGATCGAGAACCTCAAGAAGTTCGGAGTCGACGTCACGCTCGTGACGACGATCGTCAACAGCGTGAACAATGACCAGGTCGGCGCGATCCTGAACTTCGCGATCCAGAACATCGACAAGATCAACGCCCTGTCGTTCCAGCCCGTGTCGTTCACGGGGCGCGACGAGGACATCGACGCGGAAACGCTGAAGAAGCAGCGCTACACCCTGTCGCACCTGGCCCACGACGTGAAAGACCAGGCCGGGATCGGCGAGGTGATGCGCGACTGGTTCCCGCTGTCGGCGTCGGGGCCGTTCTCGGACCTGAAAGACCAGCTCTCCGGCCTCGAGTCGGAGTGGGGCTCCATGAAGTGCGGCTGCCACCCGAACTGCGGCATCGGAACGATGCTGCTCGTCGATGAAGGAACGAAGAAGGCCGTTCCGGTGCCTTCGCTCATCAACGTGGACCAGCTGCTGAAGGACTTCCAGACGATCACCGACAGCGCGCGCTCGAAGGCGGTCACGGCGATCCACGTCGCGCTCTCCGTGCTGCGAAACTTGCGGCCGCAGAACCTCCCGAAGGGGCTCGGCGCGCTGTCGCTCATCAAGATCATGGACGGGCACACGGGCGGCAAGCTCGGCATCGCGAAGAAGAAGCGCTACTCGGTGGCGCGTGCTCTTCATCGGCGGGATGTGGTTCCAGGACCTCTTCAACTACGACTTCCGCCGCACGGAGATGTGCATCATCCCGTACGCGACGCAGATGGGGGAGATCTCGTTCTGCGCGTACAACACGGGAGTCGGCTGGCGAAAGATCGTCGAAGAAATCTTCCGCTCCGCGACGACCGCCGAGTGGTACAGGACGAAGGGCCGCCACAAGGTCTACGCGCGCGGGAAGAGCGTTCCGCTGCCGACGCTGGAGCCGGCGTCCCCGGTGCCGCTCGTCGCGATCACGCCCCCGGCCCACGCGCCCTCGATGGCCGCGAAGGCGATGCTCCCGGTGTTCACCGCGCTCGTGAAATAGGCTCGCTCGATCCCGCTCTGGCGCCGCGGATTACCGGTCGGCTCCGGAGCGTTCACCGGCGTCCACCGCCGCCCATCGTTTATCCCAATCGAGACGTCTTGCGGTCTCGAGGTTGACGGTTCCGTCGGCGTTGTAGATGCCGGTCACCAGCGGCCTCCGCTGGATCTCGGGAGCGTAAGCGCAAATCGACGGTCGTCCGGGCCATAGGAGATCGAGGTCTCGTCTTCCGGATCCGCTCGATGTCCCTGTACGCCCGCCGGGACCACCGTTGACCATGTAATCTAACCCGATGTCGGCCGACCCCTGGACGACGATGGAATCGAGGCTCTTCGAGACGCAGGCGAGGACGGCGAGGCCTCCCACAGGCGTCAACTGGACCGTGAGATTGCGTTCGTCGGTCACGTAGCGGAACGCTTCCGGAACCTCGATTCGGGCGAAACCGCCGACGACATGGCCCGAGCCGCAAAGTACATTCCACGGATCTCCGGGCCCTCCAGCGACACGGAACGGATCTCCTTGCCCGGGTCGGTCGGGTGCCGGCTCTGACGCAACGCCTACAAACCGTTTACGGAGAGCAGGCCTGTCACGTGGGCATCGCCGTTGGGCGAAGACCGCCCAGTTGTGGCTGAAGCGAATGCTCCGAGCTCTCCCCTGGCGCCACTCGACAGCTGTCCGACACCGCCGGATCCCGTCACCCAATCTCCCAGTACGTCGAAACTCGAAAATACTGTCACCCCGGACTCCGGACGAACGCACGTTCAGGATTGCGGTTTCTGGAATGAAACCTCCTTGTCGGTCCCGTAGACGCCGGAGCCGATGCCTTGCGGATTGTTCAGAGAATCGCTGAGGGGCCCGGTGACGTTCGAAACGCCGAGGACCCCGCTGCCAAACGCCGAGACACCGACGACGCCGAACTGGTTTCGGCTTTCGCCCTCGCACGCCTGCGAGAACTCCGGTGATTCCCAACGAGACGGAGGCCGTCCAGCCCCAGCACGCCGGCGAAGTCGTTTTCCCCGAAGTCTGAATCTGGCCGACGACGGCGTTCTTTCCCGTGGCGGAGACCGCGGAGGCGCGAGCGCCGTAGGGCCACCCCGAGAACGCCGACATGGCTGGAGCTCTCCCCCGAACACCGGCCGAGGAAGGCCGTGATGCCGGGCCGAGGACCGCCGTCCTTGCCCAGGACGCCCGAGACGTCGTTCGACGTGGAATCGCTTTCGCCGAGGAGCCCGGCCTGCCCGAGGCGGTCGCGCCGAGGACGCCGATCGAGGAGTTGTCTGTCCTCGGACTCCGACGGCCGAGTCGCTCACGCCGAAGACTCCGAGACCGCCGCCCGCCGCGAACATGGCCCCGTTCGCGTCCGCGGAATCGTTCACGACGGTGAAGAGAGTCTGGCCGACAGAGGATTCGAGCCTCGACGGCAGCGCGATTCCGAGGGGGGAGGCACCGTGCCGCTGCCGGCGAGCGTGGCGTCATGCGCGACGGAGGTGATGCCGGAGGAGCCGCCTCCGGTGAAGGCGATCTGGATCGATCCGCCCGAAGGGGTAATCGAGGGGGTGATCGAGATGCCGTTGCCCGGCGTGAGGTTCAGGCTCCCCGTCAGGCCGTTGAGGCTGATCACGCCCGTGCCGTTGCCGTCGCTGAGCAGGCTGCCGCGAAAGCCATCTCGAAGCCGGAGGAATCCTGCGACACGTTGGCGACCTGGGCTCCGGCGATCAGAGCGGAACCCGTTCCTCCCGTCACCGTGGCGGTGATTCGCGCGTTGACCGACGAAATCCCGAAACGATCTCGCCGACGTTGGGCTGAAGCTGCTCGAAGGGCTGCAGCGTGAAGGCCCGCTGTCCCAGAAGCGAGCCGGCAGCGTCGAAGACCTGGACGTTGATGGTCGGGGAGCGCCCCCCGTCTCGACGAGGGCGAGGTTGTAGCGGAAGTTTTCCCCTCCGCCCTGGTTGATCCCCTGGATCGACGCTGATTGACCGGGGGAGATCGGAAAGTCCTTCGGGACGCCGGCAAAGAAGAGCCCTTCGGTGTCCCCCAGATCAGCGCCCGGCTCCTGGTTGAAGATGCGCTCGGCGACGAAGATTTCTCCCGACGACGTGATCCGGCCCGCGCCGAGGGCGGAGGTCAGGCCGAGTCTGGTCTCGACGATGTTTTCGTAAGTCTTGGTCTCTCCCGGCTGGAGGGTGTCGACAAAGGAAGCCGGTGTCGGGTTGGCCTGCCCCTGTTTCAGGAACTCGAACTTGAACGTTTCGGGAGCGGAAGTCAGATTCGTGGCCCAGACGGTCGTGAAAAACTGCGCTCCACCGTTGCCGGCAATGCGCCCGACCGCCGGAAGGAAGACCTCCGTCGAGGGAAGTCCTGCAAGGGCCATTCCGGAGGACAGGAGCAGCGAAGCCAGAGCCGGAAGTCCGGTGACTCTTGGATGTTTCATGGTCGGTCTCCTTCTCTCTCGTTGCGGGAAGGGTACCACCGGACGCTGCCGCTCTTCGAGCGCTCGCGGGCCACAGCTGTTCCCGGCCTTAGGTGCAGCCTCCATCGCACCGGAGCTTTCAGCGAAGGCGGATGAGGCGGCGTTTCCGAAGAAAGATAAAGCCGGATTAAAGCGAAAGAGAACGCGCAGTACCCCGAAGAGTTCACCGCGGTTTCAGCTGAATCCGGAAATTGAACAATTGGAAAATGAAAGGAACGCAATGAAGAGATTGGGACTCGTATTGATGGGCCTCGGATGGATTGCGCTGAGCGGCGCCGAAAAAGCGCACGCGGCGGCGCTCGGCAGTTCCTCGCTCGCCGAAAAGAACTCGCAATACCTTTGCGTGCTCCGACACTGTTCAGGCGTGGGGGGCAACGAGACTTCGAGCTGAAGTCTTCCAGCTCAAACACACTTTTCGGCTCCTCGGAACCGCCTGCGCGCCGCCTGAGAGCCCCGCGCCACTCCCGGTCCCTCGCTCGGGTGGTGATCCCAGGCAGGAGAAGGGGTTAGCCGTAGAATGAGCGCGCGTGGCTCCATGTCTGACCTGACTTTCGGGCTGCTGGTTCTCGGCGTGCCCGCCGTCTGCATCGCGGTCGCGCTGCTTCTCGGGAGTGCCCACGCCTTTTTCGATCGTCATCCAACGCTTTCCTGGGCGTTCCAGTTTTTCCTGGCCGGTGATTTCATCGCGTCGGCGTTCCTTGGATACTTCGGCAATCCGCCGCGCAAAGTCAGCGCCGTGATCAGCGGGGCTTTCGGGGTTGCCCTCGCCATTCGCACGTTCTGGCTGTTCAGGGCGCGGGAGACGCGCTGAGCGACCGCGCGATCCGGGAAGCTCGAGTCCGGCTCGGGGCAGTCGTGTGGATCTGCGCCGTTCAGTTCTTCGTGATGCAGGCGGTCGTTCAGTCGGCGTGGACGCGCCCGTTCAGCCTGGTCCACAATTTCATCAGCGACCTTGGGAACACGGTGTGCGGGCCCTATCCGGCCGGTTCCGGACGATTCGTGTGCTCCCCGTGGCACGCCGCGATGAACGCGTCGTTCGCCCTGCAAGGGGTCCTCATCGCGGCCGGCGTCCTGCTCGTTCTCGAGGCGTTTCCGCAGGGGTTTGCCCGTTCCCTGGGCGCCGGGTGCCTCGTCGCCGGCGGTTTCGGCAACATTGCCGTGGGCGCCTTCCCGGAGAACGTGAGCTTCGAGTACCACGCGCTCGGCGCGGCGGCGATCCTCATTCTCGGCAACCTCGGGATGATTCCGCTCGGCCTCGCGCTGGCCCGGGCCGGCCGGCATTCCGGACTCGCGACCTCCGCCATTCTCCTCGGCATCGCGGGGCTGCTCGCGATGGCGCTCTTCGTTTCCGGACACTCCCTGGGAATCGGCGTCGGAGGGATGGAACGGGTAGCCGCGTATGCGTTACCTTTGTGGATGATCGCGGCCGGAATTTCTTTCTCGAGGAGCGCATGAACGACGGACTCTCATCGCAACGGCCCGCGGATCGCTGCGGCGGCTGCGGGCTCGCGGTGACGGGCGCGGCCGCGGGCTGCCAGGCGATCCGGGACGAGCTCCTGGCTCGGCACTTCAGCGACCCCGCCTACTTCGGCGTTCACCGCCTGTTCGTCGACGTCTACTGCGTGCAACACCCCGAGCAGTACTGCGCGTCGTTCAAGTCGCTCGCGGCGCACCTCGGGCACCTTTGCTGGTCGCTCGAATACGGCGGCAGCCGGGCGGTCCCGAGCGAGCCGATCCGGCTCTGGGTCGAGAGCCACCCGCAGCTCGTCAAGCCGCCCCTTCCCGCTGCCCGCGGAGCGATGACGATCGGCGACGTCGCACGGGCGTCCTCGGCCGAGGAGCACCATCGCGCGGTCGAGGAGTGGGCCCGCGCGACATGGGAGGCTTACGCGGAGCTGCAGCCGGCGGTTCGCCAGTGGGTCGCTTCCGCCCTGGATTCGAAAGGGACGGGCCGCTCGTCCCGATGAATCGGAGCCGGAGACCGGATTCCGCCGGGGCGTTCCCGTTCGCGCTGGCCGTTCGCGCGGCCGCCTTCGTTGTGCTGCTGCCGGGAACCGTCGGCGGGTACTTTCCGTTCCTCATCCTTCTCGCCTCGAACGGATTCCGCCGGCCGCGGCCCTCCGTCTCGTCGGCGGGCGCCGTTCTCCTGCTCTTCTCGGGAGCGGCCGTCGTGCTTCGCTGCGTGTGGGATTTCTTCGCGACGGGGCGCGGCACGCTCGCCCCCGTCGATCCCCCGAAGCGGCTCGTCGTCGCCGGGCTCTACCGCCACACGCGCAACCCGATGTACAACGGAGTCCTCGCGGCGATTCTCGGAGAGGCGTGGCTCTTCCGGAGCGTCGTTCTTCTCGCCTACGCTCTCGGCGTTTTCGTCGCGTTCCACCTCTTCGTCGTCTTCTACGAAGAGCGCGCGCTCGCTTCGCGGTTTTCCGCGGCGTATGGCGCTTACCGAAGCTCGGTTCCCCGGTGGGGCTTCACGGTTCGGCCGTACGATCGCCCGGATGCGCTTCTGGACTGAAGTGGACCGATTTCGCCTTCGCTAGAATTGCGTCCGGGACATGATCGAAAGACGGAAACCGGCGCTCGACACGGTTTACCCCGATACCCCGGCTCTGCTCGACCGGGCCCGGGAGTTGTTCCGCGAATATCAGCGTTCGATCGGCGTCGATCTGTGCTTCCAGTCGTTCGAGCAGGAGCTCGCGTCGCTTCCGGGAGACTACGCTCCGCCCCGCGGGCGGCTGTTCCTGGCGCTCGCGGGCGGCGAGATCGCGGGCAGCGTTTGCCTGCGCCCCGTCGACGGCCGCACCGGAGAGATGAAACGCCTCTACGTGCGGCCCGAGTTCCGAGGCCACGGGTTCGGAGGCCGGCTCGTCCGGCTCATTCTTTCCGAGGCTGTCGCGGCGGGTTACGGGCGGATCGTCCTCGACACTCTTCCGAGCATGGGCGAGGCGCAGGCGCTGTACGAGCGCCTCGGATTCCGGGACATTCCACCTTACGCGTTCAACCCCGTCGCCGGCGTCCGGTACATGGCCCTCGAGCTCGGGGCCGCCGCGCCCGCCTTGGGTGGGCCGCCGACTGCCGGAGATCAGGGTCGATAGGTCGCGCGGTTCTGGGGCCCTTCCCAGACGGTGACTTCGGCGACGCGGGCAGGGAAGAGCTTCGCCGAGCGCTCCACCGTTTCCGCGAAGTGCCGGGCGAGATTCTCGGCCGAAGTGTTCCTTTTCGCGAACGCCGGGTGATCGTTGAGGTTGCGGTAGTCGAGCTCCGCCGCGATTCCGCCGACGAGATCTCTCGTCGCGACGAAATCGACGGCGAGGTCGTCCGCGTCGAGGGCCGCGGCCTCGATCACGACTTCCACTCGGTAGGAGTGGCCGTGCAGAGGCTCCGGCTGGCCGCGGTAGTGGAGCAGGGCGTGCGCCGCCTCGAACCGGGCCTCGACGGTGACTCGGTAGGGCATTCGGCGCTCGTCAGCTGAGAACCATCGCCTCGCGCGTGATCGAGAGCGAGACGACTTCGTCGGGGGGGAACTCGAAGAGCGATCCGACGATCTGTTTGGCCGACGCGGTTTCTCCCGCGGACGGATCGAGATTGACCACGAAGCGCAGGTTCTCGCCGGCTTCGTCGAGCCGGAGCGCGGTCAGCGCCGGGATCGCCGGCGGCGGGCCGTCGACGAGGCGGCGCGCCCGGTCGGCGAGGCCGGAGTCGAGGCGGACCGAGTACTCGGCGGAGCGGATCGCCTTCGAAAGCGGCGGGGCGCCCGGAGCGAGCTCCTCGACGCGGGTCACGCGAAGACCGTCCGGGAGACGCGCGTTGATCCGGCCCACGGCGTCCGGCGGAAGCTCGGAGGCGGATTCGAGGTCGAACACTTCCTGGCGCGACTCGAGGCCGAGCGCGAGCGCCGGACCCATCGACAGGCGCATGCGGGGATTGAACCCCTCCGAATAGCTCGCCGGAAGGCCCGACGCGCGGATGCCGCGCTCGAACGCATCCATCGTGTTCCGGTGAGACAGGTAGCGCGCGTCGCCGAGCTTCGTGAACGTGATTCGCTGCCGGCGCCGGAGGGGCGGCGAACCGGTCTGGAAACCGGGGCGTGCTTTCGCGGCCCGGGGAACGTCCGGCATCGCCTTCTGACGATAGGCCGCGCCCTTCGCTTTTTCCACGTAGGCGGCGGGAGACGGGGCCGCCGCCGGCGGCGGCCCCGCGGGAAGCGAGGGCAGCAGGCCGGGCGCGTCGCCGGACACCGGCAGCGTGCTCCGCATCGGCGAGGCGAGCACGGTGTCTTCGCCGTTGCCCGGAACGCCGCACGCGTAGCAGTGGCCCCACTTGCAGTCGTCGGTCTCGCGCTCGTGCACGGCCTTGATCCATTCGATCTTCAGGAACTTCTTCGTGAGCGCGGCGTCGAGCACGTCCCACGGGAGGATCTCGTCCTGCCCGTAGGCGCGCAGGTACTGGCGCGGCGAGATGCCGCACGCGGAGAACGCCTCGTGCCACGTGCCGTGCCGGAAGTGCTCGCTCCAGCCGTCGAACTTGACGCCGCGCTTCCAGGCCTCGAGCAGCACCGTTCCCATCCGCCGGTCGCCGCGCGAGAGCGCGCACTCGATTTCCGCTTCCTCGGCGGAATGGTTCTTCATCTTCGCGCCGCGGACGTTCCGGAATTTCGCCTGGAGATAGCGGATCTTGTCGCGCAGCTTTTCGACGCCGTCGAACTCCGACCACTGGAAGGGCGTCCACGATTTCGGGACGAACGATCCCACCGAGACGTTCACTCCCTTGCGGCCGTGCTTGCGGCCCTGCGCAAGGATGTCGCGCACGAGCGTGACGAGCTCGTCGAGGTCGGATTCCGTCTCGGTCGGCAGCCCGATCATCGTGTACACCTTGATCAGGTCCCATCCCCGGGAAAACGCGGCGTCGGCCGCCTGAACCATGTCCGCGTTCGTGAACGTCTTGTTGATGACGCGGCGAAGGCGGTCGGAACCGGTCTCCGGCGCGAACGTGAAGCCCGACTTGCGGACCTCCGAGACCGCTTCCGCGAGGCCGACCGAAAACGCCTCGGCGCGCAGCGACGGGAGCGAGATCGAGACCCGCTGTTCCGAGAGCTGCGGAGCGAGGCACGAGACGAGCGGCTCGATCTGCGAGTAATCCGCGGTCGAGAGCGAGAGGAGGCCGACTTCCGACCAGCCCGTCTCGTCGATGAATCTCTTCGTCATCGACGCGACGGCGTCGGGATCGAGCTCGCGAACGGGGCGATACCAGTAGCCCGCCTGGCAGAACCGGCACCCCTGCGTGCAGCCGCGCATGATCTCGAGACCGAGGCGGTCCTGGACGATGTCGACGGAGGGCACGATCGGCTTCTCGGGGTACGCCTCGGCGGAAAGCTTCTCGACCCAGACCCGCTTCGCCTTTTCCGGGACGCCCGGCCGGTTCGGGGCGATCCGCGCGATCGTGCCGTCGTCGTTGTAATCGACGTCGTACAGGGAGGGGACGTAGAAGCCGGGGATCTGCGAGAGGCGGAAGAGGAATTCTGCGCGCGACTCAGACTTCCACCGGGTCAGCTCTTCGAGGAAAATCGGCAGCGCTTCTTCCGCGTCGCCGATCAGGAACGCGTCGAAGAACATCGCGAGCGGCTCGGGGTTCGCGGTGCACGGGCCGCCGCCGAGGACGATCGGGTCGGTGTCGCGGCGCTCGCTCTGCAGGACCGGGATTCCCGCCAGGTCGAGCATGTTCAGGACGTTGGAGTAATTGATCTCGGCCTGCAGGGAAAACCCGACCGCGTCGAAGTCGGCGACCGGCGAAAAGGACTCGACCGTGAAGAGGGGAATTCCCTTCTCGCGCATCCTCCCCTCGAAATCCACCCACGGCGCGTAGGCCCTCTCGCAGGCCCATTCCGGCCGGCGGTTAACGATCTCGTACAGGATCTTCAGTCCGGTGTGCGACATGCCGATCTCGTAGGTGTCGGGGAACGCGAGCGCGAGCGTGGCCGACGCGCCCGCGAGATCCTTGCGGATCACGTTTCGCTCGAGACCAAGGTACCGCCCCGGCTTTTCGACGTGGGGAAGGATCGGGTCGAATTGTTCGCGCACCGGGGCGTACCGCATCCGGAGTCCCTCCGCTAGAACCGCCTATCTTAGCGCACGAGATGGGTCGGGCCGAGGGGTGACCGGCGGCGGATGCCTTCCGCCTGCGCGGAGGAGAGCGATTGCCATGAATCTCGCGAAAGGTTTGAAGGCTCCACGCACAGCCGGAAGGTGACGCCGGGCAGGACCCCGAGGGGTCGGCGACAAATCTTCTACTTCGGGAGGGAGGACAGCATTTCCCGGGCCGACTTCGCGAGGTCGCCGTCGGGCGCCATCTGGAGGTATCGCTGGAGCGTCGCTTTGCTCTCCGCGTAGCGCTTCATCTTCATCTCGCACATCGCGAGCCAGTAGTAATTCTTCGCCGCGTCGCGCTTGACCTGGGTCGCGCGGGCGAACGCGGCGCCGGCGGCCCGGAAGTCGCCCGCGTTGTACAGCTTCATCCCGGAATTGAACAGCGCTTCCGGGTCATCGGGGCTCGCGCTCTCGGCCGAACCTTCCACCGGGGGATGCAGCGTGAGCGAGATCGTTCGCATGCCGCCCGGCGGGACCTGGACTTCCATCTGGCTCGGAACGAACCCCGACTTGTCGCCGCGGACGACGTATCGCCAATCCGCGTCGATGAGAACGAGGTTGACTCGGCCGCTCGCGTCGGTCTTCAGGATTTTTCGATAGCTCCCGAAGTTCGGCGTCGTGACGACCACGGAAGCGTCTCCGACGGGAGCCCCGTTTTCGCCCACGAGAGCGACAGTCAGCCGCCCTTCCCGCCCCGCTTGCGCGGCGGCGGGCAACGCCAGGACCGCCGCGAGGGCGGAGATGCGGGCGAGTTGCTTTCCAGAGTTCATCCGGGTTCCTTTGATCCGCTCATCTTAGTCGGGATGCCTGTCTTTTTCTAGTGAGTCCGGGCGCGAACGGCCCCGGCGGGAGGCCGCGTAGCACCACGTGGCGCCGGCCACGAGGATCGGCGCCGGCAGCCAGCGAAACGCCGTCTGCAGGGACGTCGCCTGGGACAGGAAGCCGAGCAGCGCGGGGGAGGGAACGTCGCCGAGCAGGTGGATCGCGAAAATCGAGAGAGCCATCGCCGTCGCTCGCCGGTCGGGCGGAGCCGCCCCGAGGATCGCGGCGTTCACGGGCCCGGTCGGCAGAAACAGGAGAACCTCGGCGAGCGTGATCGCGGCAAGGGAGACGCTGCGGTTCGGCGTGGAGAACGCGATCCAGACGACCGGCGCGGCCGAGAGGGTCGAGAGGCCGGCGACCCACAGGTCGGACCGCGGCGTCCTCCGGCGGAGCGAATCGGCCAGCCAGCCTCCCGCGAACGTGCCGGCGAATCCCGTCGCGACGACGATCACTCCGAACTGAACCGTCGCCTGCGCCCGCGTCATCCCCCGCGCGCGTTCGAGATAAGCCGGAGTCCAGAATGCCAGGGCTCCGAGCGCGAACGTGTACGCGGCGTATCCCAGAACGGTGAGACGGTACGGGCGGTTCCGCACGAGGCTCGCGAACGAGGACAGGGAGCCCGGCGGTCCGGCCGCGGCCGCGCGCGGGAATTCGGGGAGGCGCGACACGAGGTACGAGAGGACGAGGCCGGGGCATCCCGCCAGGAGGAACGCCGCCCGCCATCCGAACTGGCGGTCGAGCAGGCCTCCCGCGATGTAACCGGCCGCGGCCCCGACCGGGATTGCCGAGTAGAAGACCGACATCACGAGGCCCCGGCGGTTTTCCGGGAAGGCGTCGGAGAGCAGCGCCGGAGCGATCGTTCCATAGGAGGCCTCGCCGACGCCGACGGCGGAACGCGCGAAGAGGAGCTGGCCGAAGCTTCGCGCGATTCCGGCCAACGACGTGGCGCCGCTCCAGAGCGCGACGCCGGCCGCGATGAGCCGTGGCCGGGATCGGCGATCTCCCCAGGCCCCGAAGACGGGCGAGGTTGCGAGGTAGAAGACGAGAAACGAGCTCATGAGGAGGCCGAGCTGGGGGTCCGAGAGACGAAGCTCGGAATGTCGCAGGCTCTCGACGAGCGCCGACACGACGTAGCGATCGAGATAGTTGAGGAGATTGACGGCGGTCAGGAGAAGCAGAGCCGCGCGCGCCCCGCGCAGGGGAAATTCCGGATCAGTTCCCCGCATCGGGTCGCTCGGCGGCCATCCCCGAATCGTAGCTCATCGGCGGCGATCTGCTAGAATCGCGGCAAGTCGTGAAGAAAGCACCACTTCCCCAGGACGAAGCGGAGAGGCTCGTTGCCGTTCGGTCTCTTCGAATCCTCGATACGCCGGCCGAGGAGCGGTTCGATCGCGTCACGCGTGTGGCGCAGCGCGTGTTCGGGGTGCCGATCTCGATGGTTTCTCTCGTCGACCAGGATCGGCAGTGGTTCAAGTCGAAGCAGGGGATCACGGCGGCCGAATCGCCGCGGGACCTTTCCTTTGGCGCGCATGCCGTACTCTCCGACGAGACGCTCGTCGTCCCCGACGCCCGCGAGGACGAGAGATTTTTCGATCATCCCTGGGTCGGCGGGCCTCCCTACATTCGTTTCTATGCCGGCCATCCGCTGAAGTCTTCCGACGGGCACCGGCTGGGGACGCTCGCGATTGCCGACGTTTCTCCGCGGGAAATGGCCCCGGGCGACCTTCAGGCGCTGCGCGACCTCGCGAGCTTCGTTCAGGACGAGCTGCAGGTCTCGCGCCTCACGCGCGCGCAGCTGGAGATCCTCACGGGCGGGGCGCGCTTCCTCGTGGACCCGCTGACGGGTCTCTGGACGCGGCGGGGAGTCATCGAGATCCTCGACCGGGAGCTCTCCCAGGCCAGCCGCGAGCAGAGTTTCCTGGCCGTCGTCTTCGCGAAGATCGACGATGTCTCCGCGCTTGGGCCGAACGAGCCGGGAGAACGGGAGGCCTTTCTCGCGGAGATCGCGCAAAGAGTGCGCTCGTGCGTGCGCCATTCCGACGCGATCGGCCGATGGGGCGACGAGCAGTTCGTCGTCGTCCTTCCGTCGACCGGGCGCGAAGGCGCGGTCTTCACCTCCGCGAGGATTCGGTCCGCCGTCGGCGAGCGGCCCGTTGATCTGGCCTCCCGGGCCGTCCCCGCGACGATGAGTCTCGGGGTCGCTCTGAGCGGCGGACCGGGCGACGACGGCGCGGAAGCGCTGATCGCTCTCGCGGAAGCCGCCGCCGAGAACGCCCATCGGCTCGGGGGCGATCGCGTGGAGGTCAACGGCTAGAAACCGCGGAGGCGCCCATGGAGCGACCCCGTCGCGCGGGAATTCTCGTTTTTTCGTTCGGCATCTTTGTCTGCGCCGCAATTCTCGCTTCCGGCGGGGCGGAGGCCGCGGGAATCGGGCCGGCCGAGGGCGGCGCGGTTCCGCAGCCGCTGCCGCTCTTTCCGCCGACGAACTGGTGGAACCTCGACGTCAGCGCGGCCCCCGTGGACCCGGGCTCCGCCGGCGTTCATCGCCTTCATCAACAACGGAGGCTCCCGCCACCTCCATCCCGACTTCGGGGGAGACGTGTCTCCGGGCAGCACCGACGTCTATGGAATGCCGTACGTCGTCGTCGACGGGACGCAGCCGAAGGTCTCGGTGCAGTTCCAATACTCCGACGAGAGCGACGGCGTCGATCACTCGACGGACACGAGCTATCCGTTCTATCCGATTCCGGTGGAGGCGATCACTCAGCCCCACTGGGTCGAAGGCGGCGCTCCGGGCGACGTGGACCAGAGGGACAGCGAAGACCGGCATCTCCTGATCCTCGACCGCGACAACCGGTATCTCTACGAGCTCTACAACGTCTGGTTCGACGGAAACGTCTGGCAGGCGGGGTCGGGCGCGTTCTTCGACATGACGGTCGACGGCCGCCGCCCGGACGGTTGGACTTCGGCCGACGCCGCGGGGCTCGCGATCGTTCCGGGCCTCGTCCGCTACGACGAGGTCTACAACGCTTACGGAACGAACGTCGCCGACATCGGGCACGCGTTCCGCGTGACCGTCCGTTCGACGAACGGTTACGTGTATCCGGCTTCTCATCGCGCGGGCTCGACCGCCGGCGCGCTCCCGATGGGCGCCCGGCTACGCCTGAAGGCCGGCAAGGACATTTCCGGGTTCGCGCCGGAAATGCAGAAGATTTTTCGCGCGATGAAGCGCTACGGCCTGATCGTCGCCGACAACGGCTCCGACATGTACGTGACCGGCACTTACGACGCGAATTGGAACAACGACATCCTGAATCCGTCCTTCGCCGGCCTGACGGCGAGCGATTTCGAGGTCGTCCAGCTCGGTTGGAATCCGTCGTCGTCGTCATCCGCCCGCCTGAGCTCGCTTTCGATTTCTCCCTCGACGGTCGTCGGCGGGAACACGGCGGCCGGGACGGTCGGTCTCGACGCCGCGGCGCCCGCGGGAGGCGCTCTCGTGACGCTGTCTTCGACGGGCCCCGTTTCGATTCCCGCGAGCGTCACCGTGCCGGCGGGAGCGACGACGGCGGGTTTTGCGATCTCGACCTCCGGGATCTCCTCCCCGATCCCCGGCGCCTCGGTCCTCGCGATTTCCGCGGCGTCGGCGAAGCTCGTGAATCCCGCGACCGCGACGATCTCGGCGGCCTACAAGGGAGTGACGAAGACGGCGGTGCTGACGATCAAGAAGAAGAGGCGCTGAAGCGGCGAGCGGGGTTCCGGAAAGTCACCACGCGTTTTCGGGAACGACGAGCACGGGCGTCGGCGCGGCCGCGAGGATCTGCATCGTGACGTCGTCGCGGCCGAAAATCGAGCGCAAGCGGGGACCGTGGCCCCCGATCGCGATCAGCCCCGCCCCGCACTCCCTCGCCTCGGCGAGGATTCCCTCGGCCGGAACGCGCGAGCTGCGGATCCGGGCTTCGGCCTCGACCTCGAAAGAACGGACCGCCGCGATTCCCCGCGCGAGGTGCGACCGGACGAACTCGCCGGGCTCGCCGCCTTCGCGGGCGACGTGCAGCAGGGTGACCGGCGCGCCGAGGCCCCGAGCGAGCCAGCCCGCGACGCGGACGACCGTCTTCCCCGGCTCGCCGACGGCCGTGCAGGCGAGCACTCGCGGCGGCGGGACGCCAGGGGCCGCGCAGGACGAGCACGGGAGTCCCCGACGCTTCGAGCAGCCTCGAAATCGCGGCGCGGGATCGGACGGGGTGCTTGCGGCCTTCCGGAAAGGGATCGAGCACGAGCAGGTCGTAGAGCGATTCGACCTGTTCGGCGATGATCTGCTCCACGAACTTTCCCGAGCGGACTTTTGCCTCGGCGCGCTCGAGCCCCGCGGTCTCCGACCGGGTCTTCAGGGAGTCTCGCAGCCCGTCGACGGTTTCCGGCACTTCGGCGACCGCGAGGACCGTCGCGACGGCGCCGATCGAGGCGCAAAGCGCGGCGGCCGCGGCGAGCGAATCGGCTCCGTCCGATTCGGACGTGGCGATCAGGACGCGCGGCGCGGGGCGCTGGAGGATCTGCCAGCTGCGCAGTCCGACCCACAGCGAGGGGCCGTGCTCCGGAAAGTTCGCGGGCACGAGCGCGTCGAGGAGCAGGCCTTCCTCGCCGAACGGCGCCGGGGGCGCGACCTGGCGCACGGCGGGCCGGCGGGGAAGCCGGAGGCGGATTCTCCGCGAGCTCCCGGCGAAGCTCTCCTCCGCGACCGTGGCTTCGCCGATCAGCGTCCCCTCGACGCGCGCCGGATCGGAAGCGAGAGACACGTTCTCCGGCCGAAAGAGCGCGCGCACCCGCGAGCCCGTCTCGTGCGGGATGTCGGGCGGGATCGGGAGCGTGAAATCGCCGAGGTTCGCGCGATTGCCTTCCGCGCGCCCGGCGAGCACCGTTCCCGCCCCGAGGAACGTCGCGACGAAAAGGCTCTTCGGCCGGACGTAGAGCTCCTCGGGACGGCCCGCTTCGAGGAGATGGCCGCGCTCGAGAACTCCGATCCGGTCGCCGAGCTCGAACGCCTCGTCCTGGTCGTGCGTGACGAGAAGGGTCGTGACCGAGAGCTGTTTCTGGATCTCCCGGAGATGGCGGCGCAGCTGCCCGCGGATCTTCGCGTCGAGGGCGCCGAACGGCTCGTCGAGCAGCAGGACTCCCGGCGAATACGCGAGCGCCCGCGCGAGCGCGACGCGCTGGAGCTGCCCGCCCGAGAGCTCGTGGGGATAACGGTTGCCGAGCCCGACGAGCCCCACGAGATCGAGCAGCTCTTCGCGCTTCTTCGCCCGCTCGGCGGCGGACACCCGGCGGATCCGGAGACCGAACTCGACGTTTCGGGCGACCGTCATGTGGCGGAAGATCGCGTAGTTCTGGAAGACGAACCCCGTGCCCCGCTTCTGCGGCGGGAGGCCGCCGACGTCGCGGCCGTGGATCAGGATCCTTCCCCCGTCGCTGCGCGCGAGGCCCGCGATCAGGCGCAGGATCGTGCTCTTGCCGCTTCCGGACGAGCCGAGCAGGACGAAGAGCTCTCCCTCGGCGATGTCCAGGGACACCTGGTCGACGATCGGCAGGTTGCCGAAGCGTTTGGAAAGGCGGTCGAGGGAGATCGACATCAGTTCTTCCTCTCCCCGACGACGAGGCCGAGGTTTCCGAAGCTCAGGAGGAAAAAGAAGATCACGAACGAGAGCGCCGCGAGCACGGCCGCGACCGCGTTCGCTTCGGCGATCTTGCCCGCCTCGAACTGGGCGAAGATGTAGAGCGGCGCCGTCTGGGTGCGGAGCCGGAGGTTCCCGGAGACGAGGACCGTCGCGCCGAATTCGCCGAGGGAATGCGCGAAGGTCAGCAGAACCCCGCTCATCAGCCCGCCTTTGAGCGCCGGCAACAGGACGTGCCGGAAGGTCTGGAACGGGCTTGCGCCGATCGTGTACGCGGCCTCCTCGTAGCCGCCCTCCAGCTCGTCCAGCAGGGGCTTCACCGCGCCGACCATGTAAGGAAACGTCACGAAGATGTGCGCGAGAAGAATCCCGGCGGGCGCGAACATCGGCCTCACGCCGAGGGGCCCGAGGAGCTTGCCGAGCCAGCCGATCGGCCCCCACAGCAGCAGGAGCGAGGTGCCCACGACGACCGTCGGGATCGCGACCGGCAGGTTGACGACGATCCCGAGCGGCCGTCGCCCGGGGAACGTGAACTTGCCCAGCACGTACGCGGCGAACGTTCCGAGCACGGCGTTGACCGCGGCCGTTCCAAAGGCGATGAGGACGCTGAAGCGCAGCGCGAAGAGGGCGTCGGGCGACCGGATCGCCGCGAGGAACGCGGCCGGGCCTCCCCGGAACGCGAAGACGAAAACCGCGCCGAGCGGCATCAGGAGGAGCGGAAACAGAACGAGCACGAGAAGCGAAACCGGCGCGGCGCGTGCCGGGTGCAGGGGCGAGCCGGAGTTCTTCATCGGCCGATTTCCTTGAGCACGCGGTCCCGCCAGGCTCCGAGAATGTCCTTCTTCGCTTTCTTCCAGCCGCCGAGGTCCTCGACGCGAAAAAGATCCGCGACCGCGCCGAAACCGGGATTGTCGTTCAACGGCTCGAAGACGCTTCGAAACCCGTAGCGCACGAAGATGCGCTGGGCGTTCTCGGACCAGAGGAAGCGGGCGAAGCTCCCGGCGAGATCGCGGCGCGGATCGTTCCGGTTTCTTTGGATCAAGACGAGCGTATGTTCGCTCAGAATGGTCGATCGCGGATACACGACTTCCGCTTTGAGCTTTCCTCGGGACCGGTCCCAGACCGCCTCCTGCTCGTAGGTGATGAGCGCGTCGCCGAAACCGTTTTCGAACTGGGTCCGCGCCGCGCGGGCCGAGGACGCCTGAGCGATCACGTTGCGCCAGATTCCCCGGAGGAGGTCGAGACCGGCCGACGGGTTCCCGGGGTTTTGCCGCGCGCCCGCTCCGTATTCCGCGAGGATCGCCCAGTTGGCCCCGCCGGAAGTCAGCGGATCGGGATGGACGATGCGGATTCCGGGCCGGGCGAGGTCCGCGAAATCGCGGATCCCCTTCGGATTTCCCGGGCGGACGAGGATGACGAACGGAGTCCGGTTCACGACGCCCCCGAACGGAAGGTTTCTCCAGCTCCCCGGCGGCGTCGCGCCGGCCTCCGCGAGCCTCTCGGCATCCGGCTCGAGCGCGACGACGGCCGCGTCGGCGGGGGCGCCGAGCGCGATCTGATTCGTCACGGTGCCGGAGCCGGCGAAGGAGCCGACGAACTCCACCGTTTCGCCGGTCTTTTCCCGCCACGACTTCTGGAACGCGGGGAAGATGCCGTCGTTCATCGCGTCGCCAAGGATGCTGAATCCGTAGAAGACGATCGTTCGCCGCTTCGGCCCTCGCGTCGCGATCCAGGGCCAGAGGGCGAACAGGAGGAGGGCCGCCCCGAAGAACGCCGGGGCCGCCGCCGCGAGCCGGGCGATCAGGAGTCTGCGCTTGACGAGGCGCACCGGCCGGTCCGCTCGCGATGGCATGAGGGCAACAACCTATAACATTGGCTCCTGCGTATGAACCGATTCGCGGGAATTCTCCTGGCGTCGCTGGCAGTTTTCGGGGTCGCCCGTCGCGGCTTTTCCGAGACGATCCTCGTCAGCGCCGCCGCGAGCCTGACGGACGCGCTTGCGGGAAATCGGCAGGGTGTACGAGGCCCGCTCGCCGGACCGCGTGAATTTCAATTTCGGAGCGTCGAGCGCTCTCGAGCGGCAGATCGAGGAATCGGCGCCGGTCGACGTTTTTCTTTCGGCCGACGAGGCGCTCGTCGACCGCCTCGAGAAACGAAACCTGCTCGCCGCCGGAACGAGGCGATCGCTTCTTTCCAACACGCTCGTGATCGCCGTCTCGAAGGATTCCGCGCTCGCGATTCCTTCGCCGCGGGCGCTCGCCTCCGGCGGGGTCCATTCCCTCGCGCTCGCGGAGCCGAGCTCGGTTCCCGCCGGCATCTACGCCCGGGAATACCTGCAGGCGCTCGGAATCTGGGAGAGCGTCCGGCCGAAGGTGATCCCGACCGAGAACGTGCGGGCCGCGCTCGCGGCCGTCGAGGCGGGGAACGCCGACGCCGCGATCGTCTACCGGACGGACGCCGCGATTTCCAGGAGAGTCCGGGTCGCGTTCGAGGTCCCGGTTGCGGACGGGCCGAAAATTTCCTACCCCGCGGCCGTGATGCGGGAAAGCCGTCACGCGGAGGCGGCGAGAAAATTTCTCTCCTTTCTCGAGTCGCCGGCGGCGGCCGGAATTTTCCGGCGCTACGGCTTTCGGGTGATTCCCGCGACCCCGTGACCGGACAAGAGTGGTCGATCGTCGGCTTCACGCTCCGGATGGCCGGGCTCTCCGTCGCGCTGTCGCTGCCGCCCGGCCTCGCTCTCGCCTGGCTGCTCGCGCGCCGGAGGTGGCCCGGAAAGGCCGCCGTCGACACTCTCGTCGCTCTTCCTCTCGTGCTGCCCCCGGTCGCGACCGGAATGATCCTCCTCCGGCTCGCCGGCCGCCGCGCGGGCTTCGGGTCTCTCTTTCACCGGGTCTTCGGCGCGGACATCGTGTTCACGTGGCGGGCCGTCGTTTTCGCGATGATGGTCATGTCGTTTCCTTTTCTCGTCCGCCATGCGCGCGACGCTTTCGAGGGAGTCAATTCCCGTCTGGAGCAGGTCGCCCGCTCTCTCGGGGCCGGGGAAACGCGCGTCTTTTTCACGGTCACGCTGCCGCTCGCGATTCGCGGCGTCGTCGGAGGAATCCTCTTCGCGTTCGCGCGCGCCGTCGGCGAGTTCGGAGCGACGATCCTCGTCGCGGGCAACATCCCCGGGAGAACGACGACGGTCTCTCTCGCGATCTACAGCGACGTGCAGCTCGGCCGCGATGCGGACGCGGCCCGCCTCGTCGGAGCCGCGGCCGTGATCGCGTTCCTCGCCGTGTGGACCGGAGAGGCGTTTCTCTCGAACCGAAGGCGGGGCCGATGACCGTTGTCTTCCGGGAGGTCCGGCTTCCGCTCTCCGGATTCGATCTGCGGATCGACGGAGAGCTCGCGCCCGGCTGGACGGGGCTCGTCGGATCGTCGGGTGCCGGGAAGACGTCGCTCCTCGAGCTGATCGCGGGTTTTCGGCGCCCGTCCGAGGGAACGATCGCGATTCACGGCCGGGTGGTTTTCGACGCGGCGGCGCGGACGATGGTTCCCCCGAGGCGCCGCGGCGTGGGATACGTGACCCAGGACGAGACACTCTTCCCGCATCTCTCCGTCCGGCGGAATCTCCTCTACGGAGCGCCCCGGGGCGACGGCGCTTCGCCGGGCTTTGACGAAGTCGTCGCCGTGCTTGGACTCCGGGCCCTGCTCGACCGGCCGGTCACGAATCTCTCCGGCGGAGAGAAACGGCGCGCGGCGCTGGCCCGGGCGCTGCTGTCCGGACCGGAGCTCCTGCTGCTCGACGAGCCGTTGACCGGCCTCGACTCCCCGCTGCGCGACCAGGTGATCGGTTCGCTGAAGGCCATTCACTCGCGATTTCCGGTTCCCACGATCTACGTCGCCCACAACCCGGAAGAGGTCCTCGCTCTGTGCGACGAGGTGCTCGTGCTCGCGCTCGGCCGCGTCGAGCGGCGGGGGATTCCGGGCGAGATCCTCAGGAGGGGGGAGGCAACGCCGTGACGAACGGCAGCTCCGCGGGAGTGAACCGCGTCATCCTGTAGATCGAGTCCCGAACGCCCGCCGCGCTCACCGCGGGGTTCGCGAATCTCCAGACGGTCTCGCCTTCGGGGGTGACCTCGAGCGCGTATCCGGGCATCGAGAGCGTGATCAGTGTGTCGCCGTTCGGCAGCCGCTGGCACGCCCCCCGGATGTAGCTGAAGAAATCCTTCGCCGGCGCGTAGCGCCAGACGACCGCGTTCGTCCGGGGATCCACCTCGACGACCGCGGAGAGCTGGGTCCCGTTGTCGAACAGGAGGATGTCGCCGTTGGCGAGGATCGTGGAATGGTGCTGGAGCGTCAGGTTCGTCGGGCCCCACAGCCAGAGGATGCGCAGGGTTCGTCCGTCCACGATCGCGATCGAATTGATGTTCTTCATCGAGACGAGAAAGTTTCCCCGGCGGTAGATCTCCGACTTTCCCTCGAGCGTCCCGTCGAAGACTTCGATGTGGTTCGCGTGCAGGACGTCGACCGTCGTGGTGTCCGGCGGAAGGGAGAGCCCGGAGGTCCGGGGCAGGAGAAACGCGTAGGGCGAGTTTTCGAGGAGGTCGAGAAGAGGAATCGTGCGCTCGGGCTTTCCGTCGGAAGACAGCACCTGAATCTGGTCGACGAGGCACGTGTACCTCGCGTCGATTTCGGGCAAGCGGCGGAAAGAGTGCGTCAGGGTCCAGATCTTCCCGTCGCTCGCGACGAACGCGTCATGGTGGACGTGCGCCTCGTATTTCCAGACGAGGTTGGAGTTGCGGTCGAGCCTGAAAAGGTCGTGCTCCGCGACGTAGGCGAGAACGTCGCCGTCGGGAAAGAGATGCGGAAACCCGAAATCGTCGGTCGCCTTGAGCTCGGAACGCTCGAAGTATCGCTTCAGCGACCATCGCCAGCGGGAATGCCCTTCGTTGTCGATCAGAAACGCGTCTCCGCTTCCGAGCGTCGAGAAGAAATTCAGGCCGGGCGAGACCCGCTTCGATTCGTCGAGAAGGACTCCGCTCGACTTCGCGTGCGGATCGAACTGCCCGTGCAGGTACGGCACCGAGACGAGAGCCGCCGCGGCGGGCGATCTCGAGTGCAGCTCGAGCGGCCAACCCGGAATCCCGAGGCGAATCCGGACCCTTCGGATCAGCCCGATCGGGAAAACCTTGTAGCGCTCGGCGGCGAACCCCCAGGCGAAGAAGCCCGAAAGGGCGAGCGCGACGAGCAGGAGTTTCGCGAGAGACCGGATCGATTTCGACATCGGCAACGGCCGGAATTCTAGCCGATTGACACTAAACTCGCTCCCGATGTGTCCGGAACGGCCGAGATCCCGCGTCGAGAAGCTTCGTCCTTCTCCTGCTGGCGCTTCGCGTCCTCGCGTGGGCGTTTCTCCTTCCCCCGTGGGGCGGCGCCGACGAGCCGTTCCATCACGGCTACGTCGAGGCGTGCGTCGAACGCCCCGCCTGGCATCCGTTCGGAAGCCTCCGCCTGCCCGCGCGCCTGATCGACGCCATTCGGCGGTGGCCGGTGGCGTCGGGGTACGCGTCCGAGTTTCAGGCCCGCAATTACGGCGAAGCGATCGCCCCGCCGCCCCGCCCCGTGCTCGAACGCAACTACGAGACGCTGCAATCGCCCGCGTACTACGTCGGCGCCGGAATCCTGTTGAAGGCGCTGCCGACGATTCCCCCGATCGGGGAGCTGTACCTGCTCCGGGCGCTCAACGCGATGCTCGCCTGGGGAATCGGCCTCGCGACGCTCTCGGCCGCGCGGCGGCTCGGTTTCGGCGAGCGGGCCTGGTGGCCCGTCGCGTTCCTCGCCTTCGTCCCCGGCTTCAGCGCAGCCCTGGCCCGCGTGAGCAACGACGCGTTGTGCGCCGCGCTGCTCACGGTCGCGATTTGCGGCGTCCTCCGGAGAGAGAGCCGCCGTTGGGACGCCGTGGGCGCCGCGGCCGCGGGATTCGCCCCGTGGGCGAAGCTGTACGGATGGTGCGCGGTTCCGGGAAGCCTCTGGGCGAGAAGGCGGGATTCGAAAGCGCGCCTCGCGCGGGGCCTCGCCCTGCTGCTGGTTCCGGGAGCGATCCTCGCGCTCCTTTCCCGGATCCGGAACGGCCAGGCGATCTCGCTGCTCGAAATTCTGAATCGGCCGAGGCCGGCGGCTTTCGGCCAGGTCCCGTGGCTCCGGGACCTGTGGACGATCGGAAAGACCCACCTCTGGGTCTCGGGGATCTCCGCGATCGTCTTTCCGACACCGGTCTACGCCGTTCTCATCGCGGCGCTCGCGGGGCTCCTTGCCGCGACGCTCGCAGCTCTCCGCGGCGCGGACGGGAACGCGCGCCGGGAGCTGACCGCGCTCGCGATTCCGGTCGTCTTCTTCGGGTTCGCGCTCGCGTTTTTCTCCTGGAAGAATTTCGAGCTCTACCGCGCGCCCGGCGGCACGGGCGGCTGGTACCTGTGGGCGATCGCCCTTCCCGAGGCCCTTCTCCTCACGTGGGGCGCGAGCCGAACCCGCGCCGGCAGGAGAGGGCTTCTCGCCGTTCTCGCGGCGTTTTTCGTTCTCGGCGTCTGCGGGGACCTTGCGCTCTTCGCGGAGGTCAGCGGGCGCCTTCGCGTGACGCCCGGCAACCACCACGTCCTCGGCCTCGCGCCGACATCCGCGAAGGAGCTCTTCGCCGCGTTTCTCGATTCGCGGCCGCTCCCCGCCGCGGCCGCGGCGATCGCGCTCGTGCTGGCGTCCTGGGTCGTCGGGGCGTGGACACTCGCGGCGGCATCGGAAGGACACATGGTGCGCCCGGAGGAATTCGAATCCCCAACCTTCTGATCCGTAGTCAGATGCTCTATCCAATTGAGCTACGGGCGCAGGGAGCGGCAGAGTAGCGAAAAGGCCCCGGGATTTCAAATCGGAGCCGGCGGGCGAAAAAAGAAAAGGCGCGGAGGACCGCGCCTGATCGATTCGTGACGGGAGAGAGAGTTACTTCTTCGCGCCGAGGATCGCGTCTTTCGCGGCCTTCGCGACGCGGAACTTGACGACGCGCTTCGCTGCGATCTTGATCGCTTCGCCGGTCGCCGGGTTGCGCCCCATGCGGGCCTTCCGGTTCACGAGCACGATCTTGCCGAGTCCCGGAATCGTGAAGGAGTTCTTCGCTTCCCGGTAAGCCAGACCCGCGAGCTCCTCCAGGAACTGGGTCGCCACTTTCTTCGTTACCCCGGTTTTCTTGCTGAGCTGGTCGGCGATCTGGGACTTGGTCATCGCTTTTGCCATGAATATCCTTCCTTTCCTTTCACGCCGAAGCGGAATCCGCTGCGGCTCTTTTTCACGCTATCATGCCGGTTGTCGACTTCCCCGAAGGTCAAATCCACCGAGAATCCGAGGAATCTAGCGCGCTCTCCCGGGAAACGCAAGCATTTCTTGAAATCCTTTGCGTGCGAGAAAACAATGAATTTCGAATGAACGTCGCGAGAGAACACGAATCGGCGATGCGACTGGCCCTGCGCCTGGCGAGGCTCGCGGCACGCCGGGGAGAGGTCCCCGTCGGGGCCGTCCTCGTCCGCGGGAACCGGCTGCTGTCCGTCGGCTGCAACCAGCGGGAAACAAAGCATGACCCCGTGGCTCATGCCGAGATCCAGGCGATTCGCCGCGCCGCCCGGAAGATCGGGTCGTGGCGCCTGGACGGCTGTACGCTGTACGTCACGCTGGAGCCGTGCGCGATGTGCGCGGGAGCCTGCGTCAATGCCCGGCTCGAGAGAATCGTCTACGGGTGCGCCGACCCGAAGGCGGGCTACGTTTCGTCGCTCGGAAGTCTCGCGTCCGACCCGAGGCTCAATCACCGGTGCGAGGTCGTCGGGGGCGTTCTCGCCGAGGAGTCTGGCGCCGTTCTCCGGGATTTCTTCCGGCTTCGCCGCCGCTCCCGCGGCTCCGAATCTTCAGCCGACCCAGAGCCCGGCCGCGAACCAGGTGACGTAAACGGTGAGGCCGGCGAGCCCGGCCGCCGTGTAGAGCAGCTCGAACGGCTTCGATCGGCGCATCGCCTCGCCGAGCGCGAAGAACGCGGGAAAGAGAACGATTCCGTAACGGACGGCGCTGCTCAGGTTTCCCCTCTCGAGGATGAGCGCGAGTGAAGCGAGGACGTAGAGGGCGTAGCCGGTCCATCTCTTGAGCATCCAGATCCCGATCGCCCCGAAGAGAATCGCGGCGAGCACGCTCGCGCGATGCGTGGGAACCCAGCGCCACCCCTCGATGAACGGCCGCCACGGCCAGGCGAGGTGGTATCGCCAGCCGGCTTTCTGCGCGCGGACGTAGGTCAGCGGCGACCCGAACTTCGCCCAGAGGTAGATCGCGAAGGCTCCCGTTCCCGCCGCCGGTCCGGCCGCGGCGAGGAAGACCCCGGGGCGGGCTTCCCGGTCGCGCGCCTCCCAGAGAATCGGAAGAACGAGGAGAAATCCGGTCGGCCGCGTCAGGGCGGCGAGAAAGCCCCACGCCGCGCTCGCGGCGAATCGCCTTCGTCGGAGCGCGAGGAGCGATCCGGCCGTCGTCAGCAGGAAGAGGGATTCGGTGTAGCAGGCGAGAAAAAAGAATGCCGCCGGAAAGAAGAGCAGCGCGCGCACGGTTGCGTCGGGATCGAACCCTTCCTCGCGCGCGAGCGCGATGAGGATCCCGATGGCGCCCAGGAGGCAGAGGAGAGAGACGGCTTCGCCGGCGAAGAACGGGTGCATGCCCGTCGCGCGGCTCACGGCGGCGAGGAGCGCCGGGTAGAGAGGGAAGTAGGCCGTGTCGCGGTAGTTTCCTTCCCCGCCGCCGACGTAGCCGCGGATCGCGACGCGCGCGTACCAGTGGGAGTCCCATCGCGCGAACGGCGCGCTCTCCAGGACCCGAGCGGAGACGCCGGGCAGCGGGACTCCGCCCGGGCGCACCGGACCAAAGTTCTCGACGGCCAGGAACGCGACGCCGTAGAGCAGCGCGGCCCAGACGAGAACGCCGATCATCCAGAGGCGGCGAGACAAGATGCCGCATTCTAGTGTGCCTCGTGACGGGACACTAGACCCGGTAGAATTGCGCGGAAGTGATCACGAACACGATCGGCAGATTCCGGCTCCTGGTCGTCAATGGGTTGATCGCTCTGCTCCTCGGCGGCTCGCTGTTCGCGATCGTTCGTGGCACGGACTGGTACTGGCCCTTCTGCACCTATCCGATGTACGCCATGGTCGTGCGTGCTCCGGTTCTCGTCACGTACCGGATCGAGGGGATCACGTCGGACGGAAAGACCGTTTCGTTGATGGGGACCCCGGCGATCGAGCCCTTCGAGCCCGCCCGCCTGAGCTCCGCATTCCGGGCGCTCGCCCCTTTTCCGGATCGGTGTCGGCGGGCCGTGGAAGATCTTCGGGACCGCTACAACCGGCGCGTTCGCTCGGGCGAGCTCGCGGGGCCGCCCCTCGTCGGAATGCGCGTCGAGCTGGCGAAGTGGCGGCTCGACCGGCCGACCCTCGCCCCGGAATCGGCGCCCGACTGGCAGATGATCGTGGCGGAAGTCGGAGCCCCTTCCGGCTCGTGACGGCCCGCTGGCGGCGATTCTGGTTTTCCCCGGCGCCGGCAAGGGGACTCGGCGTGGCGAGGGCCGTGTTCTTCGGGGGACTCTTCGCTCTCTCCCTGCGCCGCGACTTCCGCGAATGGGGAACGGTTTCCGGCGCGTTCTGGCAGCCGATCGCGCTGTTCCATCGTCTGCGGATCCCCGTGCTCTCCGTCGCGGCCCTGGGAATCGTTCAGAACGTCTGGCGCGCGAGTCTCCTGCTGTCGGCTCTCGGACTGTTCACGCGGATGAGCGTCTCCGTGTCGTTCGTCACGGGGACCTACCTGTTCGGGCTCCCGAACAATTTCGGCCAGATCGAGCACGAAGACGCGCTTGCCGTCCTCGTGATGCTCGTCCTCGCGTTCTCCCGGTCGGGCGACGCATTTTCGGTGGATCGGCTTCGGAAGCGAGACGAACCTCCGCGCGCGAGCGGAGAATACCGGTGGCCGGTGATGCTGGCCTGCGCGCTGCTCACTCTCGTCTTTTTCGGAGCTGGCGTCTCGAAGCTGCGGAGGGGCGGCTTCCAGTGGTTCGCCACGGACAATCTCGCGTACGTCTTTCTTCAGCACCAGTATCCCGTGAGCCCCGCCGCCGCTCTGTTCGGATGGGGTGTCTGGCTCGCGAGACACCCGCTGCTCTGCCGGGCGCTCGCGTTGTCGATCGTGATGATCGAGTGCGGCTACCCTCTGGCGCTCTTTTCCCGCACGGCGCGCCGGGTGTTTGTCCCCGCGACGATCCTGATGCTCGTCGGATTCCGCGTGCTCATGGGACCCGATTTCTCCGCCCTGATCGTCTGCCACGCTTTCTGGATCCCGTGGAAACGGTTCGATTCCAGCTCGCGGGATGGATAGAATTAGGGCCGGTGACGCTTCGGAAAAGTCAGGTTCTCATCCTCCTCCTCGTTGGAGGCTCGCTCGCGGCGATCGTCGCCGATCGGGAATGGTGGCCTTTTTCGTGCTATCCGATGTACGCCGGCGGAGACGAGTCCTCGGACCTCGGGTCGTATCTGCTCGAAGGGGTGACGGAAGAGGGGAAAACGGTTTCGCTGATGGGGACCTCCGCGATCGAGCCGTTCAACCCCGCGCGTCTCACGTCCGCTTTCCGGCGCCTGGCCGATCCGCGCAGCCCGCGCGCCCGGCTCGACCGCGGCCTCCGGGGCCTTCTCGACGGCTATGAGCGGCGGCGGATCCGGGGGGATGTGCGCGGGTCCGCGTCTGGTCGCCCTTCGACTCTACCGCGCGCTGTGGCGGCTCGGCGGCCCGGCTCTTCCCCGAGCGACGAGCCGCCGTCCGCACTCTGCTCGGCGGAGGTTCGACGATGACCCGCCGCGAGAGCGCCTGGGCCCGCTTCTGGTTCCCGGCCGCGTCGGCGCGCGATCTCGGAATCTCCCGCGCGCTCTTTTTCGGCGGAATCCTCGCGCTCTCGTTCACGTGGGACTTCCGGGAATGGGGAGACGTATCCCGCGCGTTCTGGTATCCGACCGCGTTCTTTCGCTGGCTGCACATCCCCGTCTTCGCGCCGCAGATCCTCGGGATCCTGCAGGTTGTCTGGAGGTTCGCGCTCGGAACCGCCGCGGCGGGGTTCCTGACGAGGCTGAGCTCGAGCGTCTGCTTTCTCCTCGGGTTCTACCTGCTCGGCCTCGCCCACAATTTCGGCCAGATCCAGCACGAGGACGTGCTGACGGTCTTCATCCTCCTGATCCTGGCCGCGTCCCGATGCGGCGATGCCTTCTCCGTCGACGCCGCGATCCGCCGCCGCGCTCCCCCCGAACCGAGCGGCGAGTACGGCTGGCCGGTCGTGCTCTCCCGGGTGATGTTCACGTTTCTCTTCTTCGGCGCCGCCGTCGCGAAGTTGCGGCACAGCGGCATTCGATGGTTCACGTCCGACGGCCTGGCGCACATCCTGGTTCGCCACCAGTACCCGGTCAGCTCGCACTTTCCCTGGGTCTCCTGGGGCGTCGAGCTCTCCCGCCATCGCTCGGTCTGCCATGTGCTGGCATTCCTGACGGTCGCGATCGAGCTTCTCTCTCCCCTCGCCCTGTTCTTCCGGCCCGCGCGCCGGGTGCTCGTCCCCTCGGCTCTCGCCATGCTGCTGATGATCCGCGCGCTGATGGGGCCCGCCTTCGGGCAGGTCCTGGCCTGCAGTGTCTTCTGGGTGCCATGGTGGCGCTTGAGCTCGGCGTCCGCGCGCGTCCGGGCCGAGTGGTGGCGCTTCCGGGAAGCGGGCCACTTCCCGGCGGCCGGAGAGTCCGCCGCCGCTGTGATGGAGCGAGTGTAAGTGTTGGCTGGCTTGATTTTGGCGGAGGAGGAGGGATTCGAACCCTCGAAACCCTTTCGGGTTTACCGGTTTTCGAGACCGGCCTGATCAACCACTCCAGCACCCCTCCGCGGGGGCGGGATTATAGTCCAAAACAAACCGCTCCCCCGAACGTAATATGGTTCGAGCGGCGGGACTTTGCCGCCGCGAAGAAACTGAGGAGCCATGTCCACAACGAAGCCTGAAACGAAGCCTGAAGCCCATTTCGAGCCGCCTGTCCTGATCGCGCCGCCCCGGCGGAGATTCTCGAAGAAATGGAAGATCATCCTGATCGTCGTCGTCGTTCTCGCCGCGCTCATCGTGATGGGCTCGATTCGGGCGAAGAACGCGAAGATCCCGCGGGTTCAGACCTCGAAGGTCGAGCTGCAGGACATCGTGTCGAAGGTGACGGCCAACGGCAAGATCCAGGCCGAGAGGAAAGTCGACCTTTCCGCGCTCGTCATGGGGCAGATCGTGAACCTTGCCGTTCGCGAAGGCGATCACGTCAAGAAGGGCGACTTCCTGCTCCAGATCGACAAGAACCAGGCGGCCGCCGGAGAGGCGGGCTCCGCGGCTGCGCTTCAGGCGAGCTTCGCCGACCGGGATTCCGCGCGCGCGACGCTGGAGCAGGCGCGCCGCGACTACGAGCGGGCGAAGAAAAATTTCGAGGCGAACATTCTTTCCGAGGCGGACTATCAGAAGGCGAAATCGACGCTCGACACCGCGACCGCGAACTACCAGGGCGCCCAGAACAGGATCGACCAGGGGCGCGCGAACCTCAACGGCTCGCGAGACACGCTGTCGAAGACGACCGTCCGGGCGCCGCTCGACGGCGTCGTCACGGCGCTTCCGATCAAACAGGGCGAGGTCACCGTCATCGGCACGATGAACAACGCCGGCACCCAGCTGATGACCGTGTCCGACATGTCGACCGTCGAAGCGGTGCTGATGGTCGATGAAACCGACGTTCCCAACGTGAAGGTCGGGCAGAAGGCGGTCGTCACCGTCGACGCGTATCCGAACCACCCGTTCGACGGGATCGTCACGGAAGTCGGGAACTCCCCGATCCTGCCGAACGATCCGGACCTGCAGGGCCTGACGACGACGAGCGACGCGATCAACTTCAAGGTTCGCGTCAAGGTCGTCAACCCGCCGGACACGATTCGCCCCGGCTTTTCCGTGACGGCCGACGTCATCACGGGCACGAAGCCGCACGTCGTGACGATTCCTCTTTCGGCCGTCGTCGTGCGGGATTCTCCGAAGAAGGAAAAGACCGTCTCGGGAAAGATCAAGACCGAGGAGGGCACCTACGTCTTGAAGAACGGAAAGGCCGAATTCGTGAACATCCAGACGGGCCTCTCGGGAGAGCTGGCCGTCGAAGTGAAGACGGGAGTCTCGGCCGGGCAGGAGATCATCACGGGGCCGTTCAAAGCGCTCCGGACGATCAAAGACGGCGACAAGGTCGTCGTGGAGAAAGAAAAGAAGGACGGCGAAACCGCCGAAAAGAGTTGAAGTGAGCTTCGCCGAGCTCTTCCAGGTTTCCTTTCACGCGCTGCGGCGAAACAAGCTGCGCTCGTTTCTGACTCTTCTCGGGGTGATCATCGGCGTGATGACCGTCGTCGCGGTCGTGTCCGTCATCAGCGGATTGAACGGATACGTCCGGGACAAGGTCTTGAACCTGAATCCCGACGTTCTCGTGTTCACGAAATACGGGATCATCCGCGGGCGGCAGGAATGGCTGCTCGCGAAGAAGCGAAAACCCGTCACGATGCGCGACGCCCAGCTCGTCGAGAAGGAGTGCCGCTCGTGCGCGGCGGTCGGCGTTCACGTCAGCGAGCAGGCCAACGTCCACGCCGGCGCGCGAAAGCTCTCCGACGTGAGCATCCAGGGATACAGCGCGAACATGGAGTCGATGCTGAACATCGATCTCGACGCGGGCCGATTCTTCACGCCGGTGGAGGACGCGCACGCCGCGGCGGTCGGCGTCATCGGCTCCGATGTCAAGGATCAGTGCTTTCCCAACGTCAACCCCGTCGGGCGGATACTCTACGTCGGCGGATATCCCGTGACGGTGATCGGCCTGCAGAGCAAGCTCGGCAACGTGCTCGGGGAAAGCAAGGACAACGTCGTCTTTCTTCCGATTTCCTTCGTTCGGAAGATCATGACTTCGAAGCAGGACCTGTCGATTTTCGTCCGCCCGGTCGGGGGCATGGCGGGCCTCAACCGGGCGCAGGACGAGGTCCGCACCATTCTCCGGTCGCTTCGGAAGACTCCGTTTTCGGCCGAAGATCCCTTTGGCATCGTCGGCTCGGAAGCGATTCAGTCGCTCTGGAACTCGATCACGGCCGGGGCATTCGGCCTGATGATCCTGATCTCCGGAATCTCGCTCATCGTCGGCGCGATCGTAATCGCGAACATCATGTTCGTTTCGGTCGTGGAGCGCACGAAGGAAATCGGCCTGCGAATGGCTCTCGGAGCGCGGCGCCGGGACATCAAACGGCAATTCCTCCTCGAATCGGCGCTGCTCGCCACGTCGGGCGGCGTCATCGGCGTGATCCTCGGCGCGCTCGTCGCGATGGCGGTCAACCAGGTCTTTCCCGCGCGGGTCAAGCTCGTCTTCGTGCTCATCGGCATCGTGACGGCGACGGTGACCGGCCTGCTCGCCGGCCTCGCGCCGTCCTCTTCGGCTTCGAAGCTGCCTCCCGTCGAGGCGCTGCGCTTCGAATAGGAGGCGTTGATGAAGGGCTTGTTCGAGATGTTTCGCCGCGGATTCTTCGAGAACGTCGAGGTTCGCGTTCAGCTCTCTGCGGGAGCACAAGCTTCGTTCCGGCCTGACCGTTCTCGGCGTCGTCGTCGGGGTGACGACCGTCATCGCGATGGTCTCGATCGTTGCGGGGTTCAACAACAACGTGATCGGGAACCTCCAGGCTTTCGGGGCGAACCGGATCGAATTCCAGAAATACGAGGATCGGTTCGGCGGAAAACCGTCGAGCGACGAGGAGAAATACCGCCCGAATCTCACGATGGACGATGTCAAGGCGATGCGGGAAGGAATGCCCGACGCCGCTGCCGTCTCGGGCCTCGTCGGGTATTTCGACGCGGAGATTCACGTCAAGAACGGAAGCCTCGAGGCGAACAATCCCTACGTTCTCGGCGTCGATCATCAGTATCCGCAGGCGACGGCCTATGTCGTGGGGCACGGGCGCTTTTTCACTCCGCTCGAGGTCGAGCACAGCGCGCTCGAAGTCGTGATCGGCGCGGACGTGAAGGACGCGATCTTCCCGAGCGAGGAGCCGGTGGGAAAGGTGATTACGGTCAACGGGCTGCGCTATCTCGTCGTCGGCGTCCTCGAAAAGAAAGGGGAGCAGTTCGGCTGGTCTCCCGACAACAAGGTCGTGCTTCCGTACGGGACGTTCGAGAAGCAGTTCGGATTCGAAGTGCGAAAAGACGGAATCTCCAACATCAGCGTCGTTCCCAGGCGTCCCGAGGACATCAACAAGATGATCGAACAGGGGACCGAGATCCTGCGGCTTCGCCGCCACGTTCCCTTCAACAAGCCGAACAACTTCGCGATCTCCACCCCGGATGAGCTGATCAAGCAGTTTCGGTCGATTACGGGGGGAATCACGGGGGCGATGATTCTGATTGCCCTGATCTCACTGCTGATCGGCGGAGTCGGAGTCATGAACATCATGCTCGTCTCGGTGACGCAGCGCACGCGCGAGATCGGGATTCGCAAGGCCGTGGGCGCGTTCCGCCGCGACATCATCGGTCAGTTCCTGACCGAGGCGATGACGCTGTCGACGATCGGCGGCGTGATCGGAGTCCTCCTCGGAATGGCGTGCGCGGCGCTCGTTCGCGCGCTTCCGATTTCTCTTCCGGCGGCCGTGCCGGTCTGGTCGATCGTCGTCGGGCTCGCCGTGTCGATGAGCGTGGGGATTTTCTTCGGAGCGTATCCCGCGGTGAAAGCCTCCCGGCTCGATCCGATCGAGTCGCTCCGGTACGAATAGCTCTCTCCCGGTTCCCATGCCGGACGGTTTCCGGCTCGACGCCGTCGCAAAAAGTGCCGTGAGCTTCACGCCGGCCGCGGCTTCGCCGCGCGGCGAACTACCGGGCATGGAAGCGTGACGCCTTCCTTACGCCCGGATCTCGGCGCAACCCCCTTTTTGCCTTGACAGTTACGAGCGCCGACCCCTAACATGCTCGTGGGCAATTCTGGGTAAAAGTGGATAGGAGTGGTCCCGATGGATCGGTTTCGGGGTAGCGCACCGGCTTCGATCGACGAGAAAGGCCGGCTCAAGATTCCGAACGTCTTTCGGCGTCAGATCGAAGAAGCGTTCGGAAACGATCTCTTCGTCACGTCGATCCACGGCAAGGAGGGTCTCGTGTATCCCCTTCCCGTGTGGCAGACGATCGAAGAGCGCCTCGTCGCGGCTCCGGCGGTTCATCGATCGAAGATGAAGTTCCTCGAGCGCGTCAACTATTTCGGGCAGCAGGAAAAGCTCGACGGACAGGGACGCACGCTGCTTCCCGCGATCCTCCGCGAAACCTCCGGCCTGTCGGGCGACGTCGTCGTCACGGGAAACATCGACCATCTCGTCGTGACCGACCGGGGAGCCACGCGCGATCGCATGGCGACCGAAAACTTCACGGTGGAGGACTACGACGAACTCTCGAAGCTGTTGCTTTAGGTCGACATGGGTGCTCCGCACGCTCCCGTTCTCCTCCAAGAGACGGTGGAACTCCTCTCGCCCCGGGAGGGCCTTTTCGTCGATGCGACGGCGGGCGCGGGCGGCCACGCGGCCGCGCTCCTCGAGGCCGCTCCCGGCTTGCGCCTTCTCGTCCTCGACCGCGACCCCGCGGCGCTCGCGATCTGCCGCGAGCGCCTCGCCCCGTTTCGCGGGCGCGTTCTTTTTCATCTTGGGAATTTCGTGGAGCTGGGAGAGGCCCTGGACGAGGCGGGGGAGCGCGGAGCGCTCGGCATTCTTGCCGACCTGGGAGTTTCTTCGATGCAAATCGACGAGGGGTCCCGGGGATTCTCCTTTCGGCGGGACGGTCCCCTCGACATGCGGATGGGCTCGGCGGGCGAAACCGCAGCCGGCATCGTCGCCCGGTGCGACGTTTCGGAGTTGACGCGAATTTTTCGCGAATACGGGGAGGAACGAATGGCATACAAGATCGCGCAGAGGATCGTCCAGGAACGGGAGACCAGTCCGATCCTGACGACGCGGCAACTCGCGACTCTCGTCGAGGGAGTCGTCGGACGGGGCGGAAAGATCGATCCCGCGACGCGCGTGTTCCAGGCCCTGCGGATCGAGGTCAACCAGGAGCTCGCGTCCCTCTCGCGCTTTCTGAAGACCGCCGTCGAACGGCTCGAGCTCGAAGGCCGGCTCGCGGTGCTCTCCTACCACTCCCTCGAGGACCGCATCGTGAAGGACTACTTTCGAAGGGAGTCCTCCGGGTGCCAGTGTCCCCCGGCGCTGCCCGTTTGCGTCTGCGGGGGAGAGCGGATCCTGAAGATCCTGACGCGCCGGCCGATCCGCCCGTCGGCGGCGGAAGTCGAGCGCAACCCGCGCTCGCGCAGCGCGAAGCTCCGGGTGGCCGAGAGGATCGCGGCGAGGCCATGAGCTCGATCTACGCGGAGTTCAAACGCGTCGAAAATTCGCGGGTCGCCCGGGAACGCGACGGCCGGCGCGGAAAGGAGCTGCTCGCGCTGCTCGCCGCGGTGCTGCCCGTCGCCGTGGCCCTGCTGACGTACACGGGGCTTCACCTCCAGACGGTTCAGGTCGGTTATGAAATCGATCGCGACCGGCGCACGGTCGCGCGGCTGCAGGAGGCCCGGCAAAAGCTCGTCCTCCGGATGGCGGCCGACACGAACCCCGAGCGGGCCGCGGAGTTCGCCCGGAAGGCGAACCTCGGGGCGCCAAAACCCGGACAGGTCTATTTCGTTTCGAAGGCCGAAAAGCCATGAACGGCATCTCGCCGAAACGGCTCTGGGTCTTCGGGATCCTTCTCGGGCTCTGGGGGGCATCCGTGGGGTTCCGGCTCGCGCAGGTGCAGATCGTCCGGGGGCCGGCCTACCGGTCGCGCGCCCGGCGGCAACAGGAGCGCACGGTCCGGCTCTCGCCCCGCCGCGGCTCGATCTTCGACCGCGCGAACCGCGAGCTGGCGATCTCGGTGGAAGCGTTCTCGGCGTTCGCCGTGCCCGAAAAGGTCACGAATCCCGCCGGCGAGGCCCGCGAGCTCGCGGCGATCCTCGGCGTTCCCGCCCGCGAGATCCTTTCGAAGCTCACGGCCGACAAGGCCTTCACGTGGGTCGCTCGGAAGATCGACGATTCCTCCGCCGAGAGACTTCGCCAGCGAAAGCTCCCGGGGATCGACCTCCTGCCGGAGGCCCGCCGCTTCTATCCCAACGAGTCCCTCGCGGCGAACGTGCTCGGATACGTCGGGGCTCGACGGCGAGGGGCTCGGCGGGGTCGAATTCGAGTACGACGGCTCGATCCGGGGACGCGAAGGAGAGATGCGCGTTTCCCGCGACGCCCGCCAGGAAGGCTACGCGCTGACGCCGATTCCGGGCCGGGAGGGCCGGCAGGGGTCGTCGATCGTCCTCACGCTCGACCGGGACCTGCAGTTCGTGGCCGAACAGGAGCTCGCGCGCGCAATCGCCGAGACGGGCGCCCGGGACGGCAGCGTCGTCGCGATGGACCCGCGCACCGGGGACGTTCTCGCGATGGCTTCGTTTCCCACGTTCGACCCGAACCGCTACTCTCAATTTTCTCCGGCCGACTGGCGCAATCTCCCGATCACGAACAGCTACGAGCCGGGCTCCGTGTTCAAGGTCATCACGGGATCCGCGATGATCGAATCGGGAATCACGGCGCCCGCGGACCCCGTCGACTGCGGCCAGGGCACGATTCAGGTCGGCAATTTCGTCATTCACGACGCCGAGCACGAGCGCTACGGAATCATTCCGTTCTCCCAGGTGATCGCGAAGTCTTCGAACGTCGGCATGGTGAGGCTCGGCCTGCGCCTCGGGCCGCAGAGGCTGTATTCGGCGGTCCGCGCGTTCGGAATCGGCGAATCGACCGGTATCGATCTGCCGGGGAGAACGCCGGAATCCTGAGGCCGGTGCCTCAGTGGAGCCTGCTTTCGAACGCGTCGATTTCCTACGGCCAGGAAGTCTCGGTCACTCCCGTCCAGCTCGGGGTGGCCATGTCGGTGATCGCGAACGGGGGATACCGCGTTCGGCCGAGGATCCGCGCGCGCACGATCGACCCCGGCGGACGGGAATCGGCCGCGCCTTCGTTTCCGCCGCAGCGGGTCCTGTCGGCGTCGACCGTGTCGGCGATGAACGAAATTCTCCGGGGAGTCGTCATCGAAGGCACGGGAAAGAGGGCGGCTGCGGAAGGCTACGTCGTCGCGGGAAAGACCGGGACCGCCCAGAAGGCGATCGGCCACGGCTATTCGCGCGACAAGTTCGTCGCGACGTTCGCCGGCTTTGCGCCGGCCGACGATCCCCGCGTCACGCTCGTCGTGACGATCGACGAGCCCCGCGGGCAGTATTTCGCGAGCGAAGTCGCGGCGCCCGTGTTCGGACGAATCCTTTCCCGGATGCTTCCGATGCTCGGCGTCCCGCCGTCCGGGTCGGTCGTGCCCGCGCCCGCGGCGCCGCCGATGCAGATCGCCCAGAAGAGGCCGGTCTTCGCCTCCGGCGTCGTGCCGGCCGCGCTCTCGCGCGGGGCCGCGGCGGAAGCGGCCGACCGGATGCCCGACCTGACGGGCCTGTCCGCGCGCGTCGCGATCGCGGAATTGTCCCGGCGGGGCGTCGAAGCGAAATTGAGCGGCTCGGGATTCGTCGTTTCGCAGAACCCCGAGTCGGGATCGCCGATCGTTCCGGGCGATTCGTGCCGGCTCCAGCTCTCGAGATCCTTCTCCCCATGAGGTTGACGGAATTGCTCGCGGACTACCCCTCCGATTTCCAGCCGCCTCCCGATCCGGAAATTTCCTCGGTCGTCTCCGACTCCCGGCGCGCCGCGAGCGGCTCGCTTTTCGTCGCGATCCGCGGCGAAAAGGCGAACGGCCTCGACTTCGCCCGGAGCGCGATCGTGCGGGGAGCGGCCGCGGTGGCCGCCGAATCGGCGCGTCCCGCCGAATCCCTCTCGGTTCCCTGGGTCCGCGTCTCGAACGCGCGGCACGCGGCGGCGGTCCTGAGCTCGCGCGCGCTCGGCGACCCGGCGCGACGCCTTCGCCTGGCCGGAATCACCGGAACGAACGGGAAGACGACGACGGCCGTCCTGCTCTCCGACGTGTTTCGCGAGGCGTGGGGCGCATCGGGGTTCCTCGGCACCGTCGGATACCGCTGGGGCGACCGCAGTCTCGAAGCGGCCCGCACGACGCCGGAGGGGGACGTCCTCGCGGAGACGCTCGCGCAGATGGTCGCCGAGCGCATTCCCGCCTGCGCGATGGAGGTCTCGTCGCACGCGCTTTCGCTGGATCGGGTGGCGGGATTGCGGTTCGACGCGGCTGTGTTCACGAACCTCACGCGCGACCATCTCGACTTTCACGGGACGCTCGAGAGCTATGGCGCCGCGAAAGCCCGGCTCTTCGAGCTTCGAAAGGAGGGGGGCGTCGGAATCGTGAACATCGACGACCCGTTCGGAGCGGAGCTCTTCGGGCGAATCGCGGGCCCCCGGTTCTCGTTCTCCCCTTCGGGAAATCCGGCCGCGGACTTCCGGGCGGAGGAGATCTCCGTCGGGCTCGAAGGGACGACCTTCCGGGTCGCGGGAACGGCTCCTGCTCTCCCGGTCGGCTCACGGGAGGAGAAGATCGAGAGCCCGCTCGTCGGCCGCTTCAACGTGGAGAATCTGCTCGGCGCCTGGGCCGCCTCGCGCGCGCTGGGGATCGAGCCCGGCACGATTCGCGCCGCGCTCGCGAAGAGCCGGGGAGCCCCCGGCCGGATGGAAAGGGTCGACGCCGGCCAGCCATTCACGATCCTCGTCGACTATGCCCACACGGAAGACGCGCTCCGAAGGCTCCTCTCGGGAGTCCGCGAGCTGACGAACCGGACGATCATTCTGGTTTTCGGATGCGGGGGAGACCGCGACCGCGGCAAGCGCGAGCCGATGGGCCGGGCCGCGGCCGAGCTCTCCGACATTCCGATCGCGACTTCGGACAATCCCCGGGGCGAAGACCCGGCCGGGATCCTCCAGGAAGTCGAGGCGGGGCTGCGCAACGGCGGGGCGTCGAAGTACCTGAAGCTCGTCGACCGGCGCGAGGCGATCGCGAAGGCGATCGAGCTCGCGAATTCGCGCTCGATCGTCGTCATCGCGGGGAAGGGCCACGAAACGGTCCAGGTCATCGGAAACCGCGCGGAGCCGTTCGACGACCGAGTCGTCGCGGCGGAGTTCGCGGGGCGTCTCCGGAAGCCGGGCGTTTCATGAAGATCCACGCGCGAGAGGCCGCCGAGATCTGGGGAACCCCGACCCTGCCCGACTTCGAGATGGAGGGCGTCGCGGTCGATTCCCGCCGCGTCGAGCCGGGAAATCTCTTTGTCGCCCTTCCGGGAGAGCGCGTCGACGGCCACGAATTCGTCGGCGCCGCGTTCGAAAAAGGAGCGCGGGCAGCCCTCGTGTCGAAGGCCCCGGCGGCGATTTCCGGAGCGCGGGCGCTGTTCGTCGTGCCGGATCCGCTCGAGGCCCTGCAGAAACTCGCGGCGGAGAAGCGCCGCCAGGCCGGTTTCCGGCTCGCGGCCGTGACGGGATCCGTCGGCAAGACCACGACGAAGGAAATGGCGGCCGCGATTTTCGCCGTCCGGTTCCGGACGGGGAAGACGATCGGCAACCTCAACAGCGGAATCGGCGTCCCCATGGCGATCCTGAATCTGGAAGAGGGCTGCGAGGCGGTCGCCGGCGAATTCGGGATGAGCCACCCGGGCGAAATCTCCTTGCTGTCGCGGCTCTTTCGCCCCGAGACGGCCGCGATCACGAACGTCTCCGCCGCTCACCAGCAGAATTTTTCGTCGATCGACGAGATCGCCGACGCGAAATGGGAGATCGTGGAGGGCCTGGCCCCGGAAGGCACGCTCGTCTTCAATTCGGACGACGAGCGGCTCAGCCGGCGCGCGAAGGAATTCGGCGGGAAGAAGATTTCGTTCGGAACCGCGGGGGCGGACGTCTCGGCCCTCGGCGTCGAGGCTCCCGAGCTGGGCGAAGTGCGCTTCGAGCTTTCGATGGGCGGCGAGACCGCACCGGTTCGCCTCGGCGCGACGGGTCGCCACCAGGTCTCGAACTTCCTTTGCGCGGCCGCGATGGCGCTCGCGTGGGGGTTTCACGCGTCGGAGGTCGCGGGAGCCGCGTCCGCGTTTTCGGTTCCGGAGCGCCGGGGAAGGACCGTGCAGCTCCCGTCCGGGGCCATGCTCATCGACGATTCGTACAATTCGAGCCCGCTCGCCGCCCGCGCGGCGCTCGCGGCTCTCTTCGAGTCCGGCGGCCGCGCGCGCAAGATCGCCGTTCTGGGCGACATGCTCGAGCTCGGGGCCGACGGCGCCCGGCTCCACCGCGAAGTGGGCGCCTTTGCCGCCGAGCGGGTCGACCGGCTGCTGTGCGTGGGAGCGCTCGCCCGCGAGATCGGCCGGGGAGCGGGGGACGCGGGCCTCGCGGCCGGCAAGATCGAGTATTTCGCGGAGGCCGCGGACGTGGCGTCTCACCTCAAGCCGCACCTCGAGCCGGGCGACGTCGTGCTCGTCAAGGGCTCGCGCGGAGTCCGTCTCGACGCCGTTTGCGATGGGCTGCGCGGCTGATGCTGTACGCGCTGCTCTACCCGCTTCGCGCCCGGTTCCCGGCGTTCAACGTCTTCCGCTACATCACGTTTCGGACGGCGATGGCGGCCGTGACCGCGCTGGTCCTCTCGCTGTGGCTCGGCCCCTGGGCGATCCGGAAGTTGAAATCGTGGCAGTTGAAGCAATTCGTTCGAAAAGAGGGGCCGGAATCGCACTACAAGAAGGCCGGCACGCCGACGATGGGCGGGCTGCTCATCCTCGGCTCGGTCTTCCTCGCGACGTTCCTGTGGATGGATCTCGCCACCCGCGACGTCTGGATCGCGCTCGGGACGACCGCGGCGCTCGGCGCGATCGGTTTTCTCGACGACTGGACGAAGGTCCGCCGAAAGCACAACCGCGGGCTTTCCGGCCGCGCGAAGCTCCTGCTGCAGTTCGCCGTCACCCTGGCGGCGGCGTTTTTGATTCAGCACTGGCCGCAGGCTTCGCGGCTGTCGACGATTCTCACGTTTCCGTTTCTCAAGAATGCGCACCTTGACCTCGGAATCCTCTTCGTCCCCTTCGTTTCCGTCGTCGTCGTCGGGTCCTCCAACGCGGTCAACCTCACGGACGGGCTCGACGGCCTCGCGATCGGCGCGGTCGGGATCGCCGCGGCAACGTACGCCGTGCTGACGTACGTGGCGGGAAACTCCATCGTCGCGCACTACCTGCGGGTCCCGTTCGTGTCCGAAGCGGGCGAGCTGTCGGTCCTTTGCGGAGCGGTCGTCGGCGCGTCTCTCGGCTTTCTCTGGTTCAACTGTCATCCCGCCGACGTCTTCATGGGGGACGTGGGCTCCCTTCCCCTCGGCGGCGCGATCGGGATCGTCGCCGTCATGGCGAAGCAGGAAATCCTTCTCACGATCGTCGGGGGGCTCTTCGTGCTGGAAGCGGGCTCCGTGATCCTCCAGGTCGCTTCCTACAAGCTCACGGGGAAGAGGATCTTTCGCATGGCGCCGCTCCACCACCATTTCGAGCTCGCCGGATGGGCGGAGCCGCGCGTGATCATCCGTTTCTGGATCCTGTCTCTCCTTTTCGCGACGCTCGCGCTTTCGACGCTGAAACTGCGATGAAGGAGAAGAAAATCGCCGTCCTGGGTCTCGCGCGGAGCGGTCGGTCGCTCGCGCTCGCGCTGCGCGACCGCGGGATCGCGGTTTCCGGCGGAGACCGCCGGCCGGAGTCCGAGATTCCGTCCGCCGGGGAGCTGCGGACGAGGGGGGCCGCTCTTTTCTTCTCGGGGCCCGATCCCGTCTTTCTCGACGGAGCGGAGCTGCTCGCGATCTCGCCCGGTGTCCCGGCGTCGGCGCCGGCCGCGATCGAGGCGCGATCCCGGGGCATTCCCGTTCTTCCGGAGGTCGAGGTCGCGTGGCGCATTCTCGAAGAGGAGCGCGAAGGGAAAAACCGGTATGTCGGCGTCACGGGCACGAACGGCAAGTCGACGGTCGCGAGCTGGACGGCGGAGCTCCTCGGGCGCGCCGGACGCCCCGCGGCTCTCGCCGGAAACATCGGCACTCCGCTCTCCGACTTCTGCGCGTCGCGCGCCGCCCGCGACTTCGTCCTCGAGCTTTCCTCGTTCCAGCTGGAGACGATCGAGCGGCTCCGGCTCGACGTCGCCGTCGTGACGAACATCACGCCCGACCACCTGGACCGGCACGGGACGATCGAAAAATACGCCGCCGCGAAGGCGCGCATCCTCGAGAACCAGCGCGGCTCGGACGCCGCGGTCCTGAACGAGGACGATCCGGGAGCCTCCGGCCTCGCCGCTCCGGCCCGGCGGGTCGGTTTTTCCCGGCGGAAGGCCGTCGCCGGCGGAATCTACGCGGAGCGGGGGGAGCTCGTCTCCGAAATCTCGGGCGCGCGCGAGGAGATTCTGCCGCTCGCGGACATCTCGCTGCAGGGCGTCCACAACCTGGAGAACGCGATGGCCGCGGCCGCGGCGGCGCAATGTCTCGGGGCGCCGATCCCGGCGATCGCCGGCGGGCTCCGGAGCTTCTCCGGCCTTCCGCACCGCAGCCGGCGGGTCGCGGTGATCGGCGGCGTCGAATGGGTGAACGATTCGAAGGGAACCAATCCCGACGCGACGGTGAAGTCGCTCGCCGGGTACCGCGACGCGAGCGTCATTCTCGTTCTCGGCGGCTCCGAGAAGGGAAGCGATTTCTCGATCCTCCGTGGCGAGGCCGGGCGGGCGGCCCGCGTGGTCCTGACGATCGGGCAATCGGCGGAAGCGATCGAGCGCGCGCTCGAAGGCCTCGATGTCCGGCGGGCAAACACGCTCGAACGCGCCGTCGAGGAAAGCGCGCGGCTCGCGCGCCCGGGCGAGACGGTGCTGCTCTCTCCCGCGTGCGCCTCGTTCGATCAATTCCGCGATTTCGAGCACCGGGGAGAACGATTCGAGGAGCTCGTGCATTCGCTCGAAGGCGCGGCTCCCGCCGCCCGGAGGGCCAATGGCTCGTAAGCTCGCGTCCGACAGGATTCTCTTCTCGGCGTTCGTCGTTCTCGCGCTGCTCGGCTGCGTGATGATCTACAGCGCGTCGGCGCTCGAGGCGGAGCGTCTGTTTGGCAACCCGTACCGCTACCTGTTCAAGCAGCTGATCGCGCTCGCCGTCGGGCTGTGTCTGGCATTCGGCGTGTCGAGGGTCGACGCTTCGCTCTTCCGCCGGCCGTGGGTCGTCTATTCGGGGCTCGGGGTGTGTCTCCTGTTGTGCGCGGCCGTGCTCTTCCGGCCGCCGATCAACTCCGCGCGCCGATGGCTCGTGTTCGGGAAGCTCACGTTGCAGCCGGCGGAATTCCTCAAAGTCGCGCTCGTCCTCTTTCTCGCCTACCAGATCGACCGCAAGCGCGACCGGCTCGACGATTTCGTGCGGGGTATCCTCCCGGCCGCGTTCTTTCTCGCGATCGCGGCCGCGCTCGTCCTCGCCGAGCCGGACCTGGGCACCGCGGCTTCGCTGGTGCTCGTCGCGGCGACCCTCTTCTTTCTGGCGGGAGCGCCGCTGCGGTATTTCGCGTTCGGCGCCGCCGCGAGCGTTCCCGTGCTCGGGATCCTCGTCGTCTCGGCGAGTTACCGCCGCCAGCGGATCCTTTCGTTCCTCCACCCGGAAGCGGACCCTCTGGGAAAAGGGTTCCAGGCCGCGCAGTCCCTCATCGCCGTCGGGACGGGCGGCTGGACCGGCAACGGTCTCGGCCAGTCGCGTCAGAAACTCTTCTTTCTTCCCTACCCGCATACCGATTTCATTTACGCGATCGTCGGCGAGGAGCTCGGGTTCGTGGGCGCGATCGCGGTTCTCGTCCTTTTTGGCGTCATCGCGTGGCGGGGCCTCCGCGCGGCGCGCCGGGCGCCCGAGCCCTACCTCGCGTACCTGGCCGGGGGAGCGACGGCGATGATCGTCCTGCAGGCGGCGATCAACGTCGGGGTCGTTCTGACTCTGCTGCCCACGAAGGGAATTCCGCTTCCGTTCCTTTCCTACGGCGGGTCGGCTCTGGTCGCGGATTGCATCGCGGCCGGACTTCTCCTCAATGTTTCGCAGCACGTCACGTGAGATGGAGAAGGGGAATGGAGCATTCGTTCTGGCGGGCGGGGGCACCGGGGGCCACGTGTTCCCGGCCGTCGCGATCGCCCGGGAGATCCGGAGGCGCCGGCCGCTCGCCGAGGTGCTCTTCGTCGGGACCCCCCGCGGGATGGAAGCGCGCGTGGCGCCCCGCGAGGGATTTCCGATCGAGTTCGTTTCCGCCTCCGGTTTCGTCGGAACGGGCTGGCGATCCAAAGCGGGAGCGGTCCTGTCGCTCGTCCGGGGGTTCTTTCAAGCGCGTTCGCTGCTTCGCCGCCGCCGGGTCCGCGCCGTCCTGGGGGTCGGCGGATACGCGTCGCTTCCGGTCGTCCTGGCGGCGCGATTTTCGGGGATCCCCTCGATGATCCAGGAGCAGAACTCCGTTCCGGGCGTCGCGAATCGGATCGCGGGACGATTCGCCGCCGCGGCCGCGGTCGGATTCGAATCGGCCGCGGCGCGGTTCGGCGCGCGCGCGGTCTGGACCGGCAATCCCGTCCGTCCGGAATTCTTCGCCGTGGAGGCGCTCGAGTCGCGCCCCCGGTCGCGCGCCGTGCTGTTCTTCGGCGGGAGCCAGGGCTCGCGCGCGCTGAACCGCGCGCTCGTCGGCGCGGCGACCGCACTCCGGAAGGCGGGAATTCGCGTCGTCGCGCAGACGGGAGAGAAGGAACTCGCCTCCGTTCGCGCCGCATTCGAGTCCTTTCCGGACGCCGCGGTCGAGGCGTTCTTTCCGGAGATCTGGAAGCAGTTCGAAGGGGCCGACCTCGTCGTCTGCCGGGCGGGAGCGCTCACAGTCGCCGAGCTCTGCGCCGCCGGACGTCCCGCCCTCCTCGTTCCGTTCGCGGCCGCCACGCACGGCCACCAGGAGGCCAACGCGCGGCAGATGGAAGCGGCCGGAGCGGCGATCGTCGTGCGGGAAGACGAGGCGGCGGAGCGGATCGCCCCGGAGATCGAGAAGCTCCTCTCCTCGCCCGAGCGGCTCGCCGCGATGGGAAAGGCCGCGCGGGCGCTGTCGCGCCCCGACGCGACCCGGAGAATCGTCGACCTCTTCTTCACGGTCGCGGGAGAGGCTTCGTGAGGTTCCTGAAGCTTTCCCGCATCCATTTCGTCGGGATCGGCGGCGTCGGCATGTCGGGTCTGGCGGAGCTCCTGCTCTCGTATCCGCTTTCGATTTCCGGCTGCGACGCGGCCGAATCGGACACGACGCGCCGCCTTCGGTCACTCGGAATTTCCGTCTCGATCGGACACTCCGCGAGTCACATCGATTCCGTGGATCTCCTCGTGATCACCTCCGCGCTCGCGGAAGACAACGACGAAGTGAAACAGGCGCGCGCGAAGGCGATTCCGGTGATTCGCCGGGCCGAGATGCTCGGCGAAATCATGCGCCTGAAGCAGGGGATCGCGGTCGCCGGGACGCACGGAAAAACGACGACGACCTCGATGATCGGCGCGATTCTCCTGGCCGCGGGCCTCGACCCGACGATTCTCGTCGGCGGCCGCGCGCACTACCTCGGGACCAACGCGCGCCTCGGCAAGGGGGAATGGCTCGTCGCGGAAGCGGACGAGTACGACCGCTCGTTCCTCGAGCTGACCCCGGTGCTCGCTGTCGTGACGAACGTGGAAGAGGACCACCTCGACTGCTACCGCGACCTCTCGGAGATCATGGCGGCGTTCACGTCGTTCGCGAACCGGGTTCCGTTCTACGGAGCGGTCTTCGTGGGGCTCGACGATCCGAACGCGAGCGAGCTGATCCGGCGGTTCTCGCGGCGGGTCGTGACGTTCGGCGAGTCGCCCCAGGCGTCGCTGCGCGCCCGCGACCTCGCGCTCGACGCGTCCGGAGCGCGGTTCGCGGTCGCCGGGGACGAGCCCGGGTTCACCGGCGAGGTCTTTTTGCCCCTTCCCGGCCGGCACAACGTGCGCAACGCCCTCGCGGCCCTGGCGGTCGCCCGCGAGCTCTCGATTCCGTTCGGGGTCGCGGCTTCGGCCCTCGCGGGGTTCGACGGCGTCGCGAGGCGATTCGAGGTCAAGGGAGAGCGGGGCGACGTGCTCGTCGTCGACGACTACGCCCACCATCCCACCGAGGTTTCCGCGACGCTCGCGGCCGCGAGGCAGGCGCACCCGCGCAGGCGACTCGTCGCGCTGTTCCAGCCGCACCTCTACTCGCGGACGCGGGACTTTGCGCGCGAGTTCGGGCGGGCTCTGAACGCGGCCGACGTGGCGCTCGTGACGGAGGTCTACCCCTCCCGCGAGGCTCCGATTCCGGGTGTTTCCGGGCGGATGGTCGTCGAACAGGCCGCCTCGCTCGGCCACCGGCAGGCGGTGTTTTTCGAGAAGCGGGGCGACGTGCTGCCCGGCCTCGAAGCCTGCTTGAAGCCCGGCGACCTGCTCCTCACGATGGGAGCCGGCGATGTGTACCGGTTCGGCGAGGAATACCTGAAGGGGGCGGCCCGGTGACCGCGAAACGATTTCTCCGTCCCGGAGTCGCGAGAGCGTCGCGGCCGCGGCGCCTCTCCGCGATTTTCTGGGTCCTGTTCCTGGCGGCCGCGGGCGGCGCCTCGTACAGGTACCTTCGGGGCCCGGCGCTCGAGTTGAGCCGGTTCGATTTCGAGGGAACCCGACGCATGCGAACGCGCGACCTGATGTCGGCTCTCGCGCCTTTCGAGCGGAAGAACCTGCTTCTCCTGAACCTCGCTCCGGTCGCGGCCGCTCTCGAGAAGGCTCCGTGGGTCGAGCGCGTGACGGTTTCGAAGATTTTTCCCGACGCGCTTCGGGTGTCGGTGAAAGAAAAGACGGCGATCGCGTTTTGCCGCATCGGGTCTTCCCTTTCGTGGCTCGGATCCTCGGGCGAAATCGTCGCTCCTTACGATCCGCGCGAGGAAGCGGGAGACTATCCGGTCATCACCGCCCCCGCGGACCGCCTCCCCGAAGCCGCCGCGCTGCTGCTCTCCCTCCAAAAGGAAATTCCGGCGTATGCTTCGTCGGTCTCCGAGATCTGGTCTCTCCCTTCGGGAGGGTTTGCCCTGATGGATTCGAGTCTTCGCATTCCGATTTACGTTTCTGCCGGGAATGCGGCGGCCGGGGTGCGGGATCTCCTCTCTCTTCGCTCGGAGATCGTTTCCCGCGGGCTGTTGCCGCGCGGAGTGGACCTTCGCTTCGAGCGCCGCGTCGTTCTGCTCGGAGCATTCGGGGGAGGCAAGAGCGTCTGATGGCGAAACCGGAAAGCTTTCTCGTGGCGTGCGATATCGGGTCGTCGAAGGTTTGCATCCTGATCGGCGAGCCGAACTCCCGCGGCGGGCTCGACATCCTCGGAAAGGGTTCGACGGCGCACCGCGGAGCCCGAAAAGGAAACATCATCAACGTGGATTCCACCGTCGAGGCGATCAAGAGGTCCGCGGAAGAGGCCGAGATCATGGCGGGCGCCCAGATCACGCGCGCCTACGCCGGCCTTTCCGGCTCTTCGGTCCGCTCGTTCAACAGCCGCGGCGTCGTGGCGGTCTCCGGCAAGGCCCGCGAGATCTCGAGGGAGGACATCTTCCGGGTCGTCGACGCTGCGAAGTCCGTGCAGGTGCCCCAGGACCACGAAATCGTTCACGCGATCCCCCGGGAATTCTCCGTGGACGGCCAGGACGGGATCGCGGATCCCCTCGGGATGGTGGGGGCGAGGCTCGAGGCGAACGTCCACATCGTGACCGCGCCGATCGCGGTGTCGCAGAACCTGGCCGCGTGCCTCAACAAGTCGGGCATCGAGGTCGTCGAGCTCGTGCTCGAGCAATTTGCGGCGGCCGAAGCGGTCCTGGCTGCCGACGAGAAGGAGCTCGGGGTGTGCCTCGCGGACATCGGCGGCGGAACGACGGAAGTCGCGGTCTACCAGAAGGGCTCGATCGCGCACACGGCCGTGCTGCCGGTCGGCGGCGACCACTTCACGAACGATCTCGCGGTCGTTCTGCGTACGCCGATACCCGACGCGGAGCGAATCAAGAAGAAGTCGGGTTCCGCGCTTCGATCGTCCGTTTCCGAGGAGGAAATGGTCGAGGTTCCGATGGTCGGCGGGCGCACGCCGAAACTCTGTCCCCGGACGATGCTCGCCGACATTCTGCAGCCCCGCGCGGAAGAATTGATGACTCTCGTTCGCGACGAAGTCAAGAGGCTGGGCCTCGACGCTGATCTCCGTTCGGGTTACGTGCTCACCGGAGGCGGGTCGGAAATGGATGGCCTCCTCGAAGTCGCCGAGACGGTCTTTGACGGACCGGTACGTCGAGGCGTACCCTCCACGGGAATCGGAGGACTCGTCGATGTCGTCTCCCGCCCGGAGTGGGCGGTGGCGACCGGGCTCTTGCTCTACGGACAGAGGTACCAGGCCCATCGAAAGCCAAAAGGCCTTTCGCTGGCACGCGTGAAGAAGTTTTTCGGAGACTTTTTCTGAGGAGATGACGATGATCACGTTCGACGAATCCCCCGACCATCGGCTCCCGATCGAGCTCGAAGACTCTGATGCCGCTCCCGCGCGGATCCGCGTGCTGGGAGTGGGAGGAGGCGGCTCGAACGCGGTCAATCGGATGATCGCCGCGGGAATCCGCGGGATCGAGTTCATCGCCTGCAACACCGATCTCCAGGCACTGCGGAAGTCGCAAGCTCCTCATAAGGTTCAACTTGGCTCGCGCCTGACGAAGGGCCTGGGCGCGGGCGCCGACCCGGATATCGGAAAGAACGCCGCTCTCGAGGATCTGGAAAAACTCGGAGCGACGCTCGCCGGCTCCGACATGGTGTTCATCGCCGCCGGCCTGGGCGGCGGCACGGGCACCGGCGCCGCGCCCGTGATCGCGAAGCTCGCCGCGGAACAGGGAGCGCTGACGGTCGGCATCGTCACGAAGCCCTTCCTCTTCGAGGGGGGAAAGCGCATGCGGCAGGCGGAGAGGGGAATGCGCGAGCTGCGCGACCACGTGGACACGCTGATCACGGTCCCGAACCAGCGTCTCCTCTCGTTCGTCGAGCGCAACACGACGCACCTCGAAGCCTTCCGGATCGCCGACGACATCCTCCGGCAGGCGATTCAGGGAATCTCCGACCTCATCACGTCTCCCGGCGAGATCAATCTCGATTTCGCGGATGTGAAGAAGATCATGGCGGACATGGGACGGGCCCTGATGGGGACCGGCGTCGCGTCCGGCGAAAACCGCGCGGTCGCTGCGGCGCAGGCCGCGATCTCGTCTCCGCTGCTCGAGGACGCGTCGATCGAGGGCGCCCGGGGAGTGCTGATCAACATCACCGGCGGGGCGGACCTGACGCTCTTCGAGATCAATGAAGCGGCGGAAATCATTCAGCGTGCCGCGGATCCGGACGCCGAGATCATCTTCGGCTGCGTCACCGACGAGCGGCTGACCGGCTCCGTCAAAGTCACCGTCATCGCGACCGGGTTCGATTCGGAGCACGAGCGCGGCAAGACGAAGGCCCAGCAGGAAGAAGAGGAAGTCGAGCCCTCGCCGAAGCGCTCGCACTTCCTGCGCGGCGACGACCCGACGGGCTTCGGCCCGAACGCGTCCGCGCGGGGGGAAGACTTCGACATCCCGACGGTGCTTCGCCGGCAGATGGACTGAGGAGCTACTCCCGCCGCGCCGGACGCACCTTGCGAAGGGTGGACCGGAGCCTCGCGGAGCCTCGGATCCACCGGTGCCAGCGTCTCTTCAGCCGCGGCGAGAGCGTCGTCAGGATCGCGAGCGCAACGAAAAAGAAGGGCCATCCCGGCAGGATCGGCAGCACGATACCGACGACCCCGATCGCGAGACAGACGATCGCGATCGAAATTCTCAGCGGGCGCGGCCAGTTGCGGATCGCGAGATGGAAAGGGCGTCGCCGGGGCCGTGTCTTGCTCACTCCGTGGGCATCGTAGCGGATCGGGCGCAAAAACACGCCCGCCGCCGTTTCCGGCGGCGGGCGCTCCCGTGGCTGTGGGGCCGTGGGGATGCTATTCCGGAGGATTCGTTTCGGTCGTCGTTTCGATGACCCGCTTCACGACGGGACCCGAGGTCCCCGCGGCCGGGATCGTGTAGATCCGGACCTTCTTGCCGATTTTCACGGATGTCGGGACCTGCGACCGGTCGGTCACCACGTAGGTGATGCGCCTTCCGTGCTTGTCCGTGATCGTCATCGACTGTCCCGGCGAAAAGGCCGAGACTGTGCCGTACACGGTGGTTTCCTTCGTCGTCGTGACGTTGCCCGAAGAATCGACTTCCCGGGTTTCCGTCGTCTGCCGGGGTTCACCCCGCATATTCGTGTCCGTCGTTACGATGCGCGTCACCCTTTTCGTGTCGGGCGTCGTCGTCACGGTGACGACCTTGCCGACCGCCACGTCGGACGGAATCTCGGCGCCGGGGCTCAGCGCGTACCGGACCGTCCGGCCGTCCTCGCGGAGAACGATCGCCTGGCCCGGCTCGTAGCTGACAATCGGTCCGCTGAACGTCGTGCGGGTCGTCGTCGTGACGGTGCCGTCCGACGAATGCTGAGTCTTTTCGTAAGTCGTGGAGTTCTGGCCGAACGCGGCCGCGGCACAGCCGAGGACGGCGCCGGCGAGAATCGTCAATCGTTTCGTCATGGGAAAACCTCCTTTTGGCAAAGCACTCATTGTTTGCGCTCTCGGTCAGACATGCTCTGTGCCGGAGCCCCACAGGAGAGATGAGCAAGAGGGATGCCGGAATTCGCATCCGGTTTGAAAAGTTTACGAAGAAAGTTTTTGGAAATATTTTTCGACGCGCGCGAGATCTTCCGCGGTGTCCACGCTCCACGTGTCGGACGGAGATTCGGCCACGTGGATGTCGATTCCATTTTCCAGGAATCGCAACTGCTCGAGCCGTTCGGCGGTCTCCAGGGGCGACGGGGAAAGGCTCGAAAAGGCGTCGAGCATTTCCCTGCGATACGCGTAGAACCCGAGGTGCTTCCAGTAACGGGCGCCGGCGCCGTCGCGGTCGTACGGAATCGGGCTGCGCGAGAAATAGAGCGCCCTTCCGTCTTTCCGCGAAACGACCTTGACGGTGTTCGGATTGCCGGCCTCCTCCGCGGGAAGGGGCAGCGCGAGAGTCGTGACGGAGACGCCGGGCCCCGCGAGAAACGGCCGCACGAGGGCTTCGACATGGGCCGCGGTCACCATCGGTTCGTCTCCCTGGACGTTGACGTACACGTCCGCCGCGCGCCGGCACGCGATCTCGCGGATCCGGTCCGTCCCGGAGACGTGCGAAGAGGACGTCAGCTCCGCGTCGATTCCGCGGGACCGGCAGAACGCGAGGATCTCGTCCGCATCCGTCGCGACGACGAGACTTTCCCAGCCCCCGAACCCCCGCGCGCCCTCGTAGACGCGCTCGACCATTGCCTTTCCGGCGATCTCCGCGAGCGGCTTTCTCGGCAGCCGCGTCGATCCGAGCCGCGACGGAATGACGCCGACGATTTTCATTTCGCGATTTATATCTCACGCGTTCTCAGAACCGATAGAATTTGCGCGGTTGAGACGCTTCGTCTTCCTTTCTGTCCTCGCCTCCGCGGTCCTCGCGCGAGCGGCTGCCGGGGCGAGCCCCGATCGCGCCGCCGAGGTGCTTTCCCTGAAGAACCGCGGCCTCGCGGAGCTCGAAGAGGGGAAGAACCGGGAGGCGCTGGCCTCGTTCCAGAAGCTCGGGGAACTGGTGCCGAAGGACGCCCTGCCTCTCGCCGACGCGTCGGTCGCGGCGCTGCGGAGCAACGATCTGCCGGAGGCCTCGAAATTCCTCGCCCGGGCGATGGCTCTCGGCCCGCCGAGAGCGGAACTCTACGCAATCGGCGCGGCGATCGAGAGCGCGAAGAACGACGCTTCGGCGATGCGGGCGCTGCTCGCGAAGGCGGCCGCGGCGTCGCCGCGGGACCTGGAATCGCGCTGGAGATGGATTCGTTCGGCGGAGATCGACCCGGCCGAGAAGGGGAATCGGGCGGAGCTCTCCCGCTATCTCCAGGAGATCCTTCGCGCGTCTCCGTCGAATCTCCCGGCGCTTCTCAAGCTCCTGCTGCTGCGGATCGATTCGGGCGAGACCGAAGGCGCTCACGAAACGCTCGCGAAGCTCGAGGGGATCCTTCAGCCGATGGACTCCCGTGTTTCCAGGTTCTTCTCGGAGGGCCGCGATCTCCTGCGATCCGGTTCGACGAAAGAAGCGGTGCTGAAGTTCCGAATCGTCGAGAATCTCCTCCGGGTGACGGACCGCTATCGTCAATCCCTTTCCGAGCTGTACACGGACGTCGTGGGCTTCCCGATCGAGTCGTTCGGCGCGGCGTTCGAGGAGTCGCTCCGGCCGAGGGCCGGCGCACCCGTGGCCGTCCGGCTCGTGGAAAAGGCCGTCCGGGCCCGCGAATTCGCGCCGGACGGGATTCGCTACCGGGTGGACCTCTCGAATTCGGGCGCTCCGCGGGCCTACTCGGTCCCGTCGCCGTACCGGTCGGCGGCGTTTCTCGATTTCGATCTCGACGGCGACCTCGACGTCTATCTCTTCGGGTCGGGCGGTCCCGACCGGCTGCTTCGGAACAATCTGGACGGAACGTGGGCGGACGCCACCTCCGCGACGGGCGACCCGAAGTTCTCGTCCTCGCGCGCCGTCGTCGCGGACACGGACCGGGACGAGGATCCGGACCTCGTGTGCGTGACATCGCGGGGAGACCTCGTCGTTCGGTCGAACCTTCGCCAGGGAAGGTTTCAGGAAGTTGCTCTCGGCGTCGCGGGAGCCGTGGACGTCGCCGCCGCCGACCTCGACGCGGACGGCCTTCCGGACCTCGTGGTCGCGACGAAGAAATCCCTGGTTTTCCTCGTCAACAAGGGGGAGGGGAGGTTCGAACGCGCCGCCGGAGGGGACCTCGCGAAGCTCCCGGCGGGCTTCATCCCGCGAAGCGTCGCGATCGCCGACCTCGACAACGACGGGTTCTCCGACGTCGTCGTCGGCGGCGAGTCGGGCCTGATCGTATACCGCAACGCGGGGTTCGACGCGTTCACGTGGTGGCCGATCGCGCCGAAGCTCCCGGAACTCGTCGACGAGATCGTCGCGGTCGACTTCGACCGGGACGGAGATCTCGACCTCGCGCTCGCGACGCCGGGCGGCCCGAAGCTCCTCCAAAATGACGGCGGCAACGCGAACGGCTGGCTCGACGTGACGCTCCAGGGGCTGGCCTCGGGATCGGGGAAGGTCAACCGCGAAGGAGTCGGCTCGCTCCTCGAGGTGAAAGCGGGCGATCTCTACGTCGCGCAGACGGCGGGCGTTCTTCCGACGCATTTCGGCCTCGGCCGGCGGCCGAAAGCCGATGTCGTCCGGTGCGTCTGGACGAACGGAGTCCCGCAAAACCTGTTCGACCAGAAGTCCGCGACGACGATCCACGAGGTCCAGCAGCTCAAGGGCTCGTGCCCCTTCGTGTACGCGCGCAACGGGGCGACGGGCAGATGGAGTTTCATGTCCGACGCGCTTGGCCGCGCTCCGCTCGGCCTTCTCTACGACGGCGTGCACGCGGCCGGCGCGGATCCGCGGGAATGGCTGAAGATCCCGGGCGAGATGCTGTCGCCCGACCGGCAAGGCCGGCTGCAGCTCGACTACACCGAGGAGCTCTGGGAGGCGGCCTTTCTCGACATGGCGCGGCTCGTCGCGGTCGACCACAGAGAGGGAACCGACTTCGTTCCGAACGAACGGATGGTCCCCGGCGTCCTGGAGAAGAAGATCTTCACGGTCGCGCGGCCGCGCCCCGTCCGAAGGGCGTGGACCGACGGAGCGGTCGACGTCACGGAGCTTCTCGCGAAGGAAGACCGGCGGTACGTCACGCCGGGGCTCCCGACCGCCTATCAGGGCGTGCGCAGCGAACACTCGCTGACGCTCGACCTCGGCCCGTTCCGCTCGGGCGATCGATTGATGCTGTTTCTGAACGGCTGGATTTTCTACACCGACACGTCGATCAACGTTTCGCTCTCGCAGCGAAAAGACATCCGGTCGTTTCCGCCGCTGCTCGAAGTGCCGGACGGAAAAGGGGGCTGGAGGGTCGCGATCGAGTCGTTCGGCTTTCCCGCCGGAAAGACGAAGACGATGCCGGTCGACCTGACGGGGATCGTCGACCCCGCCGACCCCCGGGTGCGCATTCGAACGACGATGGAAGTCTACTGGGACCGGGCGTTCGTGACCGTGAACGATCCGGCCGTCCCGGTCGCGACGACGGAGCTCGCTCCGATCGAGGCGACGCTCTCCGAGCGGGGATTTTCGAGGCGGTACCGCGAGACGCCGGACGGCCCGGAGGTGTTCGACCACGACGATGTCTCGGAGCGGCCCCATTGGGCGGATGTTTCCGGCAGAGTCACGCGCTACGGCGACGTCACGCCGCTTCTCGCGCGAAGCGACGACCGGTGGGTCGCGTTCCTCGGCGGCGACTCGATTCGAATCGTCTTCGACGCGCGGGCGCTGCCCCCGCTTCGGGCGGGGTGGAGGCGCGACTACATCCTGGTCTCCGACGGCTGGGACAAGGATTTCGACAAGAACACGCTGAGCGGCGCGGAGATCGGGCCGTACCCGTTCCACACGATGAGCCGCTATCCCTACTCTTTGCCGGAGGAATTCCCCGACGCGAAATTCCTCGACGAATGGGTGACGCGGCCAGTGTCGAGCGAGAAGTTCTACGCCTGGGTGCGCGACTACGGGGGCGAGGCGATCCGGTGAACCCTGTCCGGTTCGAAGTGGAGGCTTCGCTCGCCGCGATCGCGGCCAGCCCCCGCGGCGGCGCTCGGCAGTTCCTCGATCGCCGAAAAGAACTCGCGAAGTCCTTGTTCGCTCCGAGATCGCGGCAGCATGGGGGGCCTGGAGACTTCGATCCGAAGCCCCCCAGCTCAAACACACTTTTCGGCTCCTCAGAACCGCCTGCGCGCCGCCTGAGAGCCCCGGGCCGCTCCCTCGGCTCGCTCAGAGGCGGAGCCCCCACTCGAGCGAAGGCACGGAAGGGGGATACGTCCGGAGCGCAAGCAGGGCGGCGAGGCCCGCAGTCCGTGGCCCCGACGCCGTGCCGAGCGAGCCTTTCGTCGAATTCTGCTAATTCTCCTTGTCTTTCCGACGCTCGTTTCCGCCGCGACGCTCACGTTCCGCGACGTCACGAAGCCGTCGGGCGTCCGCTTCAAGTTCAAAACCGACCTTCGCCACGGCCGCATGATCTCCACGATGGGCGGCGGCGTCGCGGCGGCGGATTTCGACGGCGACGGATGGACCGACCTGTTCTTCACCGGTTCGGCCGCCGACGCGTTCAAGCCGGAAAAGGGCCCGTGCGGAAGGCTTTATCGCAACCGCGGCGACGGATCCTTCGAAGATGCGACCGCGAAGTCCGGGATCCGCGCATGCGGCTGGCAGATGGCGGCTTCGTGGGTGGACATCGACTCGGACGGCCTTCCCGATCTGATCGTCGCGGGCCTCGACGAAACGACGGTCTGGCACAATCGCGGCGACGGCACGTTTCGGGAAGTTTCCCGGGAACGGGGGCTCGTGCTCGGCCATCACTTCACGATCGGCGCGGCGGCGGGCGATATTCGACGGCGACGGGCGCGTGGACCTCTACTTCGTCGGATATCTCGAGACTTCCCTCGCGCACGAGCTCTCGTTTCCGCTTTTTCAGAGTTCGAATTCCGGAAGATTACACGGGAGAGGACGCGCGCCTTTTTCACCAGAGGGGCGACGGCTCTTTCGAAGAGGCGACGGCGTCCGCTGGCGTCGCGAATTCCACGCGGAAAGGGAACGGGCGCCGTCTTCTTCGACTACGACGGCGACGGAAGGCAGGACCTTTTCGTCGCGAACGACCTCGTGTCGAACCGGCTGTACCGGAACCTCGGGCGGCGGGACGGTTCGAGGACGTCACGGAGCAGACGGGGGCCGGCGCGAGGGACAAGCGGGCGAGGGCGGGAATGGGGATCGCCGTCGGCGACCCGTTCCTGTCGGGTTACCCGAGCCTGTACGTCACAAATTTTTCGGGTGAGACGAACACTCTTTACCGGAACGTCGAGGGACAGTTGTTCGACGACGCGACCGAGGAAGCCAACACGGGCAAGGCGTCGTGGCCGTACGTTCAATGGGGCACGGACTTCACGGATTTCGACGACGACGGGTATCCCGATCTCTACGCCGTGTCGGGGCACATCGGAAGGCGCATCCTGGCCGTTCTCTCGAAGCTTCTCGGGTACGCGATGAAGGGGCGCGTCTGGGAAGGGGACCGCTCCTATCGCCAGGCGATCTGTGTCTGGAAGAACGGCGGGAACGGCGTGTTCGAAGACGCATCCGCGACCTCGGGCGATCTCGGAAAGCTCAGGGTGTGCGCTCGCGGGTCGACGGCCGCCGACTTCGACGGCGACGGAAGGGTCGACATCGCCGTGGCGGCAATTTCCGGAGGTTCGCGGATCCTCCGCAACACGACCGGTTCGGAGAACCACGCGATCGAGATCCTCCCGGTCGCCGGAACGGACCGGCGCACCTGTCTCGGCACGAAGATTCGCGTGACGGCGGGGGAAAAACGCAGATCCAGGAGTTCATCGTTGTTCCCTCGTACGCGTCCGGATCGTGGCTTCCTCTCCATTTCGGCCTCGGAAGCGCGGCGAAGGCGGACGCCGTCGAGGTCATCCCTCCCGGGAAGACGGCCGCGGCTCTGGTCCTGCGCAACGTCGCGGCGGACCGCCTCTACCGCCTCCGCGCGGGAAAGCTCGCGGAAGTTCGAGCCTTCCGCCGATGAAGGTCCTGGCCCGGCTCGCGTTCTCTCTTTTCGTGCTGGCCGCGGCCGCCGCGGCGGTCTCGAAACTGCTGTTCCGCGAGCAGGACTCGCGCCGCCGCAACGTGACCGGCTCGCTCTTTCGCGACGCGACCCGATCCTCCGGCATTTCGTTCCGTTTTCAGGGCGACTTTTTCGACGCGAAGCTCATTCCGACGATGGGAGGGGGCGTCGCGGCGGCGGATTTCGACGGCGACGGCTGGATCGATCTCTTCTTCGTCAACCAGATTCCGCATTCGAAGATGGGCGCGCGCGCCGGAGCCGAAGATCTCGCGACCTGCGGACGTCTCTTTCGAAATCGCCGGGACGGAACCTTCGAGGACGTGACGGAGAGGTCGGGTATTCGCGCTTGCGGCTGGGGAATTTCCGCGATGTGGGCCGACCTGGATTCCGACGGGTTTCCCGATCTCGTCATCGGCAACGTCGGCGGAAACACGCTCTGGCGAAACCGGGGGGACGGAACGTTCGTCCGGGTCCCCGGCTCGGGGCTCGAGAACGGAAAGATGACGATCGGGCTCGCGGCGGGCGATTTCGACGGCGACGGAATCCCCGACGTGTACGTCGGGAACTATCTCGATACCGACCCGGTCCGGGAATCGACATCGGGGTTTGGCGTGAAGACGCCCGATGAATATCCCGGCCAGGACAATTCGATGTACCGGGGCAGGGGAGATTTCCGGTTCGAGGATGTCACGAAGGCATCGGGAACGACCGATCCGGGCTCGAAGACAATCGGCGCGGTCGCTCTCGACTACGACGGCGACGGCCGGACCGACCTCTACCTCGCGAACGACCAGTGGAGAAACACGCTGTTCCACAACGAGGGAGGCGGACAATTCCGCGACGTCTCGGAGGAGACCGGCACCGGCTACCCGCCCGAAGGACCGACCGCCTTCGGCCGCCGGACTCGCTCCGGCATGGGGCTCGTCGCGGACGACCTGGACGGCGACGGGCGGCCCGACCTCTACATCTCGAACTTCGCGGCGGAGCCGAACACGCTGTACCGGAACGTCGAGGGGGAGCTGTTCGAGGAAGACGACCGCGCCGCCTTCGGGGGAGACCGCGATCCCACGCTGCCGCTGTCGAAGTGGGGCGCCGTCGCGTTGGACTACGACAACGACGGGCGCGACGACCTCGCCGTCTCGAGCGGCCAGATCCTCTCCCGGTTCTGGACGGTGATCGGGAGCTGGGTCAACCCGCAGGCGCGAAAATTCGGAATCGGCGAGAAGAGCTACGCGCAAAGGCAGTTCCTGTTTCGAAACGTCTCGCGGCCCGGGGAGATGAAGTTCGACGACATCTCGGCGGTTTCCGGAGACCTGGGCCGGCTGTGCCTCGTCGGGCGCGGGCTCGCCGGCGCGGATTTCGACGGCGACGGCCGCCTCGACCTCGCGTACAACCCGATCGCCCATCCCGCGGTCGTGCTCCGAAACGAGGCTCCGGCGGGGAACGCAATCGAGATCCTGCCGGTCGCGGGCGCCGATCGGAAGACCGTGCTCGGCTCGGTCGTGACCGTCGGCGAACACGTCGAGCAGTTCTTCGTCCAGCCGTCGTACGCGTCCGGCTCGTGGCTGCCGCTCCACTTCGGAATCGGAAGCGCGACTTCCGCGAAGGCTTCGATCCGGTGGCCGGACGGAACGGTTCAGGACCTGGGGGAAGTGAAAGCCGGCGCGTGGAAGCTCCCAAAGGGCGGCGCGCTCGAACCGCTCCGGAAGCGCTGAGGTCGCCTACTTCTTTTCCGGCTGGCCGCCTTCGACCCAGCGGTAACTTCCGGGCGCGACGTGCGTCGCCTCGGCCGCCGTGCCGTCGGGCCACGCGACCTTCACGGAATCGGCGTCCTTCGCGTCGCCGAGCCCGAGCGTGATCGCCTTTTCCGAGGCCGACGCGTACGACTTCGCCGTCGAAACGATCCGGATTTGGGGCTTTCCGCCGACGAGCGCCGTGACTTTCGCGCCAATCGCGTCGCGGTTGGATTTCCCGCTCCCTTCGAGCAGCAGGCGAAGGCTCCGGGACGGCTTGTCCAGGCGGTTCAGGAAAACGTGCGCGGGGCCTCCGTTTTCGACCGTCACGATGTCGAGGTCGCCGTCGCCGTCCAGGTCGCCGTACGCGGTGCCGCGGCCGACCATGGGGATCTCGAGCCCGGCCTCCCGCGTCGCGTCGGACATGCGGCCGTCGCCCGCGTTCCAGTACAGGGTCGGCGGTTCTTTGTACGAAACGGCCGTCTGAACGTCCTGGACGGCGTTTTCGACGTGCCCGTTCGAGAAGAACAGGTCGGACCTGCCGTCGAGGTCGTAGTCGAAGAAGAAGAGACCGAACGTGAGATCGAGCAGCGAATCCCGGCCGATCCCGGACGAAGCGGAGAGATCGAGGAACACGTCGCCGGTGTCGGTCCAGTAGAACGACTTCATTTCATTCGAAAAATTTCCGATCGCGAGCGCGGCGCCGCCGCTCTTCGCGTCGGACCAGTCCATCCCCATCGCTCCGCGCGACCGTCCCGCCTCATTGACCGCGATGCCGGCCTCGACCGCGATATCCGTAAACGTGCCGTCGCCGTTGTTGCGATAAAGATTGTTCGGTGCCGTGTCGTTCGCGACGGCGAAATCGATCTTTCCGTCGCCGTTGAAGTCGTACGGCGCGACGCCGAGCGCCTTCGCGTTCGTCGTCCCGACTCCCGCGGCCGCCGTGACATCCTGGAATCGGCCGTTGCCCTCGTTGTGGAAGAGCTTCGAAGAGGTTCCGTCGTATCTCTCGGGCGTGCAGTACGCCTTGTGCGTGCCGTCGAGCGAGCAGTAGATGTCCTTCGCGGGACTCCATTCCACGTACCGGGCGAGGAAGAGGTCGAGCCGTCCGTCGCCGTCGTAGTCGAAGAACGCGGCGGAGGTTCCCCAACCGGAGTCGCCCGCGCCGGAGGACTTCGTCACGTCGACGAACTTCCCGCGGTCGTTGCGGAAGAGCCGGTTGCCGCCCCTCTCGCCGAGTCCTGTGACATAGAGATCGGGCCATCCGTCGTTGTCGAAATCTCCGACCGCCGCGCCGATGCCGTACAGGACCCGCTCGAGGCCGGCCTCTCTCGTCGCGTCGCGGAATTTCGGCGCGCCGCCCGCTCCGTTGCCCTCGTTGTGGTACAGGGCGAGGGAGCTCTTCTGGCCCGCGGCTCGCGGATCGCCCGGCCAGTACGACGACGAGACGAAGAGGATGTCGTTGCGGCCGTCGTTGTCGTAATCGAAGACCGCGACTCCGCCACCCATCGTCTCCGGCATCCATTTCTTTCCTGCTGCGCCGTTCACGTGGACGAACGCGATGCCGCACTCCTTCGTGACGTCCTGGAAGCGCACGGCGGGAACTTTCGCCTCGACGACGGGCGCGATTGTCGCGGCGACGGGCGCTTCCTTCTTCCGGCAGGCGAACGAAGCGATGCAGAGGGCGATGACGGCCAGTTTTTTCATCGAGGGGAGTTTACCGCAGGGCCCTTACTTCGACTTCGCGGGCACGAGCGGGGGCATCACCATCGGCGGGCGGTCGTCGTGGAGGACCTGCTCTCCCTCGGGCGCGTATCCCTTGTACTGGTAGCCCTTCGGCCCGATCTGTGAGATCCAGGGCGGTGGGCCCGGAGAGACGGGCGCGGCGTCGTCGTGAACGTGGATCGGAAGCGACTCGCGGTTTTCAAGCGAGTGATCGCGGCGGAATTCTGCCATGAGCGCGGCGGCCGTTTCGTCGTCCTTGTGGTACTTGTACCAGCGTTCTTCGACCTCGCCCTCCCGCTTCCGTCCGAGCGCCTTGAAACAGAGCATCGCGTTGTAGTGCGCCGAGAGGTCTTCCGGATCGACCGCATAGACTTTTTCGATCGCGCGGAGCGCGTCGTCGTATTTCCCCTGGAGGAACAGGGTCCGGGCGATCTGGTTCCAGCAGACGCGATCCTTCGGGAATTTCGCGACGACGAGATTCATGTCCGCGAGGGACGCGTCGAGCTGCCCCTGCTCTTTTTCGAGCGTCGCGCGGAAGAACGCCGTCTTCAGCCAGCCGGGCCGGCGGCGCTCCGCTTCGTTCAGGGCCGTTTCCGCGGCGGCGAGATTGCCTTCCTGGATCAAGGCTCGGGCCCGGTTGAGCGGTCCATCCGGCTTGTCGGGAGCGAGGCGCTCGGTCTGGGCCCAGGCCGCCTCGGCTCCCTTCAGGTCGCCCTGGAGGAACAGGCCGATTCCGTAGTCGTTCCAGCGGAGCCACGGCTTGTCCGTGTTCGCCCGCATCGGAGCCTCGATCGAGGCCGCGTCGTGTGCCGGCGCCGCGCCCGCGACCGGAAGCGTCACGACGTCGCGCGAGATTTCGGTAACCGGGAGCGTCGGCGCGTTCGGGCCGGCCGTGAAGATCGAGTAGTCGCGCGAAAATTTCCGGTAGTCGACGGCCGCGGACAGGGTCACGGACCCCGCGGCGTCGCGCGGCACTTTCAGGAGATACCGGACCAGGCGATCGGCGCCCGGCCCGATCCCGTTGTTGTACAGGCTCGTGTGGATGTCGGCGGGCTGCCGGCGGTCCACCGGCTGCGCGGTGTGGCCGAGGACGAGCTGGGAGAGGCGGTCCGCGGCTTCGTCGAGGCGTCCGTCCTGGCCGAGCGTTCCGCTCTCGACGAGCTTCTTCCCGCCGTTCTCCGCCGAAAAGGCGACCCAGGTCTCGTTGGAGTCCGCCGTGCCGTTCGTGTACTGGTGGCCGAGCTTTCTCGTCCGGACGACGACTTCGACCTCGACGGATTCCCCCGGGGAGAGCGGCGGCAGATCCGGCCCGATCGGAAGGACCCGGTCGCCGCGTTTGATGGCGAAAATATCGGCCGTCAGCGATCCCTTCAGGAACTTCTCGATGAACTTCTCCGTCTCGACGTCTCCCCGAACGGCCGGAAGCGCCGTGTTCGCCGCGGGGAACGTGTGGTCGTGAACGAAGCCGCCGTGGTTGCCGAATTCGTCGGAAGGAAACGGGGGCAGGTGACAGTCGCGGCAGGCCTTCGGCGCGGGCGGATCGTAGAAGGACCGCACCACGAAGCCGGACACGCCGGAGTCCTGCCAGGAGTCGTAGTGATCCTGTCCGCGGAACCACTTGTAGTCGTTCAAGGGCGGCAGGAGCGCGACCTTGTGGCACGTCGAACAGAATTCCGGTGTCCGCATGAAGGGCTTCAGGAACGTCTGGCGATGGAGCGACGGCTCCATCCGGATGAGCAGCTTGTTGACCTCGTGGAGGTAACGGTTCGAGGAAAACGCGAACGGATACTGCTTCGAGTCCTCGATCACGTAGGATCCGTTGCCCGAGATGTCCTTGATCTGCGCGATGGAGTGGCACGACATACAGGTCAGGCCCTGCTGCGCTTCGAAGTCGTCGTACGTGAACTTGTGGAGCGTCGCCTTGCCCATCTTTCCGGAAAAGAGAACGACCGGGTCGTGGCATCCGGCGCACCATTTCGTCTTTTCGCGGCCGACCCTGTCGGCCATGAGCTCGATCGACCTCCGGTAGAAGGGGTTGTTGAACGAGCTGAAGTGGTGGGCCGATTTCGCCCAGCGCTCGTAGCTCTTCGGGTGGCACTCCTGGCAGTAGCTGTTCGCAGAGAGCTTCACGGGATCGAGCAACCCCTGGTCGAACGTTTCGGCCGACGAAAGGAAGTACTGCGTGTCGCCGTTCCGGTTGACGATCCGCTGCGGCGGTTTCTCGGTCACATGGAGCAGCGCCATGATCGCGAGGAACCCGGCCACCCCTCCTCCCCAGGCGAACAGCTTCTTGAACGCCATCTGGTGCGAGTGGGCGCGGCGGTGGAGGATGAAAGCGACGAGTGCGAGCGGGCTCGCGATAACGTGCGCGAAGTAGATCGGCCGGTTCTTGATCGTCGCGCCCTTGAACGTCATCAGAAGCCCCGTCACCGTGACGAGGATCGCGAGGGACGCGATCGCGAGACCGGCGGCCCTCGCCCGCACGTTTCGGGTTCGGATCATCTTCCGCGCGTGCGTGAAGGCGAAGACGAAGAAGGGGATCGAGAGGAGGAGCCCGAGCGCCAGGTGGAGCAGCAGCATCGCCATGAAAAACGACGAGTACTTCGTGAAAGAGACGAGGTAAATGGAATCGGCCGCGATCAGCCCGAGGGGAATGAGGAGGATCTGGTAGATCCGGCGCTGCCAGGGTTGAAGGACGCTGCTGCGGGGCTTCGGGGTCGGATCCGCCATAGAGGCCGGATTCTACCGCGAGAGTGCCGCGGCTGCCCACTCCGCGGCGTCGCGGTAGGCCTGCTCCGGAAATCCGGTTTCGCTTCGGTACCACTTCTCGACGATGCTCGGCCCGAAGCGAGCGGCGAACGCGTTCGAGAGCTCCGAGGAAGGAGCGCGGCCGGGCGCGCGGAGAAAAAGGGCGACCGGACCCGAGCCCGCGGGGCCCGCGCGTTCCGGATCGGGATCGAAGATCGCGGTCGCGCGGATCGCGGCGGGCCGCGCCGGGGCCTCGCGGAACGCGAAAACCGCGGCGCGGCTCGCGTCCGCCTCCGGCCGGGAGGCGAGCGCCGCGAGGAGATCTTCGATCGGCGCGGAACGCCGTTCGGCGACGAGAAAGCTCCGCTCGAGAAGGAACTCGAGGGCGGGAGCGGCCTCCGGCGCGAGAATCGCGACCGGGAGCGGCCGGGAAGCCGCGGGCATGCGGCGATTCGGGTAGACCGAGCCCGGGAGAACGGGCTCGAACGTCTTCGGGACGATGACGCGAACCGACTCGCTTCCGACTGGTACGCGGAATGTGCGGGCTTTCGCGGAGGCCCCGATCGGGGGCGCGACAAGGGAAATCAAAACCACCCAGGACCGGAGCCTTGCTCGGCCGGCGAGGGTCCTGTCATGGGAGTCGCCCCGCCTTTCCGCTCGCTGCGGTTTGAGGACTTTGCTACGACTCCGCGCCGCGAGCGGCAAAAGGGGGTCTCCTCCCATGCCACCCATCCGGCCTTCGCACGTCGCCGGGCTGCCGCGGGAGTGTCCAGGGATTCCGGCGCGGGTCAAGGGGCGCCTCCCGAGAGGAGCGTATGTTTTTTCGCTGGAAAATTAGTGATCTTTGCTTGAGTCGCGTCGCGAAAAAACTTGCCCGAGGAGCGCGCATGGACAGGATTCCACAGACAGGCGCGCTGCGTCTCCTCGAGGGAGGTGCCGCGGACCCGCGCCGTCACTGGCGGCCCTCTCTCCAAACGAGCTTCCCTGCTGGCACGCTTGTCCGCGTCTCGCGCTTCCCATCGGGCCAGCGGACCTCGATCGAATCGGCCTTCTCGGCCGTTCCGAGGCCGAAATAGAGCTCCTTCGCGGAGCACGAGAGAAACGACGATCCCGCGCGGACCTCGCGGATCTGCGTCCGTCCCGCCGCCGTCAACCTCACGATGGCTCCCACGGCCTCCCGGTTGTGGCCGGAAGGCGCCTCCAGGCGGAGCGTCAGGCGCCGCGCGGCGTTCCACCCGTTGCGATAGACGAGGAGGGGTCCGCGAAACGTGGAGAGCACGACCTCGGGCGCTCCGTCGCCGTCGAGGTCCGCGTACGCGAGTCCCCGGGTGTCGCCGCGCGTGTCGAATCCCTCGACGTACGCTTCGTCCTCGAATTTCCCGTTCCCGAGGTTTCGGTAGAAATGTTTCGCCGTCCGGGACGCCATTCCGTCGCGGCCGAAATCGATTCCGCCCCAGAAGCCGTCGTGAAACGCGATCCCCTCGGCCGACATCTCGTCCCAGAACTTCACCTCGTCGCACTTCCCTCCGGGGGCCGCCGCCCACATTCCGTTGACGACGAGCAGGTCTTCGAAACCGTCGCCGTCGAGATCGACGAATTCGGTTCCCCATGCCCATCCCCCCTCCGCCACGCCCGCCTGCGCGGAAGTCTTTTCGAACGTCCCGTCGCCGCGATTCCGGTAGAGGCCGTCTCCCTCGCACCGGCGAAGGAGCATCGGCACGACGATCGGCCGCGCGACGGCCTGGACGAGCGGCGGAACCGGCGGCATCGGCAGCAGGGGAGACCGGATCATCCACCGATACGGGGACGAGAAATCGGAGACATGGAGATCGAAGCGACCGTCCCCGTCATAATCTCCCCACGCGACGCCCATCCCGTAGCCGTCGTCGAGCACGCCGGCTCTTTTCGCGATCTCGCGGAACCGCGGACGGCCCGGAGTGGAAACGTTTTCGTACAGACAGTTCGCGCCGAAGTCGTTCGCGACGTACAGGTCGTCGTCGCCGTCGCCATCGAAGTCGCACGCCGACGCGGCGAACGCCCAGCCGCGGTCGGAGAACCCGGCCTCCGCCGTCTCGTCGACGAAGAAAGGCCGGCCGTCTTTCTCGACGTTGTGGAAGAAGCGGGACCCCGGGCCGTTCTTTCCGGAGTACGCGGGGCCCGTTTCCCTCGCGTCTCCGTAAGCCGCGATGAAGAGATCGAGTCTCCCGTCGCGATCCGCGTCGAGGAACGCGGCCGACGTGAACGTCCCCGAGAGCCCGGCGAGCCCGGCGTCGGACGTGATGTCGCGGAACCGTCCGCTTCCCTCGTTGTGGAGAAGGCGGCATTCGGAATACGCGTAGGTCAGGAAGAGCTCCGGAAGGCCGTCGCCGTCGAGGTCGGCCGCGACGCCGCCGGCCCCTTCGCCGGGAGCGAGGCTCTCCAGGCCCGAACCCGGCGTCGCGTCCCGAAAATGGCCCCGGCCGTCGTTGAGGAAGAGCCGGGGCTTCGCGCCCGGGAGAACGATGTCGATCGAACCGTCGCCGTCGAAGTCGGCGAGCACGACCCCGGGGTGGTGGTGAGTCGCCGGAATGCAGAGGTTCGTCGCTTCCACGGGGTCGAGCGAATCGTTCCTCGCGGCGGAAAGGCCGATCTCCGACGCGACCTCGCGCAGGTGGGGCCGTCCGCTGCGAATCTCGGGCGGCCCGGCGGCGCGCGCGCCGGCGACGCGCCACCGCGATGTCTCGCGCGAGAGGTCGATGTCGAACAGCTCGTCGGCGGACAGGCGCTCGCCAGGTTGTCCCCGCCGCGATCCTTCGAGGCTCACGCGAATCTTCATCACGGCCTGCTGCTCCGGTTTCCGGGGAAAGTCGAGGATCCAGCTTTCGACGCGCGTGTCTTCCGCTTCGGCCCGCCACCGTTCGGCGGCGTCGAGCAGTTCGCCGCTCTCGGGCCGCCGGAACCGGGACGACGACGCGGCGCTCTCGAAGAGGCGAGCCGCCTCCTCCGCGATCGGGGAGGCGCCCCGCGTGTACTCTTCGAGAGCGGGAAGCGTCGCCGGCCGGGAGGCGCAGCCGGTCAGGGCGAGAGAGGCTGCGGCTCCGAAAAGGCTCTTCCGCAGAACGACGGAAATCGAAAGCCGCCTCACCATTGCGGGTTCAGGCCTTCGAAGCGGCCTTTCGACCCCAGGCGAACGCGCGCTCCGGCTTCGAGGACGCCTCGAGTCTTCCGCGGTGCGCGGCGAGGAGGTCGCCTCGCGTGATGAATCCGATGACTCGGGAGGGGCGTTCCCGCGCGACGACGGGAAGCCGCCCGACGTCTTCCCCGACCATGTGGTCGGCGGCCTCCCGGAGCGTCGAGTCTTCGAAGACCGCGGCCGGGGGCCGTGTCAACAGTCGGCTCAGCGTCCAGGATGGGTCCTGGCGCGGGTCGAGCAGGATCCTCCGGGTCAGCACTCCCGCGAGAGCTCCGTTCCGGTCGACGACGGGATAGCCCTGATGCGAGGAGCCGGGAGCCCCCGACTCGATCCACCGGCGGGTAGCTTCGAGCGTCTGTTCCGCGTCCAGGGTGACGACGTCGCGGGAGCAGGCGTCGCGGACGAGCACCTGGCCGAGGAAGTCCGCTTCGTAATCCGACGGCACGCGGACTCCGCGACGCGAGATCTTTTCGGTCATGATCGTCTCTCGCATCATCAGGGAAGACACGAGATACGACGCGGTGCAGCCGCCGAGAAGCGGCAGCAGGCCGAGCGGCTGAAGCGTCGTTTCGAACGCGAACACGACCGACGTGAGGAGGGCGCGCGACGCGCCCGCGAAAATCGCCGCCATTCCGACGAGAGCGGCGATTCGCACGTCGATGCCCGCGGACGGCAGCAGCGCGCGCAGGCCCTCGCCGAGCAGGGCGCCGAGCGCGCCGCCGATCGTGAAGAGGGGGGCGAGCGTTCCGCCCGAAGTCCCGCTTCCGAGCGAGATCGCCCAGGAGAGGAATTTCAGGCCTCCGAGGAGCGCGACCGCTTCGAACGTGAGGCGCGCGGAGAGAATCGTGTCGATGTTGTCGTAACCCACGCCGAGCGTCCGCGGGGAGGATCCACCCCACGACGTCCGACCGCGACAGCCCCGATCGCGGGCCACCACATCCAGTGAATCGGAAGCTTTTCGAACGCGTCTTCCACGAGATAAACGGCCCGCGTCACGGCGACCGCGACGACGCCGACGGCGGCCCCGAGCAGGACGTAGAGCGCGAGCGCGGCGCCGCCCGGCTTGCGAGAGCTGGGAGAGCGCGAAGACGGGGTCCGTGCCGACGAGGAGGAATCGCATCCCGGTCGCGGCCGCGCTCGCGAGAGCGACCGGCACGAGGGAGCGGGAGCGAAACTCGAAGAGAAGGAGCTCGATCGCGAGGAGCACCGCGGAGACCGGGCTTCCGAACGTCGCCGCCATCCCGGCGGCGGCGCCCGCGGCGAGGAGCGTTTTTCGCTCCACGGCGGTCGTCTCGAGGATCTGCCCGAGGAGGGAGCCGAGCGCGCCGCCCGTCGCGATGATCGGCCCCTCGGCTCCGAAGGGGCCGCCGGTTCCGATCGCGACGGCGGCGGAGAGGGGCTTCAGGAACGTCACGCGCGGGGAAATCCGGCTCTTGTTGAGCAGCACCTGTTCCATCGCTTCGGGAATCCCGTGACCCCGGATCGCCTTGGAGCCGTAGCGCGCCATGAATCCGACGACGATTCCGCCGACGACCGGGACGAGGACGACCCAGGCGCCGAGTTGGTTGCCGGCCGGCGAAGCGAACGAAAAGGAGAGCCGCTGGTAGAACGAGACGTTCGTGATGAAGCCGATCAGCAACACGAGGCCGCGAGCCACGAGCCCGGCGCCCAGGCCGAGCAGGATCGCCCAGAAGCTGATCACGACGACTCGCCGGTCGACCGTCGGCCCGCGCGGCGGCATCCGCACCGCCTCGAGCGAAGGCTCGAGCGAGGGCGCGACCGCGAGGCCGCCCTTCGTGCCGGTCACGGAGCCGACGGGATCCGCCATCTCTTCGAACATACCGGATCGTTCGGCGCGCGGCAATCTGCCCGGAATGCGGGCCGATCGGCGACGCGCGTTCGCGTATGATCCGCCGGATGCGGGACGTGTTCGTTCTTTCTTCGGCGCGGACGCCGATCGGGAAATTCGGAGGCGCGTTCGCCGGGATGTCGGCGGCCGATCTCGGTACTTTCGCGGCGGCCGGCGCGCTCGCGCGAGCGGGAATCGAGCCCGCCGAGGTCGACGAGACGATCTTCGGCCATGCGCGCCAGGCCGGAGGCGGCCCGAATTCCGCCCGGCAGGTCGCGCACCGCGCGGGTGTTCCCGATTCGAGCCCCGCGTTCACCGTCAACAAGGCCTGCGCGTCGTCTCTGAAGGCGATCGCGCTGGCTTCGCTGTCGATCGCGGCGGGGGAAGCGGATGTCATTCTCGCCGGCGGACACGAGTGCATGTCCGCGACCCCGTATCTCCTCCCGCGCGCCCGCTTCGGCTACCGGATGGGAAACGCCGAGCTCGTCGACGGAATGTATCGCGACGGTTTTCTCTGTCCCCTGTGCGGCGAGCTCATGGGCGAGACTGCCGAGCGCCTCGCCCGGGAATATTCGATCTCCCGGGAAGAGCAGGACGCGTACGCGCTGGAGTCCCAGGTCCGCGCGGCGAAGGCGGCCGCCGCGGGGCTTTTCGAGCGCGAGATCGTGCCGGTGGAAGTCGAAACGCGAAAAGGGAAGGTCGTCGTTTCGGCGGACGAGCATCCGAGGCCGGATTCGGATCTCGCGTCGCTCTCCAAGCTTCCGCCGGTCTTCGACCGGAACGGAACGGTCCATGCCGGAAACTCCTCCGGAATCACGGACGGAGCCGCGGCTCTCGTGCTCGCGTCGGGGGAGTTCGTTTCGAGGCGATCCCGGACGCCGGTCGCGCGAGTCGCCGGATGGGCGTCGTCGGGCGTCGCCCCCGAACTCATGGGAATCGGGCCCGTGCCGGCCGTCCGGAAGGTCCTCGAAAAGACGGCGACGAAGCTGGACGACATCGAGCTCGTCGAATTGAACGAGGCGTTTGCCGCCCAGGTCGTCGCGTGCGAACGGGACCTCGGCCTCGATCGCGCGAAGTTGAACGTCAACGGCGGAGCGATCGCGCTCGGCCACCCGATCGGAGCGACCGGCGCCCGGATCTCGACGACTCTGCTCCACGAAATGGGGCGCCGCGGCTCTCGGCTCGGCCTCGCGACGCTGTGCGTTTCGGGCGGCATGGGGATGGCCGTTCTTTTCGAGAACGCGAAATGAGAGCTCTTTTCGAGAACGCGAAATGAAAATCGTCGCAACGATCGAAGACGGTACCGTCGGAGCGGACTACCTCTCTTCCCTCGGGCGGGCCGGATTCGCGCGCGAGGAGGTCGCGGTCGTGCACTCGGGAGACGCGTCGCCGCTCTCGTTCGACGGCCTCCTTCTGTGCGGAGGAGAGGACGTCGATCCCGAGCTCTACGGCGCCGTCCGCCACGAGCGCCTGGGACGCGTGAACCGCCGGCGCGACGAGCAGGAGCTCGCTCTTGTCGCCCGCGCGCGCCGCAATTCGATCCCGATCTTCGGGATCTGCCGGGGCCTCCAGGTCCTCAATGTCGCGTTCGGAGGCAGTCTCGTTCAGGACATTCCGTCCGAGAGGCCTTCCCCGGTCAACCATTCCGTCAGGACGCCGCGCGACTCCCGGGCCCACGGGGTTCGGGCCGAGCCGGGAGCGTTGCTCGAAGAGTTCGGGGAGTTCCCGGTGAATTCGAGGCATCACCAGGGCATCGATCGTCTCGGCTCGGGCCTGCTCGCCGGCGCCCTGGTCGCCCGAAGGGCTGATCGAGGCGGTCGAGGCGAAAGAAGGCCCGAACGCGATTTTCGCCGTTCAATGGCACCCCGAGAACCTGGCCGGGGACCCGGTCGCAAAGTTCCTGTTCGAGAAATTCCGGGAATCCGTCGATTCGCGGATCCGTTATCCCGCGGAGGAGATGCTGTCCCCGCGAAAAGGAGAAGTATGAAAACTCGTCTTGCTCTGGGACTTGCGTTCGTCGCCGCCGCCGGAATGCTGAGCGCGCAAACGAAACCCGACTCGCTGCACGAGCCCCAAAAGCTCGCCGACGGAGTGTGGTCGATGGTGACGCAGGGAGGGTCGAACGCGGGCTGGTTTCTGTTCGGAGACGGCGTCATCGCGGTCGATTCCGGAAACGACACGAGCGCCGGGGCCGTTCTGTCGGCGATCGACGCGACGACCGGAGGCAAGAAGATCGCGTACCTGATCGTGACGAACAATTTCGGTCCCCACGCCGGGGGCTCGCCCGCGTTCGCAAAACGCGGAGCGCGGATCGTGACGGCGGAGAAGTTCGGGCCCTACTTCGTCGCCTATTTGACGCGCGAGGAGGGGCGCTCCGCGGCGCCGGAGATTCTGACCCTGTCGCAGCGGCTCGTGTTGAGCGACACGAAGAAGCTCGTCGAAATCGATTTCGTCGGGCCCGCGGACAGCGGCGGCGATCTCGTCGTGTATCTCCCGAACGAGAAGGTCCTGTTCACCGGCGATCTCGTCGAGTCCGGGCTCCTTCCTCCTCTCTTTTCCGCCGACCTGGATGCGGAGGGATGGATCTCGACGCTCGAGAAACTCGGCAGCCTCAAGGTCGGCAAGCTCGTCCCGGGCTACGGACCGGCCGGGCCCGTGGAGCCGCTCGCGGCGACGCACGCGTACTTGCAGCAGTGCCTCGCGATCGCGAAGAGGGTGATCGCGGACAAGGTCCCGGACGATTTTCTCGCGACGCGCATTCAAGAGCCGGATCTCGCGATCAAGGAGCTTCCGAAAGAGCTCAAAACGGCGCATTTCAAGAACGTCCAGGCTCTCGTCAAGCGCCTGAGGAGCATGTCCAGCGCGCCCCCGGCTCCCTCCGGCAAGAAATGAACCCGCCGCGCCTCTCTCGAACGGGAGGCATCGCGGTCTTCGAATTCGGCCGGCCTCCCGCGAACGTGCTCGACCTCGAGGCGCTGCGGGCGGCCGCGCTCGCCGTTTCGTCGCTTCCGGCGGCAGAAACGCGCGCCCTCGTCGTGACAGGGCGGCCGAACTTCAGCGCGGGAGTGGACGTCGCGGACCATTCGCCCGAAAAGGTCGATGAAATGCTTTCGGCGATCCACGGCCTCCTGGCCGCTCTGCTGGAAGCCCCGTTCCCCACCCTCGCGGCCGTCCGCGGGGTCTGCCTCGGCGGGGGCGCGGAGATCGCCCTGTGCTGCGATCTCCTGTTCGCGGCCGAGGACGCGCGGATCGGCTTTCCCGAGATCACGCTCTCGTGTTTTCCCCCCGCGGCGGTCCTGCTCCTTCCCGCGGTCGCGGGGCCCGCTCGGGCCGCGGAGCTCATTCTCTCCGGCGAGGCGATTTCCGGGAGGGAAGCGGCGAAGGCGGGGCTCGCGTCCCGCTCCGTTCTGGAATCGCGGCTCGATGCCGCGTCTCTCGCGTTTCTTCGCGACGTCGCGTCGAGATCGCGCGCCGCCGTCGACGCCGCGTTCCGGCTGCTCCGCGAGCCCCGGCGCCGGGCCTTCGAAGAGGGGCGCGCGCGCGCCGAGGAGGCTTACCGCGGGCTCGCGGAGAGTCCCGATCTCGGGCGGGCCGTGGAGGATTTCGCTCGGAGCCGCGAGGCTCGCCGGCGGAATAGAATGAAGGCATGAGCAACGCGGAGACGCCCGTCGCGAAAGACCTGTTCATTGGCGGCAGCTACCGGTCCGCCGCGTCGGGCAAGCGGTTCGAGACGCACGATCCCGCGACGGGAGAGCTCCTCGCCGAAGTCGCCGAAGCGGGCCGCGAGGATCTCGACGCCGCCGTCAAGGCGGCGCGGTCGTCCATCGAGGGGGGGCCCTGGTCGCAGATGACGCCCCGCCAGAGGGGAAAGGTGCTGTTCCGCGCGGCCGATCTCCTGATGTCGAGAGTCGACGAGTTCGCTCGCGTCGAAACCCGCGACAACGGAAAGCCGATCTTCGAGTCGGCGAAGATCGACATGCCTGCTTGCGCCGAGGCGCTCGCCTACTTCGGCGGGTACGCCGACAAGGTCTATGGCAAGACCCTTCCTTCGGGCGCCGGGTCCTTCCTGTTCACGCTTCGAGAGCCGGTCGGGGTCGTCGGCGCAATCACGCCGTGGAATTTTCCGCTGCTGCAGGCGATGTGGAAGATCGCTCCGGCGCTCGCGTGCGGCAACGCCGTGATCCTGAAGCCCGCGTCCCTGACGCCGCTGACGGCGCTCCTGTTCGCCGAACTGCTCAGCCAGGCGGGCCTTCCCCCCGGCGCCTTCAACGTCGTGCCGGGTCCCGGCGAAGTCATCGGCCAGGCGATGGCCGAGCACGCGGGCATCGACAAGATCACGTTCACCGGCGAAACCGAGACCGGCAAGAAAATCCTCCGGGCCGCCGCCGGGACGGTCAAACGCGTCTCGATGGAGCTCGGCGGCAAGTCTCCGAACATCGTCTTCGCGGACGCGGATCTCGAAGCCGCCGCGCGCGGGGCTTTCAACGGAATCTTCTACGGCAAGGGCGAAGTGTGCGCGGCCGGCTCGCGACTGCTCGTCGAGAAGTCCGTCCACGACGCGCTGATGGAAAAGCTCGTGGAACGCGCGAAGAAGGCCGTCCCGGCCGACCCGCTCGATCCGAAGACCCGCCTCGGCTCGCTCGTGTCCGAGAAGCAGCGCGACACCGTCGCGAAGTACGTCGAGCGCGGCGTCGCGGAGGGCGCCCGGCTCGTCGCCGGCGGGCACAAACGCGACGTCGGGGGCAAAGGCGCTTTCTTCGAGGCGACCGTTTTCGACGGCGTGTCGCCCGACATGGAAATCGCGCGGGAAGAGATTTTCGGCCCGGTCCTCGCGACTCTCGAGTTCGGGTCGGTCGACGAGGCGATCTCGCTCGGCAACCGGGTCCGGTACGGGCTCGCCGCGGCCGTGTGGACGCGCGACATCAAGAAGGCCCTGCGCGTCGCGCGCGAGATCCAGGCCGGAACGGTCTGGATCAACACGTACAACTTCTACGATCCGGGCCTTCCGTTCGGCGGCTACAAGCAGAGCGGCTTCGGGCGCGAACGCGGCGAAGAGGCGATGCACGAGTACACGCAGGTCAAATCCGTGTGGACGGATCTGGGCTAACGTCCTTTGCTCGGAGGTGGAATTCCTTTGGCCGCCGGGAGGACTCGTCGGCGCAGCTCCGAAATAGCCTTCAAATGTGTTTTCAGTAGAGAACCCCACAGAGCCCGTATTCCGGGCGGAACGGGCGAGACATTGAGCTAAGTATATACTAAAGGTCTGACCCTAGTCCTCCGCCGGCCGCCGCGCACCCGTGATCCGGAGCCAAGCCCCGCCCCCGCGAGCCAAGCGCCAGCGAAGGCCGAGCTGGCCTTGGGGATTTTGCATAACGACGGTTATGTAAACGCGAAGCGCGGGGCCGCCGCCGGCGAAGGCCCGCATCCGATAAGGCGGCCTTATCGGATGAGCGCGGCAGGCAGCCGCCGCGACGTCAGGCGCGGGGGCCAGCCGCGCGTCGGGCCGCTGGTTCAGAGCGCAAGCGAGGAAGCATCGCCGGCGCAAAGCGGCCCCGATCACCCAAGGCTAGGGGGCGAGCCACAAGCGGAGTCAGGCGCTCAACGAGGAAGCGCCTGGCCCTCTTCGCACGCGCGACACAATCGATCCTATCCCGTAGAACACTGCCGACCAGAAGAGGACGTTCATCACAAAGAACATGGACTGCGAGAACCGTTCGCTCCGAAGACCCGTGAGTTTTCGAATCGCTCCAACCAGGTAATAGCCGGGCAAAATCGGCCAAACGAAATGCTCGTTCATGAACCACGCCACGCTGAACGTCAAGAAAAAGAAAACAACGCCCGCCGCGATCGACCAGAGCAGGCGCTTCAGTCTCGGTCTTCCGAGCTTCATCGCTCCTCCCTCACTTCGGTTGTGGCGTACAACCCGCGCCGCCGTCACCAAAGCTGCACTGCTCGCTGACCTGTTGGTCTCCCAGCTTGTCCACGAGATTTTTCGCACCCAACCCGAAGGAGGAGTTCTTCTCGTCAAAACTATAGACGTCGATTGTCTGACCGCTCTCGTTCGTCGCGGTTACACTGGTCGAAGGGAAACCATCAAACGTCCCCGAGAAGCCGAAGGACTTGCCGTCCTGGCTCGGTGTAATCGAGTAGCTGTAGTCGATCGACGGTGCCGCCTGCAGAGGGTTCGTAGCGCTACCAGTCGCCGTGACAGAAGCATTCCCCGAGGCATCCCGGGACCCGAACGCGACGAGCCCTTTGTCCGAAGCCTTGCCTGAGTTTCCTGTCGGATTTCCGTTCGCGTCGACCTGATGAGTTACTCCAGTGTCTCGCGCCTGGCCGGGAAGGACCGGCCGACCAGACTTAGCCGGGTCGGTCTCGATCGTGAATCGGCTCAGCGTGCGATAGGTTCCACGACTTCCATCCCCCGCATAGTGCCTTTCAAAGGGGATCCCCGGGTAGGGAGCCGCTACCGTCGGGGCCTTGATCATTGTTCGGATCTCAAAGGTGATCTTTTCCCGCCCGTTCGGGTCGAGCATTCTTACAGGGTTATTGCCCGCGTAGGCGTACCGATTCCAGCTCTGGGGGTTCGTCGGATGCCCCCCCACCTTATCGACCCCCAGGAACCGGCCCATGTACGTGCTCCGGAACCGGGCGTGGTCGTAGTCCTTGCCAGTGTCGTAGTCGCGCTCCATTCCTGCGTATTTTACCGGAATGACGCTCGTCTGACTCTGCAGCGGTGCACCCCACGGATCATAGGCGAACGAACCAAAACTGTTGTCTGACCCAACAATCGCCCTCACCGATCCCAGGTGATCTGTGTATTGATAGAAGTGGTTTCCGCCGCTATCCCGGCTCGCCACAAGCGTGTTACCGAGGTAGAAGTAGTCCATCGTGCGCGTCTTCCCTCCAGTGACCGTGTATTGGGTTGCAAGGCGGTCGTTCTCGTCTCGGAAGGATAGATACCAAAACGGGTACGAGGTACCGTTGCTCACCGAGACCGAGACCGGCGGCGAGGAGGTAGTTATGTTCCAACCCCCGTCGTAGGCCTTCGAAGTAAGGGTATGCGGTCCATCTGACGACGTGGTCGTATCCCACGTTATGGAATACGTAGGTCCGCCGATGGTCGTCGAACCGATAGGCGTCGCACCGTCTAAGTATAACTCGACGTTCGTGACACCCGCGTTGTCGGTCGCATTGACGCTCACGGTTATCGTCCCAGATACCGGCCCGCCCGTGGGCGAGATGATCGAGGTGGCGGGTGGAGTTGTGTCGCCAGTGTTGTTGACGTGAGCCTGGACGGTGGTCGACGTCGTAACGTTGGTCCCATCATAGGCCTTCGAGTAGATCGGGTAAATGCCGGCAGGATAGCCCGCGGTTGTCACCCACGAGTATGAAAGCGAGGTCGCGTTCGTGTTGGAGGTCTTCAAGACCCCGTTGATATAGATCTCGAGCTTGGTCACGCCGACGTTGTCGCTCGCGATAGCCGTCACTGACACGGTCCCGGAGACCGTAGCCCCGTCGGCCGGCGCTGTTATCGATGTGGTCGGGGCCTGCGTGTCAGGCGTGTTGTCTGTTGTCACAGTAATGATTGTGGACGTACCCACATTCCCCGCAGCATCGTAAGCCTTTGAATAGATGTGATGAGTACCGGGGGCATATGCGGGCAGTGTCGTATCCCATGTGCAATTATACGGCTGTGTATTATCAGTGCAAAGGAGAGGCGATGTCGGGGATGTGGCGTCGACGTAGAACTCGACTTTAGTCACGCCAACGTTATCGCTTGCGAGCGCGGTCATCGTGATCGTGCCAGACACTGTTGCTCCATCAATGGGGGGGGGACTGATCGACGTCGAGGGGGGAGTCGTGTCCGGGCCGGTGTTGTTGACGTGAGCCTGGACGGTGGTCGACGTCGTTACGTTCCCCCCATGATCATAGGCCTTTGAGTAGATCGGGTACGTGGCGTCGGGATAACCCGTGGTTGTTACCCACGAGTACGAGAGTGAGGTCGAGTTCGTGTTGGAGGCCTTCAAGACCCCGTTAACATAAATCTCAAGCTTGGTCACTCCGACATTATCGCTCGCGATAGCTGTCACCGGCACGGTCCCGGAGACCGTAGCCCCGTTCGCCGGATTGGTGATCGAGGTCGTGGGAGGCGTGGGATCGCCGCAGCAGGCAGTGACGGAGATGTTCAGCAGTGTGGTGGTCGCCCCGAAGGATGCGCCGCCGTAATACATCTGCCATTGGAAGGAATAGGATCCGACAAGCGAGGGCGCCGTCACGTTGAAGGTGAAGGTCTTCATCGCCCCCGGAGCGACCGAACCGGTGACAGCCACGATGCTCGGCGTCCAGTTGCTCGAGAGCGAACGCAGCAGAAAGCCGTTGCCGCTCCAGGTCACGGTCCCGGAGTTTTTCATCTTGATCGTGACAGAATTCGATGTCCCGGCAACCATGGTTAACGGGACCGTCTGCGAAACAAAGGAGGCGTTGTAGCTTGACGGGAGGAAAGGGATAACCTGCTTCTGGGCGCCACCGATAGGCAGAAGCTGCGTTGATGCGCTCTTCGATGCGCCCGGCACCACACCAGCGCCGCCGACGGAAGTAGGGCTGGCGATCGTTGATTTGGAAACACCAAATCTCAGACCTGAGGACCGAGAAGCGGTTCGCGCCGCCCCCGAGCTGTTCCGGGCGCTCTGACCCCCTTTTCGACTTGGATGCCGCCGTCGAACGCGCTGCCGCGCCTGAGGTCCGATCTGGGTTCAGGTGCTGCGGAATCTGCGGGCCGCCCACGTCCTGCGAGGTCATCCGGACGACTCGTTCATTTGCGCCGTCGAAGAGAAATTGCTCTTTGTAGGTCCCCGATTGGTATCCGATTTGCCGTGCCAGCGAGTCGTACGTGAAGGACTCATATCCTGCTGGCACCGACGCGACGCCACCTAGGCCGAACGGGTCATAGGTCACATTCTGATTGTTGTATTTCAGAAATCGATTTGTCGCCGTATCGATCGTAAAGCCCGTATTATAAAAATTGCCGTACCGATCGTAGGTATAACTTCCCGATCCGGAAGGCGACGACCAGGAAGAGAGCCGGGAACGAGCGTCGTAAGCGTACGTGTTAGAACCGATCGCAGTGATGTTCCCAGCACCGTCATAGGTGTATGTTCCCGTATCGAAATTGGTTCCCGTGATGTGAGTGGGGCGAGGCAGGAGATTCGAGTCCTGCGTGATGACCTCGCGGGATCCGGTAGCGGGCGTCCAAGAGGCGAGCCCGCCGGACGGGTTATACAGGACATTCGTCACCAGGTTGAAGTCTGCGTCGGTTCCGACTTTCTCTGCCACCGTCGTCGGAAGCCCATATGTGTAGGTCGTCTTCTGGGCAACGTTCGTGTCGCCGGCGGTGGGATGATCGTATTCCTGAACGAGGCCGAGCGAGTTGTAAACCCAGCCGGACGAGGCGACCACCGAGCTGGGAGTCATGGGGGTTCCGAACACGCTCGCGCCTCTTCCCGACCGCCTTCCACCGAGACCGGAATATGTGTAGTCCTCTTGGATCGAGGAAAGGGTTGATACCGGAACCGCATTCGGATCGAAGTTATTTGCGTAGCTGCGCGTCAACCGGCCAAGAGGGTCGGCCCCACCGGCGAAGTTTGCACTGTTCGGATCTGGAGGCGGCGGGCAGCCTGAAGAAACGTTCGCGACGTAGCTAGTCCCGTCGTAGCAGTTTGCCAGGTATTCGTTCTCTGCGCCAGATTGGCCAGCCTTTTCCGTCCAGAGTCTGCCGAGCGGGTCATAGGTGAACTTATAGCTCTGAGTCCCGTCGCTCTTCGTGAGAACGTTTCCGAGCGCATCGTACGAGCTGTAACTCGTGGTTCCTGTGGTGTTGCCACTTTGAATCTTCTCCGGGTTCGTCTCCGAGCGCAAGAATCCGAATGCGTCGTAGCTAAACGATCGATTCTGTCCTCCCTGCGTGACATGGGCCAGCTTATCCAGGGCGTTGTTCGTGTAGCTTGTCGTCTCAGCGGGATCTCCAATCACCGCAGGCTCGACGACCGAGATTGCCCGCCCGAGGTCGTCCTTCTGCGTAATCGTAGGGCCAGCCGCCACAGAACCGTCGCCGTTGCACGCACTCGGATTCTCTACGAAATCCGTATAGGTGGCCGTTCCGCTGGGATATGGCGGAGTCATTGAACACGGATTCGACGGAAGTGTTCCGATGTAGGTGTGATCGACGATCGAGAACGTGCCGTCGGCCTTCGTGACCTTCTGGGGCCGGTCGAAGGGGTCGAACATACATGAGACCGTTCCCTTCGCTGCCGTTCCAGGCGAAGGGCAGACAGGGAGCGTCCCGATCGAAAACGACGTGCAAGCCGACGCGGAGCTGCAGGGGTTCCACTCCGAGACGAAATATTCGTGGCCAAGGGCGTCGTAAGCGTGCTGTCGCACGGAGAAGCCGGTGGCGGAGGGCAACTGGCGAATCTCGTTCGAGAGACGGCCGAGCGGATCATAAGTGTACCGTTGCCAAGTCAGTGCGCCAGCGGGAACTCCGGTTGGGCAGCTCCGCGCCCCGGTCCGACGGTAAACGGAGGTTTGCGTGGGCGAGTCGTAGCAAATAAACGTCGACGCCTCGTCCACCGTTGGCGGCGTCACGGTCGTGATCCGTCCGAAGGCATCGTATTGGTACCCGGAGGAGAGGCCGTTCGGGTCCTTGGAAGTGCCGATGAGACCGGTCGCGGTGTCCCGGATAACCTCGAACGACTTGAACGAGACGCCGGTACGCGCCCGCGTAAGAGCGAGGCCGTTCTGAAAAGTGAAGTTGTCCGGAAACGCGGTCGCCGACAAACCCGTCCCGCTTCCGCTGCGCCGTATCGAGTCTGGCGTGCCGTCGTTGCTCGTGTCCGTAGAGGTCGTCGTCAGAGTCCCGTTCGCGTCAGACGTCGTCGTGCTGTTCAAGAACCCATTGCAAGGGGTAAGGTTAAACGAATACGAAGTCGACACGGACGACGGGGAGGCAACGGAGGCCCCGCTGTCGGTCGTCGACTTCAAGTCGAAGAGGTTGAGGAGCCACTTGCCAGTGCACGGCAAGACCCAGCGCGTCGTGGCGATGCGGGTCACCTGGGCAGCCATACTCGGCATCCTCTGCGCCGAGAGGGTCGACCGTTCATACTTGAAGACGTCGGCGTGGTAGAGGTCGCTGTCGCTCATCTCGCAAGGAGCCGTGCCCAGGGAACAGTCCTCGCCGTAGGTGCTGACGTTGCTCCCGGGCCTGCTGCCGAACCAGGTCACGGAGCGGCGGGTCCGAACGTGGCCGTTGTAAGAGAATGCGTTCATCCCTTGCAGGGAATCGGTCACCGAGGCGGTCGGATTGCGAACCCCGCAGTCGAAAAACGTATCCGATGTGCCGCCCGAAATGCAATTCACGACCGTGCGAACGGGCACCGAGTTTGAATCAACAATTCCTGGCGGATAGTAGATCCGCTCGAGCTCGGTGCCTCCGTCGACAGCAGGCAGGTCCGTGCGCTGCGGGTCGGGGGCATCCACGTCCTGCAGGTGGAAAATGTAACGGGTCGTAAGAGAAGTCGTCGGGTCGGAGCTCCGAGTGACGAAGACCCGGCGAACCATCGCGTCGTAGTTGTAATCCCCGTCATCGGTACCGTCCAGGTTCGGATTCCGCGGGACGAAGGTGTAGCGGTTGTACTTCGTGACCATCGAGCCGGCTGTTCGAATAGACACCGCTGGGCTGGCATCAGTGAACTGGCTGATCCGACCGCTCCCGGGCGTAATCGGCCCGTTCTGAGTGGGAGCCTGGATGCCCCCGCCAGCGGGGAATCCGGTTTCGGGATCTTGACAAGTACCTCCGTACGGGGAGCCCATCAATTTTCCTGGACAAATTCCATCACCGGTCGTCGCCGCCCACGTGTAATTAATCGTTCCAAGGGTCGGGAGTTTCAGTGTTTGGAGAAGACCCTGGAAATTTACTAGCTCGGGGGCGGTCGGGAACTGGTAGGTCAGAACGTAGTTGACCGCGGAGGTTCCGGTCCCGCTGACGCTTATGTTGTTGAGGAATGGCACGTCGGCGGTCGGAGCCGCCGAATAGCATTGCTGCTCATTCGGATCGGGGATGGCGCTATGGTCATAGGTGTTTCTCGCTATCTGCTGGAGGATTGTGGACGAGAAGTCAACGGTCAAGGTTCCGCCGGCGACAGCTGGCATCGTAATCGCGTCCAGAACCCACCAAGTCGGGTTGCCGTTAGTTGGGTCTGTCAAGTTGACCGTCGTCCAGTTGAAGGTGATCGGCGTCAGTTGAGAATTGAGCCCCCGAAGGTAGATGTGCGAGATCCCCAGCCGGGAGTTGCCGAACCATTGCCGTAGTCGGCGGTTAGGAGAGTCTTTCCAAAGGAGTCGAACAAGTACGTAAGCCCGTATTCCGGCCCATCAAGGTTCAGCATGTCCCATGTGCACTGAGTAACCACTGGATGCAAAGGATCGGGGTCGCATTGACCAGACTTCGCGGTGGCGAAAGGCATGGGGTGAGTGAACCATCCTACCCTCCCGTCCGGGAACTCGACCACGAACCCATCGAGACCTTGCGTCCCACCGAGGCTTGTTTGCCAAGTCGCCCGAACATCCGACCCATCCACCGAGATCCCGTTTGTTGGATCGTTCGGATTATTCGCGTTGTAGGGAAGCGCATGGACTCCACCGTCGGGGCTGCGGTATTCGTCGCCTCGCACAGATCCCAGCCCCAGCGTCCAGCCGACGCCGAGCGTCGAGCGCCCCAAGATAAACGCGTTTTGGCCGGTGTCGACGCCGCAAGGTCTGCCGAGGAACCAGTACTTACCGGAGTAGTACGCCTTGAGTTGCCAGCTGTTCCCTGGACCAAGGGGATACGACGGGCCGAGCGGGATCACGATCCCTGGATCTCCCGAAAACACGTTGACGTTGTCGATCCCGTTCGAGTCGTAGAGGTTCCCCGTCTTGAAGCCCGGGAGAGTCTCGTCGGGTTGTTCCTGAGCTAGCGCGGAAGATGCGGCGAACATTGCCAGGCAAAACAGGGACAGTCCTCCGAAGTGAGAGATTTTCCTCAAGACGGCCTCCATCATTTCTTTCCCGCGCGAGTCGCGATTTCGTTGACGTGTCGCGCGGAGTCTAGCCTTTCACTGGATTGAGTCAAGCAAAGAATTCAGCTTCTCAAAAATCGCGCCGGTGATCTCCGTAAACCGCGTTGTTCGCACAGGATCATCCTCGAAGACAAATACGGAGTCATGAAGCAAAACACCCATTTCTTCGAGACTTCACTGATCTCTAGGCTGATCATGAATCCAATCCGTGCCCGTATTGGCCCAGAATAAATCTAGCCAAGGCAAGATTTAGACACTTTGTTCATTTCTTCGTGTCCCCAAAGCGGTAATGACACGATTAGCTAATTAATGCGCACCATTCCGGGGCACTGGCCTGCCAAGCTCGGGTGAAATGACCCCGGATGCCGCAGACACTCCTGCGGGTCACAGGCGCCTCCGAGGGGGCGTAGATTTCCTCGCCGGTTGATGTCGCACAAGAGTCAACGGCTCGACCCGCGAAAAAATCCGCCCGAGGAGCGCATAGAAGGATGCCACCGACGTGCGGGCTCCGTCTCCCCGAGGAGGGCGCCAAAGACTTGCAGGAGCTCTTGCTCAGAACGGGAGCGTCTCGCCCCCGGCCCCTTCGTGCTTCAGCAGCCACTCCTTCTTCTCGAGCCCTCCGCCGTAGCCGGTCATTGTTCCGTTCGCGCCGATCACGCGGTGGCATGGCACGACGATCGCGACAGGATTCGACCCGTTCGCGGCGCCGACCGCGCGCACGGCTTTCGGCCGGCCGATTGCGCGCGCGATGTCGCCGTAGGAGCGCGTCTGGCCGCGGGGAATCTTCCGAAGCGCTTTCCAGACGCTGAGCTGGAACTCCGTTCCTTCGGGATCGACCGGAATTTCGTCGAACGCGTCGGTCCCGTCCTTGAAATAGCGGGTGAGGATCTTTGCGGCGTTTTTCAGGTTCTTCCGGGCCTCCGGATGGCCGTCGCTGTCGGCCGATTTTCGCTTCGGGGCCTGGAACGAAATCGCGCAGATTCCCTTGCGGGTCGCCGCGAGCCAGAGCGTTCCCAGGGGCGAAGAGATCTGTTCCCTCGCCTCCGCGCGGTCGAAATCCGTTTCTCTCATCATGACATTGCCTCCCACAAAGAAACGGCGGCGTAGGCTCTCCACGGCCGCCAGGGTTGAGATATCCGGTCGAGCTCCAGCGCCGACGCGGGCCGCCCGCCGGAGGCGAACGCCCTTCGAAGCCAGAGATCTCCCGCCGGAAAAGCGTCCGGTTCGCCGAACGCGCGCATCGCGATGTAATGCGCCGTCCAGTCGCCGATCCCGGGGATCGCCGTGAGCTCGCCGAGGAGCGAAGTCAACCCGGCGGCCGAAGCGCGCTCGAACCGGCCGTCCGCGTACGCCGCCGCGAACGCGCGCAGCGTTCGGGCGCGCGACTGCGGAATGCCGAGCCGCCCGAGGTCCGTGCCCGCGACCGCCGCGGCGTCGGGAAAAACTCGTCGAAGGCCTTCGTCTTCCGCGGGAAGGACCGTCCCGGCGAGGTCCGCGAGGCGGCCCGCGAGCGTTCGCGCGGCGGCGACCGTGATCTGTTGCCCGAGAATCGCCCTCGCGCCCATCTCGAACGGGTCCCAGCAGCCTGGAAGCCGCACTCCCGCGAGCTTCGCCCGGCTCGCAAGCTCCGAATCGCGCCGGAGATGGCCCGCGATGACGGCCGGGTCGGCGTCGGTGTCGAACAGACGGCGCGCGCGGTCCGCGAGCGCGAGCAGGTCTTGCGCCGCGACGTCGGGCACGCGAAGCTCGAGCGCGTTCTTCCCCGGGATCGGCCGGACCTCCGCTATGCCGGAGCTCTTTCCGACGCGAAACGTGCGCCGGTAGAAGCGAGGCCCGGCCTGCTCGACGCCCGGAATCGCTCGGCGGCCGAGAAATCCGGCGAGCGCGCGCCACGGCGACGGCGGGCGAAACGGGATCTCGAGCGACGAGGAGTCCGTCGCCCGTCGCGCCGGCGGAGCGCCCGTCGCGGATCGGAGCTCGAGCGGAGAGGCGCCGAACGTCTCGCGCATCACTTCGTTGAAACGCCGGATGCTTCCGAACCCGGCCGTGAACGCGATGCGCGACACCGGCAGAGACGTCTCCTGCAGGAGCCTCCGGGCGAAATGCGTGCGCCGCGTGATTTCGACCGCCTTCGGGGACGCGCCGAGCTCCTCGCGGAACAGGCGCCGCAGGTGCCTCGTCCCGACGCCGAGACGGCCGGCGATTTCGCCGAGGCCCGAGTCGCCGCGGTCTCCGAGCTCGATCAACCGGAGCGCGCGGGAGACGGTCGCCGATTTCCCCGACCAGGCGGGGGTGCCGGGAGCGGTCTCGGGCCGGCAGCGGCGGCACGCGCGGAACCCCGCCTCCTCGGCGGCCGCGGCGCAGGGAAAGAACCGCACATTCTCGGGCTTCGGCGTGCGGGCCGGGCAGATCGGACGGCAATACACGCCGGTCGTCCGAACGCCGGTGAAGAATCGGCCGTCGAATCGCGAATCCCGGGCGGCCACCGCGCGGTAACAGGTCTTCTCGTCCAGCTCCATGAGGCGGATTTAAGCACGATCGGCCGCGGGCGGCTGGCGGTTTTCGGACCTGACCTTCAGGCCGCCGGAACTCCGGGTCCGCCCGGCTTGACGCCCTCGGCCCAGCACACCGCGTACCAGATCGCGGCGTCGGGGCGCCGGCTCCATTCGCGGATCTCGGCGATCGTGCGGTCGATGAACGCCGGTTCCAGGATTTCGGCCTCGAGGATCGCGCGTTGCGCGGATTCGAGAACGCCGGCGAGGTTTTCGGCGTGCGTCGCGAAGTCGGCGTGCCCGGAACAGCTGCCGAAAAAGAGCCACTGGTTGCGCACCGGCCGCGCCCCGGCGGAAACGAGCAGCGAAACGAGGCGCCGCCCGACGTACGGGTCGTTTCCGATGCGATCGTACGTTCGAACGTACGCATTCCAGAGCGTCGTCAAGCCGGGCGGCTCCGGCCACAGGCGGAGAACGTCATGGTCGTCGTCCTCGAGGACGATCCGGCCTCCCGGCTTCACGGCGCGAACCATTTCGGAGACGGCCGAAACGGGATCCGGAAGGTGTTCGACGAGAAAACGCGTGTGCGCGACGTCGAAAGCGCCTCGCTCCGAGTCGGCGAGCGGGAGCTGTCTCGCATCGCCTTCGCGAAAGTCGACGAGCTCCGCGTCCCCCGCGTCGAACGCCGCCCGGCGAGCCTCCGCGAGCTGTTCCGGGCTGCGCTCGACGGCGACGACGCGAACGCCGGAGAGCCGGCCCATCGCCCGCGCGAGCTCGCCGAGGCCGCTGCCGACCTCGAGCACGCGGTCGCCGGGCCGGACCGCGAGCTCGCGGAGCGAGCCGGGATTGAGCAGGCGATTGAGCGTCGAGAGGCCGGGTCTGCTCGGCGCGGGAAACGCCATGGATGTATCGGGAATCCTCCGGCATCGCGAAAGGATACCAACCTGTCCGGAAGAACAGTGCAATTCGGGTGAAAATTCGCTATCTTTCGCGCCAATGGAACTCCGGAAAATCGTCGCCCCGGCGGTGCTCCTTTCCACGCTTGCCCTCGCGCTCCCGGTGCGCGCCGCGCTGCCCGCCGCCGAAGGCGGCCTTTCCCGCTGGACGAGCGGCCGGATCGAAATCGCCCGTCTCGGGATCGATGCCGAAATCCACGAGGGCGATGACGCGGCGACCCTCCGCGTTTCGGTCGGTCATATTCCGGGCACGGCCGTGCCGGGAGACCACGGCAACGTCGCGCTCGCGGCGCATCGCTACAGCCATTTCCGGGCGCTGCGCGACGTGCGTTGCGGCGACCGGATCGACGTCACGACGCCCGACGGCGACTTTCGCTACGAGGTCGATTCGATTCGAGTCGTCGAAATCTCGCAAGTCGAGGTCCTCAAGCCGACTCCCAATCCCACGCTGACTCTCGTGACGTGCTTTCCGTTCGACTACGTCGGTGACGCGCCCCAGCGCCTGATCGTGCGCGCGCACCGCGTGGAATCGCCGGAGGAACCGTCCCGCACGGTCGTCGCCGCCGGCGCGGCGGCTCCCGCGACGCCCGCCCGAAACTGATTCTGTCCGGCCCCGGCTCGCCGCCGGCGGGGAGCCGTCTCCCGTGGTCGCGCGCGCGGAATCGAAATCTCTTCGCGGTATGATCTCTTCATCTTCGGCGACGAGGGAATGGTGAAGTGACCGCAACCGGATCGGCAGCCGCCGCGCCTGGCGCGAACTCTTCGGTCGGTTTTTCCGCGATCCGGAGAAGGGGCTTCACCCGATCGTTCGCCTGGATTACTTCGTTCGAATTCCCGCGAGCCTCGTCGTCCTCCTGGCCGTGGGGTCGATTTTCCTTTCGAAGCCGAAGCAGCCGTGGCTCTGGGCGCTGCTCGGCTTCTACGGCCTGCTCTGGCCCCATGTCGCTCTTCTCGTCGCGAGCCGAAGCCGCGACAGCAAGGCCGCGGAGCTCCGCAACCTCGTTGCCGATTCGTTCGTCATCGGGTTCTTCATCGCAACATGCTCGTTCAGCCCGTTTCTCTGCGTCGCCCTGTTGACGTCCATCAATGCCGCGAACCTGAGCGTCGGCGGCCTTCGTTTCGCGCTCAAGGGTTTTCTCGGGATGGCGGCGGGCGCCGGGGCGGCGATCCTTCTTTTCGGATTTCACCTGAACCCGGAATCGAGCCCGCTCACGACGGGCTTTTCGATTCTCGCGATCGTCAGTTTCACGACGATCTTCGGGCTCAATTCGCATTCGCAGACCCGGCGCGTCGTCCGGACGAAGCAGGAGCTCCTGCTCCAGAAAGAGCAAATCGAGCAGCAGAGCGAGCAAGTGGAGCAGGCGCGCGAGGCGGCCGAACAGGCGCGAACCGCGGCCGAAGAGGCGAAGGAAGCGGCAGAATCCGCGAATCGGGCCAAGAGCGCGTTCCTCGCGAACATGAGCCACGAGCTGCGCACGCCCCTCAACGCGATCATCGGCTACAGCGAGCTCCTCGAGGAAGAGGCCGAGGACGGCGGCCCAGGACCTCGTCCCCGACCTCCAGAAGATCCGCTCCGTCGGGCAAGCATCTGCTCGGCCTCATCAACAACGTTCTCGACCTGTCGAAGATCGAGGCCGGCAAGATGGAGCTCTCGTCGAGCGTTCGAGTCGCCGCGCTGATCCGGAGGTCGTGGCGACGGTGCGGCCGCTCGTCGAGAAGAACGGGAACCGGTTCGTCCGTGCGATCGCGGGCGACATCGGCCGAGCTCAAGGGCGACATGACGAAGCGTGCGCCAGATTCTGCTCAACCTCCTCTGCAACGCGAGCAAGTTCACCGAGAACGGGTCGGTCCGGCTCGAGGCCCGCCGCGAGTCCGACGGAGAGGGCCACTGGATCGTCTTTCGCGTCGCGGACACGGGGATCGGAATGACGCCGGAACAGCTCGGCAAGTTGTTCCAGGCGTTCACTCAGGCGGACGCCGCGACGACCCGCAAGTACGGCGGGACCGGACTCGGACTCGCCCTGTCGAGAAGGTTCTGCCAGATGATGGGCGGCGACGTCGTCGCCGAGAGCGAGTTCGGCAAGGGCACGGTTTTCACGGTGCGGCTGCCGACCGACGTTCTCAACGAAGAGGGCGACGCGACCTCGATCCACCGGATCAACTTCCCGGAGCTGCTCGAGATGGAGGAGAAGAGGCGCGAGGCGATCCGCCAGCGCCAGAAAACCTCCGATGGCTAAGATCCTTCTGATCGAAGACAACGAGCTCAACCGCGACATGCTGTCGCGAAGACTCGCGCGCAAAGGGTTCGACGTCGTCACGGCATCCGACGGGGAAGAAGGGCTGCTCCGCGCCGCCGCGGATTCTCCCGACCTGGTCCTCATGGACCTGAACCTGCCCGTCCTCGACGGATGGGAGGCGGCGCGGAAGCTCAGGGCCGATCCCCGGACGAGGCCGATCAAGATCCTCGCGCTCTCCGCTCACGCCATGTCGGAGCATCGCGACCGGGCGCTCGAGGCGGGTTGCGACGATTTCGACACGAAACCCGTCGACCTGCCCCGGCTCCTCGGAAAGATCGAAGCCCTGCTCGCGAGCCGGGCGTGACCGGCAGATGCGAGATCACGCGGGAAGCGCAGGCTCGAAAATCTCCCCGCGCTGCTCGAGTTCATTTCGGGAGCGTGCGAGCGCGCCGGCGCGAGCGCGGGCGACGAGTTCGCCGTGAAGCTCGCCGTCGAGGAGGCCTGCGTCAACGTCATCACGCACGGCTACGCCGGCCGCGAACCGGGGCCGATTTCGCTGGCGTTCCGTTCCGAGCCGGAGCGCTTCGTCGTCACGCTCGCCGACTCGGCCGCGCCGTTCGAACCGGAGTCGTTGCCCGATCCGGATCTCGCCGCGGGCTGGAAGGAACGGAAGATCGGCGGGCTCGGCTGGTGGCTGATCCGAAAGATGGTCGACGGCGTCGAGTACGAATCGAGCCCGGGCGGCGGAAACCGCCTCACGCTCGTCAAGCGCCGCGATCTCGGGCTCGAAAAATCGAAAGGAGGTCCGAATGCAGATTGAGATCACTTCCCGGGAAGGGGCCACCGTCGTCGCGATCCAGGGGAGCGTCGACGGGTTGACGGCGGCCGACCTCCTCGCCTCGCTCGGCGGCGAAGTCCGGGCCGGAAAAACGAAACTCGTCGCGGATTTGCGCGCGGTCGAGTTCATGAGCAGCGCCGGATTGCGCGCGGTGCTCGCGACGGTCAAGGACGCGCGCCAGCAGGGGGGCGATTTCCGGCTCGCGGGAGTGCGTCCGGACGTGTGGAAAGTGCTCAACCTCTCGGGCTTCACGAGCATCGTGAAGATCTTCCCCGACGTCGAGGCCGCGGTCGCGAGCTTCGGATCGTGAGCGCGGGCAAGCGCGTCGCGCTCGTCATCGGGTCGGGCAGCGTGAAATGCGCGGCCGCCCTCGGCCTCCAGAGGGTTTTCGCGGAGGAGGGAATCGACATCGACCTCGTCGTGGGGTGCAGCGGCGGCAGCATCTACGCCGCCCTGCTCGCGGCCGGCCTCGACGTCGAAACGGCGATCGAGCTGACGCGCCGGCTGTGGACTCGCGACCTGACCGCGAAACGGCACACCCGTTCCCTGCTGCGCGCGTTCCTGCCGGGCATTTTCGGGTTTTCCGAGGACTTCGGCCTGAAGGACGACCGCCTCATCCTTCGGCGGCTTCGCGACGCCTACGGGGACCAGAAGATCGAAGACATGAAGATCCCCCTGTTCCTGACCGCGACCGATTTCCAGAGCGGCGAGCAGGTCGTTCTCTCTCGCGGCAGCGTCGTCGATGCTCTCCGGGCGAGCATCGCGATTCCGTTCATCTTTCGGCCCTGGGCGGTCGACGGGCGGCTGCTGATCGACGGTTTCATGTCCGATCCGCTCCCGGTCGGGGTCGCGATGCGCGAAGGCGCGAACGTGATCGTCGCGATGGGGTTCGAAAGCCCGTATCAGACCTCCGTCAACTCCGCGGCCCGCTTCGCGTTCCAGCTGAGCAGCATCATGACGAACAACCTGCTCCGCTCGAACTTCGCTTTCCACAGCATGGCCCACCACGCGGAAGTGATCTCGATCATCCCGACGTTTCCGGAAAGGATCGGGCTCTTCGCGACGTCGAAGATCCCGATGATCATCGAGGAAGGGGAGCGGGCGGCCCGGGAACAGGTTCCCTACCTGCGCAAGCTCCTGGCCGCCGGGTGAGCGGCGAGGCGCCGTTTCGGCTTCTCGTCGTCGACGACAACGAGATGAACCGGGACGTGCTGACGCGGCGCCTGCGGAAACAGGGGCACGAAGTCGCGACCGCGGAGAACGGGCGCGCCGCGCTGGAGATGCTCGGGAGCGGCGCGTTCGACCTCGTCCTGCTGGACGTCATGATGCCGGAGCTGGACGGGCGGGAGGCGCTCGCGCGAATGAAGGCGGATGAATCGCTTCGCCACATCCCGGTGATCATGATCTCGGCGAGCGAGGAGATCGAGACCGTCGTCCGCTGCATCGAGCTCGGCGCGGAGGACTATCTTCCGAAACCGTTCAACCCGACTCTCCTGAAAGCGCGGGTCGACGCGTCGCTCGAAAAGAAGCGCCTGCGCGACCGCGAGCGTTCGCGGGCCCAGAGCCTCGAACGGGAGCTCGAGATCGGCCGCCAGATTCAATCGACGTTCTTTCCCGAATTCCTGCCGCAGCCGCCGGGGTGGGAAATCGCGGCGCGCTTCGAGCCCGCCCGGCAGTGCGCCGGAGACTTTTATGACGCGTTCGATCTTCCGGGCGGAGGCGTCGGGCTCGTCGTCGCGGACGTCTGCGACAAGGGAGTGGGCGCGGCGTTGTTCATGGCGCTGTTTCGCACGCTCCTGCGCGCCTCGGCGGGAGGGGCGCGAGCGGAGAGCCCGGAGGCGACGATCGAGAAGACGATCCGCCTCACGAACGACTACATCGCCGTGACGCACGGCCGCGCGAACATGTTCGCGACCGTGTTCTTCGCGGTGCTCGATCCGGCGACGGGCTCGCTCGCGTACGTCAACGCCGGGCACGAGCCGCCGCAGGTGTTCGGACCCGGCCGCGGCCGGCGCGAGCTTCCGCCGACGGGCCCGGCGCTCGGACTGTTTTCCGATTCCGTGTTCGCGATCGCCCGCGAGACGATGGATCCGGGCGAGTGCCTGCTCGCCTACACCGACGGAGTCACGGACGCGAAAGGAGCCGAAGGATTCTTTTCGAAGGACCGCCTCCTCTCCCTGCTCGAGAAGCCGGTGCCGTCGGCGTCGATCCTCGTCGAGCAGATCGCCGACGCCGTGAGCCGCCATACCGGCGAACAGGAGCGTTACGACGACGTCACGCTCCTCGCCGTTCTCCGCAAGCCCGCTTCCTGAGTCTCCCGGTACCCGAGGGATTCTGGCAGCGGATTTGCATTTCTCGGCTTTTGAAGGAGAAACCGATGAAATATCTGAAAACACTCTTCGCGTCCATGGCGTTCCTCGGCTTCGCGAACCTGATGCTGGCTCAGGGATCGACGCCGGTCCAGCGCAACACCAGGATCAACGTTTCGGAACCGACCGAAGTCTCCGGCACGGTATTGCAGCCCGGCACGTACACCTTGAAAGTGCTCGACTTCAAGGACGGCAAGGTGCAGGTGCAGGTCAGCGACGAAAACGACAAGAACATCATCACGACCGTCGTGACCCAGAAAGTTCGACGCAACCTGGACACCAACCAGCAGACCGATGAGCAGGCCCAGTTCACGTACACGAGCGCGAACGGCCATCCGGCCCTCGACACCTGGTTCTATCCGGGCGACGAGTGGGGCGAGAAGTTCACGAGCGGCAAGGCGACGTGGGTTGCCGAGAACGTCGGAACGGTGACGCAGACCCCGATGCAGACCGAGACGAAGACGACGGAAGTCGCGGAAGCCCCGGCGCCCGCGCCCGCTCCCGCGGAAACGGTCGCGGAAAATAACGCGCCAGCTCCCGAGCCCGCGCCGACCGAGCTGCCGAAGACCGCCAGCGATCTTCCGCTTCTCGGACTCGTCGGCCTTCTCGCGGTCGGCGGCGCCGCCGGAGTTCACCTCCTGCGGAAGTAGCCGATCGTTCGGCCGATATTCTCCGAGCGCCGGATGCCAACATCCGGCGCTTTTTTTTATAATGACGTCTTGCCGCCCGAAGCGAGCGCTTTCCCCGTCGAGCCGCTGGTCGAGCTGCGCGGAGTTCGAAAGAGTTTCGCCGGCGCGGACGCTCTCTCGCGAGTGGAGCTCCAGGTGCGTCCCGGCGAGACGGTCGCGCTGATCGGTCCGAGCGGCTCTGGCAAGTCGACGATCCTTCGCCTCGTCCTCGGTCTCGTCCCGCCGACCGAAGGAAGCGTTCTATTCCGCGGCGAGACGGTCGCGGCCCGGAACGCGCTCGCCGTTCGCCGCCGGATCGGATACGTCGTGCAGGACGGGGGCCTCTTTCCCCACCTGACGGCGAGGGACAACGTCCTGCTGCTCGGCCGCCACCTCCGCCGGAGCGAGGCGGAGCTGCGATCCCGGCTGGATGACCTCTCGGCGCTCACGCGCTTTCCCCTCGACGCCCTCTCCCGGTATCCGGCGGAACTGTCGGGCGGCCAGCGCCAGAGGGTCGGGCTGATGCGGGCCCTGCTGCTCGATCCGGAGCTGCTTCTCCTCGATGAGCCGCTCGCCGCTCTCGATCCGATCGTTCGGTCGAGGTTGCAGGAGGACCTCCGCGACATCTTTCGGCGCCGTTCCCGGACGGTCATGCTCGTCACGCACGACCTCGCGGAGGCCTCCTTTCTCGCGGACCGGATCGTCCTGCTGAACGAGGGGACGATCGTTCAGGAGGGCTCGTTCGGGGATCTCCGGGACAGCCCGGCGAATCCGTTCGTCGCGGAATTCGTCCGATCGCAGCGGGGACTTGCGTGTTGAGGCGCTGGCTGCTGCTGTTTCTCGCGGCGGCGGCGATCCCGTCGCGGGCGGGAGCCCGCCGCGTCACGGTCGGCTCGAAGAAGTTCACGGAGTCGTACGTGCTCGCGGAGATCGCGAAGGCCGCGCTCGCTCGCGCGGGCGTCGCCGCGGAGCACCGGCCGGGGATGGGGGGCACGATCATCCTGTGGCAGGCGCTGAAGACGCGCGCGATCGACGCCTACCCGGAATACACCGGCACGATTTCGGAGGAGATCCTGCGAGTCGTCTCAAGCCCCGACCGGCCGCCGGTCTCCGCGATTCGCGCCGCGCTCGCGCCGCTCGGGATCTCGATGACGGACCCCCTCGGCTTCGACAACACGTACGCGCTCGTCATGCGGAGGGCCCGCGCCCTGGAGCTCGGCATCCGGACGATCGGCGATCTTCGGGGCCACCCGGAGCTCGCGGTCGGCCTGACGCACGAGTTTCTCAAGAGGAAGGACGGCTGGGAACCCCTCGCCGCCCGCTACGGGCTCCGGATGCGCGACGTCCGGGGGGTCGACCATGCGATCGGGTACGCGGCGCTCGCGGCCGGGGCGCTCGACGTCAAGGACGCGTACTCGACCGACGCGCGCATCGCGCAGGACGACCTCGTCGCTCTTCGGGACGACCTCGGCTACTTTCCGCGGTACGAGGCCGTTTTCCTCTACCGCGCGGACCTTCCCGGTCCCGCCGTCTCGGCGCTCGCGTCCCTGTCCGGAACGCTCGACGAGGCCGCGATGACTCGCCTGAACGCGGAGGCCGAGCGCACGAAGAACTACGCAGCCGCCGCGGGCCTGTATTTCGGCACGGGAGCCGCCGCGCCGCGCAATCCGGCGGCCCAGATCGGCCGGTGGACGGCGCGCCATCTCGAGCTCGTTTCGATCTCGCTCGCGCTCGCGGTGATCGTCGGCATCCCGCTCGGTATTCTCGCGTTTCGCCGCCCCGCCGCCGGGAGCGTGATCCTCGGTGCGGCGGGCATCGTCCAGACGATTCCCGCGCTCGCGCTTCTCGCCCTGCTCGTTCCGGTCCCGTTTCTGGGAATTCGTCCCGCGACCGCGATCGTCGCTCTCTTTCTGTACAGCCTGCTGCCGATCATTCGCAACACGGCGACGGGCCTGCAGGACATCCCGCCGGCGCTGCGGGAGTCAGCCGAAGCGATGGGCCTGTCGCCGGGAGCTCAGTTGCGAAAAGTCCTCCTGCCGATCGCGTCCCGGTCGATTCTCGCGGGAATCAAGACGAGCGCGGTCATCAACGTCGGGACCGCGACGCTCGCGGCCCTGATCGGCGCGGGGGGGCTCGGGGAGCCGATCGTGAGCGGCCTCAACCTGAACGATCACGCGACGATTCTTCAGGGCGCCATTCCCGCCGCTCTCCTCGCGGTCGGGGTGCAGCTTCTCTTCCAGGGCTTCGACCGGGCGTTCATTCCGCGCGGCTTGCGCCTTCCCGCCCCCGACGTCTAAGATTCCGGATCATGAAAACTCGCGTGAAGACGCGGCCGATTTCGCGGGTCCTTCTTCTGGCGGCCGCCGTCGCGGCTTCCGGCGCGGCGAGGTCGGCGAGCGAAACGAGGCCCGAAGCGAGCCGGACGTTCGATCTTCAGGAGGAGGTCGTGCTCAGGAACTTTCCCGCGACGGCGAAATTCGCGCGTCTCTGGATTCCGCTGGCCTCGAACGACGATCACCAGACCGTCGAGCTGAAAGACGTGACGAGCGCCGTCCCAACTCGTCGGACGACCGATCCCGAATACGGCAACGAATCACTTTACGTCGAGGTCCCGGATCCGTCGCGGCGCGACGTTCGGTTCCGCCTCGTTTTTCGCGCGACCCGCCGCGAGTATTCGGCATGGCCGGGTTCGGGAGCGGCGAGCCCGGCGGCGAAGCCGCGGGACCTCGGCCGTTATCTCCGCGCTGACCGGCTCGTTCCGATCGACGGGAAGTTCCGTCAGATGTCCGACGAGATCACGGCCGGAAAGACGCTGCCGGTCGAAAAGGCCCGCGCGATCTATGACTACGTGTTTCGGACGATGAAGTACGACAAGTCGGGCGTGGGGTGGGGTCGCGGGGACTCCCTCTGGGCGTGCGACTCGAAGCGGGGAAATTGCAGCGATTTTCACTCTCTCTTCATTTCCCTCATGCGGGCGCAGGGAATTCCGGCGCGGTTCGAGATCGGGTTTCCGCTCGGTGAAGCGCCGGCCGGTGAAATCGCCGGATACCACTGCTGGGCGGAGTTCTTTGTAGACGGGACGGGGTGGATTCCGGTCGACATCTCCGAAGCCTGGCAGGCTCCCGCGAAGCACGACTACTTTTTCGGCAGCCTCGATGCGAACCGGATCCGGTTCAGCACCGGGCGCGACCTGACTCTCGAGCCCCGGCAGGCGGGCTCGCCGCTGAACTATTTCGTGTACCCCTACGCCGAAGTCGACGGAAAGCCGTTCGAGGGAACGATGGAGCGAAAAATCAGCTACGCGCCGGCGTCCGCGACGTCGTCGAGATAGAGGCGCCGCGAAGTGGATCTCGGACTGCGGGGGCGGGTCGCGATGGTCGCGGCGGCGAGCAAGGGCATCGGACGCGCGATCGCGGAGGCGCTCGTCGCCGAGGGCTGCCGCGTTTCGATCTCCGCCCGCGGGCGCGAATCGCTCGACCTCGCCCGGGAAACGATGCGGTCCCGCTATCCCTCGGGCGAAATCCTCGCGTGCCCGACCGATGTCCGGAAATCCGAAGAGCTGGAGCGCTGGCACGCCGAAACCGCGGGTTCGCTCGGACCCGTCGACATTCTCGTGACGAACACGGGGGGCCCGCCCGCGGCGCGCTTCCTGGATCTCTCCGAGGAACAGTGGAACGAGGGGATTCAACTCACGCTCCTGAACGTGATCCGGACCTCGAAGCTCGTGATTCCCGGGATGCGGGAGAAGAAGCGGGGCCGCATCCTCCACATCACTTCGTTCGTCGCGAAACAGCCTTCCGACATCCTGACGGTCAGCAGCACGCTCCGGGCCGGGATTTCCGCCCTCACGAAGACGATGGCAAACCAGCTCGCGCCGGACGGGATCCTCGTCAACGCCCTGCTGCCCGGCTACGTGAAGACCGACCGGCAGATCGAGCTCGCCGCGATTCGCTCGCGCGAGGCGGGGATCTCGGTCGAGGAATACGAGCAGCGGGCTTCCCAGACGATTCCGCTCCGCCGCTCCGCCGAGCCCCCGGAGATCGGCGCGGTCGCCGCGTTTCTCTGCAGCGACCGGGCGAGCTACCTCACCGGCGTTTCGCTCGCCGTCGACGGCGGGCTCCTCCAGGGCACGTTTTAGGCCCGTCAGGACAGGTGAGCGGTCTGGCCTCGCGTGATATCGTCCGCGCTCCGTGATTTCCTTCGCAAAGATTTCCAAGCAGTACGGCCGCCAGATCCTCTTCGTGGACGCGTCGTTCCAGCTGAACCCCGGTGAGAAGGTCGGTCTCGTCGGTCCGAACGGTTCCGGCAAGACGACGCTCTTCCGGATGATCACGGGCGAGGAGCACGCCGACGACGGCGACGTGTCGGTTCCGAAGAAGCTGACGATCGGCTACTTCCGCCAGGAGTCGAGGAGATGTCGGGCCGCTCGGTGCTCGACGAAGCGATCGCCGGCAGCGGGCGCCTCGGCGATCTCCACCACGAGCTGGAATCGCTCGAGCACGCGATGTCGGCGACCCGAGCGGTCCGCGGACGACATGGAGCGCATTCTCGCGCGCTTCGGCGAGGTGCAGGAGGAGTACCAGCACCGCGGCGGCTACGAGCTCGAAGCGCGCGCGCGCGAGGTCCTCCACGGGCTGGGCTTCGAGGACGACCGCGATCGACGGCGACGTCGGGCGCGCTGTCCGGCGGCTGGAAGATGCGCGTCGCGATGGCGAAGGTGCTGCTCGGCAAGCCCGACGTGCTGCTGATGGACGAGCCGACGAATCACCTCGACATCGAATCGATCCTCTGGCTCGAGCAGTTCCTCAAGGCCAGTCCGGCGTCGCTGCTGATGACCTGCCACGACCGGGATTTCATGAACCGGGTCGTGAACCGGATCGTCGAGATCGACGGCGGCGAGATCATCGCGTACTCCGGCGACTACGACTTCTACGAGCGCGAGCGGCAGCTCCGCGAGACGCAGCGCGAGGCCGCGTACGCGCGCCAGCAGGCGATGCTCGCGAAGGAGCAGCGGTTCATCGAGCGGTTCTCCGCGCACGCGGCGAAGGCGGCGCAGGTGCAGAGCCGCGTCAAGAAGCTCGAGAAGATCGAGACGATCGAGCTTCCGCGCCGGCGCCAGATCGTCGAAGTTCGACTTCCGGCGTCCCGCCGCGGTCGGGCGACGAGGTGTTGTCGCTCTCGAGGACGTTCGCAAAGCCGTACGGCGATCGCCGGATCTACGACCGGTTTCGATCCTGACGATCCGGCGCGGCGAGCGCTGGTGCGTCATGGGCCGGAACGGCGCGGGCAAGACGACGCTCCTGAAGATGGTCGCGGGCGCGCTGCGCGCCCGACGCCGGCGCCGTCAAGCTCGGCGCGAGCCTCAAGCTCGGCTACTTCGCCCAGCAGTCGCTCGAGCTGCTCGACCCCGAATCTGACGGTCCTCGAGCAGCTCGAGAAGGACTTTCCCGCGCGAGAGCGATTCGGCGCGCTGCGGAGCCTCGCTCGGCGCGTTCCAGTTCTCGGGCGACGACGTGGACAAGCAGATCCGCGCGCTCTCGGGCGGCGAGAAGTCGCGGCTCGTGCTCGCGCGGATGCTGTTCGATCCGCCGAACTTCCTCGTGCTCGACGAGCCGACGAACCACCTCGATCTCGCGACGAAGGAGATGCTGGTCGCCGCGCTCGCCGACTTCGAGGGCACGATGCTGTTCGTCTCGCACGACCGGGCGTTCCTCCGCGGGACTCGCAACCGCGTGCTCGAGCTCGGCGGCGAGAGCGGCACGACCGCACCGCACCTCTACCCGGGGTCCTACTCGGAGTACGTCGCGCGCACGGGCCACGAGGCCCCCGGCGTCCACGGCTGACGGGGAAAGGCGGGCTCAGTGGTGGGCGCCGGAGTAGGTCTTTTCGCCGGCGCGGACCTCGAGAGGCAGGCGATTCTGCGGCGGAGGGAACGGGCAGGTCGCGTACGGCGTGAAGATGCACGGAGGACTGTAGGCCTTGTTGAAATCGATCACGGTCTTTCCGTCTTTCGGCATCGGCGCGTAGACGAAACGGCCGGCTCCGTAAGTTTCCTTTCCGTTCGTCCGGTCGCCGAAGATGAGGAAGAGCTCGTCGGAGCCCTGTTCGAAGACCGGATCGAGACGATAGGTCTTTCCTTCGTGTTCGAAAGCGAGCGCGCCCGGCGACACGTCGTCTTCCGGGAAGCCAAGGACCGTCGGCACCGCGATGTGCTTCGGCGGCGTGTAGGGCTCGAATCGCGCGGTGACTCTCCAGCCCGGGTCGATCGGGAAGTAGTCCAGCCCTTTGAAATTCTTCCGGGCGGCGCTCTCGGTGTCTCGAACGCGGACTCCCAGCTTCTCTCCGCGGCGAATCACGAAGAAGGAGAACGTGCCGATCCGCAGCACCGTCGGGTTTCCGTTTTCGTCCGACACGAGATCGGAGGCGGCCGCGGGCCGGCCGTCGGCGGTCAGGGCCGCGCCCGCCTGCGCGGCCGAAGCCGCTTCGGCGCGGCGAAGGCCCGGCGCGGGTTCGAGGCGCGTGCGCCCGTTTTCGAGCACGATCGCGCCGGCAATCGGCGGGACGCCCGCCCCGTGGAGCGGAATTTTCGCCTCCGGGCCGGAGCCGAACGTGTTTCTTCCCGGGTCGAGCCACGAGAGGCCCGCCAGGGTGAGCCAGCCGTCGTCGCGCCGCAGCTTCTCGGCCCGCTGCTGCCTCCACGTTTCGATCTCGCTCCGGTAGCCAGGGTCGACGCGGGGAGAGCACGCGGCCGACGCGAAGAGGGCTCCGAAGACCAACGATCGCCAGACGCCTCGACACCGCACGGGCGCGAGTATATCGAGCCGGTGGTAAATTCCTCTCATGGCCCGGGCGCGCTTTCTTCGCTGGACCGAGATGCTTCTCTGGTGGAGCGGCGCGCTCCTCCTTGGCTGGTGCGCCGCCACGCTTGCGGAATCGCGCATTTACCAGATCTTCGCCGGGCGTTCGCTCGACCGGATGCGGGAGAGCCGTTCCGCCGAACGCGGCGGCAGCTCCGCCCTTCCTCCCGCGGCGCGGTTAGGCGGAAATGCCGTCCCGGAACCGGCCCGCGAGTCCGAACCCGCTCCCGCGCCGGGGAGCCTGATCGGGCGTCTGGCCGTGCCCCGGCTCGGGCTTTCGGTGATCGTTCTCGAGGGGGACGATTCGCGCGCGCTTCGGCTCGGGATCGGCCACATTCCGGGGACGCCGTTTCCGTGGGAAGACGGCAACTCGGCCCTCGCGGGCCATCGGGACACGTTTCTTCGCCCTCTGCGGAACATTCGGGGCGGCGACCGCGTGGAAGTCTCGACGCCCCGGGAGACGTATCATTACATCGTGGATTCGATCCAGATCGTGCGTCCCGACGACGTCGGCGTTCTCGCTCCGGTGGGATCGCCGTCCCTCACGCTCGTCACGTGCTACCCGTTCTATTACCTCGGAAACGCTCCGAAGCGGTTCGTCGTGCGCGCGCGCCGTGTCGACGGCTGAACCCGGCGCCGCTCTGACGGCGTTCGAGAAAGCTCCTCCGGAGACCCAGGCGCTGCTTCGGAAGCCGATCAAGGATCTCGGCCTGAAGCTGGAAGGATCCGGAGTCGAGAAGTACGTTCTCAAGCTCTACCGGGAGCTCGAGGCGAAGGGGCTTCGGCACTTCCGGCCCTCCTGCTACCTCACCGACGAATGGGGATGCCCTTCCGGCGAGCCGATCATCGGAATTCCGTTCTATCTCGCCGATCCGAAGCTCGCCGCCCTGGAAAAGGCGATGAACGACCTCGAAACGGAGCGCGAGATCCTGATGTACCTCCGCCACGAAGCCGGGCATGCGTTCAACTACGCTTACGAGCTGTACCGGACGGAAGAATGGCGGAGTCTCTTCGGGCCCTTTCGCCGGCCTTACCGCGAGGACTATCGGCCCGTTCCGTTCTCCCGGAGATTTGTGCGCCACATTGCCGGCTGGTACGCTCAGAAGCACCCGGACGAGGATTTTGCCGAGACGTTCGCCGTCTGGCTCACGCCCCGGTCCGGATGGAGAAAGAAATACGCGGGATGGGACGCGATTCACAAGCTTCGCTACGTCGAGAGGACGGCGCGCTCCCTGCGGGATCGCGATCCCGTCCGGGCGGTCGGTTCGACGGACCTGACCGTGGAAGAGATGGAGACCACGATCGAGGACTTCTACCGGCAGAAAGCCGACCCGGGCGTCGCGACCGTCGCGGCCGACCTGCCGCTCGACAGCGACCTGAAAGACATCTTCTCCCGGCCGCGGCGGCAGGGCACGATCCGCGGGGCTCGTCCCGCCGCCCAGCTGTTGTCCGAAAACCGCAAGGAGATCGTGGACAAGGTCGCCTACTGGACGGGCGTGCGGCGGCCTCTCGTGAAGGACCTCGTCGAGTCGATCGAGCGGCGCGTCGCGGAGCTTCATCTCCGGGCTCCTCGAAACCGCGAGCCGAAGTTCCTCGTCGAGATCACCGCGTACGCGACGACGCTTGCCATGAACTATCTGACGCGGGGAAAATTCATTAACCCATGAAAGTGTCCGTTCTCTACGACGTCTGGGAAGAAGAAGCTCCCCCGCCGGAGGAGCCGCCCGTCAAGCCGCGGAAAGGGAAGCCGCGACCGCGCCGCCGCCGCCCGAAGCTCGACCGCGAGCAGGTTTTCGACGCCCTCGGAAAGCTCGGGCACGACCCGTTCTACCAGGTCCTCGACGGGACCGACGCGACGCTCGTTTCGGTCGTGCGCAACGGCGCGGATCTGACGTTCAACCTGACCGAGTCGTACGCCGGCGACGACACGTGCGACATGAACATCGCGGCGTTTCTCGACCTGCTCGGCCGGGCCTACACGGGCGCCGGCCCGCATGCCCTCTATCTCGCGCAGGACAAGGCTCTCGCGAAGAAGATCTTCCAGTTCCACGGAATCAAGACTCCCGTGTTCGCCCTTTCGTACAAGGGAAAGCTGCCCCACGCGCACGACATCGGCTTTCCGCTCATCGTCAAGCCGACTTCGGAGGACGGGTCGATCGGCATCGACTGCGGCTCCGTCGTCTCGACGGTCAAGGAGCTGATGGCCCGGATCGAATACATCCAGGAGCGGTTCGACACTCCCGCCTTGATCGAGGAGTACATCGACGGCCGGGAGCTCTATGTCGGGATCCTCGGAAACGGCAAGCCGGCCGCGCTGCCTCCCGTCGAGCTCGACCTGTCGCAGCTTCCGGAGGGCATGCCCCGGATCGCGGGTACCGAGGTGAAGTGGGAGACGGAGACCGAGGCCTACAAGAAGACGAAGGCGTCGATCGCCGCGGACCTCGACGAGGAGACGATTCGCCGGCTGCAGGAGACGGCGCTCGCGGCGTACGAGGCGCTGGAGCTGCGCGACTACGGCCGGATCGACATGCGCCTGCGAAAAGACGGCGAGGTCTTCGTCATCGAGGCGAATCCGAACCCGTGGCTCGCCGCGAACGCCGAGTTCGCGATGGCCGCGCGGGAATCCGGCCGGTCCTACACGCAGATGATCGGAGAAATCGTGGAGCTCGCGAAGGCGAGAACGGCCTAGGCCGTCTTCGGGATCGCGCCGGTGACGAGGTTGCGGCCCGCGCTTTTCGACGCGTAGAGCGCGCGGTCGGCGGCCTCGCACAACTCGGGGCCGCTCGCCATGTCCGCGTCCCGCTGGGCGATTCCGAACGAGCACGTCACGGAAATCGGGCCCTTCGACGTCCGGCAGGGCGCGCCGGCGATGCTCGCCCGGAGCTTTTCGGCGAGAAGAGTGGCGCTCGCCGCCTCGGTCTCCGGGCAGAGAACCGCGAATTCCTCTCCGCCGATCCGCGCGAACACCTGTTCGACGCGGACGCATTCCGCGACGCGCTCGCAGATCTGCTTCAGGACGAAATCGCCCGCGACGTGGCCGTGCTCGTCGTTGACCGCCTTGAAATGGTCGACGTCGAAGAAGATGAGCGACAGCGGCCGGGAGTATCGGCGCGAGCGGGCGAACTCCCGGTCGAGCTCCTCGTCGAATTTCCTCTTGTTGTAGGCCTCCGTCAGCCCGTCGCGCGTGAGGAGCTCGAAGATCGCCATGTGGAACGCGTGCTCGACGTCCTGTTCGTGGAGAAACTTGAAGTGGACGGCGCCGACCTGGAAACGGTCGCCGCTCTTCAACACCGCCGGCCCGTCGAGCAGGCGGTCGTTGACGTAGGTTCCGTTCGTGCTGCCGAGATCCCGCAGGATGACGAGTCCGGTGAGGTATTCGAGGCGGGCGTGATTTCGCGAGATCGAGGGAACTTCCGGAAGGCAGACTTCGACATTCGGATTCCGCCCGATCTCGATCGAAGAGCCGTGGACGAGGCGATGCCGCGTTCCGATGTGGTGGTGATCCGGATGCGCGATCAGAATGATGTTCGCCTCGACCCCTTCGCTCTCGGCCCGTCCTTCGGGAAAGTCGTGCGGGACGGTCTGCGACCGCGTCGTCTGCCGGCGCGAGGCGCTATTCGGGCTCTCCGTCTTTCGCAGGCGCTTCGCAGCGGCTCTCCGCTGCTTCGCGGTCGAGTCGGGGTCGTCCATCGATCCTGTTGAGTCCGGCAATCTTACACCGGTTCAGGATCGGGCGGGGCCCCTCCGGCGCTGCTCTTTTTCGCGGGCGCGCGCCCGCTCCTGGGCTTTCCGGGCGCGAATCGCGGCGATCCTTTCGGCCAGCGGGACCTCGAATCGCTCGGACGGAGCCTTCCCGTAGTCGAAGCCGGGCACGAGGATCCGGGGAAGTCGCTTTCCGATCGCTTTTTCGATCGCGCGGAGGTCGCCCTCCTCTTCGGGCGACACGAACGTGAACGCGTCGCCGGTGGCTTCGGCGCGCGCGGTCCGGCCGATGCGATGAATGTAGTCCTCCGGAACGTTCGGCACGTCGAAATTCACGACGTGGGAAAGCTCCTCGACGTCGATTCCGCGCGCCGCGATGTCCGTCGCCACGAGGACCCGGTATTTCCCCGATTTGAACCCCGCGAGGGCCTGGGTGCGCTGCGCCTGGCTGCGGTTGCCGTGGATCCTCTCCGACGGAATGCGGTGGCGCGCGAGGGTGTCGGCGAGCCGGTTCGCGCGATGTTTCGTGCGGGTGAAGGCGAGAACGGACTTCAGGTCGCCGCGCCGCAGCAGCTCGAGGAGCAGCGGCGCCTTGAGCTCCTGGGCGACCGGATAGACGGCCTGCGTGATGCCCGTCGCCGGCGCGGCCTTGCGCTCGAGGTTGACGAGAACGGGGTCCTTGAGCATTTCCCGCGCGAGCGCGACGATCGGGGCCGGAATCGTCGCGGAGAAGAAAAGCGTCTGGCGCCGCGGCGGAAGGTGCTTCAGGACGCGCCGGATGTCGGGCAGGAACCCCATGTCGAGCATCCGGTCGGCCTCGTCGAGAACGAGAACTTCGAGATGCGGCAGCTGGGCGTACGGAAATCGAAAGTGGTCCAGCAGGCGTCCCGGCGTCGCGACGATCACGTCGACGCCGACGCGAAACGCGTGCTCCTGGGGGCCCATCGAGACTCCTCCGAAGATTGCCGCGCCGGAGAGGGGAGTGTGGAGCGCGAGCTGACCCAGGTGCTCGTCGATCTGCGCCGCGAGCTCGCGCGTCGGCGTGACGATGAGCGCGCGCGTCGTGCGGCGCGGCTTCGAGATCAGCCTCTGCAGAATCGGAAGAACGAAGGCCGCGGTCTTTCCGCTGCCGGTCATCGCGCACGCGAGAACGTCCCGCCCGGCCAGCGCCGGAGGCATGGCGTCCTCCTGGATCGGCGTGGGGCGAGCGAAGCCCAGGTCCTTGATCCCTCGGAGAAGGTCCGGATGCAGTCCAAACGTCGAAAAAGGCATAAGAAGCGAGAGTGTCACAGCCCGCGGAGCGAAACAAGGAAAATCCGGGACCGGTCAGCGCGCCGGAGGGCCTCCGAGAACGGTTCGAGGCCTGCGCGTCCGCGGGTCGAGCTCGACGAGCGAGTCGTTCGGTCCGTAGAAGAGACGCGTCGCGAGGCTTCCGGGTGCGAAGCTCCTCCCCGGGTCGCCGCCCGTCCAGCGGGAAAACGTCGTCACGGGGAAGAGATGGCCGGCGATCGTCGCGGCCGTTCCGCGGGTCAGATCGATCCGAACGATTCGCGCGTCGCGCCGGGGGAGGTTCGCCGCGAAGGCGGCGGCGACATCGAGCAGGCCGGCGCGGGGCTCGCCCACGAAGAATGCCCGGTCGCCGGGGCCGAGCGAAACGCGGCGTTCGAGGGCGCCCGACGCATCGAGGAGATTCAGGCGTTCCTGTCCTCCTTCCGATTCGAGCAGCGCGATCCGGCCGTCGGAGAGAAAGTCCGCCGAGCGGTAAGTCGCCGCGCCGCCCGCGAAAACGCGAAGCGTTTCTCCGCTCCGCGCGTCGAGCAGCCGCACGGCCCGGGCGGTCTCGCGAACGAGGAGCCTCTCCCGGCGGGCGTCGCTGAGCAGGGGGAAGACGTGGGAAAACGGACCCGCGTGCCCGACCCGGGACAAACGCCGCGCGGCGGCGTCGAGCTCGAGGACGTCGAGCTCGACGTTCCGGGAAGCCTGTTCCGGGTTGCTCACGCGGTAAACGCGGAGAAGATCGGGGGTGACGAACGTCGCCGTCGTGAAACCCCGCGAGCCCCACGGCCAGAGCGGCTGCGCGGGCCGCGCGGCGACGATGACCCGTCCCGTCCGGGCGTCGCGGATCGAGAGGCTTTCCCCGGTGAGGAACGCGAGGCGGCTTCCGTCGTCGGAAAACACGATCAGCGGGGCTTCCGGGAAGGACACTCCGTCCCAGGCCGGACTTCCGGGCCTCTCGGAGTCGAGCGTCAGCGCGCGCGCGACGAACCCCGATTCGCCCCGCAGCGTGAGGCGGGACGCCGCCCAGGCCGCGGTTCTTCCGTCCGCCGAGAAGACCGGCGGGCCTCCGCCGGCCGGCATCCGGTACCCGGCGCGAACGAACGCGCCGGTCGCCGGATTCTCGAAGAAGACGGGCCGGTCGCCGGGGCGAAAGCGAAGCCGGCCGCTCAGCGCGATCCAGTCGCCCGCGGGGGAAGGCGCAACCCATTCGACGGCCGTCAGGTCCGACGGCTCGCCGCGGAGCAGCCGGAAGGCGAGAACGCCGATTCCGAGGAGCAGCGCCGCGAGGAACGTCCAGGTTCGGCGCCGCGCGGGCGGGGCCTGCCGTGCCGCCCCCGTCACGTCGTCGAGGCCCTCGGGTCCGCCGGCGCGGAACCTCCGGCGACCGCTGCAAAGATCTCCGCGAGCGGCATCGGCGTCGAGCGGGCGTCCGTCACGCCGTCCTGCAGGCGGAAGGCCTCGAAGGCGGAGTCGTCGAAATTCGAGACGACGGCCTCCACGCCCCAGCCCCGCACGCGCACGCGCACGGCGTCGAAACGGTCCAGCTCGGTCCCGTAGTCCGTTCGCGTTTCGGTGATTTCGTTCCGATACGAGATCCGGCGGAATCTTCGGAGGAGGACCTCGAGATCGTCGTCGATCGAGAGACGGCCTTTCGCGAGAATGCCGACCCGGTCCGCGATCGGTTCGATGCCCGCCGGATCGGCTGCCGCGAGCAAGACGGCGATTTGCCTCCCGGCCCGAATGCCTTGAAGCTCCCCGAACAGTTCCGTTCGCGCGTCGTCGGCGAGCCCGAAAGCCGGATCGTCCAGGACGAGGAGCTCCGGCGAGCTCTCGAGAGCTCGCCGGAGCTCGCGGATTCGACACGAGACGTCGGCCGTGCCGGCCGTCACGACTTCCACCCGCCTCCGAAATTTCCGTCGGCTCTTTCGGGCGTCTTCTCCGAACAGGAGGGCTCGGCCCTCCGACGGCTTCCGCTGACCGAGGGCGCATCGGACGAGCGACGACGTTTCCGTTCTCCCGAGAAGGGCGTACACGGTCCCCGCCGCGACCGAGAACGAGACCCGATCGACGACGCGCGAGCGGCCCTCGTCGATCGAGACGCCGTCCAGGGCGAGAACGGCTTCGGTCGTCCTCTCTCCTATCGCTTGAGAGTTCCCTTGAGCCAGTACGTGATCGGCTTCTGGCCCGGCTTCGTCCAGACGAACTCTCCCTCGATCGCGTTGCCCTTCACCATTCCGCCCCACTCGATCGCGCCTTCTTTCGAGCTCTCAGTCCGGGCGTGGAACATCGTTCCGGCTCTGCCGTGGTCCATCGTCGTGTAGGCGCCGTCGCCGAACCCGTAGGTGTCACAGGCGGTCGATCGCATCTTGCCGTCCCGGAAGACGATCTCGTCCTTCGAATCCGCTTTTTTCCCCTGCTCACCGGTCTCGGCGACGAACGACTTGCCGTCGAGGACGCCGGCGGCCCGGGCGGGCACGGCCGCCCCGAAAAGAACGACCGCGAGCGCCGTCGCCAGAATCCTTCCCGTCGACCTGTGTCTCTCCATGGATTCTCCTTTCGCCGGAAATTCTTGCGCGAAACTATGCCACAAGTGTGGCAGGCAAACTGCCGGCTTTTCCGCGGCCTGCTAGAATTCGCGCGCGGAGGTTCCATGAAACGAGGGGTCTTCCTCGCTCTTTGCCTCGGTCTGGCGGCTGGCGCCGCGGCCGGGTTGCCGGCCGAAGTCGCCGGAAATGCGGCCCGGCTCCGGGAGTCGGCGCTTCGGACGACCGGCGGCCCGGCGATCGTCGAATCGCTGACGGACGGCGTGGGGCCGCGCCTCGCGGGATCGGCCGGCTCGCGCGCCGCCGAGGCCTGGGCCCTCGCTGAGCTCAGGAAGCTCGGTTTCGAGAACGTTCATGCCGAGCCGCTGATGGAGCCGCGCTGGACCCGGGGCGAAGAAACGGGCGAAGTCGTGGCTCCCGTGCGGCAAAAGCTCCTGCTGACGGCCCTCGGCGGAAGCGCGGCCACACCGCGCGGGGGACTCGAAGCTCCGGTCGTCATGGTCGAGAACGTCGCGGCCCTCCACGAGCTCCTGCGGCGGAAACCGGACGCGGTCCGCGGCGCGATCGTGTTCTACCGGCAGCGAATGCCCCGATCCCGCGACGGCGGGGGGTACGGCGCGACCGTTCCGATCCGCTTCTCCGGGCCGTTCGAGGCGGCGAAGGCCGGGGCGGCGGGCGTCCTGATCCGCACCGTCGGGACCTCCTCCTGCCGGCTGCCGCACACGGGCGCGATGAAAGTGGAAGCGGGAGCGACGACGCTTCCGGCGGCCGCGCTTTCGGGGCCCGACGCCGACCTGCTCGAGCGCCTCGCAGGCCGCGGACCGGCCACGGTCCGGTTCACGCTCGGCTGCGCGACCCTTCCGGACCGCGCGGGCGCGAACGTCATCGGAGAGATCCGGGGTTCCCGGACGCCGGAGGAAATCGTGCTCCTCGCGGCGCACCTCGATTCGTGGGATCTCGGCACGGGCGCGATCGACGACGGCGCGGGAGTCGGGATCGTGATCGAAGCCGCGCGGCTGATCGCGACCCTTCCGGCCCGGCCTTCCCGGACGATTCGCGTCGTCCTCTACGCGAACGAGGAGAATGGAGGCCGGGGCGCGCTCGCCTACGCGAAAGCGCACGAGCGGGAGGCGCCGCGCCACGTCGCGGCGCTCGAGATGGACCTCGGGACCGACCGCGTCTACAAGATGTCGTGGCTCGCCGGCGCGGAAGGGCAGGGCGCGCTCGCGGACATCGCGGAGATCCTGAAGCCGCTCGGGATCGCCGAAACGGCGGACGAGACGGACGGCGGGTCGGACGTGGGCCGCCTGCGCGCCTTCGGCGTGCCCCTGATCGAGCTCAACCAGGACGCTTCGCGCTACTTCGACATCCACCATTCCGCCGACGACACGTTCGACAAGATCGACGCCGAGAATCTGCGCCAGGCGATCGCGGCGACGGCGGTCGTCGCGTATGTCGCGGCCGATATGCCGGGAACCTTCGGCAGGGTCCCGGCGGAGAAACGGAAGGTTCCGGAGTGGTGAGGGCTTACCCGCCCCCCTGCTCCGCGATCCATGCGTCGACGTTCTTCTCCAGGATGCCGAGCGGCAGCGACCCCTCGCCGAGCACGAGATCGTGGAATTTCCGGACGTCGAACTTCGGGCCGAGGGCCTTTTCGGATCTGGCACGAAGCTCCGTGATCTTCAGCTCGCCGATCTTGTAGGAAAGCGCCTGGCCGGGCCAGGAGATGTAGCGGTCCACCTCGACGTTGATGTCGTTCAGCGTCTTTGCCGTGTTTTCCGCCATGTAGTCGACGGCCCTCTGCCGGTCCCAGTGCATCGCGTGCATTCCCGTGTCGACGACGAGGCGGCACGCCCGCCACATCTCGTAGGTGAGCTGTCCGAAATGCGAGTAGGGGTCCGTGTAGAGCCCGAGGTCTTTGCCGAGGCTCTCCGCGTAAAGCCCCCACCCCTCGCCGAACGCGTTGTAATAGGCGTTTCTCCGGAAGTCGGGCAGGTCCGTCAGCTCCTGTCCGAGCGAAATCTGGAGGTGGTGGCCCGGCACCGCTTCGTGAAGAGTCAGGGCCTCCATCTCGTACTTCGGGCGGGTTTCGAGCTTGTAGGTGTTGACCATCATGAAGCCCGCGCGCGATCCGTCGGGAGCGCCGGGCTGGTAATACGCCGTCGTCTGCGCGGGCTGCGCGGGCTCGGGAATCACTTTCACTCCATAGGAATTGCGCGGAAGCTTTCCGAAGAGCCTCGGCAGCTCCCCGTCGATCCGTTTCGCGATGTCCCGGTAGCCCGACACGAGCGAAGCCGCGTCGGTGTAATAGAACTTCGGATCGGTCCGGAGAAACGTCAGAAACTCGCTGAAGCTTCCGCGGAAGCCCGTTTCTCTGAGAACGCTCTCCATCTCGCCATGGATCCGGGACACTTCCTTCAACCCGATCTCATGGATCACCTCGGGCGTGAGATCGGTCGTGGTGTGCTGTCGCACGCACCACCGGTAGTAGGCCGCGCCGTCCGGAAGCGCGGAGGCTCCCACTTGTTTGCTGCAGGCGGGCACATAGTCGTTGCGGAAGTAGGCGTCGAGCTTTCGGTACGCGGGTTGGACGGCGCCGGCGATCGCGTCTCGTCCCGCCTTGCGAAGCCGGTCCCGCGCCGGGGCGGAGACGGCGTCCGGGAACCGGGTGAACGGTTCGAAGAATTCGCTCTTCCCGGGGTCGCCCTTCGATTCGGCCGCGAGCTGGTCCGGGACCTTCGAGAGGGAAATCGCGGGCGGCACCCAGCCCGTAAGGACGCCCTCTTTCATCAGCGCGATCACCTGGCCGATGAGCCGGGGGATCTCGGAAAGCCGTGCGAGATACATCTCGTAGTCGCGCTCGGAGTGAAAAGGCGTCTGCGGCGGCAGGCTCGGGAGCTCGATCTGGACGCCCGATCGCGGGCCGATCGGCATCCGCTCGGTCGGAAAACCGTCGCCGTCGCGCGAGATCTCGAGGTCGTACCGGTAGAGGTCGAGGTTCAGCCGGTTCACGGGCGACAGCCGGTCGCGGTGAAAGGCCTGGAGCTCGGCGAGCGCCTCGATCGTGTGCCGTTTCCGCGCCTCGATCGCGCCGATGCTCATGTCGGTCAGGCGGTCGTTGTACCGGTTATCTCCGAGCGACGTCGCTCCTTCCGGAAACTGCTGCAGGCCCCACTGCCATTCCCGGTCGAAAAACGACCGGAGCCGGGCGTCTTCGCCGGGCGCGGCCTGCGCCGCCGCGCTCAACGCGCAAAGGACGAGGATTCTCAAGGCAACGGCTCGTATCATGGCTCCCCCCGGCGGGATCTTAGCCCGAAGGTGGTCTAATGGATGTCATGAAGGCGGTCGCGCCGCTGCTTCGCACGCGAACCGCGCGATCTCCCGTGACGTCCGCGGGAGCCCGAATCGCGCTGTGGCGGGGAATCCGACTGCGCTGCCCCGTGTGCGGAGGCGGAAAGCTCTTCCGCACGTACCTGGCGATGAACTCGGAATGCTCGCGCTGCGGCGTTCGCTTCGATCGCGAGGCGGGGCTCTGGCTCGGTTCGATGGACATCAACCTGACGATCTCGCTCGTTGTGCTCCTCGCGCCGATCGTGTTTCTGCCGGACCTCGGCCTGCGCCGCGAGCTCGAGCTCTTCTGTGCCGGCGCGGTTCTCGTGCCGCTCGTGCTGTTCCGGTTCGTGCGCGGGTTCTGGATCGCGCTGATTTATTTGAGCGGCGGCGTTTACTGAGCCTCGCTCGGCCCGATTCGCGGCCCGGGCCCCTGTCGGCGCTCGGCAGTTCCTCGCTCGCCGAAAAGAACTCGCAACATCGGGCTTCGCTTTCGACATCGTCTTACCGAGGGGGGCATGGAGACTTCGAGTTGAAGACATCCAGCTCAGACACACTTTTCGGCTCCTCGGAACCGCCTGCGCGCCGCCTCGAGGCCCCGCCGCCGGTCAGCCCTCGGGCGGGTCTTCGCACGGGTCGGGTGGCATGGGAGGAGACCCCTTTTGCCGCTCGCGGCGCGGAGTCGTAGCAAAGGCCTCAAACCGCAGCGAGCGGAAAAGCGGGTCGAGTCCCATGACAGGACCCGACCCGCGTGAACCTATCTGCTGCTGAACGTCACGGTCACGACCGCTTTCGTCTCGTTGCCCGAGGACGCCGCGTCCGTCCGGATCGAAATCCGTCCGTCGTCGATCCCGTGCCGCGTGACGAGATATTCCTTCGCGTTCTCCGCGCGCTGCGACGCGAGATGCTCCCTCTCGCGTTCCGGCGTCGAGACGTCCGGGTATCCGGTGATCACGACGGTCGCGTGGAGATCGTCCTTCAGCCGGGCGGCGACCCGGTCCAGAACGGCCTTCGCGATGTTCGTGAGCCGCGACTTGCCGTGATCGAACGGAATCTCGTCGGTCGACATCCGCGGAGGCGGAGGCGCCTCGATGACCGGCGGCGGCGGAACCGGAGCGGCCTCGGGCGGCGGGGGCGCGGGCGGCGGAGGAGCCGGCTTCGGCATCTCCGGCGCGGGCGGCGGGGGCGGCGGCGGGGGAGCGGGCGCTCCGAAGTGCAGCACGACGCCGACGTTCGGCTGAACGTCCGTGTGGGAGCTGCCGCCGAAGAACGGTTCGCCGAAGACATGCTCGCCGCGAAGCTCGAATCGCGCGCCGACGGCGTGGTTGAAGCGGTACTCGGAGCCGACGCCGACGTAGGCGAATCCCTCTCCGATTCCGTGGATGTGCTGGCGTTCGGTGCCGCCGCCGAGGCCGACGTACGTGTTCCATCCCACCTGGGTGGGAGTGAAGTCGTACATCACGCCGAGCGACGCGTCGTAGAAGCCCGGGTGAAGGTCGATCCAGTTGAGCGTGATCTCCCCCGCGACGTGGTCGGTGAAGAAATGCCCGAACCGTCCCCCGTACAGGAGAAAGTCGCTCTGTCGGGAGTCGCAGCGGCACTTGTAGTTCGTGTCGCCGAGAAAATCGACGCCGATCTGCGCTCCCACGTAGGTGTCGCCTTTGAGAACGTTCGTCGCCGTCCGATCGCTGACATCCGACCTGTCCTGCGCTCGCGCGACGGAGGCGCCGGCCGCGAGCGCCGCGGCCGCGAAGATTCCCAGGAGTCGTCCCGCTTTCTGATGTTTCATCCTCATCCTCCGAACCTCTCGGTTGTTTCTCCTCAGCACGTCAAACCTGCGTGTTTCGGCATGTCAAGCACTCGTGCGGTCAGCACGTCAAGGCAAAGATCAGTCCGGTCACCTGCTGGCCGGGATCCACGTGAACGCTGATCGGAGCGTTGTTGAGCGGCACCGTCTGGAAGAACTTCTCCGGCGGAACGGCGGAAACCGTGTAATCGCCCGCGGGGACGTTCGAGAAGGTGAACAGGCCGTTCGCATCCGTCGTCGTCGTCGCGACGAGGTGGTTGGACAGGTCGAACAGGTTCATCGTCACGTCGGGCAATCCGGCCTCGCTGGGATCCTGAACCTTGTTCTTGTTGAAGTCGTAATAGACGAAGCCCGAGATCGAGCCGTTCGGAACCGTGACCGGGATGAGCTGGTTTCCGAACAGGACGTTGGAAACGGTGTTCCCCGCGCTGACCGTGACCGTCATTGTCCCCGGTGGCGGGGGAAGGGTTTGCTGGTAGCCGTTCGGAACGACTTCGGAAAGCGTGTAGCTTCCCGGCGTCAGATCCTGGAAAGAGAAGTTGCCCGCCGCGTCGGTGGTCGTCTCGCTCGGATCTCCAACGGGAGGGACGAGGAGGATCGTCACGCCGGCGAGGCCGGGCTCTCCCGGATCGAGCACGCCGTTTCCGTTCAGGTCGTTGAATTTCATGCCCGAGATCGCGCCGAAAGCCGGGATCAGCTGGTTGCCGAACAGAATGTTCTGGACATTCTGCCCCGGCGCGACCGAAACGACGACAAACCCGCGGCCCAGGACGGAGGGTGTCGTCTGGCGGTATCCGCTCGGGAGGACTTCCGTCACCGAATAGGTCCCGGCGGTCAAATTCGTGAACGAGAAATTCCCGGAGCCGTCGCTGACGGCCGTCGCGAGGGGCGAGCCCTCCGCGTCGGAGCCCGAGAAGAGCTGGATCGTGATGCCGCCGACGCCGGCTTCGCCCGGATCGAGCAGCCCGTTGCCGTTCGCGTCGTTGAATTTCATCCCCGAGATGGAGCCGGGCAGGGGGAAATTTCCGAACACGAGGCCCGAAGTGCTCGCGTTGCAGATCGTGAGCACGTACGCGAAATTCGCGACGCGAAGGTAGCGGGAAATCTGGCGGTCGCCTCCGGGCGCCGTCTGCTGGTAGCCGGTCGGGACGAGCTCGGAAATCGTATAGCTCGTTTCCGTCAATCCGCAGATCGTGAACGACCCGTCGGGGCCGGTCACGGCCGTGTTCGCGACGCCTCTGGAGTCGCGGGCGACGACGAGCACGCCGGGAAGGCCCGGCTCGCCGGACTGCCGCGCGCCGTCCGAATTCGTATCGGAGAAAACGAGGCCCGAGACGCAGTGCGTCGCGAGGCAGCGGGCCTTCTCGCGGACCACGAAATTGACGGTGTCGCTGTTCTGCGCAAGGAAATTACAGCCGCTGTCGCCGCAGAAAGAAGCCGGCTGTACCCACAGCTTGTAGACGCCGGTCTGTTTCGGCGCCAGGTTGAACGGCGAAACGGCCACGACATGGGAGCCGCAGGCCGTCACGGGAGCCGCCGCGACATGCGTGCCTCCCGGAGCGTTGTCGGCGATCACGCCGCCCGCGACGGTGAACATTCGATTCGCGACGCTGTCCGACGAGAGGAGCGTCGTTCCCGCGGCATCGGTCACCTGAAACGCGTAGACGCCGTCCGGAAGCGCCCCGATCGAGCAGTTCGGGTCGGCCGGACCGGCGGTGAAGAAAACCTGACTTCGCGTGGCGAAAATATTGTCCGCAAGCGGGTTACCGGACGGGTCGGTGATCGCCAGGTTGCCGAAGAACTGGGCGAAGGCCGGGGCGGCGCCGAGAACCGCCGCCAGGGCGAATGTCGGGAGAAGCCAGGGAGCCGATCGTCGTCGCATGCGAGACCTCCGTTGAGCTGACCAGAACTTATATCGCACCTTCGCCGCCATCCTGCGGAAAATCCTGAAATGGAACGCCGGGGATCTGAACCCGTTTCAGCAGTAGCAAAATCCTTGCCGTTCTTCGCTCGAGCCGCCGGGCGTGCCTGTGCGGGTCGAAGAGGCGGGGAGAGGCGATCATTGCCGCGAGGGTCGCCGACTCCCGGGGCGTCAGGGCAGAGGCGGAGTGCCCGAAATACCGCCGCGCCGCCGCTTCGACCCCGTAGGTCCGCTCTCCCCACTCGATCGAGTTCAGGTACAGCTCCAGGATGCGGCTCTTCGGGAGGACCGTCTCCATTTTGGCCGCGATCGCCATCTCCCGAAGCTTGCGCCAGGGGCTTCGGGAGGGGGACAGGTAGAGGTTCTTGGCGAGCTGCTGCGTGATCGTCGAGCCTCCGATCCGGATTTTCCCCTGGTCGATGTCGGTTTCGATCGCGAGCTTCGTCGCGGCCCAGTCGATTCCGTTGTGAAGGTAGAAGTTTTCGTCTTCGGTCAGGATCGCGGCGCGCCGCATCCAGGGGGAGATCGCGGCGAGCGGCACGACGATGCGTTCGATCCGGTCGCTCCGCTTCTCCTTCCGAAGCCGCGCGCGCCTCTGCTCGATAAAGGCGGTCGTCTTCGGCGTCGACGAGCGGAGCCGGGAGACGTCGGGCAGGGTCAGCGTGAAGGCGGCAGCCGCGGCCGCTGCGGCGGCGCCTGCGACCGAAAGTCGGAACCCCCATCCCCTCGTGTTCATGCCCAGTTCCGGGACCGTTCGACGGCGGCGCGCCACCTCTCGTACTGCAGGTCGAGATGTGCGGCGTCTCCCGCAGGCTCGAACAGCGTTCCGGCGGCTTTTCGCCGCGCAAAGTCCGTCGGCGAAGAAAAGACTCCCGCCGCGACTCCGGCGATTCCCGCGGCCCCGAGCGCCGTCAGCTCCGACATCTCGGCCCTTGCGACGGGAATGTGAAGAAGGTCGGATTGGAACTGGAGCAGGAAGTCGTTTTTCGTCGCGCCGCCGTCGGTTTTCAGGATCTCGATCGCGGTTCCGAGGTCGCGGCGAAACAGGTCGAGGATCTCGCGCGTCTGGTAGGCGATCGATTCGAGCACCGCTCGGACGAGCTCCGCGCGGCCGGAGCCGCGCGTGAGCCCGAGGAAGAGGCCGCGCGCCGAGGAGTCCCAGTGCGGGGTCCCGAGGCCGGCGAGCGCGGGCACGAAATAGACGTCGCCGTTGCCGGGGATCGAGCGCGCGAGAGAGTCGGATTCTTCGACCGACTGGAGGATTCCAAGGCCGTCCCGAAGCCAGGCGACGGCGGCTCCGGCGACGAAAGCGCTCCCCTCGAGCGCGTAGCGGATTCCGTCCCCGAGATCCCACGCGACGGTCGCGAGGAGATCTTCGGACCGGGGCCGCTTGGCGCCCGCCTGGGACATGAGGAAAAGGCCCGTCCCGTAAGTCGCTTTCGCCGAGCCGGGCTCGAAACACGCCTGGCCGAAGAGCGCGGCCTGCTGATCTCCGACGGCGGCGCGGATCGGAATCGGCGCTCCGAGCAGCGACGCCTCCGCAACGCCGAAATCCCCGGCCGTCGGGAGGATCGCGGGCAGCATCCGCCCGGGGACTTCGAAGATGTCGCAGAGCCCCGGGTCCCACGCGCCCGTCGCGAGATCGAGCAGCAGGGTTCGCGAAGCGTTCGAGACGTCGGTCGCGTGCAGGCGCCCGCCCGTCAGGTTCCAGAGCAGCCAGGAGTCGATCGTTCCGGCGACGTGATCCGGCCCGGGAGAAAGATTCCGGCGAATCCAGGTCAGCTTCGTCGCCGAGAAGTAAGGGTCCAGTCGCAGGCCGGTTTTCTCGCGGATCCCCGGCTCGACTCCCTGACGTTTCAAACTCTCGCAGTCCGCAGCCGTGCGGCGGTCCTGCCAGACGATCGCCGGGCCGATCGGCTCTCCTGTCTTCTTGTCCCAGACGACCACGGTCTCGCGCTGGTTCGCGATTCCGAGGGCGGCGACCCGCGAAGCCTCCACGTCTCGGAGAGCCTCGCGCAGGACCGCGAGGCAGCTCGCCCAGATTTCCGCCGCGTCGTGCTCCACCCAACCGGGCCGCGGGAAGCTCTGCCCGAGCTCCCGGTAAGCGCTCGCGACGACGCGGAGATCGGCGTCGAAGAGAAGGGCGCGGTTTCCGGTCGTGCCGGCGTCGAGGGCCAGGAGGAGGGGAGGAGTGAAATCCACTTGGGAATCCTACGACGGACCCGAAAAGAAAAGGCCCCGGTCGCCCGGGGCCCGAGAATTTCCGAAGAGAGCTCTGGCTTTACTTGACGCAGGCCTTCGCGGCGTTGGACCACTCGTACTGGTAGCCGAAGCCGCCGTCGATGAACGGAGCCGGGCTCCAGGCGCACTTGTCGTCCGCCTCGTAGCCGGTCCTCGTGTCCCACCACGCGTTGACCGGGTCGGTCACCGCCTCACGGGTCTCGTGGCAGGCGAAGTGCTGGGCGTTCTGGATCGCCGAGAAGCCGCTCGCCTGGCAGCCGGAGCAGTTCGGGTACGGCTCGATCGAGTACTTGATCGTGTGCCCGCCGCCGGTGTAGCTGCCATGGTAGGCGCAATAGGCCAGGTGCGGCCCGCCGCAGGACGTCGAGGTCCCGTCGGAGGAGTACGACGTCGGCGGAATGAAGACTTCGTAGATCGCCTGGTTATTGAATGCGTGGGTCGAAAGGTACTTGTTGACCTCGCCCTGCACGACCGCGTCCGTGACGTTTTTGGGGGGGGCCGACGAGTCGTACCAGTCGTCGCCCGCGTTGGTCAGCGTGGAGAGGCCGATGTAGCGGGTGCTTCCGGACGTCGTGTCGTAGTACTGGGTGATGACGCCGTAGTGCGAGTTCGTGCCGAACTGCTCGAAGAAGCTCATCATGGCCGCGCGCTCGTTGGCGCCCGTGCCGCTGCCCCAGTAGGTGCCCCAGAAGATCGGGATGACCTTCGCCGCATAGAGGACGTCTCCGCCCTGGTAGGTGAGAAGCGTCACCCGTCCGCCGTGACCTGGCCTCGCCTTACCGCTGTTCAATTCCGGATTGTTCTTCGATGGATGCTCATTCACCCAGTGGCCGTTGATTTCCTTCGGCCCAGCGAACGCGGCCGAAGCCAGCGCCAGGCTGAACCCGAGTGCCAGAACTTTCTTCATTTCCGGGATCCCTCCTCAGTACGCCTCCGCCGGTCGCCGAGTCGCGGGATTGTGCTCGCCGGGGCGGCTAAATTGCCGAACAGTTTGGGGCCTGACTCTCAGCCAGTCAACATAAATATGTAGTTATTTCCCTCTTGCTTGTGAAATTTGTCACAAGGCTTGTTCGCTCGCGTTTAGCAGCTGGGAAATTTCATTTGCTGTCGCTCTTGCCGAAGAACGACGTGATGTCGAAGAAAATCTCCTTCTCGGAATGGTCGGCGAGCTCCACGCGGATCACGTCGAACTTTCGCTGTTCGACCGTCGCGAGTCCCACTCCGGTCTTGCGGAACTTTCCGTAGCGGCCGTAGACCCACTCGTTCTCGCGCTGCACGCCCTCCTTCTCGCTGCCGGCCATCACGACGACCGCCTGCTCGAGAGAGCTGCCGTCCCCTCCCGAATAGACGGTCGTCGGGAGAAACCGCGCCGGCTTTGCGCCGGATTCGGCCGGAGGCGGAGTTCGCGAGGACGGCGCGGTCGGGGCTGGAGCGGGTGGAGTTCCCGTTCCGCAGGCGGCGCAGATCACGAGGAGCGCGGGCCACCATTTCTCGAGCATGGCGGGATGATAATCTCGAAATCCATGCGACTCGCGGGCAAAGTCGCCTTCATCACCGGAGCGTCCCGGGGGATCGGCGCGGCGATCGCGGATCGGTTCGCCCGGGAGGGCTCGCGCGTGTGCGTCGCGGCGCGTTCGGCCGACGAGTGCGAGCGCGTCGCGTCCGAGATCCGGTCGCGCGGAGGCGAAGCTCTCGCAGCGCCCTGCGACGTGACCGCGAGGGATTCGTTCGCTCCCGCGATCGCGCGTGCGGTCGACGCCTGGGGAAGGATCGACATTCTCGTCAACAATGCGGGCTCGTCGGGGTTCACACCCCTCCAGGCAGGTTCGTCGGGGCTTACGCCCCTGCAGGCCGGTTCCTCGGGATCGCCGCCCCTCGATTCAGATCTCGAAATCGAGGAGCGGTGGGACGCGATCCTCGCCTCGAGCCTCACCTCGGCGTTTCGCGTGAGCCGGGCGGCGCTGCCCGCGATGCCGGACGGCGGACGGATCATCAATCAGTCGTCCGTTCTCGGCCGGTTCGGCGTGCCGGGATACGCCGCCTACGCGTCGGCAAAGCACGGAATCATCGGGTTGACGCGGACGATGGCGCTCGAGCTGGCTCCCCGCCGGATCACGGTCAACGCGATCTGTCCCGGCTGGGTCGAAACGGAGATGGCTCGCGACGGCTACCGGCGCATCGCGGAGCGTTCGTCGGTTTCGATCGACGAGGCGCGAGCGATCTGCGCCCGGATGGCGCCTCTGGGCCGCGTCCTGGAGCCGTCCGAAATCGCGGGACTCGCCGCCTACATCGCTTCGGACGATGCCCGGAACCTGACCGGCCAGGCGATCGTTCTCGACGGCGGCCAGGTGATGCCTTGATGACGGCCGCCGGGTTGCGGGTTGCGGGTTGCGGGTCGTGACCCGCAGAATCCGCGGCGTTCTCTTCGACGCGGGCGCGACGCTCCTCCATGCCGATCCCCCCGTCGAGCAGGTCTACTTCGAGGCGTTTGCGCGCGACGGAGCGCGATGCTCGCCGGGCGATCTCGCGGCCGCCCTGGAATCGACCTGGCGGGAGATCCGGGAGCGCGGGCTTCCGAACCGATTCGGGGGAGCGTCCGGCGAGCGGGGTTTCTGGGAGGCGTTCGTCCGGCGGGCGCGGCACCACCTCGACGGCGGAGCTCTCTCCGACCGGTGTTTCTCCGAGCTCGTCGCGCACTTCGTTCTCCCCGGGTCGTGGTCGGTCTACCCGGACGTCGCGCCCGCGCTCTCGTCCCTGCGGGAGCGGGGGTTTCGGCTGGCAATCGTTTCGAACTGGGATTCGACCCTCGCGGACCTCCTCGAGGCGCACGGCCTCGAGGAGAGTTTTTCCGCGATCCTGATCTCGGCGGTCGAAAAGGCGGCCAAACCGCACGCGGAGATCTTTCACCGCGCGTGCGCGCGGCTCGGCCTGCGGCCGGACGAAACCCTTCACGTCGGCGATTCACTCGAAGAGGACTACCGCGGCGCCCGCGCGGCGGGTCTCTCGGCGATCCTGCTCGATCGGGACGGCCGACACGCCGATGTGGCCGAGAGAATCGCGAGCCTGGAAGACTTGCCCGGGTGGCTGCGTCATTGCGAGGAGCAGCGCGACGAAGCAATCTGACCCGGAGCAGATCGCCACGGCCGCCGCCGCGGCCTCGCGATGACACTGGAAATCGCGAGAAACCGTTTGCGTTCATCGTCCCACTCCCTTAGGCTTTCTCCAGTTTGCATCAACTTTTCCGGACGAAGTCTCTCGATGATCTCGTCGCCGAGACGCAGGAAGAGGGGCACCAGCTCAAGAAGGTGCTCGGCCCCGTCAATCTGATCGCCCTCGGGATCGGCGCGATCATCGGCGCCGGCATTTTCGCGACGATCGGAACGGCCGCCGCCGGCGACGCGCACCGGCCCGGCGCGGGGCCGGCGCTCATGATTTCGTTCGTCCTCACCGCCGTCGTCTGCGGGTTCACGGCGCTCTGCTACGCGGAATTCGCCTCGATGGTTCCGGTCGCCGGGTCGCGCTTACACGTATTCGTACGCGACGCTCGGCGAGCTCGTCGCCTGGATCATCGGGTGGGACCTGATCCTCGAGTACGCGATCGGCAACGTCGCCGTCGCGATTTCCTGGGCGAACTACTTCAGACGCTGCTGGCTCGATTTCGAGGCCTCGGCCAGTTCGAGGCTTCCGCCGCCTGGCTCACGATCGACTACCGCACCGCGCACCAGAAGATGCCGGAGATCGTCGCGAACGCGCCGCATCTCTTCGGCATCCCGATCGTCTTCAATATCCTCGCGTTCGCGATCGTCGCGTTGCATCACGGTCATCCTCGTGTGGGGGGTCAAGGAGTCGGCCCGGTTCAACGCCGTGATGGTCGCTATCAAGCTCGTCGTGCTCGCTTTCTTCGTGTTCGTCAGCTTCAAGTTCGTCAAGCCGGCGAACTGGCATCCGTTCGCGCCGAACGGATTCGCGGGCATCTCGACCGGCGCGGCGATCGTCTTCTTCGCCTACATCGGCTTCGACGCCGTCTCGACGTGCGCCGAGGAGTGCCGCAACCCGAAGCGCGACATGCCGATCGGCATCATCGGCTCGCTCATCATCTGCACGGTGATCTACGCGGTGGTCGCGGCCGTTTTCACCGGGATGATTCCGTTCTCGGCGCTGCAGAAGCTGACGTCGTCGCAGCAGGCGGAGCCGCTGACGATGGCGATGAAGTACGTCTCGATGCCGAGCTACATGGTCGGGATCGTCGCGCTCGGCTCCGTCATCGCGCACACGGCCGTCCTGCTCGTGTTCCAGCTCGGGCAGCCGCGGATCTTCTTCGCGATGGCGCGCGACGGGTTTCTCCCGCCGGTTTTCGCGAAAGTGCATCCCCGATTCCGGACGCCGCACGTCACGACGATCCTCACGGGGGTCCTCGTCGGCGCTGGCGGCCGCCGTCGCGAACATCGACGAGATGGTGGATCTCACGAACATCGGCACGCTGTTCGCTTTCATCCTCGTATGCCTGGGGATCATCGTGTCTGCGCTTCAAGGACCCCGGCCGAGAGCGTCCGTTCCGCGTGCCGCTCGGGCCCGGTGCTTCTGCCGGCTCTCGGCGTCCTCTCTTGCGCCTTTCTCATCTACTACCTTCCGCCGTCGTCGTGGATGAGGTTCTTCCTCTGGCTCCTCGCCGGCCTCGTCATCTACGTGCTCTACGGCTATCGCCATTCGAGGCTTCGAGGCGGCCCGCGCCCGGGCGCGTTCAACCCGGCCGCCGACCTGCCTCCATCGGAACTGCGCTGACGGCCGCCGCAGTTTTGCTACCCTAGGGCCCGGAGGGAATACATGACACGACTCGCCTCGATTCTCGCCATCGCCGCCGCTGTTACGCCCCGCCTCGGCGGCAGGCTGGACCTCGGCCGCCGTCTGGACGAAGAAGTTCGACTGGTCTCCGCAGCACGGGCGCTCAGGTACTGAACTGGACGGAGAACGGAATCACGGTCAAACAGGTGACGTTCGACCTCGGTTCGATTCTCCGGCCGAGCCGCATCTCGACCGCGCGCGCGGTCGTTCGCGTGGACAATGATTCGTACGATCGACGTCGTTCCCGGCGTCGCGATCGCGGTCTTCGACGCCGATGACCATCTGATCGCGGCGGGCGACGGAGGGGTCAAGGTCGGCGATCTCAACAAGGGCGCGCGCGACGAGTTCACGATCGCGTTCCACCACGTGTTCCGGAATCTCGATCGCGCCAGGTATTTCTACGTGACGGTGGAAACAAAGAGGTAGGAATTCTGAAGACCCGGGGGGACCGAGTCGCCGTCGGGTTCCTCGTCCTCTGGACGCTGGCGTTCTGGGGCCGCTCGATCTTCGGCGGCCTCGTTTTTTATGCGCGGGATTTCGGCTTCTTCTTCGCGCCGCTGCGGTTCGCGTTTTCGGAGGCGATCCGCCACGGAGCCTCGCCGCTCTGGAATCCGACGATCGGCTGCGGAATTCCGATGGCGGCGGACCCGAACCATTCCGTCTTCTTTCCCGCGACGTGGCTCTTTCTGATCCGTCCCTTTTCCTCGGCGGTTCGCGCGGGCTTCCTGGCCTCGGCCTTCGCGCTCCCGCTGCTCGTCTTCGCGGGCCTGAGGGGCCTGCGCCTTTCGCCCTTCGCCGCGGCCACGGCGGCCGCCGCCGCGGCCGCTTCGGGTCCGGCCCAGTCCCTCGCGTCATTTCCTGCCGACGGGTTGGGTCATCGCGCTGTTCCTTCCATACCTCGCGCTCGTCGGAAGCCCGACCCGAAGGAGCGCGATGCTCGCGGGGGTCGTCCTGGGCCTCGCGATCCTTTCCGGCGAACCGGTGATGGCGATCGAGTTTTGCCTGCTGGGAGCGCTCTTCGGCGCCGTCCGGGGCCGCGCGGCGACGGTTTGGAACGCGGCGCGGTCTCTGGGACTCCCGGTCGGGATCGGGATTCTCGTCGGGGCCCCGCAGATCGTCGCCGCGGCCGGGCTCTTCGGAAAGACCGTTCGAGGAGGCGGCCTGCCGACGTCTTCCGGGCCCGCGTACCTTTCGGTTCGACCCGCTTCGCGCATTTTCGGTTCTCTGGCCGGGGCTGTTCGGGGACGTGATGTCGCCCGACAAGCGCGGGCTACTGGGGCAAAGCGTTCTTCGATGCCGGGCGCGCCGTACATCTTCAGCCTCGCGATCGGCACGGCGGCGCTGCTTCTCCTTCCCGCGGCCTCCCGCGACCGCCTCGGCCGGCGGCTTCTGCTGCTCGCCGGAGTCGCGGCGATCGCCTCGTGCGGCCGGTTTCTCCCGGGAGGCGAACGATTTCTCGCGTTGCCGGGTGTGTCGTCGCTTCGATATCCGGAGAAATGGCTCTTCTTCGCGGCGCTCGCGGCGCTCGCGGCCGCGGCGGTCGGTCTGGAGCGCCTTCGGTCGGGCGGCCGGGGAGCTCGGAAATCGGTGATCGTGAGCGCTGCCGTCGTGGCGTCCGCGTCGCTCGCCGCGGCGGCGGCGGTCGGCGCGCTTCCCGGGTTCTCGTTCCGGAGCCTCCTCGCGGCCCGAATCGTTTCGCCCGATCTCGCGGCTTCTTCCCGCCCGATTCTCGCCGCGATCTCGAACGACTTCCTGCAGGTGGCCGGCTACTCCTTCCTCGCGGGAGCGGCGGCGCTCTTCGTGCGGCCCGCCGGGCGGGCCGCCGGGGCCGTCGCTGCGCTCCTTCTCTTCGAGCTCTTCACGCGAGGATTCGACTCGCTGCCGTTTGCGCCGAAATCGTTCTACGACGCGGCCCCGGAAGCCGCCCGGATCGCGACCCGAGCGGGCGGCCGCACGTACTTCGACCGGGAGGAGCAGATCGCGCTCGATCCCCTGCGCCCGATGCGGCCCGCGGTGTGGGGGCTTTCGTTCGCCGGGAACAACGACATCGACCGATTTTCGCCGCAACGGTCGTTCTTCTTCTCGCTCGATCTCTCCCGTCTTTCGTTTGCCGAGCCGCGAAAGGCCGCGCTCCTGCGGCTCGCGGGCGTGCGATCGGTCTCGACGATCGATCCCGCGGCGGCGGTCGTTCCGGGCATGGAACCCCTCGCGGAGACGTCCGCCGGGCGGGTGCTGCGCGAGTTGTCGGGAGGCCGCCGGCTTCGCGTGGTTTTCGGCGCCCGGGTCGTGCCGAATGAATCATCGGCGCGCGCGGCTCTCGCGGATCCGGCGTTCGATCCCGAATCGGAAGCGATCCTCGAGGGCGCAGCGCCGCTGCTGACGGCGGAGGGATTCGGAGGGGCCTCGGCCGTCGAGACGGGGCCCGACCGGGAAGTCGTCGAGGCGACCGCCTCCTCTCCGGCCCTTCTCGTGCGGTCCGAGACGTTCGACCCGAATTGGACGGCGCGCATCGACGGGCGCGAGGTTCGCGTCGTTCCGGCGGACTTCGCGTTCCAGGCCGTCGCGCTGCCGGCCGGCCGCCACCGGATCGTGTTCCGATACCGGAATTCGCTCGTCCTCTGGGGAATGTTCGCTTCGCTCGCGACGCTGTTCGGCTGCGCCCTTGCGCTGCGGGGGATGCGCGGCGGACGACCGCGCGTCCGATTTTCCGGAGTGACTTCCGCTCCGAAGGTGTAAAATCCCGGGAACTCGAGCCCATCCTTGGAAACCGGATATCGGCCCGCCCCGGCGGCGCCGGAAAGGAGCACTCGATGCAAGCGCTTCAGCAGATCGCCTGGCTCCCGGTTCTCGTCTCCACGGTCGCCGTCTTCGTCCTCGGGGCGCTCTGGTACACGGCCCTTTTCTCGAAACCCTGGGTGGCTTCCCGCGGGTACACGACGGAACAGATGGCCGAGATGAAGAAACAGGGGATGGCGAAGGCGCTCATCTGGAATTTCCTCGCGAACCTCGTGACCTGCGCCGCGTTCTCGATCCTCGTTTCGTACCTGAACCTCCACGTCGCGATGCAGGGGGCAAAGCTCGGGGTTCTCGTTGGAATCGGCTTCGCGGCCACGATCCTGCTCGTCCAGAACCTCTATTCGATCGTGAAGATTTCCGGGTTCATGATCGACGCGGCGTACCAGCTCGTCGCGTTCGTCGTCATGGGGTGCATTCTGGCCGGCTGGAGATAGAGCGCGCAAGCCCGACTCCAAAACCGAGACCTATGCGCCGTGATTCCGGGGTCGGCAAGGCGGAGTCTCTGGAGTGAACGAAGACCGTGCGTCCCGCGTCGCCTTCTGGCCAGGCGTGATTTTCGTCACTCTTCTCTCCGCGGCTCTCCTGTCGATCGGCATCGCGAAACCCTGGCGGCTTCTCCATGAGGACAACGGCGCGTTTTTTACGAGCCTGGCCCTCTCCCACGAGCGACTGGGCCTCGAAGAGACGCGGGGATATGGGCTTTTCTACGATCCGCATACCGGTGAGCGAATCATTTACGCGCACCACCCGCCCGGCCTCTCGCTTCTCCTGGCCGCCGCATTTTCGCTCACCCGTTCGGCCTCGCCCGCAGTAGCGCGCTCTCTGGCCGCCGGTTTTCAGCTCGCGAGCCTCTGGATCTTCTTGTTTCTCCTGCGGCAGTTCGTCGGTCCGGCGGAAGCGCTCCTGGGAGGAGCGCTCTTTGCCGTGCTGCCGATGGGCGCGTTCTTCGGTCGGATGGTCGGTCTCGAGGCGTTCACGCTTCTTGCCGTGATGGTCCAACTCGGAGCCTGGGTGAGCGCGCGCCGGGAACCCTCGCGTCGCGCGCTCGCGCTTCTCTCGCTCGGAATCGTGCTCGGCGGATTCCTCGATTGGTCGGCGCTCTTTTTTACCGCCGCAATCTTTTCGGCCGAGTGGTGGCAATGGAGGAAGGTTCGAGACAATGGCGTTCTCCTCGGCACGATCGTCCTTTCGGCCGCGGGCATCGTCGTGATTGATTTCCTCCACCTCTGGTATGCGGGCCACGGCACTCTCTCGGCGGTACGACAGCTGACCCGGGTCGGGAGCACGGCGCCGGGGCGGCCGAATCTGTCGGTTATCCGATTCGTCGGGGGCCAGATCGACAACTACCGGCGCTACTTCTCGATTACCGGTCTTGCGTCATCGCTCCTGTGCGCGGGCAGTCTGATATTGCCAGCGAGCGCATGGGGAAAGAGATTTCTCGGACCTTACTCGAATCCGCTCGGCCGTCGATTTTTGGGCGTGACGCTGCTTGCGGCGTCGGCCTACGTCCTCGCTGCTCCGCGGTGGGCGAAGATCCACTCGTACTGGCAATTCTTTTTCCTCCCGTTCGCGGTGACGAGCCTCCTCCTGGCCTTGACGGCGTGCTGGCAGGCGGGGGCTCGTTCCCACAAATCCGCGTGGCGCGCCCTTTTCTTCCTCATGGTGCTCGAAGTCGCCGCGACATCGATTTACGTCCTCCGCCTCCGGCACACGCGTCCCGGCGACTACGCGGTCGCGAAGAGCCGCGAGATCGAACGAACGTTCCTCTCCCCGTGAGAATCACCGCGGAATGATCAGCTCGCGGATCGCTGGATTCGCCGCGATCCGAGCCGAGCGAGACCTTCTACGGCAGGTCCTTCCCCGCATATCCCGTCAGCTCGACGTAGCTTTCCCCGGTCACGGGCCGGCCCGCCCGCGTGCCGGAGACGGAACACGCGCCTTCCCAGTAGGTGACACGCGTGGAGCGCGAGGTCACGAGCTCCTGGTCCGCGAGCAGCGGTGTGATCGTCAGCTCGATTCCCTTCGACGGGATTTTCACGATCCACCCGGCGGGATACGTCGCGCGCGTCTTCGGCGAGGTCCAGCTTCCGGTCGCGCGGACTTCGAAATCGGATCTCGAGAGGCTCGCCGCCTTTCCGTCCGCGCCGACGAGAGTTCCCGAGGAAAACCCGGAAACCGAGCCGTCCCGAAGCCGCAGTCGATACAGCATGAGCTCGGTGCCATCGGAGAGCTGCGCCGAAAACCAGTCCCATCCGGCGAGTCCCTCCGGAAGCCCGCCCGGCCCGAACTCGTGGTCGAACCAGGCGATTCCGGAAACGCGCTCCGACTTGCCGCCCGCCGTGATCGTTCCTTCGGCCTCGAGACGCGGGATCGAGACGTAATGCGAATAGTCGTCGCTCCCGGGGCCTTTCCGGGAAATTCCGCCGGACCCGTTCAGGATCGCCGGCGCCGAAGGGGTCAACTGCAGCTCGACGGCGTTCTCCCCGTTTCCGGCTTTCAGGACGTGGCGGCCCGCTTCCTCGCGGGCCTCCCAACCCTCGTTGAACACGAGCAGTCTCGCGGCGTCGGCCCCCGCGATTCCCGGAAAGGGCCGGTGCAGTTTTTCCTGGAACGTGAATTTCCGGCGGGAGAGATCGCTCACGGCGAAATGCGCGGCGTCGATGTCGTCGCCGTCGGCCAACTTCGCTCGGAAGAACGTCAGCTCGAACCCGAACCGCCTTCCGCTCGCCGCCCGGAGGTGTCCCGTGTAGTACCACCACTCCGCCTTCGAATCGGGGTGGGCGGCGAGCAGGTTCAGAACGGCGGCGGCCGCGGCGAGGAATTTCACTCTTCCCTCAGCGCCTGCGCGGGATCGACGGCCGCCGCGAGCCGGGCGGGCGCGACGCTCGCGGCGAGGGTGACGAGCTGGACGAGCGTGAATGCGACCACGATCTCGAGCCACGGGATCCGCGTCCGGATCGTCCACCCGAACGATTGGCGGTTGATCACGAGAATCAGGAGCGCGGCAAACGCCGAAGCGGCGAGCGTCGCGAGCAGCAGCGAACAGGCGCCGATCAGCCCCGCCTCGAGCGCGATCGAACCCCGAAGCTGTCCCGGCGACGCGCCGAGGACGCGCAGGAGGCCGAGGTCGCGGCGTCGCTCGAGGATCAGCGAAAACAGCGCGTTGACGACACCGAGGACCGCGACGATCAGGGCGATTCCCTCGAGGCCGTACGTGACCGCAAAGGTCGCGTCGAAGATGCGCAGCACCTCCGAGCGGAGCGTCCGGTTCGTCAGGATCGTGAAGGCGAACCTCCCCGCGGCGGCCGCGAGAATCCGGTCGCGAAGCCGCTCGGGAGAAACTCCGGGCGCCGCCGTGATGCCGATCGTCGTGAGCGACGGATCGTGGAACAGGGCGAGAAACATCGGCCGGTCGAGCACGACGGTCCCCCGGTCGTTGGAGAAGTCGGAATAGACGTCCGCGATCGGGAACGTCCTCGGGCCCCGGGGAGTCGGGATCGTCACCCGGTCGCCCGCCCATTTCCGAAAGCGCCGCGCAAACGGTTCCGAGACGAAGACTTCTCCGTGCGCGCGCGCCTCGGAAAGCGCGGCCGCCGGGTCGCGCCGGGAAAAGAACGGCAGGCCTCCCGTCTTCGTGCCGATTCCGAAATCTCCCGAGCCGATCGTGAAGGGTACGCCGTTCTCGTCGGTCACGTCGATCGCGCGAAAGGGATCGACGAGAGCGACGCCGGGGATGCGCCGCAGGAAATCGGCGGCCTCGCCCGGAATCGTGCCGATGAGCCCCCGGCGGCTTCCCGTCGCCGACTTCAGGAACAGGTCCGACGCCGCGCTCTGGTTCACCCAGGTTCGGACGGTTTCCCGCAGCGACGAGATCATGACCGCCATCGCGGCCGTCATGCCGAGAGCGAGGGAAAGCGCGGCGATCGCGACGGCATTTCGCGACACGTTGCCGGAAAAGAAGGCGCACGCGAGGCGGCCGGGCGCGCGAAAAATCCGGCGGGCCGCGCCGCGGACGCCGCGTTCGACCGTGAGGGCCGCCGCCGGGGAAAGGAGCGCGAGCGCGCCGACGGCGCAGGCCATGGCAGCGAACCCGAACGCGGGAAATCCGGCGACTGGCGGGAGGAACGCGGCCCCGAGGCCCGCGAGGAGCAGCGCGAATGCGGCCGCGGCGAACCTCGGCGCGCGAAGGCGGCGGCCTGATTCGACGGATCCCGGGCGCATCGTGGTCGCGGGCGCGACGCTCGCCGCTTCGGCGGCGGGCGCGAGCGAGGCCGCGAGAGAAGCGAGGAGTCCCACGGCGGCAGCCGTCAGGAAGGGCTCGGCGGACTGCGAAAGCGCGAGCGACGCCGTCGGCTGGTAGATGTTGACGACGGTTCCCCCGACCGCGGAAATCGCGGCTCGAGACAGCGCGAAGCCGAGCGCCTCGCCCGCGGCGGTTCCCGCGACGCCGATCGCGAGCCCTTCGGCCACGAAAGCCCGAAAAATCGACCGCCGTGAAGCGCCGAGCGCCCGGAGAGTCCCGATCTCCGGTCGCCGGCGAAGCACCGAGATCGACAGGGTGTTGTAGATCAGGAACATTCCGACGAGGAGCGCGATCGATCCGAGGGCCGCGAGGTTGAAGCGAAACGCGCGCGTCATCTTGTCGGCGGTTTCGCTTCGAGCTTCGGGCCGCTCGACGCGAGCGCCGGGAGGCAGAGAGCCGGAAACGCGCGCTCGGACCGGATTGAAAGGGACCGAGCCGGGAAAGGCGATGTCGATTCGATCGACGCGGCCCCGCAGCTCGAAGAGCTCCTGCGCGGTTCGCAGGCCCGTCACGAGCACCTGTCCCCCCGAGGCGCGCGCGGGGCCCGTGAATTCGAGAATTCCGGCCAGGACGAGCGTCTTCCGGCGGCCGTTGACGAAAAGCGGAATTTCGCCCCCGAGCCGGGACCGGTGGCGCTCCACGAACGGGAGAGGCGCGAGCGCCGTGTTCTTCTCGAAGATCTTCTCGAGCCCGGTCTTCGGGGCGAGAACGCGGTACGAGCGCAGGGGTCCCTCGCTCGTCGCGTCGACTCCGAGGATTTCGACCGGCTCGTCGCTGCCGTCCGCCGCGACCGCGAAACGGTCGATCGCCGGCGCAAAGGAGCCGATCTTCCACAGCCAGCGAAGCTTCGCCCCCGCTTCTTCCGGCAGGCCGTCGATGCCCCGCACGGTCAGCCGGGCCTTTCCCGAAACGGACTCGACCGCGCCGCGGAACGAGGCGACGATGCTCTCGTTCGCGCGGTGGATCGAGGCCACGGCCGCGACCCCGATCGCGACTCCGGCGATCGACAGGAGCACCCGGAAAGGGTCCCGCCGGGCGGGACGAAGGACGAGGCCGAGGAACACGGGGCTCACCGCACGAGCAGACCTCACCCCCCGTCCCCCTCTCCGTCGACGGAGAGGGGGTGGCCGGAGGCCGGGGGTGAGGTCGGTAGATTCAGACAACCCTGCCGTCCTTGAGCCGCACGACGCGGTCCGCGCGGCTCGCCGCTTCGGCGGAGTGGGTCGCGAGAAGAACGGTGACTCCTTCCTCGCGCCGGAGCGCGTCGATCAGGTCCAGCACCGAGGTCCCGGCCGCGGAGTCGAGATTGCCGGTCGGTTCGTCGGCGAGCAGGAGCGCGGGCTTCGCCGAAAGCGCGCGCGCCACCGCGACCCGCTGCAGCTGTCCGCCCGAGAGCTCGTAAGGGTAAGCACGCTCCCGGTCCGACAGGCCGACGCGCGCGAGCAGCTCTCGCGCCCGGCCCGGCGCTTCCGGCGAGTCGTCGAGCGCGAGCGGCAGCTCGACGTTCTCGAGCACGGTCAGCGCGGGAAGGAGGTTGAAGAATTGAAACACGGTTCCGACCCGGCGCCGGCGGTAGAGCGTCAGCTCACGCTCGGGCAGGAGCGCGAGATCGCTCCCGGCGACCCGGACGCTGCCCGACGTCGCGGCGTCGATCCCGCCGGCGAGGTGGAGCAGCGTGGATTTTCCGCAGCCGGAGGGCCCGACGATCGCGACGAATTCGCCCTCACGGATCCGAAGATCGACCGCGTCGAGCGCTTTCGTGCCGCGCGCGCCGCCGTACATTTTCGTGACGTTGTCGAAGAGGATTTCGGCTCCCACCTCCGGGAGCATAACGAATCGGCCCTTCCCCGCGGTCGTATAATGCTCTCAACTTGGCGCAGGAATTGTCCGCGGCTGTCCCGCCGGTCCGGGAGTCGGACGAAGATGTGTTGCGGGCCGTCCTGCCCGCCGCGAGAAAGATTGCTCAATTCGGATTCCGAATCCCGCCGCAGGACGTGGACGACGTCCTCCAGCAGGCTTCCATCGACTTCCTGGTGCAGTCGCGCCGTGGCGGCCGGGCGACCGGCGGATTGATGATCGTCATCGCGCGCCGCCGCTGCCTGGACTATTGGAGAAGCCGTTACCGTTCCGGAGGGAAGGAAGTCGCGCTCGACGAGCTTCGCGAAGAGGACTGCGCCTATCCCGTGGAATGCGCTCCGGAGGCCGAGCCGGTTGCGGCGGGGTTACGTCTCGCGCAGACATGGCCTTCCCTGTCGGAAAACTGCCGCCAGGTCCTCGCGTCCCGATTCTGGAAGAACCGGCGCACGTCCGACCTCGCCGAGACGATGGGCTACAAGCCGGACAGCGTGAAACGGATGATCAGCCGCTGCCTCGGCCGGCTCCGCCGCAGCCTGGGAGAAGCCACATGAACGCGACTCCGAGACGACATTTCGAAGAGCTGGACTGGCTCGATTACGCGCAGGGAGAAGCCGGCCGGTCTCTCGCCGGCGAGATGCAGCATCACCTTTCCGAGTGTTCGGATTGCCGCCTTCGGCTCGAATCGATTCGGCGGCTCGCCGCCGCGCTGCCTTTCGCGCGAGACCTCGTCGAGGGCGATTCGAACCTGCCGGAAGAGGAAGGAACGGCGATCGACCTCGGCTCGATCGTGCGCCGGGCGCGAGAGAGCGCGGACGCAATCGCACCGGACCGCGAAGAAACGCGCGCCGAAATCGTCGAGGCGTTCTCGTCCGCGGGCCGGGAGGGTTTTCCGTGGGCCGCCCCTTTTTACGAAGCGGCGCGCGCGCTCACGCGAGAGCTCCTGCGAACGGACGTTCCGCTCGCGGGCCGCATCGCCCGGTCGGCGCTTTCCGCTCTCGAGAAGGCTCCGGGCCGCGAAGCTCTGCGCTCCGACGGCCTCGAAGGCGTGTTGCGGACGGTTGCGGCCTACGTCCTGTTCTCCGAAGGGGAGTCGGAGCGGGCTCTCGAAGAGCTCGAAAGGGCCCGGCCCATCCTCGAGACTCTCAGCCGCGTTCCCGAAGACGAGCTCTCGCTCTGGAGCTACGTGAGCGCGCTCGCCCTGAGGGATCTCGGCCGCGCGGAGGCCGCCCTCGCGGCGCTCGATCTCGCGGAAAGGCTCCAGGGCCTTCTCGAGGATTTTCCGCGCCAGGCTCGTTGTCGGATCGTTCGCGCGGTGATCCTCGCCGATCTCGGACGGCGGCAGGACGCGATTCGGATTTACGAGGGGCTCCTGGCTCGGGGCGGCGCGGAGTTGGAAGACGCGCGCCTCCTGGGAACCATCCATTTGAATCTCGGCAGCGATTTGATCCACGTGAATCGCCTCGCAGAGGCAAAGCGCGAGTATGCAAAGGCCGCGGAGATCATTCGACGGACGGGTGAGCTCAGAAAGCTGGTGAGCATTCGCGCAGGTCTCGTCGAAGTTGCGAGGCTCGAGGAACGCTATCAGGCCGTTTACGATATCGGCATCCAGCTGCGCGCGGACTATCGTTCGCAGAATCTCGGCTGGGATGAGATTCGGATCGAGTTGCGGATCGCCGAAGCGCTCCTTCATCTCGGCCGCGAAGCCGAGGCCCGGAAGGCGTGCGGAAAGATCCTTCCCCGGATTCACGAGCTCGGGCTCTCGGCCGAAGCCGCTCGCGCCGTCGAATACCTGACCGAGGCGGAGCTCAGCTTCGCGAGCCTCGAAAAGGTCAGCCGTTTCTTCGACCGCCACAGGAAAGACGACACGCAGCGGTGGTCCGCCGCCTGATTTCCTTCCCGGTTTAGCCGTTCGCGCTGTCCCGTTTTCCTCCGCTCCGCGATGAGCAGGACAAAGGAGGAAAACCATGAGAAAATCTCTTCTCGCGTTTTCCCTGTCGCTCCTCGTCTCCGTCCAGCTCCTCGCCGTTCCCCACAGGCCTGTCCACCGGCCGATGGCCCCGAAGGTCTCGCCGATCGCGCATTTCCTCGCGCAAATCCGGTCGATCCTGCGGGGAGACCAGCTTGCGACCGGCGAGCATGAGCTTCCGCCGCCGCCCTCGACCGTCATCGCCGGGAGTTAGGAACTCGTCCGGGTCGAAGATTTAGCTCGATTTTCGGGACACGTCGAAAAAACGTGTCCCTTTTTTTGCGTCCCCGCGATGGGAACGATGTTGAGACTTCCGGACCCGCTCGACCTTGCGGTGAAGCCGCTCTCTGCCTCGCACGGGAGGTGGCACGCTGCGCGGAGGCCGGAAGGCCGGCGCCTCGGCTCTCACGCGTCGGAGTTCCCGGGCCTCGTCGAGCCGGGAGAGCCGGGGAGCGGCGCGCAATTCCTCGAGTACCACCGTGTCCTCTTGAGAGCGTTCGAGCCCCTGGCGCGCGAGTCGGGAGCGGAGGAGTTCTCTCTTCACCCCTGGCGCGAGATTCCGTACTGGCTCTCCCAGTTCTTCTCCTGGGCTCAGCCCGGATACCTCGCAGGCGCGCTCGGACGGCTGCAGGAAATCGTCCGGTCGGGCTCGCCGGACGAGCTCGGCCGGTTTCTCGAATCGCCGCCGACGGCGGAGCACCCGTTTCGGGGCCTTCACGACGTCTCCCACACGATGGTCGCGATCTACGAGCGCCATCGCTTCGGCGCCGACCACCCGGGGCTCGAAGGCGCGGGGATGGGGTCGCCCGAGACGTCGCCGCACAACGAACACTTCTGGGGCCTGCACGGCTGGATCGACGACCTGTACGCGAGGACTCTGAGCCGGCGCGGGTAGCGGGTCAAGTCGGTCGCTTTGCATGGCCTTTTTCGTGGATCTTGGCGCGCGCTGGCGGCAGCCGGTCGACGCGCGCGGGCGTCGTGCCCGTCGGGCGGGAGGGGCACGGTGTCACGGCAGCGGCGAATCCAGAGACAGGTTTCGGACGCCGACGAGCGTCGGCCGAAACGCCGGGCGAGAGAGGCGATGCAGGCCGGCGCGCGCGAATATCCCGCGCCGCCGTTTCCTCGCCAGCACCAGCCGAAACCGGGCGCCGAGCATCGCCTCGAGCCGCCGCCCCTCTACGACGCTCCTTTCTATCGGGGCTCCGGAAGCTCGAAGGCCGCGTCGCGCTCATCACGGGTGGCGATTCCGGCATCGGCCGCGCGGTCGCGGTCTTTTCGCCGCGAGGGTGCGGACGTCGTGATCGTCCATCTCGCGAAGAGAAGGACGCCGCGCGGACGCAGCGCGACGTCGAGGCGGAAGGAAGGAAATGCGTTCGAATCGCCGGGGACGTTTCGAGCTGCGCCTTTGCCGGCGCGCGGTCGCGAGGGCCGTCGCGGAGCTCGGCGAGTCTCGACGTGCTCGTCAACAACGCCGCGTTCCAGGTCCATGCCTCCATTCGATCGACCGCCGGCACTTCGACGAAACGCTGAAGACGAACCTGTACGGGTATTTTTATATGGCCCAGTCGGCGGTTCCGAGATGAAGCGAGGATCGGCGATCGTCAACACCGGCTCCGTCACCGGCCTTCTCGGCAATTCCGATCTCCTCGACTATTCGATGACCAAGGGCGGCATCCACGCGTTCACCCGTTCGCTGGCGGCCATCTCGTTCCGCGCGGCGTGCGCGTCAACGCCGTCGCCCCCGGTCCGTCTGGACGCCGCTGAATCCGTCGACAAGGAGGGAGAGGACGTCGCGATTTCGGCGCCGACACGCCGATGCAGCGCCGGCCCAGCCGGAGGAGATCGCGCCCGCGTCGTGTTCCTCGCGTCTCCGCAGTGCTCGAGCTACATTACCGGCGAAATTCTGCCGATCATCGGAGGTACACCGGCGGCTGAGGCCGGTTTTTTCAGAAGTTCTCGAAAGGAGGAACAAGCACATGTTCGACTGGTCGTTGCCGAAAACCACGCGATCTCGATCCTCAAGAGGGATCACGACGACGCAAAGAAGCTCTTCGACGAATTCGAAGCGACCGACAGCTCCGCGGCGAGAGAGCGGATCGTCGCCCGGGCCGTTGAGGCGCTCAAGATCCACGCGGTCCTGGAAGAGGAGATCTTCTACCCGGCGGTGCGAGCCCACGTCGGCGCGGAGATCATGGACGAGGCGGACGAAGAGCACCACGTCGCGAAAGTGCTCATCGGGAGCTCGACGGCCGAACGGCGGACGCGGACACCGGCGGGCGAAATTCGTGGTCCTCGCCGAAAGCGTCCGGCACCACATCCGCAAGAGGAGACAGATGCTCCCGAAGGCGAAGGAGCTGCCGATCGATTCGAAGGCTGGGAACCGGATGCTCGCGCGCAAGAAGGAACTGAAGGAAAACGGCATCCGGCCGCCCCGGAGGCGGAAATGGTGGCGAAGGCCGGCCGGAACGCGGACTCGCCCGCGGCCGCCGCGCGCCGCCCCCGGGCGGCCGGCGCCCCGGCGTCGAAGAGAAGGTGACCTCCGAGCCCGGACGAGGGGAAGGTTCCTTCGCGCAAGAGGAGCTGAGGAGGCCTGAGCCGGACCCGACGCCGGCTTCAGCTCGACCTGCCGCGGAGACTCCGGCGACGACCGCTGGAGGGCTCGGACCCGGGGAAGAAGGAACCAGAGCGTGAAGAAGAGCCCGAAGATCGGATGGCGAGAACGGCGACCACGCGGCTCTTCATGATGATCCGGGCGACGAGATAGAAGTCGATCGAGATTCCGAGCGCGAGCGGAGGCATGCTCCAGAGAGCAGCGCGTGGCGATACGCACGAGCGTTTCGGTCACCTCGTCGGCGCCGGCCGCGGTGGAATGCCGCGGGGCTCATGATCAACGCAATCGCGACGACGATCAGGCCGATCGAAAGCAGGTGGAGGCGCTGCTCGCCTTCGGTCAGCTTCTGCGCGAACCCGGCGTTGAAGACAGCGATCAACTGGAAGCCGAAGAGATCGGATCCGGGAGACCAGCGACTTGAGAATGAAGAGCACCGTCCGATGAGGGGGAGCTCGCTTTCTGGCCGAGCTGGACCGGTCGCGAGGTCATGCTTCCAGTGGAAGGCAATCTCCGGGCCAGGTTCACTGGCCCGGCTTTTGCGAACGGACGGTTCTGATGGCCCCGACGGAAGAGCTGACCGGTCAGCTCCCCTGCGGCTTCCGCCGGACGAATCGGCCGTCGCTTCGGACGACCCAGGTTTTCCCGCCGTCGGCCCGCATGGTTCGTCATTTTCCCGATCCGCGCTCCGCGAGCGCTATCGTGAATTGCGCGGAGGTCACACGGAGAGCGGTTATTATCGCGGTCGGCGTGCGTGCGCCGCCGAGGGGGACAGGATGAAGACGATTTTCCTTTCAGGAGCGATTTTGGCCGCGGCGGCCGCGGTGCTCGCGGCGGGAGGCTCGATCTCCGGAAACCGAGCGCGTCGGAGATCGGGCGTTCATTCAGATCGAGTCGCCCAGCTTTCCGCAGCTTTCTCGGCAAGAAAAGATCGTCGCCTTTCATCTCGCGCAGGCGGCGATTCAGCTCGATCCGATTTTCTACGACCAGATGTCGGAGTACGGCCTCGACGAGAAGCGCCTCCTCGGCTCCCTGGTCGAGGACTCCTCGCGGCTGCCCGAAGAGAGCCGCGCGGCCATTGTCTCCTTCGCGAAGCTCTTTTTCGCGAACGGCGGCAATCACAACGAGACGACGAACAGGAAGTTCGTTCCGGCGATCACGGCCCAGGCCTTCGAGCGCGCCGCCGAGCTCGCCCGTCAGAAAGGCGCGCGTCTGGGAACCCGGGCTTCGCTCGCCGCCCTCCTCCGGCGTCTTCACCGCCCGCTTTTCGATCCCGACTATCAGCCGTCGATCACGGTCAAGAACCCTCCCGCCGGCGAGGACATCCTCACGGCCTCCGCGAACAACTACTACGCGGGCGTGACGACGAAAGACCTCGCCGGGTACAAAGAGAGCTATCCGCTGGACTCCCGACTCGCGAAGGTCGGCGGCAAGCTCGTCGAGGAGGTTTACCGGGCCGGGACGCCGGACGGAAAGGTCCCGCCGGGCCGATACGCCCGGGAGCTCGCGGCGGCGAACCGCGAGCTCGAGAAAGCCGCGGCGGCCGCCGACCCGGCACAGGCGCGCGTGATCCGCGCGCTCGTGCGCTTCTACCAGACCGGCGATCTGAGCGACTGGCACGACTTCAACGTTCTCTGGATTCGCAACAATCCGCCGGTCGATTTCGCTTCCGGCTTCATCGAGGTCTATCGCGACGCGCGCGGGGTGAAGGGGTCCTCCCAGACCCTCGTCGCGACAACGGACCGAAAGCTCGACCCCCTGATGAAGAAGCTCGCGGCCAATGCCGTCGAATTCGAGAAGAAAGCTCCCTGGCTCGAGAAGTACAAGAAGCTCGACATCAAACCTCCCGAGGGGAAGGCCGTCGAAACAATCCTCGCGACCGGGGATTTCCGGGTCACGATAGTCGGCGACAACCTTCCGAACGAGGCCGACATCCGCGAGCAGTACGGCACGAAGAGCATCTTTCTCTCTTCCTCGATGGACGCGTTCAACGCGGTCTCCGGCTCGAAGGTCGCGGTCGAGTTCTGGCCCGACCCGTCGGAGAAAGAGGCTGTCGAGAAGTACGGAAAGGCCGCGGGAGACCTCCAGACGGCGCTCCACGAGATCGTCGGCCACGGTTCCGGCAAGGTCGCGGTGCCGAACCCGCCCGAGACGTACCTGAAGGAGTACTACTCGACGCTCGAGGAGGCGCGCGCGGACCTCGTCGCGTACTGGGACGCCTTCGACCCGAAGCTCGCGGAAATCGGCGTCGAGAACGTGCGCGCCGTCGGAGAGGAGATGTATCGGCGTCTCGCGCGCGTGGGCTTGACGACGCTGAACCACTATCCGACCGGAACCGACGCCGAGGAGGATCACGACCGGAACCGGCTGCTGATCGTGAACTATTTGATCGAGGCCGGCGCGTTCGAACGCACGCGCAAGGACGGCAAGAGCTATATCGTCGTGAAGGACTACGACAAGGCTCACGAAGCCGTCGGGAAGCTCCTCGCCGAGATCATGCGAATCAAGGCGGAAGGGGACTATGAGGGAATCAAGAACCTCGTCCAGAAATACGGGATCCATTTCGACCCGGCGCTTCGCGACGAGGTCGTCGCCCGGTACAAGACGCTGGACATCGCTCCTTACTACACGGGGATCTACGCCGATCTGGCCCCCGTGCGGGACCCGAACGGAAAGATCCGCGACATCCGCATCTCCTATTCGCGCGACTTCCTGAAACAGCAGCTGGAGTTTGCGCGGGCCAACGGGACCCTGGGCTTCTGAGCCGAGTAGAATCCCGGCGACAGGAGAATTTTTGATCTTAGCTTCCCGTACTCGTCTCGGACGCATGAGGATCGTCAAAATCTCATCACGGCGCACGACCGCCGGAGCGGTATCCGGGCGATCGATTCAACCTCGAATCCCCGGCTGTTGGAACAATCGTCCGACAGATTCGATGGGCGGGATATCGGTTCAGTGAGGTACGGCATGATCCTGGCCTGCCAGATCCCGCCCCACGGCCACCAGTCGTTTACTCTCAGCCTGCAACTCGGTGGCGTCGTGCGGGAGCGGATCGACGGGCGCGAATTCGAGTGTCTGCCCGCGAACGGTACCTTCAAGCCGAGCCAAACGAAGCACGCCAACCAGGTCAGTCTCCGAGGAGGTGGTCTTTCATCGTCGAGTGCGAGGACAGGGAGATCGACGGCGTTGCGCCTAGAAGAACCTCATTCCAGGCGCGCTCGAGCCGATCGTGTGCGCTCGGATGCTGTCGGTTTTCGAGCGGTTTCGCAAGTGCGAAAACGACCCGCTCTTGCCGCTCGCCGTCGAGGACCTTCGATTCGCCTTACTCGCCTCCTCCCAGCGCCGAGGTTCCACCCGATTCCGGCCAAGCGAGCGCCACGTTCGGCGGACGATCGATGCTCTCCGGTCCGGCACAGCCGCCTCGATTCGCGTGACGAGCCTTGCGCAAGCTGCCGGAATTCATCCCGTCTACCTCGCTCGGCTCTTCCATCGAGTCTTCGGGTGCTCCGTCACGGCGTACGTTCAACGCGTGCGGATCGAGAGGGCGATGACTCTTCTTCGTGAATCGCGCGATACCCTGGCCGAGGTCGCAATGCGGGCCGGGTTCGCCGATCAGAGCCATTTGACTCGATCCCTTCGCCGATGGACTCGGCTTTTCGCCTCGGGAATACCGAAGGACGGTGTCTCGGGTCGCGCGGCTGTTTTGAAAAGTTCAAGATTTCGAGCGCATCGCCCTCCTACAATCACCGAGGGGGGTGGCGATGGAAGTACACGAAGGAGCCAGGGTTCCAGGCGGAAGATCGCGGACGCTCCAGGTCCTTGCGGCGCTGGCCACGATGTTCGCGTCGCACTGGGGATTCGGAACTGCCGCCGCGCCGGCGACACTACCCGGCCTGGCGTTCCTCCGGGACGTCGAGCGTGGGGATGTGGCGCGCCGGAAAGGTGACTTCGTCGAGGCGGCCGACTTCTATCGCCAAGGCGCTGAGGATCAGCGAATCCGATCCCCACGCTTCGTCTCGTTGGGCCATGCCCTGTTTGCGGCGAAGAATTACCGGGAGGCGGCAGCCGCATACCGAACGGGGTGGGAAAAAGGATTCTACGAGCGGGCGCCGGCGCCCATCAGAACGCCGTGTGCCAGGCTCCGTCAGGCGACGACGAGGCCGCTTGAACTGGCTGGAGGAGACAATCCGTTCGCGGTGGAAGGATCGCCAGGAAATCGCGCAGGACGCGCGTTTTGAGCATTTGAGGGCGAATCCGCGATTCCGGCGAGTTATCGGATCGTTACCCGACACTATTCGAGACCGGATCGAGGGCTGGCGCTATGACCTCGAATTTCTGGCTTCAGAGGTCGTCCGACTGGACCCGGCCTACGCGACCGGACTGCCGGAGACTTTTCGGAACCGAATCGACTCTCTTCGGTCAAGCTCGCGACCCTGACCGACACCGAAATCTCTCTGAGACGATGGCTCTCCTCGCCTCACTGCGGCGAATGCACACAGTCATGCTTCCGTTCGGGATGCGCCACGGCGTGTTGAGCGGGCTGGTCCCCGTCCAGCTCTGGCAATTCTCGGATGGCGTTTTCGCGATAAACGCCCCCGACGCCGACCTGATCGGTAGTCAGGTACTGGCGCTCGGCGGAAAAGACGTCACGGAGCTGTCGCGGTCTGCAGAAAAATACATCTCCCGGGACAGCGATGCTTTCTCCCCGTTCGCCGTCCCGATTTCGTTCATGTGGGTTGACCTGCTGAAGGCGGTCTGGGGGAAAGTCGGCGCAGACTTCGTCGAGTTTCGGGTTCGCAAAGCCGGGCGGGATCGTACCGTCCGTGTGGCCGTCGGGCCCGGACCGATCGACCCGCCCGAATCCCCATGAGACTCGTCGCTCCGAAGACTGCGGCTCCGGCGCCGAAGTACCTGGCCAACCTGAATCGGAACCTTTCCCTGAGAACCTCGACGAAAGCACTCTGTACGTGCAGCTCAACCAGATGGCCGATGATCCCGACAAGACCCTGGAACAGTTCGCCCGCGAGCTGACCTCACGCGTTCAGGCCGGAAAGGTCCGAGACGTGATCGTCGACGTGCGGCTCAACAATGGGGGTAACTACGAAGCCACGCTGCCGGTCATCGACGCTCTCGGAGCTTCGAGACGGTGGTTCCGCACGCGCGACTCTTCGTGATCGAAGGGCGCAATACCGTCTCGGCCGCGCAAAACTTCATTTCCGCGCTCGACGAGATGGGAACACCGATTTTCGTCGGCGAGCCGAGCGGCTCCCGGCCGGATCACATCGGGGACGACACGACGGTCGTCCTGCCCTACAGCGGCATCATCATCAGCATCGCTTGCGCCGTTCACCAGACCTCGTTCCGCGACGCGCGTGAATGGATCGCGCCAAACATCCCGGCGGCGCTCTCCTCGGCGGAATACTTTCGCAACGCAGACCCGGCGCTGGACGCGGTTCTCACGTTCATCCGAGCTAAGGCGAACGTGATGTCGGGGCCTCACCCTCCATAGCCGAAATTCCAGCTGGAAGCCTTTTCCGTGCCGACCAAGATCGAGTGAATAGGCGGTTCGCGGAGCTATTGAGGTCCTGCGGTAGCTAACCGCATGATTTTTCGATGTCTCATCAACGCTTGGTCATGAGACCAACGGCTCTCACGGGAGCCACGCGAATCCCGATGGGTAGGCCAGGTGTGGACAGAGTGTGGACAGGGCGACTTTCTCGGCGGAATTGCCCACACACGGGCGGACGCATTGCTTTGCCCGGTGAGGCAACTGCCTTCCCGATCAGAATGGAGGCCGCGGGCATGGCCGGCATGAGTCGGCGTAGAGCGGTGGAATGGATTGGGCGCTACCGCCGGGGAGATCATGAGCTTGTGGGCCGCAGCTCAAGGCCTCACGGCAGCCCGCGCAGAACGCTGCCGCCTGTGGTGGAGCGAGTCATCGCTCTTCGAAGGAAAAGGCAGACTGGATTGGAAATCGCTCGACAGGTTGGTATCAGCCCGGCCACCGTGGCCAGGATCCTTGCCGATGCCGGCCTGTCTCGACTCCACAACCTGGAACCCATCGAACCCGTTCGCCGGTACGAGAAAGAGCGCCCGGCCGAGATGGTGCATCTGGATACCAAGAAGCTTGGACGCATTGGGAGGATCGGCATCGGATCACGGGCGACCGCCGATCGCGCGTTCGGGGTATCGGCTGGGAGTTCGTTCATGTGGCCATCGACGATTACTCTCGTAGCAGCTACGTCGAAGTCCTCCCAGACGAAAGAGCTCCCACCACCGTCGGCTTCCTGGATCGTGCCGAGGCCTGGTTTGTTCAGAAAGGAGTTCGAGTGGAGACGCTGCTTACCGACAACGGCGGCAACTATCGCTCAAAAGTCTTCGCCGCCGCCTGTAACGCGGCCGCGATGCGTCATCGCCGCACGCGCCCTTATCGACCCCGCACCAACGGCAAGGCGGAACGATTCATCCAAACTCTTCTGCGAGATGGGCCTACAAACGGCCCTACACGACCTCCTACCAACGCACCAAACGACTGGAAACCTTCGTGCGCTATTACAATCAGCAACGACCCCATGCCAGCCTTAACCGCCAGCCCCCAGCCTCTCGACTCCCCATCTCAGGGAACAACGTCTTGAGAAACGACAGCTAGGTTCCGTCGCCCGGCGGGAAAGGTTGGCGTGCGACGGAGCGGGTGAGAAGCTTATGCCGCGAGCGGCCCGTAACCTTGCCTCGCGGGCGGCGTAGTATTCGACAGGGGGGATCTATGCAAACGGTTTGCGTGTGCCTTATTTCCATCGTCTTCGCTCTTCGGGGAGCGGCGGCACCGACAGCGCCCAATCTGCTTTCGAAAAATGAAGTGGCGGGTTGGCAGAACGACCTGAAATTTCTGGAAACCGAGATCGTGCGAGTGCACCCGAATCCCTTCCATTCGGTCAGCCGCGAAACTCTCCGATCGGCCTTCGAAGACCTCGAGAAACGCCTGCCGAAGATGGACCGCGATGCGGCGATCGTCGGCCTCGCGCGCATCGTCGCTCTGCTTCAGGAGGGACATTCGCAGATCGGCCTCCGGTGGGACCCTGCCATCGGATTCGGGCAATATCCTCTGAACCTCTATTTCTTCAAGGATGGGCTGTTCGTGAGGGGTGCGCCCGAGGCTCTTTCGGAAGCGCTGGGGGGCCGGGTGGTGCGAATCGGCTCCCTGAGCGCCGGGGAGGCCGCCTCCGCCGTCACTCCAATCGTTCAGCACGACAACGACATGACGATCCGCGACGTTCTGCCGAACGATCTCGTCATTCCCGAGGTCCTTCACACTCTGGGAGTGTGCTCCGACCGCAGCGAGTGCGCCTTCGAGATTGAGCGACCGGGGGGAAGCCGGCAGCGGCTGGTTGTCCACGCTCTCGCCGCCGGGAGCACGGTGGCCTGGGTCCGCGCGAACAAGGCAACGGAGAATCCCCTGCCGCTCTGCCTTCGCGACCGCCAGAAGAATTTCTGGTTTGCGCCGATCGACGGCGCCAACGCTCTCTACGTCGCCTACAACGCTGTCCAGGATTCCGACGACGAGACCGTCGCGCATTTCTTCGACCGGGTCTTCAAGGACGCCGACGAACGCCGAACGGAATACCTGGTTCTCGACCTGCGCTGGAACAACGGAGGCGACAACACGCTGAACGCTCCGTTGATTCGCCATCTCGTCGCGAACAAGCGGCTGAACCGAAAGGGTCACCTGTTCGTGATCACCGGACGATTGACCTTTTCCGCAGCGATGAACTGCGCGATGGACCTGGAGAAGAACACGGAGGCGATTTTCGCGGGCGAGCCGACGGGCTCACGCCCGAACCAGTACGGCGACGCCACGAACATCGAGCTCCCCCACTCGAAGATCCGGGTGCGGATCTCCACGCGCTACTGGGAGGACGGAGGGCCGGCGGATCACCGCCCGTGGATTTCTCCTTCAATCCCGGTCGAGCTCACTTCGAGCGACTACGCCGAGAACCGGGACCCGGTCTCGACGCGGTCCTCGGGCAGATTCGCGCGCGAAAGCCCTGAGACGAGGCTGTCGTTTTCGGTGTATCTATGTTAAAATACTCATAACATTATGGTTCTGTGAAAATCAGTTTCCCTCTCCCATACTCGCCACAAGCCAAAGGCATCCACGGGAACGTCGAATTCGAGAAGTTCCATACCGCAAACTGGAACGAGGGATTGAGCCCGAGAGGCAGCGGCGGGAAGGGTTTCGAAAAGTGTAAAAGGGATGGGAGCACCACACGGCATGATGCTTCGGCGAGATATAGAAAACGAACTTGTGCCGAGCCGTGGTCTGCCCGACCTTCTCCACGTCTTTCTCAAGCTTGTGATTGTTTTCAGGGTCTACGGCCGCAAATGTCTCAGCCGCGACAGACCCGTCTACCGACTCCACGTCGGTCCCACCTTCCGTACCAAGGTTTAGTCGATAGGGCGCTGCCTCAGGGTGCTCTTGTAACAGCCATCGAGTGGCGTGCACAGAAGCAAGATACGTAAAGGTCTGGTTAATTTGCTCGATCAAATTTAGCGACCGGCCCTCGGAAGGGTGAAAGCCACACTCCTCGAACTTGATTTTCGCGAACGCGTCCAAGGGGTTGCCAGATACCAAAAGGCCCCGCAGCGCATCCACAGCACCCCCTGCGCTTGCGGTCACACTGTTCTCAAGCGAGACTAGGTCTGCCTCCGATTCTATGATCTTCACTCGATTCTCTCCGCCTCGGGCGACCCCATTACTGCTGCCTGAACTGACGGAAAGGAACCGTGCCCTTACCACGGACATCCGTAAACAAATTGCGACTCTCTGCCGATAAGAACAGGCTAATGATTGTGTCGCCTTCGCGCAGATCTAGCTTGGGAAGCTGATCCCTGAAGTACTGCACGGGAACCTTCAGGTAATGGAAGTCGGAATCGTTCTCCTCAGTTTGGCAGAGAAGATGTATTTCTTGGTTCGTAGGATCGTGCACCTTCGCAATTGGAATCTCAAGCCACCAGGCGCGTTTACCAGTCCGGGACTGATCCGGTGAATGCAGCTTTGATGACACAATCGGTCCTTGTGGTAGCCCTCCGTGTCGTAGACGCAACCAATCCAGCGCCGGTCTCCTAACGTTCATCGCTTCGCCGTTACCCGTTACGGCCACCTTCTTGGACTTGTAAGTTTCGTTAGATCCGGCACGTCTCGATCCTGAGGAATGTTCTCGCGGAGGGGCGGTGCTCTGGTCGGCACCACACCGTGGGCAGATCGCCGGGCTTCTGGTCAGGTCGTAGAACGCTGAGCCGCAGCGGTAGCACTCATGTTTAGTTCCAAGTTCCGGGATGACTGTCACCCCCGTCGTAAACCGAACTTAGCCCGCCTCTGGTATTTCCACGATCATACTCTTCCGCTATTTCGAATCGCGCTTCGGGCGAATTCGATGATAAGAAATCGGGTCGGTCGTCGCCTTGTTTACGTTCGATCTCGCTGCCGAAATCGACCCCAAATCGAAACGCTTTGAACTCATTTTTGAACTCGTCCCTCGCGCGCGCGCGGGGGAAAGTGGGGTAAGTATAAGAAAAGAGTGGTGGAGCTGATCAGGATCGAACTGACGACCTCCTGAGTGCGATTCAGGCGCTCTCCCAAACTGAGCTACAGCCCCACGAGAGCGGCAAAAGATAGCATCCCGCCCGCGCGATTGCAACGCCGCCCGGGCCTATTCGGCCCGCAGCACCACGATAGGGTCGAGCCGCGCGGCCGCCCGCGCGGGAACGTAGCACGCGAGCATCGCGACCGCCGCGAGAATCAGGGCCATGCCGGCGAACGTGACCGGGTCGAGCGCCCCGACGCCGAACAAAAGCCGCGACATCAGGCGCGTCAACGCGAACGCGCCGAGGACCCCGAGCCCGATTCCCGCCGCCGCGAGCTTTCCCCCCTGCCCGACGATCAGCCGAAGGATGTCTCGCCGCTGCGCGCCCATCGCGAGGCGGATACCGATTTCTCCCTTCCGCTGTCCGACGACGAACGACACGACGCCGTAGATGCCGATCGCCGACAGCACGAGCGCGAGCGCCGCAAACGCGCCGAGAAGGATCATCGAGTAGCGCCTCGCCGCGAGGGAATCGGACACGATCCGGCGCATCGTCTTCATCGCGTAAACGACCTGCCCGCTCCGGTCGTTCTGGAGGAGCCGCCGGATCGACGGGCCGAGCAAACGCCGGCGGCCCCGTGAGTGCGGACCGCGACGGTCATGTTGCCGGCCGTGGCCGTGACGACGCCGTCGGGCATCTGGGCGGTCGAGAGGTACAGCTGGGCGCGGAGCTTCTGCGAGTCGTCCGCGTCGAGACCCCACTGCCGGACGTGACCGACGACGCCGACGATCGTCGCCGGGGTCTCGAAGTCGTCGAAGTTCAGACGCTTGCCGACGGGGTCCAGTTTCCGGAAAGTACGTCCTCGGCGAGGACGTCATCGATCACGGCGACGAGAGGAGACTTCTCGTCGTCCGCGGGCTCGAGGAAGCGTCCCCGCGCGAGCCGGAGGCCGAGGGCCTTCCGGTAGCCGGGCTCGACGACGTACTTGAGCGCCCAGCTCATGTCGCTGGAGTTCGCGGGCCTCGGCTGGCCGTCCGGCCAGAAGAGGATCTCGTCGTCGCCGCCGATCGGGAACGAAGCCCAGGAATACGAGGACGCATCGACGCCCGGCGAGGTCGCGAGCTTCTCGTCGATCTCGCGAAGGGCGGCGCGAATCGCGGCCGGCGGAGCTTGCTCAGCGACGGGGAAAGCGCGAGGTTGAACGTCAGGAGGTGGCCAGGATCGAAGCCCGGATCGACGCTCCAGAGCCGGGAGAGCGTGCGGATCATCAGCCCCGCTCCGATCAGGAGAACGAGCGCCATCGCGAGCTCGAGGACGACGAAGACGTCCTGCGCGCGGTGTCGAGCTCCGATCGCGCCGCGCCCTCCTTCCTTGAGCGATTCCGACGAACCGCTCCGCGACGACCGCATCGAGGGCGCGAGGCCAAAGAGGATCCCGGCAAGCAGCGAGACCGCGGCCGTGAAGGCGAGCACGCGGCCGTCGATGCCGATCCGGCCGGCGCCGGGAACCGCGGAGCCGAGCAGCCCGAGCGCCGCGCGAGTGCCGCGGCTCGCGAGGAGGAGGCCGAGCCCGCCGCCCGCGAGCGACAGGAGCAGGCTCTCCGTCAGGAGCTGCCGCAGAATTCGTCCTCTTCCCGCGCCGAGCGCGGCGCGGATCCCGAATTCGCGCGAACGCGACGTCGAGCGCGCGAGCAGGAGGTTCGCGACGTTCACGCACGCGATGAGCAGGACGAAGCCGACGGCCGCGAGCAGCGCGAGGAGGAAGGGCCGGATCTGGCCGACGATCTGCTGTCGCAGGGGAATGATCGTCGCGCCCACGGCCTTGTTCTTCTCGGGGTAGGCGGCCGCGAGGTTGCGCGCGACTCGGCTGAGGTCCTCCCGCGCGAGCGCGAGCGAGACCCCGGGCCGGAGACGGCCGATCCCGTGGATTCCCAGCCCGGCGCCCCGTTTCAGGAGCAGCGGGTTGCCCCACTGGCCAATCGGGACGAACGCGTCCGGGCCGTTCGCGCTGTTCAACGTCAGGTCGAACCCGGACGGGAATCACCCCGACGATCGTGAACGCGTTCCCGTCCAGGACGAGCGTCCTGCCGACGGCGTCCGCGGCGCCCGCGAACTTGCGCCGCCAGAGGTCTTCGCCGACGAGCGCGACCGGCCGCGCGCCGATCTCGTCCTCGCCCGCCGCGAACAGTCGTCCGATCACGGGCTTCAGACCGAGGATCGGAAAGAAGTCCGACGTCACGAAGAGTCCCCGGATCTGCTCCGCTTCTTCGCGGCCGGTCAGGGTGAAATTCGTGCGGCGCGCGACAGCCATCGCCGAGAACGTGCGGTTCTCCTTCTGCCAGTCCCGGAAGTCCGGGTAGGGGAGCGAGCCGGTCTCGAAATTCGGCTTGCTCTCGTGGAGCGTCACGAGCCTCTCGGCGTCGGGATAGGGAAGCGGGTTGATCAGGACCCCGTTGACGACGGAAAAAAGGGCCGTGTTCGCGCCGATCCCGAGCGCGAGCGTGAGCACGGCGACGGCCGTGAACGCGGGGTTCTTGCGGAGCATGCGCGCGCCGTAGCGGACGTCCTGAACGGCGCTTTCGAGGAAGGGGATTCCTCTCCGGTCGCGCACGCTCTCCTTCGTCTGTTCGAGCCCCCCGAGCCGGATCAGCGCGTCGCGGCGCGCCTCTTCGGCGGTCATTCCGCTTCGGACGTTGTCGTCGATGTGCATCTGGAGGTGGGATTCCATCTCGGCGGCGAGCTCCCGCTCCCGCCGGTCTCGATCGAAGATTCCGCCGAGACGCCGCAGCCATGCCCGGGGCGCGCTCACGACTTCGCCTCGCCGGGCGCGAGGAATCGGGCGAGGATGTCCGTCGCCTGCTCCCATTCCCGAGTGTCCTTCTCGAGCTGACGCCGCCCGGCTCTCGTGAGGCGGTAGAATTTCGCGCGCCGGTTGTTTTCCGACACGCCCCACTCGGAGGAGATGAGCCTTCCTGCTCGAGCTTCAGAAGAGCCGGGTAGAGCGTCCCGTAGTTGAGCGACAGCCGGTCGCCGCTCGTCGTTTCGATCCGCCGGGCGATGCCGTAGCCGTGCAGGGGCCCGAGGGTCTGGAGCGTTCTCAGGACCATGAGGGCCAGCGTTCCCTGCCAGACGTCCGTTTTCTCTTTCATCGTTCTTCCCCTCGTTCCTTCTCTACGTCGGAACTCTCCTATGGTTTCGCCATAGCAATGATCCTCGACTTCCTATGGGAAAGCAATAGGGAAGTTTCTTGGTAGAATGCGTTTTCCGGCGCGGGGCCGGAGCCGAACGGCGGAAGGAGAGAGACCGAATGAGCGGGGTAAGAGTACTGGTCGGGACGCGGAAAGGCGCTTTTATTCTGACTTCCGACGGGAAGCGGGAGAAATGGGACGTCAGCGGCCCCCACTTCGCGGGGTGGGAGATCTACCACGTCAAGGGTTCGCCCGCGGATCCGAACCGGATCTTCGCGTCACAGACGAGCGGGTGGTTCGGCCAGATCATCCAGCGCTCCGACGACGGCGGCAAGACGTGGCACCAGCCCGGCACTCCTCCCGGAGAGCCGACGACCGCGCCCGGCGGAATGCCGAAAGGGGAGAGCAACAAGTTCGTCTACGATGTTTCTTCGGAAACGGGCAAGCCGTTGACGACCCATCAGTTTTACGACGGGACCCCTCACCCGTGGGAGTTCAAGCGCGTCTGGCATCTCGAGCCTTCGCTGACCGACCCGGACATGGTCTATGCGGGAATCGAGGACGCGGCGCTCTTCCGCTCGAATGACGGCGGCAAGTCGTGGAACGAGCTCGCGGGACTGCGCGGGCACGGCACGGGACCGAAATGGCAGCCCGGCGCCGGCGGGATGTGCCTGCACACGATCCTCCTCGATCCGGCCGATCCGAACCGCATCTTCGTCGCGATCTCCGCCGCGGGCGCGTTCCGGAGCGACGACGCCGGGAAGACGTGGAAGCCGATCAACAAGGGGCTCCACTCCCAGTACATTCCCGACCCGAACGCCGAGGTCGGACACTGCGTGCACCGGATCGCCCAGCACCGCTCCCGGCCGAACGTCCTGTTCATGCAGAAGCACTGGGACGTGCTTCGGAGCGACGACGCGGGGGATTCCTGGAGAGAAGTGAGCGGGAACCTGCCGACCGACTTCGGGTTCGTCGTCGACGTGCACGCGCACGAGCCCGACACGGTCTACGTCCTCCCGATCAAGAGCGACGGGGAGCATTTTCCGCCGGAGGGGAAGCTCCGGGTGTACCGAAGCCGTTCCGGAGGGAACGAATGGGAGGCGCTCACGAAGGGACTTCCGCAGCGCGACTGCTACGTGAACGTCCTGCGCGACGCGATGGCCGTCGATTCTCTCGATTCCTGCGGGATCTATTTCGGAACGACGGGAGGGCAGGTCTACGCGTCGCCCGACGGAGGGGACAACTGGGCCCCGATCGTCCGCGATCTTCCGGCCGTTCTCTCCGTGGAGGTCCAGACGCTGTGATTCGCGTCGTGATTCCGCCCCACCTGAGGGAGCTCGCGCGCGTCGGCGGCGAACTGGAGCTCCGGGTCGAAGGACCCGCGACCCAGAGATCCGTCCTCGCGGCGCTCGAATCCGGCTACCCGATGCTGCGCGGCACGATTCGCGATCACGTGACCGAGAAACGCCGGCCGTTCGTGAGGTTCTTCGCGTGCGGCGAGGATCTTTCCCACGAATCGCCGGATGCCCCGCTGCCCGACCCCGTCGCGGCCGGGACCGAGCCCTTCCTGATCGTGGGCGCGATCGCCGGGGGATAGGGCATAGAGAACGAAACCTTCTCCGCGGGCGTGCGTACTGTTTCATGAGTGCACGCCGCTGGAAGAATGCCCGCGCAATTTCTCGATAGCACGCTGGCGAGATCCCCGCGTACCATCCGAAGCATGGGACATGGGACTGTTTCCTTATTTATGGCGTTAATGCTTCGGGAGGTGCGGCGATGAAATCGGTGAAGGATCGGCCGGAGGCGTCGAGCCCTAACGGCCCCCGGTGGGGAAGGCCTCCGGCACTCCTCGATCAATGGTCGCGGGTCACGATGGTTCTCTACGACCGGCAGATCATTTTCCTGGATCGCCTGATCACCGATATCCGAGCGTCGACGGGGGCGATCGTCAAACGAACCGACATCGTCCGCGCCCTGATCGACGGCTTGATCGAATCCGAGATCGATCTGACTTCCGTGAAAGACGAAGGGGATCTCAAGCGGCTGATCCGCGGACTGGGCCAGCCGTCCGTGTCCGAAGAGGAGCCCGATCCCGTCGTTCCGCGCTGAACCCGCGCCTCCGGCCGCCGCCGCGGCTTTCGTCGAACAGAAGAGCGCAAAAAAAAGAGCCCCGCCGGGTTGACCGGCGGGGCGAGAAGGAAGCCGAACGAGGTCAGAAGCTCAGCCGGGCTCCGAACCGGAGAACGCGCGGGCTCTGCCGTTCTTCGACGCGATTGCCTTTGCCGCCGCAGTTCGTGCCGCCGGGATTCGACCCGACGTTCGGGCCGCACGCCGACGTGCTCAACTGCGCCGCCTGCTGGAGAATCGTGTCGCTGTTCAGGGCGTTGAATAGATCGACCGAAAGCGTCAGGTCCGCTTTCTGGAAGAGGGGAAGAACCTTTTCCGCTCGCAGGTCGAGCTGGTAAAGGTTCTTCAGCCGATGGTCGTCGCTGTTTCCCACGATGACGAGACGCGATCCGAGCGAAGCGCCGACGTCGCCGCCGCTGACTGAAGCATAGTAGGGGACGAGGTATCCCTGGCGGCCGAAGAGGTTCGCGGCGATGTTGAAGTTCCAGGGAAGCTGGTACATCCCGCTGATGTTGAACTGCCATTTCGAGCTGATGTAGACATCGGTCTTGTTGCCCGAGCCCTTGGACTGGAACCACACCTCGGCTCCGTCGGCGCAGCTCGCTCCGATCTGCGTGAGGACGTTCGTCGGGCCTTTGGTTCCGCCGGGCCCCGACTGGGAAAGGCAGGCGTTGCTGTTGTCGACGTTCTGCGTCCAGTCGGTGTACGCGAACGACCCGTGCGCCATCCACCGGTTCGAGAGGCGTTTCGTCATCTGGAGCTCGACGCCGTTGTAGTCGGTCGAATAACCGTCGAGCTGCTGGAGGATCTGCCCTCCGTTGAATCCGGCCGGGGCGATGAAGTCGTAATAGTTGCCGGTCTTTCCGATCAGATTGCCCTGCTGGTCATAGGCATTGAGCCCGCTCTTGTTCGGATCGAGCACGAAGTCCGAAGCGGTGACGCCGATGAAATTGTTGTTGAAGAAATCGAAGCGATGGCGATGCGTGTATGTGAGGCCGGCCACGAGCTCCGGGAGAATCTGGTGATCGACGCCGACCATGAATTCGTCCGTCTTCGTGTTCTTCAGGTTCCGGTCGATCTTGTTCGGGGAGCTGAGGCTATTCGGGTTGCTCGGGTCGATTCCGCCGTAGGCCGCAAAGCCACCGAGCTCGCCCGCGTCCGCGAGGCCGTTGTGATTCGCGTCGGTGAACGGATAGAGCATGTACGTGTAGCCGACCGGGTTGTCGAACGCCACTGTTGCTGATCCGAGCTCATCGGCGAACCGGGAATAGGAGGCGCGAAGAAGCGTGGACTTCTGAGCGCCGAGGGCGTACGTGAGGCCGATCCGGGGCTCCCAGTCCTTGTAGTGCAGCTCGGTCGCTCCTCCCGCGTAATTGATCCCGGGCACGCAGGGATTCGCGAGCGAGAAAGCCTGGCCGGGATCGCAGACGGAGTTGTTGCCGGGCGCGCTCGACGCGGCGTTGACGCCTTTCTGATCGTCGTAGCGCAGTCCGACGTTCATCGTGAGATTTCCGGTCGTCAGCGTGTCGCCGACGTAAGCGTCGTAGTACGTCATCGTCTCATTGACTGCGACGTTGCGGAAGACCTTCACGTAACTCTGTCCGGTGCCGTTATAGTTCAGGTAGTTGATGTCCTGATTGCCGGGCCAGGTCGTCGTCGAGCCTCCGATGATGTGGCGATAGCCGAACCCGAACTTCAGCTCGTGTCCGATCGACCCCGTGTTGAAAAAGAAAGAGGCGTTCGCCGTCGCCTGGTGCTGCGGGCGGTAGGTGCGGAAGTCGTAAAAGGTTCCCTGCCAGACTTCGTTGGCGTCCTGGACCATGTTCGGGCCGAGGCCGGCCTGCGGAGCGAGGTGAAACCCGCCCCGAAGGTAGTTGTACGTCGCGTTGAACACGACGTTCGGGCCGAGAACCTGCGAATCGTCCGCCTTCCAGATCGTCGTGGGGCCGGTCTGGTTCCAAGCCGTGCCCTGGCCGCGGTCGGAGACCGCCGTGCGGCCATTCTTGATCTTGTCGCCGCGGAAGAAGAACATCGTCGCCGAGTTCGACTCGACCGGCTGGACGTTCAGTTTGCCGGAGTAGTTCTCGAGAGTCGTCTGGTCCGGAGCGGCCGAGGAAAGCTTGATCAGGTCGATCTGGTCGCGCCCATAGCTACCCCACAGCCACGCCTTGTCGGGCCAGAGCGGGCCGCCCGCCTCCACGCCGTAGTCCTGAATGTGGTCGATGCGGTTGCCGCTGCCGACCGAAAGGGTGCTCGGCCCGCCGAGCGAAGCGCTGTAGGGGCCCACCGCGGACCGGTTCGCGCGCGCTTCCGTCTCGTTTGGCGTGTCGAAGATGCGCGCCGAACCATGCACTTCGTTCGTGCCGCGCTTCGTCACCATGTTCATCGTCACGCCCGGCACCGAGATCGACGGGTCCGATCCGCCCGTCGTCGCCTGCATCTCCTGGAACGCGTCGAAATCGTAGTATGTGGAGGATCCGCCGAGCGCAGACATGTCCGTCACCGTGACGCCGTCGACCATCCACGCATTCTGGAAGCCGTCCACACCCTTGCCGGTGTAGTAGTCCTGCTGTCCGCTTTCGCTTCCGGCGACGTTGATTCGGTCGACCTGGACGCTGGGAACCTGCTGCAGGACAACCCACGGGTCGCGCGCCGTCGGGATGCTCTTCAGCTGGTCCTGCGTGAAGTCCGATCCCGAGGTCACGCGGCGCGTGTCGAGCAGCGGCGTCTCGGAAGACACCGTGATCGTCGTCGCGACCGAGGCGATCTTCATCGGAATCGCCAGCTCCGTGTTCGACCCGAGGCTCACCGTCACGTTCGTGCGCTCGACGGTCGAGAAGCCGTTGAGCTCCGTCTTGACGGTGTAACTTCCGGGCGCGAGGTTCAGGAAGCGAAATTCTCCCTGTCCCCCGCTCGTCGCCGTTCTCGCGCCGCCGCCTCCCGTGAGCGTGACGGAAACTCCGGGCAATGCCCCGCCCGATTCGTCCGTCACTTTCCCGTAAATGTTGCCGTACGTCGCCGAAGCTCCCTGTCCGAACAGGGGCGCGGCGCAGACGGCTGCCATCAGACAGATGGCGAATAGTCTGAACACCTTCATGAGACTCCTTCCCGGCCTCTGTGAGGCCTATTGTCGATGTGTGCGCAGAGCAACCGTTCTGCCAATGCGCGCGTCCGCAGTCGCGCTGTGATGACCGACTGTTGAACCCGATGGTTCAGTTCGAAATCTCCGGCCCAGTGAATGCGAATACAAGGAATTGATTGTCGGACTGCTGACTGCGCAGTTCATTGTCGTCTCGCGCCGCCGACAACGAGGGAGCCCCACTGAAGAAGGTCGTGAAGCTCTTGCCTGCTGTAACCCGCCGCGACGAGATCTCTGACCAGTTGCGCGATCTCCGGCCTCGCGAGAAGAATCGCCTTGACGTCCGGTGGCGACGTGTCCGGCGGCCGCGAGAAAGCGATCCATGTCGAGGCCGAGCTCGGCCGCGATCCCGACCGCCCGCTGCGGCGCCGGCGGGCTGCTTCGCCCGAGCTCGAGGCGCGAGATGTAGGCGTCGCTGACACGCAGGCGGCGAGCGAGCTCCCGCACGCCGATTCCCCTCTGCCGGCGCGCATCGCGCATCATCCGGCCGAATCCGCCGGGAGATGGAGTCGCGAGGACGGAAGGTGCGCCGGCGTCGTCGGCAATCATCGCGTTGAGGACGCCGTCCTGTCCCCGGGACGAGCGCCGGCGCGCGGGGCGGGATCCGCGCCGCGAACGGCCTCGACGAACGAGTCAAGGAGGGCTCGAAGGAGCCCGGAGCGGGAGAGGATGAATCCGCGCCGTTCCCGGACGTCGCAGCGAAACGTGTCGATGGCGACGATGTCCGCCGTCGAAAGGCGAAGCGTAAACGACTCGAACGCGGCGGGCGAATCGCCGGGCTTTCCGGGTCGCCCGAAGTCGAGCACGGGCCTTCGTGGGGCTCTCGCCGGGTCGCTCTCGAGGCAGCGGGCGAGGCGCGTGACGGGACGTTCGGCCTGGCCGCGCGCTGTCCGGAAGTGGGAGGCGAGGAGCGTCTCGAGCGCCTGGACGGACGTGATCCGCTCGGGCTCGAGCCGGGCGCGAAAGAGCTCTTCGACAAGGAGGCGGAGAATGTCGATCCTCATGAGGTGGCGGCCGTGAAAGGTCAGGCGGGTGGCGGAGCTCAGGCGCGAAAGGAAGTGCACCTGGTCCCGCGCGAGGCGAATCTGAGTCACGGCCACGCCGGGCGCAGGCCGCGTTGTCGAGGGGGGAGTCGTCGGCCGTTGATTCATGAGGCCAATGTAGCGATGCGGCGCGGAGCGGCGTGCTCCGGGGGGATGGAAGGCTCGGGGGGCGGGACGGAGTCGCCGTTTCGCGGGACGGTCAGCTCAGCGGGCGCGGGGCGCGGGGGTTCCCGTGCCGGGATTCCTCAGCGGACTCGGCGGAATCGTTCGAGAGATTCGCGGTAACGGCTGGACAACATGAGCGAGGTGCCGTCTTTGAGGATCACACGCCAGTTGCCGTGAAACCAGGACTGGACTTCGCGAATCCGATCGAGGTTCACGATCGCGGATCGGTGAATCCTCGCGAAGTGCGCGGGGTCGAGAGCGGCCGCGAGATTCTCCATCGTCGTTCGGAACGTGTGGCGCCGGGTTCCCGCGTGAAGGATCACGACGTTTCGACTGGCCTCGAACCAGTCGACGTCGGCCGTCGCGATCAGAAGGCTTCGCTCGTTCTCGCCGACGAGCAGACGTTCGAGGTATCCGTCCCGGCCGGACTCGGCCGGCAGGGAGCCCGTTTCCTCCGGGCCGGTCGGACGCCCGGCGGCGAGCCGCTCTTTCGCGTGCTGGAGGGCCTCCCGGAAGCGTTCCGGAGAAAACGGCTTCAGGATGTAATCGAACGCATGCACTTCGAAGGCCCGAAGGGCGAATTCGTCGTAGGCGGTGACGAAAATGACCGCCGGCACGCGCGACTCGAGCGAGTCCAGAACTCCGAACCCGTCGACGTCCGGGAGCTGGACGTCCAGAAAGACGAGATCGGGGCGGTGCCGGCCAATCTCCCGGATCGCCTCTTCGCCCATTTCGCACTCGGCGACGACCTCGAGGTCCGAATCGTCGGCGATCTGCCGCCGGATCCACTCGCGCGCGAGCGGTTCGTCGTCCACCACGAGGGTCCGGATCCGCGCCGCGGAAGTCACGAGACGCGGACCGCCTCTTCCGCGGCGGAAACGAAAGGGATTCGGATTTTCACCTCGGCGCCGCCGTCGCGCCGATTCGTCAGCGCGAACGTGTGCCGTTCGCCGTAAAGGATCGAGAGACGGGCCCGGCAGTTGGCCAGCCCGACGCCGCGGCCGGGGCTGCCGCCCCCGGTTCGCGTCGTTGCGAAGCCGGGTCCGTCATCCCGGATGCCGATCGCGAGGCACCCGTCCTCGATACTCGCGCGCACGTCGATTGCCCCGGGTCCGGGGCGCGCCATCGCACCATGCCGGATCGCGTTCTCGACGATCGGCTGGAGCAGCAGTCCGGGAATCTGGGCGGCGAGAGCGTCGGGCTCCGCCTGAAACGAGACGTCGAGGCGCCCCGGGAACCTGTTCTTTTCGATCTCCACGTAGAGGCGCAAGGCGTCGATCTCGCGCTGCAGCGGAACCATTTGCGAGGAATCCGTCTGAAGGCTCAGCCGCAGCAGGTCGGCAAGGCAGACGACCATTCTCGCGGCGACTTCCGGGTCGCGATAGATGAGCGGGACGATCGAGTTGAGGGAGTTGAAGAGAAAGTGCGGCCGAAGCTGGGTCTTCAGGGCCTCCATTTCCTTGCGCGCGAGCGTGACCTGCAGGGCGGCGTTTCGGCGCTCGCGATTCTGGATTCGCCCGACGGCATCGTAGCCCCACGTCGACACGACGATCGCGAGATACGCAAAGACGTTCGTCGAGAAGTCGTAGAGAAACGTGACGCGGAGCTCCCGGGCGTCGAGGAGAGGAGCGGCTCCGCCGGTCACGACCTGAAGGACGACGACGGTCCAGATTCCCGCCGCCGCCGCCGCGAAGATCACGGCCAGCACGGCGTGACAGGCGACCGCATAGCCGATCCGCGTCGCGCGCGCTCGAATCGTCCGTGAGGCCGCCATGATCAGCGGAGTGAAGAGCAGCCAGATCCCGGCGATGAAGAGCCAGAATCCGAGCGCCTTCCCGAAGGACACCGGGCCGGCCTTCAAGAAGAGGGCTCGTTTGATCCAGTAGTCGACGGCGCACAGGACCCCTGCCAGCGTGAATGTCGAACAGACGAGAAACAGGATTCTTTTCGATTTCGACTGAATCCTCATACGTCCTCGAGGGAAATTTATCAGACTGGCATGTTCGAAGTGAATCGCTTTCGCGCGGAGGGCGATTCAGTCCGCGCGATCTCGCGATTCGTCCCTCGTTTCGGCGCGTTCGTCCCATTTCCTTCGGTCGCAGACTCGGCAGACGCGAAGATGACGGCTCGTTGAAGGGAGATTGGCACGTGAAATCCCGCGAGGAAGAACTGCGGTCATTGAATCGGAGATACATCGAGGCGTGGCTCGCCGCCGACGTCGAGTGGTACAGGGGGCGTCTTGCCGACGACTTCGTGTGCATTGAATCCGACGGCAACATTCTCGACAAAGCGGCGTTTCTGCGGTCGACGGCGCGCGGCGCCGACGTTTCCAGCTACGGGCTCGACGAAGTCGACGTGCGAATCTACGGCGACGTCGGACTTGTTCGAGCGGCCGGTTCGTGGGAGAAGAAGAACGGAACTCGGGGTCTAAGCCGCTACATCGACGTCTATGTGCTCTTCGAACACGAATGGAAAGTCGTCTCGGCGCAGATCACGCGGCCGCCTCAGGGGATCTGAGCGACGGGCCGATCTTTCAACCATGAAGAGGAGGCTTCGGTATGTCGACCAGGGAGATCGTTGAGCGCTATTTCGCGGCACTCGCACAGAAGGGGAGATGGGAGGCGTTCCTGGTTGACGATCTGAAGTTCACCAGCTTCACCAGCCCGATGAAGGAAGTGGCCGGCAAGGCGGCCTACCTCGAATCTACGAGACGGTTCTTTTCGATGGTCAGGGCGGTCGAAATGAAAGACCTCATCACCGAAGGAGCGAAGGTCTGTGCATTGACCCGATACGAGCTCGAAGCGCCGAGCGGGGCGAGATTTTCGACTGACGTGGCCGAACTCTTCACTGTCAGAAGCGGCAAGATCGATACGTTCGCCATTTACTTTGACACCGCACCGTTCCCCAAGTAGGAGCGAACATGCCACCGCGTGAGGTCCTCACCGACGGCACGTAGTCGCCGCGGAGGTGCGCCGCGGGTACTGCGTAAGAACGAATCCCCCAAAAAATGCCCCGCCGGTTTCCCGGCGGGGCGAGAGAAAGTCGGTCTCCGACTTCACCCCCGGCCCCTCTCCGTATTTACGGAGAGGGGTGTCCGTGAGGACGGGGTGAGGTAAGCCCGGAAGCCGATTAGAAGCTCAGACGAGCTCCGAACCGGAGGACCCGCGGGCTCTCGCGTTCCTCGACGCGGTTGCCCTTGCCGGGGCAGCTCGTCGTCGCGTCGGCCGTGCCGCACGCGACGGTGCTCAGCTGCGCCGCCTGCTGGATGATCGTGTCGCTGTTCAGGGCGTTGAACATGTCGATCGAAAGCGTCAGGTCCGCCTTCTGGAAGAGCGGAAGAACCTTCTCCACCCGGAGGTCGAGCTGGTACAGGTTCTTCAAGCGGTGGTTGTCGCTGCTGCCGACGATGACGTTGCGAGAACCGAGCGACGGCGAGGTCAGTCCGTCGTTGCAAGGCCCATTGTCGGCGGCGCAAAAGTCGCCGCCGCTCACCGAAGCGTAGTAGGGGACCAGGTAGCCCTGGCGGCCGAACAGGTTGGCCGCGATGTTGAAGTTCCAGGGCAACTGGTACAGGCCGCTGATGTTGAACTGCCACTTCGAGCTCAGGTAGACGTCGGTCTTCGAACCGGACCCGGTGGACTGCTGAAAGTTCTGAACGCCATCTCCGCAGCTCGCTCCGCCCGGCGTGAACACGTTCGTTGGACCCTTCCAGGTCGTCAAGCCGGCGTTCGACGCCAGACAGCCGTTCGCGTTGTCGACGTTCTGCTTCCAGTCGGTGTAGGCGACGGATCCATGCGCCATCCACCGGTTGGAGAGGCGTTTCGTGAGCTGGAGCTCGACCCCATTGTAATCGGTCGTGAAGCCCGGGTCGTTGGTCAGGATCGCTCCGCCGTTGAATCCTGCCGGCGCGACGAAGTCGTAATAGTTGCCGGTCTTGCCGACGAGGTTGCCCTGCTGATCGTACGCGTTCAGCCCGCTCCGCATCGGGTCGAGGACGAAGTCCGCGGCCGTGACGCCGAGGTAGTTGCCGGTGATGTAGTCCGAGCGGTGGCGGTGCGTGTACGTTATGCCGGCGACCAGTTCCGGAAGGATCTGATGATCGACGCCGACCATGAACTCGTCGGTCTTCGTGTTCTTCAGGTTGTGCGCGATCTGGTTCGGCGAGACGAGACTGTTCGGGTTGTTCGGGTCGATTCCGGTATAGGAATAGACCGCGCCGAGCTCGCCCGGATCCGCGAGGCCGTTGTGGTTCGCGTCGGTGAAGGGATAGATCATGTACGTGTAGCTGAGCGGATTGTCATACGACACGGGTCCCGATCCGAGCTGATCTGCGTACCTCGCATAGGACGCGCGCAAAAGGGTCGACTTTTGCGAGCCGAGAGCGTAAGTCACCCCCACGCGGGGCTCCCAATCCTTGAAGTGGATTTCTGCTCCTGCTCCCGCGTAATTGAGAGCCGGGATACACGGGTTCGACAGAGAGAACGCCTGGCTCGGATCGCAGACCGACGTGTTGGCGGGCGCGCCCGAGGGGGCGTTGATGCCCTTCTGGTCGTCGTAGCGGATGCCGACGTTGACCGTCAGGTTGTTGGCCGTCAGCGTGTCGCCGAGATAGGCGTCGTAGTACGTCATCGTCTCGTTGACCGCCAGGTTGCGTCGGATGTTGACGTACGACTGACCCTTGCCGTTGTAGTTCAAGTAGTTGATATCCTGATTGCCGGGCCAGGTCGTCGTCGAGCCGCCGATGATCCGACGGTAGCCGAATCCGAACTTCAGCTCGTGGCCGATCGACCCGGTGTTGAAGAAGTACGAGGCGTTCGCCGTCGCCTGGTGCTGCGGACGGTACGTCGCGTAATCGTAGAACGTTCCCTGCCACACCTGGTTCGCGTCCTGGACCATGTTCGGCCCGAGGCCCGCCTGCGGGGCGAGATGGAACCCGCCGCGCACGTAGCTGTACGAGGCGTTCAGGACGAAGTTCGGCCCGAAGACCTGCGAGTCGTCGCCCTTCCAGATCACGGTCGGTCCCGTCTGGTTCCACGCCGTGCCCTGGCCTCGGTTGGAGACCGCCGTGCGTCCGTTCTTGATCTTGTCGCCGCGGAAGTAGAACGCGGTCGCCGAGTTCGATTCGACCGGCTGGATGTTCAACTTGCCGGCCCAGTTCTCGAGGGTCGTTTGGTCGGGTGCGGCCGAGGACAGTTTGACGAGATCGATCTGATCGCGACCGTAGCTTCCCCACAACCACGCCTTGTCGGCCCAGAGCGGTCCGCCCGCTTCCACGCCGTAGTCCTGGATGTGGTCGATCGAGTTGCCGCTGCCCACATGCAGGGTCGAGGGCCCACCGAGGGACGCGCTGTACGGTCCGACCGCGGAGCGGTTCGGCCGCGCCTCGGTCTCACTCGGCGTGTCGAAAATGCGCGCCGAACCGTGCACTTCGTTCGTGCCGCGCTTCGTGACCATGTTGAGCGTGACGCCGGGAACCGCGATCGAAGGATCCGATCCGCCCGTCGTCGCCTGCATTTCCTGGAACGCGTCGAAATCGTAGTACGTGGAAGAGGAGCCGAGAGCCGACATGTCGGTCACGGCCACGCCGTCGACGAGCCACGCGTTCTGGGTCGCATCGACGCCCTTGCCGATGTAATTCGACTGCTGGCCGCTCTCGCTGCCCGCCACGTTGGCCCGGTCGACCTGAACGGAAGGCACCTGCTGGAGAACGACCCACGGGTCGCGCGCCGTCGGAATGCTCTTCAGCTGGTCCTGCGTGAAGTCGGATCCCGAGCTGACCCGGCGCGTGTCGAGCAGCGGTGTCTCGGAAGACACCGTGATCGTCGTCGCCACCGAGGCGATCTTCATCGGAATCGCGACTTCCGTGTTCGATCCGAGGCTCACCGTCACGTTCGTGCGCTCGACGGTCGAGAAACCCGAAAGCTCGGTCTTCACGGTGTAGTTGCCGGGAGCCAGATTGAGGAACCGGAATTCTCCCTGACCTCCCGTCGTCGAGGTCCGCGCGGCGCCGCCGCCGGACAGCGTGACGGAGACTCCGGGCAATGCCCCGCCCGATTCGTCCGACACTTTCCCGTAAATGTTGCCGTACGTCGCCGACGCTCCCTGTCCGAACAGGGGCGCGGCGCAGACGGCTGCCATCAGACAGATGGCGAGGAGTCTGAACACCTTCATGAAATCTCCCTCCTTATTTCGAGTTGAGACAACGAATTTCTGTCCTTCCGGGGAGCTCTATTTCCGACGCCTCCTTTCTGAATAAATTCGAAAATGATTAACGACATAAGTAAGATTAAATCCTTCAATTTCAATTACTTATGATAGCAATGTGGCTGCCATCATTGATGGGGCGCGAACTCATGGAGGGAAAGAGAGTTCGCGAATTCCTCGATTCTGCGGACTCCAAATTGGCGGATCTCGATTCGTGTTTCCGGATCGCGAAACACCGCTGTCGAAATCTTGTGGTGAGAGCTGTCCGAGGCGAGGGTTCGGACGCGGACTACGGAACGTCGTCTTTAGAGGGGCCGTTCCCCGGAGGGCCTGACCGCGAGGACGAGGATGTCCTGGCCGGTCAGGACGGCGGACGACCCCGGGTAGAAGCCTTCGATGCTTCGTTCGATTCGAAGGCCGGCGTCCGAGATCATCGCCTCGAAGAACGGCCGCGAAAAAGCGACGGCCGCGTGCGGCCGGCTCCGGATCTTCCATCGCGATGAACCGTTCCCGGCCAAAAACGGAAACGCGGGAACCTCGCCCGCGGGGTCGAAGAGGAACGCCGTGACGAGCGCCCGACCGCCCGGCGCGAGAACGCGCCCGATCTCCCGGAGGTACGCGGCGGCCTCCGGCGAGAGGAGGTGGGTGAACAGCGATTTCGCGAGGGCGAAATCGCACGTTCCGCCGGCGGCCGGAAATCGGAGCTCGCGGGCGTTGCCGGAGGACCGGCGGCTGAACGGGGTGCGGATCTCGGCGATTTCGAACCGAAAGCGCGGGTCGCCGCGGAATCTTCGCCGGCACCAGCGGATCGACGGCGCGTGCACGTCGAAGCCGATGTATTTTCCACGGTCTCCGAGCCTTTCCTGGAGCTCGAGGGCGGCCGCGCCCGCACCGCATCCCGCGTCGAGCACAACGGCGTCGGGCGCGAGAAGAGAGAGTCGCGAGATCAGGTCGGCGGTATCGCGGGCGCTTCGCGAGAAATTCGCGACCGGTCCCGTGTGGCGGCGAAGCCAGAGCGGAGGCAGTCCTTCTTTTCGGAAGCACCGCTCGAGCGGCCCGCAGGCCCGGAGCGCCGCGGTCCTCGCGAACCGCGCGAGGTCGATCAGGGGCGCCGGCAATCGTGAGAGGTTCATCGTTCCATTCGGCTTCGGCCGGTGCGCGAGTCTAGCAGCCTGCGAATGGAACATGGCCTCTCCCGACCCGGGAATAGTCACTTTCTCTTGTTCGGAACCTTTGCTCCCGCGCGCCGGGCTTCCGAGAGGCCGATCGCGATCGCCTGCTTTCGGCTCGTCACCTTCTTGCCGGACCGGCCCGATCGAAGCTTTCCCTGCTTTCGTTCGTGCATCGCCCTCTCCACCTTCTTCGAGGCTGTACGTCCGTACTTTCTTCCGCTCGAGCTTTTCCTCGGCATGAGTCGCTCCTTTCAGAGTTGATTGACGCAAGAACCGTGCTCAAACGGGGCGGGGCGGCGTTCAGAGCGTGGAGGCCGCCTCGCGGAATTCTTCGGCCATTCCGGTGTGGCGGTGCGATTCGGCGACGGCGGCTCCTTCGAGGAAAGCGGCCTTCGCTTCGTCCCGGCGGCCGAGCCGGTCGAGGGCGTGGCCGAGGAGCCGGTAGGCCGAGCCCTCGTCGCGAGCCTTCGAAAGGTAATCGCGGGCCGCGTTCACGACCTCGTCCCAGCGTTCGCTCTTGTAGAGCTCGTTCACGATCATGTACAGCGTCAGCGTGTTGGCGGGGTCGGCCTGTCGCAATTTCTCGAGCTGTTCGAGGCGGTCGTTCGGCATGGGTGAATTTTAGTGTCCCGTAATGGAAATCGCTATAGCGTCGTTCGGATCGCCGTTGGGTCGGATGCGAGGCGACGCGACGCAGGCGATGCCGAAGCATCGTCGAGGAGCGGCAACGAAGCAGGCGGCCCAACGGCGCCCGAACCCAAAGGGCGCCAGCACATTGTGGGCGATCTCGGCGTTGCGGCTCGGGTCCGATCGCTACGGCATCTGTCCCCTCGCCGCGCCTTGATCTCGCCCGCAAGCCACTGGCGCGACGCTACAGGGATTTCCATTACGGGACACTAGCGCTTGACCGCGGAACGCGTTCCACCCTGTAGTCCAGGCGCTCGTCGCCCGGAGCGCCGGGAAAGATTCGGGATCACGCCTTCTTCAGCGTTCAAGAGAGGTATCATTCCGTCGTGAGGATTGAGCACTGCCGATCAGACTTTGCGAAGGCCATCGTCCTCGCGGTTGCTCTCTTCGTGGGCGGTTTCGGCGCGGGCCCCGCTGTGACTGCCGCCACGCCGCCTTGCTGCGATCCTGGCTCACCCTGCGCTCCCTCGGCTTCGCCGTCTCAGGCGCCGTCTCCGGCCGTTCTCCGGCGCGCCGACGATTCGATTACGAACCGAACGCGATGCGCCGACACCCTTCTCGTGAGTGCCAACCTGCGTGAGCCCCCGGCGGTTCTTTCCCGCTGCGCTGCTCGAATCGTCCCCGTCGCGAGCGGCCGACAGAACCCGTCTCCACCCCTCCGGATCTGATCGCTTCTCCCTGATCCGTCTTCTGAAAATGCTTGTCTCGCCTCCGGGCGAGCCGAAGGGAGGAAAAATTGAAGACTTCCGGAGTTTTTTCCATGGCGCTGTTTCTCATGCGCGTCGCCAGTGCGCAAATGGCAGGAATGAACATGTCCACTGAGCAGACGCTGAATTCCCCGAATCCCGATCCCATGACGACGATGGAATCCATGGAGGCGATGGATCACTGGATGACGATGATCCACGGCTACGCGTTTCTGAACGCGAACCGCCAGGGAGGGCCGTCGGGCGGCCGCGAATTCGATTCGCAGAACCACTTCATGCTGATGGCGATCAAGAAGGGGCCGGCGGAAAGCTCTCGCTCCTGGGGACGTTCACTCTGGAGCCGGCGACGATCCCGGCCGGAGGGATCGCGCGAGCTTTTCCAGCGCGGCGAGACCTATCACAACATCTTGCTCGTCGACCGGCAGCACCCGCACGATCTCTTCGTCCAGCTCGCGGCGGCGTGGGAGAAAGAGACCGGTGCCGGGAAGGTCCGGCTTTATCTCGCGCCGATCGGAGAGCCGGCGCTCGGGCCGGTGGCTTACCCGCACCGGCTCTCCGCTTCGGAGAATCCGACGGCACCTCTTTCCCACCACAACCAGGACTCGACGCACATCGCCGCGGACGTTGTCTCGGTATCGGTGGAGCCCGTCGATCTTCACGCTCGAAGCCTCGGCGTTTCACGGCCGCGAGCCGGACGAGAACCGGTGGGACATCGAGCAGGGGAGCATCGACTCGTATTCGGGAAGGTTGTGGATCCGTCCGACGCCGGAGCTCTCGATCCAGGTCTCTTCGGGACATCTCGAGCATCCGGAAAAGCTCGAAAGCGGAAGCCAGACGCGGACGACCGGATCGGTCCAATACCAGGTTTCGACTTCCGGCGGGTTCGTCGCGGCGACGCTCGGCGCCGGAAAGAACCAGACCTCGACCGGGCCGGAGTGGGGAAACCTCTTCGAGCTCACCTGGAAGTTCGGCGGGAAGAACTTTCTGTACGGAAGGGCCGAATCGGTCGATCGGGACCTGTTCGAGCTGCGCAACAAGGTCCAGCGCCCCGAAACCGTTCCGCCTCACCGGACGTCTATCCAGGCCGCGACCCTCGGCTACGTGAGGGATTTCCCGTGGCTTTCGGAGGCGGAAACCGGCCTCGGCGCGGATGCGACGGTCTACCGCTTCTCGTCGAAGCTCGACGCCGTGTACGGCGCGCATCCGGTCTCCGTGCACGGGTTTCTCAGAGTCCGGTTCGGATCACACGGGGAGCCGCACGGCGAGCACGACCATATGAAGATGTGATTGTGGAGAAAATGCCGGGCCTTACCCGTTCCGGCGGGCGAAAATCAGGATCACCGCCACGACGCCGGCGACGGCGAGTAGCCCGAGGACCCACACTCCGGCCCCGACGCCGCCCATCGTTCCGCCCAGAGTTCCACCCATGTGTCCACTCGTCGATCCGCCCATCATTCCGCCGCCTGTCATTGACCCGTGCCCCAGCCAGGAGCCCAGGACCAGGATGAGTGCGATCCCTCCAATGACGGCGAGCACGAGCAGAACCGGGTTGGAGTTGCGTTGAGCCATCGGAGACTCCTTTCAGGTTTGCTTGATCGTCCGCTTCAACTTCGCCTCCACCGTGTCGGCGACCGCTGTGAGTTTCGGGGGGTTTCGAGAATGACCTCTCCAAAAGAAATTCCCGGGCCAGGGTTACATTTTCTTATGGTCCTTCATGTCGCCCATGGTCATGGTCATGTCGTGCGCCATCATCTTTCCGTCGCGCATCATGTAGTGAACGTGCGCCGCCGAGCCTTCCATCATGTCGCCCGTGACCTTGGTGGAATCGTCCCAGTACATCGTCATTTCCTTGCCCTTGGAATCCTTCATCATCATCAGCTTGCCGTCTTTGTCCATCCTGGTGACGGTACCCCTGGCGGACATCATTTTCATGTGTTTCATGCTGCCGGACTTCATCATCGAGTCGGATTTCATGTCCTTGGAGTTCATCGAATTGTCATTTTTCATGGCGTCCTGCCCGAAGACCAGAGCGCCGGTACAGAGCGTCAGGACCGAAAACAGAGTTAAGAAACGTTTCACGGGAACCTCCTTCATTCAAAAACGATCGCGAGAAAAGCGCGGTCGCTGCCGATCAAAATATTGCCGGGACGACGGTAAGTCGTTCGCATTCTGGCGCGCTATCCGCAGCAGCCTCCGGACTTGCCCTCCGGCTTGGCACCGGCGGGCGCGGACAGAAAGCTTTTCCGGCAGTGGTCGCTGCAAAAGTAGAACGTCTTTCCATCACGCTCGGCGTGGAGCTCGGTTGCTTCGTCCACCGTCATTCCACAGATGGGATCTTTTGTCACGGATTTCGATTCTGTCAAAGCCATGTTCCCTTCTTTCTTGCGGCCCCTCGGGCCGCGTGTACGTCTCCACAATGGCGCAGCTCCGTTTCGGAATCCAATCGTTTGTTTGGATCGTAGTGAGACGTTGGAATGATCGCTCAGGTCCCGGCGACGCACATCGCGGCCATGTGTGATCAGAGGGGGTGACTGGCTTTCGGCTTCTCGATTACGAACACTTCGAAGGGCCACAGCGGCACGCCGAGGCGCCGCTGGAAGATCAGCTGCCCGCCCAGCGCGAGCAGCGTCGGAAGCGCCTCGACGGCGCGGCAGCCCAGAGAGAGCGCGGGGATGCGCCACGCGAGTTCTTCGATTGCGCAGCCGAGAAGCCGCGACAGAGGATTCGACGGCTCCGACGAATGCGCCGCGCCGATGCGCCCGCCCGGTCGGGTCACCCGCCAGATTTCCCTGGCGACGCGGGACGGGTCGCCGACCGGGCAGAGGCTGTATGTCGAGAGCACGCAGTCGAAGGAAGAGTCGTCGAAGGGAAGCGCCATCATGTCGGCGGCGCGGAGCTCCGCGCGGTCCAGCAGTCCCGAGGCTGCGAGCTTGGCGCGCGCCTGCGCGAGCATTCCTTCGCTCGAATCGAGCAGGACGGCGCTCGACCCCGGCCCGCCGGCCTGAAGCGCCAGGAGCGCCGTGCTCCCGGTTCCTGAGCCGGCGTCGAGGATCCGATCGCCAGGCCGTACGGCATGGCCAGCGAGCAACCGTCTGCCCCGTCCATCGGACCAGAGCGTCAGAAGGCCGTGTTGAAAATCGTAGCGGCGCGCGGCTTGGTTGTAGACCGAGTGGAGGCGTTCGAACGGAAGGGCCGGGCGCATGGACCTGTCCGGCAGCTCAGGACGCTGCCGAGCCGGACTTCGCGCGAAAGCCTCGACATTCAGCTTCATCGAACAACCTCTTCGCGAAATCATACGTGCGGGTTGCGCCACTGTGTATTCCGGGCGAACACGGAGGTCGCCCGATTGGGGTGTCCGATCGTGTATTTGGATCGCGGTGTGACGTGAAAACGGTCGCCTCCGCCCGGCCCCGGCGGGCCTTACCGAGGCCCCGCTAAACTCCCTCGAGCGCCCGCTTCAGCTTTGCTTCCGCCTCGTCGGCGATCGGGGCGATTTCCGGGTTCTCGACGATTCGGAACATGGCGCGCGGGTCCGCGATCGAAACGGTCGTCGCATCGGCCGTTTCCATCACGAGGATGTTGCACGGCAGCAGGAGCCCGATGTAAGGATCGGCGGTAAGCGCGCGGTGCGCGAGCGCCGGATTGCAGGCGCCGAGAATCACGTAAGGGGGATAATCGACGTCGAGCTTCTTCTTCAAGGTTTCCCGAACGTCGATCTCCGTCAGCACGCCGAAGCCCTCGGCTTTCAGAGCTTCCGTGACGCGGCGGACGGCCTCGTCGAAGCCGACGCCGGGGAGGCGCCTCGTCAGGCCGTAGCTCGGGTCGGGGATCGGCGAAGTCATGGTGGCGTTTTTTGCCCGAAACTCTTGAAGACGAGCCAGAGAACGCCGATCGCGATCACGATCCCAAGGATCCACCAGGCGTTTCCGCCGCCCATCCCGTAGCTTCCGTGCATTTCGAGCTCCTTTCGAGCCATCGCGGCTTCCCGTCGGGTGGCGTTTCTCGGCCTCTGGTTGGCCGCCCGCCGTCTGTCCACGATGGCGCGGCCCCGTTTCGGAATCCAATCGTTTGTTTGGATCGCGGTGAGACGTTTGAAGCATCGAACGCGCACGGTCACCGCATGGAAATGAGATGCAAATGGATCAGGAGCAGCCTTCCGGCTTCGGGTGTACCCTAGATCGGTGATGAAACGCGTCTCGATCGCCTTTCTGGGAGTTGTTCTCCTCTCGGCGTGGGGCATGCCGTTTCATCCGCCCTGCTGCGGCTTCCGCGATTCCGCGCGAACGACCGTCGAGTCGAATTGCTGCCCGAATCAAGGGTGCCCGCTCGCCCAGGCCCGTGGCGCCGCGCCCGCGTCGATCGCGAAAGCGGATTCCCTCGAAGCCGCGCCTTTGATTTCCCCGGCATCGGCGTTCGCGTGGATTCCGCGACACGATCCGTCGAGCTTTTCGACGCTCGTCGATTCCCGCTCTTCGCCGCCCCGCGCGCGCCCGACCGCCGCTTTCCTGTCCGTCTTCCGGGTCTGATCCCGCCTCCCCTCGGGTAAGAACCCGAGCCCTCTTCCCGTCTTCGCAAAGGAGTTGGTTTATGCGGATGCTCCCGCTCTTCGGTGTTTTGGTCTTGAATGTTCTGTCTCTTCGCGCGCAGGCATCCGGCTGGCGCGAAAGACTCTCGGACGCGATCCGGATCGCGACGTCGCAAAACCCGGACCTCGCGCGAATGGACGCGGAAATCCGCGCCGCGGGAGAACGCGCCCGGCAGGCCGACGCGCTTCCGGACCCGGAGCTGTCGGTCGGCGCGATGAACGTGCCGACGGATCTCTCGTTCACCCGGGAGGACATGACGATGAAAACCGTCGGCATTTCGCAGGCGCTCCCTCCGGCGGGAATGCGCAGGAGCTCCCGGCTCGCCGCGGAAGCCGGGGCGAGAGCGATCGAGAAGGAACACATGCACCACCTGTACGAGGTCGCCGCGCGCACCGCCCGGGCGTTCTTCGACCTCGCCGCCCTCGACCGAAAACTCGCGATCGCCCGGGAGACGGATGGCCTTCTCGCCGACGACACGCGGGTTGCCGAGGACCGGTACCGGGTCGGACGCGGAGTGCAGGCGGACGTGCTTCGCGCGAGCCTCGAAAAGACCCGGCTCTCGAAAGAGATCGTCCGGATGGAAGGGGATCGCCGGGCGGCGGCGGCGGAATTCAACTCGCTCCTGGCGCAGCCGGCCGAGACCGTCGTTGCGCCGATCGAAGAGATCGATCCGGAGGAGTCCATGCCGGACCGAGACGCGTTTCTCGCCCGGGCGCTTTCCGAGAGCCCGGTCCTCGCGCACTACGACGAGGAGATCGAGAGGGCCCGGCAGGAGGCGCGCCGGGCGCGGCTCGAACGCCGGCCGGCGTGGAGCCTCTCGGCCACTTACGGCGAGAGGGAGCACCGCGACGACATGGTTTCCGCAACGGTCGGTCTCTCGCTGCCCTTTTTTCATCCCGTTCGGCTCTCTTCGCGAGCGGCCGAGGCGGACGCGATGGTCGAAGCGGCGCGCGCCGGGCGGTCCGACGTGGAGCTGAAGCTGCGCGGCGACGTCGAAAGCGCTCTCGCCCGGCTCGAGAGCGATGTGAAGCAGTCCGCTCTCTTCCGCGAGGCGATCCTTCCGCAGGCGGAGATCAACGACCGGGCCGCGCGAGAATCGTACGCCGTCGGCTCGATCGACTTCGCCACGCTCGTGGCCGCGTCGGTCGATCTCCAGACCTTCCGGTCCGAGTATGCCGAGCGCCTCTCGGCGATCGGCCGCGACCGCGCCGACCTCCAGATGGCCGCGGGGCTTCCTCTTTTGCCCGGAACGCCCGGGATGGAGCACGACCATGAAACGAAATAGCCGAATCGCGATCACCCTGGCTGGCGCCGCGTCGCTCCTGCTCGTCGGATATCTCGCCGGCCGCTCGCGCCATTCTTCTCCTCCCGCTCCTCGCGACTCGCAACTCGCGACCCGCAACTCTGGATCCACGCCTCACGACCGAAAGGTTCTCTACTGGTACGACCCGATGAAACCGGAGCTGCACTTCGACCATCCGGGGAAGTCGCCGTTCATGGACATGCAGCTCGAACCGAAATACGCCGAGGAGCCGGAGGCCGGAACCTCTGACGTCTCACCCGCCTCCGCCGAGGCTTCGGCGGGCAAGCGCATCACGCCTCCCGGTCTCTCCGTTGTCCGGATTCCGCTCGAGCGCCGGCAGGAGGTCGGCGTGACGACCGTGAAAGTCGAGAAGAAGATCGTCGGAGGCGCGATCGAGACGAACGGATCGGTCGCGGAAGACGAGGGGCGCGTCCACTCGGTCAACGCGAAGTTCGCCGGCTACATCGAGAGGCTCTTCGTGGACCGAACCGGCCAATCTGTCCGGCGCGGACAGGCTCTCCTCTCGATCTACAGCCCCGATCTCGTCGCGACCGAACGGGAGCTGTTGCTGGCCGTCGAGAACGCGCGGCGGCTGAAGGATTCCTCGAGCCCGCAGGCGGCGGCCGACTCGCGTTCGCTGCTCGCCGCGACGCGGCAACGGCTGCGGTTCTGGGACGTCCCGGATTCCGAGATCGGCCGGGTCGAGAGGAGCGGCGAGGTCTCGAAGACGCTGACGCTGGATTCTCCGGTCTCCGGCGTCGTCCTGAAGAAAGACGCCCTGCCGGGAATGGCGATCGCTCCCGGCATGCCGCTCTTCACGATCGCGGATCTTTCGACGGTCTGGGTCCTGGCCGACTCGTATCCATCGGATACGGCGATGATCGTTCCGGGGAACGCCGCGGCCGTTTCCGCGCCTTTCCTGCCGGGCGAGACGTTTCGGGGACGAGTGGACTTCGTGTACCCCACGCTGACCGAAGAAAGCCGCACAATCAAGATTCGGATCGTTCTCCCGAATCCGAAGGGCGTGCTCAAGCCCGGCATGTTCGTCCACGTTTCTCTTTCGGGCAAGGGCAGGGTGGCGGTGGCGATTCCGCGAACGGCCCTGATTCAGACGGGAGAGCGGCAGATCGCCTTCGTCGAAGAGTCTCCCGGCGTCTATGCGCCGCGGGAGATCAAGACCGGCGTGTCGGGAAAGGACTCGATCGAGGTGCTCTCCGGTCTCTCGGAAGGAGAGATGGTCGTCACGTCCGCGAACTTCCTGATTGATTCCGAATCGCGCATCGGAGCCCTGGAGAAGCGGCCGGAGAATCCCCAATGATCGAGAAACTGATCGCCACCTGCGTCCGGAACAAGTTTTTGACGTTGATCTTCGCGGCAGGGCTCTTCGGCGCGGGTTTCTGGGCGCTGAAACGCATTCCGCTCGACGCCCTGCCCGATCTCTCGGATGTCCAGGTGATCGTCTATACGAACTGGGAGGGGCAGAACCCGAACCTGATTGAAGATCAGGTGACCTACCCGATCGTTTCGGCGCTGATCTCCGCGCCGAAGGTCAAGACGGTTCGCGGCTATTCGTTTTTCGGGTATTCCTACGTGTACGTCATCTTTCAGGACGGAACCGACCTCTACTGGGCGCGGAGCCGCGTGCTCGAATACCTGAACGGCCTCCGGGGCGGGCTTCCGGAAGGAGTCAACCCGAACCTCGGCCCCGACGCGACGGGCGTCGGATGGGGTTTCGAATACGTGCTCGTCGACAGGAGCGGAAAACAGTCGCTGGCCGATCTTCGGACGTTTCAGGACTGGGATCTCTCCTACTGGCTGCGGGCGGTGCCGGGAGTGGCGGAAGTCTCCTCCGCGGGCGGCTTCCAGAAGCAGTACCAGATCGACGTCGATCCCGCGAAGCTCGCGTCCTTCGGAATCGGGCTTCCCGAAGTGTTGACCGCCGTTCAGGAGAGCAACGGCGACGTCGGCGGGAGGGTCGTCGAATGGACCGGGCGCGAGTACATGGTGCGCGGACGCGGCTACATCACGAGCCTGGAGGACCTGAAGAAGGTGCCATTGAAGGCGCGCGCGGCGACGGGGACGCCGATCTATCTCTCCGACGTCGCGAACATCCATTTCGGCCCGGAGATGCGCCGCGGGATTACGGACTGGAACGGCGAAGGGGAAGCGGTCGCCGGTGTCGTCATCGTGCGGTCGGGGGAGAACGTGATGACGGTCGTGGAGGCCGTCAAGAAGAAGATCGCGCAGCTGGCGCCTTCTTTTCCGCCCGGCGTCGAGCTGAAAGTCGCGTACGACCGCACGGAGCTGATCCGCCGGGCGATCGCGACTCTCAAACACACGCTGATCGAGGAAATGATCGTCGTCGCCTTTGTCGTCCTGATCTTCCTCTTCCACTTCCGTTCGGCGCTCGTGCCGATCATCGTCCTTCCTGTCGCGATCGTCATCTCGTTCCTGCCGATGTACCTGCTGCACGTCTCCTCCAACATCATGTCGCTCGGAGGGCTCGCTCTCGCGATCGGGGTCCTCGTCGACGCCTCGATCGTCATGGTCGAGAATGCGCATCGCCATCTGGCGCAGGCGGACCCTTCCCGCGGGGCGGAGGGCCGCGAGTCCGCGATCGTGGCGTCGGCACAGCAGGTCGGCCGGGCGATTTTCTTCTCGCTCGTGATCATCGTCGTCTCGTTCCTGCCGGTCTTTCTCCTGACCGGGGAGGAGGGGAGGCTTTTCCATCCGCTCGCGTTCACGAAGACGTTCGCGATCTCGGCGGCCTCGATTCTCTCCGTGACGCTCGTTCCGATTCTCATGATCGCCTGGATGCGGGGAAAGATCCGGCCGGAAGACGAAAACCCGGCCGCGCTGTGGACCCGCCGGCTCTACGCTCCGATCCTGAACCGGGCGCTGCGTTTTCCGAAGACCACGTTGTTCCTGAATTTCCTCCTCATCCCCGCCGTCATTCCGCTCGCGCTTTCGCTCGGCTCCGAGTTCATGCCGCAGCTTCGAGAGGGCTCGCTCATGTACATGCCGACGGGTCTGCCCATGATGTCGATCGAGCAGGCGCGCGACATCCTGGTCAAGACCGACGGGATCCTCATGACGTTTCCGGAGGTGGAGTCGGTGTTGGGCAAGTCCGGCAAATTCGAGAGCTCGACCGATCCCGCGCCTGTCGAGATGTTCGAGACGACGATCGTGCTCAAACCGCGCCAGATGTGGCCGAAGACATTTCATCGGCGCTGGTATTCGGGATGGCCCGGGTGGATCCGGCCGGTCTTTCGGCCGATCTGGCCGGAGTCGCGCGTGTCGACGCAGGACGAATTGATCGCGGAGATGAACGAGAAGCTCCAGATTCCGGGTATGCCGGTCGCCTGGACTCAGCCGATCCGGAACCGGCTCGACATGCTCGCGACGGGCGTGCGGACGAAGGTCGGCGTCAAGGTCTTCGGTTCCGATTACTCGTCGATCGAGAAGGTTGGGATCGAAATCGAAAACGCGCTGAAAGACCTTCCCGGGGCGAGGAGCGTTTATGCCGAGCGGACGAGCGGCGGCTCGTATCTCGACTTCGTCGTCGATCGCGAAGCGGCGGCCCGCTACGGCCTGTCGGTCATGCAGGTCCAGAACACGCTCGAGGCCGCGACCGGGGGGAAGATGGCGACGACGACGGTCGAGGGAAGGCGCCGGTTCACGGTGCTCGTTCGCTACCTTCGCGACTTTCGAAGCGACCCGGAGACATTGCGCCGCATCCTCGTGCTGACGCCATCCGGCGCGCAGGTACCCCTCGGGGAGCTCGCCCGAATTCAGGTCACGAGCGGGCCGCCGATGTACAAGGACGAGAACGGCAGGCTCTCCGGCGTCGTCTACGTCGACACCGCGAGCTCCGATCTGGTCGGCTTCGTTCACGCGGCTCAGAAGCGGGTCGGCGAGCGCGTGAAATTGCCGCCCGGGGTCACGCTCGACTGGGCGGGCCAGTTCGAATTCCAGGTTCACGCGAAGAAGACTCTTCAGATCGTTCTCCCGATCGTGTTCGCGGTGATCTTCGTCCTGCTGACCATGACGTTCCGCTCCGCGTCGGAGGGGTCGATCGTGATGCTTTCGGTCCTCTACGCGATGACCGGCGGCGTCATTCTCCAGTGGCTTCTCGGCTACAACTTCTCGGTCGCCGTGTGGATCGGCTATATCGCCCTGTACGGAATCGCCGTCGAGACCGGCGTGATCATGGTCATCTATCTGCACGAGGCCCTGGACAAGCGGCTCGGAAAAGGAGACCTGACCCGCGAGGACATTCTGGAGGCTACCCGCGAGGGCTCGGTCCTTCGTCTTCGCCCGAAGCTCATGACCGTTTGCGCGGCGACCCTTTCGCTCGTGCCGATCTTCTGGTCGACGGGAACCGGCTCGGAAGTGATGCGCCCGATCGCGGCGCCGATCGTCGGCGGAATGATCACCTCGACGATCCACGTGCTCCTCGTCACGCCGGTGATTTTCTTCCTGATGAAAGAGAGGGCGCGCCGGAAGGGGACGCTTCGCGCCTCGGGGATGAGCCGTAACGTATGATCCCGCCATGATTCGACTCGAGAAAAAAGGCGAAGTCGCCGTCCTGCGGATGGACGACGGCAAGGCGAACGCAATGAACCCCCGATTCTTCTCAGATCTCGAAAAGGGCATGGCGGACGCGAGGGATGCCGGGGCCCTCGTTCTGATCGGGGCGAGGAGTTTTTTCTCGGGGGGTCTCGATCTTCCCTTTCTCGCGCCGCTCGATCGGGCCGGGATCGAGGAGGTCTACGAGGCGCTCCACGGGTCGATGATGCGGCTCTTCTCGTTTCCGGCCCCGGTCGTCGCGGCGATCAACGGCCATGCGATCGCCGGAGGCTGCGTTCTCGCCTTCCAGTCGGACACCCGCGTGATGGCGCAGGGGAGCTTCAAGATCGGCTTGAACGAGACGCAGCTCGGCCTCGCACTGCCGGCGTTCGTGGTCGAGACTTTCCGCGGGCGGCTCGCGCCCGGAATGTTCGAGCGGACGATCCTCGAGGGGCCGCTCTATTCGCCCGACCAGGCTCTCGCGGCGGGGCTCGTCGACGAGGTCGTCCCCGCTCCCGAGCTCGAAGGGCGCGCGATCGAAAGAGCCCGGCAGCTCGCGTCCATCCCGCGGGAGGCGTTCGCCGAATCGAAGCGTTTGATTCGGGCGGCGGCCGTCGAACGGTCGGAGCGCGCGAAGAGCGAAGACTCCCGGCAGTGGATCGACCTCTGGTTTTCGCCGGCGGCGAAGCGACGGGTCGGAGAGCTCGTCGCGAAGCTCAAGGGGTAGATGAGGGCTTCCCGGCGGCGCGACATTCCGTCGGGAAGACGAACGGCGACGGGGATGGAATCCTGTCCTGGGCCGTCGCTCGGCTAACTTTTCTCGCGAGATTTCGAGTGCGACTTGGGTTCCGGGAGGCAGCTCGAAAAGTTACGCTTCCCTCCCGGAACGCCGCGCCGCCCGTCAGAGCTTCACCTCCTCCACGGTGATCTTCTCTCCGGCGAAAACTGTCGGAGTTCCGTTCGCCTGCGCGATCTTGTTGTAAGCCGGGACGTCGGTCTCGCGGATTCGCTCCCACCGGCCGAGGACCTCGTCGAGCTCCTTGCGCCGTTCAACGATCGCCCGTCGAACGACCTCGCTCGGCGGCTCGGCGTAGGCGGAGACGAGCTCGCGTTCGAGTCCCGACAGGTCGTCGTGAAAACGCGACAGATAGTGGACGAAATCGAGCCCGACATCGGACTGCCGCTCGGAGTTGTAAACGCTGTCCTTGAAGGTCTTGAGCGTCTTTCCGAGAGCCTCCGCCGCGTCGAGGACGGGCGCGTATTTCGCCGGCTTCGACTCGCCCTCGTCGCCCCGCAGCATCCCCTCGATCGACTTCAATTGCTTCTGGAGGCCGTCGGTGCGGTTCAAGGCGTCGTTCAGGGCCGAAAGCTCGTTTCTCGCCTCGAGTCCCGCGCGGACTTCTTCGCGGAACTCGGCGGGGTCGATCTTGAGCCTCGGGTCGGCGAGCACTTCGGCGGTCGTGCTCCGGGAATCGCCCTTGACCGTCACGGTGATCTTGTAGGAACCGGGAAGAACGTGGGGCCCGACGCCGCGCTCGAAGAATTCGCTCGGAGGCGGCTGTTTTTCGAAGGTCAGGTCCTTCGGCCCGTCGTATCGCATGTTCCAGACGAAGCGATTCAGCCCCTGTTTCGACTGCCCGTATTTCGTCGCGACGGGCCGGCCCTCGGCGTCGGTCACGACGATCTTGACGGCCGTCTTCTTGTTGCGCGGATTTTCGTCCTTCGACTCCTCGCTCTTGATCTCCGACTTGAGGAAGTAGTCCACCTCGACTCCGTCGGGAGGATTCGGCGAAGCCGTCGGGTCCTTGCCGAACCCGCCGCGGCCCCAGTGGTGAAAAAGCGTTCCGGGTCGCGCCGAGAAGAGATGGAAGGCGCTCGACTCCGCGGCGGAAGAAAGCTCCTCGAGGGGAGTGATGTTGTCGAGCACGAAGATGCCGCGCCCGTGGGTCGCGAGGACGAGATCGCGACGAACGAACTTCAGGTCGAACACGGCGACCGTCGGAAGGTCGGCCTGCAGGCGCCGCCAGTGCGCGCCCGCGTCGCGGGAGAACCACGCGCCCCGGTCGGTGCCCGCCGCGAGGAAGCCCCGGAGATTGGGATCTTCGCGGACGACGTACACGGACGCGTCGGAAGGGAGGCCCGCCGAGATGGACGTCCAGGTCTTTCCGTAGTCGTTCGTCTTGAACGCGTAGGGGCGGTTGTCGTCGAGCATGTGCGCGTCGAATGCGGCATAGGCCGTCCCGGCGTCGAACGGAGACACTCCGATCTGGTAGACGCGAGCCCACTCGGGAGCCTTCGGAACGTTCTTCGTCGCGTTCGTCCAGGTCGCGCCGCCGTCGCGCGTGACCTGGACGAGTCCGTCGTCGGTTCCGACCCAGATCACGCGCGGGTCGGACTCGGCGATCGTGATCGAGAGGATCGTGCCGTAGGACTCCGCTCCGGATAGGTCGTGCTCGATCGGGCCGCCGCTGACTTCCTGCTTGCTCTTGTCGTTGCGGGTGAGGTCCGGGCTGATGACATCCCAGTGGCCGCCTCCGTCCCGGGAGCGGAACAGGACGTTGCCCCCGAGGTAGACCTCGTTCGCGTCTTTTTCGCGATACGGCGATCGGAGACGTCCAGTTGAAGCGGTATCTTCAGCTCCGACGGCTTCATTTCTCCGACGCTCTCCAGGTACGGGCGGATCGAACGCGCTCAGGTGCGTCTTCAGGTCGAGGCGACTGATGAAGCCGTTCTGGGAATCGGAATAGATGATCGAGGGATCGCTCGGCGCGGGCACGGCATATTCGCCGTCGCCGCCCGCCGTGACGAACCAGTCCGCGCCGGCGATGCCGCCGCGGCTCAGGCTGTCGGAGGGGCCGCACCAGGCGTTGTTGTCCTGGAGTCCGCCGCACAGGTTGTACGGGACGCTGGAGTCCGCGGCGACCATGTAGAACTGCTCGATCGGCAGGTTGTTGAGGTAGCGCCAGGTCTTTCCCTTGTCGGCGGAGATGTAGACGCCGCCGTCGTTGCCCTGGATCATGCGCGAGGGGTTCGCGGGGTCGATCCACAGCGCGTGATGATCGACGTGGACGCCCTTGTCGATCGCGCGCGCGGTCTTTCCGCCGTCATCCGACTCGACGAGCTCGAAGGAGAGAAAGTAGAGCCTTCGTTCGTCTTCGGGAGAGACGAAGAGCCGCGAGAAATAAAACGGCCGGGCGTTCAGGACCTTGCTGTCGCTGACTTCCTTCCATTCGTCGCCGTGGTCGAGCGACTCCCAGAGCATTCCCTTTTTCGCCTCGAACAGGGCGTACACGTGCCGCGGGTTCGTCGGCGCCTGCGCGACCGCGATCCGGCCGATGGGCCCCTCCGGAAGGCCTTTCGTCAGCTTCTTCCACGTCGATCCGCCGTCGGTCGAGCGGTAGAGGCCGCTGCCTTCCCCGCCGCTGACGAGCTCCCACGGATGACGGTGCGCATGCCACATCGCGGCGAACAGGACGCGCGGGTTCCCCGGCTCCATCACGAGATCGCAGACGCCCGTCGTGTCGTTGACGAAAAGGACTTTCGACCAGGTCAGGCCGCCGTCGGTCGTCCGAAAAACGCCGCGCTCGGAGTTGGGCGCCCATTCGTGCCCGAAGACTCCCGCGAAGACGGTTCGGGGATCTCCGGGATCGATGACGATCGAGGAGATCTGACCCGCGTTCTCGAGACCCATTCGCTTCCACGACTGGCCGGCGTCGGAGGAGAGGTAGATGCCGCGGCCCGGAAGGGCGTCGTTGCGGATATTCGCTTCCCCCGTTCCGACCCAGACGATGTTCGGGTTGGAGGGGCGACGGCGACGGCGCCGATCGAAGCGGTCAGCTCTTTTTCGAAGATCGCCTTCCAGGAATTGCCGCCGTCGACGGTCTTGAAGACGCCGCCGCCGCCCGCGCCGACGTAGTAGACGTTCGGGTCGCCCGGGACTCCGGCGACCGAGCTGACGCGTCCGCCGCCGACCGTGGGACCGAGGTTTCGGACCTTGAAATTCTGGAGAAAATCGCCGGACTCGCTCTGCGTCTCGGGTTCGGCGGGTTTCTCGGGTTTCTCGGATTTCGAGGCGGCGAGCGCCGGCGCGACGGAGACGAGGGCGAGACCCAGGGCGGCAAGAAGATTCCGAACCGATTCATTCCGACCTCCACTTCCGATGGACGAGGCTATCAAAGAGACGGTCGCGGGGGTCCCTATTTTCAGCTACATGTCCCCTTTTCGGTCTCGGCGCGATGAGAAGGGTGAACACGCTTTCGTGGGGAGGGGGCACGTGTGTCGCAGAGCAATATAAAACGTTTATTTTAAACGATTTACGTTGTGTTCCACCCAGTGAACTGCTACCGTCCTTGCCGAACGAAGAACCCTGATGTGGAGGTAAAGTATGAATCGTGCGGCACACTTCCTGTTCGCAATTATTTTTGTGGCGCTTGCAATGCCGAGCGGGCTCCTAGCCGACGATGTGGTTCTTGCGCTTTTCAAACCCCCGACATTGCCGGTTCCGGCGGACGTGTTCGCCGCGGCCTCGAGCGCTGATGATTATGGCCGCGTCGCGGTGGTCCATGTTCCCGCCGCCGCTGCCGACGCTGTTACGAGCGCCCTGGCCGGGAGTGGAATCGTTGTGCACGCCTTCCCGGAATTTAACGAGATTAACCTGCGCGGATTCACGATCACGGGCCTTGACCCCGCGGCGCCAAACGTCCCAGCCGGCCAGTTTCTGACAGATTATTCGGGAGCCACGGGTCTGTACCTGCTCCAGTTTCGGGCCTTCGCGCGGCAGGACTGGCTTGATGCTGTCGCTGCGTTGGGTGGTCGCGTCATTCAGTACTTCCCGGAGAACACGTATCTGATCGCAATCGACCCCCAGTCTCGGAAGTCACTCATGACGGTTCCGGGCTACCGGCACGCGGTGGTTTACCAACCCGCGTATAAGCTCGATGAGGCCGTCACCGATCATTTGCTCCACGACTCCGTGAGCACGCAGCTGGAGGTGGTGGTTCAGCTTGATGGCCAGCAGGATGTCAGTGCCGCCCAGGCACGCATGGAAACCCGCGCGTTCAGCGAGGTGTCGTACGCGCGAGTGGGGCCATACTTGGACGCCCAAGCTGTCCTCACGCTCGCCGACGTCCAGTCACTTCTGATGGACCCCGGCGTTGTTTGGATCGAGCCCGCGACATCCCCTCAGCCGAGCGACGAACGCGACTGCCAGATCGTCGCGGGGCACCACAACACCACGCAAGCCACAAACCCCGCAGCCTACGTTTCGTACTTGAATGGCCTGTGCGGTCACTGCCTGCAAGACCTCAGCTCGTACACAGCTAATGTCACCGACACGGGTCTCGACCAGGGGCCGAGCCTTCCAGTTCATGCGGACTTCGGTACTCGCGTTACGAGCTGGCAGGATTACTGCGGCACCAATCCCGAGTCGAAGCCGTCTCACGGCGAGCTCGTCGCTGGCCTCATCGCTGGCAACCCCCAGGGCACTGGAAGTACGGTGAAAGACGACCTCGGCTTCTACTACGGCACCGGGATCGCTCCCACCGCCCACCTGCGCATTAGCCGGATCTTCAACGAGTTCGAATTCATCTGCTCCTTCACTCCAGCGAAGTACATGAGTATTACGGCGGACGGCTACAACGCCGGCGCACGCTTCCAAAACCAATCTTGGAACATGCCCACCATCTACACGTACAGTACCTACGCTCAGGCCGCTGACTACCTCGTTAGGGACGCATACGGGACGAACACCGCGGTCCGACCGATGTTCATCACGATTGCAACGGGTAACCTGCCAAACTCCAACGGAACACACTGGGTGACCGCTCCGAGCAATGCCAAAAACATTGTCGCCATGGGCGGCACGACGGAACTCCGCGCCCCGGGCACGTGCCCCGATCCTTCCGAGGCCCTCTCGCACATTGCCGCGCTCAGTCCTCGTGATGTAATGAATGACACATATCGTTACAAGCCAGATTTCGTTGCACCCGCGACGCGCATCGTCTCGGCGCAGACGAATAACCCCGCTGCCAACCTGACGGGTATATGCCCCGACCAAGATCCTGCTGGGCTCGTGAGTGGCACCAACAACCACTACGCATACGGCGCCGGAACCAGTTTTTCCACACCACAAGCAACGGGACTCGCGATCCTCTTCTCGCGCTATTATAAGAATTCCCTCGGCCTTAACAAAGGCGTTGATCCGTCACCTGCTATGATCAAGGCCATGATGCTGATCGGCGCGGAAAATATGACAACCGGTGGATGGGACGATTTTACGAATGCAGCGCTCAATTACGGAACATACCCACGCGTTCAGGGGTGGGGGCGACTCGGGTTCGCACGCCTCTTTGACGGAACACATTCTATTTCTTACGACGAAGACCACGCCGTTACACCGACGCGCCGCTTCACCGCTACCGGACAGTCGTACACGTTCACCTTCCCTCGGTCGGACGTAACGAAGCCGGTCAGAATTGCGCTCGCCTACACCGACCCGGCGGCGGCTGTGAACGCGTCGGCCGAGCGCGTCAACAATCTTGTTATGGTTGCCATGAAAGCCGGCACTGCTTGGTGGTGCGACAACGACCAGATGGACATCAACGGCTACACGCCTGCGGTGGGGGGGTGCGACCCCTTCGCGCAAGAGTCAAATAACCTACGCTTTATCAATATTTCGCCCAATAGTTTTAGCGGCACGTTCACCGTAGAGGTGGACGCGCTTGGAATTTCGGCGAAGAGCGTGCCCGGTCTTGACGCCGGGTTCAATCAGGATTTTGCCTTGTGGGTGTACAATGCGCAATAAGCCATTGCTCGCGGTTCTCACATCGCTTTGCGCCGCCACGGCACTTGCCTTTACCGTGCACGCCCCGCTCGTTGGCTCAGTCGGGGCATGGCACACGGAAACGAGGCTCTGGAATCCGAACGCGGCGGCCGCGACGGTAACGATCACGGATGTCGTTGGAACGGGAACCCCGGCGCTTACGACCTTCACGATCCCGCCCAACGGTGTTCTCGACCTGCCCGACTGGGCATTCTTCTGCGCTGACTACCAAGGCTGCAGCACGCCGATAGGCCCGCTGCTCGCATCGGTTGAGTTCACAAGTGATCAACCGATTCGCCTCTATACCGAAGTTACGCTGGACACCGCGTTCGATGGGGGCCACCCCAGCACTCCACCGCCGGCGCTGCCATATTACGGGGGCGGCCTGTGGGACGCGCTCGCCGGCGCTCTACTTCATGGCGTTCCCGCGTACCATTCCCCCGGCACTCCCGTCGATCTTGCCTGGCTCACGGCCTCGCCCAGCCGGTATCGGAACAACCTGTATTTCGTCAACCCAAGTGCGAACACTCTCACCGTCACAGCGTCGTTCACGGACAAAACCGGCGCCGGAACCATCACGAAGGACTACACTGTCGCCCCGAGATCGAACACGATCATCGGCGACGTGTTCGCTGACCCGGCGCTCGCGGCACTCCGAGGTCCCGTGACCGCCCGGCTGGTTGGCGACCAGTCGTTCGACGTCGTGGCAGCAATCACCGCCGTCGAGCCTCTCTGCGACATCAACGGCCATCAAACCCTCATCCAGGGAGAGGAGCTCCCCTAAGAGGCGAAGAGTGATTTCACGACCGTGGCGGTCGCGTTGAGCCCCGGCGCTAACCCGCGAGGGTCTGATCTCACCGGTTTGCCGGGCCGATCACTTCCACCCGAAGAGACGGGACCAGAATCCGGCTTTCGGGGCCGGTGAGGCCGCGGGCGGGGCCGCCGGGGGAGGGGCGGAGCCGGCCGCGGCGCCCTGCCGCCGCAGCCTCGTGAGCTTTTCGGTCTCGTCGCGATTCAACCGCGCGTGACTGGCGGGCGAATCGGACATGACGTCCGTCGGAATCGTCGTCAGGCTGGTCTCGACCTCGATCTGCCGCCGGCTCGTCCAGCGATTGGGCTTCCTCACGGGCTCTCTCCTTCGGAGTTGTGGGGTGAGATCTTGTCGCGCCCCTCGCTCGGTGTCAATGGCGGATTCGATAAGATTCCCGCGGATGGGAGAAAATCCGCTCGAGCTTTCCTCGACCGACCTGAGGCGACTCGTCGAGGAGGCGCTCGTCCGGATCGCGGCGCACGTCGATTCTCTTCCGAAGCAGCCGTCGTGGAACACGGAGACGGGGCCGGAGCTCGCGCGATCGCTGAGGGAGCGAGCGGCGCCCGAGTCCGGAACGGCCCCGAAAGAGCTGTTCGACCTCCTGTTCGACCGCGTCATTCCCGTGAGCTTCAATACCGCAGGCCCCGGTTACCTCGCCTACATCCCGGGCGGAGGGCTCCTCCAGTCCGCCGTCGCGGACCTGATCGCCGACTGCACGAACCGCTACGTCGGCGTCTGGGCCGCCGCGCCCGGTCTCGCGCAGATCGAGGCGAACGTCGTGTCGTGGTTCTGCGAGATCGTCGGCTATCCGCCTTCGGCGCGCGGAATCCTGACGAGCGGCGGGTCGCTCGCGAATTTCTCCGCGATCGTGACCGCGCGCCGCGCGCGGCTGCCGGAGAACTTTCTTCGCGGCACGATCTACACGTCGGACCAGACCCATCATTCGGTCCGCAAGGCCGCGATCCTCGCGGGCTTTCCGGAAGACAACGTGCGCGAGATTCGGTCGGACGATTCGTTCCGGATCCGGCTCGACGAGCTGGCGAACGCGATCGCGAGCGACCGAGCGTCCGGCCTCTCGCCCTTCCTCGTCGTCGGAAGCGCCGGAACGACGAACACCGGCGCGGTCGACGACCTCGAGGCTCTCGCCGATCTGTGCGAGAAAGAGAAGCTGTGGTTCCACGTGGACGGCGCGTACGGGGGATTCTTTCTCCTCACGGAAGAGGGGCGGCGGGCGATGCGGGGCATCGAGCGCGCCGATTCGATCGTCGCTCGACCCGCACAAGGGCCTTTTTCTCCCGTACGGTACGGGATCGCTCCTCGTTCGCGACGGCGCCGCGCTCGAGCGAGCGCATGCGGTCGGCGCGGAGTACCTGCCCGCGATGCAGAAAGAGGAAGAGTTCGTCGATTTCTGCGAGCTCTCCCCGGAGCTTTCCCGGGACTGGAGGGGACTGCGGGTCTGGCTGCCGGTGAAGATGCACGGGCTCGGCGCGTTTCGTGAGGCGCTCGCGGAAAAGCTCGAGCTCGCTCGCTGGGCGTGCTCGGAACTGAAAAAGATTCCCGGCGTCGAGATCATCGCGGAGCCGCAGCTCTCCATCGTCGCATTCCGGATTTCCCGGCCCGGCGCCGGCGAGGACGAGACGAATGTCCTCAATCGAGAGTTTCTCGGCCGCGTCAACGCGAAGAAGCGCGTGTACCTGACGGGCACGACCATCGGCGGCAGGTTCGTCGTTCGAATCTGCGTGATCTCGTTCCGCACGCATCTCGACCGGATGCGCGAAGCGATCGAAGACATTCGGTCCGCCGCGGCCGGCGCTCTCGCGGCGCGAACTTCCTGATCCGGCGGATCTGGCCTCGATCTTGCAATTTCCTTCGGCGGAGGTCGAAATGGACCAGACTTATAACCACTCGCTCTTCGCCGATGCCCGGGAAGAGCCGGACCACTCCGGAACGAAGCGAGCCAAGATATTTCTCGTCGTCCTTTTGGTTTTCGCGGGCCTCGTCGCGCTCGCGGTCGCGATGCAGAAGAGTCAGCCCACGGTCAGCCGTGTCACGACCGAGACTTCGACGGCCGCGCAATCGGTTCCTCCTCCGGTAGACGCCACGGCCGTTCCTGCGGTGCCCGCGGCGGCCCAGGCCGTTCCGCCGGCGACGGAAGAGCCGGCGGCCGCTCCGACCGCCGAGAAGTCGGCCGTGGAAACGGCGCCCGCGGTTGCGCGAACGCCGGCCGGCCGCGAAGAAGAAGGCCGCCTCGCATGGCCGCACGATCGTGACCGAAACGCCGGTACCTTCGTCGCCGGCGCCGGCCGTCGCTCCTCCTCAGCTCGCGCCCGTGCCGATCGCGGCTCCCGTGGTTCCGGCTCCGATCCCGACCACGAGTCCCGCCCCGGCCATCCGCGCCGGCACCTCGACGTCGACTCCGCCGGAAGAGGTTCCTCCTCCTCCGCCGCCGGTTTGACGCCGCCTCGATCTCTTGTTTCCTCGGAAGGGCCGCCCTCGCGGGCGGCCTTTTCGTCGCCGGGATAGGATTCCGGCCTGGAGGCGCGCTCCTGCCCGACGATTCCCTGGAAGAGCTCAGCTCCCTGCTGAATGCCACGCTGGACGCGACGGCCGACGGAATTCTCGTCACCGATAGCGACGGAAAGATCGTCACGTTCAACCAGCAGTTCATCAACATGTGGAAGATCCCTCCGGCGATCGCCGCGAGCCGCAAGGACGACCAGGCCGTCGCGTTCGTGCTCGACCAGCTCAAAGATCCCGGGAGTTTCGTCACGAAAGTGATGGAGCTCTACTCGGCTCCGGACGCGGAGAGCTTCGACACGCTGGAGTTCAAGGACGGCCGCTGGTTCGAACGGCACTCCAGGCCGCGAAGGCTCGGCGGCCGCAACGCCGGCCGCGTCTGGAGCTTCCGCGACATCACCGACCTCGTGCGCACCGAGCGGGAGCTCTCGCGGGCCGCTTCGCGCCTTCGCGCGGCGCTCGACGCGACCGCGGACGGAATCGTGATCGTGGACCTGGAGGGGAATCTCGTCGATTTCAACCGCCAGGTCGTGGAGATGTGGGCGATCCCGAACGACATCGTCGTCTCGCTGGACGCGACCCGGCTCCGCGAGCACCTCCTCCAGCAGATGAAGCATCCCGACCGATTCCTCAAGAAGGTGAGGGAGATCTACCGGGAGCCGGACGGGCAGAGCTACGACTGGCTCGCGCTCAAAGACGGGAGGGTCTTCGAACGCTATTCGCGCCCGCAAAGAATCGGACAACAGATCGTGGGCCGCGTGTGGAGCTTCCGCGACGTCACGAAGCAGAAGCAGCTCGAGGAAGAGCTTCAGAAGATCCGCGGGGGGCTTCTTCCCGGCGCCGAATCGGGGGACCCGCGCGACGTCGAGACGCTCGACGGAATTCTGGCGGCGTTCTACGAGGTCATCTCCGGCGAAGCCGGAGAACCGCGCCAGTGGGACCGCGACCGCACGCTCTACCTGCCGGGCGCGCGCCAGGTCGCGACCGGCGTCACGGGATCGAAGCCGTACGCCCTCGTGATGGACCACGCGGAGTACGTGGAGCGCTCCAACGACGCGATGGTCGGCAGCGGGTTCTTCGAGACCGAAATCCACCGGTCCGTCGAGAGGTTCGGCAACCTCGCGCACGTCTTCTCGACGTACGAGTCCCGGCGGACGAAGGACGGCCCGGTGTTCGCCCGGGGCGTCAACTCGATCGACCTCTACTTCGACGGGACGCGGTGGTGGATTGCTTCGGTCGTTTGGGACAACGAGCGCGCGGAAAATCCGATTCCGGAGAAGTGGCTTCCGGGCTAGAGACCGGTGAAGAGCGCCGCGTAGAGCTCGATCGCGTCCCAGAGGTTCCGGATTCTCAGGTTCTCGTTGGCCGAGTGCTGGTTGTCGTCGTGGTTCGCGATCGGCACGCCGACGACCGGCGTCTTTCCGCCGTCCTGGAAGAGGTACATCGGGATGCTGCCGCCGAGCGACGGCATCTGGACGACTTCCCGGCCCGCCGCGCGTTCGGCCGCGGCGATCACGGCTTTGGAAAAGGGTATGTCCATCGACGTTCGCGCCGGAGGATATCCGCCCTCCCATTCGAGCTTCGCGATCTTTCCGTGCGCTGCCCGCGTCGCGGCGTCGGGCGCCGCTCGGACGATGAAATATCCGCGGCTCTCGACGAACGCCTCGACTTTCGCTCTCACGCTTTCGGGCGTCTCGTCCGGCACGAGGCGGAAGTCGATCGAAGCGGTCGCTTCCGGCAGGATGACGTTCGCGGCCTGGGCGCCGATCTGGCCGGCCGAGATCCCGCGCACGTTCAATGCGGGCCGGTGGATCAGCGCGACGAGCGAGTCCCGGGATTCCGGTTCGGAAAACCCGAACTCCCGTTCGAGATCCTTTTCGACCGGGGGGACGGCCGCGATCGCGCTCTTCTCGGCTTCCGAAAGGGCTCGAACGTCGTTTTCGAAGCCGGGAATGAGAATTCTTCCGTCCTCGGCGCGCATCGCGTCGAGCAGGTGAGTCAGCCGGACGATCGGGTTCGGCGCCCAGTTGCCGTAGTGACCGCTGTGGAGGCCCCGGTTCGGACCGTAGACGGTCAACTCCAGGCCCGTCACGCCCCGCGCGCCAAAAAACAGCTGAGGGCGGCGGCTCTGGTGGACGGGGCCGTCGCAAAGGATCCATCCGTCCGTCCGGAATTCGGCCGCGTATTTCGACAGGATCTCCCGGAGGTGGGGCGATCCCGCCTCCTCTTCGCCCTCGAAGAAAAACCGAAGGTTGACGGAAGGACGAATTCCCGCCTCGCGGAGCGCATCGAGCGCGGCGAGGAAGCCCACGATCGGCGCCTTGTCGTCCCCCGCGGACCGCCCGTAGAGCCGCCACTCGGGGTCCCACGGACTTCCCGGGCCCGGCCAGGCGATCTCGCGTCCCCCGTCCTCGAGAGGGCGGTCCCGAAGGATCGGGTGGAACGGGTCGCCGTTCCACTGCTTCGCGTCGACCGGCTGGCCGTCGTAATGGGCGTAGAACGTGACGGTCTTCTTCGCCCCGGGAAAATCCTTCGCGGCGAATACGACGGGGGGCGCTCCTTCGACGCGGAGGAGCCGCACGGAGAATTCCCTTCCGCGGTACAGCGCCGCGACGGCGGCGGCGTTCTTTTCGATGTTCGGGGAGTCGGCGGCCCGATTGGGGATCTCGAGGAGATCCGCGAGCTCGCGGATGATCTCCGTCTCGTGCGAGGCTCGGTAGGATCGCGCGGCCGAAACGGCGTCCGGCGGCGCACCGACGGCGCCGGCGGCGCCGAGGGACGCGAACAGGGCGGGGAGGATCCAGCGGCTCGTCATCTTCGGCTCGCGGATCTTAACTCGACCGGGGCGCGATTTTCAGCACGGCACTTGCGTTACGATTGACGCCGCGAGCATGAAATCGATCTCCGTCGTGATTCCGGTCTACAACGAGGAGGAGAATCTCCCGGCGCTGCTCCCGCGGCTGCTGCCCGTGCTCGACTCGACCGGCCGCCGCTACGAAGATTCTCTTCGTCGACGACGGCAGCCGCGACGGATCGCTCGCGATCCTGAAGTCTTTCGGGGAGGCCCACGCGGGGGCCGTTCGGGTGCTCGAGCTCGCGCGGAATTTCGGCCAGCATCCGGCGATCCTGGCCGCGTTCCAGCAGTCCCGCGGCGACGTCGTCGTGACGCTCGACGCCGATCTCCAGAATCCGCCCGAAGAGATTCCGAAGCTCCTCGCGAAGATCGACGAAGGGTACGACGTTGTCGGCGGCGTTCGCCGGAACCGCCACGATTCCTTCTTTCGAAAGGCCGCGTCGCGGATGGTGAACCGCGTGACCGGGGCGATCACCGGGATGAAGCTCTCCGACTACGGCTGCATGCTGCGCGCGTACTCGCGCGATGTCGTCGACGAAATCAACGCGTGCGAGGAGAACGCGACGTTCATTCCCGCCCTTGCGCAGTCGTTTGCGCGCCGGCCGACGGAAGTCGACGTCGAGCACGCGAAACGCGCGGCCGGCGTCTCGAAGTACTCCCTCTACCGGCTCGTCCGCCTGAACTTCGACCTGATGACCGGCTTCTCGGTCGTGCCTCTCCAGATCTTCACTCTCTTCGGATTCGTGGTCGCGGCCGGCGGCATCGGGTTCGGCATTTTTCTCGGAATCCGCCGCCTGATCGTCGGAGCGGAGGTGGAGGGAGTCTTCACTCTGTTCGCGATCCTGTTCACGGTGCTCGGGGTCGTCCTCGCCGGCCTCGGAATCGTCGGCGAATACATCGGCAGGATTTATCAGGAGGTGCGGCGCCGGCCCCGGTTCTCGATTCGCCGCATCCATGGAAGCGCGGGCCTGGGCTCGGCCGACGAGACCCGGAGGAAGAGTGCCGTCGCGGGCGGTCCCGCATGAGCGAAACGAGAATCCTCGTCTTCGCGTACTCGGACGTCGGGCACGAGTGCCTGCGGTACCTGCTCGACAGCGGAGAGCACGTCGTCGGCTGCTATACCTATTCGGATCCGGTGTCCGCCGCGGCCTGGCCTCCGTCGGTCCTGCGCCTCTGCCGGGAGCACGGCGTTCCCGTGTATCCGGACGCGGATTGGAAAGATCCACGCGAGATGCGGAAGGTGGCGGACCTGCGTCCGGATTTGATCTTCTCCTTCTACTACCGCGACATCCTCCCCGGCGAGATTCTCCGGATTCCCCGTCTGGGGGCTTTCAACATGCACGGGGCTCTGCTTCCGAAATACCGCGGGCGCGCGCCGGTCAACTGGGCCGTCCTGGAAGGCGCGACCCAGACGGGCGCGACACTCCATTACATGACCGGGAGCGCCGACGCCGGCGACATCGTCGACGCGGAGGCCGTGTCGATCGGTCCGGACGAGACCGCGATCGAAGTCCAGAGAAAAGTCGTCGCCGCCGCGGTCAAGGTTCTCGCGCGCCAGTTTCCGGCCCTGAAGGCCGGGACCGCACCCCGGCATCCGCAGGATCCGGCGCTCGCTTTTTCCCGCGGACGGCGAACGCCGGAAGACGGGAAGATCGATTGGAGTCAGCCGGCCAGGCGCGTTCACGACCTCGTCCGCGCGGTGACGCACCCGTTTCCGGGGGCGTTCACCGACACGTTCGCGGAAAAGACCTGGATCTGGAAGACGGGGCTCCCGGGCCTCGCGGCGCACGACGCGTACCCGGGCCAGCCGTTCGTTCAGGAAAGCCGCCTCTTCGTCTGCTGCGGGGACGACCGCTTCATCGAGGTCATCGTCCTGCAGCCGGAGGGAGGGCCCGAAATGACGGCGGCGCAGTGGATCCGCGCGCATTCGGTGTATTCTCCCGACCCGAAGGCGGGCAGCTGAAAGAAATGAAAGTCCTGATCCTGGGCGTCAACGGGTTCATCGGGAACGCCTTGACGGAGCGCATCCTGACGACGACGGACTGGCAGGTCTACGGGCTGGACATGTCGAGCGACAAGATCGAGCCGTTCCTCGCCGACCGGCGGTTCCAGTTCCTCGAGGGCGACATCGCGATCAACAAGGAGTGGATCGAATACCACGTCAAGAAATGCGACGTCGTCCTGCCGCTCGTCGCGATCGCGACGCCGGCGACCTATGTCAAGCAGCCGATCGCCGTTTTCGAGCTCGACTTCGAAGAGAACCTCCGGATCATCAAGCAGGCGGTTCGGTACAAGAAGCGGGTCGTGTTTCCGTCGACCTCCGAAGTCTACGGAATGTGCCCCGACGCCGAGTTCGACGAAGAGAGCTCGAATTTCGTCTACGGCCCGATTCAAAAGCAGCGGTGGATCTATTCCTGCAGCAAGCAGCTGCTCGACCGGGTGATCTGGGCCTACGGCTCGGGGCACGGCCTTCGGTTCACGCTGTTTCGGCCGTTCAACTGGTTCGGCCCGAACCTCGACAACGTGGACTCTCCGAAAGAGGGCTCCTCACGCGTGCTCACGCAGTTTCTCCACAACATCCTGTACGGCGAGCCAATCAAGCTCGTGGACGGGGGCAACCAGCGGCGCTCGTTCACCTACATCAGCGACGGCATCGAAGGCCTCATGCGCATCATCGGCAACGAGGAGAAGGCGAACGGCGGCATCTTCAACCTCGGCAACCCCGCGAGCGACATCTCCATCCGCGAGCTCGCCGAAAAGCTGAAGGCCGCCGTGACGACGTATCCGGGTTACGAAGAGATCGGGAAAAAGGCGGAGATCATCGAGGTCAGCGCGGGCGATTACTACGGCCCCGGCTACCAGGACATCGCGACGCGCGTTCCCTCGATCCGCCGGGCTAAGGAGATTTTGGGCTGGGAGCCGAAGATCGACTTCGACACTGCGTTGAAACTCACGCTCGATTTCTACCTGACGGGGAGAAAACCGGCGGTTCCGTAGCGGCGGCCCTCAGACCCCTCGGCGTTCGAGACCGTCGATTTGCAGCTGCGTGCGACAATGTTGGTATGTCCAACTTCGAGCCACCCGATGGTTTTCTGAAATCTGCAATTGAGCAGATCGTTGCTCGGCATGAAGCTAATCTTCGGAGCATCAACGACGTTTTTGATCAGTCGTCATCGATCAGCCGGATAATTGAGCAGATGGTCAGTCAAGGCAGTACCTTCGATCTCGGACAGGTCGTCAAGGGAATCGGGAGCATTTCCTCAGCGCAGCTGGAATCGATTCGCGGGTGGAGTCAGCCCGAGCAATAGACGGCGGAATCGCTGAGTTGACGATCGACTGCTAGATCGCTGAAAGCCTTTGATGAAATGATGATTGGATTCAGGAATCTGTGAGGCCGGCGAGCGAGGCGCTTTCAGCGATTTCGGCTGGGTTTGGGAAAGCATTTGAGTCCTTGCAATTGACTCACGATTCGATCATGCAGACGCATGGTGGGAGTCGCCGCGTTCTTGTAGACGCTGCATTCCAATAATTCCGCTGCCCGCGCCGAGGTGTTTAACGACCTGATTTCGAACGGTCTATCAGTCCCGCGTTACGGCTTGGAACCGTTGACAGCCTGCCTCGTTTGCTGGTCAAGTCTTTGCCGACGCGACTCCCGGCTCTCTACTCCTGACGGTCGATTTTCCAGAAGCGTTGGTCGGTGTCGCGCACGGCCGCCTCTTGGAGGACGCGGGCGATAGAGCTCGGGCCGAACGAGCCGGAGGAAATTAGGATTTGTTTTGCTGCCCTAGTGTAGTCGGGCACGCAGAGCTGTTGGAAGTAGCAGATTTGTACGGCTGATGGAAACAAAAACGGGTAAGGGGATTTTTGGAAGATTCGTAGGCTTTTTTGTCGAGGACGTCGTTGAAGCACTGGACCTCGTGGATCTTAACATGAGAGGTTCAAGAAAATTGTTCGCCTTCTTTATGCATGCTTTGTGGAAGGGGCGGTTGTGTTGAATTTAGAGACTCTCGGTAACTTTTCTCAGCGAAGATATCAAAGCTTAGAGATTTAGACGCTGCCACACACTGAGTGAACAAGCGCGCCTACATTGCGGCTGAACTTCAGCGCGAGATGGAGTGCTCAGCGGCTCTTCGGTCTCCACGGTCAAGAAGAGGAGTGGGCGGTGCAATTCAAAAGTTACTCGTGCGCATGCGCGCGTCAGGGAATGTCGGTAGAAGCTTGGTTGGTAAGATCCTGTTTTCGCACGGATGCGTCAACGCTCTTTATCGGCAGTTTGCCAAGCGAATGCGTGGGATTTCATGAGCTGGTAATTCTGGTCGAGCTCCGGCTCGAGGAGAACGAGCGCCGCGAGACGCCGGATCATGTCCGTGAACTAGCGAGCTTCTGCCGGCGTGAGATCGCGGCGAGAAGCTCTCTCTCGCGATAGGAGAGCCACTTCTTGACGACCTGGTACCCGCCAATGACGTAGTCCCAGACTCGGGTTGGCACGTTCTTCCAGAAGGCGACGTCATTCAGGAAAACGTCGCAGGTCTTTAAGCCGAGGAGTTCCGCTGCCGGGCCGAGCGCGGCAAGCTCTTCTTTCGAGAAATCGCGCTCGAACACTTTTCTTGCCTGGCATTATTGCGCCGCTCTTCCCGCGTGGCTCTATCTCGCTGTTATGGCGAGGTGCGCTCTGTGAGTTGCGCAGCAGGAGATAATGGGGAGTTGTAAGTCGATTTGCTGTTTGATCATGATAATGTAAGATGAATACGGGGAGGCCACTATGGCGCATGCCGTTCTTTCGTCCAAGTTTCAGATGGTGATTCCGAAGGAAGTCCGGGAGCAAGCCGGGATAAAAAGGATAATTAAGAAGGGGCAGAGATTTCAGGTCATCGCGAAACGTGGGGTCATCACGCTCGTGCCGGAGGAGCCGGCAAGCGCCTATCGGGGGTCGCTCAGAGGAATGCGCGTTTCGGGGCTCCGCGAAAAGAAGGACCGTTTTTGATCGTCCTTGACTCGTCCTGTTGGATCGAGTTCTTCACCGGGCGGCCGAGAATGAAGAGTAGAAAAAAAAAAAAAAAAAAAAAAAAAAAAAAAAAAAAAAAAAAAAAAAAAAAAAAAAAAAAAAAAAAAAAAAAAAAAAAAAAAAAAAAAAAAAAAAAAAAAAAAGGGGCCCAAGGCTGAGAAAGTAAAACCCTACGTAAAAAAAAAAAAAAAAAAAAAAAAAAAAAAAAAAAAAAAAAAAAAAAAAAAAAAAAAAAAAAAAAAAAAAAAAAAAAAAAAAAAAAAAAAAAAAAAAAAAAAAAAAAAAAAAAAAAAAAAAAAAAAAAAAAAAAAAAAAAAAAAAAAAAAAAAAAAAAAAAAAAAAAAAAAAAAAAAAAAAAAAAAAAAAAAAAAAAAAAAAAAAAAAAAAAAAAAAAAAAAAAAAAAAAAAAAAAAAAACCTATTCACCGATCTCCGCGAGCTTCTCACTCCGGCTGTCGTTCTCTACGAAGTCTACAAATTCGTCCGGCGAGAACGTTCCGAAGAAGAAGCCCTGCGCCACGCCGCACTCCTGATGCGAACCCGACTCGAGCCTTTTTCAGAGGCCGGTGCCTTGTGGGCCGCGGACGTCAGTCTGGAACACGGGTTGCCGATGGCGGATGCGATGGTTTACGCGTCGGCTCAGGCGAATCGCGCTTTGCTCGTGACTCTGGACGCGGATTTCAAAGGTTTGCCCGACGTGGAGTACCTCGGGAAGTAGTTCGTCCGTCCCCTCTACCTCGCGGGCCCGAGCAGGCGCTCGCCGTGCGATTCGGAATAGACGGCCGCCGCTTCGCGCTGAAGAGCTTCGGCGCGGTGGACGATCTCCGCGAATTTCGGGCTCGTGCGCACGGGGTCGAGCCAGGCGTCTTTCCTGAACGCCGGCACGCAGAAAAACCCGGTATCGACGACGCCGCGAAGAATCTCCAACGCCGGTGCTTCGTCCCCGAGGAGCGCGTACGTTCGCGCGAGAAGATAGCGGCCCTCGGGATCGCGAAAGGAGACCTCCCGCGACTGCGCGAGCAGCTCCCGGCACTGGTCGCGGTTTCCCTCCAGCGCCGCGATCTGGGTCCGGCAAAGCAGCTGGCCGACGCCGTCCACGCGATCGACGACCTCCCGATAGCCGGCGAGCGCTTCCGGAATCCTGCCGAGGGCGACGAGAGCGAAGAGCCGGGGAAACTGAACGAGGCCGGTGTCGAACGAGAGCGCCTTCTCGTTCTCGCCGAGCATGAAGTACGTGAACCCGACGCTCGTCCGCACTCCCGGGTCGAGCCGGCGCGCAAACCCGTCGGCGGCAATCGAGGCCTCGAGAAAACCGCAGTAGCGCAGGGCGTGCACGAGCCCCGTGTAGATTTCGGGATCGCTGCTTCCCGGGACCGCCCTCGTCAGGAGCCGCTTCAACGCTTCGGCCGTCCGGCCCTCTTCCACCTCGAACTGCGAGAAGAAGTTGTGCGCAACGGGCAGGTCCGGATTCAGCGCGAGGGCCCGTTCGAACGCCTGCTCGGCTTCCGGCAGCAGGCGGGAGTGTTCCTGCGGAAAGAATTTCGCGAGCAATCGAAGAATTCTTCCGAGCCGGGCCCACGCCGGCGCGTAGTTGGGATCGTCCCGCAGACACTCGCGGTAGAGGTCGCCCGCGAGCCGCCAGTTCCCCGAGTCGTTCGCGAGCTGGTTCGCCCGCAGATAGAACTCGTACGCGCGCGCCGTCGCGGGTATGTCGTTGCCGAGGAGGTTCCGCTCGCGCGAGGTGAGCGGCAGCGCGAGGGACTGCAGCGTTTCGCGCACGATCCCGTCCTGCAGCCGGAAGATGTCGTCGAGCGCGACTTCCGACGTCTGCGACCACCGGACGGTTCCTCCCGGCGCTTCCACGAGCTGGACCGTCAGGCGCAGGCGGTCCCCGGCTCGGAGGAGCGATCCCGTCAGGACGACATCGACGTCCATCTCGGCCGCGATCGCCTTGAGGTCGGGCGCGCTGGTGTAGCGCGCCGCGGCCAGGCTCGAACGGACGACGAGAGTGCTCAGGCCGGAGAGCGAGGAGCTGATCGCGTCGGGAAGGCTGAAGGAAAGAAAATCCGTCTCCGGATCGCTCCGAAGGATTCGGAACGGAAGCACGATCAACCGCGTCATGGGGCGCGCCGTGACGACCGCCGACGGTGTCGCCTGCTCCTCCGCGAGCAGCGCGGCGCGGAGCGCGTCGGCCATCGCGGAAGCCGAGCGATATCGGTCGCCGGCTTTCTTCGCGAGCGCGGCGCGGATCACCTGGTCGACGGCCACGATCGTCGGCGAGCCTCCCAGGGCCGGGGGCTGCTCGTTCAGGATCGACTGGAAAACTTCCACCGGCGTTCGGCCCGCGAAAGCGGCCCGCCCGGAGATCATTTCGAACAGAATGGCCCCCGCGGCGAAAATGTCGGATCCGGCGTCAACCGGCTCGCTGCGCGCCTGTTCCGGGGACATGTAGCGGGGCGTTCCGACGAGGATTCCGGACTTCGTGAGATCGAGGGCCGACACGCCCGCCCCGTCGGACGAGCCGGCGCGCCTGCGGGCAAGCCCGAAATCGAGAAGCTTCACCCCGTTCCGGGTCAGATGAATGTTCGACGGCTTCAGGTCGCGGTGAAGGAAGCCGGCGCGGTGCAGCGCCTCGAGGCCGTTGAGAACCTCCAGGAGCAGGGAAACCGATTCGGCCAGCGGCAGCGGGCCGGCCGCCATCCGCGACGCGAGCGACTGCCCGTCGAGGAGCTCCATCACGATGTACGGCTCGCCGTCTTCCTCGGCGATCTCGTAGACCTGGCAGATATTCGGGTGGTTGACGCTCGCGGCGGCGCGAGCTTCGCGCCACAGCCGCTCGCGGGCGCTCGGGTCTTCGCTCTCGCGATGGAGCTTCTTGATCGCGACCGGGCGGCCGAGGCGTTCGTCTTCCGCGGCATAGACGATTCCCATGCCCCCCTCGCCGATCCGGCTGCGGACCCGATAACGGCCGATCGTCGAGGGGTCCGCGGATTTCTTCTTTCCGAACACGGTGCGAGGATATCCTCCTTCGACGATGCGGATCGCTCTGAAGGTCGACTGCGACACGGCGATCGGCACGCGCGACGGCGTGCCGCGGCTGCTGCGGCTGTTCGACAAGCACCGGATTCGCGCGACGTTTTTCTTTTCCCTGGGGCCGGACCGGTCCGGCCGCGCGGCGCTGCGGGTGTTCACGCGCCGGGGATTTCTCCGAAAGATGCTTCGTTCGCGGGCGCCGTCGCTCTATCCGGTTCGCACGATGCTTTCGGGGACGCTCCTGCCGGCCCCGGAAATCTCCCGTTTCGCGCGGGATCAGATCCGCTCGGCCGCGGCGGGGCACGAGGTCGGCGTGCACGCCTGGGACCACGTTTCGTGGCACGACGCGCTTGCCCGCTGGCCTCGGGAGAGGATCGCCCGGGAATACGGGCGAGCGATGGAATCGTTCGAGTCGATTTTCGGCCGGGCGGCCGCGGCGTCCGCGTGCGCCGGATGGACCGTGTCGAACGACTACCTCGCCGTCCGCGAGACGTACCCGCTCCTCTATACCTCCGACACCCGGGAGGGCGACCCTTTCCGTCCCGTCTTCGACGGCGTCGAGTCGGGCATTCCGGAGATTCCTTCGACGCTTCCCACTCTCGACGAGAAGATCGGCGACCCCCGCGCCGGCACGGCGGAGTCCCTGCTCGCGCTCTTCGACGGTCTGGCTCGCGACCGGGCCGTCCACACGATCCACTCGGAGGTCGAAGGAGGTCCCTATCTCGACTGGTTCGACCGGCTGCTCGCCGCCTGGCGCGGCCGGGGCGCGGATTTCGTTCCGCTCGAGGTCTTCGGACGGGAGGCCCGCGCGAAAGAAGACCTCCCGAAGCGGCGGATCGGAAAAATCACGCTGCCGGGGCGGGCGGGGACCGTCGCTTCCGCAGTCGAAACGCGAGCGCCGCGGCAAGAATGAGGGACGCGGCGAGAAACGCCGCCGACGCGAGACTTCCCGCGAGGAACGGCCGGGTGTCGTACAGCAGATCGACCCGATGGCGGCCCGCCGGGACGCGAATTCCGCAGAACGCGCCGTCGGCGATCTCGACCTCGGCGCGAGCTCCGTCGACGGCCGCGCGCCAGTAGGGGAAGTAGGTCGCCGCGAACACGACGATCGCCGGCCCGGAGGCGTCGACCTGCGCCGAGAGCCCGCTCGCGGAGAGGCGGATGGCCGACGAGACGCCCGGCGCCGCGCCCGAAGTCGCGGGCGGGTTCCGATCCTGCCCCCGCAGAATCGCGTCGCGGGCCGGGTCGAACCGGGGGGACTCGACGAGCTCGATCGCTCCCGAGAGCGACGAGCGGAAGAAAACGCGTGCGGCGCATCGAATGACCGGAACGGGGGCCGCCGCCTGGAAAAGGAACACCGTTCGTCCGAAGACCTGCTGTCGGGCGAGCGCGGCGTAACCGGGAAGGGGCTCGGGTCGATCCGAGACGTAGAAGCGAACGGAGGCGTTTCTCAAGATCCGGCTGCGGGCTTCCGCGCTCGCGGAGACGAGCGCTTCCCTCATCGCGCGGTCGAGAAATCCGTACGAGCCGTCCGGATCGGTGTCGAACGCGTAGGCGGCTCCGTCCGGAAGAGCGGTCAGGGGCCAGATCTCCTGGCGGCCGGCGACGATCAGGTCGGAGATATCGTCGCTCGGGAAGCGATGCGACGTTCCGAATTTCGCGACCGCGAACTCCGAAATCGGAGACACCCACACCCGGCCCCGGCCGGCGACGAGATTCGCGAGCGGCGGCCGGGGAAGGTACCGGGACGTCGGAACCGAGACGAAGAGTCGCGCTCCGGACGGCAGGAGACAGAGCAGCGAGGCGGAGAGAAAACCGCCCGCGCGCCAGGTCCGCGACGGCGAGCCGAAGCGGAGAGAACGAGCGCGACGATCGCCGCGAGCCCGAACAGGCAATCGCGCCGGACCGTGCGGGACACGCCGGCCAGGATCGCTTCGGGCGGCGCGGCAAGCCCTGCCGCCTGCGACTGGAAGAAGCGGGTCAACGCCGGCGGCGAGAGCGCGGCTGCGGCGAACGTCAGGGCCAGAACCGCGGCGAGCGCGGCCGAGACGCGACGCATCGCCCGCGGCGCCTTTTCGGCGTCGATCGCCTGGCGCGCCGCGAGAGAAACGAGCACCGATCCGCACAGGACGGCCGGCAGCGCGAACTTGACCGGGTAGCGGAAGTGCCGCAGCGGTTTCACGGCGTAGAGGATCTCGAACAGGGGAGTGCGGAAGCCGAAGCTCAGCAGGCCGAAAAGCGCGGCCGCCGCGATCAGCGCGAGCACCGTCCGGGACGCGCGAAACGACCGGCTCGCGAGCGCCGAGAGGACCAGAATCGCGCAGGAGAGCCCGAAATTCATCGAATAGAGATAGGGCTGCAGGGAATCGAACGCGCGGTAGCCCCAGAACGCTCCGGAGACCATCGGGCGCGGCTCGCCGAACAGGAGGGGAAAGAGCGTCTCGAGGGCTCGGAGCGGCAGGTTTGCGGCGGCGTCGAACTGGGCTCGCGAGAAGAGGTGCTCTCCCCGGAACGAGTAGGGAATCGCGGCCGCCGTCGAAAGAATCTGTGGCGCCGCGATGGCGGCCGCGATCACCGCCGACGCGATGCCGGCGCCGGCCAACCGAAGAATCGAGCGGCCGGGACGCGGCGATCGATGCGGCCGCGACAGCGACGCCGGTCCAGGCCGAGATCGCCGGCTCGCCGGCGAGGATCTGGAGGCCGAGAGCGATTCCCAATGCGAGAGTCGCGCGGGTCCCGCGTCGCGAGTCCCTCGTCCGGTTCGCGCGGCCGAGGCGCACGGCTTCGGAGATCGCCCAGGGAGCCCAGGCGGCGGCGGCCGCGGCGTTTGCGAACGCCGCTCCGTACGACAGGAACGGCCCGGAGAAGGCGTACGCCGCTCCGCCGATCCAGGCCGCGCGCCTTCCCGCGCCGAGCCGCCGGCTCAGCGCCGCCGCGCCGAAGAATGCCCACACGACGTGCAGCAGCAGATGGAGGTTGAACGCGGCTGCGGCGGGCAGCAGGTGAAACAACAGGTGAGTCGGATAGAGGATGACGGTATTCGGGTTCGCGAGAAGCGGCTCGACGTTGGAGGCGCCGAGGTTGAGAAAAGGGATCTGGCCCGAGCGTTCCAGCGCGAGGCTGAACGATTGAATGGGGAAGTGCGTGATGAACGCGTCCCGAAACGCGAGCAGCCGGGCGCCGGCGAGCTCGGGCAGGAGCGGAGAGACAAAGGCGCCGATCGCAAGAACCGGGAGCCAGCGCGAACGCTTCACCGAAAGATCGCGCTTCGCCAAATCCCCCAGGAGTCGAGCTTGAACTTGAGCAGCACCCAGAGGATCGAAAACCCGTACCGGAGGGAGCGGCGGAAGTTGATTTGCGACGCCTCGTCGAAATACCGCGTCTCGATCGGGATCTCGCGAAACCGCATCTTCCGGGCGATTCCCTGCGCGATGATTTCGGTGTCGAAGATGAAATCGTTCGAATTGTTCTCGAGGGCGACGGACCGGAGGTAGCCGCTCGAGTAGGCGCGAAGGCCGCTGTGGATTTCGGTGAAGTATCGGAGAAAGGCGACGTTCGCGCAGGCCGTCAAGAAAACGTTCGCGTAATACTTCCAGCGGGGCATTCCGCCCTCGAGCGTTCGCCCGCCGAGCATCCGGCTGCCGAACACCGCGTCCGACTCGTCGTTGAGAATGGGTTGAACGAGATCCGGCAGGACTCGCGGGTCATACTGGTGGTCCGGGTGGATCATGACGACGACGTCGGCGCCTTCGGCCAGCGCCTCGCGATAGCAGGTTTTCTGGTTCGCGCCGTAGCCCCGGTTCCGGTCGTGGACGACGACCTTCAGGCCGAGCTTTCGGGCCAGCGCGACGGTGCCGTCGCGGGAGGCGTCGTCCACGAGGATGATCTCGTCGACCCATTCGCGCGGAATGTCGGCGAGGGTGCGCTCGAGGGTTCGCTCGGCGTTGTAAGCCGGCATGACGACGACGACCTTCCGGTCGCGCGGCGCCTCGGGTATCGTCATGCTCGGAATCTTGAGAAGATGGGGCGAATGACGCGTTTCGGAGGGACAACGGACGAGCGAGCTTCGCGGGTCGTGCTCGGGGCCTTTCTGCTCGTCACGGTCTTCTTCGTCAACCTGTTTCCGCCCCGCAGGGGCGGCGAGTTTTCACAGAGTCCGAACGAGTTTAGTCGATTCGACCTCGTGGTGTCGATGGCCGATCGCGGGACTTTCACGATCGACCAGGAGCTGCCGAAATTCGGGATGCACGAAGACCGGGCCGATTTCAACGGCCATAGCTATTCCAACAAAGCTCCCGGTCTTTCCTTCGCGGCGCTTCCCTTCTATCTGCTGTTCCGCGCCGTTCTCGGTCCGCGCCGACCGTTCCAACATGCAGGTGATGCTCTATCTTCTTCGCGTCTCGACGGTTTCCGTGTCCGTGATCGTCGCGCTCGTGCTCTTCGGACGAAGGACGAGAAGGATTTCGCCGGGCGGCCGGACCGGGGCGCTCGTTCTCTTCGCCGTCGCGTTCGGAACTCCGCTTCTCGTCTACGCTCGCTCATTTTTCTCCCACGCGTGGTCGGCCGCGCTGCTGTACATCGCCTTCGAGCTTCTCGACGAGGTGCGGGGTTCGCCGGGCGCGAGCCGCGCTCGCGGGCCTGCTCGCGGGCTGGGCCGTGATCTCGGAGTTTCCGGTGTTCGTCCTCGTCGCGGTTCTCTTCGTCGCGGCGGCGAAGAAAAACCTGAAGCGCGCCGCCGCTTTCGCAGCCGGAGGCTTGCCACCCGCCGTTCTCCTCGGCATTTACAACGCTTCCTGCTTCGGCAGACCCTGGAGACTTTCGTACGGCTACGAGTGGTACCGCGCGCACACAACTCTTTCGCACGCATTTTTCGGATTTCTCGCCCCGAACCCCGGCATCGCCTTTCGATACCTTTTCTCCGAGAGCCGCGGAATCGTGTTCGAGGCTCCGATCCTGCTGCTGCTGCCGGTCGCGCTGATGCGTCCCGCGGGACGCTCTCGCGCGGCCGCGGTCTGTCTCGCCGCTTCGGTTCTCTTCTTCGTCGTCATGTCCGGATACGAAAACTGGCATGGAGGGTGGGCCCTCGGTTCGCGGTATCTCGTTCCGGCGATTCTTCTCGTCTTCTGGCCCCTCGCGGCGCTCGGAGAGCCTCGCGAAGCTGGGCCGCCCGGCATCTGGATGTGGCTTGCCGCCGCCGCCGCGGTTTATTCCGCGCTGTTTTTCCTTTTTTCCGCGGCGACGTTCTGGTTCCTTCCCCAGGAACCCGGCGCGGGATTCCGCTTTTATTCGGCGTTCTGGCTCTCCCGTGGATGGTTTGCTCGCTCGCTCCTGGGCTCGGGGCCCGTGACCCTGGCGTTCGGCGCGGCGGCGACGCTCGCAGCCGCGGCTGCCGCCCTGTGGCCGGCCTTTCGCGACGCCGGGAGAGTCGCGCTCGCCCTTTCCGCGGGGGCGCTTCTCTTCGCGGTCCTCTTCGTCGGCCGATCCGCCCGCGGGCCGTTTTTCGGAGCGCGTCCTGCGGGCGCGTCTTCTCGAGAGCTTTACCCCGCTCGATCCGAACCGGCTGGAGCTTCGCAATCTCGCCTCGGAGGCGCGGACGCCGAACGAGGCCCGCGAGCTCGGGCTCGCGCTCGATCGCGCTCCGGGGCCCTGACCGCGCTCGGCGTCATCGAAATTCGAAGATCTTCCATCGCGCGAGAAATCGCCCGAAACGGCGGATGCCGGTCCGGGACGCGTATACGAGCCGGAAATGGGCGAGAGGCTCGGCGCCGGCTCCGTCTTCGTCGTAGAGGCGATGCTGCAGGGTCCGAAAGTAAGCGGGAGTCAGGCGCGGTCCTTCCGGCGAGAGCTCGACGGAGGGAGGCCGGCCGGCGATCTTCGCGTAGTCGTTCATTTTCGGCAACAGGTCTGTCGCCAGGATCCACCGGACTCGCCGCGCTCGCGCGATCGCCGCCGCCTCCTCCTCATCCTCCGAGAGGAAGAAGCGGATCGAATCTGAAAACCCGTATCCGAAATTGTCCGCGACGACGGGCATCTCGGCGTAGTAGGTCACGAAGTGGCCGAGCGACCAGGGCGCGAGGAAGGCTTCCGCGCGCGCGAGCTCCGGCACCGGGCGGCGCGGCGGCAGGAAGCGGGGGTCGTAAATGTCGAGAACGTGCGGGATCGTCGAGCGCGCCAAATCGAGCGTCCGGATGAGATCGTCTCCCGGCTCGTATCGCGTTGCGATCTGCCGGCGAAGTCCCGGCAGGAGCGTCGCGGCGACGGCGAGCGCGAGCCCGCCCGCGGCCGCGGCCGGCCAGATTTTCCCGGCGGCCCCGCGGCGGCGGAGCCGGAATCGGAGGCGAACCCCCGCCTGGCGGCCGGTCTCGAGCGCGGCAATCGCCGCGAGCGGGGCCGCGTAGTAGATGTTCAATCGCTGCGCGAGCGCGAGAAACAGAGTCAACCCTCCCCATCCCGCGAGGGCCGCGTGCATTTCCCGCCGCGGACCGCGCAGGGCGCGGGCTCCCCAGACGAAGAGCGGGACGGGAATCAGAAAGAACGCGATCGAGAGAGCGTCGACGGGAAGACGAAAGCCGTCGGCCAGCAGCGGGCGCGCTTCGAACACCTGCTGCAGGAACTCCCGCGGAGTGGCCGTGTAGCCGCCCCGGACCATCTTCGCGCTGCTCTGGATCGTCACGTGGCCGATGCCGCCGAGAAGCCCCCGAAGGAGGTCGCCCGCACGGGCGGCGAGAAGAACGGCGCCGGCGAGAACGGCGGCGGACTCCGCGAGCAGGGCCCGAAGGTTCCGGGCCCTGCCTCGAATCACGTCCGCGGCGATTGTGAACGCGATCGTGCACGTTGCGAGAGCGAGGAGAAACGCCGGATGAAACCAGCCGAACGAGATGAACGTGAAGGGGAGCGAGTCGCCGGCGAGCCAGAACGCGACGCCCGCGCCCGTGGCGGCGGCCGATCCCCCGAGGATGATCGCCGCGGCGCGCGCGACGCCGGAGCTTCGCCGGCGAAAGGCGTCGAAGACGAGAACGGCCGCGATCATCACTCCCCAGCAGATCGCGCCCTGCCACGTCAGGACGGCCGCCGCGAGACCGGCCGCCGAAAGCGCTTCCCGTGCGACTGCGGGTTTCTCGCGCGCCCGGACGAAGAGGGCGATCGCGACGAGGCTCGTCAGGGACTCCGCGACGTGCTGATCCGTATGGCCGTATTGCGAATACTGAACGTGGGCGCCGCACAGCGCGACGAAAGCCGCCGCCGGCAGCGCATAGCCCCGCCGGACCCTCGCCGCGAGGAGAGCGGCCGCAAGGGCGGCGAGCGATCCGAGCACCGGAGGCATGAGGGAAGCGAGCCTTTCGATCTGGAGCCGCGACGCGGCGGGTCCGATCAGCGCCCGCGCCGGAAGAGCGAGCGCGAGATCGAAGAGCGGCGGCCAGATCGACACAGCTCCCGCGGGATAGTCGATCGTCGGATCGAAAAAGGGAATCCGGGGAAAGTGGGCCACGGCGAAGCGGACCCGGCGCATGTGGTAAAGGCAGTCGGGAGAGACGAATCGGACAGGCGAGGTCTGTCGCAGGCTCTTCTCGGCCGTCAGCCGGACGGCGAGCGCGAGGAGGAAGACGGCGGCCAGGCCGATCCAGAAGCCGCGGCGAGGCGGGACGAACAGCATGGGCGATTATCTCTGAGATATTCTCCGCGCGTGAAGCTGTCCGTCGTGATTCCCGCTTACAACGAGGCGGCGACGATTCGCGAGATCGTGTCGCGCGTCGTCGCGGTGCCGATCGAAAAGGAGATCCTCGTCATCGACGACGGATCCACCGACGGAACCCGCGAAATCCTGAAGGAGCTGGAAGGCCGCGACGGTGTCCGCGTCTTCTTCCAGGAACAAAACGGCGGGAAGGGGACGGCCATCGCCCGCGGGTTCCTCGAGGCGAAAGGCGATCTCGTTCTGATCCAGGACGCCGACCTCGAATACGATCCGGCCGATTATCCCCGCCTGATCCATCCGATCGAGACGGGGCGCGCCGACGTCGTTTACGGGTCGAGGTTCCTCGGCGGAGGAGAGCGGCGGGTTCTGTATTTCTGGCACACCGTCGGCAACCGTTTCCTCACGTTTCTCTCGAACATGCTCACGAATCTGAACCTGACGGACATGGAGACCTGTTACAAGGTTTTCCGCCGCGAGGTCATCCAGTCGATCCGGCTCGAATCTCCCCGTTTCGGCATGGAGCCGGAGATCACCGCGAAAATCGCCCGCCGGGGCTATCGCGTGTACGAGGTCCCGATCTCCTACTACGGCCGGACGTACGAGGAAGGAAAAAAGATCGGGTTTCGCGACGCCGTGTCCGCCGTCTGGACGATGCTGAAGTTTCGCTTTCGGGAGGTCGAAGACCCGCGCAACGTCGGGCATGTGACTCTCGCGCGGATGGCGAAGCTCGATTTCTACAACCGCTGGCTCTTCGGATTTTTCCGCGGGCACCTGGGGACGCGGATCCTGGAGATCGGCTCCGGATTCGGAAACATGACGAAGTACTTCGCCGACCGCGAGCGCGTGATCGCGACCGACCTCGATCCCGTCGCGTGCGAGACCCTGCGCAACACCTTTCGCGACCATCCCGGCGTGCGGGTCGGCTCGCTCAAGTTTCCCCTCGCTCCGCCCGAGGTCGAAGACCTTCTCGGCGAACGCCTGGACACCGCGATCTGTTCGAACGTCCTCGAGCACATCGAAGACGACCGCGCGACGCTTTCGCAGATCCAGCAGGTTCTGAGGCCGGGCGGGCGGCTGATCGTGCTCGTCCCGGCGATGCCCCGCCTGTACGGAACGCTCGATCGGGAGTTGCACCATTTTCGCCGGTATTCGAAGCCGGAGCTGGAGTCCAAGCTCCAGCAGGCCGGGTTCGAGGTCGAAAACGTGAGGTTCCTGAACCGACCCGGAGTCTTCGGCTGGTACCTGAACTCGCGGATCCTCCGGCGACGCGTGCTCCCGAAGGGCCAGCTGCGGGCCTTCGCTCTTCTGAAGCCTTTCCTGGAGGCCGAGACCGAGAATCCGCCTTCGTACGGAATGTCGCTGCTCGCGATCGGCCGAAAGCCGTCGTCGCCGGCGGAAGTCGCGCCCGTTCAGCGGTCGATCTCGAGGATCGCGTAGCCCCCCGGCGGACGAAGGACGCGCCGCGGCTCGCTCTCGAGGCTTCGTTGGGCCAGGTCGCGCAGGGCGGCGTCCGGCGGGATCGCGAGCTCGACGCGGCCGCCCGGCGGCACGCGGGCGAACGCGAGCTTCATCCGGGCCCCTTCCCCCTCGGTTCGCGAAGGATCGATCGGCTCGAACCAGCCCGGGTGCGATTCCAGCTCGAGCGGTAGCCCGACGAGCGGCGCGGCGAGAGCTCCCGCGGTCCCTGTCGAGCCGCAAGGGGAGGTAGTTCGCGTCGGCCGCGACGACGAGATCGCGGGACCGGCAGCGCGGCGCCAGGAAGTCTCGCTGTTTCCGCGTACGGAAACGGGCCTGCCGGGTGAACGAAAGATCCGGCGATCACCGCGAGCCCTCCCGCCGCGGCGCCCAGCGTCAGGACATTCGCCGCGACCGATCGGCGCGAAGCCCGCCCGAGGGCCCAGAGCGCGACGGGGAGCGTCGCCATTTCCGACCGGCCCGGAAAGTAAATCGGGCGGAAAAAGTTCGCGAGGAGGACGAGAAGCACGGGGCAGCATCGAAAACACGAGCGCGTCGCGGACTGCGCGCGAAGTCCGGGCCCGGGCCGCGGCGGCGCCGAGAACGGCGGCGCCCAACCCGATGCCGGCCCAGGCCGCCGGCGTCCTCCACCCGGAAAAGTACGGGAGCGCATCGCTCCAGAATCCGAAAGCCGCGAAGACGCGCGGGAACGAGGCCGCGGAGACGTTCCAGGCGATCGAAAGCGGGGGCTGGCTCCGGGCGATCGGAGCCCAGGCCAGAAACAGGCTCGCTCCGGCGATTTGAAGCATCGCGCTCGCGCGACGATTCCGGATCAGGCTCAGAATCACGGACCCGGCGACGACGAAGGCGCCGAGGTAGTGGATCCAGGGAAGGGCGGCGGCCGCAAGCCCCGCGGCGAGCCGGGAAGTCCACCCGTCGCGCGCGCGCAGCGCCGCGAGAAACAGGGCGAAGGAGACGGCGGCGAGGAGCGCGTACTGCCGGGCTTCTCCGGAATAGAAGAACATCAACGGAGACGACGCGAGGAGGACCGCGAACCGCGGTCCTCCCGAATATCGCGGCCGGATCGCGACGAAGAGGAGGCCGATCGCCAGGAAAGAGAGGATCCGCGCCGCCGGATCGAACCGAAGGAGCTCGCCCGCGCGAACGAGAGGATGGGCGAAAAAATAGAACAACGGCGGTCCCGAATCGAGACGAAGGCTCTCGACGATTCGGGAAGGCGACTGACGCGCGATCCATTGCGTGAAGATCTCGTCGAACCACAGCGGGCGGCGCGCAAGCGAGATCGCCCGAAGGACGAGCATGCCGCCCGCCAGGGCCGCCGCGGGACGATCGAGTTTCGTGGCCATCTCTCGGTCCTCTATTATCATCGGCGCCAGGATGTTTCCGCTCTCCGATCGAATCTCGAGGGGAATTTCAGCCTCGGCGGCCCGGCCTCTGGTTCTCGCTCGGATTCGCGGGATTCCTGCTCGCGCTGTTCGCGGACCCGCTGCTCGTGCGGAAAACGTTCGCGAGCCGGGACATGATCCCGTTTTTCCTTCCGATCGAAAAGGCCGTTCACGATTCCTGGCGGGAAGGAAAGGTTCCGCTGATGCTGCCGGAAGTCTCGTTCGGGAGGCCGCTGGCCGCGAATCCCAACACCGGCGCGTTTTATCCCGTGCGGATCGCGATGGCGGCGCTGCCTTTTCCTCTTTCCTTCAAATTGTTTCCCGTGTTTCACCTCTGGCTCGCGGGCGTCGGCGCTTTTTTCCTCGCTCGCCTTTTCGGCATCTCGTCTCTTTCGGCAATGCTCACGGGCGCGCTCTATGCGGGAAGCGGGCCGGCGCTTTCGGAAATCGTTTTTCCGAATATTCTTCCGGGCCTCGCGCTGCTTCCCTGGATCGTCTGGGCGGGAGCGCGGTTCGGCGCCCGGCAGACGGGCCGAAGCGCGGCTCTCTTCGGAGCGATCTGGGGAGTCGATCTTCTCGTCGGAGACGTCTTCACCGCCGGTCTCGCCTTCGTCGGCGCGATCCTGTTCGTCCTTCAGGAGTCGCGGGGAACGGAGCGGCCTCGGCGCGTCGGGGCTCTGTTTCTGGCTTCTCTTCCGGGATTTCTGCTTGCCGGCGATCCAGAGCGTTCCGGCGCTCCTGTTCGTCCCTTACACGGTCCGCGCGCTCGGCCGATTTCCGCTGCGCGCGGCGGTGACCTGGTCCGTGTCGCCGTGGCGTCTCCTGGAGATGATCCTGCCCTTTCCGTTCGGAAATGCCGCTTCGTCCCCGCCCGTGTGGGGGGAATCGCTCTGGAGCAACAAGACCGCGGGTTTTTTCCTGACCTTCTCCCCGGGTGTCTTCGCGGCGGCGGCGCTGCTGTTCTTCCGCCCTCCCCGAGGCCGACGGCTGTTCGTGTACGGCATTCTGGCGATTTCCTTCGTCGTCTCGGCGCTCGGTTCGTTTCTGCCGGAAAGCTGGCTTTCGGCATCCTCGCCGATTCCGCTCCGATATCCGGAAAAGCTCATGGTCGGGGCGACGCTCGGGATTGCCCTCCTGGGAGGACTCGCGTTCGACTCGCTTCGATCGGGAAAGCGGACTCCGGTCGCGGCCGGAACGTTTGCGGTCGCGCTCGCTCCTGGCCGCGGCGGGCCTCTTCGCGGCGTCGAGACCGGCCGGGCTCGCCGCGTTCATCGATCGGCACTGGTCCGCGACTCTCCGGAATGGCGCCTCCGGCGCCCGCGAGCTCCCGCGGATGCTGATCGAAGCGGCCGGCCTCTGGGCGGCGCTCGGCCTGATGATCGTCTGGTCTTCGTTTCGCCGCGAGCTCGCGCTCGGCGCGATTCTCGTCTTCTCGGTCGCCGATCTCGCCGTCTTGCGGTGGCGCGCCGTCGGAACGGATTCCGACGCGACGTTCTTCTCGCCGCCGCCGGCCGCCCGCGCGGTTGCGCGCCTTCAGGGATACGGCCGATTCGGGTTCCTTCCGCTCGAGGAGTACTACCTCGGACGCCGGGGACCCGGGTCGATCCAACGTGCAACGAGCCCAGGATTCTCTGCGGACCGACGTGGGCGCGGCGTTCGGCGTGTTCTACTCCTTGAATCAGGACTACGACGTTTCGGACTTCTATCGGGTCGATCTCGTTCGAAGGGAGATCTATCGCGACTCCGGAACATGGCCGGGAGTTCGGGATTTTCTGGGCGCCTACTCGGCGCGGGCCGCAATCGTCGAGCGCGGAAGAACTCCGATTGCCTTTCCGGCCGCCGGAAAGGCGATCGGCCGGGAGTGGGTCGTGCTGAACCCGTCCGCGCTTCCGACTTTTCGCTTCGCGAGGAGGGTGATCGAGGTCGAGGGCGTCGGCGCGGCGTACGAGCGGATCCACGGCCGCCGCATCGACTTTCGCGCCGAGACCGTCGTCGAAACGGGCCGGTCGGCGGTGTCGAACCTCTCGGCTGGATCTCTCGCGATCCGCCGGAACGCTCCGGATCTCATCGTCGCGAGGACGCGGACGGCCGGCCCGTCGCGGCTCGTCTTTCCCAGGGCCCCCTTCCCGTTTCGCTCAGCGGCCGTGGACGGGAGGCCCGTGACCGTGGATCCCGCGAATCTCTGCCTGAGCTCGATCGCGATTCCGGCCGGTTCTCACGAGATCTCGATCCGCGAGCAGCTGCCGGGCGGTGCCGCGGGGCCCGCGATGTCGATCGCGGGCGCGGTCCTTCTTCTCTTTCTCTGCCGGGAGGCGAAAGCGGCATGAACGACATTTCGAAGAGCATCGCGTCCGTCACGGTTGCCCTCCTTTCCCTCTTTGCGGGCTCGTGCGGAAGAGTCGAATCCCCGACGCGGTCCCTGAGCTTGCCCGAATGGCAGCCGGAGGTCGCGAGGACGCCGGCGCGCTGGCTCGAGGAGGAATCGATTCGTCTGCTGCGGGACTACGTCCGGGTCGACACGAGGAACCCGCCGGGGCGCGAAAGGCCGGGAGCGGAGTTTCTCAAGGCGATCCTCGATTGCGAGGGGATCCCGTCGGAATTGATCTGTCCCGAAAAGGATCGCTGCAATCTCTATTCGCGGATCCGCGGCCGTTCGCCCGGGAGGGCGATCCTTCTCCTCAACCACATCGACGTCGTTCCCGTGGCGTCCTCGCTCTGGACGAAGCCGCCGTTCGGGGGGACGATCGAAAAAAGCTACTTGTATGGCAGGGGCTCCTACGACATGAAATCGATCGCGATCTCGCAGCTGCTCGCCTACAGGGACCTCTTCCGGTCCGGCCTCGTTCCCGGCCGGGACGTGATCTTCCTCGCGGAGTGCGGAGAGGAACTGGGCGGCACCGACGGAGTGTCGTGGATCTACGAACACCGTCCGGACGTTCTCTCGGGCGTCGAGCTGGTCTTGAACGAGGGGGGGTACGAAGAGGTCGTCGCCGGCACGCCTCGCTATGTCGGAGTGGAGATTGCGCAAGGCGGAATGGCCTTCGCGATCCTCGGGGCCGACGAGCCGGCGGCGCTCCGGCCCGAGCAGACCTTCGAGAGCCTCGGTCTCTACGTGACGCCGGCGCCGGCCGTCAAGATGTATTTCGACGCGGTCTCGGAGTTTCGGGCCCCGTTCTTCGCGAACGCGTTTCGGCACCCGGAGCTCCTGAAGCTGCCCGAAGTCGCAAAATGGATTCCGTACCAGAACCTGAGCCTCGTGACGGGCGGAGCCTGGCAACAGCCCCCGTTCGAAACGAAGCTTCTGCCGGAGTTTTCCGGCGGGTACAGGTGGGGCGGAGTCGCGATGGTTTCGGTCCCGCTCGGCATCGACCCGAAACCGTATTTCGACCGGCTCCTCGACCGGCTTCGCAGGCGCGGCGCGCGGGTGAGCTACGCTCTGTGCGGTCCACCGGGGACCGCCTCCCCCTATCCGACGCCGGACACGGAAGCGATTCGACGGGTTCTCGAGGCCGTATCCCCCGGGCTCCCGATGATTCCCATCGTGAATTCTTTTTCCGGGACAACTTCCGTCGAATTTCGAAAGCGGGGCATCCCGGCCTACGGGTTCACGCCGTTCCAGATCGATCCGCTCGATGCCGCGAGGCGTCACGGAAACGACGAGCGAATCTTTCTCCCTTTTTACACGCGAGGTGTGGGTGTGATGCGGGAAGTCCTCTTCGAAGAGGCTCAGGTGCTGACAGAAAATCGAACGCCTTCGGTTCGGCACTGACAAAAATCGTCGACCTGTTCGGGTTTTGATACCTTAAGTTATTTAAATGCAGTGCGTTATTCCGGTTTGAAATGGTCTGGAACTTGCTACTGCAATAGCAGCTTCGTAAGGAGGAAGTATGAATTTGAACCGTCTCCGAAAGAGAGCAGCTGGATTTACGCTGATCGAGCTGCTCATCGTGATCGCGATCATCGGCATCCTCGCCGCCATTGCGATCCCGAACCTTCTCAACGCTCTTCAGCGCGGCAAGCAGAAACGGACCATGTCGGACATGCGCAATCTCGCGATCGCGATCGAGTCGTACAACGTCGACAACAACCAGTATCCGACGGCGACGACCTGCCCGACGTTCCCGCCCGCGGACAGGTCGGTCGCGTCCGCATCGTTCACGCTCCTGAAGCCGACCTATATCGCGCAGCCGCCTTTTCAGGACGGCTGGCAGAAGCCGCTTCATTACGGTGTGGCGGGCGGACGGTCAGTCGTACACGGTCGTGCTCGAGGAGGCGAGGAGGGACGGGCTCGTATACGCCGACTCTGCCGGCAGAACTGCGGAACGACGACCGACTTCAACGCGGACATCGTTTACTCGAACGGCACGTTCATCGCGTATCCGGACGGTCCCCAGCACTGATTTTCGCCAATCTCGAAAAGGGGCCGGCCGGAAGGCCGGCCCTTTTTTTGTGCTTTCTCCTTTCAAGTCCGATCGTCTCGCTCCGATTTCGCGACTGCAAAGAGTTGTCAGTTGACCTGATTTCACCTAATTAAGACTTTAATTTGCAACTATTTAGTATCGGTTTATTGGTGCGAGGATTGCAGAACGGTTCTGACAAGGATGTCGGGGATGTGGATGTTAGCGAGGAGGAGAATCATGACTCTTCGGCGAAATCGCCTCGAAAGAGGCTTCACACTGATCGAGCTCCTGGTCGTCATCGCGATCATCGGGATTCTCGCGGCGATCGCGATTCCGAATCTGCTGAACGCGCTTCAGAGGGCCAAACAGAAGCGCACAATGGCGGACATTCGCACGCTCGCGACCGCGGTCGAGACTTACAACGCGGACAACAGTTCGTATCCGGCAGCGGCGTGCCCGTCCACCGTTCCCAAGGCGGACAAGACGCTGACTTCAGGGTCGTTCACGCTGCTTCGTCCGACGTACATCCAGCCGCCGTTCACCGACGGCTGGAGAAATTTCCTGCACTACGGCGTCGATCAGCAGAATTTCGAGTACAACATCAGCTCTTTCGGCCGGGACGGGATCACCGACGGGGACCCATCCTCGCTCGCGTGCGGCACGACGACGAATTTCAACAACGACATCATCTATTCGAACGGGAGCTTCGTTCAGTATCCGGACGGAGCCCAGCACTAGCGCGAAACGACGGCTAGTAGGGCCGAAACGTTTCCATGCGCGGCCGGATTCGCGCAAGGGCGCCAGGGCTCAGGAAGATGCGCCCGTCGCTCGCAAAGTACGGCGTCAGCATCGGGACGTCCTTCTCGTCGACGTCGGCGTATTCTACGGCCGGTGGATCCGGCGCGGGACGCGTCGCGTCGGGAAAACCGAGAATCCGCGGAATCTCGAGGAGCGAGATCGGCCGGGACGGATCGCGGGCTTCGGCGCCGAACGTCGCGAGCAGGACGTTCCAGTACATCGGGTTGCCGAGATTCTGCGCCGTCAGATCTTTTCGGCTTCCATGGTCCGAAAAAACGACGAGCCGGTTCTCGCGATCCGGTTCCAGGAACCCGGCGCGCTCGACGGCGCGGCGGACGATCTCCTGGACGTGGCGCACCTTCCATCCGTACAGGCCGAGCGCGTCGCCCTCGATCGCCGGATAGCGCCAGTCGAAGCTCAGGTCTTCGACCGCGCTGACGGGCGACGCCAGTACGATCCGGCGCTGCGCCGGCGTGAGCTCGTCGAACCGCGGGTAGAGAGGCTGATGGAGATAGTCGAGGTGCCCCGCGGAAAAACATTTTCTCGCCGGCGCCGGGCAGCGGAAGAAATCGTCGAGCTCGGCGTCGACGTCGAACGCGAACGTTCCGGACTGGTTCCGGGGCGTCCGCGCGCCGGGGAGCTCCGGAAGCCGGGGGAGCGCGACGGCGAGAAAAATGCTGTTCTGCTTGAGCGTCGCGGTCGCGAGCTGAAGCCAGCCCTTCGGCCCGCTTCGGTCGACGTCGAACCCGGCTTCGTCCCCGATGTACGACGTGAACTGGTCTGAAAAGTAGGAGACCGTCGTCCAACCGCCGCGATGCGCTTCCCGGACCAGGTTGTAGGGAACGGATCTCCAGTCCGCCGTCAGAAAAATCGTCCACGTCCCGGTCTCTCGAATGGGTCGATGCTGAAGGACCGAGCCCCAGACGGCGTTCGTCACGACTCCGGTCGTCACGGCGCGCGGGAAGAAGCTCCCGCGGTGTTCTTCCGCGAGACGGCGCATCGGCCCGAGATCGTCGCTCTGCGAAAGCGAGTCGATCCCGAGGAGGGCGATCGACCGCTGCGCCGGGCTTCCGGGCCGCCGGACGGCGGGCGTCCGCGAGAAGACCGCGCCGAGCGCAACGATCGACAGGCCCGCGGCGAGCCACACGAGACCTCGTCGCGGTCCGCCGAGTCTCGCGCCGAGGAGCGCGAACAGCCCGGCCGACAGGACGACGAGGATCGCGATGGCGAAGCGAACAGGAACGGGACGAAGACTCCGGAGAAACGGGTGAGCGAGCACGGCCGGATATTCGGTCGCGATGCCGGCGACGGCGGCCGCGATCGGCAGAAACGGCTCGATCGCGAGCGCTAGCGGCGCGGCGCCGTCCGGCTCGCGGCGCCACGACAGGATCGAGAACAGGGCGGCGGAGCCGATCGCGGCGAGCATCCCGACGAAAACCCATTCGCTCAGGAGCAGCGGCTGGGCCCGGCACAACATGCCGAAGGTGGCCATCCACGGGAGCCGCGACGTCATCGGCTGCGATTTCAAGTCGAGAGTCGCGGCGACCGTCGAGGCGAGCGGCCACGCGAGGAGGAAGACGGCCGCGTGGAAGAGAAACCTCCGGACGACCGTCCTGGCGAACATTCCGGGGCAGTATAGGATGGTTCGCCCTTAGAATTCGGTCGTGCAACCTTCCCGGAAATGGTCGCTCGGGGCCGCGGCTTCGCTCGCGCCGGCTCTCTTCGCGCTTTTCTTCGTCTGGGGCGGGCTCACCCGCGACCGTGTGCCGACGTTCCGGGATCAGAGCGATTTCTTTTTTCCGTCGCACGTCTACACTGCGGCGCGATTGCGCGCGGGCTCGATTCCGCTCTGGAACCCGCTTTCCGGCAACGGAGAGTCGTGGATCGGGGACGGCCAGAACGAGATCTTCTATCCGCCCGCCGCCGTGTTCCTCGCCCGGAATGCGGCCGTTGCCACGGGAGCCTTCCTGCTCTTTCATTTTCTCGTCGCGGATTTCTGCTTTTTCGGTTTCCTTCGCGCCCGCGACCTGAGCCGGCCGGCGGCCGTCCTGGGAGCCGCCGTCTACGGCCTGTCCGGCGGAGCCGTCTCGATGTCCGCCTACTGGAACCACTTCGCGGGGTTCGCGTGGATACCGGCGATGGCCTGGGCCGCGCAACGGGGGCTGACGACCCGCCGGCAGCGGGCGGCTTTCGCGTTTTCTCTCGCCGCCGCCGTGCTCGCGGGAAGCCCGGAAATGGGCCTGTTCGGGCTCGTGCTTTCGGCCGCGATCTTTCTCTTCGAATCGAAGCGCGAGGACCGCGAGCAACTCGAGACCGGCAGGGTGCGCCGCCGCCGCTGGGGGCTTTTCGCGTGGGCCGCGTTTTCCGGCGCCGTTCTGGCCGCCGTCCAGGCGCTCCCGGTTCTGGACACGCTTCTCCATGCGAATCGGCGATCGTCGGTCTGGACCGGGCAGATGACGGTTCGCCAGATCGCGGGAAGCGTCACGGCCCCTTCGCTCTCGAACTGGCCGTGGCTGCCGGCGGGAGCCGGTTACCTGCAGACGATTTACGTTTCGCTGCCGATCGCGCTGCTCTCGCTGGCGGCGTTTGCGCTGCCGGAGCGACGGCGGGAGCGGCGGATGTGGGCGGCGCTCGGCGCCGGCGCCCTCGCGGTCGCGATGCTGCCGTTCGAAGGCCCGTTCCGCTACCCGTCGAAGCTGTTCGCGTTGACGCTGTTCGCGTTCGCGCTGCTGGCGGCGGAAGGCCTCGAAGGGCTTCGGTTCGCGATTTCCGGCCGAACGAGAGTCTTCGCCGGCGTTCTCGCGCTCGCGGCGGCGGGGCTCGGAATCCTCCTCGCGGGCCCCGCTTTCGCGGGACGCGCGACGATCGCCGGTCTCGGCGTCTTTCTCGCTCTCGCCGCCTGGGACCGTTCGGCGACGCGGAGAGGTTTCTTCGCGGCGATCGCGGCGCTGTTTGCGGCCGCGCATCTCACCGCGTCGGCGGTTCCGCTGGCCCGAACGGTGGATCTCTCGATCCTTCTCGCGAAGCCGCTCCCGCCGCGCGGAAAGGTCCTCACGTCGGAGGACGAGATCCTTTCCGGGTGGTCCAGCCGCGCCCTGCCCGACGAGTCGGGACGAGTTCGCCGACAGATCGACTCCCTGGCCGGGTACACGAATCTTCCGTTCGGCGTCGCAAAAGCGCGAACGGCGTCCGCATTGCCGAACCGCTCGCAGCAGGTCTTCATGCGGGCGTTGACGGGCCTGAAGGATTTCCTGCCGCTGGCGGCGATCTCGGGCTGCGGCGAAGTCCGTTTTCCGCGCGGCGAGAAGATGGCGCGGGTTTTGGTTCCCGAACCGCTGGCGGGAGCGACGTTTTTCTTTCGGGACAGGGCGGGCGGCGATTCGCTCGCGACTCTGGGAGAGGTCTCCTCCGGCGGCGTCGATTTTCGCCGCGTCCTGACGGTCAGCTCGTCCCGCCGCCTGCCGGGCGAGGAGGCCTCGCGCCCTTCCGGAGGAAAGGAGATCGCGCTGGCGTCCGCGCGAACGGGCACTCCGGAGCGCAGGGAATACGCGGTCACCCTGTCGCGGCCCGCGTGGCTCTATCTGCCCATGTCCTGGGATCCGTGGTGGCGCGCGTCGATCGACGGGCGGTCGACGGAGATCGAAAAGGCGAACGGAATGTTTTCCGCGCGTGCTCGTCCCCGCGGGCGATCACGCGGTCGCCTGGGCGTACCGGCCCTGGCCGTTCTACATCGGGGCGGCGTTGTCCGGGCTCGCGCTCCTCGTCCTCGCGGCGAGTCTCCTTTCCGGCGAGCCCCCGGTTCGGGCGGGGCGGACGTGAAGGCCTCTCGATGAGCCCGACCGTCGTGCTCTTCGCGGCGATTTCCGGCCTGCTCGTGGGGAGCTTTCTGAACGTGTGCATTCATCGGATTCCGCGGGGGAGGTCGATCGTCTTTCCCGGCTCGCGATGTCCCGCCTGCGGCGCTCCGATCCGGGCGAGGGACAACATTCCCGTTCTGTCCTGGGTCCTTCTCTCCGGAAAGTGCCGCGACTGCCGCGCGCCGATCGCCGCGAGGTATCCCGGCGATCGAGCTTGCGAACGCAATTCTCTGGACGTTCGCGGCGAGGCAAGCGGCGTCGGGCGCCGACTTCGCGGCTGCCGCCGTTTTCTTTTCCGCCTGTCTCGTGCTCATCTTCATCGATTTCGATTTCCAGATTCTCCCCGACGCGATCACCGTTCCCCTGGCCGCCGCCGGCATCGCGTTTTCCTTTTTTTCCGGCAGGCTGCCGTGGCGCTCCGCCGCGCTCGGCCTCGCCGCGGGAGCGGGCGTTCTCTGGGCGGTCGCGTTCACGTACGAAAAGCTGACGCGGCGCGAAGGCATGGGACTGGGCGACGTCAAGATGCTCGGGGCGATCGGGGCGTTCACCGGTCCTGCCGGCGTCCTTTTCACCGTCCTGTTCGCGTCGCTCGCGGGGAGCGTCGTGGGGCTCGCCCTGATGTTGCGCGGCGGCGACTGGAAGACGCGATTGCCTTTCGGCGTTTTCCTCGGCCTCGCCGGGATCGCGGCGTATTTCTGGGCTCGGCCGGTCTGGGAGTGGTACCGGGGACTGATCGTGTGACGGGCTCGCTGAGGCGCGAGCGGATCGCCGGGTGGGCGTTTTCGGTCTCGGCTTTCGCGGTCGCGGCCGGCCTGAGCCTTCGAGTCCGCTTTCGGGCCTGGCCCGAGATCCTCGTTCCCTCGTACCTCTGCGGCCGCGGCTGGATGTTGTATCGCGACGTCAAAGTCGTCCATTCGCCGCTTTCGATCGCGCTTCTCGCCGGCGTTTCCCGGACGATCGGGTTCACCGCCGGAAGCCTCCGGGTTCTCGGCCTTCTCCCCGTCGCAATAATCCTTTTCGCTCTTCGCCGTCACGGCGTCGCCCGCGGTTGGAGCGCCCCGGCCCAGGGCTGCGCGGCGCTTCTCTTCGTGCTCCTGCACTTCGCGTGGGATGGAAACGCGATCTACCCGGAGATTTTCCTCGCCGTTCTCGCCGTGCCGATCTCTTCGGCGCTCCTCCGGGGAGAGGCCGGGGACGTCCGTCTCGCCGGCTGGCTGTTCGGAGCCGCGCTCTCGATCAAACAGCCGGCTCTTTTCGCGTTTGTCGTTGCTCTCGGGTGGATCGCTTTCCGACGTCGCCGCCTCCTCCCCTCGTTCGTGCTTCGCGCCGCCGCGATTCCGTCCGCCTTCTTTCTCTTCTTCCTGGCGGCCGGGGCCGGCCGCGAATTCCTGCGCTGGACGCTCGAGGTGCCGTTCGTCTACTACCGGGGCCGAACCTCGCTGGGAATTCAACCCGCTCAGGCGGAAATCGTCCTGGCCGGCGTCCTTCCGCTGGCCGCGTGGATCGCGCTCGCGGCCCGGCGCGATCGCGAGCGGCGCGTTTCTCCTCGCGGGACTGGCCGCTGGCTTCGGATTGCTCGCGTTTCCGCATTTCGAGATGGTGCACCTCGTCGCGGCTGCTCCGCTCCTCGCAGTCGCGGCGGGTGAACTAGTCGGCGGGCTGTCACCGTCACCCCCTCACCCGGTCCTCCGTCGCTCCGCTCCGGAGTCCCACCCTCTCCCTCGAGGGGAGCATTTAAGACAACAGGTAAACGCGGGAGGGGAAGGGTGAGGGGGCACCGAGGATCGCGAGCCCGATTCAACATCTCGAGGCTCATCGGTGCCGCCGCCGTCGCCCTTTCGATCCTCCTCAACGCCGCGTTTCTCGCGACCGACACGTCGGCCGGAGAAATGAGCTTCTGGAGCTCGAAAGAGAACGACGAGGCGGTCGCGCGGCTCGCCACACTGCCTCCTTCGCCTCTCTTTCTGTACGGCGTCGACCAGAATCTCTTCATCCGATCCGGCCGCGTTCCTCCCGGAGGGCTCTATTCCAATCCCGACCTCTGGGTGCATTACCTCGTCGGCGGGCTGGAGGAAGAGCAGGTTCGAATCCTGCGGGCTCACCCCGAGACAATCGTCTTGAAGGGCCGCGGGACGCCGCTCGAAACTCCGCGACGACTGCTTTCGAGTTTCCTGGCGACCCGGTATGTTTCGCGGGTCTTCGTCGCCGGTTGGATTCAGCGGTTGCGGCGCGATCCAGTCCCGCTGTCGCGGTTTCCTAAGCCGTCGGCGCGACCGCGGCCGATCGCGCCTTGATGGCGGCGAGAAACGATTTGAAGCTGTCCTTGTCGAGCGACCGTTCGAGAGCCTGCTCGGGGGAGACCGTCCCGCCTTTGACGAGCTCCTGAAGGGATTGATCCATGGAAACCATTCCCCGGCTCTTGCCCGTTTGGATCTGGGTATTGATGAGCGAGGTTTTTCCCTCGCGGATGGAGTTGGACAGAGCGGCCGATCCGATCAGGACCTCGAAAGCCGCGACTCGACCTCCGCCGATCTTCTTGAGAAGCTGCTGGGCGATGACCGCCTTCAACGATTCCGAGAGGACCACGCGGACCTGGTCCTGTTCCTCCGTGGGGAACGCGTCGATGATCCGGTCGATGGCCTTGGCGGCAGAATTCGTGTGGAGCGTCGCGAAGACCAGCAAGCCGGTTTCCGCTGCCGAGAGAGCCATACGAATCGTCTCCAGGTCGCGCATCTCGCCGATCAGCAGAGCGTCGGGATCTTCACGAAGGGCCGCCTTGACACCCGTGGCGAAATCGGGGACATCGCTGCCGATTTCCCTCTGAGTGAAGATGGCTCGCTCATTGACGTAAACGAATTCCACCGGATCTTCGATCGTGACGACGTGTCGGGCGAACTTCTTGTTGATGCGATCCAGGATCGAGGCGAGCGTGGTGGACTTCCCCGAGCCCGTCGGGCCCGTGACGAGGACGAGCCCTCCCGAAGCGTACGCGAGATTGCCGACGGCGACGGGAAGGTCGAGCTCTTCGACGGTCGGCACCTTCGAGGGGATGAGCCGGAATACGGCTCCGGAGCCGTGCTCCTGCTTCAGGAGGTTCGCGCGAAAGCGAGCTTCCCGCCCCATTTGATAGGCGAAGTCGATGTCACCGGTCCGTTGGTATTGCGACCAGAGATCGGGCGGTGTGACGGCGGACATCATGTTGTAGAAGTCGCCCTCGGACAGGTTCCGGTAGCGGATCCGTTCGAGCTCGCCGTCGATGCGAATCACCGGAGGCGAACCGACCGCCAGGTGCAGGTCGGAACCTCCTCGCTTGACGATCACGTTCAGAAAACGGTCGATCTGATTTGCGAGGGATCCGGGTTTCTCGCTCATGCAGCACCTCCTTCCGCGTCGAGGAAAGGCTCGAAGAGGTCTTTTCGATCTGCTCGGTCGTAGGCCGCTCTGGGATCGGCCACGCCTTCCTCGACGAGGCGCAGCATGGCGGTGTCCATCGTCTGCATCCCGGCCGCGGACCCCGTCTGGATCGCGGAGGGGATCTGATGTCCCTTTGCCTCTCGGATCAGGCCCGCGACGTTCGGCGTATTCCTCAGGATTTCGAACGCCGCGATGCGGCCCTTTCCGTCGCGGCGAGGAAGCAGCGTCTGGGCGATTATGCCCTTCAGGGAATCGGCCAGCATCTGACGGATCTGGTTCTGCTGGCCGGGGGGGAAGGCGTCGATGACGCGGTCGACGGTCAGGGCTGCGGTGGTGGTGTGCAGGGTCGCGAGAACCAGGTGGCCGGTTTCGGAGGCGGTAATCGCGAGGGAGATCGTCTCCAGGTCCCGCATCTCGCCGACCATGATCACGTCAGGATCTTCCCGGAAGGCTTGTCGAAGCGCTTTGGCGAACGATTCGCTGTGGGCGGGCACCTCGCGTTGCGTGATGAGACATTCCTTCGACCGGTGCAGGTATTCGATCGGGTCCTCGATCGTGACGATATGGCAAGCCTGAGTGCGATTGATCCGTTCCACCATCGACGCCAGCGTGGTCGTCTTTCCGGACCCCGCGGATCCCGTGACGAGGATCAGCCCCTGCGAGTAGTCGGCGAGCTCCCAGACGGATTCCGGGAGTCCGATTTCCTCGAGGCTGGGGACTTCGGCGGGAATCACGCGGAAGACCGCGTCGAGACCTTTCCGCTGGTGGAAAACATTCGTCCGGAAGCGCCCCAGCGAACCCGCCTTGTAGCAAAAATCGGCATGCCGAATCGACGCGACGGAGGAGCGCGCCGACTCGGAAAGGATCGGATCGATCAAGCGGCGAACGGTTTCCGAATCGAGCGGCCGCAGGGGGAGGGGAACCATCGAGCCATGAATGCGGAGATGGGGAACCGCGTTGACCGCGAGGTGCAGGTCGGACGCTTCCATTGCCCGTGCGTGGCGGAGCAGGTCTTGGAGGCTGATGTCGGTCTGGCCGGAGAAGTCGACCGGTTCGAATTTCTGACCCCATACGGGTGCAATGTCGGAGGCGGCCGCGTCTCCACGAAGAATCTGCCCGAGGCGAACAGCCTTTTCTCGAACAACGGGCTCGGGATCGAGATTGACGATGTTCTGGAGAAGCGGGGGAACCCGGGGGTCCGAAATTTTCGAGAAGGCCTCGAGAATCTCCAGCCGGAGGTCCATCGTTCCCTTCTTGTACGCCTCGAGCAGTCCACTGAGGGCCTTGGGACTGCCCCAGGTCCCCAGGGCCGCGGCTGCCGAGAGATCGGAGTCAGGATCGTCGAGCAGCCGGATCAGGGCCGGCAGCGCCCGCTCGTCTCGGATTTCCGCGAGCGCCTCGGCGGCGCGATGGCGAAGCCACCAATCGGGTTGGCCGAGCAGGTAGATGAGCAACGGGACGATTTCGGGCGAACGCAGGGTGACGGCTATGGACGCCGCGAGATTCGCCGCTTCCGTGTCGGAGTCGCGAGCGCGATTGGCGAGCGCCATCATGAACCTCGGTCCGAGCTCTCGGGACGCGGTGACCCCGCGATCTCGGGCCGCCCCGAACACGTTCTTGAAGGAGCCGATGAATGCCTGCACGACGCGGTCGGGATCCTGCTGCCGCAGCAGCCGGGCGGCGACGCTTCGAACCCGGGGATTGACGTCCGAGAGCAGAGGCATGACGAGGGAGTGCCAGGCGAGATCGCCCGACGCCAGCAGCGGCTTGAGACCGGCCGCCGCCGTCTCCTGAATCTTCGATGAGGAATCGCCCAGGGCCTTGAGCAAGACCGGAACGCATGCCTCGGTCGGGTAGCGCGCGAGAATTCGGATCGCGCCCGCGCGAACCTCCTCGTCCTCGTCGGCGGCCACTTTCGCGGCGATGGCCGCGACATTGGAAGAGTTGATGCGTTCGAGGACGATCATTGCGCGGCGGCGCAGCGCGGCCGAGCCCGATTCGAGAGGGAACTCGAGGAGATGCGCGAATTTCGGGTCCGGAGAGGTCCCCAGCCACTCGAGCGCCGAGCTCACGACGGAGGGCCGGTGGTCGCGACACAGAACGTCGAGCTGTTCCATTTCCAGGCTGCCGCCGAACAGGCCGACGTAGCTCTGGAAGATTTTTTTCCTTCCCTGCTCCGACTGACGGGTCAGGGCCGTGAGTGTCGCCTCGGCGGCCTCTTCTCGGGGGAGGGATCGAAGAATCGCCTGTGCGGCAGAGCGAACGGTCGGCTCGCCGTCGATCAGGAAAACCGCGGCATCGTCCGGCGACAGGCCTCGGATTCCAACAAGCCGCCGGAGTGTGTCATCGCGCTCCGCGGGAGTCTTCCATCGGTGTGCCCGGACCTGCTCGACGATCTGCCGATCCTCGGCAGAGAGCGAGCTCCTCCAGCGCCGCCACATGGCCCGAGTATCGCACAATCGCGCGCTGGCTCAGGGCTCGCCGGAGTCCTCGGGGTGTAGAATGGACTCGCGGGGAATCGCGGAGGAGAAGTGATGAAGTCATCCTTTGGATCGATAGTTTGTTTCGCCGTCCTGTGGATTTTGGTGTTCGCTCCGCCGGCCGCTCGGTGCGGGGAGATCGTCGTTCTCCGGGGGGGAAAGACGCTCGAACTCTCCAAGCCTTACGTGATTCGGGGCACTCAGGCCGTCTTGACGCTCAAGGATGGGACCGTCGTCTCGGTGGTCGCGGGCGAAATCGATCGCGCGGCGACACAGGCCGCGCGAACCCGCAGCGTCCAGAAAAAGAGCGACGAGCCGGCGGAAGTGGTTTCCCCTGTGGACGCGGCCCGCGCTCAGAAGAACGCGCCGAAGGCCCGGCTCAAAGTCGGGGACGACGATGTTTCCCATCCGTACGTGAACCAGGACGGCGAAGGGCCGGCAAAGGAAACCGGAGACGGAGAGGCGCGTGTCGAGGTCGTGGACTGGAACCAGACCGCCTCCGGCGGTTCGGTGATGGTGAAGGGGAATCTCCGGAATTCCGGCTCCGGGGCTGCGGAGGGCCTCTCGCTTCTCGTCACGGGTAAGGACGACAAGGGGAAGACTCTCTCCTCCACTGTCGCGAACGTCGCGACTGGGACGCTGGACGCGGGCGCCGTCACGACGTTCACCGCGACCCTTTCGATGCCGGGCCGCGCTGCGTCGCTGCGATTCGTGCCGAAATGGACTTCGACGGCCGCGCCGGTTAAGACGGAAGGCGCTCCCCGACCTTCGGCCGGGACTGCGACGGCTACCGCGACGCCTGAAACGCGGCCCGCGAAAAACGAGGCGGCTCCGCCGCCCTCCGCTCCCGCTTACGTTCCCCGCCCGGATTTCGCTGCACCGACGGCAAACGCTCCGACTTCGCCGCCCGACGACAACCGAATTCCGTACGTCCCGAACATTCATGAGGAAGATCCACCGCCGCCGCCGAACTGAAACGGGGCGCCGTGAACCTCTTCCTGTTCCGCCATGCCGAAGCCGAAGATCGTTCTTCGTCGGGCAAAGACGAAGACCGCGTGTTGACGCGAAAGGGGAGAGATTCGGCGAAAGCCGTCGCGGCGCTGCTCGGCCGCCTCGAAAAGATCGAGGCGATCTGGCACAGCCCGATGGCGCGCGCCGCGGAAACCGCGTCCTTCGCTGCGAAAGAATTTCCGAACGCGGAGATTCGGGAAACGTCATCGCTCCTGTCGGAGTCTCCCGTTCTTCGGGTGCTCGACGAAATCTCGGGCCGGCAACCGGGAGACGTTCTGCTCGTCGGACACCAGCCTCACCTGGGCGAGCTGCTGTCGTTGTGCGTTTCCGGACGAGAAGGAGGCTCGATCCCGATGCGGAAAGCCTCGCTCGCGCGGATCAAGTTCTCGGGCTCGCACGCCTCTCCGCCGGGGAAGCTGATCTATCTCCTCTCGCCGGAGATGGCCGCAAAGTTGTAAGTCGTGAGGCGTGAGGCGTTGCCCCCCGACTCCTTACTCCTTACGCCGATCTACTCCTTACGCTCTATCGGTCTGGGCTTCCGGTCCGGCCCCAGGTTCACGAACGTCACTTCGGCTTCGGTGACTTTGACGTGCAGGGACACGTCCTCGCCGCGCGTCGCGACGACCTCGACCGCGACCGTGATGGACGTGTTCCCGAGCCGGATCAGCCGCGTGTAGAAAGAGACGAGGTCGCCGACGTAGACGGGCTCGTGAAACACGACCTCGCGCATCGCGATCGTAACGATCTGGTCCGCGCCGTGCTGCTTCGCCTCGACCGCGCCGGCCTGGTCGATGTAGGAAAGAATGACGCCGCCGAAGATCGTCCCGTGGGCGTTCGTGTCTTTCGGCATCAGGACCACGCGGATCGAGGGCTCGCGGCGCTCGCTCATGTGCGGACCGCGGCGGGGGTCAGCGCCGCCCGCGCCTCCAGGACGGCCCGGCGGGCCTCGCCGGGGGACGGGGCGAGGGCCGTCAGGTGGCCCATCTTTCGCCCGGGCCGGGCTTCGGTCTTTCCGTACAGATGAAGCTGGATTCCGGGGCGCGAGCACACGGCGGGCCAGTCGGGCTCCCCCCCGGTCCACAGGTCGCCGAGGAGATTCGCCATCGCGGCGGGGCTCAGGAGCCGCGAAGATCCGAGCGGAAGGCCGCACACGGCCCGAAGCTGCTGCTCGAACTGGCTCGTCGCGCAGGCGTCCACGGTGAAATGCCCGGAGTTGTGCGGGCGCGGCGCGAGCTCGTTGACGAGGAGCTTTCCGTCGCGCGTGACGAAGAGCTCGACGCACATCACGCCGACGACGGAGAGCCCCTCCAGGACGCCCTTCGCGATCTCGACGGCCTGCCGGGAAATCTCCGGCGCAACGTCGGCCGGGGCCATCGAGACGTCGAGAATTCCCGCCCGGTGCGAGTTCTCGATCGTTCCGAAATGGCTGAAGCTTCCGTCGAATCCGCGCGCGGCGACGACGGACACTTCCTTTTCGAAGTCGACGAATTTCTCCAGGATCGCCTCGGCGCGCCCGATCGCGTCCCAGGCGGCGGCCGCGTCCCCGGGCGCCGCGATCCGCGCCTGTCCCTTGCCGTCGTAGCCCGAAGCGGCGGTCTTGAGCATGGCAGGCGCGCCGATGCGGGCGACGGCGGCGCGCAGCTCCTCGGCGGTCGCGACGCGTTCGAAGTCGGGAACCGGAAAACCGGAGCGGCGAAGGAACGTCTTTTCGCGAATTCGATTTTGGACGGTCTGCAGAACAGCCGGGGCGGGGCGCACGGGCGCGAGCTCTTCCGCGGCCCGGGCCGCGGCGCCGGGTACGTTTTCGAACTCGAAGGTGACGACGTCGACGTCGCGCGCGAACGCCCGCACGGCGTCGAGGTCTTCGTACGACGCGGTCACTTCGCGGTCCGAAACCTGGCCGGTCGGCGTGTCTCCTTCGGGGGAAAACGTGTGCACCCGGTAACCCATCTGCCTCGAGGCGATCGCGAACATCCGGCCCAGTTGTCCGCTGCCGAGCACGCCGAGCGTCGCGCCCGGGAGGATGGGTTTCAGAGCTTCTCCTTCATGACCCTTCGCGTCTGGGCTTCCCGAAAGCCGGCGAGCTTCTTCTTGAGCTTCGGGGCGTCCGCGGCCAGAACGGAAACGGCGAAGAGCGCGGCGTTCGTGGCCCCTGCCTTTCCGATCGCGAACGTCGCGACCGGAACGCCGCCCGGCATCTGGACGATTGACAGGAGCGAATCGAGCCCGTGAAGAGCGCGGCTCTCCACGGGGACGCCGAGAACCGGGAGCGCCGTCTGAGAAGCGATCATCCCGGGGAGGTGCGCGGCGCCTCCGGCTCCGGCGATGATCACGCGGAGCCCCCGGGATTCGGCGGTCGAGGCGTACTCGGCCATCCATTTCGGCGTGCGGTGCGCCGAGACGACCCGGCATTCGTGGGCGACGCCGAGCTCGGTCAGAATCTCGTCGGCCGCCCGCATCGTCTCCCAGTCGGACTTGCTCCCCATGACGATTCCGACGAGCGGAGCCGCCTTCGTCTTCGCGGCGACCGCGCGCTTGCGCGCGCCTGATGCATTCGTTTCAGGCCGGGTCACGGGGCCCATGATAATGTTTTTTTCGACGCGAATTGGAGGCAGACAGATGGATTTTGGTCGTTTCGGGCAGGCCCCGGCCGGCAGCCGGATCGGGTACGAAAAAGGAAAGATTCAGGTCCCCGCCGACCCGGTCATCCCGTTTCTGCGGGGCGACGGCGTGGGCCCCGACATCTGGAAGGCGACACAGCGGGTGCTCGACGCCGCGGTCGCGAAATCGTTCGGCGGAAAGCGCCGGATCGCCTGGTTCGAGATCTACGCGGGCGGTGTCGCGAAGGAAAAATTCGGCGAATGGCTTCCGGACGAATCCGTGGAGGCGATCAAACATTTTCGCGTCGCGATCAAAGGGCCGCTGACGACCCCGATCGGAGGCGGTATCCGCTCGCTCAACGTCGCGCTCCGGCAGATCCTCGATCTCTACGCCTGCGTGCGGCCGGTGCGTTATTTTCAGAACGTCCCGTCTCCCGTCAAGCGGCCGCAGGACGTCGACATCGTGATCTTCCGCGAGAACACCGAGGACGTGTACGCCGGAATCGAATGGCCGGCCGGTTCGCCGGAAGCGGCGCGCGTGGCGGCGCTCGTCGCGGAGCTCGGCAAGAGCGTTCGCGCCGGCTCGGCGATCGGAATCAAGCCCGTGTCGGAGTTCGGCAGCAAGCGGCTCGTCCGGAAGGCGATTCAGTTCGCGATCGACCAGAAGCGGCCGTCGCTCACGCTCGTCCACAAGGGAAACATCATGAAGTTCACGGAAGGGGCGTTCCGCGACTGGGGCTACGAAGTCGCGCGCGAGGAATTCGGCGGCCGGACGATCACGGAAGAGGAGATTTCGAAAGGCGCCGCGGCCGAAGGGCGGCTCGTCATCAAGGACCGGATCGCCGACTCGATGTTCCAGCAGTCTCTCCTGCGGCCCGCCGAGTATTCCGTGCTCGCGACGACGAATCTCAACGGCGACTACCTGTCCGACGCGCTCGCCGCGCAGGTCGGCGGCCTCGGGATGGCGCCCGGGTCCAACGAATCGGACGAATTCGCCGTGTTCGAAGCGACGCACGGGACTGCTCCGAAGTATGCGAATCTCGACAAGATCAACCCCTCCTCGCTGATTCTTTCCGGCGTCATGATGCTGCACCACCTCGGGTGGCACGAGGCGGCCCTCTCCGTCGAGGGCGCCATGGCGAAGACGCTTGCGCAGAAGATCATGACCTACGACCTCGCCCGCCAGACCGAGGGCGCGCGCGAAGTCGGCACGAGCGCGTTCGGAGAGGCGCTCGTCGCGAACCTCTAGGCCAGTGGGAGAGCCGCGCGGGTGGCCCGGGACGAGACCCCTTTTGCCGCTCGCGGCGCGGAGTCGTAGCAGAGTCCTCAAATCGCAGCGAGCGGAAAAGCGGGTCAAGTCCCGTGACAGGACCCGCGCCGGCCGCCCCTAGTAGAACGTCGTCTCGATCTCGGTGACGCGCCCGGCGCGGAGACGCACGGCGAGATTTCCGTCTTTGTACAGATAGTTCCACCGGGCGGAGACGACGTCCCCGCGGCTCTCCGACGACTCGGAGGGTTCGCCGAGCGCGGCGGCGACCTGTGCCTGCGTCATGCCCGGATCGATTTTCGCCCGCTGCTCGTACGTCTTTCCGGGGAGCACGTGGTTCGCGGCCGTATTGACCGCCGGGTTCGACGAAAGCGCGATCTGCGGCTTCGGCCGCGCGGCGAAAAATGCGACGCCAATCGCGATGACGAGCGACAATCGCGGGAACGAGCAGTTTTCCGCTTTTCGTGCCTCACCCGGGTCGTCAATCGCTTCGCTCGGTAGTCCCACTCTAGCAATCTGGAGCACGGAGGTCAATTGCGAAATTCGGCTTCACTCCTTACTCCTCGGTTTTTTTCCCCGGCCCATTTTCCAGAACAATCCGCGCGCCCGTTCCGCCAGCGAATCGCCTTCCGCGGAGAGCTCTTCCGGCAGCTTCTGCGTCTGGCGCTCGATTTCCGCGAGAGCTCCCCGCGCGCGCAGGTGGCTTTCGTGGCGCTTGTCGCTCCCGTCCCCGTCCAGGGACTCGGCGATGTTCGCCGGCACCGCGACGGCCGCCTTGCGAAGGTGGAGCGAAACGACGGGCGCGTCGCCCCGCGCCTTCTCGGCGAGCGCGTAGGCCGCCGTCACGAGGCCGATCGCTTCTTTCCACAGCGGATGGTCCTTGTAGGAGGGGTGGGGCATGAGGGGATTCTAGCCGTGAGTTGTAAGTCGTGAGGGGTAAGTTGTGAGGAGCAGCCTTCCACTTACTCCTTACGACTCACGACTGACGTCTTATAATCAAGCCCTGATCGATCGTTCTTCAGAATCCGAATTAGCCGGCCTGCGCGTTCTCGTCGTCGACGACGAGGACTCGATTCGCTTCGGGCTCTCCCGGCTTCTCGAGGGCCGGGGCGTCCGCGTGGACAGCGCCCCCTCTCTCGCCGGGGCGATCGAATTCCTCGGTCGAACCCGCCCGGACGTGATTCTTCTGGATCTTCGGTTGCCGGATGCCGAAGGACTCTCGGGCCTGAAGTCGCTTCAGGAGAAGCGGCCCGACGCGAAGATCGTCCTGATGACCGCGTTCGGGTCGATCGAGCTGGCAGTGGAGGCGATTCGCTCGGGCGCGGAGGATTTCGTGACGAAGCCGGTCGCGATCGATCATCTCCACCACGTCCTGTTTCGCGTCGCCGAGGGCCTGCGACTGGAAAACGACAATCGGGCCCTGCGCCGCGAGACGCGCTCCTCCGCGGAGCTCTTCTGGGGCGAATCGCCGGTGATGGCGCGTCTTCTCGCCGACTCGCGGGAAGCGGCGGCCTCCGAAGCCCTCGTGGTCGTCGGCGGCGAGAGTGGGACGGGCAAGGGGGCTCTCGCCCGGCAGATCCACCTCTGGAGCTCGCGGGCGAGGTTCCCCTTCGTCAACGTCAACTGCGCCGGTCTCTCGCGGGACCTGCTCGAGTCGGAGCTCTTCGGCCACGAGCGCGGCGCCTTCACCGGAGCCGGCCAGGCCAAGGCGGGGCTCTTCGAGGTCGCGCACCGCGGAACGCTGTTCCTCGACGAGGTGGCGGAAATCGATCTCGCCCTTCAGCCCCGGCTTCTCAAGGCCATCGAGGAGAAAACGTTCCATCGCGTCGGGGGCGTGACGGAGCGTTCGGTCGACTGCAGGGTGATCGCCGCGACGAATCGGGATCTCGCCGCGGAAGTCGCGGCGGCCCGGTTCCGCGCCGACTTCTACTATCGTCTCAACGTCCTCTCTCTCAAGCTGCCGGCGCTGCGCGACCGGCCCGGAGACGTGCCGCCGCTCGCAGCGCGGTTTCTCGCGGAATTCGACGCGCGGGCGGGACACCGCGCGCGCCGCTTCGATCCCGCGGCGGAACGAATTCTCGCCGCGTACGCGTGGCCGGGAAACGTCCGCGAGCTGCGCAACCTGACCGAGCGGCTGTCGATCCTTTCGCGCGCGGATATCGTCGATGCCGCCGGCGTCGCGCGATTCCTCGGCGTTCCCCGCGACTCGGGCTCGCGGCTTCGGACGCTCGAAGAGAAGGAAAACGAATATATCGACGAGGTTCTTCGCCTCACGGGTGGCAACAAGACCGCCGCTGCGGACATCCTCGGCATTACCCGCAACACGCTCTACGCCCGGATTCGCCCGAACGGGCCGGAGGACGAGTCGATCGATCCCGGCGAGGAGCCGTGAACCCGGCGTCGGACTGGACGCCCGGACGCCTGGCCTGGAAGACCGCGCTCGTCCAGGCCCTCCTCGCTGCGGCCCTCTGGCTCGTCCTCGGTTACTGGAACGCCCGCCACTCCTGGCTCCTCGAGCCGTTCCAGGAGGAATGGATCGGACGTTTCTTCTGGAAGGAACTTCCCGCCGCGGGTGTCGCCGTCGTCGTGGCTCTGCCCGCCCTTTCGATCTATCGCCTTGCCGACCAGGCGAGCCTCGACGTCGTTCAGGAAACGAGCCTCCTCGAAGCGATCCTCGCGCACCCGCTTCGCGTGGCGACGATGGACATCGTCGCGAGCGTCCTTCTGTTTTTCGCGGGAGCGCTCCAGCTGCGGTTCTTCGCGCAGGCGCCGGCGATCGAGGCGGCGAAGGTCGCCGCGTTCGGATTCCTCACCGGCGTGCTGTTCGGCATCCTCTCCTACTTTCTGCTGCAGCCGATCGACGCGCCCCTGCTCGTGACGGTTCTTGGCCGGGGGGCGCGGCCCTCGGGTCGCCCCGCTTTTCCGCTGACGCAGAAGCTCGTGGTTGCCTGCGTGGCGATCGCGTTCGTCGTGACCGGACTTCTCGGTGGCATCGCGCTCTCGTGGGCGCAGCGCGTGGCCGAGACGCGAACAGAAGAGCGGTCCCGCGCGGAGTTGCTTCGCGTCGCCGCCGACGCCCGCCGTCTGTCGCTGCGGGATTCCGCGATGTGGTCGTCGTATTTCGCGTCTCAATCACCGTCTCCCGAGCTCGGCACGGTTGCCGTGATCGACGCGTACGGGCGCCGGATCGCGACCGCGCCGGGGCGGGGCGACCCCGTATCCCGGCACCTCCTGCAATCCGACGAGATTCGGGAGCGGCTCGGCCGACTTGCGGGAGGAACAACGTCTCTCCGCTGGGAGAGTCGCGGGTCGCGACCTCCGTCCTGCTTTACACAGGCTGGCGAATCATTTCGCTCGCGGCGCCGGATCCGGGGACGCTGAAACAGTTCCTGATGTCGGTTGCTCCGGTCGCCGCCGAAATCCTTCTCCTGTCCGTCCTGCTCGCGTGGGCTGTCGGCGTCGGCCTGACGCGGCCCGTTCGCGACCTCGACGCTCGGACGAAGGAATTCGGAAAAGACCCGGAGGCCGGTGGTCTGCCGATGGCTCCGACGGACGACGAGATCGGTGCGCTCGCGTCGTCGTTCGCGGAAATGCAGGACGAGGTTCGGGCCGTGCAGGCGCGGTTGCGCGAGTCCGAGCGCCGGGCCGCCACCGCGGAGCTGCTGGCGGGCGTCGCGCAGAGGTGCGCAATCCGCTTTTCGGGATCACATCCACCGTCGAGGCGCTGGCCCAGGATCTCGCTTCCGAGCCCCGGGTGGGGCCCCATCTCGCCGTGATCCGAAAGGAGTCCGAACGCGACTGTCCCGGATGATGGAGGAAATGCTGTCGCTCCAGCGGTCGCCGCGCGGGCGGGCGGAGCCGGCGAGGTTCTCCCAATCATCGAAGGGGCGGCCGATCGAGTTCGCACTCGATTCGCGGATCGGGCCCCGGAGATCCGGATCGAATGCGGCGTCGGAGATCGTGGTGCCGGATGCCGATCGGGAGGAGCTGGAGAGCGTCTTCCTCAACCTCTTCGAGAACTCTGTTCTCGCGACATCCGGGGCCCCCGCGGATTCGCTGCCGGGCGAGCCGTGTCGCGGGCTCTAACGAGATCGAGATCGAAGACGACGGACCGGGCGTCAAAGCCGAGCTCCTCGATCGGATTTTCGAGCCGTTCGTCTCGTCTCGGCCTGGAGGCACCGGTATCGGCCTGGCGCTCTGCCGTCGCATCGTGACCGATCATGGGGGAACGATCCGAGCCGAGAACTCGAGCGATGGGGCGACGGTCTTCCGAGTGACCCTACCCTCCGCCGTGTAAGTTTTGAGCGCTTACTTCAGCTGAGAACGAGTGGCCGATCTGTAAACGCTGGATATAAATTACTTGCGGTTCTCTCGGCCGGGCACGAGAACTGCTTAAGAACATTGACCGATGTCTCTGTCTTCCAACTTGCGTTGTCGCCGTGCGCGCGGATTTTCGCTCGCTGAAATGCTCGTCGTTCTCGCGATTATCGGCGCGATCAGCGCGATCGGGTTGCCGAATCTCGTCCGGCTGATCCGCCGCAGCCGCATCGACGCGGCCGCGCGGGAGGTGCAGATGACTCTGCTCGGTGCGCGGCTCCAGGCTATCCGGCGCGGCAGCAACGTGGGTGTCGTGGTCTCCACCGACAGCGGCCAGCCGAGCACCTATCTCCTCCCGACAATGTTCGTCGACGCCAACGCGAACGGCGCCTTCGACGGCGGAGACACCCTGATCTCGAAGTTCCCGATGCCGCCGGGGAGCAACGGACTGAATTTCAGCGTGGATGTAAAGAACGCCGTGAGCCCCGCCACGACCGGCGCGACGGTTGTTTTTCAATTTACGCCCTTTGGCTCGGCCGTCACCGGGAGCGGCTCCAAGGCGTTTTACGTGTATGACAATCTCGGAAACACTCTTCAAGTCAGCGTCACGAGCGAGCTTAACGGGCGGATTTCGATGACAAAGCTCTCCGGCAGCACCTATGTTCCGCCGCCGTGGAAGTGGAATTGACGATGCGGCCAAATGACCGGAGGGGCTTCACGCTCGTCGAGGTGCTCGTCGCGCTGGCGCTCGGTGCAGTCTGCGTCCTTGCCGTTGCGCCGATGTTCGTGGCCGGCATGAAGAGCAACGCGGTGGGGTGGGACTATTCCGCGTTGAACGCGCTCGCCCGGCAGCGTCTCGAGGAGCTGCTTCAATTCAACTTCACCGATCCCCGCCTCGCGGTCGCCGGCGGCTCGACGGTGACGATCGACGGCGTGAGCCAATTCGGAAAGCTCTACGTCGATCAGAACTCCAACACCCAGAGCGACGGGACGGACAGCGCGTCCTTTCCGTACACGCTCGTCTATATCGTCCAGGACTTCCGCCTCAGCGATATCGTCTCGACGGGCAATCCGGCTGCCGCGAAGGCGACGACCGATCTGGATGCCACCTGGGACAACACGAAAGACGTCAAGTACATCACGGTGATCGCGGCCGGCTTCGCGATCGAGCCTCGGCGGTACCACGTTCAGCAAGACGCTCACGGGCGTGGCATTCTCCGGAAAACAAATCCGAATCTCGGCGTTGACGGGCGCCATGAGGCGAGAGGCGCGGGCGCGTTTTCGGTGGAAACCCGGGGAATCCGGATTCAGCCTCTAGAGTTATTGATCTCGACGACGATCTGATGGTCATCGTCCTGCTTTTCGCGTCCTCGCCGACCGCGCCGGCCGAATCAGCAAGGTCGAGAACAGCCGTCACGAGCGAGCAGCAAAGCGTGCGCTATTCCATGTTTCAGGTCGCCCGCGAGTTGCGGATGACGGCGGCCGGCGGCGCGCCCGCGAGCCTCTCGGTCGTCTCGAGTCCGGCAGCTCGGAGTTTCGCTCGTTCTCGGCTCGACGACCTATGGTAACGGCGCGACATTTTTCGCCAACAACGTCAATGCCGCATCGATACGGTCATGATCGGCGGAACGCACCATGTCCGCAAAGGGACCGACATCGTCCACATCCGCGGCGTCATCACGACCTCGGTGTACGATCTGAGCGGCGGCAACTGGACCCCGGGGAATCCGGCAACGCTCGTGATCAATCCTTGCTCGAAGTACAAGGATCCCGGCGCGGTCGCCGGCGCGCCATGCTATCCCATACGCCCCGAACGACATGTCGGTCTATTCCAACCCGCCGCTCTCCTGGGTCGTCTCTTCATCATGAGGACCCCTCGGCAACGTCGGCGTCGGCCTGATCACGGGTCCCAGCCGACGATGTCGGTCTCGGGCGGCCGTGACGGCGACTTGAAGATCGATACGACGTCCAACAGCTACATGCTCTCGCTCAATCCGGGCGGCGCGTTTCCCGGCCGGGCTGACGAGCCCTTCCCGCGGGGGAATTCTCGACGATCGCGTCTATTTCATCGACGACGGGCCGACGGCCCCCGCTCCCGCGTGCGGAGCCGCGAACGCCGGCGCTTCGCCCGGCCCGTGCCACCCTGTCTTTTCCGTGGCCGACTGGACGACAGGCGACACGACGTGCCGCGCCGTTCAGCACGGCGGCCGTCACGCCGATCGCCGACGACATCGAGGACCTCCAGGCCGCCTACGGCTTGGATTTCTACAACGTCGTCAACAACACGGGACGTTCGCCGTCTCCGATTCCCGACGGGTCGATCTCGCTCCTGACGCAGGCGACGTTCAACAGCATCGTGTCCGGGGCGACGACGGACGTCGACCCGGCGGAAGATGCGACGACGATCGCGAAGGACGAGTGGCTCGGCAACGTCGCCGGCGAGCTCGGCTCGGCGGGAACCTACTCGACGTTCAACCAGTCGGCGGACCTGTCGAACCTGAAGCAGATCGAGGTCGCGATCGTCGCGAAGGGCCAGGATCCCGACCCGAAATACAAGGGGATCGGCGCTACCGGCTGGAAGATCATGGACAGCACTGGGAGAGCGGTCACCCTCGACAACGGCTTCAATTATCACCGGCGCGTCCAGACGGTCCGAATCAATCTTCGGAATTTTCAGTTTCAATGAGGATAGAGATGAAGACAGTCGCGGCGCGCAGGCTTACTTCGAGGCCGGGTCCCCAAAGGAGAGCGTGGCGTCGCGCTCATCATGGCGATCCTCGTCATGTTCATCCTGACGATTTTCGGCCTCGCGCTCGTGTTTTCGACGACGACGGAGTTCCAGATCGCGGGGGCCGAAACCGTCGCGACGAAGACGTTCTACAGCGCCGATTCCGGAATCCAGTACGCGTTCGCGCAGACGAAGCACGCGGTCTACTCGGGCCCGGGCTGCACTGTCGGGGGCACGACGTATTCGAACTCTTTCTGTTTCGACGTGGCGGAGCGGTCGACGAGTTCAGCGAAGAACAGCATCACGGTGCGCATCGCGCCGCTTCGGGTCGTCGATTACCAGATCGCGCCGGGAACGCAGCTCGACATCGGAAGCCTGCCGCTCTACAACGTGACCCGCCACACCGACTCCTTTGCAACCGACACGAGACTGAATTCGGCCCGACAAGTCGGCGTCGATTTCGTCGCCGGACCGGTGCCCCTCTCGATCGAAGATTTGAATTGAACGAGGTGACGCCATGACCAGGAATTTCGCTCCGGGAAGGACCCTCGCGCTGGCGGTCGCAGTCCTCGCGGGGCTCGGCCTTCCGGCGCCGGGGCGCGCCGACGACCGCGACCTGCTCTTCGCGAAGCGGCAGGCGGCGCCCAACGTGCTCATCATCCTCGACAGCTCGGGCTCGATGAACGACGACTTCACCGACAGCTACAACTACGCCGCCTGGATGGACGACCCGCGCTCGAAGTTGCAGACCGCGAAGCAGGTGCTGAAGACCGTTCTTCCGCACATCGAAGCGACGACCCCGATCAACTTCGGCTTCACGACGTACCAGTCGGGAACGGCGACCAGCCGCTTCATCAAGGACACCGGGGGCACGAACCGAAGCGGGAATGGCGCCGGTGCCCGGAAACAGTGGCTCTACACGGCCGGCACGAAGACCGACGCGAGCGCAAATCCCTGGTCCGGATCGACGACAGACACGAAGGGACTCGAGTCTGGGGCGCCGCTGCAGTTCGGTGGGCTCACGCCGTTCGGCGACGCGACTTGCACCGACATCGGCGGCGTCACCTGGGCGAACGGCGCTCCAAACTGTCCGGCCGGGCAGACCGGTTTCCGCAGGTTCTACTCGAACTTCGGTTACACGGGGACCGGAACGGTCAACTACCTCGGCAACACCACGGGGACCAACTGCACGGGTTCGAGCGCGACCAATACCTGCTCGTTCCTCGGCTCCGCCTCGAGCACGTGGTGCAAATACCAGACATCGCTGAAGAACCGAAGCGGCAACGGCACGCTCCAGACCGTCTACGATAAGTGCCGGATGGATCTGACGTTCGTTAAGAAGACCGGAGGCCCGGGGATCGGGGACTACGGAGATTCTCAGATCCAGGTCCACGAAGTCGTCAGGCACTATCCATGTACCCAGATCTCCGGGTCGGGTTCGACTTGTACCACTTACGCCTCGTCCGCGACGTCGGATCCGCTGAAGACCTACGACATCGAGTACAACGTTGCCACGGATTCGGCGGATCCGAGCTGGGACGGGAGTTTCTTCGGAGGATACGATCCGATCAACTCGAACTACAACCTCTCCGACGTGTCGAGCGCCGACCCGTGCAGCCATTTTCAGACCGAGCTGATCCCGACGAGCGGCGCGAGCGAGAGCGCGACGAAGCCGCTCATCCCGATCAAGACCGACAGCAACAACGACGACCTGCAGGAGACGTATCTCGACCTCGACAGCTCCCCGAACAAGACGCGCGGGGGCATCGGTGCGTTCCTGCGCCGCACGTCGTCGGTCGTCACATTCAAAAAATCGAACTATTCGTACACGATCAACGGCGACCTTTCGGCGCTGTCTACGCCGCTCGAAGAAGTCACGAACATCGAGTGGGCGTACAACAGCACGCCGGTCGCGGGCGCGCTCGCCGACGCGTACACGTATTTCACAACCGACTCCCAATTCACGGCGGCCACAGACCCCTTCACGCGTGCCGTAAGAACTACATTTTGCTCCTCACGGACGGCCTCGAGACGTGCCAGAGGGAGCTCCCAGCCCTGCACAGCAGCCACGAACCTCGGAAAGATCGGTGTTCCGGTTTTTGTGATCGGCATTGGCCTCGACAGCGTCTCGGGAAACAGCCTCGCCTGCATCGCGAAGAATTCGGTCCCGGCGGGAACCAGCAACCCGGTCTACCTGCCGCAGGATGCCGCCGGGATCGCTGACGCGATCAACAAGATCTTCAACAGCCTGAGCTCCGCCTCTCGCGACTTTTCGACGGTCGCCGTCCCCTCCGTTTCGACGACCTCGGAAGGCGTCGCCTATGTCTCCTCCTTTAACCCCCGCAACAACCGGTCGATCTGGGCGGGCCACCTGCGGGAGTTCATCCTGGACCCGAGCACGGGCCAGATTCCGACCGAACAGCAGCGGAAATCCGCTCACGACAAACTACTCGTTCGGAAGACTTCGCCGACGGCGCCGACCGGGCGACCTGGTCTGGGACGCGGGCGACACCGACCCGACGATCGCAAACATCGTCGGTTCAGCTCGACGGTCCTCTGACCAACCAGCGCGTCGATCCCGACCAGGTGCTTGCGGCCTGGGTAACGTCTTGGAGCGACAGCACCCATGACAAGGCGACGGGGGTCGTCGGGCGAAATCTCTTCCTGACCCTCAAGCCGGGCGACACCGGGTGCACGAGCACGACGTACCTTGCCTCGCGCAGGTTCCCGTCGGCAACACGGCCAGTTCTCCGCCGGCACCACCTTCGACGCTTCCGAACTGGTGGGCGGACGTTCGCGACTCGTCGAACTACGCGAACATTCCCGGAACGACGGCGGAAGGGAGCACGACCGCGAAGCGCGACCAGGCGCTGCAGAACTCCTTCAGCTTCATTCGGGGCAACCGCGATCCTGTTGTCCAGTCGCTGAAGATCAGCAGCCTCTTCGACTCGACGCACACGACGTGCGCGTCTCTCGCGGGCCACGTCGATTCCCAGGGAGACTCCGACTCCCCCTGCTACTATGGCGAAATCCTCGGTGACGTGTTTCACGGAAACCCGGCCGTCGTATCGTTCCCGAACAACGTTCGGTATTACCAGGCCCAGGACCCGAAGGCAGCGAACTTTGGCGTCTACAGCGACCGAGGCGCGTCGTATCAAACGTTTTTCACGAACTACCGCCACCGGCGGAAGATCATTTACGCCGGCGGCAACGACGGTTTCCTGCACGCGATCGACGCCGGCGTCTACAACGGCGACACGTCGAGCTATACGGTCAGCGGCGTGACCACGACGCCGCTTCTGAATCACTACGACCTCGGCTCGGGCCGCGAGATCTTCGGCTACGCCCCGAGCGTCGCCGTCCAGAAGTTTTATCAGCTTGCTCACACGATCGATCAGGACTGGACGGTCGATGGGCCGCCGCTGGCCGACGACGTGTACATCGACGTCACGCGCGTCGGTTCGACTCCCCAGGGAATCCGATCGAGCGACGGATGCGCGACGCCTCCCTGTTCGAACATCACGGGAACTTCTCCGGCGTGGCGCACGGTCGTCATCAGCGGTGAACGGGAAGGCGGAATTCCTCCGACATCGAGCGGCGGAAACACGGCTCTGGGCGGTGGTAGCGTCTTCGCTCTCGACGTCACCGACCCGGATCTCCCCGCGCACATGGACGCCGCGCACAACGGCGTCAAGGGCTCGCCGGAGTGCCTTGTCAACGCCTCGGCGTCCACCTTCGTACCCGGGACCTCGACGCCTCCCGCCGGCTGCAACGCGCCGTACCCGCGTGTCCTGTGGGAGTTCGTCGACAACGCGGTGCCGACCGCGAACGCGCAGACGGGTCCGACAGGAGCCCCGGCTGCCACGAACGAGGCCGAGAAGTCGAGCGGCAACGCGGAATCGACGACCCAGGATCTCGGCTACACCTGGTCCCGGCCGACCGTCGGAAGAATCAAGGTCAAGGACACCGCGGCCAACCAGAACCGCGATCTCTTCGTCGCGATCTTCGGAGGCGGCTATCGCAACATCAGTGCGAACCAGAACCTCTCTCAGACGAACGTCGCGGGCGATACGGGGAACTTCCTTTACATGGTGGACATCGAGACCGGCAAGGTCATGTACAAACGGGACCTCGGGATCTGGACGAGCGGAGGCTCGGGCACGAATACGACCGGAAATCTCGAGGCCGGTCTGCCCGGAGACCCGTCGGTCATCGACCTGAACCAGGATGGCTACATCGATTACATCTACGAAGGCGACACGCAGGGACGGGTGTGGAAGATCGATCTGACGACGATCGCCCCGTTCACGAGCGGCAAGATCGCGGCGCTCGACAGCGGGAACAACCCCGTCTGGGCGCCGAAGCTCCTCTTCGACGAGTACTCGGCGATCGGCTCCATCCGGCGAGGCGCGTCAGCCGATCTTCGATCGGCCAGCCGTGTTCTTCCTCGGAACCACGGCGGCAGGGCAGGCGCGGCTCGGAGTCGCGTTCGGGACGGGGGACCGAGACAACATGCCGGCGACGACGGACTCGAACCCGAACTGGTTCTTCGTCGTCGCGGACGACCCGACGTTCGCCTATCCCGTTTTCAAATCGAACCTGACGGCGGCATCCCTGGCCTCGAACAGCTGCGGGGCCGCCAATACCTGTCTGAACGGCACCGGGAAAGGCTTCTACCTGCAACTCCAGACGCTCAGCGGTCAGGGCGCGGAGATCGTCAACTCGAACCCCCTGGTCTTCAACCAGAACGTCTTTTTCACCACCTTCTTCAAGGCGGCGACGTCGTCGGACAATACGTCCTGCAAAGTGGGAGGCAGCGCGTTCACCTACGCGTTCAGCTCGACGACAGGCGTCGGAACGTCGGCCGAGCAACCGGGCGGCGCGCAGGTGGCCTCGGAGCCGATCGTGTACCAGGGCCCTGACGGCAACCTCATCGTCATCTCGGCGCTCGACAACACGGCGATCGTCAACCTCGGCAAACCCCAGCCCCCGTCCGTCAGGGTCAAGTCCTGGAAGGAGCAGTAGGAGAGAACAGAATTTGCGATTGCGCGATTGCGAAATTTCGCGATTTGGGAGACCGGTAAGAGGTTAGGCACCGGTTAATTCTTCCGCGGACGAAGTTGGCGGCGCCTCTAACGAGGCGCCGCTTCGGTTTTCCCCTCCCGATCGCCGGGTTCCCCCCCTCCCTCGCTTCGCTCGCCCTCCCCCTCCAATCCTTCCAAATGATGCAAACGCACCGCTTGTGAAAAATTTCTCTTGCGATAAGATCTCGATTCGCATGCAGCACAAGGTCACCGTCATCGGCGGGGGGAACGTGGGGGCCACGGCGGCCCAGCGCCTCGTCGAGCGGGAGATCGCCGACGTCTGCCTCATCGACGTCGTCGAGGGCCTGCCGCAGGGCAAAGCGCTCGACATGATGGAGTCGGCGCCGGTCGAGAAGTTCGGCGCGATGATCGCCGGGTCGAATACATACGAGGCGAGCGCCGGGTCCGACATCGTCGTCATCACGGCCGGCCTCGCGCGCAAGCCCGGCATGTCGCGCGACGACCTGCTCCACAAGAACACGGGAGATCGTGGGAGCGGTCTGCCGGGAGGCGTTCCGGCATTCGCGCGAGGCGATCTTCATCGTTGTCTCGAACCCGCTCGACGCGATGTGCGAGGTCGTCTAAAGCGCATCACGAAGCTCCCGCGCGAGAGGGTGATCGGCATGGCGGGGATCCTCGATTCCGCCCGCATGCGCTGGTTCATCGCGGAGGCGCTGAACGTCTCGGTCGAAAACACGCACGCGTTCGTCCTCGGCGGGCACGGCGACACGATGGTGCCGCTGCCGCGCTACTCGACGGTCGCGGGCATTCCGATCACGGAGCTCCTGCCGGCCGAGAAGGTCGCGCAGATCGTCGACCGCACGCGAAACGGCGGCGCCGAGATCGTCAACTACCTGAAAACGGGCTCGGCTTACTACGCGCCTTCGTCGGCCGTCGTCGAGATGGTCGACGCGATCCTTCGCGACAAGAAGAAGATCCTTCCGTGCGCCGTGAGCCTCAACGGAGAGTACGGCTACCGCGACCTCTTCATCGGCGTGCCGGTGAAGCTCGGCCGGCGCGGCGCGGAGGAAGTGATCCAGATCGAGCTGACCGCGGAGGAAAAGGCGGGCTTGAAGAAGTCGGCGGACGCGGTGAAAGAGCTGTGCGCGATTCTGAAGGTGTGAGCGCGGAGCGCCACATCCCCGCGAAAGCGGGGATCGCTCGGCCCGACGAGGGCGATTCCCGCTTGCGCGGGAATGACATTGGGTTGTCGGTTGTCATGGCGAGCCGCCGCACGCCTGTCATTGCGAGCGGAGCGAAGCAATCTAATCCGGAGATCCGGGGCAGATCGCCACGGCCTCTTCGAGGCCTCGCGATGACCGGACGGGCCTTCCCGTGCTAGCCCCCCGCGACGAACGCAACTTCTGGCTTCACCGGCTGCATTCGCTGGCCGGGATCATTCCCATCGGCGGCTTCGTCGCGTTTCACCTGTACGAGAACTACGCGGCCCTCAAGGGCGCGGAGCACTACAACGAGGTCGCCCGGAAGCTCCAGGTGATGCCGTTTTCGCTCGCGCTCGAGATCGCGGTCATCGGCGTTCCGATCTTCTTCCACGGCATCTACGGCCTTTTCATCACGGCGACGGCCGCGCCGAACCAGAAATCGTACGTCCGCAACTGGATGTACAACCTGCAGCGCGTTTCGGGCGTCATCCTCTTCGCGTACATCCTGTTCCACCTGTGGACGACCCGCTTCGTCCACGTCGTGAACCACGAGGAGCTGGACCTCTTCGCGCAGGTTGCGGGCGTCGTCGCGAACCGGTGGCTTCTCGCGTTCACGATCCTCGGCATCCTCTCGGCCACGTTCCATCTCGCGAACGGCATCTGGTCCTTCTGCATCGTCTGGGGCATCACGGTATCCCCGCGCTCGCAGAAATGGCTGGAGTACGTTTCGGTCGCCGTGTTTCTCGTGCTGAGCTACATCGGAGTGAGGGCGATCTTTGCGTTCGTGTAGAGGCCGTGAGGCCGGGGTGAGGTTGCGTGGCTGACCGGGTCGTCATCGTCGGCGGCGGGCTCGCCGGGCTGATGACGGTGATCAAGTCTGCGAGGCGGGGGTCCCGGTCGATCTGTTCTCGCTCGTGCCGGTGAAGCGCTCGCACTCGGTGTGCGCGCAGGGCGGCATCAACGGCGCGGTGAACACGAAGGGCGAAGGCGACTCGCCCGCAGGTCCACCTCGAGGAGACGGTCTACGGCGGCGACTTCCTGGCGAACCAGCCGCCGGTCAAGGGCATGGCCGACGCCGCGCCCGGCATCGTCTTCATGCTCGACCGCATGGGCGTGCCGTTCAACCGCACGCCCGAGGGCCTGCTCGATTTCCGGCGCTTCGGCGGCACGCTCTTCCACCGCACGGCGTTCGCGGGCGCGACGACGGGCCAGCAGCTCCTCTACGCGCTCGACGAGCAGGTCCGCCGCTGGGAGACGAGACGTCGAGGACGAGCACGGCGTCGATCCCCGGCGAGAAGATGGTCCGCAAGTTCGAGTTCTGGGACTTCCTCGGCCTCGTGCTCGACGACGACGGGCAACTGCCGCGGCATCGTCGCGCAGGACTGAAGTCGATGCAGATCGAATCGTTTCCGGCGACGCCGTGTGCTCGCGACCGGCGGCTGCGGGATCGTCTTCGGCCGCTCGACGAACTCAGCGTGATCAGCACCGGCACCGCCGCCGGCGCCGTCTACCAGCAGGGCGCGCTGCTACGCGAACGGCGAGTTCATCCAGGTCCACCCGACGGCCATCCCCGGCGCCGACAAGCTGCGCCTCATCGTCGAGAGCGCGCGCGGCGAAGGCGGGCGCGTGTGGGTCCCGCGACGGACGGCCGACAGGCGCGAGCCGACGGCGATCCCGGAGAAGGAGCGCGACTACTTCCTCGAAGAGAAATGTCCCCGGCTACGGCAACCTCGTCCCGCGCGACATCGCGACGCGGGCGATCTTCAAGATCTGCTCCACGAGAGGCGCGGCGTGAACTCGAACGGGAAGAACGAGAACGAGGTCTACCTCGACCTCACGCACCTGGCCGAAGGCAGATCCTCGCAAAAGAAGCTCGCCGGGATCCTGGAGATCTACGAAAAGTTCGTCGGCGTGGACCCGCGCCACAACCCGATGAAGGTCTTCCCGGCGGTGCACTACTCGATGGGCGGGCTCTGGGTCGATTCGAGAAGGACGGAAGCGGCGGCTCGTCGAAGGGCTCGCCGCGCAACCAGGCGACGAACATCCCCGGCCTCTACGCCGTCGGCGAGGTCGACTACCAGTACCACGGCGCAAATCGCCTCGGCGCCAACTCGCTGCTGTCGTGCATCTACGGCGGCATCGCGCGGCCCCGCGATGGTTCGCCACGCGCGGGAGGTCTCCTCGAAGCTCCCCGACGCGGCGTCGTCGCTGGAGGCGGCCCGCAAGAAATGGCAGGAGACGTTCGCGGGACTCGCTCGGATGAAGGGGAAAGAGAACCCGCACGTCCTCTCCGACGAGCTCGGCGAGTCGATGACCGACAATGTGACCGTGGTGCGGGAAAACCGGAAGCTCCAGCAGACGCTCGACAAGATCGAGGAGCTCTCCGACCGATGGAAGAACTGCGAGCTCACCGATTCGTCGACGTTCGCGAACCGCGAGATCGCGTTCCTGAACCAGCTCACGAACATGCTGCACCTCGCGCGCGTGATCACGAAGGGGGCCCTGCTGCGCGACGAATCTCGCGGCGCCCACTTCAAAGTCAAGGATCTCGGCGCTCCACTCGAGGGGGACAACGTTTTTGGGCGCGACGACGCGAATTTCCTGAAAACGACGATCGCCGAATATTCCCCGGACGGCCCGAAGATCTCCTACCGCCCGGTCGACTCCGCCGAAATCACGCCCCGGGCCAGGAAGTACTGACGTGGAAGCAAAGACGATCCGCATGCGTGTAAAGCGCCAGGACGCGCCGAACTCCCCGTCGTACTGGGAGGAGTTCGAGATCCCGTATCTTCCGAAGATGAACGTTCTCGCGTGCCTCATGGCTTACGCGAGGAACCCCGTCGACCGGAGCGGGAAGAAGTCTTCGCCGGTCTGCTACGACTCGGCCTGCCTCGAAGAGGTGTGCGGCTCGTGCGCGATGCGGATCAACGGCGTTTCGCGGATGGGCTGCACGGCGCTCGTCGATTCGCTGGAGCAGCCGATCGTCATCGAGCCGCTCGAGAAATTTCCGGTCGTGCGCGACCTCGCGGTCGACCGGACCCGGATGTTCGACGCGCTCAAGCGCATCCAGGGATGGATTCCGATCGACGGGACGTACGACCTCGGGCCCGGCCCCCGCATGGCGGAAGCGGAGCGGGAGGTCGCGTACCACCTGTCGCAGTGCATCACGTGCGGCAACTGCCTCGACGTCTGCCCGCAGGTCAACGACCGGTCTGATTTCATCGGCGCCGCCGCGATCTCGCAGGTCGCTCTGTTCAATTCGCACCCGACGGGGAAGATGAACGCCGCGCAGCGGCTCGAGGCGGTCATGGGCGAGGGGGGCATCAACGACTGCGGCAACGCGCAGAACTGCGTGCGCGCCTGCCCGAAGTCGATTCCGCTGACGACGTCGATCGCGGCGATCTACCGGGCGACGACGATGCAGGCGCTCAAGAACATTTTCGGGAAGTGACTTTCGCTCGACCCAAGTCGTGGCTAGCCCCAGCGCCGGCTCGACGAGCGGGTCCTGTCGCGGGACTCGCCCCGCTTTTCCGCTCGCTGCGGCTTGAGGACTTTGCTACGACTCCGCGCCGCGAGCGGCAAAAGGGGGTCTTGCCCCGCGCCACCCGCCCTTCGAGCGCCGGCGCATTGGCCCCGCCACTCTTGGGCCTTCGCTCGGGCGCTTGGGGGCCTGCTAGAATGGCGCGTTTGGTGAACGAAGCACGATGAAAGTCCACGAGTACCAGGCGAAGCTGCTCCTGCAGAAGTTCGGCGTCGCGATTCCGCGCGGCGAGGTCACGGACAATCCTTCCGAAGCGCGCGAGATCGCGAAACAGTTCGGCGGGCGGTGCGTCGTGAAGGCCCAGATCCACGCCGGCGGACGGGGAAAAGGCGGCGGCGTCAAGCTCGCGAAGAACCCCGACGAGGCGTACGAAACGGCGAAGTCGATCCTCGGGATGACGCTCGTCACCCATCAGACCGGCCCGGAAGGGCGCGTCGTCCGCAAAGTCCTCGTCGAAGAGGCGCTCGACATCGCCCGCGAGCTCTACCTCGGAGTCACTGCTCGACCGCGGCGCCGCCAAGCCCGTCGCGATGATCTCGCGGTCGGGAGGGATGGAGATCGAAGAGGTCGCCGCGAAAGACCCGTCCGCGATCCTCCGCGAGACGCTCGTGCCGGCTCTCGGGATGCTTCCGTTCCAGGCGCGGCGTCTCGCGTTCGCGCTCGGGCTCGAAGGCACGGCCTACCGGAAGGCGCTCGATTTCCTGCCCGCGCTCTTTCGAGCGTTCATCGGAAACCGACGCGTCGCTCGCGGAGATCAACCCGCTCGTCGTGACGAAGTCGGGAGAGATCCTCGCGCTCGACGCGAAGATGAACTTCGACGACAACGCGCTGTTCCGCCATCCCGAAATCAAGGAGATGCGCGACATCACGGAGGAAGATCCCCTTGAAGTGGAGGCGTCGAAGTTCGGCCTCAACTACATCAAACTCGACGGCAACGTCGGCTGCATGGTCAACGGAGCCGGCCTCGCGATGGCGACGATGGACATCATCAAGCTGCACGGCGGCGAGCCGGCGAACTTCCTCGACGTGGGAGGCGGCGCGTCGGAGGAGCAGGTCAAGAACGCGTTCCGCATCATTCTGTCGGACAAGAACGTGAAGGCCGTGCTCATCAACATCTTCGGCGGCATCATGCGTTGCGACATCATCGCGAAGGGCGTCGTCGCGGCCGTCACGGAGATGGGCCTGGAGATCCCCGTCGTCGTGCGGCTCGAAGGCACGAACGTGGACGAGGGAAAGAAGATCCTTCGGGAATCGGGCCTCAAGATCACGCCGGCGGAAGACCTGGGCGACGCGGCGAAAAAGGTCTGTCAGGCCGTGAGAGCGGCGGCGTAATGGCGATCTGGGCCGGAAAAGAGACGCGCTTGCTCGTCCAGGGGCTGACGGGGAGGGAAGGGAGCTTCCATGCCCTCGCCTGCCGCGAATACGGCACGCAGGTCGTCGCCGGAGTGACGCCCGGGAAGGGCGGAACGATCCACGAGAGCATTCCGGTTTTCAACACGGTTTCCGACGCCGTCCGCGAGACGGGCGCGAACGCTTCGATGATCTTCGTCCCGCCGCCATTCGCCGCGGACGCGATTCTCGAGGCGGCCGACGCCGGCGTGGAGCTCGTCGTCTGCATCACCGAAGGGATTCCCGTCAACGACATGATCCGGGTCAAGGCCTACCTGCTGGACCTCGCGGCCCGCGACGCGGGCGGGCGGGAGGGCCGTCCGGCTGATCGGCCCGAACTGCCCCGGGATCATCACTCCGGGCGAATGCAAGATCGGGATCATGCCGGGGCGCATCCACAAGCCGGGTGCCGTCGGGGTCATTTCGCGTTCCGGAACGCTGACCTACGAGGCGGTCTATCAGCTCACGCAGCTCGGTCTCGGCCAGTCGACGTGCGTCGGGATCGGCGGAGACCCCGTCAACGGGACGAGCTTCATCGACGTTCTCCAGGCGTTTCGCGACGATCCCGGGACCGAAGGCGTGATCCTGATCGGCGAGATCGGCGGGATGGCGGAGGAAGAAGCCGCGTGCTGGATCGCGGGGAACCTGCGCGACAAGCCGGTCGTCGCGTTCATCGCGGGCCAGACGGCGCCGCCGGGGCGGCGGATGGGGCATGCGGGGGCGATCATCTCCGGCGGGAGGGGAACGGCCGCGGACAAGATGAAGGCTCTCACCGAAGCGGGCATCACGGTCGTCCGGAGCCCGGCGGAGCTGGGCAGCGCGATGAAAAAGCGGTTGGACGCCTGACCCCCTCTCCCCGCGGGAGAGGGACGGGGTGAGGGAGATCTGGTCGGACCGGGGCTCCCTCACCCGGTGCTTCGCACCACCCTCTCCCGCCGGGCGAGGGGTGGGAAACAAAAGGAGATAGAAACGTGTCACAACGCACCCTCACGATTCTGAAACCCGATTCGGTGAAAGCCGGCAAGGTCGGCTCGATCCTCGCTCACCTCGAGAAGGAAGGGTTCCGTCTCGTCGGCGGCAAGAAGATGCGGCTTTCGACCGCTCTTGCGCAGGCCTTCTACGAAGTGCACAAGGACCGGCCTTTCTACCAGGCCCTCGTTTCCTTCATGACCGAGGGGCCGGTTTGGGTCCTGGCGCTCGAGCGGCCGGACGCGGTCGCGCACCTTCGCAAGGTCATGGGCGCGACGGATTCGAAGAAGGCGGACCCCGGGACCATTCGGAACCTGTACGGGACCGACATCGAGCGCAACGCGATCCACGGCTCCGACTCTCCGGAGAATGCCGCTCGCGAAATTTCGTTCTTCTTCGCGGAGAGCGAACTCCTCTGACGGGAGGGGGTATCGGCAGACTCGCCTCTCCCCGCGGGCAGCCTTCAGACGGAAGAGTAAACGCGGGAGGCCGGCGCGGAGCGCCGGGTGAAGGGAGCCCGCGGGCCGACCGAAGTTCCCTCACCCCGTCCCTCTCCCGCCGGGAGAGGGGGAAGCTTGCGGATCTTGCTTCGTCTTCTCCTGAGTATTGTTGTTCCATTTCCTGGCGTGCTCGTATCCGCCCAGGAGCCTCCCGGCGGGCCACTTCACCGCGACGACGGGGGCCGAGTACGTCCAGATCCCGGTCGTCGTCCGCGATCGAAAAGGAAAGTTCGTCGAAAACCTCGCGCGCAAGGACTTCCACGTCTGGGTCGACGGAAACCCCGTTGCGATCGAGGCCTTCGATCGAAACGCCGAGGCTCCCGTGTCCTTTGCCATTCTGCTCGACGTCTCGGGGTCGATGCGGATCGCCGACAAGCTCGAGCGGGCGAAAGCAGATGATCCGGCGGCTCGTTTCCCTTCGCCGGAGCGGCGACGACTTCGCGCTGTTCACGTTCTCCGACGCCGAGGTCCGGGTCGTTTCGAAATTCAGTCCGAATCCGGCTGTTCTGCTGCGGGAGCTGGAGCGCCTGGTGCCCGAAGGGAAGACCGCTCTGTACGACGCCGTCATTCAGCTGAGCAACGAGCTGCTTTCCGGGGCCAACGCGAAGCGGGCGATCCTCCTGTTTTCGGACGGGGTCGACAACGCGAGCGAGATGTCGGCCGGCGACGTCCAGCGCGTCGTTCAGAACCAGAGCGTCCCGGTCTATGCGTTGGGCATGAAAAATGCTTTCTATACTCAATTGAATGAGGGGGATCGCAAGGAATTGTCCCTTTCGACGCTCGATCTCCTGGCGGAAGCGTCGGGAGGGCGTATGTTTCTGGTGTCCGGGGACGAGGATCTCCGGCCGCTCGCGGAAACCATCGGCGGGGAGCTGCGGCGGCAGTACGTCCTCGGTTTCGAGCCGTCGGGAGAGGGGGATGTGAAGTACCGGGCGATCATGGTCACGGCCACGGGCGGCGGCACACGGGTCATCCGAGCGCGCCACGGATACCGGGGCTCCGCTCCGAAACCGGAGACCATTGACCGAGGAAAGGCCGCCTCCGGGCGGAAATAACAGAAGGGAGACAGAGATGGCGAGGATTCAAAACTGGGGAGTCGGACTGGGGATTGCGGCAGCGCTCGCGCTCGTGCCGGGCTGCGCGACGAAGAAGTACGTCTCGGGAGAGGTGCAGAAGAGCAGCACAGCCGCCGAGAAGCACATCTCCGACGTGGAGAGCCAGGTCGAGCAGACGCAGACGGCCGTCAACAACCACGAACAGCGGATCCAGGAGCTCGACAAGTCCACGAAGGACGCACTCAATCGCGCCAACGAGGCGGGAAAGCTCGCGCAGGGAAAGTTCAACTACTCGGTCGTGCTCTCCGACGACAAGGCCCATTTTCCGCTGAACCGGCACGAGTTGTCGAAAGAGGCGAAATCCGAGCTCGACGAGTTTGTCGACCACCTCAAGAACGACGATAAGAACGTCTATCTCGAGATCCAGGGACATACCGACGCCACGGGATCGCGCGACTACAACATGCGGCTGGGAGAGGAACGCGCCGAGGCCGTGCGGCTCTATCTCAATCAGAAGGGCGTTGCTCTCAATCGAATGGGAACGATTTCCTACGGCGAGACCAATCCGGTCGATTCGAACAGGACGAAGATCGGGCGCTCGAAGAATCGCCGGGTCGTGATCGTCGTCTTGAGCTGACAACCGCACTGCAGGGGAGCGGTCCGGCCCGCCACATTCGGGCGGGACGTTCCGGGGGGCGCGCGCGCAGCGCCCCTTTTCTTTTTTCCACGGCCTGCGGATGCTATGATTCCGAGCAGCCGGGCGGGCTCGAAACCGAGTGCTCGCCGTACAAGTAAGGAGCAGGCATGACATCGAAGACGGCATTCCGGGGGAGTTTTCTGGGGATCGCGGCGATGCTCGCGATTCTCCCGGGCTGCGCCACGAAGCAGTACGTCTCGGCCGAGGTCGAGAAGAGCAGCGTGAAGTCCGAGAAGCGCATCACCGACGTCGAATCCCAGGTCGAGCAGACTCAAACGCGCGTCAACGATCACGAAAAGCGCATCAACGCGCTCGACCAATCCACGCGCGACGCGATCGCGCGGGCGGCCGAAGCCGGAAAGCTCGCGCAGGGGAAATTCAACTATTCCGTCGTGCTCTCCGATGACAAGGCCCATTTCCCGGTCAACGGCCACGAGCTTTCGAAGGAGGCCGAGGAGCAGCTGGACGAATTCGTCGAGAGGCTGAAGGCGGACAACAAGAACGTCTTCATCGAGATTCAGGGACACACCGACTCGACCGGTTCCTCCGAACACAACATGCGTCTCGGCCAGGAGCGGGCGGACGCGGTGCGCCTTTATCTGAATCAAAAAGGCGTCGCTCTCAACCGCCTGAGCACGATCTCCTACGGCGAGACGCAGCCGGTCGATTCGAACAAGTCCAAAGACGGGCGCTCGAAGAACCGCCGCGTCGTGATCGTCGTTCTGAGCTAGCTCGCTTTGCTCGGCCCGAGTCGCGGCTAGCCCGAGCGCCGGCCTGGCGAGCGGGTCCTGTCGCAGGACTCGGCCCGCTTTTCCGCTCGCTGCGGTTTGAGGCCTTTGCTACGACTCCGCGCCGCGAGCGGCAAAAGGGGTCTCGCCCCGCGCCACCCGCCCTTCTTGCGCCGGCGCGTTGGCCCCGCCTCTCTCGGGCTCGGGTGCGAGCCGAGCGAGTTTGCCGCGTTTGTTATGATGGCCTCGATGGCGATTCTGAACTACTCGGAGATTTCCGACTCGCGGCGGGTCTTCGAGATCGAGATTCCGTCCGAGGAAGTCGAGAAAGCGAAGCAGGGCATCACGCGGGATTTTGCCCGCCGCGCGAACCTGCCGGGCTTCCGGAAGGGAAAGATTCCCGAGTCCGTCGCGGCTCAGCGGTTCGCCGCCGAGATTCGAGACGAGCTGCTCGAACACCTGATCCCGGACGCGCTCGGTAGCGCGATCGCGGAAAAGGGCGTTCAGCCGCTCGGGCGGCCCCGCATCGAAGACCTCCGATTCGAGGATGGGAAACCTCTCGCGTTTCGCGCGAACGTCGACGTTCGGCCCCCGATCGAGCCCGGCGACTACACGGGCCTTCCGATCCACGACGTGTCGGTCGAGCCGGACGAGACCGAGATCGAGCAGACGCTCGCGCGGATTCTCGAGTCCCATGCGGAGTTTCTCCCGATCGAGGGGCGCGCGGCGCAGAAGGGAGATTTCGCGATCGCCGACGTCGCGAGCCGGCTCGTGGAGCTCCAGAGCCCCGTGCTCTACACGGGCGCGGGCGAAGCGATCGCGGACGAAAAAGCCGGCGAGTGGGAAAAGGACGAGAAGGTCACGCTCGAAGTCGGGCATCCGGATTCCATGCCCGAGGTCAACGAGGCGCTCCTCGGCGCGTCGCCCGGGGAGGCCCGCCGCTTTCGCAAGACGTTTCCCCCGGATTTTCCCGAACGAGAAGTTCGCCGGAAAAGCGTTCGACTACGAAGTGACGCTCGTCGCCCTGAAGGAGAAACGCGTGCCCGAGCTCGACGAGGAGTTCGCGCGCCACGTCGGGAACGCGGCCTCCGCCGCCGAATTGAAGGAGAAGATCGCCGCGGGAATACGCGCGGAGAAAGAAGCCGGCCGGAGGCGGAAATTTCATCGCGAGATCCTCGACAACCTGCTCTCGGGAGTCCGGATCTCGCCGCCCGAAGTGCTCGTCGACGCCGAGGTGGAATCGGCCCTCGAGGACTATGCCGGTTATCTTCAGTCCCGGGGCGTGGACCCGAAAGAGGCGGACTGGGACAAGCTCGCCGCCGACGCCCGTCCGGGAGCCGAGAAGAGGGTGCAGGAATATCTCCTGCTGGACGAGATCGCGCGGCGCGAGGACGTTTCCGTGACCGATACCGAGGTCGACGCGGAAGTCCGCAACAGCGCCGCCCGCCGCGGCGTCGATTTCGGCGACCTGAAGCAGCGCCTCGAGAAGGGGGGCCGTCTCGGGTCCGTCCGCCAGGAGATTCGCCTCCAGAAGGCGATGTCGTGGCTGATCGACCACGCGTCCGTCCAGCCCGTGGAATCGGGGCAAACGAAATAAAATTTCCCCCGAGAGCATTGAAGAAGTCATGAACGACGCGCGAAGCGCTCGAAGCGAGGAAGAAGAAGGAGGAGGTGGCTCCGTGCTGGTCCCGATGGTGATCGAACAAACGAGTCGAGGCGAAAGGGCCTACGACATCTATTCCCGGCTGCTCAAGGACAACGTCATCATTCTGGGGACGCCGATCGACGACAATGTCGCCAGCCTGATCATTGCCCAGATGCTTTTTCTCGAGGCGGAGAACCCGGAAAAAGACATCATGCTGTACATCAACTCTCCCGGCGGCGTCGTCACCGCCGGTCTCGCGATCTACGACACGATGCAGTACGTCAAGCCGGACGTCCAGACGATCTGCATGGGGCAGGCCGCCTCGATGGCGTCGGTGCTGATGGCGGCCGGCGCGCCGGGCAAGCGACACGCGCTTCCGAACGCGCGGTTCCTTCTTCATCAGCCGTGGACGTCGGGGCTGCAGGGCCAGACGTCGGACATCGAGATCCACGCGAAGGACCTCGTTCGCCTGAAAAAGAAGATCACCGACATCTACGTCAAGCACGCGGGACAGTCCTTCGAGAAAATCGAGAGGGACACGGACCGAGACTTCATCCTCGAGGCGGACGAAGCGAAGAAGTACGGGCTGATCGACCATGTGTTTACAAGCCGGGACGAACGACTTTAAAGGCCGCCGGGATAGTTGGCGAGGCGATGAGCGGGTCCTGCGCGGGACTCGCTCCGCTTTTCCGCTCGCCGCGAGCCTGAGACGTACTTATGCAGTACACCTCGGCCGCCTCGGGCGGCAAAAGCGGAGCCTCTCGCTCCGCGCTCGCCCGCTCGGCTGTCGATGGCATGGTCGAGCGGGTGGCGCGGCGCAGGCCTTTTGTCGCTCGAGGCGCGGAGTCAAAGCAAAGTCCTCGGCCGAGGGAGAGGAAAAGTGGCTCGAGTGACGCACGGCAGCTGGCAGCGATGGAAGGATCGGGCGGCGGAATTTTCCCTGTCGAGTCAGACGTTAACGTGATCGGTTGTTCCGGTTATGGTAGGATAATTTCGGTGTCAGGAAGTCATTCCGGAGGTTGAATGTCCAAGAAAACTGGCAACGGCGATGTGCTTCGCTGCTCGTTTTGCAACAAGAGCCAGCGGGACGTCAAGAAGCTCATCGCGGGGCCGACCGTGTACATCTGCGACGAGTGCGTCGACATCTGCCTGGACATCATCGCCGAGGACCGCGTCCTCGAGACCACGACCCCGGAGACGAAGCTCCCGAAGCCCAAGGAGATCAAGGAATTCCTCGACTCCTACGTGATCGGCCAGGACCAGGCGAAAAAGAAGCTCGCGGTCGCGGTTTATAACCACTACAAGCGAATCGACTACTTCGAGCGGAACCGGAAGCTCGACGTGGAGCTCCAGAAGTCCAACATCCTCCTGATCGGCCCGACCGGCACGGGCAAGACCCTGCTCGCCCAGACGCTCGCGAAGATGCTCTCGGTCCCGTTCACGATCGTGGACGCGACGACGCTGACCGAGGCGGGTTACGTCGGAGAGGACGTCGAGAACATCATCCTGAAGCTCTACCAGGTGGCGGGCTCCGACAAGGAGAAAACCGAGCGGGGCATCGTCTACATCGACGAAGTCGACAAGATCGCCCGCAAGGGCGAGAACCCCTCGATCACCCGGGACGTCTCCGGAGAGGGCGTCCAGCAGGCGCTGCTCAAGATCCTCGAGGGCACGGTCGCGAACGTCCCTCCCCAGGGAGGGCGGAAGCATCCGCACCAGGAGTTCATTCAGATCGACACGACGAACATCCTCTTCATCTGCGGCGGGGCGTTCGTCGGGCTGGAAGACGTGATCGCGCGCCGGCAGACGGAAAAGACGATGGGCTTCGGCGCGAAGATCCAGACGAAGAAAGAAAAGCGCACGGGCGTCCTGCTCGAGAAGATCCATCCCGAGGATCTCATCAAGTTCGGAATGATCCCGGAGTTCGTCGGCCGGCTGCCGGTCGTGGCGACGCTTTCGGAGCTCGATCTGGCCGCGCTCGTCGAAATCCTCAAGGAGCCGAAGAATTCCCTCGTCAAGCAGTACCAGACGATGCTCGAATTCGAGAACGTCAGCTTGAAATTCACCGACGACGCGCTCGAGGCGATCGCGGAAGAGGCGCTCACCCGCAACGTGGGGGCCCGGGGCCTCAAGATCATCATCGAAGAGCTCATGCTCGACGTGATGTACCAGGTTCCTTCGGACGAGGAGATCGAAGAGTGCGTGGTCACCAAGGAGACGGTCAAGAACCGAACGAAACCGATCACGATTCTCCGTAAAGCCGGGTAGCCGATGGCCGAAACCCTCGAGACGCTTCCGCTCGTTCCGCTGCGGGACATGGTCGTCTTCCCGCACCAGATGTCGCCGTTCGTCGTCGGCCGGGAATCGTCGATCCGCGCGCTCGAGAAGGCGCTCGCGACTCCCGAGAAGCGCATCTTCCTGTCGGCGCAGAAGAACCCGAAGATCGACGAGCCGGCCGCGTCGGACATTCACGAGACCGGCGTCGTCGCGCAGATTCTGCAGTCGCAGAAGCTCCCGAACGGCCACATCAAGGTGATGGTGGAGGGCGTTCGCCGGGGCGTCATTCGATCGTTCCTGTTCGAGCGGGATTCGTTCCTCGTCGAAGTGGCCCCCGTCGCCGTCCGCGGCGCGTCGGTGGACGACCTTCGCGAGTTCATGGCGAAGGTCCTGACGACTTTCGAGCAGTACGCCCGCCTCTCGCACCATCTCGCTTTCGACGGCCTCGCGGCGACGCTCAAGACCGACGACCCGGACCGATTCGCCGATACCCTCGCTTCGCACCTCAACGTCGCGACTCCCGAGAAACAGGCGCTGCTGGAGGCCTCGAAGCCGTCGGAAAGCGCTTGCGAAGATCTCCGACCTGCTCGAGGGCGAGATCGAGAAGATCAACCTCGACCGCCGCATCAACAACAAGGTCAAGAAGCAGATGGAGAAGGCGCAGCGCGAGTACTACCTGAACGAGAAGATCAAGGCGATCCATCAGGAGCTCGGGCGCAACGACGACCGCTCGGACGAGACGGCCGACCTCAAGAAGAAAATCGAAGAAGCCGATATGCCGAAGGAGGTCGCCGAAAAGGCGATGGCCGAGCTGAAACGGCTCGAGGCGATGCCGGGCGTTTCGGCCGAAGCGACCGTGTCCCGCAACTACATCGACTGGCTGCTCGCGGTTCCCTGGAAGAAGTACGCGAAGGAGTCCAAGGACATCGGTCTCGCCGAAAAAGTCCTGAACGACGACCACTACGGCCTCGAGAAGATCAAGGAGAGAATCCTCGAATTTCTCGCCGTGCGCCAGCTCTCGAAGAAAGCGCGCGGATCGATCATCTGCTTCGTCGGCCCGCCGGGGGTGGGCAAGACCTCGCTCGCCCGATCGATTGCAAAATCGCTGAACCGCCCGTTCGTGCGCCTGTCGCTCGGGGGCGTCCGTGACGAAGCGGAGATTCGCGGGCACCGCCGAACCTACATCGGCGCTTTTCCCGGCCAGATCATCCAGATGATGAAGAAAGCGGGCGTCGTCAACCCCGTGTTTCTCCTCGACGAAGTCGACAAGATGTCGATGGATTTTCGAGGCGACCCCTCCTCGGCGCTCCTGGAAGTGCTCGATCCCGAGCAGAACCACGCGTTCGTCGATCACTACCTCGACGTCGAATACGACCTGTCCAAAGTGATGTTCATCGCGACCGCCAACGTCGCGCATCCGATTCCTCCCGCCCTCAAGGACCGCATGGAGATTCTGAGCCTCTCCGGCTACACGCACCAGGAGAAGACCCAGATTGCGCAGCGGTTCCTCGTTCCGAAACAGATCGAGGAGCACGGCCTCGAGACGGGGGCCATCGTTTTCTCCGACGAGACGATCCTGGCGGTGATTTCGGATCACACGCGCGAGGCGGGAGTGCGAAACCTGGAGCGCGAAATCGCGAGCATCTGCCGAAAGGTCGCCCGAAAGGTCGTCGCCGGCCAGGTGACGCCACCTCTGGAGATCCGGCCCGACGACGTGAAGGATTACCTGGGGAAGGCGAAGTTCCGCAACCGAAAGAAGGGCGAGACGTCCGAAGTGGGCATGGCCACGGGCCTCGCCTGGACCGAGGTCGGGGGAGAGATCCTGACGATCGAAACGAGCCTCCTGAAGGGGAAGGGCGCGTTGACTCTGACGGGCTCACTCGGCGACGTGATGCAGGAGTCGGCCCGCGCGGCTGTCTCGTACGTTCGCAGCCGGGCGGAGATCTACGCCGCGGATCCCGATTTTCACGAGAAGAAAGACATCCATATCCACGTCCCGGAAGGCGCGATCCCGAAGGACGGCCCTTCCGCGGGGATCGCCCTCGCGACGTCGCTCTTCTCCGCCGTCACGCGCATTCCGATTCTCCGGGACGTCGCGATGACGGGAGAGATCACGCTGCGGGGCAAGGTGCTTCCCGTGGGAGGCATCAAAGACAAGGTCCTCGCCGCGTACCGCGCGGGCATTCGAGTGATCGCGCTGCCGTCCGAAAACGAGAAGGATCTGGACGAAATTCCGAAGGAAGTCCGCGAAGCGATGGAGTTTCACCTCGTCGATAACATGGACGAGGTGATCAAGGTCGCGATGGACCACTCCTCCGTGGCGCCGCCGAAGCCCGTCGAGGTCGAAGGCGACCTCTCGAACCCCGGCCTGATGCACTGATCGTTCCGACGCACATTTCGGGGGAGATGAATGAACAAGGAGCGGCTTCTGGCCGCGGTCCACGGTCCGCGCGATTTTCCGCCGAAAATCGGGAATCTGATTGCGTTCGGAGGGCGAAGCAATGTCGGCAAGTCGAGTCTTTTGAATGCCTTGCTGAAACTGCCGGTCGCCCGGATCTCGAAGACCCCCGGCAGAACGCGGGCGATCTATCTCTTCGATTCGACGGCGGGGTGGATCGCGGCGGACCTCCCGGGTTTTGGATTCGCGGCCGTCTCCCGCGACGACCGGGCGTCCTGGAAGGAGCTCGCGGCCACGCTGTTCGAGGGGAAAAGACCCCTCTTGACGATCCAGCTGATCGACCCTAGAATACCGACTTCCGACTTCGACCTCGATTTCCGCGACTATCTCAGAGATCTGGCCCTTCGGTCCGCATGTATTGCGACCAAAGCGGATCGGCTAAATCAGTCGGAACGATCCCAGGCCAGAGCCAGACTCGAGAAGGAATTCGGCGACGTTCTGTTTGTTTCTTCTAGAACGGGCGAAGGAATCGAGGCTTTGAGAAAAAGGATTCAAAAGGAGCTTCCCAATGGCGAGACGCCCAAAAAACGGCACTGATAGCCCGGTGGACACACTGGAGCCCCCGGCCGCGTCCGACGAATACCTGCCGGAAGAACCGGAGACGCCGTCCTCCGAAACGGCCGAAACGGTTGAAACCGAGGCGGGCGACACGCTCGACATCCGGAGCCTCCATGAGATGAACATGGCGCAGCTCACGCGCATCGCGAAGGACCTGGAAGTCGAGAACCCGGCGGGGATGCGCAAGCAGGACCTGATTTTCAAGATCCTGCAGGTCCAGACCGAGAGGAAGGGGCTGATCTTCTCCGAGGGCGTGCTCGAATGCCTGCCGGACGGTTTCGGCTTCCTTCGCGCCCCCGAGTACAACTACCTTCCCGGCCCCGACGACATCTACGTTTCTCCGTCGCAGATCCGGAAATTCGACCTGCGGACGGGCGATACCGTGTCCGGCCAGATCCGGCCTCCGAAGGAAGGGGAGCGTTACTTCGCGCTCATCAAGGTCGAAGCCGTCAACTTCGAGCACCCCGACGTCGCGCGCGAGAAGATCTTCTTCGACAACCTGACGCCGCTGTATCCGCAGGAGCGGATCAAGCTCGAAGCGCCCGCGAACCTGTCCTCCCGCGTGCTCGACATCATTTGCCCGATCGGCAAGGGCCAGCGCGGGCTGATCGTCGCCCCTCCCCGCACGGGCAAGACGATGCTGCTCCAGTCGCTCGCGAACTCGATTTCGACGAACCACCCGGAAATCACGCTCATCGTGCTGCTGATCGACGAGCGGCCCGAAGAAGTCACCGACATGCAGCGCACGGTCAAGGGCGAAGTCATCTCGTCCACCTTCGACGAGCCCGCTCAGCGGCACGTCCAGGTCGCCGAAATGGTGATCGAAAAAGCGAAGCGCCTCGTCGAGCACAAGCGGGACGTCGTGATCCTGCTCGACTCGATCACGCGCCTCGCGCGCGCGTACAACACGATCGTGCCGCCGTCCGGCAAGGTGCTCTCGGGCGGCGTGGATTCCAACGCTCTCCAGCGGCCGAAACGGTTCTTTGGCGCCGCCCGCAACATCGAGGAAGGCGGCTCGCTGACGATCATGGCGACCGCGCTGATTGACACGGGCTCGCGCATGGACGACGTGATCTTCGAAGAGTTCAAGGGCACGGGCAATATGGAAGTTCACCTCGACCGCAAGCTTTCCGACAAGCGCGTGTTCCCCGCGATCGACCTGAACAAGTCCGGGACGCGAAAAGAGGAGCTGCTGCTCGACAAGAACGAGCTCAACCGCGTGTGGGTTCTGCGGAAGGTCCTGACCCCGCTTTCGACCGTCGAGGCGATGGAGCTGCTCATCGACAAGCTCGACAAGACGAAGACGAACGCGGACTTCCTGAACATGATGTCCCAGGGGTAGCGCCGCGCTTCAACACAATCCTCGAGACCCTGGCGTCTCGGCGCGCGGCAGCGCCCGGATCTCCGACGCTCCCGGGTCGCTCGCACGACATCCGGAAAATATACAGGCTCAGGGCACGAATTCGGGGTCGGGAACCTGCGGGCCTCCGACGCACCACTTGTGGCGATGGAGGACCCGGGCAGCCGGGCGCCTCGGCCGGCGGGGCTGCGGCGCGCCCGAGAGATCGAGAAGGATGATCCGCGTGTTCGGCTGATCGGTTCGTCCGAACAGTGAATAGAGCCGCCTCCCGCGGCCGGGCAGATAGTCATCGAGGATCCTGTCCAGCCAGTGTGTGAAAACGAGCTCGGAGACGAAGAGCCACACGCGGCGGCGCCCCTGGAGTGGTGCGAGCGTGTTTTCGAACGCTTCGACGGTTGGCCCGTGGCACGGACCGGCGATGACGCCATCGAGCGAGAGCCCCGCCCGGGGGCCGTAGAACCCAAAGGCCTGCCTCGCCCCCCCGTCGACGAAGATCGTGTCGCCCGGCTGCCGGAGCCGGGCGAGCTCCACGAGGAGCTCCCGGGTCGCCTGCCGGTCCGCAAACGGGTGGTGCCGCGCGAGGCCTGCCGCGGCGAGCGCGACGACGAACGCGCACCCGAGCGCGGCGGCCGCGGGACCGGTCCGCCGGCCCGCCCGGGCGAGCCAGTCGAGGCTTGCCGCGCAAAGCACGATGGTCGCCGGCGCGAGAAAGGCGATCGAGCGCTGCTCGAACGGGTAGAGCCACGAAGATGCGGCAGCGAGGGCCGCGACGCCCGGGAGGAGCAGGATCGTGAGGAGTCCCGGCTTTCGAATGCGCGAGACGATGCCGGCGACCAGCAGACCCAGTCCGATCTTCGGCAGGGGAACCTGCAGGAAGCCGGTCCAGAATTCCGGGAAAGAATCGTAGACCCAGCCCCGGAAGCTGCGAAAGTGGAACGGGCGCGGCGGGAATCCGGCGATCCAGAATTGGCGGAAGTACTCCATCGTGCCGGGCGTGGTGAGCGCGCGCGCGACGAGGGTCGCGCCGCCGGCGCTCGCAAGCGCGATGAGGGCGAATACGATCGTCCGCCCGGAGCCGCGAAATCCTCGTCTCGCCCCGTCGGCCGCGAACGCCGCGACGATGCCGCAAACGATGAAAACCGACTGGTTCGAGAGCCACGGCGCTGCGGCCGCGGCCGCGAAGAGGGCGGGGCCCGGCCTGCGTTCGCCAAGATCTTCGATCGCCAGGAGCCCGAGCGCCGCGGCGCAGAACACATCGATCGAATACTGCTTCAGCTCCGCGCCGGAAAAGATCAATCCGGGCGACAACGCGGCAAGGGCGCATCCGGCGACGACACCCCAATCCGACACGCGCAGCCGGCTGAGCATCCGGCGGATCAGGACGAGCGTCGCGAGGGAGGCCGCGAGCGGCGCGAGCCGGAGCGAATACTCGCCGGCCCCGAAGAGGGACTGCATCAGTTTCTCGATCGCGAGCAGCGCGAGAGGCATGCTCTGCTGGAATTTCAGCGGCTGTGTGAGCAGTCTGGCCATCGAGAAGCGCTCGATCATTCGCGCCAGCGGCAGCTCGTCGAGCCAGTAGGACGCTCGCCCGAAGTACTGGATCAGTCGCAGCGCCGCTCCGGCGGCGACCAGCGCGGTCGCCGCCCGGCGGGCGACCGCCGCGGGCCAGGGCGGGAAGACGGGTTCGAGGGCGCGTTCCGTCACGGGTTCGATGCTCGCCGCGATATTAATCGAACGGGATAGACTGCCGGCGTGCGGGTCTCACTCGTCGATTTCCTGAACGCCCGTCCGCTCGTGTGGGGGCTCCTCCGGAACCCTCCCGCCGGGTTCGAGGTCGCTCGCGACCTGCCTTCGGAATGCGCGGAGAAGCTGCGCGACGGACGCGCCGACGTCGGCCTGATTCCGTCGATCGAGCTCTGGCGCATTCCGAATCTCGTTCGCGTCGAAGGGCTGGGGATCGCCGCGGATTCGGAAGTTCGGTCGGTCCTGCTCGTTTCGCGCGTCTCCCGCGAGAAGATCCGCTCGATCCGGTTCGATCCGGCGTCGCGCACGTCGGCGGCGCTCGTTCGGATCCTGCTCAAGCGGCGGTTCGGAATCGAGCCGGAGGGCCGCGATCGCGATGCGGACGCCGAATTGATCATTGGAGATCCCGCCATGAAGGCGGAGCTGCAGGGTCGCGTCGTGCTGGACCTCGCCTCCGAATGGCGAAGCCTGACGGGCTTCCCGTTCGTTTTCGCGGTCTGGGCGGCCCGAAGGGAAGCCTGGAGCGAGGAGCTGCGCCGGGCGCTGTTCGACTCCTACCGCGCTTCGCTGCCCGCGTTCGACGCGATGGTCGACTCCGAGATCGAAACGGCCCGGGATTGTTCGGGAGCGCGGCTGTCCCGGGCGATGGTGGAGGACTATCTTCGCAACTGCCTGCACTACGAATTGATGGAAGCCGACGAGAAGGGCCTGGCCTTGTTCGCGCGCTGGGCGAGGGAAGATGGGCTCGTTTGACCGGCGGTGATACGCTTTTGCGGCGTCGCCGCGCGGAAGATTCGGGAAGGAGGCATCGCATGAAGTTGGATGATCGACCGGAAAGCGACAGGTCGAGGACGACGGGGCGGAGATCGGAGCCGCGTAGCACATCGCCGGAGGGGGCATTGGCATCGTCGTGCTGGCGATCGTCGTCGGCCTGATCACCGGACGCAGCCCGCTCCAGATCCTTCAGATCGGTCACCTCGTCGGCTTCCGAGCAGCCGGCCGCGACCGCGCCGGGGCCGGGCCCGGCCGCCCGGACCCCTCCGGCGCCGAGGACGCCGGGCTGCGAGTTCGTTCGCGTCGTCCTCGCCGACACGGAACAGACCTGGACGGGGATCTTCAAGCGAACATGGCCGCCGCTACCCGCTGCCGAAGCTCGTTCTCTTCGACGGCTCCGTCAACTCAGGTTGCGGGATGACGTCGGCCGCGGTCGGACCGTTCTATTGTCCGCAGGACTTCAAGGTCTACCTCGACCTCTCGTTCTTTCGGGAGATTGTCCCAGCGCTTCGGCGCTTCCGGCGATTTCGCCCGGGCCTACGTGATCGCGCACGAAGTCGGCCACCACGTTCAGAACGAGCTCGGCATCATGGACCGGGCCGGGGAAGGCCGGCAGGGTTCGATCGCGATCGAGCTCCAGGCCGATTGCCTCGCCGGGCGTCTGGGGCAATCGCGGAGGACCGGAAGGGCCTTCTCGAGCCGGGAGACGTCGAGGAGGGCCTGAAGGCCGCGGCGGCGGTCGGCGACGACGCGCTTCAGAAGATGGAGACGGGACACGTGCAGCCGGAATCCTGGACGCACGGATCTTCCGCGGATCGCGTCGCTTCGCTGCAGCGGGGGCTCTCGTCCGGCGACCCGGAGTCCTGCCGGATGCCCGGCGCGAGCGAGCCCCTGTTCCGCTGAGCGAAAGCCTTCTCAATCTTCTTTCGGCTCCTGCCGGATGAAGTGCCCGGTCTGCAGGTCGCGCAGGGTCTGCTCGATCTCGGCCCGCGTGTTCATGACGAAAGGTCCGTAGCGGGCGATCGGCTCGTGGAGGGGCTCCGCGGCCGCGAGCAGGAATCGGCCCCCGGCCGGCCCCGCGGAGGCGGAAACGAGATCTCCGTCCCCGAAGATCACGAGCGCCGGGCCGCGGACGTCCCGTCCGCCGAAGACGATGTCCCCGTGGTCGACGTAGGCGAACGCGGTGTGCCCGGCCGGCACGGCTTCGCGAAACGACGACCCGGGCGGCAGGACGACCTCGACGAACTTCGGGTTGACCGCGAGGCCTTCGACCGGGCCGGTGAAGCGCCCGCCCGCGGCCTCCCCCGCGATCACGCGGATTTTCGCGCCTTCGTCCGTTTCGACCTCGGGAAGGAGGTCGGAGCGCAGGTCCCGGTACTTCGGCCGGGACATCTTCTCGCGCGCCGGGAGATTGAGCCACAACTGGAGGCCGGCGATCCCTTCGGGCTTCACCTGCGGCATCTCCTCGTGGAGGATCCCGCTTCCGGAGCTCATCCACTGGATGTCGCCCGCGCCGATCGAGCCGCGGTGCCCGAGCGAATCGTGATGCTGAACTTCGCCCTTCCGGATGAACGTGACGGTTTCGATCCCGCGGTGGGGGTGGAAAGGGAATCCGGGCTCGTAATCCGCCGGATTCAACGACTCGAAATGGTCGAGCAGCAGAAACGGGTCCAGGTGGTCGAGCTCGCGGGTCGCGATCGACCTCACCAGATGAACGCCCGCTCCCTCGACGACGGGCTGCGGGACGACGATTCTCGCGACCGGGCGAGCGGCTTCCGGGGAACTTCGGGCCATGGGACCACCTCCGCGCCCACCATATCGAACCTGTCAAGGCCCCGAATTTTCCGGCGAGGGCGCATTTTTTTCTTGACAAGACTGGCTTGTCGGATAAATATTCACATCGATGAATAAGAATTCAGCCGGGGACGCCATGCGGCGGCGCGAGGAGCTGCTTCGGATCGTGAGCGAGGGCGTCGTTCGCTCGCAGCGCGACCTGCGCCGCGTGCTCCAGAGCCGGGGATTCCCGGCCGCCCAGCCGACTCTTTCCCGGGACCTCAAGGAGCTCGGCGTCGCGAAGGGGCCGAAAGGGTACGTTCTTCCCGCCGTTCCCGCGAGCGCTCCGCCGTCTCTTCTTCCGCCCGACACGGTGTCCCTCCCCGAAAGGCGGATGGAGAGGCTCGACCGGACGGTCCGGGAATTCGTGCTCTCGGCCGAGACGGCGGGGTCCCTGCTCGTCCTGCGCACGCCTCCGGCCGACGCTCATCCGGTCGCGCGGGCGATCGACGAGGCGGGCCTGCCCGACATCGCCGGCACGATTTCCGGCGACGACACGATTTTCCTCGCCACGCGGTCGGCGGCCTCCGCGGCGAAGCTCGCCCGAAGGTTCCAGTCCGCGATCGCGCCGGTTCCCCGCAGCCCGCGCCGTCTCCGGCGCAAGCGCGCTTAGCCAGCGCTTTTCGTCGAAAGAGCGCACAGATGTTTGCAGAGAGCGTGAAACGTGTATCGGTCGTGGGCGGCGGCGGCTATGCCGGCGGAGAGTTGTGCCGGCGGCTCTCGACCCATTCCGGCGCCGATTGGGCCGGAGTCTATTCGAGCTCGGGCGTGACGGCCGGGCCGTTTTCCTCGCTCCATCCCGGGCTCGGCGGCGCTTCGGGGCCCGACGTCGTCGCTTACTCGCTCGACGGCCTGCTCGAAGGGAGTCCCGATGTCGTGTTCCTCGCGACGCCGGAAGAAGTCTCCGCCCGGCTCGTCGGAGAGATCCTCGCGGGCCGGCCGGAGACGCGGATCATCGACCTCTCGGGAGCGTTCCGGCTCGGGGAGCGGAGCGGGGCCGTCTACGGATTGACGGAATGGTGCGGGGAAGAGCTCGACGAAGCGACCCTCGTCGCGAACCCGGGCTGTTACCCGACCTCGATCCTCCTCGCGTTGAAGCCGCTGCTCGATCTTCTCGAACCGGGCGCGCCGATCATCTGCGACAGCCTGAGCGGCATCTCCGGAGCGGGGAGGAAAAGCGACGCCGCCTGGTCATTCACCGAGTTGTTCGGAAATTCGAGGGCGTATGGCGTCGGAACGCATCGCCACGTGCCCGAAATGCGGCGCCATCTCGGCCTCGCGCCGGAAGCGGAGCTCGTCTTCGTTCCGCACCTCCTGCCGGTCGAAAGGGGAATCCTCTCGACGATCCACGTGAGCTTCGGCCGGGCGGCGTCCGAGGCCGATCTCGCGGAGCGGTTCGACGCCGCGTATCGCGGACGCCCGTTCGTGCGCGTGCGCCCCGCGGGCGACCTGCCGGACCTCAAGGCCGCCGTCGGAACGCCAAGGGCCGAGATCGGCTACTCGCTGCTTTCCGGGGGAAAGAGGGCGGTGATCGTGTCCGTGCTCGACAACCTCCTGAAGGGAGCGGCGTCGCAGGCGGTTCAGAACTTCAACCGGATGGCCGGATTCCCGGAGGAAGAGGGTCTGCAATGAGGCGCCTGCGGCCGACGGTCGTCAAGCTGGGCGGAAGCCTCCTGGAAGACGCGGCGCGGCGGGAGGCGGTCGTCTCGGCCGTCGCGCAGGCGTGGAACGCCGGCGAAGCCGTCATCGTCGTGCACGGCGGCGGGAAGAGACTCGACGCGCACCTCGCGTCGCTCGGAATTCCGCGGAGAATTCACGACGGGCTCCGGATCACCGATGGACCGACGCTCGAGGCGGCTGTCGGAGTGCTCGCGGGCGTCGTCAACAAGTCGATTGTCGCCGAATTCCGCGAGGCCGGGATTCCCGCCGCGGGCATCTGCGGCGCCGACGGCGCCACTCTCGTGGCCGAGAAGCGCGTTCCTTCCGGGGGCGTGGACCTCGGCTTCGTCGGCGGCGCGGCTCAGGCGAACGCCGGTCTCCTGAACGCGATCCTCTCGGCCGGCATGCTGCCGGTGCTCGCTCCGATCGCGGCCGGCCGCGACGGGGGCCTGTTGAACCTGAACGCCGACGAAGCGGCGGCGGCCGCGGCGGCGGCCCTGTCCGCCCGCCGTCTCGTCTTCTTCACCGATGTCGAGGGTGTGCGGGACGAGTCGGGGCGGACCCTCTCGAAGCTCGCGATCCGGGACGCGGAGTCCCTGCTCTCCGGCTCCGCGATCGAGGGGGAATGAGGCCGAAGCTGCTCGCGTGCCTCGAGGCGCTTCGAAAGGGAGTTCGCGAGGTCGTGATCGCGGGTCCCCGGCGCCACGCGGATGTGCTGCGCGGCGGGGAAGGAGGAACCTGCCTTGTCGCTGCTTGAAAAGCCGTCTCCTCGAGGTCCGTCGGGTGGCGGGAGGCGAGACCCCCTTTTGCCGCTCGCGACGCAGGCCGTAGCAAAGTCCTCCACCGCGGCGAGCGGAAAAGCGGGGCGAGTCTCCCGACAGGACCCGACGGGCCGAGCGGAGACGGCTGAAATCGAGAACGTCGAAGAGCGCGAAAGAAAGTTTCTTCTTTCGACGTACGCGCGGACGCCGTTTCACCCGAGAGCCGGCCGCGGCGCGCGGTTGATCGGCGCGGACGGCCGGGCGTACTGGGATCTTCTCGGCGGCATCGCCGTCAACGCGCTCGGGATCCGGCACCCGCGCCTCGTCCGGACGCTGCGGGACGAATCGAAGAACCTGTGGCACGTGTCGAATCTCTTTTACCACCCCGCCCAGGGGCTTCTCGCCGAGAAGCTCGTCCGCGCCTCGGGCCTTTCGAAGGTCTTTTTCTGCAACAGCGGAACGGAAGCCGTCGAAGCCGCCTTGAAGTTCGCCCGCCTCGCGAATCCGGGCCGGGCGGAGATCATCGCCGTCGAAGAGAGCTTTCACGGGCGGACGATGGGATCGCTCTCCGTGACGGGGCACACGGAATATCGGACGCCTTTTCTTCCCCTGCTGCCCGGGGTGCGCTTCGTGCCGCCCGACGACGAGGCGGCGCTCGAGGCGGCGGTCTCCGAAAGAACGTCCGCGATCCTCCTCGAGCCCGTGATGGGGGAGGCGGGAGTCGTTCCCCTCTCGACCTCGTTCCTTCGCGCGGCCCGGCGGCTCGCCGACGAGAGCGGCGCCCTTCTGATCTTCGACGAGATCCAGTGCGGCATCGGACGCACGGGCACGCTTTTCGCGTTCGAGCGCGCGGGCGTCGTTCCCGACGCGGTCGCGCTCGCGAAGGCTCTCGGGGGAGGGCTTCCCCTCGGCGCCGTCGTCGCGGGCTCGAAAATCGCCGGCGCCGTCCGCCCGGGCCACCACGGGACGACGTTCGGAGGCAATCCGCTCGCCTGCCGCCTCGGGCTCGAGGTCCTCGCCGAAATCGAAGAGGCGAAGCTCCTTTCGCGCGTGCGCGAGCTCGGGGCCTGGCTCGAAAAGGGGCTGAAGCGGCTGATGTCGCGCCGCTCCCGCATCGTGGATGTGCGCGGCGCGGGCCTGATGTGGGGGATCGAGCTTGACGGGGAGGCGGCTCCCGTCGCCCGGGCTCTGCTGGAAAAGGGATTCGTGGTCGGAACGGCGCGGAAGAACGTTCTCCGGCTGCTTCCGCCGTACATCGTTCCCCGGTCCGCTCTCGCGGGATTCCTCGTCGCGCTCGACGGCATTTTGAAGGAGGAGACACGCCCATGAAGAAGTTCCGGAGAGTCGCGCTCGCCTACTCGGGCGGGCTCGACACGTCCATCATCATTCCGTGGCTCAAGGAGAACTACGGCTGCGAGGTCGTCGCGGTGGCCGTCGACGTCGGGCAGAGCGAAGAAACGCGCGGTCTCGCTGCGAAAGCCCGGCGAACCGGGGCGGCGGATTTTCATCTCCTCGACGCCCGGGCGGAATTCGCGCGCGACTTCCTCTTTCCGCTGCTTCGCTCCGGAGCCGTCTACGAGCGCGACTACCTGCTCGGAACGGCGGCCGCGCGTCCGCTGATCGCGCGCAAGCAGGTCGAAACCGCGCTCGCGACCGGCTGCGACGCTCTCGCGCACGGCTGCACCGGAAAAGGAAACGACCAGGTCCGGTTCGAGCTCGCGTACCAGGCTCTCGCGCCCGAGCTCGCGGTCGTCGCTCCGTGGCGCGAATGGGACATCGTTTCGCGCGAGGACGCGATCGATTACGCGGCCGAGAGGGGGATCCCGGTTCCGGTCACGCGAAGGGATCCGTACTCCCGCGACCGCAACCTGTGGCACATCTCGCACGAAGGCGGGAATCTCGAGGACCCCGCCTGGGAGCCGGATCCGTCGATCTACCGGCTGACGGTCTCGCCTGAAGACGCGCCGGACGAGCCCGAGAACGTGACGGTGACGTTCGAGTCGGGGATGCCGGTCGCCGTCGACGGCCGGAGACTCGCGCCGATGGACGTCATCGCGACTCTCAATGAGATCGGCGGCCGGCACGGCGTGGGACGCGCGGACATCGTCGAGAACCGCCTCGTCGGCATCAAGTCGCGGGGAATTTACGAAACTCCGGGCGGGACGATTCTCGTCGCGGCCCTGAAGGCGCTCGAGTCGATCACTCTCGACCGCGACAGCGCGCACGAAAAGGAACGGCTCGCGCTGCGCTACGCGGAGCTCGTCTATTTCGGCCAGTGGTTTTCGCCGCTCCGGGAATCGCTCGACGCCTTCTTCCAGTCGATCGCGGAAAACGTCAACGGAGAGGTTCGCGTGAAATTGTTCAAGGGTTCGGCGTCGGTGACGGGAAGGAAGTCTCCGACTTCGCTCTACAACCCGGCGCTTGCGTCCTTCGACATGACGGGCTACACGCCGCAGGACGCGGCGGGGTTCATCCGCCTCTTCGGGCTGCAGACGCGGGGCCGGCGGCGCCTTTCCCCGATGGCCGTGCCGTCCGCGGCAGCCGCGGACGAGTCGTGAAAGCTTCCTCCCGCAAGTCGATGTGGGGAGGCCGCTTCTCGGCTCCCCCCTCGGAACTGCTCCGGAGCTTCAACGATTCCTTCGAGTTCGACCGGGAATTGTTCGCCGAGGACGTGGAGGGTTCGCTCGCCTGGGTCGCCGCGCTGCGGAGAGCCCGGGCCCTGACTCCGCCGGAGGCGGCCCGCCTCGCTCGGGCCCTGCGGAAGGTTCGAGCCGGCGGGATCCCCCGGGGCGGCCGCGCGTTCGAGGACGTCCATTCGTTCGTCGAATCGGAGGTCGCGAGACTCGCCGGCGCGGCCGGCGGCAAGCTCCACACGGGACGCTCCCGAAACGACCAGGTCGCGACCGATTTCCGAATTTACCTGCGGCGGGCGTTCGGGGAGGCGCGGGAGAGCCTGCTCGCGCTCGCCGAAGCGCTCGCCCGCCGCGCCGAGCGCGACGCCTCGACGCCGATGCCGGCGTACACCCACGGGAAGCGCGCGGAGCCTGTCACGTTCGGCCACTGGTGTCTCGCCTACGTGGAAATGCTCCTGCGGGACGCGGAGAGGTTCGCGCAGGCGAAAGATCGCGCCGACGAATGCCCGCTCGGGAGCGGGGCGCTCTCCGGGTCCCCGGTCGGCGTGGACCGGCGCGCGCTCGCCCGCGAGCTCGGCTTCCGCCGGCCGGGCGCGAACTCGCTCGACGCGGTCTCGGATCGGGATGCCGCAGCGGACTACCTCTATAGCGCCGCGATGCTGCTCTCCCACCTGTCGCGGCTCGCCGGGGACGTGATCCTGTTTTCTTCGGACGAATTCGGGTTCCTCGAACTTCCGGACGACCTGTCGACGGGCTCGTCGCGGATGCCGCACAAGAAGAACCCCGACCTGCTCGAGCTCCTGCGCGGACACGCCGGGCGGTCGATCGGCGAGCTCGCGGGCCTGCTCGCGCTGCTCAAGGGGCTGCCGCTCGCTTACAACAAGGACCTGCAGCTGGACAAGGAACCCGTTTTCCGAATGCGGCGCGTTCTCGCGGCCGGGCTTCCCGCGATGACCGCGCTCGTGTCGCGGCTGACGCTCGACCGGGCCCGGATGAGGGAAGCGGCCTCGGCCGACGCGCTTCTCGCGACCGAAGTCGCGGACGCGATGGCCCGGCGCGGGATCCCGTTCCGCCGATGCGCACGAGACCGTCGGACGGCTCGTCGCGGAGGCCGGCCGTTCCGGGCGCTCGCTGCGGGAGCTTCCCGTCTCGTCCGATTTCACGCGCGGAGATCGCGCCGCGCTCGACGTCGACCGCGCGCTCGCCCGTCGCGGGACGATCGGCGGCACGTCGCCGAAGCGCGTCGCGGAAGCGGCGAAGACGGCCCGTCGGCGGATCCGCGAGGCGCGGAGCCGGCGATGAGGCTGCCGAACGGGTTTCTCGCCTCGGGAATTCGGTCCGGCATCCGGAAACGCCGCCCGGATCTCGCGATCCTGCTCGCGCCGGCGGGCGCGACGGCGGCCGCGCTTTTTACGAAGAACCGGTTTTCCGCGGCGCCCGTGTCTCTTTCGCGCTCCGCGCTCGCGCGATCCGGCGGCCGGGTGCGCGCGGCCGTCGTGAATTCGGGTTGCGCGAACGCGCTGACCGGGGAGAAGGGCGCCCGCGCCGCGCGCCGGGTGCGAGACCGGGCCGCCCGGCTCTTCGGCTGCCCGCCGGAAGAGGTCTTTCTCGCGTCGACGGGCGTCATCGGCGTTCCCCTTCCGGACGCGCTCGTGCGGGAGGCCCTTCCGCCCGCGATCGCCCGGCTCTCGCCGTCCGGGCTCGAGGCCGCTTCTCTCGCGATCCTCACGACGGACGCCGGGCCGAAGGTCGCCGCGGCAACGTTCCGGCACGCGGGAAAGAGGGGCCGCATCGTCGGGTTCGCGAAGGGCGCGGGAATGATCCATCCCGACATGGCGACGATGCTCGCGTTTCTGATGACCGACGCCGCGGCGTCGCCGAAATTCCTTCGCGCCGCGCTTCGCGAGGCCGCGGATTCGAGCTTCCACGCGATTTCGGTCGACGGCGACACCTCGACGAACGACACCGTGCTTCTCCTCGCGTCGGGAAAGCTCGGCGGCCCGGAGCTCGACCGTCCCGGAGAGGGCGCCGATTTCCGGCGCGCGCTCGCGGCGGTCTGCCGGGAGCTCGCCGAGATGATCGTCCGCGACGGAGAGGGCGCGAGCCGTGTGATGGCGATCGAAGTGCGCGGCGCCCGCTCCGACCGCGACGCGAAGCTCGCCGCGCACGCGGTCGCGACTTCGCCGCTCGTGAAGACGGCGCTCGCGGGAGGCGACCCGAACTGGGGCCGGATCCTCGCGGCGGTCGGAAGGAGCGGAGCGAAGTTCGCTCCGAAGCGCGTGAGCCTCCGCGCGGGAAGCCTCGTGCTCGTCGCGGGAGGCTCGCCGGCGGAGTACCGCGAGCGGGACGCGGCGAAGATTTTCTCGCGCGAGACGGTTCCCGATCACGATCGACCTCGGCTCCGGCCCGGGAAAGGCGTCCCTCATGACGTGCGACCTCGGCCACGACTACGTCTCTCTGAACGCGGACTACAGGACGTAGGGACTAGTAAAGTTTCAACTCGCTCCCGTCGGGCGCCCGGAACGCGGGCTGGGCGTGGGCATGTTCGATTCCGAACAGCGATTGTCCCTCGGGACGGGCGAGCCGGACCCGCAGCGACTGGCGCGCCGAAGGTTATCGCCGAGGACGGGAGCTTCGCCGAGGATTTCCGCCCACGCGGCTCTCGCGCTGCGAAAGCGGATATGGATCGGGTCGAAACCGTACCACCCGCCGCGGGGCTCGACGAAACGGACGTTTCTTTCTTCCGACAGTACGCGGAGGGCGCGGTCGAGCTTCCGGACGCTGTCGCGGACCTGTCCGAGCCCAAGGCGGCTCGACGGGAAGAAGATCGATCGGAATATCAGGAAGCGGATCGGGTCAAGCCGGCCGATCGTCTCGACCGGCAGGCCCATAATCGTGATCCGCGCGCCGAGCCGTTCCAGCCGTGAAATGCATTGCGCGACCCATCCGAGGATCTCGGGGACCGAGAACCCGTACAGGATGTCGTTCCCCGCGTCGCTCAAGACCGCGTCGAGCGGCTCAAGGGCCGAGGTTTCCAGCTCAGTCCACAGGCCGCATTCGAGGATGCCCGGAAGGGACCGGCCCAGGACGCTGCTCGCAGACCCGTACGACCGGCCATGGCCGATCGCCCCGTAGACCCTGACCGGCGTCCCTGCGGCCGCCCGGGCGGCGGAAAAGATCGTCGGAAGGCACCGGCGGGCGTTGCTCGCGCCGAGCAGAACGAAGCGTTTCATCCCGCATCGAATCTACAAGTAAAATGTCATCGATGCAGCCGCGGCCGCCCTCGGAAATCCTCTCCGCCGTTCTCGGCGGCGAGCGTCTCGGTTCCGAGGATGCCGTGTCCCTGCTGAGCTCGGGAAACCTGCTCGAGATCGGCGCGGCCGCCAACGAAGATCCGCAATCGCAAGAACCCGCCGGGCGAGGCTTCCTACATCATCGACCGGAACATCAACTACACGAACGTCTGCATCTACCGCTGCAAGTTCTGCGCGTTCTACCGTCCCGACGGTGCGCGAGGACGCGTACGTCCTTTCGTGGGATCAGATCGGCGAGAAGCTGCGGGAGACGGTCGACCTCGGCGGAACGGGCGTGCTGCTTGCAGGGCGGCGTTCACGCGAAGCTGCCGTTCTCGTTTTACGAAGAGATGTTCCGGTTCATCCGGACGAATTTTCCGACGATCCACCTCCACGCGCTTTCGGCGCCGGAGGTCTATTTCCTGCAGAAGCTCACGAAACAGCCGATGCGCGACGTGATCGCCCGGCTCCGCGACGCCGGGATGCAGTCGATTCCGGGCGGCGGGGCGGAGATCCTCGAAGATTCTGTCCGCCGGGAGATCTGGTCGCTGACGAAGGCGCCGGTCGCCCAGTGGGTCGACGTGCACGAGTCCGCCCACGGCCTCGGGATGCGCACGACGGCGACGATGATGTTCGGAGTCGGCGAGACGCTGGATCAGCGCGTCGAGCACCTGCGGGTCGTTCGCGATCTCCAGGACCGGACAGGCGGATTCACGGCGTGGATCCCGTGGACGTTCCAGGAGGAGAACACGGCGCTCGACGGCAAGGTCCGCCTCGCCGGCGGGCACGAGTACCTGAAAACGCTCGCCGTGTCGCGCCTCTACTTCGACAACATCCGCCACGTCCAGGGGTCGTGGGTGACGCAGGGGCCGAAGATCGGCCAGACGAGCCTCGCGTTCGGCGCCGACGACCTCGGCTCGATCATGATCGAGGAAAACGTCGTCGCGGCCGCCGGCGCGCGAAACCACATGGACCAGGAGGGAATGGAGCGAATCATCTCCGACGCGGGCTACACGCCGGTGCAGCGCCGAACGCTTTACGACGCGTGCAGGGACGCCTGCTGCACGGGCCCGCTGCCGATCCCGAAGAAGAAACAGCCCGCTTCGCTTCCCGTTCTCAAGCCGGCCTCCGGCGACATCGACGACGGCATCGCGACGGCGTAGGGGAAGGGGCCCCGTGGACCGAAGGTCAACGCCGTTTCGACTCATCGGGTTTGAGGTAATCGAGCCCCAGAAATAGGCGGTACAACCCCGAACCGCGACTAAGGTCGATCTTCTCGTGATTTCAGCGGCGGCGACCGTCTTCGATCAGGCTCCGGACGGAGATCTTGCCCAGGTTTCGCGCCTTACGGGTGCCCTTGATGGAGTCGATCGCGCTCTGAACTTCGGTGAGATTTTCAAGTTTGGGTTTCTTCGGGCGGTCAATGCCCGGATTCTCACGTTCCTTAGAGCGCTTTCCTTTGTTCACAAATCCCTCGGGTACAGCTTCACTGGGCGCTTCAGGCGGACCGGGGCGAAGTGGCGAAGGTCGAGCGTCGCGATAGCGTCGGCTGCCAGCCGCTCGGCGACGGCCATCACGACAGCGTCGACAAGACCGAGCCCAAGATCTTTGTGCGCGCTCTCGATGACCGCCGCCCGCGAAAGATCGGATGAATTTCCCCATTCGACCGAGTAAACGCCATCGGCGAGGTCTCGAATGAACTGTCGCTCGACTCTCGACCCCAGCCGTCGGCAAGCGACGTAATCGACCTCCGGGAGCACCGCCCACGGCAGAATCCAGCGGGCGGGTTCCTGGCTGAAATTCTGCGTTAGCGCAGCATGATGAAGGTCGTCGCGGTCGAGAAGCGCAATGACAGCGCTCGAGTCTCCGAGGATCAAGAGGCCTGGCCGAAGCCGTCGAGCATTTCGTCGAAGCGCTCGGAAAGATCGCCGCGTCCGCTGTGCCCCATCCCGATGCTCTTGGGCATGCGCCGCTTTCCGTGGCGGCGCGCGTAGTCCGCTACGGCTTCGCGGACCAAAGCAGCGGGAGCGCGGCCTTCCTCCTGAGCGATTGCCTTGAGTTTCTGGTAGTCGAGGGGGTCGAGAAAACAGTCGTTTTCTGCGGCATATTGCTGTTACCATATATGGTATAACTGGGACAGTCAAGAGGAACTCAGAATCGCTCTCAGGCTGCTCGACGACTGTCTCGTCCTCTTCCGGAAAGATCGTCCGGAAGTCGAGGATCACCTTCCCGCGCTCGACGCGGGCGACGATGGGCGGCTTTCCGGCGCGGAGCCGCCTGAGCGAACTCCTCGGCGGAGATCGCGGAGCTCGAGAGCGCGATTCCGGCGGAGGGGAAGGTTCGCTCCGGCGTCGTTCCTCCTCCGAAGAGAGAGAGAGTTTCGATCGTTTCGGCGGCGATGCTGGCCGAAACGGATTTCCGAACGGCGTCCGCCCTGGCCCGAAGCTCCTCGACCGGCCGGACCGCGAGCGCATGGATCGGGATCGCGTCCGGTCCGCGCGTGATCCAGTCCGCGACGGTCGCGAAGAGGCCGGCGAGCGTCAGCTTGTCCGCCCGCACCGCCCGCGCGAGCGGGTGGGAGCGGCAGGCCTCGGTCCATCGGCGTTTCCCCGCGAGGATCCCGGCCTGCGGGCCGCCGAGCAGCTTGTCGCCGGAGAACGCGACGAGCGCGGCCCCCGCGGAGATCGCATCGGAGATCTTTTCCTCGCCGGCGATTCCGTAGACCTCGAGGCCGATCGGGTTCCCGGATCCGTGATCGTGAATCCAGGGAATTCGCTTCTTGCGCGCGAGGGTCCCGACGTCGGCGAGCGCGGGCCGTTTGGAGTAGCCCCGGATTTCGTAATTCGACGGGTGAACGGTCAGGAGAGCGGCCGTGTTCTTCGAGAACGCTCGCTCGTAGTCTTCGAGCTTCGTCCGGTTCGTGGTCCCCACCTCCCGAAGCCTCGCGCCCGACAGTTCGAGGATTTCGGGGATCTTGAAGGAGCCTCCGATCGCGACGAGCTCTCCGCGCGAGACGAGGACCTCGCGCTCGGCGGCGGCCGCCGAGAGAGCGAGCAGAACCGCGGCCGCGTTGTTGTTCACGACAAGCGCGTCCTCGGTCCCGAGAAACGACGCGAGCAGCTCGCGGAGCCTCTTTCCGCGCGAACCGCGCCGGCCGGTTTCGAGATCGATTTCGACGGACTGATATCCCGCGGCGGCTTCTTCGATCGCCCGCCGGGCGCTCTCGGAAAGGGGAGCGCGCCCGAGATTCGTGTGGATCAGGACGCCGGTGGCGTTGACGACGCGCACCGGGTCCGGCTCGAAACGTCCCGCCAGTTCCCGGGCGCACGCCGCCAGGATCTCTTCCGGGTCGACCGCGCGCGGTCCCGCGGATGACGCCGGAGGCGGCTTGTTTGACGGCGGCGCGGCCGTAGGCGCCGATCAACGGCGCCGACCGCGGGTTGGAGAGCAGTCTCTCCATGGAAGGGGGATGGCGCGTTGCCATTACAATGGCCGAGGTTAGCAGATGTCGCTCGAGAAGGACTTTTCCGAGTTCGAGGCTGCGATCGCCCGGCTTTCGCGCGAATACGACGTATTCCTCTACGGTTCGGGCGGCCGGCTGCCGGCCGAATCCCGGCGCCAGCTGGAATCGAAGGCGAAGGCGCTGTCGCTGCAGCGAATCGACTCGGCGAGCGAGAGGTATCGCTTCAATTCGCTGATCGGGCGATACAATGCCCAGTTGGAGCGTTGGGACCGCGCGGTCCGGGAAAAGGAAGAGGGACGCGGGCGCTTCGCTCGGGGAGCCGCGTCGATCGCGGCCCCAAACGCGGCGCCGCCGGGTTCCGTACTCACGAAGGTGGAGGATTCGGCCGATCGCGCGCTTTTCGAGCGGTTCGTCCGGGCCAAGAAGGAACGCGGCGAGGAGGTCGCCCGGTTGAGCTTCGAGAAATTCCGGGATCAACTGAACCGCGAACGGGAGAGGCTGAAAGAACGAATGGGGCACGGCGAGTGGGAGTTCGACGTCGCGGCGGACGCCGAGAAGGTCAAGCTCGCGGTTCGTACCCGAAAAGGGAAGAAAGCATGAGAAAACTCTGGTTCTCGGCCATCGTGCCGCTGTTCGCGGTCCTGGCCTACGCCGGTTCCCCCGGCGACGCGAAGCCGCCCGGCAAGTCGGAGGCGAAGCCGGCAGCGCCCTTCTACGACAAGTACCTGACGGACGAAGATCCGGGCGACCGGGAGATTCGGGCGCTCACCCGGCAGGCGGCCGAGAAGCCGGACGATCCCGCGATTCACAACGACCTGGGAAATCTCCTCGCCCGGCGCGGGTTCGCGAAAGAGGCGGTCGAGCAGTATCGGCAGGCGGAGCGCATCGACCGGAAATCGTATCTCCCGTCGTACAACGAGGGGCTGCTCTGGGAGAAGGAGGGCAAGCCTTCGAGCGCGATCTCGGCCTTCCGCCGTTCGATTCGCCGGAAACCGGGCTTCCCTTTCTCTCATTTTCATCTCGGAGTGCTCGAGGAACGGGAAGGCCGCGAGGCCGCGGCGATCGACGAGCTCGCGAAGGCGCTGCGAATCGACAACTCGCTGCGGCTCGTGTCGCGCAATCCCCTCGTCGTCCAGACGAAGCTGATGCACCGCGCTTCCGTCGCGAACTACCAGAGGGATCTTGCGGCCGCGGTCCTCGTCGCCGACGGAGAATTCGCCGATCCGGCCGTTCTGGCGAGGATCTCCCCGGAGCGCTTCATCGACGCCGAAGAAGTGGTTTCACAGGAGGAAGAGGCCGTTCCTCCTCCCGCATCCGCGGTCGTCGTGACGGTGCCTCAAAACGCGCCGCCCCCGTCATCTCCCGCCGGGGCGGAACAGCATCCGGCCGGCCGGATGCAGCGACGGCCGAACATCTTCAACCGCGGGCGGGTCTTCGCGCCGCGTCCGAGGACCCAATTTCCTCCCCAGACGGTTCCTGCGCCGGCGCCCGCGCCCCCTCCGCCGGCTGCCGATCAGCCGCCGCCGGAAGGCACTCCGGAGCCTCCGCCGGCAGAAGAGGAGCCGCCGCCGCCGGCCCGCTGACAACCCTCGCTGTCATTGCGATGACAACCAGGGTCAGCTGAACGCGATCCGCGGGAGGAGAAGAGTGGGCGCCCCCGTCGTCGTGGAGAGTGGAAACCACCGCAGGTCGTCTCCGACTCCGGAAAGAGTCCGCCAGAATTCCGAAAGGCGTCCCCGCACCACCGTCGCTGCGACGGGCGCCTTCGCGCGGCCGGCCTGGAGCGCCCAACCTTCGACTTCCATGCGAAACTGGTCGTTCTCGAGATCGACCCGGAGCGGCGCGCAGGCGGCCGTCGCGTAGATTCCCCGCGTGACGCGGCGGAGCAGATCGAGGGGGGATTCCGCCGCCCGGCTCAGGAGCAGGAAACGGGCGCTGCCCGGGCGCGGCGGAAAGCGGAACGAGCCGCGAATCGCATTGCCCGTGGGGTCTTCTCCCGTTCGCGTGGCCGAGCCGAGGTCGTGGAGGCGCCGCCGGAAGATCCCGTTCTCCACGACCGAATTTCGGCGCACGGGGATCCCCTCGCCGTCGAACGGGTATTCGCGGCTCGCGTCGTCGATCATCGACACGGCCGGCGCGGCGAACCGTCCCGCGCGGTCGAGGTATTTTCGCGACAACAGGAGCCGGTGCTCGTCGCCGCAAAAGAGGGGCAGCGTTGCCGACAGCAGGAGCGCCGAGACCGACGGGTCGAGCAGAAGCTCCCCGCGGGGGAAGGGCGATCCCGATCCGCGGAGGGGAATCAGGCACCGGTCCGCGAGCGCCTGGGCGATCTTCTCGAGGTCGGGCGGAGCCTTGGATTCCACGGGAAAGACGATGTCGGCGCTCACGCGTTTGCTTTCGCGGACGCCGACGGCGCGCGCGTTGCCGTACCCGAAAGCGCGGCTGCGGTCCCCCTGAAAGCCCGCGCCGTTTTCGAGCCGCTCGAAGACGAAGCCTCCCGCCGCCGTCAGCGACGTCAGCCGCGCGTTGCCCTTCGACTCGGAAGCAAGGAGCTGGGAGAGCGCGTCGAACTGGTCGAGCCCGGGATCTCGGGCGTCGCCGTGCCGTCCTCGAATCGGCCGCCGGGCAGGCTCGGCAGCGGGTCGTGTGACCCCGCGTTGAGGCGGCCGGCTTCCGCGATCCCCGCGAGGAGAAGCGGAACCGAAGAGGCCGAGGCGAAAAGGGTGGAGGTCCCCTCCTCCCAGCGCGCCGCGTATCCCTCCTCGAGGCGATCCGATTCCTCGCGGAGCTTCGGCGAAACCCGCACTTCGCGCGCGACCGCGCGCTTCGCGAAGATCTCCCATCGAGCCCCGGCGCGCTCCGAGAGCCGGCTGCGCAGCGGTTCGAGCGAGAATTCGGCCGAGAGGCTCACCGGGGGCTCACCTGGAGCCGGCGGACGATCATCGCGGGGGCCTCGCCGCCGACCGGGAGGACCTTTCCCTCACGGGCGCACCAGGCCAGCTGGCGGCAGGGTTTGACCCGCACGCCGAGAAGAGAATCGATCTGGCCGAGCGCGTCCAGGATGTCGCCGTGGACGACGCCCGGCCCCAGGCTCTGGCCCGGCCGGCCCCGCTGGATCGACTGCGCCGCGGCGAACCGCAGGCGGAACTCGCCGGAGGCGGGGTCGACGCTTCCGCCGACGAGCTCTTCGATGCGGATTCCGTTCGCGAGCCGGTGGAGCATTTCTCCCTCGCTCGCCCCGCCCGAGCCCACGACGATGTTGGAGCCCCGCGGAGCGGCATGGTCGAACGGGCTCGCGCGCCGGCCGTTCCCGGTCGACGGGTGGAGCCCGTCGGATCGCACGCGATCGCGCAGCAGCGAAGCGAGGTGGCCCGCGTTCACGAGATGCGTGCGCCGCGCCGGCACCCCCTCGTCGTCCACGGGATATCCGCCGAACAGGTCCAGGCGCGAAGGCTCGTCGGTCACTTCGATCTCTCGCGGGCACACGCGGGCTTTCTGCAGGTTGGCGAGACGCGACGCGGGAGCGTCCGCTTCCAGCGGATGGGCGAGGACCTCGTGGAAGAAGAACGCGGCGGACCCGTTGTCGAAGAGCACGTCCGACGCGCCTTCGACGGGCGCGACCGCGGCTCCGCCCGGCGAGGTCAGGCTCCGCAGGCGCTGGCGCAGCTCCTCGAACGCGCCGTCGTCGGATTCCGGCAGGTGGAAATCGAAGGTTCTCCACTTCGGCCCGCCGCGGGTGTCGGTGAGGACCTTTCCGCCGACGGAGATCCGGGCCCTCTCGAACTGGTGCGGGCCGCCCGCTCCGCCGACGATCAGCCGGGACGATCGCAGCCGGCGCACGTCGATCCGGTGTCCCTCGGAGGAGAGGGCGCGCGAGAACATCGAGCCGAGCTTTCGCACCCACGCCGTCGAGTCGGGAAATTCGTCGGTCGGCTCGTCAGGCTCCCGCTCGGAGCTTTTCGGGAACGCGGAGGACGAAAGCTGCCCCGCGAGGCGGCGGACGGCCTCGCGCGCGCCGGCCTCGTCGGCGCGGGGAGAAGCGGCGAGCACGAGCCGGTCGCCCCGGCGCGCGCGGGCGGAAACGCCGTTCTCGGAAAGGAGAGTCGGCCCGCGCAGGACGCCATCTTTCCACGAGAGACGAAGCTCCCGTTTCCATTCGAAAAACAGATCCGCGAACCCGTCTCGCGAGAGCGGCTCGATCCACCGGGCGAGCAGAGTTAAGTCGAGCGCGGACGGGCCTTTTCGTTCAGTCACCGGCGCGCATTGTACTGGAGAGAGGGCGAATAAACCGTGCTAGCATCGCTCGACATGAGCCTCGCCGAGCGCAGGACCGAATTTCTCGCCGTCCGGATCGCGCGGGGAATCGCCCGGAGAGGGCTTTTTCGCGAAAAGTCGCCCGGCGCCCTGGCCGAAGCCGTTCGTGCCGTCTTTGCCGACGAGTCGCGCAAGGAGAAGGCCGTCGACGAGGAGGCTCGCCGCATCGTGGACGCGTCCCGCGCCGAGATTTCCTCGCAGGGGCTGGATTCCAACGAGCTCTTTCGCAGGGTCCGCCGGAAGCTCGCCGAGCAGAAAGGCATCGTCCTGTGACCCTCGAGGGCCGGATCGCGCACGTCGAGGAGATGCGCGCGCGCTCCGCCGAAGGGGGAGGGCCCGAGCGCGTCGCGAAGCAGCACGCTGAAGGAAAGTTGACCGCCCGCGAGCGCCTCGATCTGCTGCTCGATCCGGGCTCGTTTTTCGAAGTGGATCGCCTCGTGTCGCACCGCTGCCGGGACTTCGGCGCCGAAAAAGTCGACATTCCGGGCGACGGCGTCGTCTGCGGCGGCGGCCTGATCGAAGGCCGTCCCGTGTACGTCTTCGCGCAGGACTTCACGGTGTTCGGAGGCTCGCTCTCGGAGACGAACGCCCAGAAGATCTGCAAGGTCATGGATCTCGCCGTGAAGAACGGCGCGCCGCTCGTCGGCCTGAACGATTCGGGGGGCGCGCGGATCCAGGAGGGCGTCGTCTCGCTCGCCGGATACGCCGACATCTTTCTCCGCAACACTCTCGCGTCGGGGGTCGTTCCGCAGATCTCGGCGATCCTCGGGCCCTGCGCGGGCGGCGCGGTCTATTCGCCCGGCGATCACCGATTTCGTCTTCATGTCGGAGAACGCGTCGTACATGTTCGTGACCGGGCCCGACGTGATCGCGACGGTGACGCACGAGAACGTCACGAAAGAAGAGCTCGGCGGAGCGCTGACGCACAACTCGGTCGCGCGGCGTCGCGCATTTTCGCGTCCGGACGACGATGCGCGTGTCTCGCCGCTGATCCGCGAGCTGCTCTCTTTCCTTCCCGTCGAACAACCTGGACGACCCGCCGCGCCGTGCGACCCCGATCCCGCCGGACCGCGAGGACCCGGCGCTCGAACGCGTTCATCCCGGAGGAGCCCAACAAGCCGTACGACATGAAGAAGCTCGTCGAGGCGATCGTCGACGAGCGGCCGGTTCTTCGAAGTCCACGCAGCATTTCGCCCGGAACATCGTCGTCGGGTTCGCGCGGCTCGACGGGCGGCCGATCGGCATCGTCGCGAACCAGCCGGCCGTCCTCGCGGGCGTGCTCGACATCGACGCGTCGGTGAAGGCCGCCCGCTTCGTTCGCTTCTGCGACGCGTTCAACATTCCGCTCGTCATCTTCGAGGACGTTCCCGGCTTCCTGCCCGGCACGGAGCAGGAGTACGGCGGAATCATCCGCCACGGCGCGAAGCTCCTCTACGCGTTCGCCGAAGCGACCGTGCCGAAGGTCACCGTCATCACGCGCAAGGCGTACGGCGGCGCCTACTGCGTGATGGCGTCCAAGCACATCCGCACCGATTTCAACTTCGCCTGGCCGACGGCCGAGATCGCGGTGATGGGGCCCGAGGGCGCGGTCAACGATCCTCTACCGGAGCGAGCTCGCCGCCGCCGCGGACGCCGAGAGAGCGAAGCAGAAGGTGGCCGAGTACCGCGACAAGTTCGCGAATCCCTACGTCGCCGCGCGCCGCGGCTACGTCGACGAGATCATCGAGCCCCGGGAGACGCGGCGGAAGCTGATCCACGCGCTCGCAGATGCTCGCGGCAACAAGCGCGACCGCAACCCGCCGAAGAAGCACGGCAACATCCCTCTGTGAGACGCCAGAAGAGGCTCCGTGAAGAAGCTCCTCGTCGCGAACCGGGGCGAGATCGCGGTGCGGATCGTCGCGGGCCTGCCGGGAGATGGGCATCCGCTCGGTCGCCGTCTACTCCGACGCCGACCGCGACGGCGCTGCACGTCGCGATGCGCCGACGAGGCGTACCGATCGGCCCGCGCCCGCGCGGGAGTCAGCTACCTCGCGATCGAGCGGCATGCTCGAGGCGGCCGCGCCGGACCGGCGCCGAGGCCGTCCATCCCGGGTACGGCTTCCTCGCCGAGAACGCCGGCCTTCGCGCGCGCCTGCGGGACGCCGGCCTGACGTTCGTCGGCCCTCCGCGCGAGGCGATCGCCGCGATGGGCGACGAAGACGCGCGGCGCGCGAGCCGGATGATCGAGGCGGGCGTGCCGGTCGTGCCCGGGACGCTCGAGCGCCGGCGGACCTCGCGGCGGTTCGCGCGGTCGCCGAGAAGCATCGGCTATCCCGATCCTGATCAAGGCCGTCGGCGGGCGGCGGCGGCAAGGGCATGAGGATCGTCGCGGTCCGAAACGGAGATCGCGTCGCGCTTCGAGCGGGCCTGCGCCGGAGGCCGAGGCCTTCTTTCGACGATCGGACGTCTACGTCGAGAAGCTCATCGAAGGCGCCGCGCCACGTCGAGATCCAGGTCCTCGCCGACGCGCACGGGCGGCGCGGCCGCGTCGGGGAGCGCGAGTGCTCCATCCAGCGCCGCCACCAGAAAGTCGTCGAGGAGACGCCCGTCGCCGGTCGTCGGCGCGGAGCTGCGACGGCAAATGTCCGAGGCGGCCCTCGCGGTGGCCCGCGCGGTCGGCTACGTCAGCGCCGGCACCGTCGAGTTCCTGCTCGGCGACGGATGCGCAGCTTCTACTTCCTCGAGATGAACACCCGCCTGCAGGTCGAGCACCCGGTGACCGAGGATGGTCACGGGGAGTCGACCTCGTCCGCGAGATGATCGCGATCGCGCTCGGCGAGAGGCTTTCGTTCTCGGCGGCGAGCATCGCTCCGCGCGGCCACGCGATCGAGTGCCGGCTCTACGCGGAGGACCCGGAGAAGAACTTCGCGCCGTCTCCCGGCCGCATCGAGTCGCTCGCGCTTCCGATGGGCCCGGGCGTGCGGCACGACCTCGGCGTCGAGGCGGGCTCCGTCGTCCCGATCGACTACGACCCGATGCTCGGCAAGCTGATCGTTTCCGGCGAGACGCGCCGCCTCGCGGTCGAGCGGCTTTCGCGGGCCCTCTCGGAGTACGAGATCGTCGGGATCCAGACGTCCCTTCCGTTCTTTCGGGCTCTCGTTGCGGATCCGGATTTCCGGGAGGCCCGGTTCGACACGGGGTGGCTCGACCGCCGGCTCGCCGCGGGGTTCCGCCACCGGCCCGCGGAGGAGTGGGACGAAGAGCAGGCGGTTTTCGCGGCGGCCGTGCTGGCCCGCGGAGAGGAGAAGCGGTTTGCGGCGCCGGCCGGCGGGGAAGCCTCGCGGTGGCGGACCGACGCGCGGCGGCGGAGTTTGCGGACTTGATGCGGCTCTTTCTGAAAGCGAGCCTGCTCTAATGCGGCTCTTTCGCGTCGAGGGGGCGCCGGGGCCGGAGGAGTCGGCCGAGGTGTCGGTTCGCCTGGAAGGGGACCGGGCCGAGGCCCGGATCGGCGGGCGGCGCCACCGGCTGGAGCTGATTCCCCGCGCCGACGGCACGTTCGTCGGAATCTTCGAGAGCGGCCGCGTGTTGCGCTCTCGGATCACTCCCGCGAAGGGGGGGACGCGCGTCCGAACCCGGGGCCGCGACTTCGTCCTCGGGCTCTTCGACCCCCGCGAGGAGCTCTCGGCCGCGGGAAGCTCCGCGGGATCGAGCGAGGTCGTCTCGGCGATGCCGGGGCGGGTGATCGAGGTCAGGGTGCGCAGGGGAGACGCGGTGAAAAGCGGGGACGTCCTGCTGATCCTGGAGGCGATGAAGATGCAGAACGAGATTCGCTCGGAAACGGACGGCATGGTGGCGTCCCTGGAGTGCGAGGCGGGCCAGACGGTCGACGCAGGGGCGCTGCTCCTGCGGTTCGAGCCGGCGCGGCCATGAAAGAGGTGAAAATGAGACTCGGAAAAATTGCGTGGGCGGGAATCCTGATCGCCGCCGCCGGCTCGGGACGGGCCTCGGCCGTGGCCGCGCCGCTCTCGGCCCAGGTCGAGAAGTTCGGCTCGGAGTTCCTTCCGTGGGAGCCGGACAGCCACGTCACGGCGAAACCCGACCCGCCCAACGACCTCAAGGGCCTTCACGCCTTTGCGGTCGAGCGGAAGGGAAAATACGAGAAGCTGAACTTGAAGACCGGCTTCTACGTGAGCGCGGACGACAAGTGGATCTTCACGGGAAGCGCCGTGAAGAACAACCTGAAGCCGGGCGAAACGAGCGCGATCGAGACCGACCGGGACGTCGCGGGAATCGCGGACTACATGGGAGGGCTCTTCCGGTCGAAGGCCGTCGCGCACCTGGAGCCGGCGATGGATCGCGCCGGAATGCGCGGCGTGAAAGTCGACCTCGACACCGGCTATTTCAACCAGCCGCTCCACTACTGGATCGAGCCGGACGGCTCGGCGTTCCTGATGGGGGAATTCTGGAAGCTCGGCGAGCCGGTCGCGGACCAGAGGCGCGCGAGGATCGACCTGAGCCGGGCGCCGTCCGCCGGCGCCGAGAACCCGAAGATCACGATGGTCGAGTACGCCGACATGGAATGCCCGTTCTGCAAGAAGCGCGGGCAGCAGATGGACAAGCTGCTGGAGAAGTACGGCGCGAAGCTCGGCATCCGGCGGTATTACAAGTTCTACCCGCTGTGGGCCGGCCACATCTGGTCGACGAAGGCCGCGTCGGCGGGCGTGTGCCTCTCGCGTTCTTCGTCCGACCTGATGTTCCGGTTCAAGCAGCTGTGCTACGACAACCAGGAGTCGCTCACGCTCACGCGGCTCGACCAGCTCGTTTTCGATTTCGTCGATTCCGCGGGCCTCGACCGGAAGGCGTTTCTCTCCTGCTACCTGCAGGAGCCGTCGTTCGAGCAGATCCGGAAGGACATGGACGAAGGGGGGCTCCTCGGAGTCAACTCGACGCCGACGTATTACATCAACGGCGTGGAGGTCTACTGGCTGCCCGACGAGGTCATGGAGGATTACCTGAAATTCCTCCTGGCCCGGAAGAAATAGGCCGGAGGGCCCTGCCGTGAGCGCCGGCCGCATCGTCATCGTCGAAGACGAGGCGAAGTACCGGGACCTCCTGACCGAAGCGCTCGCGGCCGACGGCTACGAGGTGGAATCGGCGGCGGACGGGGCGGCGGGACTCGTCCTGATCCGCCGGACCATTCCCGACGCGGTCGTGCTGGACTGGGTGCTTCCGATCCTGGACGGCGGCGCGCTCACCCGCGCGATCAAGGGGGACCCGGCGCTCGCGCGCGTCTTCGTGATCATCACGTCGGCCCGCGGGGCGGGAGTCAATCGCGCCGAGGGAATCGAGATCGGGGCCGACGACTACCTCGTCAAGCCGATCGAGCCGAAGGAGCTGCTCGCAAAGCTCCGGAACGGCCTCACGATGCGGCGCCTCCGGGCGGAGCTGGAGGAGAAGAACCGCGAGCTCGCGCGCCTCGCCGCGACCGACCCGCTGACGGAGCTGCCGAACCGCCGCTCGTTCGACCGCGCGCTGGAGCGCGAGCTGCGCGGCGCGAAGCGCTACAGCGACGCGGTGTCGCTCGTCCTGCTCGACCTCGACGAGTTCAAGTCCGTCAACGACCGCTTCGGGCACGGCGTCGGCGACGAGGTGCTGAAGGAGATCGGCGTCCGGCTTCGCGACGCGTGCCGCGGCCGGGGACCAGGTCGCCCGGATCGGGGGAGAGGAGTTCGCGCTCACGCTCACCCGGACGGACGAATACGGTGCGAAGGCGGCGGCGGAGAGGACGCGGCTGCTCGTTTCGGAGACGCCGTTCGCGACGTCGGCGGGGCAGCTCGCGATCACGGCGTCGCTCGGCATCGCGTGCGCGGGAGGCGCGATCGGCTACGAAGCGCGCGACCTGTTCAAGGCCGCGGACGAAGCGCTGTACCAGTCGAAAGGGGAGGGGCGCAACCGCGTCTCCGTCGCGTCGTCCTCCTCCCGCCGCACCCGCGCCCCGGAGTAGGGCGGGGGTTCTACCTTCGCGCTTTCCTTCCGGATCGCCCGTAGGAAACCTCCGTCGGTTTGCGCGAGGCCGGGGCAGGAGCGGGGCGCGTGCGGTAGATGGGGTTCGGGGCGCGGCGTCCGGCGACGGTCGTGCGGTAGAGCGCCGGGTCCGCGATCTCCGCGGGGATCTTTCTTCCGATCAGCTTCTCGATCGAGTCGAGCGAGAAGACGTATTCCTCGTCCGCAAACGAAATGGCGTCGCCTTCCGCTCCCGCGCGCGCCGTGCGGCCGACGCGGTGGACGTAGTCTTCCGGGTCCTGCGGCAGGTCGTAGTTGATGACGTGCGTCACGGCGTCGATGTGGAGGCCGCGCGAGGCGACGTCCGTCGCGATCAGCACGGGCCATTTTCCTTCCTTGAATTCCGTCAGGATCCGGAGCCGCTTCTCCTGCCGCACGTTGCCGGCGAGCACCGCGACCGGGTGCCCGTTCGCGTTGAGCGCGGTGACGAGCTCCGCGGCCGTCGTCTTCCGGTTCACGAAGATCAGCGTGCGCTCCCAGCGGTCGCGCTCGAGCAGGCCGAGCAGGAGCGGCAGCTTCTCCCACGACGCGACGTGGTACAGCGCCTCGCGGATTCCCTGCGCCGTCACGCGCTCCGGCTCGATCTCGACGCGCACGGCGTCGTTCATGTGCTCGTACGCGAGCTCCATGACTCGCGGGGAGAGCGTCGCGGAGAACAGCATCGTCTGCCGCTTGTTGTAGGGCGGGCAGCGGCGGAAGATCTTGCGCAGGTCGCGGATGAACCCCATGTCGAACATCCGGTCCGCCTCGTCGATGACGAGGACCTCGACGTGCCGGTACGTCGTCGCGCCCTGGTGCTCGTAGTCGAGCAGTCGCCCGGGCGTTCCGATGAGGATGTCGGGCGCGGCTTTCAGGGCCTCGCGCTGCTTCCGGTAGTCGACGCCTCCGAAGACGGCGAGGATCGAGAGGCCCGTGACCGCGCCGAGCCTCTCCGCGTCGTCCCGGATCTGGACGGCGAGCTCCCGGGTCGGGGCAACGGCGAGCAGCCGGGGTCCGAGGCGCTTCGCGACGGGGCGGTTGAGCAGGTGGGTCATGCCCGCGAGCAGGAACGCGGCCGTCTTGCCGGTCCCCGTCTGGGCCTGTCCCGCGACGTCCCGGCCGGCGAGGGCGAGCGGCAGGACCTTCTCCTGGATCGGGGTCGCGAAGTGAAATCCGAGCGATCGAACGCCCTCTCGGAGGGATTCGGGAAAGGGGTAGGAAAAGAGGTCCGTCGAAGAGAGATGACTCATCCTTTTGATTCTATTCGATTCTCTCAGAGCGCCTGCCGGAGGATCCTCTCCAGGCGCTCCTTGTCCGCCGTCCCGAGGGTCGCGCCGACGCCCTTCCGCGTTCCGCCCGAGCGAAGAGCGAGCCGCTGAAAGGTCCACGTCCACCACGGGGCGACGGGCCATCTCGTCCAGACGAGCCGGACGAGGCGCTTGTCCGGAAAGGAGGCCGTGCGGACCTTTCCGAAGACCTCGATTTCCTGGACGAGGCCCTCGGGCCCGATCTCGATCGTCTCTTCCGCAAAGAGGAGTGTCAGGAGGCCGAAGACGGCGAACGGCCCGAACAGGACTGCCGCCGTCGCGAGGATCAGGAGAGCCAGCGGAAACGCCCCCCGGCCCCCCCTCGCGAGGGTCTGCCATTCGCCCGAAAGCCGCATCAGGGCGAGAAACCCGCCCGCGGCGAGGCCCGAGCCGAACAGGATCGCCCTTCGCCGGAGCGAACGGTCCGACACGGGCGGAGCGATCTCGATTCGAACTCCCCGGCCGTCGGCCCGGACGCGGACGCGGCCGTTGGAATCCGAATTCACGATGTAGGATTATAGAGACGCGAGAGGAGACGAAAATGGCAAAGAAAAAGGCCCGAAAGGCGAAGAAAAAAGCGAGCCGGAAACCGGTCCGAAAGGCCGCCCGGTCCGCCGCGAAGAAACCCGCGAAGAAATCCGCGAAGAGAAAGCCGGCGAAAAAAGCCGCGAAGAAAAAAGTCGTCCGGAAAGCCGCGAAGAAAAAGGCTCCCGCGCGAAAAGCGGCCGCCCGCAAGCCCGCGAAAGGCGCGCGCAAGCCCGTGAAGAAATCGGCGCCCGCCGCGAAGATGGCGAAGCCCGCCGCCGCTCCCCGCCCGCTCGGCGAGGGCGACTGGAAATCCGATCGCAAGTACACCGACAGCCTGCAGGAGTGGGGCGCCGCCCACGACGCGCCCGCGCTCGCGCGCGAGGCGGAAGCCGACCTGACTCCCGACCTGCGCGAGTCCGACGATCGGGACGTCGCGGATTCGGCCAGCCGCGGAGCCGACCGGTCCGACGAGCCCGATGAAGAATGGTGATCGCCGAGTGGTGAGCTTCTAGCGCGAACGCGTCGCCCGGAAAGCGACGGAAGCGAGCGGTCCCGCGAACGGCAGCGCGAGGCGCTGGAGCCGCGGGGACAGCGCCAGCCGGCGGAAGAGGGCGTCCCGGCCGAATCGGGAGCCGAGCCGGCGCGACCAGGCGGCGCGGTATTTCTCGACGAGCTCGGAAGCGGAGACTTTTCCTCTCAGGAATTCCGCGAGCCGCTCCGCCGCGAGGACTCCGCTCGCGATCGCGGCGGCCTGGCCGTCTCCGGTGAACGGGTCGCGGACGCCGGCCGCGTCTCCCGCAGCGAGGACGTTTCGAAACTCGGCGGAGTGCTTCTGGAAGAGGACGGTCTGGCTCCCGAGGATCTCTCCGCTCGGGCGCAGAGGGGCCAGGTGCTCCGCAAGGGGGCGGTGCGTTTCCCGGAGGCGCGCCGTGAAGCCTTCCCACCCGCCGCCGGCCTCGCGAAGCCGCTCCTCCGACACGATGCCGGCAAAGTTGACGCCGCCGTTTTCGACGCGCGAGAGGCCGCAATAGCCGCCGGGGAAAAAATAGAGGTGAACGCGCCCCGCGAGGTGGCGAGAATCGCCCTCGTAGTGCCGGCCCCAGCCGAAGAAGCGGCCGGCTTTCTTCGACGCGAATTCCCGCTCGAACGAAATGTCGAGCGGCGACCACCGTCCCCACGCGGCGAGCAGCGCGCGAGCGGCGTACCGCTTTTCGCCGTCCGGCCCGCGGGCGGTGACCTCGAACCCCTCGGAAAGATTTCCCTCGAGGCCGCCGACGTCGCGAGAAAACAGCACCTCCGCTCCGCGCCGGGATGCGTGCGTCGCGAGCATCGCGTCGAGGGTCCATCGGGAGACCCCGGTCGCCGGCTCCGGGAGCGCGAAGCCGCGGGAGCTTCCGTCGGAAAGGTAGAACCCGCCTTCGACGATGGACTCCGCGCCGGCGCGCTCGAGCTCCGGCCCGAGATTCCACCGTTCCAGCCGGCGCCGGCCGGCGGCGGAGAGGAACTCGCCGCAGACCTTGTGCCGGGGAAATACGTCCTTCTCGAAGACCGCGACGGAGAAGCCGGCGCCGGCGAGCTCCGCGGCCGCGGAGGAGCCGGCCGGGCCCGCTCCGACGATCGCGACGTCGAGCTTTTCGGTCACGTTCGCGCGGAGAGCTCGAGCCGGAACGGGGAGACCTTCCGGAGCTCGAAGCGGACGAGCCCGGCGCCGCGGGCCATCTCCGCGACTTCGCCGATCGTGTAGGCCTGCTCGACCGAGGTGCACCCGTCGGCGACCGAGACGGGGCTCCGGAAGAAGATCGGCCCGAGAATCCCGACGATCCAGCGGGCGACGCGATGCCTCCGAAGATCGACGACGAACAGCCCCCGCCGGGCGACGCGAGCCATTTCGCGCAGGACGTGGACGTTTTCTTCGGGGGAGAGGTGGTGCAGGAACAGGGACGAGAAGACCCAGTCGAAGCTGCGGTCCGCGACCGGAAGCCGCGTCGCGTCGGCCGCGAGAAGATCGGGCGCCGCGGATCCCGAGACCCGCCTCGCGGCGCTCAGGTGCGAGAGCTGCACGTCGAGCGCGACGACGCGCACGGAGAATCCCCGGCATTTCGCGCGCCGCGCGACGGCGAGCGCGACGTCGGCCGTTCCCGAGCCGAGATCCAGCAGCGAGGTCCGGCTCGATCCGTCCGCTTCCAGCATGCGGAGAGCGGCGGACTCCGCCGTCCGGAGACCGCCCCAGCAGCGGTTGACGAATCGGATGTCGGCGAGCGACTTTTCGACTTCTTCCGGCGGAAGATTCCCGCCGTCGAGCAGCTCGATCTGGGGCCGCCGCGCCGGGACGAGGAAGCTCACGAAGCGGCCCGGAGCACGAGCGCGGAGTTCTTCGATCCGAACGCGATGCAGTTGCACAGCGCGGTCCGGAAATTCCGGGCCCGCGCGGAATTCGGAACGTAATCGAGGTCGCACTCGGGGTCGGGGCTGCCGAGATTGATTGTCGGCGGCAGAAAGCCGTCGCGCATCGCGAGCAGCGTCGCGGCCACGCCCGCCGCCCCGCAGGCTCCCTGGGGATGCCCGATCATCGACTTGATGGACGACCCGGCGAGCGTCCGCGCCGCATCGCCGAAGGCCTTCTTCACGGCGAGGGTCTCGACCCGGTCGTTCAATTCCGTTCCGGTTCCGTGGTACGCGAGGTAGTCGATCTCGGAAGGGGCAAGTCCCGCCTCGGCGAGCGCGAGAGTCATCGCGCGCGCCGGTTCGTCGCCCGATTCGTCGAGCCGGATGCGGTGGTGCGCGTCGCACGTCGCGCCGTACCCGGCGATCTCGCCGTAGACGCGAGCGCCCCGCCGGGCCGCGCGCTCGGAGTCCTCCACGACGAACATCCACGACCCCTCCCCGAGGACGAAGCCGTCGCGGTCGGCGGAAAACGGCCTCGAAGCCGCCTCCGGCTCGCTGTCGCGGCGCGTGGAGACGACGCGCATCAGGATGAAGCCTTCGAGGATCCCGCGGACGATCGTCGCGTCGACCCCGCCGACGAGAAACGCGGACCCTTCGCCGTGCTTGATCGCCCGGAAGGCGTAGCCGAGCGCGTCGGTGGAAGAAGCGCAGCCCGTCGTGATGACGTGCGACGAGCCGCGCAGCCCGAAGCGCATCGACAGCTCCGAAGACATCGTTCCGATCGTCCCCGTCGAGATCGTGTGGGCCGACGCCTTTCGCTGCTGGCCGGTGAAGTACAGCTGATACATCTTCTCCGCGAATTCGATCGCGCCGCCCCCCGTGCCGAGCAGAACATTCCATTCCCGGGCGGCTTCGAGGCCCTGGGTCGACCAGTCGATCCCGGCGTCGACGAACGCTTCCGCCGCGGCCGCGATCGCCATCGGCACGGCGCGTGAGAGCCGCGCGACTTCTTTGGCGGGAAGGTGGTCGGCCGGGTCGAATCCCTTGAGCTCGCCCGCGATCGAGACCGGAAGGCCCCCCGCGTCGATCAGGGTGATCTTTTCGATTCCGGACCGGCCGGAGCGGAGAGCTGCCGCGAAGTTCTCTCGGCCCGTTCCATTCGGGGCGAGACACCCGATCCCGGTGACGACCGCGGTTCGTCTCATCGCTTCATCCCTCGTCTCCCGCCGATTCTTTCACGCGGGGAGCGGGAAACCGGCGGTTCAGGAAATCCGTGAGAATCCGGAGGAACGAGACCGGGGCGAAGCGAACGACCGCGTCGGCGTGAAGCGACTTGCCGACGCTCAGGTGCACCCGCTCGACGGGGGCCGCCGCCGACCGGAACAGCCGGTCGCCGTGCGACGGGTTGACGAGCCAGTCGTTTTCGAACGTCACGATCAGCTTCGGGAGGGTCAGCTGCTCGACCGCGTCCTCCGCGCGCGGCTTTCCTCTCGGAAACGTCGTCCAGTCGACCCTCGGCGGTCCCAGGGCGCGGCGGACGCCCATCATCTTCCAGGCCGCCGGCTTCCACGGGCGGGGCCGCAGCCGGGCGAAGTCCGCGGGGGCGGAAACCATGACGAGCGCGCGGAACGGAAGGCCGGGCCCGCGCAGGATCGCCTCGGCCGCGATCGCTCCGCCCATCGAGAATCCGATCGCCGCGATCGAGCGGTGCGTTCCGGGAAACGAGTTCGCGAGCGCAAGGAAGTCGCGCCACTCCTCCCGGCCGAACGTGTATCGCCCTTCCGAATCGCCGTGGCCCCGAAAATCGAGCGTCGCGACATCGTAGCCGGCGCGGGAGAAGTGCGCGGCGACGAACACGATTTCGCGGTCCGTCCGCCGCCGCCAGAAGCCGGGCGCGAGCAGGAGGAGATTTTCCGAGCCGGATTCGTAGTGGGTGACGGCGATCCGGGTTCCGTCGTCGCTGCGGAGGGACTTGATCCTCTCGACGACCGCGTGCTTCTTCAAGCCGGAAAGTCCCGGAGGGGAAGGCAATCCACGACGTCTCCCTCCCGGGGGCTGCCGGCGTCCGCGGGCACGATCAGGAGGGCGTTGCGGGCCGCCTGGCAGCGGATGTCGTGGCTGCCACGCGTCGCGAGCGGCTCCGCGAGAAGGCCGTTTCCGTCGGAGAAGAGCCTCGCATCGGCGTACATTTCCCGCCCCGGACGATGGCGAACCGGGGCCGTCAGCCGGGCCCGCACGGGCGTTCGGACCGGCCGGCCATCGAGGAGATCGAGCGCGGCTTCGACGAAGACTTCGAACGTGGTCATCGCGGAGACCGGATTGCCCGGGAGGCCGAACCAGAGGGTTTTGCCCCGCCGTCCGAAGGCGATCGGTTTTCCGGGCTTCATCGCGACGAGGTGAAAGAGGATCTCGAACCCCGCCGCCTCGGCCGCCGCCGGCGTCTCGTCGAAATCGCCGGCGGATACCCCGCCGGTCGTGACGACGACGTCGAGGCCGGCGATCGACGTCGAAAAGAACGCTTCGAGCTCCGGCCGCCGGTCCGGGAGGGCGGGAAATTCGCGGACGGAGATTCCGCGCAGCGCGAACGCGCCGGCGAGGGCCGGACCGTTCCCGTTGCGAATCTGGCCGGGAGCCGGGCGCTCGCCGGCGGGGACGATCTCGGCGCCCGTCGCGGCGACGCCGCACCGGGGCTGCCGCCAGACCGGCACCGCCGCGGAACCGACCGTCGCGCAGAGCAGCAGCGCTTCGGGCGAGAGCCGCGTCCCGGGCGGCAGAAGCAAGTCGCCCCGGCGAAACACCTCCCCGCGGCGGCGGATGTGGGCGCCCGGTTTCGACGCTTTCAGGGAGACGCGACCCTGCCCCGGACTCGCCTCTTCGACGGGAACGATCGCCGCCGTGCCTTCGGGGATCGGGGCGCCCGTCATCACGCGGACCGCTTCGCCGGGAGCCAGCGGCGGCCCCGGCGAGTCTCCGGCGGCGACGACGCCCGGCCGCTCGCGGTAAGTCGTTTCCCCCGGGTCCGATGTCGAGGCCTCGCCGGCCGGCACGGCGTATCCGTCCATCGCGGTCGTGTCGAACGACGGGTAGTCCTCGTCGGCGACGATCTCCCGCGCGAGCGTCCGGCCGGCCGCGGAGGAGAGAGCGACGAGCTCTTCGCCGAGCGGCCGGGCTTCCCGGACGATCCGCGCGAGCGCCTCGGCGACTGCAATCACGGGGCGATTCTACCGGGAACCCCCCGCCGGGGAGGGATTCGGAATAAAATCCCACAGCCGGATGACGACGAAATTCCAGTTCGACGGAAACCTCGCCGAGACGCCCCTGCCGAAGGTTCTCGCGACGATCAACCGCTACCGCGTTCCCGGCGTCGTGACCGCGAAGCGGGCGAGCGCGATCAAGAGGATCTTTCTCGACGGCGGCCGCGTCGTTTTCGCGACGTCGAGCGACCTGGACGACGCGCTCGGCGCGTTCCTCGTGCGGCGGGGCGTCCTCTCGCCGGAGCAGCTCGCCGAATCCGGGCGGAGGATCGCGCTCACGGGAAAGCGCCAGGGCGAGGTCCTGATCGACATGGGACTGTTGACCCCTTCCCAGATGGCGGGCGCCGTGCTCGCTCAGATCTCGGCGATTCTGTGGACCGTCTTCGACTGGGAGGAAGGGATCGTCACGTTCGAAGTGGGCAGGTTCCGGGCCGAGGAGAAGATCCAGATCGACCTTCCCCTCGAGCAGGTCATCCGCGACGGGCTGATGAAGGCCGCGGACCCGAAGCTGCTCGTCAAGCGGATCGGGCCGTCGTGGACCGTTCTCGAACGCGTCGAAGGGTCCGTCTCGGGGATTCCCCTGAGCTCGGACGAAGAGAAATACCTCGCGCTCGTGGACGGAAAGACGCCGTTCGTCGATCTTTGCCGGAAGGGCCCGGGCGACGCGGCGACGAACGCCCGCCTTGTCTTCCTCTTTTTCTGCCTCGATCTCATTCAACGCAAGTCCGACCATTCGGCGAAAAAAATCCAGTACCGGACGCATCGAGAAGCGTCGGGAACCTGACGGAGACGATCGAATGCCGCTCTACGAATACGCCTGCGCCTCCTGCAAGAAGAAGATCGAAGTGCTGCAGGGGTTCAACGAAAAGCCGATCAAGAACTGTCCGCACTGCGGAGGAAAACTCAAGAAACTGATGTCGTCCCCCGCGATCCAGTTCAAGGGCTCCGGCTGGTACGTCACGGACTACGGGGGAAAGAGCCCGTCCGCGGACGCCGCGGACAAGAGCCCGGCGAAAGCCGCGGAATCCGATTCGAAGGGTTCGAAGGAATCGAAGACCGAGTCGAAGAAATCCGAAAAGCCATCGAAGAAAGAGAGCGCTTCGAAAAAGGAGTGAGCCCGCCTTCCTCGACGCCGCGAAAAGAATCCTGGGACCCCGCCGACGGCGCGGTCAGCGAGCGCCGGCTGATGCGAATGATGGAGCTCGCGGGCTACGAGACCTCGTCGTACTTCTATCCCCCCGGCGCCGTTTTCGAATGGCACGAGCACGCGAACGAGAAATGCGACGCCGTGCTGGAGGGAATCCTCCGCGTCGAGGTCGAAGGCGGGGAGACGTTCGACCTGCAGGCGGGCGACCGGCTGTACCTTCCCGCCGGCAGGCGCCACCGCGCGGAAGTGATCGGCCGGAAAAGCGTCCTCTCGCTCGACGGGACGAAGTGGTGACTCCGGGGGCCGCGCCCGGGCTTCCTGTTGCCGGACGATGTCGCCCCCGCCCGGAGGGGTAGAATACCGTTCATGAGCCCATCTGCTGGAAGCCTGCTCGACACGGCGCTGAGATTGCCCAGGGAAGACCGCGCCAGGCTCGCCTCCGAGCTGATCGCCAGCCTCGACGGTGAGCCTGACACCGGCGTTGACGCCGCGTGGGACGCCGAGGTCCAGCATCGAGTGCGTCAGGTTGACTCCGGCGAGGCTCAGCTCATCGATGGAGAGACGGTCAAAGCGGAGGTTTCGAAAGCTCTGAAGCGCGATTGACGGCGCGGATTCGCTTCCACGAGGCTGCTCGCGACGAGTACCTCTCGGCCGCGAAACGCTATGAGGAGGCCCGCCCGGGGCTCGGCGCGGATTTCCAGGCCGAGGTCGATATGCACGCCGACCAGGCTGCGTCGGGAAGGCTCCCGGGTACGGCGGCATCGTCTCTTCACGGCCATGACATTCGCAAGCTCCCGCTGGATCGCTTTCCCTACATTCTTCATTTCGAGCGGCGCGGCGACGACTTGATCGTCTGGGCTGTCGCTCACACGAAGCGACGGCCGGGTACTGGCGGCGCCGCAGCTGACGATATCAATCGGGTTGGCGAACGACTCGACGTCAGCGGCAAGGGCAGCGACGCGTCGTAAGGGTCTTCACGATTTCGCTTCCTTCTTACGGAGCCGATAGCGGCGATATGTGACGATGGCCAAGTACAACGAAAACACCAGCCACGCAGCCCCGCCCACGACGTTTCGGGGAGCCATGAACAACTCTTGTAGGCCTTTGAGGAGGAAGAAGCCGACGAAGAGAATCTGAATCGCCAGTCCTACCTGCGGGCTCGGTGGCGGAAGAATCAGCGCCTTTCCAAGAAGGAAAGCCGCCCCAACCAACACGACGGGTACGGCGACAACCAAGATCCAGAACGTCTGACTAGACATGAGACAGCAGCGTGGCCCGAGCGCCTTGCGCGTCAGCGGCGAGCGTAGCGAAGTCCGCTGCACGCGCATGTTGTGCGGCAAACAGTCACGTACCGTCCGCGCGTTGCTATGTCAGCCAACCACACGAAACCGATGTACGGCACCGCGAAGATGCTGCCGAGTATTAAGAGGATGGGCCACATGTTGGATTCGGCTCGAAACGCCTGAACCGTCACGATCAAGATCCAAATCATGGGAATGACAGGCAGTAACGCCAGCGCTCGCGGCAAGCTGCGTAGCTTCTTGGCAGCTAGGATCTGCAACGTGAGATGCCGAGGCACGATTACCAACATGGGCGACCCGCGGCGGCTGATGTTCTGCCGCCCAACTTTGTATTAGCTGGAACGAGGTGAATCGAGTTAGACGGACGAAACGTCGGCCTAGCACACCCCCGTGTCCAGGATAGGCTGCCAGATCGTCGGCCTAAGACGATCCGCGTTAGGCGGACAAAACCAAATTTGCTCATTCGCTTCGAAAATCATACCCCTCTGCAATGCGTATCGCGGGATCGGGGAAAAGGGGACAGGGGGGAATTGCTCGATTTGCGATTGCTCGAATGCGCGATTTGCGAGGGCCGAATGCTCGATTTGGTAGCCCGCTTCCCCGCTGCTGGCAGCCTTTAGACCGCCAAGTAGACGCGAGAGGGGGGACCGCGTGAGCGGTGGGTGAGGACGAGAGTTCGGCCGCCTCCTCACCCGCGACCGCTGGGGAGTGCCGACCCGCGACTCCGCTTTCGCGGGAATGACATTGTGCTGTTATCCCCTCCTTGCAGCGCGGGGAGGGGTGGCCGCGCCGTAGCCTTGGCGGAGGCGCGCCGGGGTGGGGTCGGAGCCCCTACAGCTTCAGCGTCTTCAAGTACGCGCGGAAATCGGCGCCGAGGTCCTTGCGTTTCAGTGCGTACTCGACGGTCGCCTTCAGGAAGCCGAGCTTGTCGCCCGCGTCGTAGCGCGTGCCTTCGAAGAGATAGCCGTCGATCGGCCTCTTCGCGAGCAGCGTCTTCAGCCCGTCGGTGATCTGGATTTCGCCGCGCTTGTCCGGAGGGGTGTTCGCGAGGATTTCGAAGATGTCGGGCGTCAGGATGTACCGGCCGATGATCGCGTTGTTCGAGGGGGCGTCCGCCGGCTTCGGCTTCTCGACCATGCCGGAGACGGCGAGAACGCGGTCCTCGATCTTCTTCCCCGCGACGATGCCGTACATCCCCGTGTCCGCGTGCGGGACTTCGCAGACCGCGAGCATCGGGTTGCCCCGCCGCTCGAACACGCGAATCATCTGCGCGAGCGCCGGAACCTGCGAGTCGATGAGGTCGTCGGCGAGCAGGACCGCGAACGGCTCGTCTCCGACGAGATCCCTCGCCTGGAGGATCGCGTGGCCGAGCCCGAGCGCCTGCTTCTGGCGGATGTAGGCGACTTCGATCATCTGGGAGATCTCGCGGACCTCGGCCAGCAGGTCTTCCTTGCCCCGCTCCGCGAGCATCGTCTCGAGCTCGAAGGACACGTCGAAGTGGTCCTCGATCGCGTTCTTTCCGCGCCCGGTCACGAGAATGATCTGGTCGAGCCCGGAGTCGCGCGCCTCCTCGACGGCGTACTGGATCAAGGGGCGGTCGACGACGGGGAGCATCTCCTTCGGCTGCGCCTTCGTCGCCGGAAGGAAACGCGTTCCCAGGCCCGCGGCCGGGAACACGGCTTTTCGAATTTTCGTGCCCACGTCGTGAGAATAACAAAGAAGCGGTACAATCGCGGGTGGTGTCGCTCCGTGTCTGTCTGACGCTCGGATTTCTCTCGGTTTCCGCCCTCCTCCGGGCCGCCTGGTTCCGGGTACCCGTCGGCGGCGCCGACGTGACTTCGATCGTCGTCGATCCGTTCGAAAAGGGCCGGGCATTCTGCGGGACTTCGCGCGGGAACGTGTACCGCTCCGAGGACGGCGGCCGCAGCTGGGAGCCGACGCGGCCCGGCAATCAATTTCCCGGATACGTCGTGTCCACGCTCGCCGCGGACGTCGAGCAGCCCGGGAAGCTCTGGGCCGCGCTCTCCGGCACGGGCGCCGGCGCGCTCGTCGCCGTCTCGAACGACCGCGGCGCGACGTGGACCGTGCTCGCGCGCTGGGAGAGATCCGTCGACGCGCGGGCCTTCGCCCAGTCGCGCTCGGACCCGAAGGTGCTCGCGTGCGGCGGCGACGACGGCGTCTTTCTGTCGCGCGACGGCGGGAAGAGCTGGGCTCCTTCCGGTTCGGACGTTCCCGGTCTCGTCCTCGTCCAGGCGCTCGCGTTCGACCCGTCCGATCCCGCGACGCTCTACGCCGGCACCTACCGCCAGCCGTTTCGGACCCGGGACCTGGGAAAATCGTGGTCGAGGATCGCGTCCGGAATGGTCCTCGACGCGACCGTGTATTCCTTCGATTTCGACCCGCACGACGCGCGCCGGCTCTGGGTTTCCACGTGCGGCTGGGTCTATCTTTCCGAAGACGGCGGCGACCGCTGGACCCGTTACACGACGGGGTTCACGAACCGGAGGACCCCGGTCGTGCATCTCGACCCGCGCCATCCGAACGTCCTGTACGCGGGAACCGTCGGCGGCCTCCACCGCTCCGACGACGGCGGCAAGAGCTGGAAGCGGATTTCGCGGGAAACGCTCGACGTCTCCGCCCTCGAGATCGACCCGTCCAACGGGCGGCTGCTTCTCGGGACCTTCGGCGAGGGGATCTTCACTTCGGACGACGAGGGCGCGACTCTCGCGGTCGCGAGCGGACTCGAGGAAGCGCGCGTGCCGGCCATCGCGGCCGATCCGGTCGATCCTTCGAGGATCCTGTTTCTTCGCGCGTACGCGGGCGTGAGCTCCGGCGTCTGGGAGTCCGACGCGGCGGGAACGCGGCAGACCTCCGCGCAGGCCCCGCCGGGCGCCTTTGCGCTCGCGGCCGCTCGACTCTCCGACAAGACGATCTGGCTGTGCGCGTCCGCCTCGACGCTTCTCGTTTCGGAAGACGGCGGCCGCGATTTCACGGCGCCCGCCCGTCCGCCGTCGGGCCGGATCCTCAAGGTGTTCGGCTCCCCGCTCCCTCTCGCGGTCGTCGTCACCGACACGGGGGTCTACACTTCCGACGACGGATCCACGTTCCGCAAGACCACGGTGACGGGGTCGCCTTTCGAGGCTCGGCTCGTGACGGATTCCGACGCGTCGCCCCAGCTCGAGGTCACGACCTCGTCCGGGGTCTTCCGGGGCTCGAGAATCTTCGAGGGAGGCCGCCGGCCACTCCTCGCGGGAGGGATCTTTCGATCCTCGCCCGCTCCGAGCCCGCCGTATCTCGACTTCTCGGTGCGCCAGTCGACGCTCTGGCTCCGGCGGGGCGCGCAATCGACGTCTCTCCTGCTGCCGCGAGACGCGCTCCAGGTCTCCGGCGCGATGGTCGCGGGCGACGGAAGTCTCTATGTGTCGACGATGGGAGACGGGCTGTTTCGCTGGGCGCCCGACGCCGCGCCCCCCTCGTCTCCGGGAAACGCCGCGTCGCCGGCGCAGCGGTGACGCCGGGATCCGGAAGGGGGCCGCGCCGCGCGCGGCCCCTCGCGTCCGGCGGAATCGTGCTACTTCTTCTTTGCGGCAGCCTTCTTCGAGCTCTTCGTCGCGGCCTTCGCTTCCACGCTCGTTGCCGTCATTCGATACTCGATCATCACCTTGTCGCCGACCTTGACGTCCCCGCTCATCTTCGTGGACGAGTCGCGCGCGATTTCCCACCGATCCTTGCCCTTCTGGACGACGATCATGTCGGCGCTGACTTCGAGAACCGGGCCCGTCACCTGGTAGGTCTTCGCCGTCGCGGCGAACACCGCGCCGGGAAGAAGGGTCGAAACGCCGAGGGCGGCTGCGAGCAGAAACCTTTTCATGGGAACCTCCTTTTTCCGTCATTCTACCGCGAAGGGCGACGGCGGGAGAGCGCGGTCCCGATCCGCGGTATTTTCGAAGGATGAGCGCCGGCCCGATCTCCGAAGACGAGCTCGAAAAGCTCCAGCTCGACTCTTTTCAATACTTTCTGGACTCGACGAACACCGACAACGGGCTCGTCGCGGACTCGACGCGCGAGGGATCGCCGTCGAGCATCGCGGCGGTCGGCCTCGCGCTCTCGTCGTATCCCGTGGCCGTCGAGCGGGGATTCCTCGGCCGGCGCGATGCCGTCGAGCGGGTCCTGGCGGCCCTGAGGTTCTTCTGGGAAGCGGAACAGGGCGAAGCGCGGGACGCGACGGGCAACGGCGGCTTCTTCTACCACTTTCTCGACATGAAGAGCGGCAGGCGGGTCTGGGACTGCGAAATTTCGACGATCGACAGTTCCTACCTGTTCGCGGGCGCGCTCGCCGCGGCCGAGTACTTCGACGGCGCCGACGCCGGCGAACGCCGCCTGCGGGAGCTCGCCGCGAGACTCTACGCCCGCGCGGATTGGAACTGGGCGCGCAGCGGCGGCGGCGGCGTGTCTCTCGGATGGATGCCCGAGTCCGGCTTCTTTCCGGGCCGGTGGACCGGCTACAACGAGGCTCTGATCCTGTACGTCCTGGGGCTCGGTTCGCCCGCCCATGCCCTGCCGCCGGAGAGCTATCGCGCGTGGACGGCGAGTTACGAGTGGCGCAGCGTCTTCGGAATCGAGTACCTCTTCGCGGGTCCGCTCTTCACCCATCAGCTCTCGCACGTCTGGATCGATTTCCGGGGGATTCAGGACGAATACATGCGGCAAAAGGGAATCGACTATTTCGAGAACAGCCGCCGCGCGACCCTCGTGCAGCAGAGGTACGCGATCGAGAACCCGAACCGCTACGCGGGTTACGGCGAGCTGTGCTGGGGCATTACCGCGAGCGAGGGCCCCGGCCCGGCGGAGCTCGAAATCCACGGGGCGCCCCGCCGATTTTTCGGATATCTCGCGCGCGGGGTGCCGGACGGGCCCGACGACGGCACGATCGCTCCCTGGGCGGCCGTTGCCTCGCTGCCGTTCTGCCCCGAGATCGTCCTGCCGACGATCCGTTACTTCGGGACGATCGGCGTCGGCACGCGAAGCCGTTACGGCGTCGAATCCACGTTCAACCCGACATTTCCCGATTCGGGGCATCGCTCGGGCTGGCTCTCTCCGGTCAATCTCGGCCTCAACGACGGGCCGATCGTGCTGATGATCGAAAACTACCGCAGCGGCCTCCTCTGGAAGCTGATGAGAAGTTGCGGCGCGATTCGCGGCGGCCTCCTCGCGGCCGGATTCCGGGGAGCCTGGCTCGGCGGCGAAACGGGGATATAATTTTGGAGGGTAGCGCTACCATCTGTTGGACGAGATGACAACCCGAACGGCAGACGCGAGAATTCATCTTCTCCTGGTGGAGGACGACGAGGGCATGCGCTCTTCGTTGCGCGAGGCGCTCGTCGACGCGGATCTCGGGCCGCCGGTCGAAGTGGGAGAAGCGTCGTCGTTCGAGGAGGCGGTCGAGCTCCTCGGCAGCGAGCGCTACGACGTGCTGCTTCTCGATCACCTTCTCGCGAGCGGCCGAACCGGGCTCGACCTTCTCGCCGAGGCGCGCCGGCGGGGGATCGAGGCCCCGGCAATCGTGATCACGGGCCAGGGCCGCGAGGATTTCGCCGTCGAAGCGATGAAGGCCGGCGCGGCCGACTATCTCGTGAAATCGAACCTGACGATCGATTCGATCCACCACTCGGTTCGGCGGGCCCTCGATCTCGCCGAGAAGGAAAGGCTGCGCCGGGAGGCGGAGGAAAAGCTCCGTCGAAGCGAGGAGCGCCACCGCGCTCTGATCGAGAACAGCTACGACGCGATCGCGCTTCTCGACCGGCAGGGAGTCATCACGTACGCGAGTCCCGCGGTGACGAGGCTCCTCGGCTACGCCCTGGAGGAATTCGTCGGAAAGTCGGCGTTCGGTTTCGTTCACCCGGAAGATCTCGAGGAAACGGGCAGGCTGTTCGAGGAATGCAGCGCCCGTCCGGACGCGGTCGTCCGAACGGAGTTTCGCCTTCGGCACCAGGACGGCTCCTGGAGATGGATGGAAGGCATCGGAACGAACCGGTTCGACCACGTGGGGATCGAGGGGCTGATCGCGAATTTCCGCGATATCAGCGACCGCAAGCGTTTCGACGAGCAGCGGCGCGCTCTGGAAGAGCAGATCCACTTCCAGGCCTTTCACGACGGCCTCACGGGCCTGCCGAACCGGAGCCTGTTCGAAGATCGCCTCTCGCTCGCGATCGCGCAAGCCGACCGCAACGCCGAAGGGTTGGGCGTGATGTTTCTCGACCTCGACAATTTCAAGACGATCAACGACAGCCACGGGCACTCCGCCGGAGACGCCGTGCTGAAGACGGTCGCGAACCGCCTGCGCGGATGCATTCGCGAGCACGACAGCGTCGCGCGGATCGGCGGGGACGAGTTTCTCCTGCTCTTCCCGGAGCTCGGCGACTTCGACGATGCCGACCGCGTGGGCCGAAAGCTCCTGCGCCAGTTCTCCCGCCCGTTTGCCGTCCGCGGCCTTTCGCTGATCGTGACCGCAAGCATCGGAATCGCGCTCTACCGCGTCCACGGAACGACCGCGGAGCAGCTCCTCAAGAGCGCGGATTCCGCCATGTACCGGGCGAAGACGCTCGGGCGGAACCGCATTTTCTTTCCTCGGAACGCGGAGGCCGCGGCTTCCGATCCCGCGCCCCTCAAGTAGGGGAACGTCCCGCATCTGGTATACCGTCCGCGAGTGGAATGGATTCGGCGTCACCTCTGGCTCGCGGGAGCGCTGTTCTGCCTGACGCCGTGGAGCTCTCCGCCGCTCGCGCTCGCGCTCGGAATTCTGCTCGCGCTCGTCGTCCCGGAGGCGCTGCCGGGCCGGATGAAGGGGCTCTCCCGTCTCCTCCTCCAGGCTTCCGTCGTGCTGCTGGGGTTCGGAATGGACCTGCGCACGGTGCTTCGGGCGGGCGCGGCCGGAATGGCGTTCGCCGCCGCGACGATCGTCCTGACGCTGGTCCTCGGACGAGTCTCGGGAAAATGGCTGGGCGTCGGAGAGAAGACTTCGATCCTCATCTCCGCCGGCACGGCGATCTGCGGAGGCTCGGCGATCGCGGCGGTTTCGACGGTGATCGGCGCGGAAGAGGAAGAGATCAGCGTCGCGATCGGCACGGTGTTCATCCTCAACGGCGCCGCGCTCTACCTGTTCCCGCCGCTCGGAAGGATGCTGGGCCTCTCCCAGGAGCAGTTCGGGACCTGGGCGGGCATCTCCATCCACGACATTTCTTCCGTCGTCGGCGCGAGCTCCGTTTACGGTCTCGCGGCTCTCGGGCGCGCGACCGCGGTGAAGCTCGCCCGCGCCCTCTGGATCGCGCCGCTCTCGCTCGCGGCAGCCCTCCTGTGGCGGCGGCGGGGAGCTCCGGTCTCCGGCCGGAAAGGCTCCGCGAGCCACGGTGCCGTGGTTCATCGGGTTTTTTCTGCTCGCGTGCCTGCTCCGCAGCTGGATCCCGGGGATCGCCGACGCGGGTCCCGCGATCGCGCGCGTCGCGCGGGCCGGATTCACGCTCACGCTCTTTCTCATCGGGGCGTCGCTTTCGAGGAAGAACCTCGCGAAGGTCGGCTGGACGCCGCTCGCGCAGGGATTTCTCCTGTGGGTCCTCGTCGCGGCGGGCTCGCTCGCCGTGATCCTGCGCCTCGGAACGCGGTCCCTGTGAAGAGGATTGCGGGCGTGGGCGCGAAACCTTCCGGCCGCTCCGGAATCTGAACGTCTGCCGGGAAACGAGCGTTTCGGAATTTCCAGGAACCGGTCTTCGTTTTCCGGGTGGAGGAGGATTCATGAACACGGTTCGGATCGCGGCCCTGTCGCTCCTCGCGGCGGCCTCGGTTTCGCTTCTCTTCGCGGCGCCCGCCGCGAGCCAGAAAGGCAGACGAATGCCCGAGAAAATCGTCAAGTCCGATGCGGAGTGGCAAAAGGAGCTCACGCCCGAGCAGTACCAGATCCTTCGCAAGGCCGGCACCGAGCGCGCGTTCACCGGCGCGACATGGAACAACCACGAGACGGGAACGTCGTTTGCGCCGCGTGACGGCAATCCGCTGTTTTCCTCGGACACGAAGTTCGACTCCGGGACCGGCTGGCCCAGCTTCTGGGCGCCGATTTCCGAAGACGCGGTCGCGAAGTCCGGCAGGACCGCAGCCTCTTCATGGTGCGGGACGAAGTCGTCTGCTCGCGCTGCGGCGGCCATCTCGGCCACGTGTTCGACGACGGCCCGCCGCCGACGCATCTGCGCTACTGCATGAACTCCGGGGCGATGAAGTTCGTGCCGGCGAAGTAACTTCACCCCCGGCCTTCGGCCACCCCCTCTCCGTATTTACAGGAGAGGGGGGACGGGGGGTGAGGTCGGCGCGAAGCGCCTCGCTCGGATTCGGCGCGAAGCGCCTCGCTCGGATAGAGTCGCGGCATGTTTTCCCGGCGCACGCCCGCGGTTTTCGCGGAAAACGCGATCGCGCGGGCGCTTCGAGCGCGTTCGCGCCCGTACATCGACCTCACGCAGACGAACCCGACGGCCGTCGGCCTCGCTCCTTCCGATGAAGAAATCCTCGACGCGCTGCGGTCGCCCGGCGTCGCCTCGTACCGCCCCGAGGCGCGGGGGCTTCTGTCCGCGCGGGAAGCCGTGTGCGAGGAGTACTCGCGCCGCGGCGTGTTCGTCGACCCGGAGCGGGTCTTCCTGACCGCGTCCACGAGCGAAGCGTACGGGTTCCTCTTCAAGCTGCTCTGCGACCCGGGCGACGAGGTCCTCGTTCCCGAACCGAGCTACCCGCTGTTCGATCACCTGACCGACCTCGAAGGAGTTCGAAGGCGGAGGTACCGGATCGGCCGAAGCGACGGGGGGTGGGCGATCGACTCCGCGAGCGTCGTCGAAGGGCTCAAGGGCGGCGCCCGGGCGCTGCTCCTCGTGAACCCGAACAACCCGACCGGCACGTACGTCCGGAGGCGCGATCTCGAATCGCTTCGCGTCGCGCTCGACCCCGTTGCGCACGCCGTGATTTCGGACGAAGTGTTCTTCGAATTCGGCCTCTCCGACGCCGCGGAGGACCGGCTCGGCGTCGCGGCGGCGGACGCGCGCGTGCTGACGTTCTCGCTCTCCGGCCTCTCGAAGTCGTGCGCTCTGCCGCAGATGAAGCTCGCGTGGATCGTCCTGGGGGGACCGGACGAAGCGGTCGCTCGGTGCGCGGAGCGGCTCGAGCTGATCGCGGACACGTACCTTTCGGCGGGGACTCCCGTGCAGCTCGCGCTCCCCGGCCTGATGCGGGCCGGCCGGACCGCGGCGGAACGCATCCGCGAACGCCTTCGACGGAACGTTCGCGCGGCCGCGGAGATCTTCCCACGATCCGAAACGACACAGGCGATTCGACCGCTGTATCCCGAAGGGGGCTGGAGCCTTCCGCTGGAGCTTCCGCCCGGCCGGGACGAAGAGACCGTCGTCCTCGGACTCCTCGAGACCGAAGACGTGCTCGCGTCCCCCGGATGGTTCTTCGAGTTCGGCGAGCGGCCGCACCTCGTCGTCAGTCTCATCGTTCCGCCCGCGGAGTTTCGCGACGCAATATTCCGGATCGCAGGCTACATTCGAAGGACGTCGCCTTGAAAGCCGGCCGGGATTCCGATCCCGATCTCGTCCTCCACCAGAGGCTCCGATTCGCGATCGCGAGCGCGCTCGCGGCCGGCGGGCCCCGGACGTTCCGCGAGCTCCGGGACGAGCTGGGCGCGACGGACGGCAACTTGAGCGTTCACGCGCGGCGCCTCGAGCAGGCGGGGTTCGTCCTGTCGCGGAAATCCTTCGCCGGCCGGGTGCCGAGGACGGAATATCGCCTGACGCCGGAGGGCCGCCGGGCGCTCGGCCGCTACGTGCGCGGCCTCGAGCTGCTCATCGAGAAGGCGCGCGCGCCTTCCTCCGCTCCTCGGGAGCGATCGAAAAAGCGGCGCGGAGGACGGCCGGGAAATGCCGCTCGAGGAAAACGATCGCCTTCCCGTGGGCGCTGACGACGATCTCGCGGCGCCGGCGGAGGACCGCGGCGGCGATCTGGCGCGCCGCGCGCCCCGTGTCCATGCGAATCCATTCCGGCACCGGGCTCTTCCAGTCCGGGTGCAGCCGCCCCGCGTTGTCCACCTGGTAGATCTCGGACTCGATGAAGCCCGGGGCGACGTGCGTGACGGAGATTCCGTGCGGCGCAAGCTCGTTTCGCAGGGACCCCGCGAGAGCGCGGACCGCGAACTTGCTCATGGAGTACGGCGAGCTGCCGGGGGTCGGCACGTACCCCGCGACGCTGCCGACGAGCGCAAGCCGTCCGCGCGAAGCCTTCAGCGAATCGAGGGCTGCGTACGCGGTCTGCAGGACGCCGAAGACGTTCGTCTCGAACTGCCTCCGGTAGTCGTCGACGGAGAGGGCCTCGAATTTGCCGACGACGCCGAATCCGGCGTTCGCGATCACGGTGTCGAGCCTTCCGATATTCTTTCAGCGCCCGCGCGACCGCGGCGTCGAGGTCTTCGCGGCGGGTCACGTCGCACGCGACGGGAATCACTGCCGCGCCGGACCGCGAAAGCTCGGCGGCGAGACTTCGAGCCGGTCGAGGCGCCGGGCCGCGGCGACGACGCGGCCCCCGCGCCGGGCGATCTCGGCGACGAGGGCCGCTCCGATTCCGGAGGATCCTCCCGTCACGAGCGCGACGTTGTCTTTCCAGTCCATCGCCAATGAGCCTCCCTGCGGCTTCGAGCGTCCAGCCTTCGGCTATTACGATACAGCGACGAGAACTTTTGCAGGTAACACATTGCAAAATAATGAGTTTGACTCGCTCGCGGTGGGGGTACTACTATGAGCCGCGATGCCGATCGATCTCGACGGGACCCAGAGCAGCCGCCTGCGCCTGCTGGCCTCCGCGAAAACGCTGATGTCCCGCCACGGCTACGAGCAGGCTCGACGTCCGCGATCGCCCGCGAAGCCGCGACGTCGGAGTCGCAGCTGATGCGCTATTTCGGGGGCAAGGCGGGACTCCTCGAAGAGGTGTTCAACTTCGGCTGGAAGTCCGTCAACGAGGCGATCCGGCCTGCCGTCGCCTCCGCCCCGTCCGCCCGAAAGGCGATCGAGGGGCTGCTGTCCGGAATCCTCGCCGCGCTCGCCGCCGACGCGGAGCTTGCGTTCCTGTTTCTGTTCGAGGGAAGGCGCTTGCGGGGCCCCGGGCCGCAGGTCGCTCTCTCGAGGGGATTTCGCGAGTTCTCCGAGCTGCTGCGTCAGCTGATCAGTCGCGGAAAGGCTGAGGGCGCCTTCGGCGCGTCCGTGAACGAGTTCGCGGCCGCGTCGGCGCTCGAGGGCGCCGCGGAGGGGATGATTCGGGATCGACTCATCGAGACCCGGTCCGGCCGGACGCCGCCGTTCTCGGACCGCGAGATCCGCGAAACGATCGGCGTGATCCTCGACTCGATCTCCCTTCCCGCGGCGCGTCCTCGCTAGCTTCTCGCCCCTTCCTCAGAAGTGGACGCTCAGCTCCCCGAGGAACCTCCGGGGGGGAGCGACGTAGTTCTGAGCGTCGCCGATTTCGCTCTCCGCGACGAAGTGCCGGCTGTCGCCGAGGTTTCTGCCGATCAGCGAGAGCCGCGCGGCGGGACTGAAATCCCACGACACGCCCGCGTCCCACTCGAAGTACGCGGGCATGTACGCGATGTTGATCTTGTCGAACGGACGGTGGTTCTGGTGCCGCACGGCCGCCCATGCTCCGAGACCGAGCGCCGGGTGATAAACGGCTTTCGCGTTCCAGAGATCGCGGGGCGTCAGCTCCAGCCGCTGGCCGGAGGCGTCCTGCAGGCCCGCGTCCGGATCGATGAACGTGAACCGGACGTACCGCGCGTCGTGGTGGGCGTAGCCCGCGAGGAAGGAGAAGTCGCGAAGGGCGGCAGGATGGTAGCCGGCCTCGATCTCCATGCCCTGGAAGCGCTCCTTGCCCGCGTTGACGAGCTCCGGGTTGCCGTCGGGCCCGACGGTCGACACGACGAGATTCTCGAAGATCATGTGGAAGAAGGAGAGGTCGAACGACAGCTGGCGGTCGAGCCAGCGCGTTTTGACGCCGATCTCGCCGCTTCGGGTTCGTTCGGGCTTCAGGATCGTCGCGCTTTCCGCTTCGGTCAGGTTCGGGGCGGCCGGCTTGAAGGCGGATTTCGCGGCCGCGTAGACGTTGATCTCGTTGACGGCGCCCGCGCGGTCTCCGATGAGCCTCGCGAGCGCGGCGATGCCGCCCGACCACTGCCCGTCGGAACGGGAGTCGCGAGAGACGTCGGCTTCCGGCGCTCCGACCTCCTGGCCCTTCGCGAACAGGCTTTCGGAGACGGTGTCGAAACGGGCCCCGGCCGTGATCGTGAGCGCGTTGAGCGGCGTCCATTCGTCGTTCGCGTACACGCCGAAGAACGTCCGCCGGTCCACGAAGGAGCGGTGATCTCCCGCGGGGATGTCGCTCAGGTTCGGGACGGCGACCGGGTCGAGCTGCAGCGTGAAGTCGAACCCCTCTCCGCTCGCGACCGTGCGGCCCCACGTCAGCGCGGCCCCGCCGACGAGGCGATGATGGCCCGCGGCTTCGAAATTCGCCGTGAAGTGGAGGTCTTCGTACAGATCCTTTTCCGTCGGCTTCAGCGCGACGCCGGAGGCGTCCACGGTGTTGCCGGAGACGCTTCCCGCGTCGACGAAGGATCGAACGGAGATCTGGTCGTCGTGCGTGTACGAAAGCGTGTTCTGGATCGTGAAGTTCGCCGAGATCGGCTTCTGGAAATCCGTCGTCAGGGAGTAGACGCGGTGGTCGAGCCGGGCGCCTCCGACCGCGTAGTTCCGGTCGACGCGGAATCCGCCGATCGTTTCGCCGCTCGGCGGATCCACCGGAAGGGGCGACCCGAAGAACTGCGTGTTGCGGTACGCGTCGAAGATCACGGCGAGGTTTCCGCCGCCGGGAAGGGGATTGTCGAGGCGAAACCCGCCGCGATCGTCCTTGAAATCGGTTCGGTCCTGCCAGCCCTTCGACCGCTCGAGGTTGCCGAAGAGCCGCAGCTTCGCGCCGCCGAGCTTGAAATTCGTCGAGGCGTCCACGCGCCCGTCGGAAAAGGAGCCGCCGGAAACCGACGCGTGCGTCCCCTCCGAGGCCCCTTTCGTGAAGATCTGGACCATCCCGGCGAATCCCGAGACGCCGTAGAGGGTCCCTTGCGGCCCCTTGACGATCTCGATCCGGTCGACGTCCTCGATGTTGATCTGCGAAAGGGAAGGGTTGAAGGGCCCGCCGACGGGAACGCCGTCGACCATGAACAGAAGGGCGTCGAACTCCTTGAGACCCCAGAGGCCGACGTTCGGCTGGCGGGCGCCGTTGTCGGAGCCCACGCCGGTGTCGAGTCCGACGACGTCCTGCAGGGCGTCGGCGACGGTCTTGACGTTCTGGCGCCGAAGCTCGTCGCCCGTGATCACGGTGGCCTGGCCGGGAATCTCGGTTTCGATTTCGGGGCCGCGGGTCGCGGAAACGACGACCGTTTCCGAGACGGCGGGAGACGGTTGTCCCGGGTCCGGGGTCTGCGCGGCCAGGAGAGCGGGAATCAGGACGAAGGCCGATATCCAGAGAATCCGCATGGGCATTTCCTCCTCGAAAAAATTCAACTTCCGTGCGAGCGGAACGGAGTCGCGAGAAGGGGCAAGCCCTAGAGGTTCAGGCGCGAAGTGACGGCGAGCGGGGCGGGAAGAAACGCAGCCTCGCGCGGAGCGAAGCCGCGGGGAGACGGAGGAGCCTTTTCGGGTCTCGGGGAAACCGCGGCGACGGCGAGCTTTCGCGACGGAAGCGCGAGTCTCGCGGATCCCGAGCGGCGCCATTCGGAAGAAGAACGGGCGCCGGGGGGCGCCGGCGGCACGACCGTCCGGGGGCGCTCGCCGCTCCATTCCACCCAGGCCGATGTCTGTTCTTCCCCGGGCGCCGGGTTCGCGGCGAAATCGCGGCTCTCGGGCGAGAGCAGGCGGGAGTCGCGGGACGGAACGAGCTTCCACTCGCCCGGGACGTCGTACTCCCGATCGGAGCTGCCGTCGCCGAATCGAATCCGGAGCTTCGCGTTCTCGGCGACGACCCAGGGAATCGGCCACGAAAACGCCCGGATCGTCGTGCTCAGGTGGGGCGTCACGCGGAGCGGAAAGCTGCGGCCTCCGTCGAGGGAGAGAAACGCTTCCCATTCGCGCGCGCCGGACGGACAGATGTCCCACGAGACGTTCAGCCGGTTCCCGGCGATCGCGGCCGCCGCCTTCCCGGGGGTCGCTGCTGCCCGCGCCGGCCGCGTCAGCGCCGGGAAAAGGAGCAGGAGGAGGAACGGCGCCCGGCGCATGGGTGGATCAGTTCGCCTTCGTTTCCCGCGGCTCGATCCAGGTCTCGCCGGAGGAAAAGATGTCCTTCAGCGCGGATTCGTCTTCCGGCCGCGGAAGAGTCTCGGCGAGGTGTCGCGCGTGGGCCTCGGGCGAAAGCTCTTCTCCGGTCACCGACCAGGGCTGGCCCTTGAAGTCCCCGATCGCGCGATGGAACCGGAGGTCGGGGGCGTAGAGTTTCTCGGAGCTTTCGGGGAGCAGCCGGTTGACCTGGTCGATCAGGTTCCGGACCTCCGAGTGGAACATCTCCCGGGAATTCTCGTTGAGATGCTCCTTGTCGGCCCGGCCCTCCTGCTTCCCCTCGTCATATCGTCCCTTGAGTCCCCAGACGTAGAGCCACTGGGCGGACGAGGAATGATCGGTTCCGAAGAGGTCGTAGGCGGTGGGTACCCATTTGTTGATGTAGCGCTGGACGATCGGGAGCGGAACGACGCCCCGCTTGACGATGCGCTGGAGGCCCATGTGCCCGGTACCGAGGTGAAACGCCTCTTCCTTCAGCATCGGTCCCATGGACCGGGCAAGAGGCGAGAACGCCGACGTCGACAGCATGTTGAGCTGGAACTTCCCGTCGCGGTCCACGAAGTCCGTGTACGTGAAGAAGTCGAGCCAGTGGTCCACGTTGACGTTGAAGGACCCGAGCAGGCGGTTGTTGTCCCAGGCCCGGCGCTCCAGGAGCTTGCGCGCCTCGACTTTTCCGGTTTCGCCGAAATGATTCACGAGAAGGTGGCACATCTGCCAGCCGTGGCGCATTTCCTCGACCATGATCCGGCAGGCGGATTCCAGGTCGTAGCGCGACGGAGCCGATTCCAGGAGATGGCGCTGCTGCTCGACCGACGCGAATTCGGTGTCGCCCTGGTAAACGATCAGGTTCAGGAGGGCGTCGCGAACGGGCTGAAGCGGGATCCGGGTGACCCGGTCCCACTTGCGCCCGCCGGCGAAGTCGCCGTACTCGATCTCGTCGGTCTTGAGCTCTCCGAATTTCGCCTCGAACGGAAATTCGTCGAATTCCCGGGGCAGCTTCAGTCCGATGTCCTTCTTCCACTCGCGGAAATTGTCGATCCAGTCGTCGAAGGTCGCGATCTTCTGCAAGGCCATCGCGTCGATTATATCCGGTATGATTTCCGGGTACTCCAATGGTGGGATGATCAGCAACATCGACAATTGCCCCGACTGCGGAAGCGAGGAGCTCTATCGCTCGAGGACCCGGACCCGGGGAGAACGAGCGCTCCGTCTGGCCCTGCCCGTTCACTTTTACCGCTGCCACTCGTGCGGCTGGCGAAAGCCGCTCGTCAACGCGGAGAGCTGGGCCGACTGGCGCGCGCGGATCTACTTCGCCGTCGTCCCCGTTCTGCTCGGCCTCCTCCTGGCGGGGGGATTCCTCTACCTTGCTCTGGAGGGGTCCCGCCAGGTGCAGCGGCCGAAGCCTTCGACCGAGCGATCCCAGAAGAAACGTTAGCCGACGAATGAACGCTTCCCGATTTCGATTTCGTCCCCCGCCGCTCGAAATGTCCGCCGGGGAGGAGTGGTCGCTTCTGCGCGCCTTCGGACCGCCGGCGAAGGAATTCTCGAACCGTCCGGAGGGAGCCTCCCTGTTGCGAACCGCGAGCGGTCTCGATCTGGCCGCCCGCATCGCCGCTCGCTCCGCCGCGGGGAGCCTCGAAGCCGAAGTCGGCGCGGCAGCCCCGGAATTCTTCCTCGCGTCGCGCCGCAACGCCGACGAAGCGGTCCTGAATACTCTCGCCGCGCAGGACGTCGCGGCAGCCGCGCGCGACCTCGGGATTCCGGTCGTGTACCTGAAGTTCCAGGCGCTCGCTTGCGGAGGCCACACGACGGGAAAGGCTCGCGGCACTTCCGACGTGGACGTTCTGGTTCCCGAAAAGGAAGCTGGCAGGTTCCGGGAGGGCCTCCTGGACAGGGGATTCCGCCCGTCCGGCAGCCCCGGGTACGAACACCAGACGAGTCCCGTCGTCCATCCCTTCGGAGTGTCGGTCGATGTCCACCGGAAGCTCCTCGGGGTCCGCGTCGGGGGACGCCGTTCCGCGGACGCCCGCGACCTTCTGGACCGGGGGCTCTGCGCATTCCCGGCCGGAGTCCCGGGATCGCCGGCCGTCCCGGTGCGCGAGGTCCTGATCGCCCACGCGCTCGTCCACGGAATCGGCCAGAACGGGCTCGCTCCGCACGCCTACCCGCTCCTTCGGATGGTCGCGGATCTCGTCGATCTGGATCTTCCGGGGGCCGCGGCGGGTCCGAACGAATGGGCGGGATGGATTTCACGAGACGTTTCGGCCGCCGAGATCGACGCGGTCGCCCGGCTCTGCTCGCGCCTTCGATCCGGCGAGAGACTGCGGGATGGCGGGGACGGCGAACGCGCTTTTCTGCACCACGTCCTCGCGGCCGCCCGGGATCCCTCGTATTCGCGGTCTTCCGTGCTGCGCGGCTGGCTTTGCGAGCCGACCGACCATTCCCGCGCGGGGAAGGTTCTCCGCTCGGCGTTTCGCGCGCTCTTCCCGTCCCGCGCGCAGATCGAAGCCGCTTCGCGCGAGCGGGGGGGCCGGTGGCGGGGCGTCTGGCTTCGTTTGTCGCGTCCCTGGGTCCTCCTGGGACGGGCGCTGCGGTGAGAGACGTTCCGTTCACGAGATCGCTTCCGGCGAGGCTGCTCCGCCGGAGAAAGACGATGCGCGCGGACTGGGATGCGCGGGCGCGAAAGAACGCCGCGTTCTACGTTTTTCCCGCGGCTTCGACGGATCTTGCGTTCGAAGAATCGGGACGCCGCGACCTGGACGAGCTCGTTCTGAAGGGGATCGCGCTGCCGCCCCGGGCCGTCGCGGTCGAGATCGGCTGCGGGATCGGACGGCTCGCCCGGGCGCTCTCGCCCCGGGTTGCCCGGATCTACGCGTGCGATCTGTCGTCCGAGATGCTTTCGCGGGCGAGGACTTACTGCGCGGGAGCCGACAACGTCGATTTCCTCCGGGTCGACGGAGATCTCATGCCGATTCCCTCGGAAACCGCGGACCTCGTCTACTCGCACCTCGTTTTTCAACACGTCCCCGCCGCACGGTTCATTCGCCGCTACATCCGAGAAGCGTTCCGCGTTTTGAAGCCCGGAGGGGTCTTTCGCGCGAATGTCGACGGAAGAACCCGCCAGTGGTACCGGCGATGGGCGGCGGACTCGTGGTCGGGCGTCGTGTTTTCCGAGCGGCGGCTGAGGCGCGAGCTCGCGGGCGCGGGATTTTCCGTCGAGGATGTCTCGGGCGCGGGGACGCAGTACCTCTGGGCCACGGCCCGCAAGCCCGCGAAACCGGCGGCCGAAACCGTGTAAAATCCCCGCGAAGACTCCGGAAGAAAAGAAAAGAGGAGAGGTAGCGATGCGAATTCGTCGGTATTTCGGATTTGCGGTGATTGCCCTTGTTCCGGCGCTCGCGCTGCGGGCGCAGACGACCGGCTCGGTTTCCGGCCGGACGCTCGGCGAGAACGGGGACGCCCTGCCGGGCGTCAGCGTCGAGGCGACGGGCCCGGCCCTGCAGGGAGCCCAGACGGCCGTCACGGATTCGCGGGGCGCCTATCGGCTGCCGGTGCTTCCTCCCGGGCGCTACGAGGTTTCGGCAATTCTCGCGGGATTTGCGACGGAGAAGAAATCGGTCACGGTCGCCCTCGGCGGCACGAGCGTCGTCGACTTCCAGATGAAGCCTTCGGCGAAGGAGTCAGTCATCGTCACCGGCGAGGCGCCGGTCATCGACACGACGAGCACGACGATCGGCACGAACCTGGACCAGCACTTGATTCAGACGATTCCGACCGACCGGAATTTCGCTTCGATCGCGCAGGTGACGCCCGGGATCTCGTCGGACGTCGATCCGTACAATCCCCAGAACGATTCGTCCTCTCTCAGCGTTTACGGCTCCTCGAGCTCGGAGAACTCCTACGTCATCGACGGCATCGACACGAGCGGCGTCGAGTACGGCAAGCAGGGCACGACGCTGAACTACGAGTTCATCCAGGAAGTCGAGGTGAAGACGGGCGGGTACGAGGCCGAATACGGCCGCTCGACGGGCGGCATCATCAACGTCATCACGAAGTCGGGAGGCAACGAGTTCCACGGCGAGGCGTTCGGCTACTACGACAACGACGGTCTCCAGGCCGAGCACGGAGAAGGTCGGCGAAACGACGCAGGGCGCGTCGGTCGGCTATACGAAGAAGGACTTCGGCGCCGATCTCGGCGGATTCATCCTCAAGGACCGGCTCTGGTTCTTCGGCGCCTACGACAGGGTCGACAACACGGTGAAAAACGTGCTGACGAACGGACCGAGCACCGGCCAGGAGTTCGATTCGAAGTCGACGCGGAATCTCGCTTCCGGGAAGCTCACCTACCGGCTCGGCGACGCCGGATCGATCGTGGGATCGTACTTCCAGGACCCTCGGGTGGACAGCGGCGCGATCAACGACTCGAACCACACCCTGAACGGCGATCCGAACACTTTTCTCGGGAGGCAGGACTTCGGCGGCCCGAATTACGCTGTCCGGGGCGACTATCTGTTCGGCGGTTCGTGGCTCGTGTCCCTGCAGGGAGCGCGGCACGAGGAACGAAACGCGATCGGCCCGGCCTCGGCGGCGGGCGACATCGTCGAATTCGTCGATCAGACGAACGGGAGCTTTCAGACGGGTGGCTTCGGGCTGATCCAGAAGAAGAACTTCCAGCGCGATCACTTCGGTCTCTCGATCTCGAAGTTCCTCGGCAATCACGAGATCAAGGGGGGATTCGAGTACGAAAAGGAGACCGCCGACGTGATCAAGCGCATGTCGGGCGGCCAGCAGGTCCTCGTTTTCGCGAACCCGAACGTGGCCTCGAGCCAACCCTTCATCTATCAGCACAACTACTGGACAACGAAGGACGCCTCGATTGAAGACGCGCCGCTGTCCGAGCTGAACGCGTCGCCCGAGCACAAGATGGCGACGGCGTACATCCAGGACAAGTGGAACATCCTGCCGAATCTCACCGTGAATATCGGCGTGCGGTGGGACAACCAGAAGATCATCGACTCCGCGGGCGTCCAGCAGATCAACCTGAAGAAAGATTACGCGCCTCGTCTCGGGTTCACGTGGGACCCGACGCGAGACCAGCGAACGAAGGTCTACGGCTCGTTCGGCCGCTTCTACGAGGAAATCCCGATGGACCTCGTGATCCGGTCGTACTCATACGAGAGGCAGCCCCACATCTACAACTACTCGCCGACGGATTTCCACCCGGACCCGGCGGCGGAAGCGGACCTCGGCAAGCAGTCGAACATCGTCGGCGCGAACATCGAGCCCGCCGACCCGAACCTGCACGGCCAGTACGTGCGCGAGTTCATCCTCGGCGGCGAGCGGGAGATCGTTCCCGACTTCGCGGTCGGCGTGAAGTACATCTACCGGAACTACGGGGAAGTGATCGAAGACTTCCTCTCGGACCCGGCGGCCGGCGTCTATTCGATCGGCAACCCCGGCGAGGGAATCATGAAGAACGTGTTCGATTACAACTACGACTCGACCCCGTATCCCGCCCAGCGCGCGCAGCGGATTTTCCGGGGCGTGCAGGTCGACGCGACGAAGCGCTTCAGCAAGAACTGGTCGATGCTGGCCTCGTACCTCTGGTCGAAGCTCGACGGCAACTACGACGGCGAATACGCGCCTTTCACGAACGTCGGCGCCGATCCGAACATCTCCGCCGCGTACGACTACGCGGATTTCGCGACGAACCATTTTCTCGACGGAACGCTCGCGAGTTACGCCCCGATCACGAACCGCGGCCCGCTGTCGAACGACCGGCGCAGCCAGTTCAAGCTTTCGGGAACCTACACCGCGCCTTTCGGGCTCAACGTCGGCCTCTCGACCTACTACCGGACCGGAACGCCGATCTCGCGCTACGGATTCGTCGACGGGTACGGCCGATACGAGCTGTTCCTGACGAAACGGGGATCGGAAGGGCGGACGCCGTCCACGTACGAGGCGGACCTGCACCTCGGGTACCCGCTCGCGGTCGGCCCGGTGACGATCAACCTCATGGCGGACGTCTTCAATCTTCTGAACGCCCAGCGGCCGGTCCTGCTGGACGAACGGTGGGACTTCGCCGAAGCGGACAACGGAAGCCCGACTCCGACGAACCCGAACTACAAGAAGCCGGTCCTGCGGCAGCCGCCGCGCAGCGTGCGTTTCGGGATGAGGGTGGCCTTCTAAACCGAGACATCGAGCGAAGTGGGGGGGGGGCGGCGGCGCGGTGACCTTCGGTCCGCGCAGGCTGGTCTCTGAGATCCCGAGGGAAAGCGAACTGCGGCCGAGGGTCGAAGAGACTTGCCGAGCGGACCGCGGGGCTCGCCGCCGCTCTTAGCGGAGCGCCTTCTCGAAGAATTCGCCGAGCGCGGCCGCGACTTGCTCCGGCTTCTCCATCGGAGTCAGGTGCCCGGCTCCCTCGATCGTTACGAGGCGCGCGCCGGGGATTCGTTTCGCCATCTCTTCCGCGGCCGAGGCCGGCGTGATCGCGTCAAGGCTGCCGCGAACGACGAGGCACGGGATCCCGATCTCCGCGAGGAAGTCCCTCGAATCCGGCCGTCCCTGCATGACGAGCAGGTCGTTCTCGAGGGAGTTCGGGTTCTGGCGCCGGGTGATCGCGCGGACTTCGGAGGCGATCTTCCGGTCGCTCCGGCTGGCGGGCGAGAGCAGCTTCGGAAGCATGCCGTCCGAGACGGCCGTCGGGCCCATCTCGCGGGCCGTGAAGATCGCCGCGTTCCGCGCGGCGCGGGTTTTTTCGTCGTCGGCGTCGGCCCTCGTGTCCACGAACGCGGCCGCTCGCACGAACGGCGGTTTGCGCTTCAGGAGGTCGAGCAGGACGTATCCGCCCATGGAGAACCCTGCGATGCCGGCCGGAGACCCCGTGGACTCCGCCACGGCGGAAATCCACGAGGCATATTCGGCAATCGCCGGCGAGACCGGATGCGGCGTGTCGCGCCGCGACGGGAGATCCGGCCGCAGCACGCGGAACTTCCGGGCGAGGATGCGGGAGACCGGGCTCCACATGTCGCCGTCCAGTGGATATCCGTGGACGAGAACGACCGGGGGGCCGTTCCCTTCCTCCCGAACCTCGACTTTGCGGCCCTGGTAGAGCGTTCTCATCTTTTTGGAGCTACCGGTCCTCTTCGGCCGGGGGCGAAGGCGGCGAGTCGGGGGGCGTCTTCTTCTTTTTCTTCGATCCGGTCGATTTTTTCGCCGGGTGTTCTTCGGAGGTCTTTTTTTCAGCCGATCTCCCGGCGACGGGAGCCGATTGTCCGCGCTCTTCGCGCTGCTGTCGCGCGATCGCGCCGAGCTGGCGCGAATCGGTTCGGTTGATCTGTTTCGGCGGCGCGGGCGGTGGTCCGGCGATTTCCCGGGCGACCTCCGATTCGCTGACCGAAAGGAATCGATTCGCCGTCGTCGTGAACGTGACCCGGCCGTTCTTGTGCGTCGCCGGCGCCTTCAGCTGATACTTCTCGCCCGATTTCATGACGAGCGTGTCGGCGCGCAGGACCGCGGAAAGCGCGAGGAGCGCGAGAGCGACGTATCGGGCCATGCGGCGATTCTACGCCCGGAATCCGCGTCGCGAAAGGAGGGCGGCGATCTTCCTCGTCAGAGTCGGCGAGGCGCGGCGGCCGACCTCGCGGAGCGTCATCCATCGGCCCTCCGATTCGTGAGGCGCGCGATCGGTTTCATACAGCTCGGCCCGCACCTTGCGGCGCACGACCGTGTGCTCGACTTCTCCGAGGAGCGTCGCGTCTCCGTAGAGACGCCGAAACGCCGCCCGAGCCGACCGGCGGGAAGACGCTTCGACGGAGGGGAATTCCCACAGACCGGCGAGCCACGTCGAATTCCGCCTTCTCAGCCAGAGTTTCCCGCCGCGGGCGATCGCCGCCGCGCAGAGGTAGACGGGCCGGTACGGCGGAAGCGGCTTTTTTTCCGGGAACGATTCGACGGAGCCTTCCCTCCGGGCGCGGCAGTCGCGAGCGAGGGGACAATCGGAGCACCGGGGATCTCGCGGGCGGCAGGTGCCCTGGCCGAGGTCGAAAAGGGCGGCGATCGTGTCGCCCGGCCGGTATCGCCCGACGATTCGGGGAAGGAACGCGGCGGGATCCGCCGTCGCGAAGAGCCGCGAGACGACACGTCGGATGTTCGCGTCCATCGGAAGGCTCGGACGGCCGAACGCGATCGCGGCGACGGCCGCCGCGGTGTAGGGGCCGAATCCGGGCAGTTTCCGAAGCTCGTCGTCGTCCGCCGGAATCGCGCCCCCGTGGCTCGAGACGATTTTTTTTGCGGCGAGGCGAAGGTTGCGCGCCCGGCCGTAGTAGCCGAGCCCGGACCACGCGGCAAGCACCGAGTCTTCGCTCGCGCGGGCGAGCGAGCGGACGGTCGGAAAACGGCGGAGGAACGCGGGGTATCGCCCCAGGACCGTCTGGACCGTCGTCTGCTGGAGCATGATCTCGGACACCCAGATCGCGTAGGGATCCTCCGTGCCCCGCCACGGCAACTCGCGCTTTTCGCAATCGAACCAGCGGAGCAGCTTCGAGCGAAGCGATGAGCGATCTCGGACGAAAAAGAGAGGGGGCATTGCGGTCCGGAACGCCTGGACGATGATTTTCATCTGTTCCTCCCGGCGGCCCCGGATGAACCCGAAGGCCGGCTGATCTGAACGCGCTACTGGGCGGGAGGAATAAGCAAAAAATGAGCCAGAAGGAGCAACGGTCGGGGGCTATCCGTTCGGGATCTCCCACAGGTTCTTGATCGCCGGGTGGTCCCAGGCGACTCGAAACTCGTCGGGGTCTTCGAGCTCGAACGGCTTCGTCACGATGTAGAAGAGGGAGCACGGGTTCGTCAGGGGGCGATAGCCGTGCGCGACGCCTTCCGGAATGCGCACGACGATGTCGTTGCCGTCGCCGGCGACGAGGACCTGCGTCTGCTTGTAGGTCTTCGACGCCTTCCGGAGGTCGAAGAGCACGATCTTGATCTTCGAGGGAGGCGGGCAGAACCAGATGTCTTCCTGCTGAAGGTGATAGTGCAGGCCCTTCACGTGGTTCTCGGCGTTGACGACCGAGAAGTTCAACTGGGCCGCGTCGACCCCGGCCCAGAACTCCGCGAGCGCGGCTCCGTGCGCGCCGGTCGAGCGGCTCCGGAAAACTTCCATGAAGAATCCGCGGTCGTCGACGTGGCGCGCGAGGCGGTGCACCCGGACCCCGTCGATCGGCACCTTCGGGGGGTAGGCCTTCGCGGGACCGGCGAACTCGGCGCCAATGTCCTGGGCAGAGAGCTTTGGCATGCGCGGGATTCTACCCGATCCCCCGGGCCCGCTCCGGTGTTACGATCGGGTCGTGAGAAACAGGGAGGCGCCGGTGAAGACCCGAATCGGACCATTCGCGATCGCCCTCTCGCTGTTCGCCGCGGCGGCAGCGGCGCAGACGACGAACCCGAATCCCAGGAATTTCGCGTTGCGGGTGGACGGGGCCGACACAGCGGGGGCCGCCGGGTTCGCGATCGATTTCGAGCGCGCGCTGGACATCGCGTATTCGCCGCGACAGATCACCGCGCCCGCACCGACGCCGCGCCTGACGCTCACGCTCACGCCGAAAGGCCTCGCGGGCCTGTCGGACTGGCTGAACGAGGCCGGCTCCGGCGGAACGGTCTCTCCGAGATCCGTCGAGATCCTGAGCCTCGACAACGAGGGAACCGTTCTGATCGACTGGAAGCTCGACGGCGTCTCGCCCATCGCGATCACCCAGCTCTCCTCGGGAACGGGCAACGCGCCGACCGTGGCCGTCATCTTCGGGTTCGAGAAACTGACCCTCGTGAAGGCGAAGTCGGACTGACCTCACCCCCCGTCCCCCTCTCCGTAAACGGAGAGGGGGTGGCCGAAGGCCGGGGGTGAGGTCGGCTCAGCTCCTGGAGTTTTCGAGAACGGGAATCAGGGTCGTTTCGAGCCGCTTGAAGAGCGCGCCCGTCGCTTCGACGTCGCGGCGGCAGTAGCGGGCGATCTCGGGCAGCCGGCCCTCCCGGTAATACGGCCCGACCGAATAGCCGTCCATCCCCTCTTCTTTCGGGCTCGCGATTCCGAACGTCTTGCAGAAGAAGTCGAGGTTGAATTTCCTCGCGGCCGTCCCGCCCGAACCAAAGAGCGTCAGGACCTCGAGCAGATCGACGTGCGGCCTCAGGGAGTACCGGTAGCCCATGAGGTTGCGCGACGGCCGGATTCCGAGCACGGCGCTCCGGAGCATCATCCACGGGCAGTCGAATCCGCGGCCGTTGAACGTGACGAAGCGGTCGAATTTCGAGACCGCCTTCCAGAATTCTTCCAGGAAAGCCGGCTCGCTGTCCCCGACGAAGTCGAAAAGGCCGTCCTCGGACTTTTCTTCGGAGCGCCCGTCGGTCTTCTCGAACCAGACGCGGCCCTTGCCGGTCTCGACGTTCTGCATCGCGAGGACGACGATCTTGCCGGTCATCGGCCACAGCGAGAGCCACTCGGGGACGAGCCGCTGTTCTTCCTCGGTTTTCGCGTTCTTCAGGAGGTACGCCCGCTGCGCCTCGTCGAGCGAGGTCCAGTCGACTCCCACGGTCTCGATGTCGAAAACGACGGTGTTCATCTCGCGGCTCGCTCGCCCTGCATTATAGAAGCAAGTGAACTATCATCCCGGAATGCCGTGCGGAGGTGATTTCCGATGAGCCGGGGGCGTAACGGGCTTCGGCTCAAGACGTTGAAATATAACCTCGAGCTCACGAGCCGCTGCAACCTGCGCTGCGGCATGTGCCCGATGGACGAGATCGACCGTCCCTACGAGGACGCGCCCTGGTGGATGGTCGAGAAGATCGCCGCCGAGATGAAAGAGCTCGGGCTGAAGATGCGGTACCTCCACGAGCTCGGCGAGCCGCTCCTGTACAAGAAGCTTCCCGAGGCGATCGACCTGTTCCCCGGCGTCTGCGTGTCGACGAACGCGACGCTGCTGACGGAGGAGAAGGGGAGGGAGATCCTTTCGACGTCGCTGTCGCGGATCATCCTTTCAATCGACACGCTGATTCCGGAGGTCTACGCGAAATCCCGGGGCGCAAAGCTCGAGGTCGTCGTCGAAAACGTCCGTCGTTTTCTCGAGCTCTCGCGCGGCAGGAATATCCGGGTGGACATCCAGCGGATGATCATGCCGCTCACCCAGCGCGAGCGCACGCGCGACATCGAGGAGTTCTTCGAGCTCCACAAGTACCCCCAGGCGCGCGTCACGCAGAAGACCTGCGAAGGTCTCGACACTTCCGAGGTCACGGAGCTCCACCAGGCCTACTACGGCTGCTTTCAGGGCACGCCGTACCAGTGGTTCGTGATACTCGCGAACGGAAACGTCAGCCATTGCTGCTACGACTATGACGCGACCCAGCCGCTCGGAAACGTGAAAACGCAGACGATTCGCGAGATCGCGTCGTCGCCGATGCTCGATGTCATCGAAGACGCCTTCCGAAGGCACGATTTTTCGAAGCTTCCCCGGTGCGCCGAGTGCTTCAAGAACCCGGCCGCGGCGCCCCCCGTCACCGACCGCGTCTGGATGCTCGCCCAGAAACTGCCGTCGTACGTGAAAGACCCGCTTCGGCGATTCTTGAATCCGACCAAGACCTGAGACGCGTTCAGACGCGAGCCAGATGGGATGCGGGTCGTCCGCGACGTCTCGAGGCGTACTTCGGCAAGTACGTCGCAGGGCGGCGTGGGCGGCGCGCGCCCGTATGGCTCGATGGATGAACGCGTCTGCTAGTCCGGGCTCGGGACCGCGTCCGCCGGCGCGGCGCCGGTCGCGAGCGTTCGCCAGGCGATCGCCGAGAGAACAACCGCGGCGCCGAGGATCGCGAACACCGACGGGCGCTCTCCGATTCCCAGGAAGACCCAGATCGGATTGAAGATCGGCTCGAGCAGCGAAATGATCGACGCCTCGGCCGCCCGGATCCTTCCGAGTCCCCGGATGAAGAGGGAATAGGCCACGCCGATCTGGACGACGCCGAGGAAGACGAGGGGCGCGATCGCCCTGGCCGGGACGTCGAACGGCCGCGCCGCGAACGCGAGGGAGACGAGGGCCGCCGCGAGATTTCCGACGATCGCGGTCCACTCCGACGCGGGCCCCTTCAGGCGGCGCAGGAGCAGCACCGTCGCCGCGTAGAACGCGCCGGAGAGGAGGCTCATCGCGTTTCCGGCTTCTCCGTGCGTCGAGATCTTTCCGACGAAGAAGAGAACCATTCCCCCGAGGCAGGCGGCGACGGCCGCGACGTCGCGCCGGTCGATCGCTTCCCCGGCGACGAGGGGCGAGAAAATGAGAACCCAGACGATTCCGGAGTCCTGTAGAAAGATCGCGTTCGCCGCCGTCGTCCATTTCGTCGCGACGACGAACGTGATGATCATTCCGGCGTAGGTTCCGCACGCGACGAAGAACGCGGGCGTGAGCCGGATCCTCCGCGGGCGGAGCAGCAGGAGAAGCGTCGCGCTCGCGATCCATGCCCGGTGGAACACGATGTTCAGGGGCGCCAGCGGGATCCACTTGATCGCGAGACCGCCCGTGGACCAGAGAAGCGCCGCGGCCGCGACGAGCAGGGCGCCTTCGCGGCGCCCGGTCCGGTCCGGAGACGCCGCGACGTCCGGGGGGCCGGCCGTCACGATTTTTTCGAGAGGCGTTCGCGCCGAAGGCGCGCGGGGCGCCCCTTTCGGTGGCACGCCGCGCAGAGCATGGCCCTCCGGTAGGGGCGGATCCGCGGGAAATCGTTGCGGCAGCTCTCGCACCGGTAGACGATCTCGCGCTGGGCCCGGAATTCCGTGAGGGCCTTCGTCTCGGGCGCGTGCCGGCGCTTCGCGCCGAACGATCGCGCGACCTTCCAGAACTTCGGCGAATGGGCTTCGTCGGGCCCGTCGGTGCGGAAGCAGTAGGCGTGCGCCGCCTCGTGCTTGAGCGTCTCGATCCGGTCCCGCTGCGTGAGGTGGGCGGAGATGACGATGCGGTGCGGGGGCCCGTAGATGATGTGCCCGCCGGTGAGCTTTCGCCGGGAAATGACGACCCGCGCCGGAGCGAGACCGAACCGCTCGGCGAGGGCGTCGTAGAACGACTGCAGCTCCCTGCGCTCGTCGGGAACCACCGGGAAGAGAGGTTGTTGTTCGGGCATTCGGTCGCGATATTTTACGCCAGGATCGCCGAGCCGCGAGAGTTAGAATCGGAAAGCGCGGGAAAGGACTCTCGCCGGGAGGGGATTGTGAAAAAAGCTGCCTGGCTGGCCATCGCGGTTTCGCTCCTGGCCGCGGCGTCTTCGCCGGCGATGACGGGCAAGATGGTGTCCTACAAGTGCGGCGACGAGACCGTGTCGGGATACCTCTCGCTCCCGCCCGGAACGGGGAAACATCCCGCGCTCGTCGTCGTCCATGAATGGTGGGGCCTGAACGACTGGGTGCGCGCCAAAGCGGACCGCTTCTCGCGCGACGGGTACGTCGCGCTCGCTCTGGATCTCTATCGGGGCAAATCGGCGGGAGCCAGCGCCGACGTCGCTCACCAGCTGATGAGGGGAATGCCCGAAGATCGGGCGATGCGCGACCTCAAGGCCGCGTTCGACTATCTCGCCTCGCGCGACGACGTGGACGCTTCCCGGATCGGATCGATCGGCTGGTGCATGGGCGGCGGCTATTCCCTCGCTCTCGCGATCGAAGAACCGAAGCTCGCGGCGTGCGTCGTCAACTACGGGCGGCTCGTGACCGACCCGGCGACGATCGCGAAGATCCAGGCTCCGCTGCTCGGCAACTTCGGCGCCGAGGACCAGGGCATCCCTCCCGCGAGCGTCGAAGAGTTCCAGAAGGCGGCCCGCGCGGCGGGGAAATCCGTCGACTTCAAGATCTACGCGGGCGCCGGGCACGGATTCGCGTCGCTGCCGAATTCCAGGGCTTACCGGCCGACGCAGGCGCGCGACGCCGACGCGCGCGTGAACGCGTTTCTCGAGAAGAATTTGAAGGAGAGGAAGTGATCTGCGATCGGCGATGTCAATGCGAGCCCCGCATCAAGTGCGGTGCAGGCTCTGCGAAGCAATCTACTCCGGGTTCAGATTGCTTCGTCGCAGGGCTGAAGGGACGTACCGCAGGTCCTACTTCTGGTTCTTGTACCAGTCAGCATTGATCTGCTGGTAGTGCTTCCACTTCTCGGGGATCGTTTCTTCCGTGAAGATCGCCGTGACCGGGCAGGCGGGCTCGCAGTTCCCGCATTGAATGCAAGTGTCGGGATCGATGTAGAGCATCTCCGCGGCCTCGAATCCGCCTTCGTCCTTCCTTGGATGGATGCAATCCACCGGGCAAACATCTACACACGCGGTGTCCTTCGTCCCGATGCACGGCTCCGCGATGATGTACATTCCCATCGGTTTCTCCTTCGCGGCGGATTCTAGTGCCGGGCCCCGAAAATAACAACTCTTTCCGGCGCGCCACGCAGGCAGATTTTCGGGGTAGAATTTTTGCGTGAACGCGCGCGCGACGCGGCTCTATTCGGACTATGCGGCGGCGCATTCGACGGCCGGAAATCGCGCGTGCCACGCCGTCGGAATTCCCCTCATCGTGTTCTCGCTCGTGCTCGCGTTGACGCGGATACCGGTCGGGGCGGGGCCGTGGTCCACCGCGGAGCCCGTGATCGTCCTCGCGACGCTCGCCGCCGTCGCGATCGACCCGGCCGCAGCGGCGGCGTTCTTCGTGTACCTGGCGGCGTCCGATCTCGTCTCCCGGGCGATTCCCGCGTGGACCTCGCCGGCCTTTGCGATCGGCCTCGCGGCCGGCCTTTTCCTCGGCGGCTGGGTCTTTCAGCTCGTGGGGCATGCCGCTTACGAGAGGAATCGCCCCGCGTTCCTGCGCAACCTGGCCCACCTGCTGATCGGCCCGCTCTGGATCGCGCGCAAGCTCGTTTAACGGTTACTTGAGAACGCCGACGGTCTGGGCGAGGTTCCGGCCGTCTCCCTGCTCGGTGTATCGGACGGTCACGCGCGCTCCCGCCGACACGACGCCGTTGAATTTCGTGCCTTTTCCCCAGACGAACCGGACAGTCCGGCCGTTGTCGTCCTCGACGGAAAACGTGCGGTCCGCGGCGGAATACTCCTTGACGACGCCGACGCTGTTCTGGGCCTTTTCGGCGGCCGGCGCGATTCCGACGGCGAGGAGCAGCGCCAGGACGGCCGTGACGAGGACTTTCATGCTCACTATTCTCTCCGATCGAGAAACACGCGACGGGCCGGGGCTATTCCCGGCGCCGGCGACTTGACAGCCGCGCGCCCCGCTCGTAGTATTCCTCGTTTTTATTTGAAACGCTCGGAGGCGAAACAAAGATGACGAAACGCTGGGCAGAATCGGATCTCCGGTTTCTTCGCGACAATGCCGGCAAGATGGACGTTCAGTCGCTCGCCGACAGGCTCGGCGCGACGCTCGGAGAGATCGAGGCGAAGATCGAAAAGCTCGGGCTGAACTCCGAAAACGGGTCCGGCAGCTCGATCAAGACGCCCGCTTCGTTTCGCGAGATGTCCAAGCACTCCGAAGCCGCGCGCAAGGAATACGAAAAGGGCGCCGCCGCGCTTCAGAAGAAGAAATTCGAGGAGGCCGAGAAGCATTTTCGCGCGGTCCTCGACGAGTTCGCCGACGAAAAAGAGCTGGCGGACCGCTCGCGGCTCTACCTGGCGGTCTGCGAGCGCCGGAAGAAGAACGGGAAGACGGCGGCGGGGTCCGACGGCGACGACCCCTATTACGGCGCGCTGCTCGAGAAGAACCGCAAGAATTTCCTGGGCGCGATCGAGCAGCTCAAGAAGTCGCGGAAATCGGACGACGGGCGCGTGTCGTACCTGCTCGCGTGTTGTTTCGCCCAGCTGAACGACGCCGAACGGGCGATCGAGGCCCTCGAGCGGGCGATCGCGGAAGACGAGAGCAATCGGGCTCTCGCGCGCCGGGACCCGGATTTCGAGCCGGTCCGCGAGAGGCCGGAGTTTCTGAACCTCACGGCGGCGACGGCCTGAAGAGTCCCACGAAAAAGATATCGCGTCCCCGCGTTCCGGCGGCGCCCCCGCGGCGCCCCCGGTTCTCTCCGTGGTGATCATGGCGGCAGGCGCCGGAACGCGCATGAATTCCGATCTGCCGAAGGTGCTGCGTCGCGTTGCCGGTCGCGCGATGCTCGACGCGGTGCTCGACGAGGCGGAGAAGCTTTCCCCGGCGAAGATCGTCGTCGTCGCGAGCCCGCAGCTCGATCGAGTCGCCCATCGGCTGCACTCCCGGGAAGGCCTCCGGGTCGTCGTGCAGGATCCCCCGCGCGGCACCGGGGACGCCGTCGTCCGGGCGCTCGCGTCTCTCGGTCCCGCGGACGATCCGATCCTCGTGCTCTCCGGGGACACGCCGTTGATCACCGCCCAATCGCTGCGGAAGCTCGTCGAGGAGTTCCGGCGCGCCCGCGCCGCGGCCGTCCTGTTCTCGGCGCGGCCCGACGATCCGGGCTCTCTCGGACGGATCGTGAGGAAAAACGGGCGATTCGCGCGCATCGTCGAGGTGCGCGACGCGGCGCCGGCGCAAAAGAAGATCCGGGAGATCAACGCCGGGATCTATTGCTTTCGCCGCGACGCGCTGGCGCGGGGCCTCGAACACATCCGTGATGACAACGCCGCGCACGAGTTCTACCTGACCGACGCCGTCAGCGCGATCGCGCGCGCGGGTCAGCGGGTCGAGGCGCTCGAGATCGAGGATCCCCGCGAGGCGATGGGCGTCAATTCCCGCCGGGAACTGGCTTTCGCCGACGCCGTCGAACGCCGGCGCGGCGCGGAACGCCTCATCGACCAGGGCGCGACACTTCTCGATCCGGAGACGACGCTCGTCGGCCCGTACGTGTCCGCCGCGCGGGACGTCGTGATCCATCCGTTCGTCGTTCTCGAAGGGCGGACCCGGCTCGCCGAAGGGTGCGAGATCAAGTCGTTCTGCGATCTCAACGATGCCTCGGTGGGCCGCCGGACGACCGTGGGCCCTTTCGCGCGCCTCCGCCCGGGGACCGTGCTGGAAGAGGACGTCCGGGTCGGGAATTTCGTCGAAACGAAGAAAGCGCTCCTCCGGCGTGGCGCGAAAGCCGCGCACCTGAGTTATCTCGGGGACACCGAGGTCGGGGAAGACGCGAACATCGGCGCGGGAACGATCACCTGCAACTACGACGGCGAACACAAGCACAGGACCGTCATCGGAAAGCGGGCATTCATCGGCAGCGATTCGCAGCTCGTTGCGCCCGTCGAAGTGGGCGACGGCGCGTACGTGGGAGCGGGTTCGACGATCACGAAGGACGTTCCGCCGGGGGCTCTCGCCATCTCGCGCGGTTCCCAGCGCAACATCGAGGGTTGGGCCGAACGGCGGCAGAAGCGGCGCCCGTGAGCCGGCCCGGTCCGGCACCGATCTTGCCAGCGTAGCGACACCATGTGCGGAATCGTCGGATATGTCGGGCCCAGGCAGGCCGCTCCATTCCTTCTCGACGGGCTGCGCCGCCTCGAATACCGCGGATACGATTCGTCCGGAATCGCCGTGAACGACGCGGGCTCTTTCTTCGTCGCCCGCGCCGAGGGCAAACTCTCGGCTCTGTTTTCCAAGCTCAACGGGTCGCTGCCTTCCGGCTGCTCCGGCATCGGACACACGCGGTGGGCCACCCATGGCAAGCCGGTCGAGCGCAACGCCCATCCTCACCTGTCGGGAAACGGGAGGATCGCGGTGATCCACAACGGCATCATCGAGAACTTCGCCGAGCGAAAGCGAATCCTCCAGGGCCGGGGCCAGAAATTCCTGTCCGACACCGACACCGAGGTCTTTGCGCACGAAGTCGAGGCGCACTATCAGGGAGACCTCTTCGCCGCGGTTCGGGATGCGCGAAAGCTCCTCACCGGGGCCTATGCCGTCGTCGTCGCGTCTCTGGACGAGCCCGACGTGCTCGTGACCGCCCGTTCCGGGCCGCCGATCGTCCTCGGAAAGGGCGAAGGCGAGAATTTCGTCGCGTCCGACCCGACGGCGATTCTTCCCTGGACCCGAAAGGTCATCTTTCTGGAGGACGGGGACGTCGCCCGCGTCGACTCCCGATCGATCCGGATCGTCGACGAGGCCGGCAACGAGGTCGAGCGGCCGGTCAAGACGGTCGACTGGGACGTCGTCGCGGCCGAGAAGGGCGGCTACCGCCATTTCATGGCGAAAGAGATCCACGAGCAGCCGGTCGCCGTGGCCGAGAGCATGGGCGGCAAAGTCTCGCTCGAGACCGGAGAGCTGGAATTCGAGGACGATTTCCTCTCCGCCGAGCGCGTCGGCCGCGCGGACCGGGTGCTCCTTCTCGCCTGCGGCACGTCGTGGCACGCGAGTCTCGTCGGAAAGTTCCTGATCGAGCGGATGGCGAGGATCCCGGTCGAGGTCGACTACGGAAGCGAATTCCGCTACCGGTCGCCCGTCGCCTCGGCGAACACGATCGCGATCGGGGTGTCGCAGTCGGGCGAGACGGCCGACACCGTGGCCGCGCTCCAGGAAGCGCGGCGGCTCGGCGCGGACGTCGGCGCGATCGTGAATGCGCCCGGATCGCAGATCGCGCGAATGGCGAACGCCGTCTGGCTCACGCACGCCGGCCCGGAAATCGGCGTCGCCTCCACGAAGGCGTTCACGACCCAGCTCGTCGTCTTCTTCCTGCTCGCCGCGCGGATGCGGCAGGCGCGAGGGCTGGGGAGGGGCCTCACGCCCGAGGAGACGGCTTCGCTCGCGCGGCTGCCGGGCCTCATGGAAAAGGCGCTCAAGCAGGAGCCCCGGATCCAGGAGCTCGCGCGGAAGCTGTCGCATTACCGCAACTTCCTCTATCTCGGCCGCGGTCTCCATTATCCGATCGCTCTCGAGGGAGCTCTCAAGCTGAAGGAGATCTCTTACATCCACGCCGAGGGATACCCGGCGGGCGAGATGAAGCACGGTCCGATCGCCCTCGTGGACGAGAACATGCCGGTGCTCGTACTCGCGCCGCGGGACGGATGGCGGGAGAAGACGCTCTCGAACCTGCGGGAAGTGAAGTCCCGGGACGGCCGTTCGATCGTCGTTTCGACGGAGATCGACGCGGAGATCCAGGAGCTCGCCGACGATGTCGTCGAGATTCCCGAGACGATCCTCGAGTTGCAGCCGATCCTCTCCGTGCTGCCGCTTCAGCTCTTCGCTTACCACGTCGCCCTCCTGCTCGGGTGCGACGTGGATCAGCCGCGGAACCTCGCCAAGAGCGTCACCGTCGAATAGTTTGGATCACTCTCTCCTCGAAGGCCTGAACCCGGAGCAGCGCGAAGCCGTCTCGCACGCGAAGGGCCCTCTTCTCGTCCTGGCCGGCGCCGGCTCGGGGAAGACCCGGGTCGTCACGCGGCGGCTCGCGAGACTGATCGAGGACGGCGCCGATCCGCGTTCCGTCGTCGCGGTGACGTTTACGAACAAGGCGGCGGAGGAAATGCGCGAGCGCGTTCGGGCGCTCCTCGGCGTGTCGAGACTCGCGAGCTTCGTCGGGACGTTCCATTCCTGGGGGCTTCGGTTCCTGCGCCGCGCGGGCGGAGCGGACGGCCGCACGGCCGCGTTCTCGATCGCGGATTCGGGCGACCAGGCGGCCCTCGTGCGCGAGGCGATGGCGGAGCTGTCGATTTCGGAGCAGATGCTCACTCCCGGCGCCGCCCTCTCTCGCATTTCCGAGGCGAAGTCCGCGCTCGTTTCGCCGGCGCGGGCGGCGAGCGCGGCCGACGGCTTTGCGGCCGAGAAGATCGCGTCGATCTATTCCGTTTACGAGAAGAAGCTTCGCGCGGGGAACGCGTTCGACTTCGACGACCTGATCGGCGTGTCCGTGCGCCTGCTCGAATCTTCCGAGCCGACGAGGACCGCGGAGCAGCGCTCGATCGCGCATCTTCTGATCGACGAATACCAGGACACCAACGGCGCTCAGGACGCTCTCGTCAAGCTCATCGGGGCGGCCGCGGAGTCCCTCGTCGCCGTCGGGGATGAGGATCAGTCGATTTATCGCTGGCGCGGCGCCCGGGTGGAGCACATCCTGCGCTTCGAGGAGGATTTCCCCGGCGCGACGGTCGTGTCGCTCACGCGGAACTACCGTTCGACGAGCCGGATCCTGAAGGCCGCGGGGGCGGTCGTGTCCGCGAACCGCCGGCGCCGCCCGAAGGTCCTCGTCGGCGAATCGGGGGAGGGCGAACCGGTGGAGGTGCGCTCGTTTCGCGACGACCGGTCCGAGGCGGACTGGATCGTTTCCCGCCTCGAGGACCGAGTCCATCCCCTGTCCGAGTCGGCGATTCTCTTCCGCGTGAACGCCCAGTCGCGATCCTTCGAGGACGAGCTCGTCCGGCGGCGGATTCCCTACGTCGTGATCGGCGGCATGAAGTTCTACGAACGCGCCGAGGTGAAGGATTCGATCGCCTACTACCGGCTCGCGCTGGACTTTCGCGACGACCTCGCTTTTCGCCGCGTCGTGAACCGCCCCGCCCGCGGGATCGGAGAGGCGACGCTCGAGCGCGTGGCGAAGACGGCCGCCGAGAAAGGCGTTTCGCTGTTCGAGGGCTCGGAAGTCGCCGAGGGAGTCACGGAGCGAGCCCGGATCGCGCTCGCGCGCTTCCGCGAAACGGTTCGCGAGCTCGGGAGCCGGAGCGCCGAGCTCTCCGCGGCCGCGCTCCTCGAGCTCGTGCTCGAGAAGTCGGGCTACGGCGACCTGTACGCGCGTTCCGAGGAGCCGGAGGACGTCGCCCGGCGCGAGAACCTGAAGGAGCTCGTTTCCGCTGCCCGGGAGTACGAGCTGCGGGAAGGGGAGAGCGCGAGCGCGCGCGGTTTCCTGGACGCCCTCGCGCTTGCGAGCGACGCGGACGGCCCGCGGCCGGAAGGCGCGGTTTCCCTCCTGACGCTTCATTCCGCGAAGGGCCTCGAGTTCTCGCAGGTGTTCGTTGCCGGCCTCGAGGAAGGTTTCCTTCCCCATTCCCAGAGCACGGCCTCGGAGGAAGAGATCGAAGAGGAGCGCCGCCTTCTGTACGTCGGCATGACTCGGGCCCGGCGACGGTTGACGTTGACGCTCGCCCGGCACCGGCTGCTCTACGGCGAGGCGCGTCCCCGGTACCCGTCTCCTTTTCTCGATGAGCTGCCCGAGGACGTCGTTCGCATCGACGCCGATCCGTTTTCGGCGAGGACGCCGTCGCTCTTTTCGCGGCCGAACCGGAAGGAAGAGGAGTCCTCGCCGGTCTTCCGGGGCCCTTCGATCACCGTCGCCCGGCGAAAGCCCGTGCCCGGCACCCTGCCGGGCCTGCAGCGCGGCGCGCGCGTCCGGCATCCGACGTACGGAGCGGGAGTGATCCTCCAGCAGGAGGGTTCGGGCGACGACGCGCGGCTGACGGTGTTCTTCGACCGCGCGGGGAAGAAGAAGTTCCTCGCGAAGTTCGCGAATTTGACGCCGGCATAAGGGCTCGCTCGGCCCCGAAGTCGCGGCCTGGCCCCCGGGCCGCGAAGCTCGGCACTCGTCCGCCGGCACGGCGCGAGCGATCGGAATGGAATCGGTCTCCCGCGCCTCTAGCGTTCGGCGCGAAATCTCGCCTCTCAACTGACAACGAGATTCCTCTTGCGCCTCACTCACGGCCTGCGGCCGAGCGCCTGCGCCCCGCGTCCCGGCCCGCCCAAGGGCCGCGCTCCCGAATCTCGCTCGGGGAGTTGGCGCCCCATCCCCGGAGCGAGGCCTGCGAGGGTCGGAGCTGTCCATGGGCGTGGTAGGGGCGTCTGTGTCTGTCAGATGCGATTACGGAACGGAGACCGGACAGAAAGCGGCTTCGCGAGCCTATAGCCTGCCTTCGGCTGCAAGCACCGCTTTGAGGCCACGCTCGATGAGCCTCGCTCGGCTGAGCCGGAGATCCTTGGCAAGGGCGTCAGACTTTGCGAGAAGCTGCTTCTCGACTGAGACGGAGATAACTTTAGCGCCCTCCCCGCGTTTCGGCCGGCCGGGCTTCTGTCGGGCGCGCTCCCAACGCTGTCGAGCTTCCGCAGTTGGGCGCTCGAACTCATCGACAACCATTTCTCGGTCGTATCGTGGAGCGGCCTCGCGAAGCTCATCGACCTTCGCGTGCGGTAGTTTCCGTCTTTTCGTCGGCGGTTCCTTTTTCATTTTGCCCTCCGTCGGAAACGCTTTTTCTCCCGTTCCGTCAACGGCCGTGCGTGAATCACGAAAACTGTGTCCGCTGGGTCGATGATGAAGACCACCTGGAGGATTCGTCCCTCGCTCGTCTGACCCCACACCAGATATCGGTCGTCCCCTTGCGTGAGCGGAAACGGGCTTCGAGCCGTTTCGATGACTTCCTCGACTTCTTCGAGTCCAACCCCGTGCCGGTTAATGTGCTCCTCGTTCCAGTCATTCCAGCGGAAGTCCAACGCTCCTCCTGCCGCAATTAACTATATAAGAAATTGCCAGGTTTGGAAAGTCTAATCCTTCCCCGTGATCAGGCGCGCGCCCCGGGCGCGGGCGAGGTAGGAATACGCCCAGTTCAGCAGCACGAGCAGGCGGTTGCGAAAGCCGACGAGGAAGTAGATGTGGATTCCTACCCACATGAGCCATCCCGGAAAGCCCGAGAGCCGGATTCGGTTCGCGATCGTGCCGACCGCGTGGCCGCGCCCGATCACCGCGAAGGATCCCTTGTCGACGTAATGGAACGGCAGCAGCGGCAAGCCCGCCTCCGCGCGCCGGATGTTCTTCGCCGCGTGCCGCCCGGCCTGCATCGCGGCGGGCGCCTGGCCGAACACGGGGCGCCCGTCCTGCTCGAGAGCGGCGAGGTCTCCGACGACGAAGACGTCGTCCCGTCCGGGAATCGCGAGCTCGCGCGTGACCCGGACTCGCCCCGAGCGGTCGAGAGGAGCTCCGAGGGATCTCGCGAGCGGCGAAGCGGCGACGCCCGCCGCCCAGACGACCGTCCGCGCGGCGATTCGCTCGGCGCCGGCCGTCACTCCCTGCGCGTCCACGCCCGTCACGCGAGCGCCCGTGCGAACTTCCACGCCAAGCCGCTCGAGCTCCTGCCGGGCCTTCGCCGAGAGCCTCGGAGGGTATGTCTCCGAGGATACGGTCGAGCCCTTCGACGAGCACAACGCGGGCGCGCCGAGGGTCAATCCGGCGGAAGTCCCGGCCGAGGACGCCGCGAGCGATCTCGGCAATCGCTCCGGCGAGCTCGACGCCCGTCGGACCCCCTCCGACGAGGACAAACGTCATCCATTCGTTCCGGCGGGCCGGGTCGTCTTCGCGCTCCGCGAATTCGAACGCTGAGAGAATCCGCCGCCGGACCTCGAGTGCGTCGTCCAGGTCTTTCAGCCCGGGCGCGAAGGGCGCCCATTCCGGATGCCCGAAATACGAGTCCGTTGCGCCCGCGGCGAGGATCAGCCGGTCGTACGCGAGAACGCCGTTTTCGAGAATCACCCTCCGGCCGGGAACGTCCACGGATTTCGCCTCCTCGAGCAGCACGGTGAGGTTCGGCGCGCCGCGCAGGACGTGGCGGATCGGCGCGGCGATGTCGCTCGGGTTGAGCTCCGCCGTCGCGACCTGGTAGAGGAGGGGCTGGAAGAGATGATGGTTGCGCCTGTCGAGCGAGCGTAACGCGCAGGTTCGAGCGGCGCAGCGCCTTCGCGGCCGACAGCCCCCCGAACCCGCCTCCGACGATCACGACATGGCGCCGCTCGCTCACGCTCGATTCATAGCAGACTTCTCAGCGCCTCGCTTGGCCGGAATTGCGGCTTGCGGGCCGGAACTCGGGGCGCAGGCGCTCGGCCGCAGGCCGTGAGTGAGGCGCAGGAAGAATCCCGTCGTCAGTTGAGAGTCGAGTTCTCGCGCCGAACGCTAGAGGCGCGGAGGATCGATTCCATCCCGATCGATCGCGCCGTGCCAGCGGACGAGTGCCGAGCTCCGCGGCCCGGGTTCAGCCGCGACCGTCGGTCGAGCGAGCCTTACAGCCCGTCGTACTTCGAATATCCCTGGAGCGCCCAGTAGTCGGGCGGCTCTTCGCGGGAGTAGACGATCTTCGTGATCGCCTTGATGTTTTTCAGGCCGAGCTTCATCGGGGCCAGGAGCCGCAGGGGCGCGCCGTGCTCGACGGTGAGCGGCAGGTCGTTCTGGTGCGTCGCGAGGAGCGTCTGGGGATGGCGCGCGGTCTCGAGGTCGATGGAAACGAAGTAAGGATCGGGGTTGCCGTCGGAATCGAGATTGACCGAGGACTCGAGCTTTGCCCAGCGAAAGCCGGGAGCGGGAGGATACGCCTCGAGGAAATCTCCGAATCGCACCCCGCCCCACCAGGCGATCGCGCTCCAGCCTTCGACACAGCACAGCCTCGTGATCTGGTCGCGCCGGCGGAATTTCGACGTCAGGTCGCCGATCACAAAGCGCTCCGTTTTTCCCGACGCGAGCCCCTCGACCTCCAGCGTCCAGTCCGGAATGTAGCCGGGGTCGGGCGTCTGGCCGTCGTAGTTGTTCCGCAGCGGCGTGATGTCCGACTTCCGGTACGTTCGGACCTTCCGGGTCCGGGAGTAGAGGGCCTCCGCGACGTCGTCGTCGAACGTCAGGGCGCGGTTCAGGAATTTTTCCTTCGCTTTCGGGCCGAGCCCGGCTCTCGCTTCCATCGAATCGAGCCACTCGCGGCGCTCCGGCGTGAGGATCCGGTCCTGCGCCCCGTCGGGCAGGACCCACCAGAACGCGGCCGCGGCCGCGGCCGTGCCCGCGCCGAAGATCAGAAAATCGCGCCGCGTCTGGCGGCGGAGGTCACGCGCCGGAAGGAGGATCGGTACTTCGGGAAGCTCGGCGAAGCGGCCAAGGAATGAGCCTTCGAATCGGTGCTGGCTCCGAAGCCTCAGGCCGGGCGGGTCCTGTCGCGGGACTCGCCCTGCTTTTCCGCTCGCTCAACTCCTCTGCGTCGATTGGACTCTCGGCGACGAGCGGCAAAAGAGGGTCTCGCCCCGCACCACCCGCCCGGGCTTCGCCAGAATCGGTCCGCCCCGCTTCGTCGCCTTCGGGCGCCTCGTCGCTCGGCGCGTCGGCGCTCGGCGGCGGCGTTTGCTCGTCCGGCTCGTCAGGATTCGCCATGTTCATCCTCCTTCAGCCGAGCGGACCAGCCGACGACCATCGACCGGAACGTGTCCCACCCGTCCGCGACGACGAGGATGACGTGCGGGACGACAAAGCCGAGAAAGATCCAGAGGAGGAGGAAGTGCCACAGCCTGGCCCGGTCGTATCCGCCGAACGCGTGCTCCAGCCAGCCGAGCTGGGCCGGCTTGTGGATCGCCCATCCCGTCGCGACCGCGAGGCCGCCGAAAACGGGCATCGAAAAATATCCGAGCTTCTGAAGCGCGTTGTACTTCGCCCGAACGGGAGGATGCGGCCACGGCCTTTTCAGCAGCTTCGCGGGAACGAGGCCGGTGTAGTAGCGAATCATCGCGAGCGCGCCTTTCGCGTCGGCGAAGCGCGGGAGAAGGGATTTGTACCCGCCGCCGAGGAAAAGCCCGACGAGGTAAAGAACGCCGTTGAGGATGAAGAGGTACGCGAAAAACCAGTGGAGCCTCAGCGCTTCGGCGAGGATTCCATGGCCGAGGCTGAAATGGTCGTAGAACCAGAATCGCGGCTCCTCGAAATGGCGCTGGCCGGGCACGTGCGCAACCGCCCAGTAGCCGAGGTCGGCGAAGTAGTCCGTGCTCCCCGTCCGTGCGTCCGGCGCGTGGCGAACGACCGGCGCCGCCCAGTAGATCGAAAGCCCGGAGAGGATCATCCCGGCCAGCAGCGGAACGTTCGCCCAGTGCGTGATCCGCACGAGCGCGTGGTGCTTCGGGACGACCCGCCGTTCTTCCATCCGATGCGTCCGCTATCTATAGCACGGGGCGGGCAGCGCGAGCTCTTTCATCGGAGACTTGGATGCCGGCCGGCGCCGGACCGTTTCGGGAGCGGGAATTCTCTGTCAGCGCATCGCTTCCATCGGGGAGAGCCTCGAGGCGCGGAGAGCCGGGTACAACCCGAACACGACGGCGAGGGAGATCGCCGTTCCCCAGGCGATCACGAGGCCCATGGGATTGACGACGAGGCCGTAGGGAAACTTGTCGGCCAGCGCCCGGCACACGGCCGCGCCGCCGGCCGTTCCGAGGAGAGCGCCGACCGCGGCGAGAACGACCGCCTCGAGGAGGAACTGCACGAAAATCTCTCCGTCGGACGCGCCGATCGCCTTTCGAAGGCCGATCTCGAACTTGCGATCGGAAAACGAGATCAGCATGACGGACAGCACTCCGACGCCCCCGACGAGGAGGACGGTTCCGGCGAGGCTCATCAGGACGACCTGCCAGCCGTGCATCTGCTCCAGGAAGTTCTGATAGGAACGGACGAGCTCCGCGTCGAGGTCCGTGATCTCCACGTCTTCGATCCCATGGTGCGCCTGGCGGGCCCGGCCGAGGAGCATCGCGGAAACCTCGCCGACGTCGCGCTTGCGGTTGAGCTTGACGGCCAGCTGGGCGAGCTTGTGGTCCGGATCGATCCGGTCCATGTAGGTCGGGAGCGGGATGAGAATCCCGTTCGCGTCCATGTAGTTCTCGTCGCTGAAGATCTGGCCGGCCGCCTGGACGCCGACGACGCGAAAGGGGATTCCCTCGACGGTGATGTCGCGCCCGACGGGATCGGAGCCGCCGAAGAGCTTCGAGCCGAGCGTGGCGCCGACGACCGCGACCGTGCTCCGGCGCCGCTCGTCGTCTTCCGTGAGGCCCCGGCCCAGGCCGATCGGTCGGTTCATGAACGGCGCATAGTCATGGTCCACGCCGGTCACGAAGATCCGCTCGCTTCCGCCCGGAACTCGAACGGCCGAGCGCATATAGGCGCGCGGCACGAAACCGAAGATCTTCGGGTTCGGGGCGGTGAGCCGCGGGAGATCCTCGTACCGCAGTCCCGGGCTCATCGCGAACCTCTTCTGGTCTTCGTTGGTCTTCGGGGACTTCGGGGCGAGCACGACGGTCCCGTCCCAGCTCATTCCGGAAAAACCCATCGCGATCTTGTCCAGGACCCCGTCGAGGACCGAGGTCATCACGACGAGCGCGAAGACGCCGAGCGTCAGGAGCGTCAGCGTGAGGAACGATCGCAGCTTGTGCGCCCACAGCTCGACGAACCCGCCCGCGACGACTTCGGCCATCAGCGCCAGACGAGCGCCCGCCGAGAGCGTCCGGCGCGCCGGCTTCGAGCCGGCGGGCGTTTCGGGCAGCGGTCTCGAGAGGCCGAGAGCGAGGTCACTCATATCGCAGCGCCTCCATCGGCGAGAGGCGGCTCGCTTTGATTGCCGGGTAAAGAGCGAACAGGAATCCGAACACGCCGGCGAGGAAGAACGCCCACAGGAAGCTGCCGGCGTTCCATGTGCAGGGGAACCCCGATCGAGGCCGTGATGACCTTCGAAAAAACGATTCCCGCCGCGAGCCCCGCGGTTCCTCCGAGCAGCGTCAACAGCAGGGCTTCGGTCATGAATTCCTTGAAGACTTCCCGTCCGGAGGCGCCGATCGCCATCTTGACGCCGACTTCGCGCACGCGGTCTTTCAGCGTCGCCATCTGGATGTTGACGTTGACCATCCCGCCGCCGAGCAGGGCGAGCATTCCGGACAGCATGAAGATCAGGTTGTAGATGTCCCCCTGGCTCTCCATCTTCTTCATCCGGGCGTTCACGTCGTCCAGCCGAAAGTCCCGCTGGAGCCGGTGGTTCGCCGTCAGCAGGGTGTCGAGGCGTTTCGCGAACATCGCCATGCCGTCGACTTTCGGGATCCGGAACGTGATCTTGTCCATCCGGGCGTAGGAATCGCCCTGCATCCGCCTCGCGACGAGCGTCGAAGGCACCGCGACGATCCGGTTCCTCCAGGCGAACACGTTGCCCTGATTCTCGCGGAACCGAAAGACCTTTTCCCGCAGGATGCCGATCACGGTGACGGGAATGTCGCCGATGCGCATCGTTTGCCCGAGCGCGTCGCCGGTGGGAAAGAAGACGCTGACGGCTTCCTTCCCGAGGACGGCGACCGGCGCCGCCGCCGCGATGTCCTGGGTCGAGAGGTCCCTGCCCGACTCCAGCTCGTAGCCCTGGATCGCGAGGTAATCGCCGCCGATGCCGGACACCTGTCTTTCCTGGTCGGCGTAGGCGGATCGGACTCTCACCCTCGCGAGCTTCTGCTCGCCGACGCCGCCGACGAGCACGCGGTCCAGATCGGCGCCGCGCGCGCCGTCGGCGGACCTCAATCCGAGGTTCGCCATCTGGAGCGCCGTCGGGGCGCCGCCCGACACCGCCGCGGCCGGCTGCACGTTGAGCTTGTCCAGTCCTCCGATGCGGACGAACAGCTTCTCGGCCTGCCGCCGCTGGCTGTCGGAGATCGAGAAGCCGCCGAGGACCGAGGCGACGCCGAGCATCACGCCGAGCGCCTGGAGCATCGAGCGTCCGGCGTTCTCGCGGACTTCCGTCCAGGCGGAAACGAGCCGTTCGGAGAAGGCGCCTTCCGCGCTCACGCGGCGCGCTTCCGCCGGTCCGACCCGGCCGTCGTGGATCTCGACCCGCCGCTGGGCGAGCGCGGCGATCGTCGGGTCGTGCGTGACGAGGACCACGGTATTCCCCTGGCGGTGGAGGTCGCGGAACAGCTCCAGGACTTCGTGGCCCGTGTGCGAGTCGAGCGCTCCGGTCGGCTCGTCCGCGAGAAGCATCGCGGGACGATTCGCGAGCGAGCGGGCGATCGCGACGCGCTGCCGCTGGCCGCCCGAAAGGACGGCGGGCAGCTGATTCGCCTTGTCGGGAATGCCGACCTTCTCCAGGAGCTCGAGCGCGCGCCGCCGGCGCTCCCGGCGGCCGACGCCCGCGTAGAGCATCGGGAGCTCGACGTTGCGCGCGACGGACGCTTTCGGAAGGAGGTTGTAGCTCTGAAAGACGAACCCGATCTTCCGATTGCGAATCGCCGCGAGCTCCGGCCCGGAGAGGCCTTCGACCGGCTGGCCGTCGAAGAGGTAGCTGCCGGCGGTCGGGGAATCGAGGCAGCCGAGGATCGCCATGAGCGTGGACTTGCCGGAGCCCGACGGGCCGATGAGCGCGACGAATTCTCCCGCCCGGACCGTCAGGTCGATGCCGCGGAGCGCGTGCACGGCCGTTCCGTTGGCGCCGTAGACCTTCGTGACTCCCGAGATCTCGATGATCGCGTCAGTTGTTTTCATCGTCCTTCTCGATTCGCTTCTTCGTCGGGTCTTCGAGGGAGACCTGTCCGCCGGCCGTGAGCCCGGACGCGATTTCGACGCGCTCGAGCGTCGCGATTCCCGCCTTCACGGGCACGACGTCGAAGTATTCCTTCCAGTGGTCGGAGAGCCACGTGTACTTGTTTCGGCCGCTCAGGCCCTCCTTCGCGGCGGCGAGCTGCTTCGGCGCGAGGGGCGACTTCAGCCGGTAAGCGACCGTTTCGCCGTCGCGGCGCTGCAGGCCTTCGAGCGGGATCGAGATCGCGGCGCGGCGTTTCTCGCCGAGGATCTCGACGTTCGCGCTCATGCCGGTCCGGAAGGAGCTCTCGAGGCGGTCGAGGGCGATCTCGATTTCGAACACCTTGATTTTCTCGACGAGTTTCGCGGCCGGCGCGACGAACCGGACCCGGCCGGTGAAGACCTTCTGCGGATAAGCGTCGAGCGTGATTCGCACGGGCTCCCCGACGCCGACTTTCGCGATGTCGACCTCGTTCAGGTTGACGCGGACGATCAGCGAGTTCAAGTCCGCGACCGTGAACAGGACCGTGCCGTCGCTGAAGGAAGAGACTCCCGACGTGACGGTCTGGCCGATCTCGACGCCCTTCTTGATGACGACGCCGTTCATCGGGCTCGCGACCCTCGCCTTCTGGGAAGACGCGTCGCCCGAGATCGGGATCCCGCGGGCCTCGACGATCTGGTACCGGGTGCTCGCGGCCCGCAGCTCCTCTTCGGCAATCTGGCGCTTGTTCAGGACCGACTTCATTGCGTCGGCGCCGATGAGCCCGTTGTCGAAGAGCGCCTTCTGGTTCGAGAATTCCCGCTGGGCGTCTTCGAGCCGGAGCTTCGCTTCCGTGACCCCGGCCTGCACGTCGGAGAGCGACTGCGCCTGGTTGACGTCCGGTTCCACTTCCGCGAGCACGTCGCCGACACGCACTCGGTCGCCCTCGCGAACGCGGATCGCGACGACGCGGCCCGAAACCGCGGACTTGACGTCCACTTTCGTGACGGGGTCGACGACGCCGACTTCGCGCACGCTCACCTGGAGGTCTTCGGTCTGAACCTTCCCGAGGCGGAACGGGCTGTTCTCTTCTTTCGCGTCCCCTTTGCCCCGGCTCCGGGCCGCGAGGAGCCCGCCCGCCGCGAGCACCGCGACCAGACCGATCCAGATCCATCGTTTCTTCATGACGCCATCCTTTTGTTCAAGAAGCGGCACTCGAGCGCTCCGGAAGTCGGCCGCCGTTCATCCATCACATACGGAGGCCGATTCGGAAAGTTCCAGGCTTTCCGCGGGCCGAACGCTATTTTCCGGCGGCGTCCTCGGTGTTTTCCCGGGTCTCGACGGAAAACCGGCGGAAGTCCGAGTAGCGGAACGTCGTTCGGGTCACGACTTCCCCCGACTGGCGCCGGAAGCGGATCACCTCGTACTCGCGGGGAAGCACCCCCGACGGGGACTCGGCCGGCGCGAAGCGAAGCGTGGCGCGGACGAGGTCCCCCTGGAACGGGAACTCGAGCGTCAGCCGCGAGAGCTGGTGGCGCTCTCCGGCGAGCCGGATCTCCCCGCTGGGATAGTGCCGCGGCGAGCGCGGATCGAAGAAGTCTTCCGCGACGCCGAGGCCGCGGACCTGGCGGAATTTCGCGCCTCCCGACGTCGCGCGCCAGTCGTAGTCGGACAGCATCGGCTCGCCGAACGCTTCGAGCGTGAGAGTCAGGTTGTGCCAGTAGCAGAAGGGGAGGGATTGATCGTAAGCGAGCCGCGTGAGGCGGATTCGTTCCTCGCGGGCGCTCGCGTTTCGCAGGAGAAAAAAATCGGAAATGCGCCGGTCGAAGTCGCGCACTTTTCGACCGTCGACCATCCGAACGAACCGGAACTCCCAGAGGGCCGATGGATCCGAGTCCAGGTGGGCGACCTGGTAGTCGGAGACGAGAACTCTCCGGTCGGCGAGCCGGCCGCGCCGGTAGAGCTGTTGAACCATCTCCTCCCGGGCGACCGTGTTTCCGAGATCGTCAAAAAGGCGGGGCAGCGCGTGCGAGAAGTCGAGAATCCCGGGGGAACGGGCTGGGTCCCGGCGGCGCCGGGCGCGGCGAAGCACAACAGCAGGAGAAGAGGAATCGCGCGGCTTGCCCGGGGCGGCCTAAAATGGCCTCCGATGGGCGCGCGCCGAGCTTTCACGATCGCCATCGCGTTTCTGGGAGGCTACTGCGCCGGGGCGTCCGCCGCAACTGGCGCGGGTACGGTGAATCGAACGGTTGCCGTCGACGTCCTCCTCGCCGGGCCCCGGGTCGAATCCCGGGAATGCTCGGCCGTGCGCTCGGCGATGGCTCAGGCCTCCCGCGATTTCGAGCGGCAATTCGGAGTCCGCTTCTCCGCGTCGGATTGCGTGCCGGCTCCCGAGTTCGAGCGGGGCGAGGCGGTCACCCGATCGACCCTTGGCCGCCTCTCCGCCCGGGCGGGAACTGGCCGCATCACGCTGCTCGCGGTGCCGGGGTCGGGGACCCGGCGGGGACTCACCGACTTTCGGCGGGGAATCAGCGCCGTTTTCGTGGGCGACGCCACGAGAGCGCCAGGCCCCCGCGCGATTCTCGAGCATGAGCTCGGCCACCTCTTCGGGGCCGTGCACGTCGGCGAGCGCTCGTCGCCGATGCACCCTCAATCGGGCCACGGTTCCTTCGACCCCGTTTCGAAGCGGCTGATCGGGATCCTGAGGGATCGCACGTTTTTCGACGATCCCGTTCCCGTGCCGCTGGGGCAATGGGAGGAGTACGGCCGCGCTCTTGCGGCGATCGACGACCGGGGTGTCCCCGCGGAGGACCGGGACCGTTCCACGATGCTCGTTCGGGTGCTCGCGGACCTCGGCCGGAACGAAGAGGCGCTCCGCGAGATCGGCGAAGCGCGCGGCCGCGGCGAATCGACGCCGGAGCTCGTAGCCGCGGAGTCGTCGGCTGTCGAATCGCTTGCGCGCTCGGCCGACACGGCCGCCCGCCTCCAGTGCGCGTTCGCGATCCAGGCGGCGAAACCGTCCGAAGCGGCGCACTTCTGCGGTCCGATCTCCCCGCTCCCGGACGACCTGCTCCGCGGCTGGGCGGAGCTGGCCCTTCGCGAGGGCGATTACGCGTCGGCGGCGGAGGCCTGGACCGAGATCGTGGCGCGCGAGCCCGCCGACGCGTTTGCCCGGCAGGACCTTGCGCTCGCCCTTCTCCGGTCCGGCGACCGTGCGGGGGCGCTCCGCGAGCTCGAGCGCGCGAAGAGCCTCGGCCTTGAACCGACTCCCGAGCTCGAGCGTGCGATCCACGGAGCGGGGAAGTGAGGCGGCGGGGGGATGCTCCCGGGAGCGACGCGGCGATTTCCGTGGACGGAAAGACCGTCTCCCTCACGAACCTCGCGAAGCTCTACTGGCCCGAATCGGGCATTTCGAAGGGAAACCTCCTTCGGTACTACTCGGACGTCTCGCCCTGGCTCCTGCCGCATTTGCGCGGCCGCGCGATGGTCATGAAGCGGTATCCACACGGGGCGTCCGGCGCGTTTTTCTTCATGAAGCGGGCGCCCGAGCCGCGGCCGGAGTGGGTCGAGACGTGCTCGATCCGGCACGCCTCGGGCAGCGTCATCCGGTTTCCGATGATCCAGGACCTGGCGTCGCTGCTCTGGGTCGTCAATCTCGGCTGCATCGACCTGAATCCGTGGTACTCGCGGTGCGACGAGGTGAACCTTCCCGACTACCTCCATTTCGACCTCGACCCGTTCCGGGGAGCGAGTTTCGCCCAGGTGCGGGAGACGGCGCTGCTCGTCCGCGATCAGCTCGACCGGCTTCGGATGAAGAGCTACGCGAAGACGACCGGTTCGAAGGGGATCCACGTCTACGTTCCGATCGTCCGCGGACCGACCCAGAAGCAGGTCTGGACGTTCGCGAAGGATCTCGCTCAACGGCTCGCGACGCTGGCCCCGCGCCTGGCGACGGCGGAGTACCGCATCGCGAAGCGGCCATCCCGGCGCGTGCTCATCGACTACAACCAGAACGCCTGGGGCCGCACTCTCGCTTCGATCTATTCCGTCCGGCCGCATCCCCGGGCCTGCGTGTCGACGCCGGTCTCGTGGAAAGAAGTGGAGAAGGGGGTCGAGAGCGAAGACTTCCGGATCGACAACGTGCCGGACCGTCTCCGCCGCCTCGGCGATCTGTGGAAGCCCCTGCTCGCGGCGCGCGGGCGGGTCCGGCTCGAGAGCTTCCTTGGCTAGATCTCGAATTCCGCGCCGTCCGTCGCGGCCTCGACGCGGCAAGCCGGCGCCTTCTCGGCCGCGAGCGCGGCGAGCTCCTTGTCCAATCGCTCGTCGCCGAGCTCGATCGGACCTTTCCCGAAATGGGAGAAGATCGCGCGCTTCACTCCCGCCTTCGCGAGCCATCCCAGCTGCGCGCGAACGGTCGTGTGGCCGATCAGCGCTCCGCTCTTGTGGCGACGCACGAGCGATTCCCGCAGCGTCGATCCGTCGCCGACGTAAAGCGCCGCGTCCCCGAGCACGCGCTCCGGCTCCTCGAAGGAAACGATGTCGCCGGAATAGACGAAGACCTTCTTTCCGGCTTCGATCCGAACGGCCGCGCAGGGGCATCGAACGGAATGAGCGACCGGGAAGGCGGTCAGGCGAAACGGTCCCGCCTTCCCCGGGTCGCCGGGAAGCAGCACGATCCGCCGCGTGATCGGAAAGTGTTTGAGGATCTCGTGCGTTTCGCCGGAGGCGTAGACCGGAACGTCCGTCCCGTCCTCGAGGCCCCAGGCGTGATCGGGATGGGCGTGCGAGACGTAGATCGCATCGGGTCGGATTTGCCGGAGCAGGCCCTGCCGGTTCTGGCCGAAGTCGCAGAGCAGCCGAAAGCCCCTCGTCGAGACCGAAAAGGCCGAGTGGCCGAAGTGCGTCGGAGAGTGCTCTTCGACGTATCCCTTCGTGCCGAAGAACTTGAGGGAGTTAACATCCCCGGTGGCGCGGGAAGGCTCGTGAGGACGCAGCGCGCCCGACTGGCATTCCGTGGCCCTGGCAAGTTTTTCACATCCTCATTTGAAAAAACCCCGCCACGTCCCGCGAGATCTCCGGTTACAATCTCCGGCGATGAAATTCCTCAAACGGGGTCTCGCGGTGCTCGGCCTCGCGATCGTCGCGTTCACGGCGTTCGCGGCGTGGAAGATCGGGCCGAGGAACATCCTCGGGATGCTGCGCTACGACACGCGTCGGGAAGGCTCGCTGAAAGTCGGGGACCGCGCTCCCGACGCCATTTTGCGCCTGCCCGGCGGATCGGGCACGACCCGCATCTCGGACCACATCGGCGGGAAAGCCGCTCGTCCTCGTCTTCGGCAGCTTCACCTGACCGCCGTTCCGCCGCTCGGTCGGGCGAATCGCGAAAATCTATCGAGAAGTACGCGGGTCGGGCGGAGTTTCTCACCGTCTACATCCGCGAAGCCCATCCGATCGACGAATGGAAGATGCCCGAAAACGACGAGCAGGGCGTCTGCTACCCGCAGCCGCACACGCTGGCGCAGCGTCTTGCGATCGCGCGCGACTTCATCGGAAGGTTCCACTACGCGCTGCCGCTCGCGTCCGACACGATGGAAAACCGCGCCGACTTTCTCTACGGAGCCTGGCCGGAGCGAATCTACGTGATCGACGAGGCGGGACGCGTCGCGTACAGGGGCAAGCTCGGTCCCTTCGGGTTCCACCCGGAAGAGCTGGACGCCTGGCTCGCGAAGCGCTTTCCGCGAGCGGATCTTTCAGCGAAGCGCTTTCCGGAACAGCGAGCCAGCGCGGCCCGATAGGGTCTTTTTCCGTCCGCGTTCCCGGACGACGGCTCCGGACGCCGCCGCGAGCGCCGAGAGCAGCGTCGCGACGAACTCGATCTTGCGCGGCGTGTCGAGTTTTTTCCATTCCCGAACGGAGCTCTGCACGGCGCGTCGCGTGGCCTTGCCGGCGGTCCCGAGCGCCTTTTTCGTCGCGACGCCTCCCCGCTGGGAGATCGTCGCGATTTTCGAGCCGGCGCGGTTCGCGCTCCGGGAAACTTCGGAAAGCATCGCGCGAAGGGCGCGGGCCTGGCGCAACGCGGCTCCCGCGGGGGCTTTCTTCTTCGCCGCCGGCCTCCGCGCCGGCTTTCGGGCCGCCGCCGCGCGGACCCGGGGCTTTTTCGCCGGCGACGACATCTGAATCGTTTCGCTCATGTCTTCCTCCTCAATGTCCGAGTGTAACCCGGATCAACGCTCGCCGGGGCCGCCGTACATCGCGCGGATCGCGCCCGCGTACTTTTCGGCGACGACGCGCCGCTTGATCTTGAGCGTCGGCGTGAGCTCGCCGCCTTCGAGCGAGAATTCGCCGGGGAGAAGCGTGAACTTCCGGACCTGGTTCTCGTGCGGCTGGCCGGCGTTCAGGGCGTCGATCTCCCGCTGGAACAGCGCCTGGACGCGGGGATCGGCGACGAGCCGCGCGCGGGAGCCCGCGTCGACACCGTTGTCCCGCGCCCAGGCCTCGAGCCGGTCGAACCGGGGCACGATCAGCGCAGAAATGAACTTCTGCCGGTCGCCGATCAGGACCGCCGACGCGGCGTAGCGCATCGAGGCGAGCGCGGCTTCGATCGGAGCCGGAGCGACGTTTTTTCCGTACGCGTTGACGAGCATCTCTTTCTTGCGGTCGGTGATGAACAGGAACCCGTCTTCGATCCGTCCGATGTCTCCGGTCCGGAGCCAGCCATCCGGCGTGAACGCGGCCGCGGTTTCCTCCGGCTTGTTCCAGTAACCCTTCATCACGATCGGCCCGCGGACGAGGATTTCGCCGTCGAGCGCGATCTTCACGTCGACGCCGCGAAGAACGGGCCCGACGGAGCCGAGTCTCCACTTCTCGAGGTGATTGACCGCGATCACGGGCGAGGTCTCCGTCAGCCCGTAGCCTTCGAAAACGTGGATTCCCGCGCTCCAGAAGAACTCGGCGGTGCTGCGCCCGAGCGGGGCTCCTCCGGAGACCGAGAACCGGAATCTTCCCCCGAGCCGCTTCCGGATCTTCGAGAACACGAGCCGGTCGAAAATCGCGCGCTGCAGCGCGAGCCGCGGCGGGAGCGGCCGTCCCGATTCCAGGCGCCCGACGACCGAGGCCCCGACTTCCAGCGCCCGCGCGAAAAGCCGCTTTTTCAGCCCGGACGAGCTCTCGACGTTCTGGAGAACGCGCTCCCGGACCTTTTCGTAGACGCGGGGAACGGCGCCGAACACGGACGGCCTCACTTCCTGGAGCGCTTCCCCGATCCGGTCGACCGAATCGACATAGGCGACGCAGCAGGCGCTCGAGTAATACGCGTAGTCGAGGTTTCGCTCGAAGACGTGCGCGAGCGGCAGGAACGAGAGCGCGACGTCGGCCGGCGAGACCGGGAGGTACTCCATGCACGCCTCGACGTCCGCGACGAAGTTCCCGTGCGTGAGCATCGCGCCCTTCGGGCGGCCCGTCGTGCCGGACGTGTAGATCAGCGTCGCGAGGTCCTCGGGCCGTACTTCCGAGGCCGCCCGATCGAACTCCGCGGGATCGCGCGCGAGGATCTCGCGTCCGCTCCGGAGAAGGCTGTCGAAGCTCGCGACTCCTTCCCTCCGGGGTGGAGCTCCGTCGACGAGAACGGCGAGCTTCAACTCGGGGCATCGCGCGCGGCCCTCGAGGATCTTCGCGAGGTCCGTCGCGGTGCCGGCGAAGGCGACGCGGGCGCCCGAATCCTTCAGCAGCTCTTCCACCTGGGGCGCGAGGTAGGTCGTGTACACGGGGACCGTGACGGCCCCCCGGCAGACGACCGCGAAGTCGGCGATCGCCCATTCGGGGCGGTTGTCGCAGAGGATCGCGACGCGATCGCCGCGCGAAACACCGGCGCGGGCGAGGGCCAGAGAGAGCGCGCGCGTGCGCTCGCCGAAGTCCTGCGCGGAAACGGCGGTCCAGTTTCCGTCCACCCGCTGCAGGCAGAGGTCGGGCCGGCCGCTGCCGACGGCGCGGTGAAAGACGTCCGCCAGGGTCTTCACGGAGATTTTCTCGTTCCGGGCCTCGGGCGCGGGAGCGGGCGCGGCGAGGCCTCCGGGACCGCGCGCGGGCGCGGGGGGAGCGCCGGAGGACGGGCGCGAAGGGCGCCCAGTTTTTCCCAGGTCTTGCGGAAATCTTCCGGAATCGGGCTCTCCGCGCGGATCGAGCGCCCGCCCTGGCGGAATCCGAGCGTGCGCGCGTGGAGCATTTGACGCGGAGCGGCGATTCTCGGCGGCGGCAGGGTTCGGGGCCGGTACACGGCGTCGCCGAGCACGGGATACCCGAGGGCCGCGAGATGGACGCGGATCTGGTGCGTGCGTCCCGTTTCGAGCCGAATGGAGAGGAGCGTCGCCCCCGCGCGCCGCTCGATCACGCGGAAATGCGTCACCGCCCGGATCCCGGGCTCGCCGCGGCGCGCGGTTCCGCGCCGGCGGTCGCCCCGGTCCCGCACGAGCTCGAGGCCGATCGTTCCGGAGTCCTGAGTCACCTGCCCTTCGACGATCGCGACGTACTCCCGCTCGACCTGGTGGCGCCGGAACAGCTCCTGAAGCTCTCGAAGCGTTTCCTGCGTCCTTGTGAAGACGAGCACTCCGGAAGTGTCCTTGTCGAGCCGGTGGACGACTCCGACGAACGGCCTCTTCCCGTGCCGGTACTGCAGGTACGAGTTGACCCGGGCGAGGAGCGTGTCCTTTTCCTTCGCCTCGGTCGGAACGGAAAGGAGCCCCGCGGGCTTTTCGACGAGCAGCACGTCGCCGTCTTCGAGGAGAACGCGAAGGTTCGAACGAACCCTGCCGAGCGCCGGACGGTTCACGTCGAGGCGGACGGGCTCGTCTCCGGCGACATCGGTTCCCGGCTCGCGGCACGGCGACCCCGCGAGATCGACGCGGCCGGTCTCCACGTACTCGCGCGCCTTTCGCCGGGAAAGGGAGAATTTGCTGGAGACGAGCTGATCGAGCCTCACGAAGGGATTATCCCTCGTGGAGACGTGAACCGCTCCGCTCGTGAATGCGTGAATCGCTTCGCTCGAGAAGCTCTCACGCCTTCACGGCTTCACGGTTTCGCGCTTATCATCGCGAAATGCACGATTTCGCCGGAAGGAGAAAGAGATTCGCGGAGCTGCTCGGCGGCGCTCCGGCGGTCGTGCCGGCGGGCAGGGTCCAGCTGCGTTCGCGCGACACGCAGCACGCGTTCCGTCAGAATTCCGATTTCGCTTACCTCACGGGATATCCGGAGCCGGATGCCGTGGCCGTATTCCGAAAAGACGAGTTCTACCTTGCGGTCCGGCCGCGCGATCCCGTGCGGGAGGCATGGGACGGCGAGCGGGAGGGAGTCGAGGGCGCGCAGCGATACGGAGCGGTCGGCTGCCCGCTCGGACAAGCTGCCGGACCTGCTCGCGAGCTGCCTCACCGGATGCGACCGGATCGGGCTGCCGGTCGCGCGCGACGCCCGTCTCGACGGCTGGCTCTCGGAGTATCGCGCTTCCCGGACGGGCCTGCCGGTCCCCGAGCTGTTCGATCCTTCGGCCGCGATCGCCGAATTGCGGCTCGTGAAGGAGCCGACGGAGATCGAGCTGCTGGAAAAGGCCGCGAAGATCACGTCGGAGGCCCATGCCCGCGCCGCCGCGGCGGTGCGGCCCGGCCTCTACGAGTACCAGGTCCAGGCCCTCCTGGAGTTTCATTTTCGCGATCGGGGAGCGTCCGGCCCGGCCTATCCGTCGATCGTCGCTTCGGGCCGCAACGCGACGACTCTCCACTACCACGACAACTCCCGCCGGATCGAGGCGAACGACACCGTTCTCATCGACGCCGGCGCCGAGTACGGCCTCTACGCGGCCGACGTCACGCGCACGTTCTCGGCGTCGGGCGCGCCGACGGGGGAGCAGTCGGCCCTCTGGGACGTCGTGGCGGCGGCCCATCTCGCGGCGATCGGCGAGTGCCGCCCGGGCCGGACTTTCGACGACGTGCACGCGGCGGCCCAGCGCGTTCTCGCGGCCGGGTTGCGCGACTTCGGGATTCTCGAGGGCACGGTCGAAGAGATCCTCGCCGCCGGTCGCCAGCAGCCGTTCACGATTCACCGCACGAGCCACTGGCTGGGCCTCGACGTTCACGACGCGGGAGCGACGCATCCCGGCGGCTCGCCGCGCGCCCTTCGGCCCGGAATGGTCCTGACCGTCGAGCCCGGCATCTATTTTCGGGAAGGGAGCGGAGCGCCGGCGAACTGGCTGGGGCTCGGCGCCCGGATCGAAGACGACGTTCTCGTCACCGCGGGCGCGCCGCGGGTTCTCTCGCGGGAGTAGTGTTCCGGAGGCGCTGACGATGCAGGACAAGATGGCCACCCGCAATCGCCTCGTCAACGCGCTCTACTCCGCGACGTTCTACGCCTGGTTTCCGCTTTTTCGCGCGATGACCCGGGTGCTGCCCCGGCGCGGGCTGGAAGCGATCGCCCGGCAGACAGTCGGCCGGTTTTTCCGCTGCCGGCCGAAATACGTGAGGGCCATCCGGGACAATTTCGCGCAGATCTTCGGCGAGGCGCCCGATTCCCCCCGGGTCGTCGCCGCGGCGCGCGAAATGATCGACCAGCACTCGTATCACTGGATCGACTTCTTCTACGTCTCGCAGCGGACTTTTCCGGAAGCGCAGGCGCTGATCGCCGCGATCGAAGGATACGAGAGGATCATCGAGGCCGAACGCCGCGGAAAGGGAGTGATTCTCGCGACGGCGCACCTCGGCAACTGGTACCTCGGCGGAATGCTGCTCGGGGGCCTCGACCATCCCATCCACGTCGTGCTGAAGCCGGACCGGTTTCCGATCGTCGAGAAATTCCGGAGCGGCATCCACCGGAAGTGGGGCGTCGAGGAGATCCCCGTCGGCGACACGTTTCTGTCGGGCGTCGCGGTCGTCCAGGCGCTCGCCCGGGGGCAAATCCTCGGGATCCAGTGCGACCGCGATTTCAACAACACCGGGGTCGCGGCCGAGTTCTTCGGGAGGCCGGCGTTCTTTCCGAGAGGTCCGTTCGCGGCCGCGATGGTGTCGGGCGCCGCCGTTCTCCCTTCCTTCATTCTGCGGGAAGGAGACCGCTACCGGATCGTCATCGGGGAAGAATTGCCGATCTCGCGCGGCGGAAAGCACGCGGAGGACCTCAAGGCCAACGTCGAGCGCTGGGTGCGGCTGCTGGAGGGCTACATCCGCCGGTATCCGACCCAGTGGTACTGCTTCTACCCGTTCTGGGACGATCCGAGCCGGATCGAGAGCGCCGCGGAAATCGCGAGGCGCCCGAAGCGCCGCGCGGAAGGCGCGGGGGCGTAGAGCTCGCTCGGCTCGATTCGCGTCCTGGGCCCCGGGCCGCGGAGCTCGGCACTCGTCCGCTGGCACGGCGCGATCGATCGGAATGGAATCGGTCTCCCGCGCCTCTAGCGTTCGGCGCGAGATCTCAATTCTCGACTGACCACGCGATTCTTCCTGCGCCTCACTCACGGCCTGCGGCCGAGCGCCTGCGCCCCGCGTCCTGGCCCGCCCGGGGACGCGCTCCCGAATCTCGCTCGAGGCTATCCCGCGGGCTTGCGCGCCGTGATCGCCCCGACGAAGAACTTCGGAAATTCCTTCGCGAGCTCTTCCACGTCCGGCAGGATTTCGATCTTCTCGAATCCCGCCCGCGAAAGCGCGGCGCGCCAGTTTTCGGGCGTCAGGAACCCGTGCGTCGGCCGCGTGACGGGATCCTTCACGACGTTGACGAAATTCTCCAGGAAGTTGAACGCGTATTCCACGTAGATCGGTTGATTCGGCTTCGGCCGCACGCACTCGGAAAAGACGGCCGCGCCGCCCGGCTTCAGGACCTCGCGGACGAATCCGAGCGTGGCGCCGAGGTCTCGCGCGACGTGAATCGTGTTGACGGCGTAGACGAGGTCGAGGCTTTCCGCCGCGATGCCCTGCTCCACGAGAGAAACGTTCATGTCGAGCTTGCGGGCCTCGAGCGCGACTCCCGGGAACCTGCCGCGCAGCGACCTCTCTCCGCGGCGCAGGAAGGTCGGAACGGGCTCGGTGAACGTGTACTTCCCGATCCGCGAGAGAAGGCCGCCGGCTTCCAGCCGCTCGAACAGCGCGAGGGCCGCGGATCCGGCGCCTCCCCCGAGCTCGAGCACGTCGGACGGCCGGGTGGAAGCGAGAGCGCGCACGACGGCTTCCGCGCCGAGACGGTTGTTGATCGCGTACAGGAGGTTCTCGTTGTTGAAGTAGTCGAACCAGAGCGAGAGGCGGGCGGGAGAAAAGAGAATCTCCTCGCCGGTCTTCCTTCCCTCGAAATAGTCGACGATGTTCTTCGAGATCTCCTCGACGATCGTGAACCCCGGCGCGCTCGAGGGGTCGACCGCGAGAGCTTTTTCCCGGGCTCCGCTGTCGGCCGGCGGATGGGGGTCGCGAATGCGGTAGCGCGTCGGGCCCGGCCCCGGGAACGCCTCGAAGAACCCTTCTTCTGCGAGCTTCGAGAGCATCCATTCGAGAGGCGTTTCGGCGCGCGGGGAGTGCCCCGCTCGGGCGAGCGCTTCCGCGGCGCTCGTGGGTTGTTCGAACGCGCGGAGGAGCCCGAGGCGATCGAGGTCGCGCCCGGCGACTTCGGTCGTGAAGCGGTCGAAGTGGACGCTGCAAACCACGAAATTCCGGGAAAAGAGGACCCGGACGGGAGGGTCGAGCGCTTCGCGCAGATTCGACGAGAAGGTCTCGAGAGAATCGTCCATGCGGACGAATCGTAATCGACTTTCGTTTTTGTGGAGTCATCGCGAGGCCGCGAGAGCGGCCGTGGCGATCTGCCCGACACCTGGCCCGCGGGGTCAGATTGCTTCGCTTTGCTCGCAATGACAGACACGCAGCAGGTGCTTGAAAGGAATGAACCGCGCAGTTTTGCGTTAGGATCTCGGTCCATGAAATTCCGCCTCGCCGCCTGCGTGTTCCTCGCTTGCCTCGTCTCGGCCGCGGCGCGGGCCGAAAAGCGTCGCGTCGTGATCCTCGGGTTCGACGGCGTCGATGCCTCGCTCGTGGAAAAACAGATGGCGGCGGGCCGGCTCCCTCACCTCGCCGCGCTGCGCGCGAAAGGGGGATTCACGCCGCTGCTGCCGCCGATCCCGGCCCAGACGCCCGTTTCGTGGTCCTCCTTCTCGACCGGTCTCGACCCGGGGAGCACCCGGATTTTCGACTTTCTCAAGCGCGACCCGAAGACGCTGACGCCGACCTTTGCGATCGAAGACGAATCCGAAAAGCCGTTTTTCTTCGGCGCGGCGAACGGGGCGGTCGCGGCCGCCGTCATCTTTCTCGTCGTTGCCCTGCTTCCCCAGATCTTCGCGCGGCGGGCCGGGAGGGCCGTCTTCCTCGTCCTCGGTCTCGCTCTCGCCGCCGGGGGCTTCGTCGTCGTCCGCCGGGACGTCCCGGAAAAGCAGCCTTTCGCGGTCAACAATCGCCAGGGCCGGACGCTGTGGCAGGCGCTCGGCGCGGCCGGCAAGAAGGCCGTCGTGATTCGAATGCCGGTCACGTTTCCGCCGGACCAGTTCGCCGACGGGGAGCTCCTGTCCGGACTCGGCGTGCCCGACCTGTCCGGGCGAATCGGCCGGCCGTCGTTCTACACGTCGGATCCCTTTTTCGCGCCGAAGGGAGGCAACGATTTTTCCATCGAGCTCGTCCGCCTCGACTCCAACGAGGGCGCGATCACGACGAAGATCACGGGTCCTCCGGCGAAATACTTCGGCCGCGCGAACGCGTGGCTCGACGCGGCGCTGCGGCTCACCGTCGACCCCGACCATTCGGGACTCACGATCGAGACCTCGGGGTCCCGGGTTCACCTGAAGACCGGCGAGTGGAGCGACTGGGTCCGCATCGCTTTTCCCGCGAACGCGCTCGTGACGCTGCACGGAATGGCGAAGTTCCATCTGCTCTCGGCGTCGCCCGAGATCCGTCTCTACCTTTCGCCCGTGAATTTCGATCCGCGGGCGCTGCCGCCGGGCTTCGAGATCACGAACCCGGCGGCCTTCGCGCGGGATCTCGTTTCCTCGGCCGGCCTTTTCAAGACGATGGGATGGGCGATCGACACCTGGTCGATCCAGTCGGGGACGATCGACGAAAAGACGTTCCTGGAGGACGTGGACCAGACCGTCGCGAGCGAGCGGAAAATCCTCGACACCGTGCTCGCCGACAAGTCCGTCGACTGCGCGGTCCAGTACTTCGAGTTTCCCGACCGCGTGAGCCACATCTTCTGGAGATTTCGCGATCCGCTGCATCCCGCTTACGACGCGCGCCTCGCGAAGATCTACGGGGACGCGGTCGAGAAGTCGTACGACACGATGGACTCGATCGTCGGCCAGGCGGAGGAGAAACTCTCGCCGTCCGACGTTCTCCTCGTCGCGTCGGATCACGGGTTCGCGACGTGGCGGCGTTCCGTCAACTACGACACGTGGCTCGTGCAGAACGGCTACCTCGCGCTCAAGGGCGAGGCGCAGAGGAAGAACCTCGACGAGCTCTTCTCCCATGGCACGTTCTGGGACAGCGTCGACTGGAGCAAGACGCGGGCGTACGCGATGGGCCTCGGCGAGATCTACATCAACGTGGCGGGCCGCGAGAAAGACGGGATCGTGCATCCGGGGGCCGAATACGAGAATCTGCGCACCGAGCTCATCGGGCGACTCGCGACGCTGACGGACGCGAAGTCGGGAGCCCGGGCGGTCTCCCGGGTCGTGCGTCGCGAGGAGGCCTACAAGCGGTTCGACCCGAACCTCATTCCCGACCTGTTCGTCCTGAACACGGCGGGCTTCCGGGTCTCCTGGCAGTCCTCGCTCGGCGTCCCCACTCCGGATCTCTTCGAGGACAACACCGACGTCTGGAGCGGCGATCACTGCTCCGTCGATCCGGAGCTCGTTCGCGGGATCTTCTTCTCGTCCCTGCCGATGCACCTGAAGGGCGTTCCGTCGATTCTCGACGTGGAGCCCTCGGTGCTCGCGCTGTTCGGCGTCGCCCCGGGCGAGCCGAAGGACGGGAAGGCGTTCCTGCCTTAAGAAGCCGGCGGACCCCCCTCAGGGGCAGGTCGCGAACGCGTCGGTGTCGGTCACGGCCGGCGCCGGCGGGCCGGCGTAGTTGAAGTAGATCTTGTTGGCCCCGGCCCGCACGTCGAAGACGTTGAGCCGGTAGAAGACGTTCGTCGTCGCGGCGGAGAAAAGCCACCAGCGGTTGAATGGGTCGACGCACGCGTTGTGCGATTTGACGAGCAACTCCCAGTTCGTCGGGTCGAAGAACCAGAAAATCGCCGAATCGCTGCTCGTGCATTCGACCGCCGTCCCGTGGCCGGTCGCGCCGTCGGGGGTGCGCCAGTTGACGGACACGGAGAAACGGTCGTTCAGGCAGGGAGCGGTCGGCGAGCCGGCGCCGCAACTCAGGATCGCGGGGAACGTGCTGGGAACGACGCCGGTGCCCTGAACCGTTCCGCCGTGGCCGCCGACGACGTCGGCGACGCCGCCGTCAAAGCTCCACACGGCGACGAGCCCCGTCTGGGCCGTGTGGATCGGGACATTGATCGTGCTCCGGATCTCGTCCGTCGTTCGAGCGACGCTCCAGATCCGCACCTCGTCGATCGAGCCGGCGGGCGTGTGGGGAAAGGCGGCGTCGCTGCCGATGCGAAGCGCCGCTGTGCTCGAGGTCAGGGCCGCTCCGTCCGGGTGGACTCCGACGAGCTCGCCGTCGATGAAGTGGCAGTGGACGTGTCCCACGCCGTCGTAGACCGCCGCGATGTGGTGCCATCCCGAATCGAGCGTTCCCGCATCGTAGAGGCTCGCGGTCCCGTGGAAATAGGACCGCAGGGTCGTTCCGCAGATACCGACCCAGTATGACTGCGTGTAGTTCTTTCCGACGATGCTGCTGCAGCCGCTCCCTCCGTTCGCGTCGCTGACGGCGACCCACGCCTCGATCGTGATCGAGGTCGCGGGGTTCAGGTCCGCGCTCGTCGGGACCTCGATGTAGCCGCTCGTCGGGCCGGAGAACGTTTCCCACACGCCGAAAGGCTGCGCAGAGGCGATCTTCGGGAGGAACGCGAAGACCAGAAGGGAGAGGACCGTGCCGATACGTGTTCGCATGACGATCTCCTTGCAGCGGTTTCGAGTTTCAGTCGACGGTTGCCGAGCGGAACGAAAGATACGAAAACGTCGACGGCTCGATGCCGTGAACGCGGTTCGACATGACGACGACTTCGGGTCCGTGGACGATCGGGAAAATCGGCAGCTCTTTTCGGATCTCCTCGGCGATCGCCTGAAAGTCCGGGGAGCCGCCTGCCGCGCGGATGTTGCGGACCGCCTGGTCCACGCGCGCGTCCACCCATCCCGACATGTTGTTGCAGTTCGACAGGCAGCCGATCTTGCTCGACGCGAAGTTCGCTTCGACGTAGTCGGCGGGGTTCGGCGTGTCGGCGATCCATCCATTGCCCGCGAGGTCGAAATTTCCCTTGAGGAGCGCCTGGAAGTACTCGTCGCCGGAAGCAGGCTGGTCGACCTTGACTTCGATCGCGCCCGAATCCTCGAGCTGCTTCTTGACCATCTCGCCGAAGAGCACCGGATTGTTGCAATACGGACGGGAGGTCCACAGGACGACGAGCGTCAGGGGGAGCTTCTTGCCGGGACCGAAACCCGCGGCGGCGAGGTCGTTGCGGGCCTGAGCGGGATCGGGACGGACATGGAGATCGAAGTCGACGCCCCGGCACCCGGGCGGCGAGCGCCGGGGGGAGAAACGAAGTCGCGACGCGAGTGCCGACGGGATAGAGGCGTTTCACGATCGCTTCGGGATCGAGGAGGGCCGCGACCGCCTGGCGGACCTTCAGATTGCTCGCCGGCCCGCGCCGCAGGTTGAACGAGATCCAGCCGGTATTCTTCGACTCGAGAACGAGAGTCTTCGCCGTTCGAACGCCCTGGAGCTGCGGGAGCGAGGAGAGGGGCAGCGCCTGCGTGAAATCGATCTCGCCCTTCCGGATCGCGTCGAGCAGCGCGGGGTTCGTTCCGTCGGGCGCGGCCGGGAACACGCGGAACACGAGACGGTCGACTTTCGGCTCGCCCGCCTCGTGGTAGTGGGGATTGCGCTCCAGCACGATTTCGCGGTCGTCATGGCGTCCGAGCACGTACGGGCCCGTTCCGATGAAGACGCCCTTCCCTTTCTCTTTCGCGATCGGACAGTAGTTCGTCATCAGCAGCTGCGAGAAGTACTGGTCCGGCTCTTTCAGGTGAAACGTGATCGTCTCGCGCGTCCCCTTGCGTCCGGCGGTCATCGTCGCGCGGGAGGCGATGTCGCGCACGGTCGAGAGCCACGCGATCATCTGCGCGGCCGTGAGCGGCTCGCCGTCGGAATACACGACTCCCCAGACGAGCGTTCCGACGTAGGTCTTGTTGTCGACGCGAGCGACGTCGGAAAAGAGATTCGGGGCGCCGTTGGGCTGCGCGGTCGAGTAGAGCAGCGGCGTCTCGTAGACCTGAGAGATCAGCGCCCACGTCATCGAGTCGCTCGCCTTTCGCGGGTCGTAGTAGGAAGGCGGTTTCGAGATCGCGATCCGGATCTCGCTCGCGGCAGCGGGGAACGACAGCGCGCACGCGGCGAGGGCGGCGAAAAGAAGACGTTTCATGGGCCCCCCTTTGTCTTTGGAGCCATTGTAACCCCGGTGGGGGGGGCGAGGACCTAGTGTGCGTTGACGCGAAGGTCGTGGACGAGCGTCATCCAGAGGATGCGCACGTCGAGGGCGAGGCTCCAGTTTTCGATGTAGAACAGGTCGTACTCGATGCGCTTCGCGAGGCTCGTGTTGCCCCGCCAGCCGTGCACCTGCGCCCAGCCGGTCATGCCCGAACGCACCCGGTGCCGCAGCATGTATTGCGGGAACTTTTCCTTGAATTCCGCGACGAATTCGGGCCGCTCGGGCCGCGGTCCGACGAGCGACATTTCGCCCTTCAGGACGTTCCAGAGCTGGGGCAGCTCGTCGATCGACCACCGGCGCAGGAACGCGCCGACGGCCGTGCGGCGCGGATCGTTTTCGCGCGCCCACACGGCGCCGGTTTCTTCCTCGGCGTCGACTTTCATGGAGCGGAACTTCCACATGCGGAAAGATCGCCCGTCCAGCCCCATCCGATCCTGCGAGTAGAGAATCGGGCCGCGGCCGGAGAGCTTGATCGCGAGCGCGATCAGAGGGAGGAGCGGCGCGAGAACGATCAGCCCGGCCGCCGCGAGGAGAAGGTCGATTCCGCGCTTGACCATACCCGACCATCCGGAAACGGGCGTTTCGGTCAGGTGAACGACGGGAAGGCCGTCCCAGTCCTCGAGGCCGGCGCGGAACGTGATGTGCTGGAGCAGATCGGGGACGACGCGAACTTCGCCGCCGGCGCGCACGGCTTCCCGAACGAGATCGAGCGTCTTGCGGTGCGCCTCGAGCGGCAGCGCAAGGAACACCGTGTCCGCCCGCCCTCCCGAGATCCACGAGGCGGAATCGGCCGTCGGACCCGCGATCGGAACTCCCTGGTAGGAACGGCCGAGCAGCGTCGCGTCGTCGTCCAGCAGCGCGAGCGCGCTCATCCCCGCTTCGGGATGGTCGACGAGCCGATCGACGACGGAACGGCCGAGCCGCCCCGCCCCCACGATGACCGCGCGTTTGACGCCGATCCCGCGGCGCCAGTTCGATTCCCACCGCGCCCTCACGATGAGCCTCGCCGCCACGACGAACGGGACGTCGCAGAGAAAGAAGATGACGAGGACGAGGCGCGAGTACGAAAAGTCGCGGTAGAACGTCGCGATGCCGGCGAGCAGAACGACGGCGAGCGCCGTCGCGCTGAAGATCACGAACGCCTCCTCGGAACGGGAGCGCCCGCGCCGCGGCCGATACAATCCGTGAAACGAGTAGACGACCGGCCAGAGGATCGCGAGGATCGGCAGGAGTCGCCAGTAGGCGGACGATTCCGGGACGCCCTTCGTGACCGGGACGATTTGAAACTGGAAGCGCAGGAACCATGCGGCGGCGAGCGCGAGAAACGTCGCGAAGAGATCCGCTGCGATCAGAAGCGAAGCCTGCTTTCGGGCGTTTTGCTTGATCATGAAGTCGTCGCCTGAAGCTCCCGGCTGAAATCCCGGCGAAACCGTTCTTTCGAAAAGCGCTCCGCGTTTTTTCGGGCGCCCGAGGAATTAAAGCCCACGCCGCGCAGAGAGTCAATTGCCCGCGAGATCCGGTCCGCGGAGCCCTCTTCGAAAAGGGCCCCCTGGTCGGCCGAAGTGACGACGTCGAGAACGCCTCCGCGGGCCAGGGCGACGACGGGGCGGCCGCAGGCCTGCGCCTCGACCGAGGCGATGCCGAAGTCCTCCTCGCCGGGTTGCAGAAAAAAAGCGCATTTCCGGTAGCGTTCTCTCAAGTCTTCTCTCGAAAGCCCTCTTTCGAATGAAACGGAGCTCGATGCCAGGGCGCGGAGGCGTTTCTCTTCGGGGCCCGAGCCGACGATGCGCAGAGGATATCCGGTCCGGTTCGACCACTCGATCGCCCGGTCGAGGCGTTTGTAGGGAACGAGGGCGTTCACGCAGAGGGCATAACCGCCGTCGGCCGGGCCGCCCGGCGTGTAGAAATCCACGTCGACGGGCGGGAAGACGACGGTGGACTCGCGTCCGTACGCGCCGGCGATCCTTCGGGAGACCCGCGTCGAGATCGCGACGAAGCGGTCCACGCGCGACGCCGTCCGGACGTCCCAGCGGCGGAGCCGCGCGATCGCGAGCTTCTTCAACGCATACAGCCGCGTCTCTCCGCGGCGAAAGTATTCGTCGAACTGGTCGTACGCGTAGCGGACCGGCGTGTAGCAGTAGCAAAGGTGCGGCGCGCCGCCGCTGCGCGCGCCTTTTGCGACGCAGTGCGACGAGGAGACGACGAGGTCGAATCCGGAGAGGTCGAACGATTCGACGGCTCGCGGAAAGAGCGGAAGAAAGTTCCTGTAGTTCGACGGCCCGACGGGCAGCTTCTGCAGGAAAGACGTGACGATCGGGAACGATTCGATTTTTCGGGACACGGTCCCCGGAAAGTGGAACAGCGTGAAAATCGTCGGCTCGGGCACGAGCGCGAGGATCTCTTCGAGCACGAGCTCGCCTCCGCGCATCCCCGTCAACCAGTCGTGCACGACGGCGGCTTTCACTTCGCCCCCTCGCGCAGCGCCGCGCCGTAGATTTCGAGCGTTCTCTTCGCGGTGTCCCGCCACGGGAACCGGGCGGCGCGCCGCAGGCCGAGGTCGCGGAGCCGCGCGCGCTCTTCCGGAGAGCCCTCCAGCCGAGCGATGGCCGCGGCGATCGCGCGCGGGTCCCGCGGGTCGACGAAGAGGGCCGCCTCGCCGCAGGTTTCCCTCCACACCGGGATCGCGGAGGCGACGACCGGCGTCCCCGAACGCATGGCCTCGAGCGCCGGCAGCCCGAATCCCTCCTCGAGCGTCGGGCAGAGAAAGATGGCGGCGCCGCGGTACAGGCCCGGAAGGTCTTCCGCGGGCACGACTCCGAGGACGCGCGTCCGGCCGGCGAGCCCGGGCGAGGCGAGAAGCTCGCGGGCTCGCGCGTCGCGGGGCGGCGGCCCGGCAAGGACGAGCCCGAGGTTTCTGCCGGCGCCCGGCGCGAGATCGAACCCCTCGAGGACGCGAAGCAGGTTCTTGTGCGGCCGATCCCCCCCGAGGAAAAACGCGTATCGCTCCGGCAAGCCGTATTTTCTCGAGAGAGCGGCGAGCTCTCGCGGGTCGGGCCCCGGACGGAACTCGTCTCCCACCCCGTGGGGAACGACGGCGATCCGGGGAGCCGCGGCGGGGAAGCGCTCGACGATGCTTTGCCGCGAAGCGTTCGATCCCGTGATCACGGCTCGGGCCCGCGAGAGCGAGCTCGCCAGCACGAGGCGGGCATAGGGGTAGGCCCACGGCCGGGCCGAAAGTCTCGGATCGAGGTGAATCAGGTCGTGGACCGTCACGACGGACGTCGTTCCGAGGAACGGCGGAAGGACGTAGTGGAGCGCGTGGAAGAGCGCGAGGCGCCGGCGCCTCACGAGCCGCGCGAAGGACGTCAGCTCGGAGAGCGAATACCCGGGAAAGTCCGCGGTCTCGAACGAGAAGTTTTCCGGCAGGCCGGAAAAGAGCTCGCGATCCTCCCCGCGGACGAACAGAACGAAACGAAATTCTTCCGCCTCCGGGCTTTCGGCGACCGAGGCGACGAGCTCGCGCGTGTAGGTTCCGATTCCGAAGTCTCTCGCTTTTCTCGCGTCGAGACCGATCTCGGGTTTGCCGGCGCTCACCGTTCCCCGCACGCGAGGCGCAGCACCTCGGCCGTCCGGCGCGCGCTGTCCTCCCAGCGGAACTTCGCCGCCCGCTCGAGGCCGCGCGCCACCCGATCTTCCCGGAGATTCGGCTCCTCGAGCACGCGGGCGATCGCTTCGGCGAGACGCGCGTCGTCGCCGGCGGGCGCGCAGAGCGCGGCGCCTCCGGCCGTCTCCTGCAGGGCCGCGGCCGTGGAGACGACGACGGGGGTGCCGCACGCCATCGCTTCGAGAACGGGAAGACCGAACCCCTCCTCGATGGACGGATAGCAGAAGACTTCCGCGGCGCGATACAACAGCGGGGCGTGCTCGGGATCGACGTACCCGACCCGGTGGATCTTGTCTCGAAACGGCGACCGCGCGATTCGCTCCAGCAGCGGAGCGGAGCGCCATCCGGCGCCGCCCGCGAGCAGCAGATCGGGACGCGAGCGTTTTTCGCGCCAGAGACGTTCGCAGGCCGACACGAGCTGAGCAGGTTCTTCCGGGGCTCGAGCGTTCCGAGATAGAGGATGTATTTTCGAGAGCGCGCGAACTCCGCGCGCGTCGCTTCGGCCTCGGCCGGGTCCGACGGCGGGCGGAAGGCCTCCTGCACGCCGTGGGGGACGACCGCAATTTTGCCGGAAACCTCGGGAAAACGCTCTCTCAGGTCCCTCGCGGTCGCTTCCGAAACCGCGATGATTCGCGCCGCCCGGTCGAGCGTCCGCTCGATCCAGGGCAGGAACGCGGCGACGACCTTCTTCCGGTGCCATTCGGGATGCGACAGGGGAGTCAGGTCGTGAACGACGGACACGGCCGGAACGGAGACGCGAGCGGGGGAAATCGTGAGCGCCGCGAGCAGCACCTCGGAGCGCGCCTCCTCGAGGCGGCGGGGAAGGTGCGTTTGAATCCAGACAGTTCCGAACCTGTGCGCGTCGGGAACGAACCGGACGCGGCGCGGGAAATCGGGTCTCGGCTTCACTTCCCGAGGGGTGAACAGGTCGACGTCCATTCCCTCGCGGGCCGCGAGGTGGCGGACGATGTTCTCCGTATAGACGCCGATTCCCGTTCTCTGCGTGAGGAGCGCGCGCGCGTCGATTCCGACCCTCATGCGGGGCATTCTAGTCCGCCGGCCGCCGGACCCTGTCGATTTGACTCTTCGCCCGAGTTTTCTTATCTTTGGCAGTTCCAATGAGCGGTCCGCGAATTCCCCTCGAGAGCGCGAAAGAGGCGCCGTTTCGGTTCTCCGACGAGGTCCTGACCCTCCCGGTTGAGACCGTCGGAGAGCCCCTCGTTGCGCTCTCGCCGATTTCCACGTCGGGAGAGGTGACCGCCGTCGACGACGAGTACCTCCTCGACGCGGACCTTTCCTATTCCGGAGAGCTCGAGTGCGGCCGTTGTCTCGCGGCGTACCCGTTCGAGCAGAGGCTCCCGGTCCGGCTCCGGCTCCGCAAGCGTCCCGCGCCGCCCGCCGAAGCGAAACCGGCGCGCCCGGGCCGAGCCCCCGCGGCGCCGGAGGAGGAGATCGAGATCTCCGGCGACGATCTCGACGTGGTCTTCTTCGACGAGCCGGTGCTTCCGCTGGAAGAGATCGTGCGGGAACAGGTGTTGATCGCGGTGCCGATGAAGCCTCTCTGCCGGGAGGCCTGCCGGGGACTGTGTCCGAGCTGCGGGACGGATTTGAACATGGGAACGTGCGCGTGCGCCGAGAAGGCGGGCGACCCCAGGCTCGAAGTCCTGAAGAATTTCAAGTAGCTGCAAGAGAGGTCACGATGCCGAATCCCAAACACCGCCACAGCAAGGCCCGCCGCGACAAACGGCGAGCCCACGATTTTCTGACGGCTCCGTCGCTTTCCGAGTGCCCGAACTGTCACGAGCCCAAGATGCCGCACCGCGTCTGTCCCCACTGCGGGCATTACAAGGGCAAGGAAGTCATCGACATCAAGCACGTATAATGGCCCTCCCGGAGAATCCGGGTATCTCATGAAGATTGCAGTAGATGCCATGGGAGGGGACCATGCGCCCGAAGTCACGGTCGACGGCGCTCTCGCCGCGCTCCGCGAGTTCGGGCTCTCGACGATCCTCGTCGGCAAGACGGCCCCCGTCGAAGCGCTCCTGAAGAAGCGAAACGGATCCGTGCCGCCCGAGATCGAGATCGTGGAGGCTCCCGACGTCATCGAAATGAGCGACGCGGCCACGGCGCCGATCCGGCAGAAGCGGAACTCCTCGATCCGGGTCGCGGCCAACCTCGTGCGCGAGGGGCGGGCCGACGGGCTGGTCTCGGCCGGACACACCGGCGCAGCGATGGTTTCCGCGAAAATGGTGATCGGAACGATCGAAGGCGTCGACCGGCCCGCGCTCGCGGCGATCGTGCCGAGCGCTTCCGGATTCTGCATGCTCCTGGACGTCGGGGCGAACCTCGAATGCAAGAACCAGCACTTCCGCGAGTTCGCGGTCATGGGGCACCTCTACGCCCAGCTCCTCTTCGGGATCGAAAAACCCCGGATCGGGCTCATGTCGATCGGCGAGGAAGACACGAAGGGCACGGACCGCACGAAAGAGGCTTTCAAGGTTCTGAAGGAGACGGGCCTGAACTTCGTCGGCAACGTCGAGGGAAGCGACGTTTTCAACGGGCGCTGCGACGTGATCGTGACCGACGGGTTCACCGGCAACGTGCTTCTGAAGGCCTCGGAGTCTCTCGGCGAAATGATCGAAAAGTCGCTGCGGGAGGAGATCACGAGGTCGGTCTGGGCCTCGATCGGATTTCTTCTCTCGAAGTCCGCGTTTCGCGCGTTCAAGGCCAGGATCGACTACTCCGAATACGGCGGCGCGCCCCTGCTCGGGCTCAAGAAGTGCTGCATCATCGGCCACGGGCGCTCTTCCGCGAAGGCGGTCAAGAACGCGATCCGGATGGCCGGCGAGTTTTCCCGGAAGCGCCTGTCGGAGAGAATCCAGGAGTCGATCGCGGAATTGCACGTCAAGGAAAAGACGATGCTCTCGCGCTGAGGCGCTGGAGGAAGAATGCTTCGAGCGAAAATCATCGGGACGGGGTCGTGTGTTCCCGACAAGCTCCTCACGAACGCCGATCTGGAGAAAATCGTCGAGACCTCCGACGAGTGGATCACGACCCGGACCGGCATCAAAGAGCGCCACATCGTCGAACCGGGTCAGAAATTTTCCGATCTCGCGACGTCCGCCGCGGCGAAGGCGCTCGAACGGTCCGGCGTCGCCGCGTCGGACCTCGACATGGTGCTCGTCGGTACGGTTTCGTCGGACATGCTTTTTCCCTCCACGTCCTGCCTCGTCCAGCAGAATCTTGGAGCGAGCCGGGCGGCGGCGTCGGACCTGTCCGCGGCGTGCACCGGCTTTCTGTACGGCATGCACCTGGCCGACGCGCTGATCCAGTCCGGCAAGGCGGAGAACGTCCTTCTCGTCGGGGGCGAGATCCTCTCGCGGTACGTCGACTGGACCGACCGCGGAACGTGCGTGCTCTTCGGCGACGGGGCCGGGGCGGTCGTTCTCCAGGCCACGCGCGGCGACCACGGAATCCTCGGAACGTCCATGAAGTCGAACGGCGCGTTCGGCGATTTCATCTGCATGCCGGGCGGCGGCTCGTCCCGGCCCGCGAACGATCCGAAACAGCTGGAAGAGAGGCTTCCGTTCATCAAGATGAAGGGCAACGAGACGTTCAAGATCGCCGTCCGCGCGATGGCCGAGGTTTCCGAGGAAGTCCTCGAGGAACAGGGCTTCACGCACGAGGACATCCAGCTGTTCATTCCGCACCAGGCGAACGAGCGGATCATCGACGCGGTCGGCAAGCAGCTGAAGATCGACAGGACGAAGGTGTACAAGAACATCGAGCACTACGGAAACACGTCGGCCGCGTCCATTCCGATCGCGCTCGACGAGTGCGTCGAGAAAAAGCTCGTCAAGGCGGGCGACCTCGTTCTTCTCACCGCCTTCGGCGCCGGTCTCACGTGGGGCGCCGCGCTGCTGCGCTGGTGATGATCGCTCTCCTCTTCCCCGGCCAGGGATCGCAGTACGTCGGGATGGGCAAGGACCTGTGCGACGCTTTTCCGGAAGCGAAGACAATCTTTGACGAGGCCGATTCCGCGCTCGGGTATTCGATCTCGAAGATCTGCTTCGAAGGGCCGGAGGACGAGCTGCGCCGCACCGCGAACACGCAGCCCGCGATCCTGACCCATTCGATCGCCGTCCTCGAGACGGTCCGGGCGAGACATCCGAACGCGCTCTCCGACATCGTTGCCGCCGCCGGGCATTCCCTCGGCGAGTACTCCGCGGGCGTCGCGGCGGGAGCGTTCGCGTTTTCGGACGCCGTTCGCATCGTCCACGAGCGCGGGCAATTCATGCAGGAGGCGGTACCGGAAGGGATCGGCGCGATGGCGGCCGTCCTCGGGCTCGCTCCCGGCGTCGTCGCGGCCGCCTGCGAAGAAGCCGCGATCGCGACGGGAAAGATCGTCTCGCCCGCGAACTTCAATTCTCCCGAGCAGACCGTCATCGCCGGCCACGCCGAGGGCGTCGCGAACGCGTCGGACCTCTGCCGGCAGCGGGGCGCGCGCAAGGTCATGCCGCTTTCCGTCTCCGCCCCTTTCCACTGCGCGCTGATGCAGCCCGCCGCGGACCGGCTCGCGCCGAAGCTCGACGAGCTCGCGATCGCCGACCCGCGGTTTCCGGTCGTCACGAACGTCGACGCCGCGCCCGCGGCGAATTCGGGCGAGATCCGCGCGGCGCTCGGGCAGCAGGTCGCGTCGGCCGTCCGGTGGGTCGAGTCGATCGAGAAGATCGGCGCGATGGGAGCGACGTCCGCGCTCGAGCTCGGCCCCGGCGCCGTTCTCGCCGGCCTCGTGAAGCGCATTCGCAAGGAAATCTCCGTCGTCTCGATCGGGAAGGTGGAGGACCTGGGAAAACTCGGCTAGGCAGGAATCGGAGGAGACATGATGATCGGGCTCGGTTTCGTACTCGCCCTCGCGGCCGGCGCGCCCGCTCCGGCCGCCGCGCCGGCGCCCGAGTTCTTCGCCGCCCACCGGAGCGCGTTTCTCTCCCGCCTTCCGGAGGGCTCGGTCGCCGTGCTCCACGCGGCCCCGCCCGGCTCCGATGAGGTCGACGTCCTCTACCGGCAGAATTCCGACTTCTGGTACCTGACGGGCCTCAGCGAGCCCGATGCCGTCGCGGTGTTCGCGCCGGGCGCGCCCGCCGGGCACCGGTACCTGCTCTTCGTTCGGCCGCGCGATTTCGCGCAGGAACAGTGGACCGGCTGGCGGACGGGAGTCGACGGGGCGAAGAAAGACTTTGGCGCCGAGGAAGCGTACCCGGTCGACGACTTCTGGAAGGAGCTGCCGAAGCTCGCTGGCGACGCGCGGATGCTCTGCTACGGCGACGGCGGCGACGCGCCGTTTCGCGAGCGGCTCCTGAATCAGTGGCGCGCCCGGGACGCTCAGTCGGCCGAGCTCCGGCCCGCGGCCGACGTCGGCCCCCTCCTTCATCAAGCTCGACTCGTCAAGGATACGGCGGAGCAGAAGCTGCTGCGGCGGGCCGTGGACCTGTCCGTCGGCGCCCACCTCGCGGCGATGCGGGCGGCCCGGCCGGGAGCTCCCGAGTACGCGGTTCAGGCGGCGTTCGAAAACGTGTGCGCGTCGGGCGGCGCCGCGAGGAACGCGTACCCGCCGATCGTGGCCTCGGGACCGAACTCGGTGATCCTCCACTACGAGAAGAACGAACGGAGGATGAACGCCGGCGACATGATCGTCAACGACTCGGCGTGCGAGTTCCAGATGTACGCGGCCGACGTGACCCGGAGCTATCCCGTGTCCGGCTCGTTCTCTCCGGAGCAGAGGGCGATCTATCAGATCGTGCTCGCGGCTCAGAAGGCGGGGTTCGCCCGGGTGCGGCCGGGAGCCGCGTTCCACGAAGTGCACGACGCGACTGTCGACATCGTCGTCGACGGGCTCCTGAGGCTCGGCGTCCTGAAGGGCGATCGCAACGAGATCATTCAGAAGAGGGCCTACGCGAAGTTCTACCCGCACGGGTCGTCGCACTGGCTCGGATTGAACGTCCACGACGTTGGCAGCTACGGGTTCTCGAACCCGGACGCGCCGCGCCTCGAGCGGTACTCTCTGGCGCAGACGAAGCTCGAGCCCGGAATGGCGCTGACCGTGGAACCGGGAATCTACATTCCGGACCATGCGGAAGGCGTCGATCCGAAATGGTGGGGCATCGGCGTTCGGATCGAGGATGACGTGCTCGTGACTCCCGGCGGTATGGACTGCCTCTCGTGCGCGGCGCCGCGCGAGATCGCGGACGTCGAGAAGGCCATGAAGGGTAGTCCGGTGCTAAAATCCCGGCGAGGTTTCTGATGGACTCGAACGACGTCGCGGAAATCAAACGACACATCAGCGTTGTTGTCGAAGACGTTCAGTCGAAGATGAAGTTGATTGCGGAAGGCGTTTCCGCGCTCGACAACCGAATGGGACGAGTCGAGGATAGCCTGGGCAAGGTTGACGGACGCCTCGATCGTGTCGAGACGCGGCTCGGTCATGTCGACACTCGTCTCGAAAAAATTGAAAGTCGCTTGAGCTCCGTTGAAGATCGCCTTGAGCGCGGCTTCGCAGAGACCCAGGCCATGATCAAGTTTTCGTACGCCGAGCTCGATCGGCGGGTCAGCGCGCTCGAGGGCGTGGTCGCCGACCTTGCCTCGCGCGTCCAGAAGCTCGAAGTTCAGTAGTCGACGCGCTCGGCAGGCCCGCGGGCCTGCCGAAGGATCGCTACAGCGCTCCCCGCGTCCGCAGCGCCGTTCGAATGACCTCGAAGGTCGCTTCCCGTTCGTCGCCGATGATCTGCAGCCGCGGCGGGCGCACCCGTTCGCTGCCGCGGCCGACCTCCTGCTGCACGAGCTTGATGAGCTGCACGAACTTCGGCACGACGTCGAGCCGCAGCAGCGGCAGGAACCACTCGTAGAGGTGCCGGGCTTCTTCCGTTTTTCCGTCGCGGGCGAGATCGAACAACAGGACGGACTCCGCCGGAAACGCGTTCACGAGGCCGGCGATCCATCCGACGGCGCCCGCCGCGATCCCCTCGACAATCAGGTCGTCGACGCCGATGAAGACTTCGAGACGGTCGCCGAGGACCTCGCGGATTTGCGTGACGCGACGGACGTCGCCGCTCGATTCCTTGACCGAATGCAGGTTCGGATGCTTCGCCGCGAGGAGGCCCATCTGGTCGGGAGTCACGTCGGTCCCGTAAGCGATCGGGTTGTTGTACAGCATGCACGAAAGCGGAGTCGCGGCGATCACCGCCGAGTAATGCGCCTCCGTCTCGCGCCAGTCGCCCCGATAGACGTACGGCGGGAGCGCCATCAGGCCGTCGCATTCGGCGGACTCCGCCGCGCGGGCGAGGGACACGCACTCGGCCGTCGACAGCCCCGCGATACCCGCGACGACGAACCGGTCGCCCGCGGCAACGCGGCAGGCCTTCAGGATCTCGACCTTCTCGTCGAACGCGAGCGTCGCCGATTCGCCGAGCGAGCCGAGCGCGACGGCGCCGCGGCAGCCGTTCTCGATCAGCCACGACACGTGGCGCTGGAGCGTCTCGAAATCGATCGAGAGGTCCTCGCGAAACGGCGTCGTGATCGCGGGGAGGACTCCGTGCCAGTCGGTCTTCTTCATTCGTTCTCCTTCTTTCGAGGTTCGGAATCCAGAGTCTCGATCATCGCCCGGATCGAAGCGGGGAAGACGGGAAATTGCACCCGATCCGGTCCCCATCCGAAATGGAACGCGAGCGCCGGCCCGCACACCCGTCCCTGGCAGGGCCCCATTCCGGCGCGAGTGTAAAGCTTCGCCTGGCGGGGAGACCAGGCGGGGTCGAGCTCACCAAGGCGCACGTCCTCGCACCGGCAGACGATCGTGTCGGGGGAAGCCATCTCGCGAAGCTCGCTGCGCAGCCGGAACGCGCGGTCGAGCCTCCTGGAGTAGCCGCGCAGGCGCAGCCGGGACGCGAGGAGCGCGTCCGGGGGCGCTTCTCCCGCGGCGCAGGCTCCGGCGATCTCGCCCTCGAGGATCGCGAGGTCGACGCCCCCGACCCCCGTCGGCTCCCCCGCGCAGAAGACGCCCGGCACCGACGTTTCCTGCAGCGCGTCGACGGTGACGGCCTCTCCGTCCATCTCGCAGCCGAGCAGGCGCGCGAGCTCCGTGTTCGGAACGAGGCCGTACCCGGTGCAGAGCACGTCGCACGCCTCGGTCCAGCGGCGGCGGCCGTTCGTGAGGAGGACCTCGGAGATCCGGTCTTTTCCCTGCGCCTCGACGGCCCAGGTTCCCGGCGCATACCGCGCCGGGGCGAAAGCGCGGCGGTAGCGCGCCGCGTCGGCCCACAGGCGCGGCGACCGCCAGAGGCCCGCGGCGAAGAACGCGATCCGCGCGGCGGGGGCCTGTTCCGCCACGAGGACGACGTTCGCGCCGCCCTTCGAAAGCGTGGCCGCCGCGGGGAGCAGAAGCGGACCCGAGCCGGCGAGGACGACGCGTTTTCCCGGAACGACGCGCCGGACTTCGCGAGCGCCTGCGCGCCGCCGATTCCGAAGACGTTCGGAAGCGTCCAGCCGGGAAACGGAAGGAACCGCTCGCGGGCGCCGCTCGCCAGCACGACGCGTTCCGCGGCGAGCGCGACGGCTTCGCTTCCCCGTTGAACCGCGATCCGGAATCCGGGCGAGATCGCGAGGACGTCGGCGCCCGTCACGACGGCGGCGCGGGAGCGTTCGAGGGCGTCGAGCCACTTCGCGGCGGCGGCCGGGAGCGGCGCGCGGGAACCGCCCGCGCCAGATCTGTCCTCCCGCGCGCGCGCCGGAATCGAGAACGACGACGCGCTTGCCCGCCTCCGACGCGCGGACGGCGGCAGCGATTCCGGCCGGCCCGCCGCCGGCGACCGCGATGTCGAATCGGTCGCTCTCGAGCTTCGCGGGCTCCGCGCCCGAGTCCAGGCACGACCGGCGGTGCTCGACTCCGTCGATCGTCGCGCGGCACTCGAAGCACGTTCCCATCGCGCAGAGCGGCCCTCGCGGAGCCCCCGAGACCGAGGTTCGAAACGCCGTCTCGCCCGTGTTCCAGAGCGCCGCCGCGGCGGTCGAGCCGGGGGCGATCCGGAGCTTCCGTCCGTTGACCGAGACTTCGAAATCGCTCATGGGATTCTCGAAGGATCGAACGGCGCGGCGTCGATCGCGGGCGTCCGCCCCAGAATCAGGTCGGCGAGGAGGGCCGCCGTGCCGAGCGAAGTCGTGATCCCCAGACCCTCGTGCCCGGCGGCGATCCACAGGCCCGGTGTCGCGGGCCACCGGCCGATCAGCGGGAGCTTGTCGGGCGTCGCCGGCCGGAACCCGGTCCACGTGCGGATAGCGGAAAGGGAGCGCAGGCCGGGAAGGAAGTCGAGCGCTCTCGCAAGCATCCGGCGGACGAGCGGAGGATTGACGGCGGCGTCCCATCCCGCCATCTCCCGCGAAGATCCGATCAGGAGCTGGCCCGTCTTCCGCGGCTGGACGTTGAACGCGACGGAGGATCCCGAGATCGAGTGGGCGGACGCGAGGTATCCGAGCTCGACGATCTGGTGCCGGCAGAAACCGGGGAAGCGGTCGGTGATGACGAGGTGCCCCTTGCGCGGGACGATCGGCAGCTCCGGAGTCAGGCGCCCGGCTTCGGCGCCCGCGGCGTTGACGACGACTCCGGCCCGAAGCGTTTCGCCGTCCGCGGAGACGGCGCCGGCCGAAAGAGAATCGACGCGGCAGCCTTCGCGAAGTTTCGCGCCGCGCTCCCGGGCCCGGGCGAGCAGGGCGAGGGCCGCGGCGGGCGGATAGAGGACCGCGTCTCCCGGAACCCGAAGCGCGCCGGCGAGCCCCGGGCGAAGATTCGGCTCGAGCGCGGCGAGGCCGGCCGCGTCCACGGCTTCCGCGGCGATCCCGGCGCGCGCGTACGCGAGGCGCTTCTTCTCGACGGCGTCGAGCTGTTCTGCGTTCTCCGCGATCCAGAGCGTTCCGCACGCGTCGTATTCGCTCGACGGAGGAAGGTCCTTCGCGAGCGAGCGCCAGAGCCGGTTCGAATAGTCGGTCAGCGAGAGCTGGGCCTCGGAATCGTCCATCGCGACGAGGTGCCCCATTCCCGAGGCGGTCGTTCCCGCCGCGGCGAACCGGGAATCCAGAACCGTGACGCGCATTCCCTCCCGCGCGAGCGCTTCCGCCGTGGCGGCGCCCACGATTCCGGCCCCGACGACGATGGCGTCGGCGGAGGCGCTCAAAGGAACGGGATTCCGAGGCGGAACGGGTCGTGCCGGTCGAAATAGAGGGTGGAGTCGCCGGTGATGTACGCGGTGCCCCGGATGTGCGGGATCAGCTCGGCGCCCCGACGCGTGAGCCAGCCGGTGAAGACGCTGCCCGTGATGCTCTCCTGCCGCCACTTCTCCTCCGGCGCCAGAATTCCCTTCGCGTTCCGGACGGCCATCGTGGCCGAGGTCCCGGTGCCGCACGGCGAGCGGTCGTAGGCCGCTCCCGGGCAGAGGACGAAGTTCTTCGCGTCGGCGTCGGGCCGGTCCGCTTTTCCGAACAGAATCACGTGGTCGATTTCTTCTCCTCCGGAGCCGGTGATGCTCTCCGCGTGCAACGCCGACGAGATCGCCTTCGTCACGCGCGTCAGCTCCTCGACGTTGGACAGGCGAAGGTCGGCCGGCAGCTCGGTGAGGAAGAACCAGTTGCCGCCGTATGCGACGTCTCCGGTCACGCTTCCGACGCCCGGGACCTCGACGGCCACTCCGCGCGCATGGCATTTCGCGGGCACGTTTTCGATCTCGACGGAGCCGTCGGGGTCGAGCTGCGCGCGGATCGTTCCCGCGGGCGTGTCGAGCGAGACCGGGCCGGGGCCGATGCGGCCGAGGTGCTCCAGCGTGCGGACGACGCCGATCGAGCCGTGCCCGCACATCCCGAGGTACGCCGCGTTGTCGAAGAAAACGACGCCCGTGACGGAGCCTTCGTTCACGGGAGGCGTGAGCAGCGCGCCGACGACCGCTTCGTGGCCTCGCGGCTCGCAGATCACGGCGCGCCGAAACACGTCGAACCGGGCCTTCATGTCGGCGCGGCGGCCCTCCATCGTGTTGCCTTCCGGCTGCGGCCACCCCGAAATCACGACCCGGGTGGGCTCTCCCTCGGTGTGGGAATCGACGACGCGGACCGCTTCGGGAAGCGGGGTCATGGCTGGATCTGGACCGTCTTGATTTCCGTGTAGAAACTCCCGCGCCGCGGGGCCCTGCTCGCGGCTCCCGGAGCTGGACCCCTTCATTCCGCCGAACGGCGCGTGGGGATCGACGCCGGTCGTGTCGCCGTTGACCCGAACGAGCCCGGCCTCGATTTTCCGGACGAATCGGAAGGCGTGTTTCAGATCGCGCGTGAAAATCGACGCGCTCAGGCCGTAGCGGGTGCGGTTCGCGATCTCGATGGCCTCCTCGAGATCGTCGGCGGCAAACGTCGCGAGGACGGGGCCGAAGAGCTCTTCGCGGGCAATTTCGGAATCGGGTTCGGGCTGCAGGACGAGCGCCGGCGCGCAGTAGAAACCTCTGCCGAATCGGGCGTCGTCCGGGAGCTTGCCGCCCCAGATCTCGCGGCCCGCGCGGGCGAGAGCTTCGCGGATCGACGCGTGAGCTTCCTCGTTGATGAGCGGGCCGATCGCGGCGGCGGGATCGTCGACCGGCCCGAGCGGCAGCGCCTCGATCTTCTCGCGAAGCTTCGCGAGGAAGGCCTGCTCGATTTTCCGGGAGACGACCGCCCGGCTCGTCGCCGTGCACTTTTGTCCCGCGTAGCGCATCGCGCCGGAGGCCGTGAGCGTCGCCGCGAGGTCGAGGTCCGCGTCCTCGGCGACGATCACGACGTTTTTTCCGCCCATCTCGGTTTGATAGCGGATGTTGCGCGCCGCCGCGGCGGCGGCGACGCCCGCGCCGACCGCTCCGGAACCGGTGAAGCTCACGGCGCGGACGGCGGGTTCCGCGAGGAGCGCCTTGCCGACGACCGCTCCGGAGCCGAGCAGCACGTTGAAGACTCCCGCGGGGAGCTCGGCCGCGAGCGCGGTCTCGGCGAGCAGCGACGCGACCTTCGAGGATGCTTCCGCCGGCTTCAGAACGACCGTGTTGCCGAACGCGAGCGCGGGAGCCGCCTTCCAGAGCGGGATCGCGAGAGGGAAGTTCCAGGGAGTGACGAGCGCGACGACGCCGAGCGGCTCGCGAAGCGTGAATTGCAGCGCGCCGGGCGACTGCGCGGGGATGACGTCGCCGGACGCGCGGACCGCTTCGCCCGCGTAGTAGCGGAGGATCGTCGTGCAGCGCGCGACCTCGCCGCGCGCCTCGGTGATCGGCTTGCCGACCTCGCGCGACATCGCCGAGGCCATCTCGTCGCGCCGCGCGTGGATTGCGTCCGCCCAGCGGCCGAGCGCGTCGGCGCGCTGCGGACCCGGCCGCTCCCTCCAGGCTTCGAACGCGTTTTCGGCCGCCCGCGCGGCTCGCGCCGCGTCTTCCGGCGCTCCCGCGGGGACGCGGGCGATCACGTCGGAACGGTCGGAGGGATTGATGTCGTCGTGGAACGGTCCGCCCGCAGGCTCGAACTTTCCCCCGATGAAGGATTCCAACCGGGGCGCAGCAGAGCTCGACATCGCGAAGCGGGATCATAACAGAGGGCGAGCGAGCGAATCTCATCTGGTAAGCTCCCGCGCATCGGGAGGGCTTCATGCGGCTGAAAGGCAAAATCGCGCTCGTCACGGGCGCTTCGCAGGGGATCGGCGAGGCGATCGCCGTTCGTTTCGCGCGCGAAGGCGCGACGACGATTTGCGCGGCTCGAACGGCCGAGAAACTCTCCGCTCTCGTCGCGCGGATCGCCGCCGACGGCGGCTCGGCGGAGGCGCTCCCGCTCGACGTCGCGAGCTCGGAATCGATCGCCGCGGGCATGAAGTCTCTTCTCGAGAAGCACGGCCGGCTCGACGTGCTCGTCAACAACGCCGGAATCACGGAAGACAATCTGATCCTCCGGATGAGCCGCGATTCGTGGGACCGCGTGCTCGCGACGAACCTGACCGGCGCGTTCCTCCTTTCCCAGGCCGCCGTCAAGGCGATGGTGCGGAACCGGTTCGGGCGCATCGTCAACGTGACGTCGGTCGTCGGGCTCATGGGCAACGCGGGCCAGGCGAACTACGCGTCCGCGAAAGCCGGGCTCGTCGGCCTGACGAAGTCGCTCGCGCGCGAGGTGGGGTCGCGCAACATCACCATCAACGCCGTCGCGCCGGGCTACATCGCGACCTCGATGACCGAGAAGATGACCGACGCGGCGAAGCAGACCCTCGAGTCCCAGATCCCGCTCCAGAGGCTCGGAACGCCCGACGACATCGCGGCCGCCGTCGCGTTTCTGGCGTCCGACGACGCGTCGTACGTCACCGGCCACGTGCTGAACGTGTCCGGCGGCCTCTACATGTAGGTTTCGCTCGGCTCGGATCGCGGCCTGGCCCCTGGCGGCGCTCGGCAGTTCCTCGCTCGCCTACATCGCACATGGAGTCACCCTCCAAATTCCCTCTCCCGGCGGGAGAGGGTGGCGGGCAACGCCCGCCGGGTGAGGGGGGAACTCGCGCGGGTCTTCGGTGCCTCCCTCCAGGAGACGCAGCGCGCACCTTGGTGGCATCCATCCTGCGCGCTCCTCGGGCGGATTTTTTCGCGAGACGGTTTCATCCTGGGTTTCGGGCAGCGGTAGCGAAAAAATCTACGCTCCTCTCGGGAGGCACCTGTGACCCGCTCGAGTTCCGGGGGAAACCGGGGGGTGCGGGCCGAGGGACGGCGGCGACGGACGGTGGGGCCCTGTTTGCGCGCGGTCCGCACAGGACGTAGCCCTATCCGCCTTTGCGGCGCGCACAAACGGGGTACGTCCGGAGCGCAAGCAGGGCGCCGAGGCCCGCAGTCTTCCGTGGGTGCAGTCGGGTGGACTTGACCCGCCCCTCGTGTAGAATACGCGGGTTTCCGCGGGAACGCGTTTCCGGAGACTGTTAACGAGGAGGAGCGATGGCGGACAGCATTCAGGATCGGGTGAAGAGCAAGATCGTCGAGCAGCTGGGAGTGGACGCGGCTCAGGTGACGCCGGAGGCCTCCTTCGTGGACGACCTCGGCGCCGACTCGCTCGACACGGTCGAGCTCGTGATGGCCTTTGAAGAGGAATTCAACATCCAGATCCCCGACGAAGACGCCGAGAAGATCCAGAAGGTCAAGGACGCGTACGATTACATCGAAAAGCACGCGCAGAAAAGCTAGCAAATGCCTCGTCGCGGTCCCTCACGCCGCGTGGCTCTCACCGGAGTGGGCCTGGTTTCCCCGCTCGGGATCGGCACGCGCGAAAACTGGGAGGCCCTGAAAGCGGGGCGCTCCGGCGTCGGCCCGATCACGCGGTTCGACGCTTCCCAGTATCCCGTGCGGATCGCGGGCGAGGTGAAGGGCTTCGATCCCTCCCTCTACGTCGCGAAAAAAGACATCAAGAAAATGGACACCTTCATCCACTACGGGATGGGGGCGACGCACTACGCGATGGAGGACTCCGGGTTCAAGGTCACGCCGGAAAACGCGGAACGCGTCGCGGTCGTCATCGGCTCGGGCATCGGCGGCCTGCCGCTGATCGAAAGCCAGCATCGCCGCGTGTGGGAAGGCGGTCCGGACAAGTTCTCGCCGTTTTTCATTCCCGGGCTCATCGCGAACATGACGTCGGGCCAGGTCTCGATCAAGTACGGGGCGAAGGGGCCGAACCTCGCGACGATCACCGCCTGCACGACCGGCGCGCACGCGATCGGCGAGGCGTACCGCATGATCCAGTACGGCGACGCGGACGCCGCGATCACGGGCGGCGCCGAGGCGGTCATCACGCAGCTCGCCGTCGGCGGATTCGCGGCGATGCGCGCCCTGTCGACGCGCAACGACGAGCCGCGAGCGCGCGTCGCGCCCGTGGGACAAGGGCCGCGACGGCTTCGTCATCGGCGAAGGCGCGGGAGTCGTGATCCTCGAAGAGTGGGACGCGGCCGTCGCGCGCGGAGCGGACATCTACGCGGAGCTCGTCGGCTACGGAATGTCGGGCGACGCGTACCACATCTCGGCGCCCTCCGAAGACGGCGACGGCCCGGCGCGAGTCATGAAGAACACCCTGAACGACGCAGGGGTCAACGCGGACGAGATCGACTACATCAACGCGCACGGGACCTCGACGCCGCTCGGAGACAAGGTGGAAACGATCGCGGTCAAGCGCGTGTTCGGCGAACGGGCGAAGAAGGTCGCGATCTCGTCCACGAAGTCGATGACGGGCCATCTCCTCGGCGCGGCCGGCGGCCTCGAGATGGGAATCCTCGCCCTGACCGTCCGGCACGGAATCATCCCGCCGACGATCAATTACGAAGAGCCCGACCCCGATTGCGATCTCGACTACGTCCCGAACGTCGCCCGCGAAGTGAACGTCCGCTACGCCCTCACGAACTCCTTCGGCTTCGGCGGCACGAACGGCTGCCTGCTGCTCAAAAAGCCGTAAGGCGAATCTCCTCCACCTGCATCATTCCCCGCGAACATCGGGCGTGATATGGTCCGTCGCCGGATGGTGAAAAGCGCATGAATTCCATCGTTTGCGTCGCGTACGTCCCGGATACCGAAACGAAAATCAAGGTCGCCGCCGACGGCAAGTCGATCGACGAGAGCGACGTGAAATGGATCGTCTCGCCTTATGACGAATACGCCCTCGAAGAGGCGCTCAAGACGAAAGAGTCCTCGGGCAGCGGCACGGTGACCGTTCTTTCGCTCGGCCCGGAGCGGGCGAAGACGGGAATCCGCGAGTGCCTCGCGCCGCGGCGCGGACGATGGCGTCTGGATCGACCCGCAAGGCGCCGAGCTGGACGCGTTCTCGACGGCCCGCGCGCTCGCGGAAGCGATCCAGGAGGGAAGCTACGATCTCGTCTGGTTCGGTCAGAAGGGCGTCGGCTGGGACGAATCGCTCGTCGGACCGATGGTCGCCGAGATCCTCGGCTTTCCGCACGTCGGAAACATCGTGAAATTTTCCGCCGGGGACGGAAAAGTCGCGTGTGACCGCGAGATCGAGGGCGCGCACGAGCACGTGGAATCGCTCGATGCCGTGCGTCCTGACCGCGCAGAAAGGCCTGAACGACCCGCGCTACGCGTCGTTGAAGGGGATCATGGCGGCGAAGAAGAAACCGATTCGGGACAAGACGTTTTCTCCCGGCGAGCCGACGTGCCGGACGCTCAAACTCGAGCTTCCGCCTCCGCCCCAACCCTGTCATTTCGTTCCGGGAGGCGATCCGAAGGCTTCCGCGGAGGGCGCGGCGGCGGACCCGGCCGGAGCGGCCCGCGAGCTCGCGCGTCTGCTGCGCGAAGAAGCGAAGGTGATCTGATGCGATTTCTCGTTTTCATCGAGCAGCGCGAAGGCAAGATTCGCAAGGCCTCGCTCGAGGCGCTTTCGCTCGCCGCGAAGCTCGCCGGCGGACCGGTCTCCGCCGTCGATTGCGGGCAAGGGCGTCGCCGCTCTCGCGAACGACCTCGGGGCTTACGGCGCTTCGGCCGTGTACGTGGCCGACCGCGACGACCTTTCGCTGTACTCGAATCGCGGATACGTGGGCGCGCTGCAGGCCGCGAAGGAAAAAGAGTCGCCGGACGCTCGTGCTGATCGCCGCGACCTCGATGGGCAGGGACATCGCTCCGCGGTTCGCCGCGCGAAACTCCTCGGGAGTCCTCGCGGACGTCATGGAGCTTCGGGCGGAAGGGGAGCCGTCTCGTCGGCGTGAGGCCCGTCTATTCGGGCAAGGCTCGCGCAACCGTGGACTGCGGCGCGTCGCCGCTCCAGATCGCGACGACCCGCCCGAACGTGTTTCCGGCGGAGCCGACCGCGTCCCCTTCCGCGCCGAAAGTCGAGACGCTCGACCTCGGCTCTCTCGAGATCCGCGCGAAGGTGACGGGCATCGAAGCCTCCGGCGGAAAGGAGCTCGACGTGACGGAAGCGGACATCGTCGTGTCGGGCGGGCGCGGTATCAAGGGCCCCGAAAACTGGCCCGTGATCCGCGATCTCATCGACGCGCTCGGCGCGGGCGCGACGCTCGGGGCTTCGCGGGCCGTCGTCGACGCCGGGTGGATCGACCACCAGTATCAGGTCGGACAAACGGGAAGGTCGTGTCGCCTACGCCTCTACGTCGCGATCGGGATCTCGGGCGCGATCCAGCACCTCGCGGGCATGGGAACGTCGAAGGTCATCGTCGCCGTCAACAAGGACGCGGATGCGCCGATCTTCAAGGTCGCGACCTACGGCGTCGTCGCGGACCTCTTCCCCTTCGTGCCGGAATTCGCGAAGGCCGTCCGCGCGATAAGATCGGAGTCATGAAAAAGCTTTCGCTTTCCGCGGCGATCGTCGCGGCGATCCTTCTCGCGGGCGCGGCCTGCCGCAAGCGCGAATTCGTCGGCCCGCACGGAGAGCAGGTGGAGTACGACTCGAAAGGAAAGAACGTCACCGTCAAGATGGCGGACGGCTCCACGGTCGTCAGCGGCGAGGGCGTCAAGCTTCCGGAAGATTTTCCAAAAGACGTGCCGGTCTATCCCGGCGCGAAGATCGTCAGCGCGGTCTCGGCGGGCCGGACGGAGACCTCGGGCCACATGGCGACGTTCCAGAGCTCCGACGCTCCGGAGAAAATCGCCGCTTTCTACAAGTCGAAGTTTTCGACGTGGCAGGTCAAGATGGAGATGTCGAGTGGCGGCGGCAAGGTCCTGCTGCTCCAGTCGGCCGACGGAAAGCGTTCGATCACGATGGTCGCGAATCCCGCAAACGGCCAGACGACGGTGACGCTGACGGTTCAGGAGCCGAAGTAGGCGCACGCGCTCCGCCGGTAGATCGCTCGTTCGGAAATCGCAACTCGCGAAACCTCTCCTCCGGCCTTCGGCCACCCCCTCTCCGTAGTTACGGAGAGGGGGACGGGGGGAGAGGTCGTCGGGCGTTCGTCAGGACCCTCCGGAAGAATTCGATCGTTCTTCGCACATGGTCGGCCTGCTCGCCGGAATCGAGCGAGCTGTGGCCCGCGTCGTACCACTTGACCTCGTAGTTCTTTCCTTCTTCGTCGAGTTTTCGCAGGAACGATTCGATCTGCCGCGCGGAGGTGCGACTGTCGTTTCTTCCCTGCAGGATCAGCAGCGGCGCGCGGATCGCTCGAACCCTCTCGATCGGCGAGCGGTCCCGGTAGAGCTCGGTCTTCTCCGAGGGCCTTCCGCCGAAGAGAGACAGCGTCCAGCCGCGCAGGGGGCCGCGCGCGTCCTCGAACTGCATCGTCCAGTCGGCGATCGCCGCGCCCGCGGAACCTCCCGCCCAATCCGCCGGCTGGCGCGTCAGGCACGAGAGCACCGCGAACCCTCCGTAAGACCATCCGGCGGCGAAGACGAGCCCCGACGGCGCGTGGCCGCGCTCGAGCAGAAACCGGCGAGCCGCGGCGAAGTCCTCGAGCTCGAGCGCCATCGGGTTTCCCTCGATCGACGCCGCGAAGGCTCTTCCGGACCCCGACGAGCCGTGGTAGTTCGGCGCGAGCACGGCGAACCCCGCGTCGACGTACGCCTGGAGCGACGGCGAGAGGACGTCGGAAACCTCCGAGTGGGGGCCTCCGTGGATCCACACGATCGCCGCGCCGTTCGCGCGGGACCGGTGCGGGACGCCGAGGTACGCGGAGATCGCGTCGCCGTGGCCGCCGGGGAACGTGACGAGGGAGAGCGGCGCCGCGGAGCGGAATTCCGCGCTCGACACGACGGCCTTCGAAGCTCCCGACGCCGCGTCGATCTCCAGAAGCCGCGGAGAGATCGTCGAGCTCTGGAATTGCGCCCAGATTTTGCCGTCCGGGCGGATCCAGGCCGAGCCTGCGGTCCCCGGCGGAAGCGGGACGGGGGAGAGCCTCTGCGATTCGAGATCGAAGACGAACAGCGAGTCGCGCCCCGCGAGGTGCTGCCGCAGGAGAACGCCGGCGCCGCCGGGCGTCCAGTCTTCGCCCGTCACGTCGCCGGGAAGATCGATCGGCAGCTCGGTGCGGGTCTTTTTCGCGAGATCGAAGATCGCGGGACGAAAGTAGCCGCTGCGGTCCGACTGCACGACGATCCGCTCGTCTCCCGCCTTCGGCGACCACGGGCCGTGCGTGGCGCTGATTCCCTCGCCGTCCCAGATTTCCGCTTCGCGCGCGCCCGTCCGCGCGTCGAGAAGCAGTGTCGCGTAGTGGCGATCGTTTTTTCTCTCGGTTTCGACGATCGCGAGATAGCGGCCGTCGGCCGAGAGCGCGGGGCCGTACGCCTCGTGGTCCGACCGGTAGAGGGTCACGGGGGCATTTCCGCTCGCAACCCGCCGAAACCGAAAACCTCCGGCGTCGGAGAGCCCTTCGACGAGGAAACGTCCCCGGCGTTCGCACGAGATTCCGAGCCCCGAGGCGGGCGGGGATCCGGGATCGATCTCCTCCTCTCTTCCCCCTTCGAACGGAACACGGACATACCGGCCGACTTCGGATCCTCCGTCGTCGTGAAGGAAATAGACCCACTTTCCGTCCGGGGAGATCGTGCCCGACGCCTTGCCCGCCGGCAGCGACGTGAGCCGGGTCTTCCGCCCGGAGCCGAGATCGAGGGAGAAAAGCTGAAAGGCCCCCGTCTCATTGGAGGAGAGGAGCACTCGACGGGGCGTGTCCCTCGCGAAGGCGAGCGACGCCGACCCGGGACGAGCGGCCCGCCGTCTCGGCGGCGCGGGCGGCGAGATTGCCGGAAAGAAGGATCCCCGCCGCGGCGAGGATCCTTTTCCGGCTTCGGAACCGAGTCACACGAAGAGAGTAGCTCCGAAAGAGCTCAGACGTTCATGTCTTTCCCCGCCTCCAGTTTCTTGGACGCGGCTTCGAGAGCCTTCTTGTTGCCGTCGTCCGGCGCCTGCGGAATGGCGAGCCGCACGTACTTGAGCGCTTCCTTGTAGTTGCCCATCGCCGAGTATCCGCGCGCGAGCCCGACGTTGACCGGCCACTCGCTGCCGAAGCGTTTCGCGTTGAGCTGCCAGGCCTTCATCGCCTCGTCTTTCTTCCCGGCCTGAAGCAGGGCGCGGGCATAGAGGTGAATGTCGATCGGGCCGGCCGTCCGATGATTGAGCGCGCGAGCGAGAGTCTTTTCGCTTTCGGCGGTCATGCCGTTGGCCGCTTGCGCTTCGGCGAGCGTCTCCAGGGTCTGGAAGTTCTCGATCCCGACCTGGCCCGAGACGGCGGCCTGCGCCCAGGAGAGAGCTTCCTGAGGGTTCTTCTTGTGATCGATCTCGAACTTCGCGGCCGCGCTCCAGTTCCGCCAGTCGAACCCTTTCGAGTTCTTGAGCTCTTTTCGGATCTCGGCGATGTACACGCCGTCGATGTCCGGAACGGAGATCGCGATCGGGACCTGCAGCTCTTCCCATTTCAAGGCCAGCACCGCGCGGTCCGGCTCGCGGTCGGTGAACTCGTACGTCAGGAACTCGTGATACTCGCTCGCCGCGGGCTTGACCTTCACGCGGAGGAAGTCCAGCGCCGGGTCGTAGAAGAAGGCGCCCCAGGAGGTCGAGTCTTTTGAGAAGATGACCGTCCAGTCGCTGTCCTTGTCCGGGATCATGGAGACGCCGTAAGCGCCGGCCGGAAGCTTCTGTCCCTCGACTTCCACGTCATGGTTGACGGTCAGGGTCGTGTTCTCGTTCGCGCCGGCTCGCCACGGGCACTCCTTGCACGTGCCGAATCCGAGGTTCGTCATGCCGTAGGGCACGAGCTGGCCCCAGATCTTGCCGCGCCGGTCGCCCTTGTCCGCCCGCTTCACGCGGGGACTGTGGTAGTCGACCGTCAGGACGACCGGGCCGATGTGTTGCGTAACCGTGGAACGCTGGTTGTCTCCGCTCGGCGGAAGCGTGATGTCCTGAGCCCTGGCGATCGACGGAGCGATCGACGCGGCGAGCACCGCGGCGAAGCCGGCAATCGGCCGGAAGGAAAACGAGAGGCGCATGGAGGTCTCCTTTCTCTCGAAGAATCGGAAGTTCCATACGAAAAACGTCTCGCCGGGTTTCTCGCGCTCGGCCCCGGGGCGCTCGTCGAAAGGATGAGGGATAATGCTTTTAAGTGATCAACGCAGGAACGAAACTCGGTCCCTACGAGATCCTTGCGCCTCTCGGTGCCGGAGGGATGGGGGAGGTATACCGGGCGAGGGATTCGAAGCTCAATCGTGAAGTCGCGATCAAGGTGCTGCCGGAATCGCTGGCCGCTGATCCTGAACGTCTCGCACGTTTCGAGCGCGAGGCCCGCGTGCTGGCCTCGCTCAACCATCCTCACATCGCGTCGATCTACGGGATGGAGGAATCGACGTCCGTGAAGGCGCTCGTCCTCGAGCTGGTCGAGGGCCACAACGCTGCAGGACCGGATCGAGACCGGCCCGATTCCCGTCGAAGAGGCGCTTTCGATTGGGAAACAGATTGCTGAAGCATTGGAAGCCGCGCACAAGAAGGGGGTCATCCACCGGGATTTGAAGCCAGCAGAACGTGAAGATCGACCCGGAGGGCCAGGTCAAGGTGCTCGATTTCGGTCTAGCGAAAGCGCTCGATCCGCCGGCGACTTCTTCCGCTTCCTCTCCCGACATCACCCACTCGCCGACGATGTCTCTCGGGACGCAGGCGGGAATGATCCTCGGCACGGCCGCATATATGAGCCCGGAGCAGGCCGGGGAAAGCCCGTGGAAAAGCGCGCCGACGTCTGGAGCTTTCGGCGTTGTTCTCTACGAGATGCTGACAGGGAAGAGGCTCTTCGCTGGAGAGACGGTTTCCGACACCCTGGCCGCGGTGCTGCGGCACGAAATCCGGCTCGACGCGCTTCCGCCGGAGACGCCCGCTGTCGTCCGCAATCTCCTCGTTCGCTGCCTGGAGCGCGACCCGAAAAACCGCCTCCGCGACATCGGGGAAGCCCGGATCGCCCTCGGCGCGGTTGCCGGCGGCGAGTCGGCTGAGACTCCCACGCAGACCGTTTCCGTCCGGCGCGGCATCCCGCTTCCGGTCTTCGCCGCCGCGCTCGTCGCCGCGGCGGGGACCGCCGCTCTGCTTGCATTGCTCTTCGCGAAACGTTCTTCCGTCTCCGCCGGCGAATCTCCGGCGGTGACCGAGTTTGCGATCGGGGCCAACGGTCTCGTTGGCATGGATCTCTAGCCCGACGGCCGCCGGCTCGCCTGGTTGACCCGAGGGGGCGCCGACCCTCGGCGACGCCCCGTGGACAGAGGGCGGCGAGCAGGACATGGTCTATAAGCTCTGGGTGCGGGATCTCGACAACCGAACGCCTCGCGAAGTCGCGAGCGACGCCGGGCTGCGCAGGCCCTTCTGGTCGTCGGACGGTTCCCGCTTCGCAGCTCAAATCGGAGAACGGCTGTGGAGGATTTCCGCGGCCGAGGGGGGAGCGTTCACCGATTTGCGATCTTTCCGGTGATTCCGGGCGTGTCGGGACGCGCCTTCCTCGCCGGAGTCTGGCTGCCCGACGACACGATTCTCTTTGCGGCCTGGCGCGGCGGCGTCTACCGGGTCCCGGCGAGGGGCGGAGACCCGGAGCTGCATGATTCCCATCGATCCGAAGGTCGACGTCGACTTTCACCAGATCCTTCTCATGCCCGACGGCAAATCGCTGATGCTCCTGACCCACCGTCAGAACGATCCGAGGATCGCCCGTGGGGACCTATGCGTATCGAGCTTTTCCGTGATGGCCGCCGGGAGGTGTTGCCCGGGAAGCGAGGAACTGGTCGGCATGGCTCCGCTCGGTTACGCCGACGGGACGCTGGTGGTGCAGAATGCCGAAAGCAGCGCAGCGGCGGCCTGGGCGTTCCGTTCGATGCCGCGCGCGGCGTGGTCACCGGCAAGAGGTACCTTCCTGATCCCGCGCGTCGAATCGGCGTGGGTCGGGCGCGCGACGGCACGCTCGCCTACGTTCCTCCGCGCGAGACGCCGAGCGTGGTGGTGCGCGTGGACAGCGCGGGAAAAGAGATCGCCAGATTGGGCGAGCCGCACCCTCATCTCGACCGGCAGGCGCTTTCGCCCGACGGCTCGCGGCTCGCCGAGGTGTTGAACGCCCGGGAGCTCTGGGTGCGAGATCTCGGCCGCGGCACTCTCACGAAGGTTGCGACCGAGGAGAAGGAGTCCATCGAGGACCCTCAGTGGTCGCCGGACGGGCGGACGATCTACTACACCGCCGGCTTAAGCTCGATTTCCGGCGAGTTCGCGCCGAGCCGGACGCCACACCCGAGGTGGTGTTTGACGACGCATATCGGGCGTTTCTCGCACCGGACGGCAGCGGAATTCTGTTCCGGAAGGGGGGCTTCAAGCTCTCGTCGGACCAGGGCTTTTACTGGGCGCCGTTCGACTCGCGGGGCCGCCCCGGGGAGAGGAAAAAAATCCTCGGCGGGCTCGACTCGCTCGGCCGGCTCTCGCCCGACAGGCGGCTGCTCGCTTACGGCGACGGATTGAGCGGCAGGCGCGAGGCGTTCCTCACCACGTTCCCGGCGGTCGACCAGACGATCCAGCTCTCGGCCAACGGCGGCGGCACGCCGCAGTGGAACGCGGCGGGCAAGGCCGTCGACTACCTCGCGGGCGGCTCGTTGATCGAGGTTCAGATCGGCCTCGACGCCAGCGGCCGGTTGACGGCGTCGCCCGAGCGCAAGCTTCGAGCTCGACAAGATGGGACTGCGCCCCGACGGCTGGAGCACGGCTCCCGACGGCAAGGGCTTCCTCTTCCTGGAAGTCGCTCTCGACCGACAACCGCTCGGAGATCGTCGTCGTTCGCAACGGTCTCCAGCGCGCGAAAACGACGAAGGGGCTGCCATGACCCTCTCCGCCGGAACCCGCCTCGGTCCCTACGAGATCCTTGCGCCCTCGGTGCCGGGGGCATGGGCGAGGTGTACCGGGCGAGGGACACGAAGCTCGATCGTGAAGTCGCGATCAAGGTGCTGCCCGAGTCGCTCGCGAAGAACCCGGACGCGCTCGCCCGTTTCGAGCGCGAGGCCCATGCGGTCGCCGCGCTGAACCACCCGAACATCCTCTCGATCCACGACTTCGGGAGCGAAGGCGGGGTCGCGTTCGCCGTCACGGAGCTCCTCGTCGGCGAGACCCTGCGGGCCCGTCTCGACGAGGGGGCGCTCGCGCAGCGGCGCAGCCGTCGAGATCGCGATCCAGATCGCGAAGGGGCTCGCGGCCGCGCACGAGAAGGGGATCGTCCACCGCGACCTGAAGCCGGAGAACGTCTTCCTGACCTCCGACGGCCGCGTCAAGATCCTCGACTTCGGCCTCGCGAAGGACGGATCGGCCTCCGAGTCGGCCGCGAACGAGCGCGCCGACGACCGCCGGCACCGAGCCGGGAACCGTCATGGGCACCGTCGGCTACATGTCGCCCGAACAGGTTCGCGGGCGGGACGTCGACCAGCGGACCGACATTTCGCGTTCGGCGCGATTCTGTACGAGATGCTCGCCGGGAGACGAGCGTTCAAGGGCGACTCCGCCGTCGAGACGATGAACGCGATCCTGAAGGAAGATCCTCCGGAGCTGCTCGAATCGGGGCGCAACATCTCCCCCGCGCTCGACCGGATCGTGCGCCACTGCATGGAGAAGAGCCCCGAGTCCCGCTTCCACTCCGCCGGCGACGTCGCGTTCGATCTCGACGCGATTTCACGAACGCGTCCTCGTCGTCGGCGCGGGTCGTGACGGGGCGCGCGGGCAGCACGGCGCCTCTCGCGCTCGCGGCGCGAATCGCGGGCGCCGCCGCGCTCCTGCTGCTCGCGTATCTCGCGGGCCGGCGCTTCGGCGCCCAGCTCCGGCGCGGCGGATGGGTGGCGCTTTCAACAGCTGACGTTCGGCGCAACGCGCGACGCTCCCTTCGATCTCTCCCGACGGCCAGCAGTTCCTGTTCGTCCGGCGGGAGGGAAAGGAGCTCGACATCTTCCTGCAGCGGGTCGGCGGGCAGAACGCCGTCAATCTCACGCGCGGCGAGCGGCTTCGACAACACCGAGCCGGCGTTCTCCCCCGACGGGGCGCACGTCGCATTCCGTTCCGAGCGGGATGGCGGCGGGATCTACGTCATGGGGGCGACCGGAGAATCGGTCCACCGGGTCGCCGACGGAGGCTTCGCGCCGTCCTGGTCCCCCGACGGGCGTCGATCGTCTACACGACCGTCGATCAACCGGACCCGTACCACCTCGGAACGCCGGGCGACGTCCTGACCGTCGAGGTTCAAACGGGGAAGAAGCGAAAACTCTTCGACGGCAACGCGACCGAGGAGAAAGACGTCTTCAAGAACGCGGTCGCGCCGACGTGGTCTCCGCACGGCCGCCGGATCGCGTTCTTCGGCCTCCTGGGGAGCGGTGCGCAGCGCGACCTGTTCACTCTCGACGTGACCGGGGAGAAGCAAAAGCCGGTGCGCCTGACGAACGACAAGCCGCTCGACTGGGCGCCGGTCTGGGCACCCGACGGCCGCTCGATCTATTTCGGCAGCGACCGGGGGGGACGCTCGACCTCTACCGGATCGGGGTCGACGAGGCGACGGGCAAGGCCACGTCGGAGCCCCAGCGGGTCTCCGTTCCCGCGGGCACTGCTGGACCGTTCTCGCTGTCGCGCGACGGAAGCCGCATCGCGTTCGAGGTCGATTCGACGAACTACGGAATCCAGCGGTTCGCGTTCGATCCCGCCCGCCGCGAGCTCGCCGAAACGCCGAACACGATTCTTTCCGGCCTCCCGGTCGACGTCTTACGTCGCGGTCTCGCCCGACGGCCGGCGGCTTCTCTTTCAGGCGGGCGTCACGCGCGAGGTCCTCTATACCTGCGACACGAACGGCGGCGGCCTCACGCAGCTGACCGACGACGAATTCAAGAACCGCCAGCCGCGCTGGATCGACGGCGGCAAACGGATCCTCTTCTACTCGACGCGCGGCGGTCCTTATCAGCTCTGGGAGATCGGCGCGGACGGAGGCCAGGCGAAGGTGCTCACGCCTCCCTCGATCGGCGAGATCGTGGCGAGCATTCCCACCCGGGCGGCGAGCGCGTCGCCACGCTGATCGAGAAGGGGATGTCGAGCCGGATCGCCGTTCTGCGCCGGCAGCCGGACGGCCAGTACGCTCCCGAGACGCTGCCGGGGCCCCTTCCGGCGGAGGGGACGTTCGATTTTCCGCTCGAGTGGTCTCCCGATGGCCGGCTCCTCCTGCTGAACGGAGTCAAGGGCACCGCGATCTATTCGCCGGAATCCGGTTCTCTGGAATCGATCACTGATGCGGGTCTGGATGGCGTGTGGGTCTCCGACGATTTCGTGATCTACGGAGAAACGAATTCGGCGGAGCCCTCGTCCGGCAGCACCGCAACGTCCGGTTCCGCGCTCATGCTCTACGACCGAAACACGAAGGCGCGGAAGGTCCTCCGCCGTTTTCCGCCGGAAGCTTCCCTCGGCGGCGAGATTTCTCTCTCGCCCGATGGCCGAAGCCTCTACGTCATCTCGAACTTTTCGCGCTCGGAGATCTGGATGATGGAGAGGAAGACGGGGAAGATGGCGCATGAGTCTCGCCGCCGGAACGCGATTGGGTCCCTACGAAATCATCTCCCCGCTCGGCGCCGGCGGCATGGGCGAGGTGTACCGCGCGACCGACTCGCAAGCTCCAGCGCGAGGTCGCGATCAAGGTGCTGCCCGAATCGCTTTCCGCCGACCGGAGCGTCTCGCGCGCTTCGAGCGCGAGGCGCGCGTGCTCGCGTCTCTCAATCACCCGCACATCGCCTCGATCTACGGCATGGAGGAATCGACGTGCCGTGCAAGGCGCTCGTCATCGAGCTCGTCGAGGGCGAGACCTCGCGGATCGGATCGACGCGGACCGATGCCGGTCGACGAGGCGCTTGCCGATCGCGCGGCAGATCGCCGACGCCTGGAGGTCGCGCACGAGAAGGGCATCGTCCACCGCGACCTGAAGCCCGCGAACGTGAAGATCGACCCGGAGGGCCAGGTCAAGGTGCTCGACTTCGGCCTCGCGAAGGCGCTCGACCCGGCGTCGCCTCGACATCCGTCTCCCGACATCTGCCCACTCGCCGACGATGTCGCTCGGCACGCAGGCGGCATGATCCTCGGCACGGCGGCGTACATGTCGCCCGGAGCAGGCGCGCGGGCAAGGCGGTCGACCGGCGCGCCGACATCTGGGCGTTCGGCGTCGTGCTCTTCGAGATGCTGACCGGCGGAGCGCCTGTTCGCCGGCGAGACGGTGTCCGACACCCTCGCCGCGGTGCTGCAGGACCGAGATCGATCTCGACGCGCTGCCGGCCGCGACGCCCGCGTCGTCCGCGAGCTCCTGCGTCCGCTGCCTGGAGCGCGATCCGAAGAACCGCCTGCGCGACATCGGCGAGGCGCGCATCGCGATCGGACGCGGCTGGCCCATGCAGCGCCCGATCGAAAGCCTGGCGGTTCCGATTTCGTCGCCGGCGCGACGTGCCGGCGGGCCCGCGTTGATCGCGGCCGCTCTCGCGCTGGCCGTCGGGCTCGCCGCGGGCTGGGTGCTCCATCGGCCGGCTCCGCCTCTCGCGCCGGCTCGGGCGCGCGCTGGGCGCTCGCGATTCCGGATGGCTTTTCGCTCGTCGGGGAATCGGCGCCAAATCTCGCGATCTCCGCAGACGGCCGCCTGCCAGGTCGCGGTCGTCGTCGATACGGCGAGGACGGCACGCAGCTCCTCGTTCGCTCGATCGACGAGGTCGAGCCGCGCGTCCTGCCGGACACGGAGGGCGCGAATTCCCCGTTCTTCTCGCCGGACGGCAAGTGGATCGGCTTCTTCCGCGAACCATCGCTCGAGAAAATCCCGTCGGCGGGAGGCCCTCCGATCGAGCTCGCGGCCACCGCCACGCGTCACCGCGCGCGCGGCGCGCACCTGGAGCCGCGACGGCTTCATCTACTTCGCTCCGAACGTCGCCGTCGGGCTCTCGAGAGTCTCGCAGAATGGCGGCCCGGTCACGCAGGTCACGAAGCTCGACTTTACGCGCGACGAGCGCACCCATCGCTGGCCGCAGGTCCTGCCCGACGGCAGCGCCGTGCTCTTCACGTGCGACACCGGGGCCTCGACGGAGTACTACGACGACGCCCGCATCGAGGCGGTCCGGCCTTCGACCGGCGAGCGCAAGGTGGTTCTCGAAGGTTCCAGCCAGGCGCGCTACGGAACCGGGGGCCGCCTCGTCTTCGCGCGCGGCGGGTCGCTCTATTCGGTTGCGTTCGACCCGCGAACGCTCTCGACGCGCGGCACTCCGGAGGTCGTCGTCCAGGGAGTCGCGACGGACGTCAGCTCGGGCGCGGTTCAGTTCGCTCTCTCTTCGAACGGAGCGGCGATCTGGGCGCCCGGCGGCGCGACCGCCCAGTACCGCCTCTTCTGGATCGACAAGAAAGGCGTCGAGACGCCGATCCCGATCCCGCCCGATCCCTACAACGAGGCGGCCCTTTCGCCGGACGGCAGGCACGCCGCGCTGACGGGAGGCAAGGGCGGCGTCGCAGACCTCTGGGTCGCGGATCTGGAGCGCGGCACGCAGACCCGCCTGACGGTCGGGGACGTCATCACGAATCCCGTCTGGTCGCCCGACGGCGCTCGCGTCGCCTATATGGTCCGCGTGCACGGACAGGAGGACCGGCGGTGGCGCCTTGCGTGGAAGCCTGCCGACGGCAGCCGCGACGCGGAAACCCTTCTCGAGAGTGACCGGCCGATGGCCCCGAGCGGTTTCACGCCCGACGGCCGCAAGCTGATCTACAGCGTCTTCCAGAAGGGGCAGATCGGGCGCTCGACGGGAGAGGAGGGCGGCGCGGACATTTACCTTCTTCCCGTGACGGGAACCCGAACGCCCGAGCTTCTTCTGCACGACCCGTTCGGAAAACGGGACGCCGTCGTCTCGCCCGACGGGCGGTGGATCGCCTACATCTCGAACGAGGGCGGCGAAAACAGCGTGTTCGTCCGCCCGTTCCCGTCCGGCGAGGGAAGGTGGCAGATCTCTTCCGGCGCTCGCGTTCGAGCCGCGCTGGGGCCGCGACCAACGGGAGCTCTTCTACCGCTCCGGTTCGACGCTTTATCGGGTTCCGATCGACACGCGCCCGGGATTCTCCGCGGGAAAGCCCGAGCCGATCATCGACCGCGTCTCGACGGCCGGCATCGTCCACACGTATTCGGAGGGCCCCGACGGCCGGATCTTCACGCCGCGCTCGCCGGAAGGGCGCGGGTCGGCGCGCACCGTGTACCTCGACCTCGGGTTCGCGGACAGGCTCGCGGCGAAAGGGAGCGAGTAGGGGCTTCCCTCAGTAGCGGCGCGGATTAGCACCGGCGCGGGTCTTCGATGCCTCCCTCAAGGAGACGCAGCGCGCCTGTCGGTGGCATCGGCCCGCGCGCGCTCCTCGGGCAAGTTTTTTCGCGACATGAGCTCTCCCTGATTCAGGGTTGTGTCAGCGAAAAAACATACGCTCCTCTCGGGAGGCACCTGTGACCCGCGCTGGGCCCCGTCGCGCCGCGTCTTCGCTCACGGGTGTGGAGTCCCACCCCGATGAGCGAAAGCCCGGGAGCGGCGGGGTCAATGCGCCGGCACAGGAAGGGCGGGTGGCGCGGGGCAAGACTCTCTTTTGCCGCTCGCAAACGCGGGTGTAGCAGAGTCCTCTGGCTCGCGGCGAGCGGAAAAGAGGAGCGAGTCCCGCGACAGGACCCGCTTATCGAGCCGGCGCTGGGGCTTAGCCGCGACTCGGACTGAGCGAGTTCCGATTCCCGAAAGAGCGAGCCACCTCCCGACGGTGCCTCGGGGGGTCGCTCCTGTGCCATGACCGCCCTGGTCAGGCTCGCCGCGCGAGTTTCTCTTGCGGCAGCAGCGCCGCGTACAGAAACTCGTTGACGGGCACCGGCACTCCGACCTCGCGCCCGAGCCGCACGATCGCCCCGTTCTGGTTCTCCAGCTCCGACGGCCGCCCCTCCGCCACGTCCCGCTGCATCGAGCACGTCGCGTCTTCCGGCAGCGTGTCGAAGAACTTCAGCGTCTTCTCGAACGTGTCCGAAGCGAGCGGTACCCCCCGCGCCAGCGCGACCGCCTGCGTCTCCCGCATGCATTCCCGCAGCAGCCGGCGCGTTTCGGGAACGCTCCGAATCGCACCCGCCGGCGAGCGCGTCACGCCGCCGACTCCGGAAAACGCCGCGATGAACACGAACTTCTGCCACAGCGCGACCCGGATGTCGGGCGGAGTTTCGACCGTAACGCCCTTTGCTTTTCGGAAGACGTTTCGGAGCGATTCGACGCGCTCGCTCGCCGACCCGTTCCTCTCCCCGAACGCGAGCGACGGAGGCACTCCAAGGTGGCGGATCACGCCGGGCGCGCCGATCGCGCTCCAGATCTTGCACAGCCCCGCGAGCGCGCGCTGGGCGCCCAGCTCCTCGGCCAGCTGATCCGGCGCTTCGACGCCGTTTTCCAGCGGAATCGCGACGCCGTCCGGCTTCAGAAAGACCTTCACCGCGCGCGCCGCCTCCGGCACCTGCCACGCCTTCACCGCGACGATCGCGACGTCGGCCGCGCCGACCTTCGCCGGGTCGTCGGTCGCCTGCGCGGGGGAGATCCGGAAATCTCCCGCGATGCTCTCGACCGTCAACCCGTTCTTCCGGATCGCCTCCAGATGCGCGCCGCGCGCGAGGAACACCACGTCCTCGCCCGCTTCCGCGAGCCGCCCCCCGAAATACCCCCCGACCGCTCCCGCTCCCACCACCGCAATTCGCATGGGGAGGATTAAACCGGAAGACCCCGGGGCTTTCCAGCGCCACCAACGAAAAAATAGTGTCAATAAAATATCCAATCGCAAAAATTCGAAAAGGGGACAGCCCGGAGCGAAGTTTTTCGAAGAATCATGGAATCAGCCGCCTCCAGCGGGCGGGGGTCTTATGCCTTTATACCGTTCTATCGTGTTCGATCCAAAAAGTGTTGCCCGCGGTCGTTTTTTCTTGCATTGGACTGACGCGATCACTTAGCCTCCGGCCAGTTCGTTTTTCGGTCAGGAATAATTTTTGAACTGGTTCAGCACGTCGGGCTCTGTCAAGTGGCGTTGCATGTTCCGGGACCGGTTTTTTTGGGGGTGTCCAGATGAAATCGACGAGAACGGGTCTATTGATAAGCCTCCTGATCGCTTGCACCTTGGGCGCGGCTCCAAAGGCTGTCGCGCGATCTCATTCCGCCGTGAGGAAGATCATCGACAAGGTTTCTGTGTCCCCGGCCTTTTTCAACCCCTTCCTCGGCCAGAAGGAAACGATCAGATTTTCTTTGTTGAAGGCGGGACAGGTTTCGATCTTTGTCCTGGATCGAGATCGATTGGTCATCCGATCTCTGCCGTCGAAGAATTCGAAATCAGGGGTGTTCGAGACCGTTTGGGACGGAAAAGACGACCAAGGGAAGGTCGTTCCGGACGAGAGCTATTCGCTGAAAATCGATATTGGTGGACCGAACGGGAAGGATGTCTACGACCCTTCACTCCACCACGTTCCAATCGCCGAAAATCCGGTGAAGCGCGCCTACTCCCGCACGGATGGGATTCTTTCTTACACCATTGCGCGCGCATCGCGCGTTCACATCGAAGCGGGGGAGGCGGTCAAGAACGAGAAGACCGGACATTGGGACGGGCCCGTTCTTAAGACGATCGTCGATCGTCAACCCAGAGTCGCCGGAGCCATCTCCGAAAAGTGGAACGGATTCGACGAAGGAGGTACGATCTACGTGCCCAATCTGCAAAACTTCATCTACACCATCCTGGCCACCTCGCTCCCGGAAAATTCGATCATCACGGTTGGAAACCGGACCGAGACCTTTCTCGGGTACGCCGCCGCTCACCGCCCGGCCAGTGCGACCGGTCCAAGAGCACTGGCGACAATGGCGCATGAGCACCACGCCGGGCTCAATGCTTTCGAAGACCATAGCCCGATGCTCGAGGTGAAACCCGAGGGGGAGTGGAATGCGGCGCTCCGAATGTGGAAAGTGCGTTCGCCTCTGAAAGTCCTCGTGGAGTTGAAAAAACCCCTGGATATTTACTTTCTCGCGCAGCCCAATGAGCTCGAAGTGTACTGTGACGGAAAGAAGGTCCAGGGACTGAAGCATGCGACCAACCCGCAGAGTGTCTCTGTTGATCTCCATGGCCTTCCCGGCGACGAGCACCGCGTTCAATTCAATTGGAGTTCGGATTTCGGGCCGGTGGCTGCCAACGCCTTTCGCGTTACTAATTCGGTCGTAAGTCAGGCACGGAAGTGAAGCGATGAAGGTGGAAAGACGTTACCGTGCGTCTCGCGTATTACCCGCGACGGTGAGCCGAAGTGCCCTGGGCTCCTGTCTCCTGTTCATGATGGCAACGTTCTTGCCCGCTTCGCTCCTTCGCGCGGGCCATGGCGCGAAGGTCACCGGAGCTGTAAAGGATTCGACCACACACGTTGGAATGTCGGGGGTTACGGTCCTGCTCAACACTCAGGGAAAGAGCGGAACGACGAATTCCACCGGAACGTATTCGATCACGAGGGTGGCAGCGGGCCAGACGACGCTGACGGCCTCAAAGACCGGGTACGTGACACGGACGACGGGAACAGTTACCGTGCCTTCGTCAGGTAGGTTGACCGTTGGCGATATTTCTCTCGTCGCCAATGTGGGTACCGTGACCGGGACGGTGACCGATGCCCAAAACAGTAATGCGGCGCTCGCGGGCGCGGTTGTGAAGATCTCCGATAACCTGCCTCTGACGGCGACGACCGCCTCGAACGGAACGTATAGCATCGCGAATGTTCCCACGGGAACACACGGGCTGACGGTCAGCGCGACAAACTACCGGACGGTCGTCACGGCGACGAGCTACGTCAACGTGCCACTTCAAAGCACGGTGACGGCCGCGCAGGTATCGCTCAGTCGGACCACGGTCACGGTCAGCGGAACGGTCAGGACGCCGCTACGCTCGCGGCGATTTCGGGCGCGAGCCTCTCGATTCAGGAGCAGAGCGGAACGAGCGTGACGTCTGCCGCGGACGGGTCGTACTCGATTCCCGGGGTTTACTGGGGCTCGGTGCACCTTCTCGCGTCCGCGGCCGGCCATAACTCGCAGACGATTTCGCTCTCGATCTCTCCCGGGACAAACGTCACACAAAACGTGACGATGACAGGGCCCACGAATGTCGGCGGCGCAATCAACACGAGCACCACCTGGGGCCTTTCCGGAAGCCCGTACGTCGTCACTTCGACGGTGAGCGTCGGAAACGGGGCGACATTGACGATCAGCCCCGGAGTCGTCGTCAAATTCAACGCCGGCACGGCGCTCAACGTCGGAAGCAGTGGCACGGCTGGAACGATCACCGCTGTTGGCACCGTGTCGCAGCCGATCACATTCACGGCGAACGGGAGTACGGCACCCGGCTTCTGGCGCGGGGTTCAACTCCTCAGCCAGACGACATCGTCGTCCATCATTGTCTACGCGACGATCCAGTACGCGGGTGCGGAGGGATCATCGCCAACCGCCGCCCTCGGGATCGGTTCTTCCTCGCCAACGATTGATCACGTGACGGCGTCAAACAACATTCATGCCGGCATCGGCGTTTCGGGCGGCGCGGCCACGTTGACAAACATCACCGCGAGTGCCAATCCCTGGGGAATCATCTTCTGGGCTGGCGGCACCGCGAGTCTGAACGGTGCTACGATTTCCAATAACACCACTGGAGGGATTCTCGTTGGTGGATCGCCGGCTCCGTCCCCGTCGATCCAGAACGTAGCTCTCAACAACAATTCCGGGTTCGCGATAGTCAGGTCCCCACAGCTTCACTCTCAGCTATCTCGGGCCTGACAGCGTCTGGAAACGGGAACAACGCGATCGAGATTGAGTACTTCCCGGTCACCGTTCCAACGAGATGGCTTAACCCCGGATCGGTGCCCTATTTCGTTGGTGCGCAGTGTGACATTCAGTCTGTCTTAACGATTGATCCTGGAACGACGGTCAATTTGGGGGTTCCGGGGGTTGGCTTGACATCACCATCGGTACGCTGATGGCAATCGGTACCACGTCGAATCCAATACTTTTTACGTCTTCGTCCGCGACTCCAGCGCCCGGAGCCTGGCCGGGAATCAACTTTCGATCGGGCGCCAATCCGAGCGCGAGCCGGGTAGCCTATGCGACCGTCTTGTACGGCGGAGCCGCGCCTCTCTACGGGGCGATCACGGCCAACGGGATCGTCACCAACCTTGAGCCACGTAACCGTAAGGTACTCGTACACGAACGGGTTCGACGTCCCGGCGGGCTCACCAACTCTCGATTTCGTTACGGTGACAAATTGCAACTGGACCGCCGTGTCGCCTTTTGGAGGAAATCCGACGGTCACGAATTCGACGCTCGCAAACAATGGTGACAAGGGAGTAAACCTCGGAAACGGGGGGAACGCGACCGTGCAAACACCGCGATTTACGGCAATGCTGGCGGTGGCTTTGGGAACGGGACGTCGAATGTGGCTACCCTGACCTTCAACTACTGGGGGGCTGCGGATGGCCCTTCGGGTGCTGGTCCGGGAACAGGTCAATCGATAGGTACTCGGTAACTTCGAGCCATGGCTGGCCGCGGGACCCAACCCCTCCGATCTGATCACCTCGCTGACACAGAAGAACCACACGTCCAACCCCTCGATCGGCGTCACGACGACCGTGAATTTCAATACGACGCTGGACGGGACGTGGACCGCCACCGTTCGGACCGGCAACGGTCAGCCGTTCCGGACCGTAACCGGGAGCGGGCTGCAGGTTCGTTCGCCTGGGACGGCAAGGACGACGCGGGCATCTCAAGCCCGACGGTACATACGTCTGGGAGATCGCCAGCACCGCAGCCGGGCCGATTGTCGCAGCGCCGGCGCGAGGGTTCGCGTTGTGGACAGTACAAGCAGCTCGCGGTTTCGAACCTCGCGGTCAGCCAACTTATTTCAGCCCGAACGGCGACGGGGTCAAGGATACGACGCGCTGTCCGGGGAATCAGCTTCGATGACGCCTCCTGGGCTCTCTCGATCCTCGATTCGACGAATGCCACGGTCCGAACAGCGTCGGGGACAGCCGGGGCCCCGGTGTCATTCAGCTGGGACGGCAAGAATCAAAGCGGCGTAATGCAGCCAGACGGACTCTACACATTCCAGGTCATCGTGACGGATGGCTCGGCGAACGCACCTCTACCATCACGGCTACACTGGATAATACGGCGCCGACGCTAGCGATCACGGCCCCGGTAGCTGGCCAAATCCTGTCTGACGGCACGGAAACGACCCCACGAATACCTCCGTTAACGGTACTGCGGCGGATGCGAACCTCGTAAGCTGGACCCTCGATTGGAGTTCCCCAGTTGCCCCGACGTGCTGGACCGTCGTCCGGACATCCACGACATCCGTCACAAATGGAACTCTCGCACTATGGAACATGTCGGGGCTGTCGAACATCGGCTACTACCCAAACCCTACACGCTACGTCTCCGGGCGTCAGACCTCGCAGGCAATCAGTCGGGCCCCGTCACCGTTCAGCCGACCATCGGAAACTTCTTGACCTGGATGTCGAACGGCTCACCCTGGACCGGTGGCGGCCAGGAATCAATCTGTCCCGTAGGCGGAAACAACTACATTACCATTTCATCACAGATTCCGTTCAACCTGACCGAGACGATCGTCATCAAAGAACGCCTCCGGGACTACCGTCAAGCATCTTTGTCGGACCCTCGCGGGCCTGGCATCTACAATAATCCGTGGTACGGCGATAATGATTCGGCTGTACTCTCTGCCTGACGGCGTTTATTATTATATTGCCACGGTTACAGATGGTACCCACACCCTGGTTCGTGACCTGACGAATATAAACGGCAACGGAGGAACTGATCAGTGGTTCGATGGGCTGAAGATCCAACCGTATGACCCTTCAACAATCAGCCAATGATCCTTAACTAGTCCCAGGGTCGCGAAGGTTACCATCGCCATGAGTACCCAGGTTGGTGGTGACATTGTCGGCGACTGCAATCACCCGACGGCAGATTTCTTCTGCGTTGACGAGTGCGGCATATCCAGGCGGGCAGTGCGGAACCTTTCGCCTGGGCGGGCTGGACCCGGCGGGAGTTTATCGAGGTGACACGGTACGAAGTGTCGGGGTCGTCGCGTTCAGGTCGCAGTTCCCCAGAATGCGATCGTTCTGTGCGGCACTGCCCGGCCGTGGCAACGTAACGGTATGCCCCCAATGTCAAGCCCGGCAACGGAGCCCAAACCGTGGCGTTCGATCTAACGACATATCAGAATCAGCTGTGGGTGTTGTGATCGAATTCATGAATCTCGATCTCGTTCGGTTCTGCGAACCATAGTCTTGCCTGGAATCAAGGCGCGGGGCACATACTGCGTCGTGGGACGGGCGAGCTGACAACGGAATGTTCGTTGCGCCCGGGCGGTACGCGGTGACCGTAACTGTGACCGACAGCCGCGGTAAAATCGTCGAGCGGCCAGATGTTGACGACGTTCAGTACTGAGAGGCTCGAATGGCAAATATGAAGATGACGTTGCGAATCGTAGCTCTGATCTCCCTCTTGGGCCTCGTATTCCTGAATCCTCTCTCGCAGGGAAGCGCCTACGGCGGCTTCTGCGACAACCCACTCCCCGGCCCGCCGCCACCACCTCCTCCTGGGAGCCCGACCGGCGGCTGTGCTTCTGGACCCAATCAATGTCCTGCCAGCGGAAGTTGCACAAGTTCCCCGTGCTACACGGCATCTGGAATGTACACCACCTCTGCGGTGGACTTACAACTGCAGACCGCCGGTCAATCGATGTCGGTATCGAGAGTATACCGTGGATCGCGAGCTGTGGACGGACCTCTCGGTATCGGATGGACGTCAAGCTTCGCGACGGCTAGGCTAACGTATGCGACGTACCTTCTGTCGGCACCTTCGACCTACGAGAAGGAGGCCGACATAACGTTTCCAGAGGGGGGGATGTACCGTTACGTTGAGAACCCAGACGGAAATTACGTCCCTCCCCCCGCTCGATACGACCATCTGATCAGGAATGTCGACGGCAGTTGGGACTTGGCGATCCAGAAAAGCGGCATGATCTATCACTTTGACCCGACTGGGGCGCTGACCTCGCTCATCGATGATTACGGAAACACCCAAATGTGGACGTATGACGGCACTGGCAGGCTTCAGCGGGTTCAAGATTCAGTCTCGGGTCGTTACCTCGATTTGTATTATGGCGGAGACGGCCGGCTCAGTACGATTCAGGACTCCACCGGTCGACAGGTTCAGTATGGCTACGACGGAAATGGAGATTTGACGACTGTAACAGACTCCTCTTAACCGAGTAACGACCTACAGCTATGTGCAGGGCCGGTTCGTCCCGCTGCTAGCTAGAATCCAGGACGCCTGGGGCCGGGTGATCACCGATATCACTTATGACTCGACAGACCGTGTGCTCTCCTATACAGAGGACGGTGAGCGATTTACGTACACCTACTCATATTCCGGGAACGCGAACCAGACAGCGAAGAACTACGATCTCAACTCCGGCGGCAGCCCGTGGGTCTATTCGACTGGCACCTTCGGCCAAATCACGAACGCGGCCACACCCGCTGGGAGCGGAGGAGCGGCGAAGTCGACGGTGTACGACGGCAACGGAAATATCGTCCAGACGACCGACGAGGTCGGCGTGAAGACCTTCTACACCTACGACGGCGGGGGGAACGTCAGTTCTGTCACGCGAGACTACCAAGGCTCAAGTTCGGTGCGATTTGATTACGTTTACGACCCGAACTTTCCGGAGAGACCGACTTCAATTACACCCCGAAACCCCTCGACCAACGCCCTGGACCCGAACTGGCAGGCATGGCACTACGATTACTACCAGTCGGGCGACACGGCGCCGGGGGCGCTCCACCACGTTTACCGGGTCGAGAACGACGGGCGACGCTCGACCTCATGGCCACATACGCCTACGACGCCCAGGGCCGCGTTCTCTCGCAGACATCAGCCTCGGGAGGGGAGACGGACTACGCTTACGACGCTCAGGGGAACCTCCAGACCGTGACCGCACCTTCGAACAACGATGCCGGCCAGCGACCCGTGACGACCTATGGATATGACGCTCTCGGCCGGGTCACGTCCGTGACCGACCCGCTCGGTCACGCGACCACCTATACGTATGACAACTTCGGCCGAGTGTTGACGGTGACTTTACCGAAGCCCTCAGCGAATTCTCCGTTGAACTTCACGACCACTTACTCGTACGACAACTTCGACTCCGCCTCCGGGCTCACGTTCACGAACGTTACGGATCCGAACGCGATCGTCACGAAGCAGGGCTACGACCAGTTCGGGCACCTGGTGAAATCCATCGATGGACTCGGAAACGCCACGACTTACGCCTATTCCCACGGGCTCCTGGCCTCGATCACGGATGCGAACAACAACGTGACGAGCTATTCTTACGACGTGCTGCGGCGGCTCTCGGCGACGAACTTCCCGGAGGGAAACTCGGAAGCGTACTCCTATTACGCCGACGGCCAGCTCCACACGAAGACCGACCGGAAGGCTCAGACGATCACGTGGGCGTACGATCACTTCAAGCGGCTTTCCGCGAAGGGCTACCCGAACTCGGCATCGATCGCGTATACATACACCGGGCAGCTCCCTGACTCAGGTCTATGACACCAGCACGTCCCCTCCCGAGACGCACACGTTCCAGTACGATCCCAGCTACCGCGTCGCGACGAATGTCCAGGGTCCGCGGGGAACGCTCACGTACCAGTACAACCCGGACGATACGGTTCTAAGTTTTTCAGTCCAGGGCGGGCCCGCGACGGCGTACACGTACTACCCCAGCGGAGCACTCGACACGATTTCCTGGACTCCGGTCGCCGGGTCTTTCAAGTACGCGTACACCTTGAACGGCCAGTACCAGACGATCACGATGCCGAACGGGCAGACGCGGAACTACTCCTACGATGACCAGGGGCGGGTTCTCCAGCTGGCGAACCTCCATCCGACGGCCGGGAACCTGGCGACGTATGGGTACGGCTATGATCTCAACAACGCCACGGGGCAATACACCCGCCTCGGCCAGCGCGTCTCGATGATGGCCGATGTGCCGAGCCAGGGGTTTTCCGGGGCGCTGACGAGCTACAACTACGACCAGGACTACCAGCTCATCCAAGCGAGCTACCCGGGTGCCGCTCCGTTCAACGGAGAGGTGGATTCCTGGACATACGACGCGATCGGAAACCGGCTGGCGAATATCGTGAATGGCACTCCACAGAACTACAGCTACTTCAAGAACAGCTCAAACCCACTGAACGGCCAACGCCTTTCGAGCGATGGAAATAACTCGTATTCCTACGACGCGAACGGTTCGACGCTGACGAAAAGCGGATCGGACGGAAGCTTTTCCTTCGCCTGGGACTGTCTGAACCGGAGGAGCGGAGTCTCGGGCGATGTGGCGGCAAGTTATGCGTACGACTACCAGGGACGACGGTCGACCAAGGCTGCCGGGGGAATAACGACAAATTACCTCTATAGCGGTGTTGACTTGATCCACGAATCCGGCAGCTTGGCGGACTACCTCTTCGGGGCGGGAATCGATGAACCGTTGGCCGTTGTAGTGGGCGGGAATGTTTCGTACATGGCGGCCGACGCTCTCGGAACCATCGACGCGACATTCGACGCCGCTGGTTCCATCCAGCACGCGGCTGTCTTCGACGCGTGGGGAAGCACGAAGGGCGAGATTGGAGCTCGGTTCCAGCCCTTTACATATGCAGGCCGTGAATCTGGTGAAGCGGGCTCGCTTTTCTACAGAGCCAGGTATTTGATCCCGTCGCTGGGAAGATTTGGTGGGGAGGATCCCCTAGACCAAGCAGGTGCGTCGCGGTATGCCTATGCGTCCAATAGTCCGATCAGATTAAGAGATCCTTTCGGTTTCGAAGGTGAAGGTCCTGTTCTTGGTCCCCCACCGATCATCCCGATAATCAATCCAATCGTTAATGGTCCTTTTTTCCCCTTCTGGCCAAGCCCATATGGCGGGGGCGAATTTTACTTTCATGGGAACTACGGCGGCCCCGGCTGGTCGGGCGGATCGTGGGCACCTGGCGGTGGCGAAAACATGCCTCCGTGGGCCGGGGCGCCTCCCACGGACCCCGAAGATGGTTGCTACGCCATCCACGATCGATGCTATTCAAACTGCCGAAAGCAGGCTCCTAACTGCTCTGGTGCTCAGTGTCCGTGCACACGAACCTGCGATCGTGAGCTGGCGGGATGTCTCAGGGGCATTTCCGGTGGGGGAATTCGTGTTGCTGCCACAGCCGCATTCTTCGACTTTCATGGTCATTTGCCGTGCTGGTGATGAGCGAGCATCGACTCTTCCCAAGCGCCACCTTCGAGGCTAGAACTGGCTCGGCAGCTGTTGCCGTCGTTCACTTCGCCTTGGCCTCGCTGTTTGCCTTCGTCGCTGGCGGCAGCCACGGAGATCAGTCGGGAGTAATTTGGGTACCGTTGCTAATTGCCGATTTTCCCGTGTCACTGCTTGGTTATTGGGGAGCCATCGGGCTCTTTCGGTTACTTCCATTTATTCGTCTAGGGGCACTCCCGGCTCCGTTTAACGACCCCGGCTTTCTGGTCCCAGCGTTTACCCACATGATCGTTGGATCGGTTTGGTACTACGTGTTGGCAATCGCGTCGTGGAAGTGCTGGCGCGCTATCTTCCGCCGTGGGCGGGGACCCGCGGACACGGAAGGGATATGAAGTCCATGACCGGTGGTTATAGGGTCTGACCGGTGGTTATAGGGTCAGCGGGGGCAGATGGGGACGGTCTTGGTTTAGTGTATTATTGCCGGGATGGCTCGTCAGGTTCGGATTGAGTACCCGGGCGCTCTCTACCATGTGATGTCGCGGGGGATCGAGCCGCGAGCTCTTTCGCGACGACCGGGATCGGGAGCGGTACCTGTCGATTCTGGAGAGGTCTGTCGAGCACTAATTTCCCTCGAGGGTGAGGGGCTCCCCGCGCCCGTCCCGGTTGGTGGCCGCGCGAAGCCGTGAGCCGCAGCCAGCCCGCCTAACCGTTGCGCCTGTCCCCGACGATCGATGAATTCGCCAAGAGTCCGAAACCCCTCGGTCGGGTTGGAAGGTCTAGCGCGCGACGCCAGAAGGCACACATTGTGATAAGATCGAGTGCGGGTGGCGACCTATGGTTGGAGCGAAACCAAGGACCTGCAACTCCGCGCCGCAAGGGGCGTGGGGTTTGAGCAGATTCTCGAGGCCATCGCTTCGGGTGGCCTGATCGACATTCTGGAACACCCGAATCTCGAGCGGTACGGGGACCAGCGCGTCTTCGTTGTGCGCTTGCGCGAATACGTTTATCTGGTTCCGTTCGTTGAAACGTCCGGGGAGATCTTTTTGAAGACGATCATCCCGAGCCGCAAGTTCACGAAGATCTATGGAGGGGGAAAGTGAAACGACTCACGCAGAGCGAGACCAAGCTTCGGCAGTCCGTCGAGAAGGGCGAGTGGCGGAGCGTGGGAGGGAAAACGAGCCGAAGGGCCGCCAAGTACGTCGATGCTGCCAGGACTGCGCTTCGAAAAGAAGCGGCGCGTGAACATTCGGATCAATGAGGCCGATCTCGAAGCGATCCAGGAGCGAGCTCTCGAAGAAGGAATCCCCAACCAGAGCCTCATGTCGAGCGTTCTCCACAAGTACGCCACGCGGCGCATCGGGTGAGTCCGTCCTAACGCTTAGGAGCCTCGGTAGTGGTACAATCGTGGTATGAAGGTCAAAACATCGGTAACGCTCTCGGAAGAACTGCTTGCGCAGATGGATCGCGCTGGCGGCGGCAAGCTGAATCGGTCCGAGTTTCTGGAAAGAGCGGCATGGAGTGAGCTCGCGATGCTGAGCCGACGGCGTCGCGAGAATCGGGATCGCCGAATTCTCGACCGCGCGGCTGCGGACCTGAATCGGGAAGCTCTGGATGTCCTGGAGTTCCAGGCCGAGCCGTGAAGCGCGGCGAGCTGTACCGGGTTCGGCGCCCATCATCGCGCGACCCGAAACGGTCGCGGGTGTTTGTGATCGTCTCCCGCCAGGCTGCCATCGATTCCGCGTTTTCTACGGTAACGTGCGCTCCCATCTATTCGGCCCGACACGGCCTGTCGACTCAGGTTGCGGTCGGCGTCGAGGAAGGACTCAAACACGACAGCGCTATCTTTTGCGACGAGTTGGTGAGTCTCCCGAAGTCGGCGCTGACCGATTTCGTTGGCGCGCTCTCGGAATCTCGTCTTGCGGCACTCCGATCTGCCCTCGCGATCGCTCTCGAGATCGAGTAGGGTCTGTCGCTCTCAATATGCTACAATGTGCTACATGAAGCCCGACGAAGTCGGAGTTCGCGAGCTGCGACAGAACCTGAGCAAGTACCTGCGGAAAGTCGAGCGCGGGCGAACGCTGCGCGTGCTGGACCGCGGACGCCCCGTCGCGACGCTGGCGCCCCTTTGCCGGGAGAGTCGTCGAGCCTCGATCAGCTCATCCGCGAGGGGAGGGCGATCCCCGCCGGGCGAAACCTCGCGGCGATCACGCCTCTGCCCCCGAAGAAGGCGGGCAAGACGCTTTCCGAGGCGCTCGAGGAGCAGCGCGAGGAACGGCTCCGCTGACTCCGGCGATCTACATCGATTCGTCGGCGCTCGTGAAGCTCGTTCGCACCGAGCCCGAGACCGCGGCGCTCCGGAAGTTCCTGAAAGACCATTTGCTCCGTCTCACCAGCGCGGTGTCGGCCGTGGAAGTGCGCCGGGCCGTCCTGCGAGAGGGCTCCGCGGAGGATCGCAAGAAGGCCGGCGAAGTCCTGGGCGGCGTGGTGGTGATTCGTCTGACGAACGAGATTCTGGAGCGAGCTTCCGCGCTGGAGCCTCCGCACCTTCGATCTCTCGATGCAATTCAGCTGGCGACGGCCCTGAGCCTCGTCGCGGAGGGCGCCGTCGAGATTTCCGCCTTCGTCGTCTACGACCGGCGCCTCGGGGATGCCGCGCGCGCCGCGGGCATGAAGGTCGTGTCGCCCGGGTCTGCGGCCAGCTGATTTTACGGGATAAGGCGGCCCTCCAGTCTCCTGGAAGGGCCGCGATCTGAATCGTTACGGGAGAGGCGTGCGCGACGGCTTCAGTGCCGCGTGCGGCCGTTGTGCTTGTCGCGGTAGATGTTTCGCGAGAGGCGGTTCTGCTGGCGGTTGATCCTGGTCCGGTCTGTCGCGGTGAGCTTTCCGCCGTTGTCCTCGCGCATGTGGCGTTGCTCGCGGTTCAGGCGCATCTCCCTGGTCTCGAGGTTCGCCGTCTCCCGGGCCGTGAGCTGTCCGCTCCGGACGCCCTGGCCGATGCGTTGCTGCTGATTTTCCTTTCGCTGCTGGATTTCCCCGCCGAACGCGGTCGTGGAAAGGAGCGCGAAACAGAGAGCCCCAAGGGCGGCCTGCGATCGTTCGTTGAAGTGTGGTCATTGTTCTTTACCTCCACCCGTTCAGACGAGGAGGGCGAGCGGCCGGTTTACGGTTCACGGGTCAGAATCTGCCGGAGCTCACTGCGGCCCGTAGGGCTTCGCTCGGCCCGCTCGGGTCTAGCCCCAGCGCGGGACGGCGAGCGGGTCCTGTCTCGGGACTCGCCCCGCGCCACCCGCTCTCTCTTGTGCCGGTGGGTAGGCCCGTGCCCTCGCGGATCCTCGCTCAGGGATGGGGCTCCAACCCACGAGCGAGGCTGGGGAGCGGCCGCGGGCGGCCCTCGGCGGCGCGCAGGCGCCGTTCGCAGGCCTGAGTGAGACGAAAAGTATTTTTGAGCTGGAGGCCTTGTCCGCTCGAAGTCTCGAGGCCCGCCGGGAGAGGATGTCGAAGTCGAAGTCCGATCGTCGCGAGTTCTTTTCGGCGAGCGAGGAATGCCGAGCGCCGCCGCCGTGCTCGCCTCGAACGGGCCGAGCGAGTTTCGCCTGCGTGTCCGATCCCGTCGAAAATATTCCTCCGTGATATCTTGCGTCCCTGCATCGCGGCATCGGAGGGGACTCATGGAATCGTTGGTCGGCCAGACCATCGCGCATTACAAGATCGTCGGGCAGCCTGGGCTCCGGCGGCATGGGCACGGTTTACGAGGCCGAAGACACCGAGCTCGGCCGCCACGTCGCGATCAAGGTCCTCTCCGCGAACCTGCAGGACGACGTCCCGATGCTGGAGCGGTTCAAGCGCGAGGCCCGCGCCGCTTCTTCGTTGAATCATCCCGGCATCTGTACTGTCTACTCGATCGAGCAGCACCAGGGCAGGCCCTTCATCGTGATGGAGCTCCTCCGAGGGTTCGACGCTCGCCGAGAGGATGAGCCGGCAAGGCCGTTCGAGTTCCCCGAACTGCTCGACCTCGGCATTCAGATCGCCGACGCGCTCGAGTCGGCCCACTCGAAGGGCATCGCTCACCGGGACCTGAAGCCCGCGAACCTGATGGTCAACGACCGCGGCCAGGTCAAGATCCTGGATTTCGGCCTTGCGAAAGTCGAGGCGGCCACTACCCAAAAGGGCGAGGACGTCTCCCGGCTGGAGACTTCCGTCGGCTCCGGTCCGTTGACGGTCGCCGGAACGGTGATGGGCACCGTGCATTACATGTCGCCGGAGCAGGCGCGCGGCCAGTTGACGGACTCGCGAACCGACCTCTTTTCGCTCGGGGCCGTGCTCTACCAGATGGCGACGGCGGAGCAGCCGTTTCCGGGCGATACCGACGCGGTCGTGTTCGAAGCGATCCTGAACCGCGATCCGAAGCCGCTCTCGGAGGCGAACCCGTCCATGCCGCCGGGGACTGGGGCAGATCCTGGAAAAAGCTCTCGAGAAAGACCGCCAGCTGCGGTATCAGACGGCGACGGAGCTCAAGACCGACCTGCTGCGGTTGAAGCGCAAGCTCGAGTCCGGCGAGAAACGCACGGCCGAGCTCTCCGAATCGAAGGGGGGCTCCGCAAAGCCTTCCGAAAAATCGGTCGCCGTGCTGTATTTCGAGAACCTGAGCGGCGCGAAGGACGACGAATACTTCCGTGACGGAATCACCGAAGACATCATTACGGAGCTGTCGAAGATCGAGGGTCTCCGGATCAATCCGCGTTCCATGGTGCTGGCGTTCCGGGACAAGCCGGTGACGTCGTCTCAGGTGGGGCAGCAGCTCGGGGCCGCGCTACGTGCTGGAAGGAAGCATCCGACGCGCGGGCGACCGGCTTCGCATCACGACCCAGCTCGTCGACGCGGCGACGGGCTACCCGGTCTGGTCCGAGCGCTACGACCGGGAGTTGAAAGACGTCTTCGAGCTCCAGGACGAGATCGCGCGAAAGATCGCCGAGGCGCTGCGGATCAAGCTTTCGCGGCAGGAGCAGGAGGCGCTCGCCGCGAAGCCGACCGACAACCTGCAGGCTTACGACCTCTACCTGCGGGGGCGCAGCTACGCCCGCCGCTTGACGCGCCAGGACCTGGAGTTCGCGCTCCAGATGCTCGAGAACGCGGTGACACAGGATCCCGAATTCGCGCTTGCTTACGCGGCGATCGCGAATGTCTGCGCGTACTACCACGCGCACTACGCCCGCGAGGACGTGTGGCTGCATCGCGCGCGCGTCGCGGCCGAGCGGGCGATGACGCTTCAGCCCGACGTGCCCGAGGTCATGGTCGCCCAGGCGTGGATCCTCTATGCGAACGGGCCAATACGACGAAATGACCGCGATCGTCCGCAGTGTGATCGCCCGCAAGCCCGATTGCGAAGGGGCGTACTACCTTCTCCTTCGCGGCCTCTACGCCTCCGGAAAATATCAGGACGTCGCCAGCGTCGCCGACGCAGGCGATCGAATCGAGCGGCACCGACTACAACGTGTACGTGCCGATCATGAACTCGCTGGGCGCTCTGGGAAAAGACGAGGCGAAGAAAAACGTCCGTCAGCGCATCATCCAGGCGCTCGAGGCCCAGCTTCGCGAAATCCCGGAGGATGCCCGCGCCCGGATCCTTCTCGCTGCCAACTACGCGGAAGAAGGGCGTGAAGACGACGCGATGCGCGAATCGAATCTCGCGATGCTGCTGCGGCCGAACGAGGCGATGGTCCTCTACAACGCCGCCTGCGTACTCTGCTCGATCCATAAGAAGCCCGAGGCGATGGACGCGATTTCGAAGGCGTGGCGGGCCGGGTTCCGCGATGCGGACTGGGCGCGCCGCGACCCGGACCTTGCGCTTTTGAGAGACGAGCCGGAGTTCCAGAAGCTCTACCCGGAAAAGCCCGCGGGGGCATAAGGGGCTCGCTCGCGAGCTAGAATTCTTCCCGAGGTGCCCGCCATGCGCCGATTGTTCGCCACTCTTTTTCTCGCGTTGCTCCTCTGCGGTCCCCGCTTCCGCGCTCACGAGGCTCGAAGCTCTCCACCTGTTCGACCGCGTGGCCGCGAAGCTGCAATTGACGACGGAGCAGCGGTCCGAGATCTTCTTCCTCCTGGTCCGAAACCAGAAGGAGGTCCGCGACCTCCTCGACCGGGAAGACGCCGCGCGCGTTTCTCTGCGCGAGGCGATCGCGAAACCGGACTTCGACGAAGCGCTCGTGCGCGAGCGCTCCTGCGACGTCGCGGACGCGGAGCTGGCAGTATCCCTGACAGCCGCGAAGCTCTACTCGGAGGTCTCGAAGAAGCTCGACGACACGCAACGGACGATCGTCCGGGGATGGGTCGGGTCGATCCCGGTCAAAGACGCTCTTCTGTCCGCCGCGACGGAGGTCGCGGACGGGAACGAGCTGTTTCTGACCGTGAAGGGGAAGTAGGGGTTACTCCTTCCGGTCGTACGTCAGGTCGTAGAGGAACTTCCAGGTCTTTCCGTCGGCCGAGACCTCGGAATACTGGCGCACGGCGTTCGGGCCGGGCGTCAGGATCATCTTGCGGAAGACCTTCTTTCCCCCCGCCGTGTGGGACTCTCCTTCGAACCGCATCGCGCCGTCCTTGAGCTCTCCGGAGAACTCGCTCATGTTCCCGGCGCTGTCGGTCCAGAGCTGGCGCCATTTCTTGAGGTGGCCGTCGTAGAAGTTCACGCTCTTTCCAGCGAAACCGGCGTTCTCGGTGTAGTTCTCGACGAGCGCGCATCCGCCGAGGATTTTTTCTTCGCGGCTCGTCGCGTCTTTCGTGCCGGCGTGCGGCTGCCCCGCCGAAGGGGAGACGTCCCATTCCCCGATCCAGAAGTCGAGCTGCTTGTATTCCGGCGCGGAGCACGGCTCGGGAGCGTTTGACGTGGGGGCAGCGCCGGCGGGCAGGGCGGCGAAGCAGATCGCCGCCAGGGCGCGCGCGAACACAGCTCGAACCGGAGTCACGACTTTTTCTTCCGGACGTAGTGGATCGGCCACTGGACCTGCCAGGTTTTCCCCCCGTCAGCGGATCTCTCCCAGCTCCAGTCGAGCGAATCCTGCTGAACGTTCCGAAACACCATTCGAAGGGTCAAAGGTTTTCCGCCGGGACCCGGGCGCTCCATCGAAAGCGTCATCGCTCCGCTCTCGAGCCCCCCGGTGAGGTCGAGGAACGACCCCTCGTCATCGACCCACGTCTGTTGCCATTTCTTCAGCCGCGGGTTATACGTGGAGACGCTCATCCCGGTCAGCGGCCGGGGGCCGCCTCCACGAAAATTTTCCTCAACGACGCATCCGCCGAGGACCTTCGTGATTGTGTTCGTTCCCGTCCCGGCGGGGTTCTGTCCGGTGGCCGGCCAGGTCAGGTTCCATTCGCCGACCCAGAAATCGAGCTGCTTCCATTCCGGGCCGGAGCACGGGGCCGCGGGAGGCGCGGGCGCGGCGGCAGCGGGGAGGGCAGCCAGGATTGCAGCGGCGAAAAAGGCGCACGCTCGAAGAGAGCTGACGGGGGCCGTTCGTGCTGTTCGGGTTCTCAAGTTCTTCCTCCTCAGACCATCGTGTACGTGACGATTGCGGCGATTTCCTTCGAGCCTTCCTCGTTCTTCGGGATCTCGAGGACGGCCTTGATGACGTACGGCGGCTCCTTTTCGACCCACCACGTCATTTTTCCGTAGAGTTTCGTCGGCGTCTCGACGACCCACGTCTCCGCCGTCTTTCCTGCGCCCGCCGGAATCGTCTCGCGTGCGATCACGCGGACCGGAACCCAGTCAACGGCCATCTTCGTCGTGTCGAACGCCGGAAACTCCGATTCGAATCCTTCGCGGAGCGGGAGGGTGGAAACCAGGACTCCGTACATCCCGTAGAAGTCGAACACTCTTCGGTCGAGTTTCGCGATCGATTCCTCCGGTTTCGCTCCCTTCGAGACCGTGTGGCGGTACGTGACGGCGGCGCCGCGGAAATCGACGTGTCGGACGTCCCCGGTGTCGCTGCGCTCGTAGTCGGACGTGAACGGTTCCATCGTCTTCGGGTCGAACACGTTGACGAACGTCAGAACGATTCCCTTGTTGTACTTCGCGACCTGCGTCCGCTTCAACGCCGGGCGGCCTTCGAACGTTGCCGTCTCCAGCGCGTCGCTCCACGTTCCCGCGTCCACGGCCGGGCCCCCGGGGCGCTGCTGCGTGAACTTCCAGAGGTTCGTGTAGGGCTTCAATTGCGATCCCGTCGCTCCGGGATCGCCCACCTCGAGCCGCGCCCCGGCAGCGTGAAGAGTGGACGCCGCTAGGCAAAGCGCGAGCGCGAGGAACGTGTGCGACGCCTTCATTTCTTCTCCTCTTTCGCCGGCGGACGCTCGGGGGAGGTCGGCAGCATGATCATGAATCCCTGCGGCCCCTGGTACGCGATGAACGGGAGCCCTCCCTTGCCGTCGCCCTTCGAGCCGATGTCTTCGTCCGTCAGGTTCGGCGCGTAGAACATCACGTGCGGCGGGAACGTGCCGACCTTGCCCGTCTGCGGATTGAAGTTGCGAATCTCGTTCGAGAGTGCGCTGTCCCAGCCCCACTCCTGGCCCTTAACCACGCCGAGCACCAGCGCCCCGATCGCGAGGGCGAACAGCAGCGTACCCGCTATGTCGGGAAGCCGGCGGCGGCCCGGCGCCCGGCTTTCGGCCAGCAGCCGGCGGGCCGCAGCGCCGCCCCCACCCCGATCGGGACGTTGACCAGGAACACCAGGCGCCAGTTCGCGGCGGTGACCAGCAGCCCGCCGAGCGAGGGGCCGAGGCCGGCCGCCGCCGCGCCGACCGCGGACAGCAGCGCGACGCCGTGGGAGCGGCGCGCGGGCGGGAACGCGGTCAGCACCAGCGCCAGGGCCGAGGGCACCGCGCAGGCGCCGCCGAGCGCCTGCACCACCCGGAAGGCGATCAGCGCGGACGCCGACGGCGCGATCGCGCACAGCAGCGAGCCGACGGTGAACAGCCCCAGGCCGAAGACGAACACGCGCCGGCGCCCCAGCAGGTCCGCGAGCCCAGCGGCCGCCAGTAGAAACGCGGCGAACACGATATTGTAGACGTTCAGCACCCCCGACAGCGTCGAGATCGACGTGCCGGGGAAGGAGCGCGCGATGTCCGGGAACGCGATGTTCACGATCGTCGCGTCGACGAAGGCGACGGCGCCGCCCAGCGACGCGATCGCGAGCACAGTCCGAGGCGAGGGTCTTCGCCGCGGGTGGCGGATCGGGTCCGGTGCTCCGGGCGCGGCGTGGCCGCGTCGGCCTGGCCGCGCCTGGAGGGCGGCGCGGGCCTGGGTGTTCCGTTGGGCCTGCCGGCGCAGGTCGGCTATTCGAGCCTGCGCCAGCAGGTAGCTGATGGCGTCGTGCACCGCGGTCTCCTCGGTTTGGCCTGGTGGGCAGTGTCTCCCGAGGATGCGGCTGATCGACATCTCGGTTCCCGTAGCGGATTCGCCTGCCAGTGGCAGTCTGCGGCGAACCCGTAGCCCCGTCGTGTCAGTAATATCCGGCGGCGCGGCGCTGCTGCTTCGCCCGTACGGGCCAGATTCACCCGGCCGCGGCAGATGGCCCGGTCGGGCCAGGCTCACACCAGCCCGGTGCGCACTCCCCAGGCCGCGGCCGCCGCGCGCGAGGACAGGCCGAGCTTGCGCAGGATGTTGGCCAGGTGCCGGTGCACGGTGTGCTCGCTCAGCACCAGCCGCCGGGCGATGTCGGGGTTGCTCAGTCCCTGCGCGACCAGCTTGAGCACGTCGAGCTCCCGAGGCGTCAGCATCGTCACGGCCGCACCTGGTCAGCGGTCGGCGCCTGCCCGGCCGCTGCGTCCTGCGGTGCCGGCGAGCGCCGAGCCAGGTCGAGGGTGCGGCCTGCGGCGTATTCGGTCTCGAAGGCCTCGGTCGCCCATCGCGGCGCGCAACCGCTGGCGGTCGACGTCGGCCAGCCGGGCTTCCAGCGGCTCGAGGGCGTGGCCCAGATCCGCCAGGGCCTGGTCGGCCGCGCCGTGCAGCCGGGCCGACCAGCCCGGGTCGGCCCCGCCTGGCCGGCCATGGCCAGGCCGATCAGCGCATAGGCCGGTGTGACGCTTCATCCCCATGCGCCGGGCCAGGTCGAGCGATTCCGCGAACAAGGCCTCGGCCGCGCCCGGCGAGCCGCCGAGGTACTCCGCCAGGCCGAGGTTGAAAGCCTGGTAGACGATGCCGTCAGCGGTCGTTGAGCGCGCGGGAGATGTCCAGCGATTCGGCCAGGTGGCGGCGGGCGGCATCCAGGTCGCCCGCCGACAGCTCGTAGTAGCCGAGGTTGCCCAGCATCGACGCCCACCGCGAGCCGGTCACCGGCCTGGCGGAAGAGCCGCAGGGCCTCGGCGGTATCGCGGGCCGCGCCCGCATGGTCCCCCTCAGCGTACCTGGCGTACGACCGGGCGGAAAGCAGGCGGCCGGTCAGGTGGGGCTCCCCGAGGCGGCGGGCCAGGCCCAGGCCCTGCTCGATGAGCGGCAGCGCGGCGCCGGGCTGCCCCTGGCGCAGCAGGACCGAGGCACGCTCATGCAGCAGGTCGGCGACCAGGTAGTCATCGCCGGCGGCGCGGGCAATGGCCAGCGCCTCCTCGCAGTAGTCCGCGGCGGTCGCGTAGCTGCCCGTCGTCTCGAGGAGGGGGGCCGCTGCGGCCAGCGCCCGGGCGCGCGGCCAGCGTCGCCTCCTGGGCGGCCGGCGCGTCCAGGAGCGCCCGCAGCGCGTCGGCTCCTTCGGCGGCGTGCCCGCGGGTCCGCCAGTACACCCGCAGCGAGGCGGCCAGCCGCAGGCCCGGGCTCGGGGTCGGCCTGGGTCAAGCTGAAGGCGATCGCGGCCCGCAGGTTGCCCAGCTCGGCATCGAGCCGGTCCAGCCACTCGCGCCTGGTCGGGCCGCCACCAGCTGCGGGGCGGCCGCCTCGGCCAGGGCCAGGTAGTAATCGCGGTGGGCGATCCGGGCGGCGCCCGCCGCCGCCGGGCCCTGCGCGTCCAGCTGCCCGGCCGCGTACTGCCGGACGGTCTCCAGCAGCCGGTACCGGCCCGGGCCGGTCCCGGTGTCGTCGAACTGGACCAGGCTCTTGTCCACCAGCGCGCCCAGCTGCCCAGGCCACCTCTGCGGCGGGCACGTCCGGGCCCGCGGCGACCGCCTCGGCGGCGGCCAGGCCGAACCCCCCGGCGAACACCGACAGCCGGGCCAGCACCGCCCGCTCGGCGCCGGTCAGCAGCTCCCAGGACCAGTCCACCATGGCCCGCAGCGTCTGCTGCCGCGGCAGCGCCGCCCGCGACCCGCCGGTCAGCAGCGCGAACCGCTCATCGAGCCGGGCCTCCAGCTCGGCCGCCGGCATCACCCGCAGCCGGGCCGCGGCCAGCTCGATGGCCAGCGGGATGCCATCCAGCCGCCGGCAGATCCGCCCGGCCACCGCGGCGGTCTGCTCGTCCTAGGCCAGCGGCACCCCCTGCGCGGCGGCCCGGTCCTCCAGCAGCCGCACCGCCTCGCTGGCCCGGATCGCCGCCGGCGTCAGCGCCGTCGGCCGGGGCGCCCAGCGACGGCACCCGGTACACGTACTCCCCGTCGATGCCCAGCGGCTCGCGGCTGGTCGCCAGCAGCGCCAGGTCCGGGCAGCCCCGCAGCAGCGCGTCGGCCAGCTTGGCGCAGGCGCCCGATGACGTGCTCGCAGTTGTCCAGCAGCACCAGCAGGCTCCGCCCGCCCACCGCCTCCACCAGCGTGTCCAGCACCGGGCGGCCCGGCTCCTGGCGCACGCCCAGCACGTCCGCCACGGTCACCGCGACCAGATCCGGGTCGCTGCAGCGGGGCCAGATCGGCGAACCACACCCCCTCCCCGGCGCCATCGAGCAGCCCGGCCGCCACCTGCAGCCCGAGCCGGGTCTTGCCCGCCCCGCCCGTGCCGGTCAGCGTGACCAGCCGCGAGCCGCCCACCAGCCGGCGCACCGCGGCCAGCTCGGCCTCGCGGCCGATAAAGCTCGACACCTGCGCTGGCAGGTTATGCAGCAGCCTCGGGTTGTCCAGCGACCGCAGCGGCGGGAAGGCCGCCGGCAGCCCCTCGGCCTGCAGCTGGAAGATCTGCTCGGCCGGCCCCGTCCTTCAGCCGGTGCAGGCCCAGATCCTTCAGCCACACCCCGGCCGGCAGCGCATCGCGCAGCAGCCCGGCCGCCGCGGCCGACACCACCACCTGCCCCCCGTGCGCGACCGCCGCGATCCGCGCCGCTCGGCGCACCTCCAGCCCGGCCAGCCCCGCCGCCGCCTTGGAGGCCTCACCGCTATGGATGCCCATCCGGGCCCGCACCCTCTCTCCGGCCGGCCACCCATGCGAGACCAGCGCCCGCTGCATCCGGATCGCCGCGTCCGCACAGGCCCGCGGCGAGGCGAATACCGCGGAAAACTCATCGCCCTGGGTGGGGGCTTCCTCGCCGCCATGCGCGGCCAGGCCCGCCCGGATCAGCCGGCGATGATCGGCCAGGACCCCCGCCCACCCGTCCCCCAGCCGCCTCACATCGCGGCGGAACCCTCGATGTCGGTGAACAAGAACGTGAGCGTCTGCGTGGCCACCAGCCCAAGGCTCTCGTCAGGGTTGACGCCAAGAGGGCAGAAAGCCACCGGCCTCCTTACCGCGCGGCGAGAACATCATACGTCCGCCCGCCGCTGCGACGCCGAACCCGGTAGCCGGAACAGGCGCGCCACGCGAGTCAGCGCGCCACGGGCCGCTATGCTGCCGGGCGAGCCCGACCCAGCAAGACGGTGCCGCCGGGACCCGGCCACTGGCTCAGCCACTGCGCGTAGGACCGGGAGCTGGCCAGGGCAAGCCTGGCTGGCGGCAACTTCGGCCGCGACGACGACCTCACCAGGTACGACCGCCTGCAGTACCTGCTGACCGCCGCCCTCGCGGACAACTTCCTCGGGGATCGCGGTCGTTGCCACCCCGGACCGTTCGGCCAAGAGTATCTGCCATGATGTCATGGTGCAGTCGCTTACGGCGGTCAACCATTGAGAAGAACGCGCGGACTGTTCAGGTAATGCGTCCGCCACCCAAAAATGCACACAAAACACCCGCGGCGGCTACAGCGGAGACGCCTAAATCCGGGCTCGAGATAACGACCGTTACGGTGTGCCGGTCAAGCCGTACGACGACCGTCTTCTCATATCATCCAGCCCGTCTTTCTTACCAGGCCATGGGCTTTAGATGTTTGACCGGTTGTGGGTAGTTCCTGTTTTTGGTTACTGCGGGTAGTTCCCTTCCGGCGGGCATGCCGGAGGGCGGCGTGTCGTGCCGGGGCGGCCGGGTCCACGGTCCGGCGGGGTTCTGCGCGCGGGTTTACGGTGTTTCCGCTGGTCAGGCTGGGGTGTTGGCCATGGTGATGACGGCGGGGGCGATGCGGGTGGCGGTGTCCTTCGCGGCTGGCGTGCGCGAAGGCTGAGGGGGACTTGGACTTGCGGGCGCGGTGCCGGTCGCGGTCGACGACGTTCCGGTATCCCGCGATCTCGCTGGTCACGGCCTGGTAGCAGGCGTGTCCCGAGGCGGATCGCGGACAGGACCGCCCGGAGGGCGCGGGCGAGGGACAGGTCGCGGGGCCGGACCGGCGAGCCCGGCGCGGCGGCCCTTCCTCGCGGGAGCGGCGGCGAGCGCGGCGTCGCGGGCGACGCCGCGGGTCATCTCGGTGGCGGCGGCCCAGGCCGCGAGTCTCCTGCCGGACCAGGTCCGGGGAGCCGGAGCGGAGCATCGGCCCGGTGCCGGGCCCGGCGCCGCGCAGCGGCGCCTTGGCCTCCCGCAGCGCGGTCGTGAGGTAGGCCCGCGGGCGCGGTGCCGGTGTCGCCACCGGTCGTTTCCCGCGGGCCCCCTCCCGCACCCGGCGTGCGGCTCTCACCGCACCGGGCGCTCCGTGTGTCTTGCCCGCTGCGTCAGCCGCTGATGGTGGCGGCCGCGGGTTTCGGGGTCCATGGGGTCGCGATGGTATTGCCGCGGTAGCGGTACCTTGTCACCGCGACGCTGGCTGCGCCGGTGAACACGACCCCGTTGCAGGCGAACCGCCACCCCTGATCACAGAAGCGACGGCGGAGTTCTTTCATCCCGAGCCGGTGCTTGCCCGCGTACTTGGCCCGTATCCAGCGCATCAGCCGGTTCCACGCATGGGAGTCGACCGCGCTGAACACTGCCTTGGACACCCCGTACCGGAAGTAGTTCGCCCACCCCGCCAGTGACCGGTTCAAGCTGGTGATCAGCTCGTCGAGGCCCATGTGGCGGGTTGACCTGTACGTCTTGGCCGTCACCTTGTCCTTGATGGCCTGGACGGCCTTGCGGGACGGCCTGGTGTAGACGTAATACTTCTGTGTTCCCCGTTTCCGCATCCTGCGGATATCGAAGCCGAGGAACGTGAAGCCCTCGTCGATGTGGACCACCCTGGTTTTCTCCGGTGCCAGCCGCAGCCCCATAGGAGCGAGCACGGCTGTCACTTCCTCGCGCAGCGTCTCGGCATGGCGCCGTTCCCCGGACACCATCAGGACGAAATCGTCCGCATAGCGGACGATTTTGTAGTTGGCCTGCCCGTGCTGCCTGCGCTTCTTCCGCTGCCATTCCGTGCCCATCTCCTGACGCCATTTCTGGTCGAAATGGTCATCCAGCACGGAGAGGGCAATATTGGCGAGCAGCGGCGAGAGGATCCCGCCCTGGGGAGTCCCGGTCAGTGTCTCCTCCCGGTCCCCGAGTTCTGTGAGGACCCCGGATTTCAGGAACGCCTTCACCAGCGCGCAGATACGCTTATCCTTGATCCTCACCCGGAGGCGGTCCATCAAAGCCGAGTGCGAAATCTCGTCGAAACAGGCTTTGATATCAGCCTCGAATACCCACCGGTAATTGATGGGCTCTGATGCCAGGTGGTGGATCTCGGCAATCGCGTCGTGCGCGCGCCGGTTCGGGCGGAACCCATACGAGCACGGCTTGAAATCCGCCTCGAAAATGGGCTCGAGCACCAGTTTCAGGCTAGCCTGGACCACGCGGTCGGCGATTGTGGGAATACCTAGCTTCCGGAATTTTCCGGTATTACCCTTTGGTATCATCACCTGCCGTACTTCTACCGGCCCGAATCCGCCAGACTTCAGCGAATCCCGGATCTGGCCCAGGAACGCCTCGACCCCGACCCAGGTCTCGATCATGGCCGCGGTGGCCTTGTCGATCCCTGCGGTCTGGGCGCCCCTGTTGGTGGACACGCGTTCCCACGCGTGCACCAGGAACGCCGGATCGTAGACGAGGTTGAACAGGTCACCGAACCGGCGGGAGGAATCATCTCCCGCCCAGCGGTGCAACTTGATCTGCATACTCCGTACCATGACGCTGGCCGTGAACTCATCCGGCCAGGCCACGGCGCCGGGATTCCCCGGCGCGTCTTCGGACATTACTTTCCCTCCTTGACTGACACACTGCCGCCCTTCCCCATGCACGCGGCTCTCCCGCGCTCGGAGTACTACGGCGGCTCCGCCCCACCCGCGCCTTCGGCAGGCGTCGCGCCTATCCCCGCCCGCCGCCCCGGCAGGGCGGCGGGCGCGGAACGCACGCGGGTGGTTCCCACGTTCGCTGTCGTCCGGTTGACGGGTTAGGCACCCGGCTGTGCCCCTGCGGCCTCGCCACGGCTACGCCGCAGACCATTCACCGTGGCCTCCAGGCCCAGGCTCTGAAGGCCCTGCCCGAAGTTCTCCGCCCGTGATGAGGGGCGGGTACGCACCGCGAACCAGCCCGTATCCACCGGATTTGAGCTGGCGGGACGTCAAGAGGCGTAACAACACCGGTTTCTCGCGTATACCTTCCCGTCTCGCTCACCGCGCCCGGCCCATCCGGCAGTACCAGGCCGACGCGAACTTTGTCGAGGCTGCTCCCGCCCTCCCCGGCGACCCCCGGCGTGAGGTTGGCCCGCGGGCGCGGTGCCGGTGTCGCCACCGGTCGTCTCCCGCGAGCCCCCTCCCGCACCCGCCGTGCGGCTCTCACCGCAACGGGCGCTCCGCGTGTCTTGCCCGCTGGTCAGCCGCTGCTGGCTGCCGGTCTCGGGGTCCATGGGGTCGGGATGCTGCTGCCGCGGTAGCGGTAGCGTGTCACCGTGACGCTGGAGGCGCCGGTGAACACGGCCCCGTTGCAAGCGAACCTCCACCCCTGGTCGCAGAAGCGACGGCGGAGTTCTTTCATCCCGAGACGGTGCTTGCCCGCGTACTTGCGGCGTATCCAGCGCATCAGCCGCAGCCAGGTGAAGCTGTCGATGGCGCTGAACACCGCCTTGGACACTCCGTGCCGGAAGTAGTTCGCCCAGCCCGCCAGGGACCTGTTCAGGCTGCGGATCAGCTCGTCGAGGTCCTGGTGGCGGGTTGACCTGTACGTCTTGGCCTTCACCTTGTCCTTGATCGCCTGAACGGCTTTCCTGGACGGCTTGGTGTAGACGTAATACTTGCCCGTTCCCCGTTTCCGCAGTCTGCGGATGTCGAAACCGAGGAACGTGAAGCCCTCGTCGATGTGGACCACCTTGGTCTTCTCCGGTGCCAGCCGCAGCCCCAGGGGTGCGAGCACGGCGGACACCTCCTCCCGCAGCGCCTCGGCATGGTGCCGGTCACCCGATACCATCAGGACAAAATCGTCGGCATAGCGGATGAGCCGCCAGTTCCCGAGGCCGTTTGCCTTGCGTTTGGCGCGTTGCTTGCTGGTGCCCATCTCCTGATGCCATTGCTGGTCGAAATGTTCGTCCAGCGCCGACAGGGCAATATTGGCGAGCAACGGCGAGAGAATCCCGCCTTGCGGGGTCCCGGTCAGGGTGTCTTCCCGGTCTCCGAGTTCGGTGAAGACCCCGGATTTCAGGAACGCCTTCACCAGCGCGCATATTCGCTTATCCTTGATCCTCGCCCGGAGGCGGCCCATCAAAGCCGTGTGCGAGATTTCATCGAAACAGGCTTTGATGTCGCACTCCAGCACCCACTGATAATTGCTGGGCCTGGAGGCGAGAAGGTGGATCTCGGCGATCGCGTCTTGCGCGCGCCGGTTCGGGCGGAACCCGTACGAGCACGGCTTGAAATCCGCCTCGAAGATGGGCTCGAGCACCAGCTTCAGGCTTGCCTGGACCACCCGGTCGGCGATAGTGGGAATTCCGAGTTTCCGGAGTTTCCCATTCGCCTTAGGTATCATTACCTGCCGTACCTCGACCGGCCGGAACCCGCCCGACTTCAGCGAGTCCCGGATCTGACCCAGGAAAACCTCGACCCCGATCCAGGTCTCGATTCTGGCCGCTGTGGCCTTGTCGACACCCGGAGTCCTGGCGCCCTTATTGGTGGACACGCGTTCCCACGCGTGCACCAGGAACGCCGGATCGTAGACGAGGTTGAACAGGTCACCGAACCGGCGGGAGGAATCTCTCCCGCCCAGCGGTGCAATTTGGTCTGCATCTCCCGTACCGCGACGTAAGCCGAGACTGCACTCGGCCAGGTCACGGCGCCGGTATTCACCGGCGCATCTTCGGACATTACATCCTCTCCCTGACTGACACACTGCCGCCCTTCCCCATTGCACGGGCTCTCC